>NZ_CP058627.1:1200000-2400000 GCF_013403565.1 Chitinibacter bivalviorum | reverse complement strand
TTCTGGTCTTTCTGTTTTTGTTTTTTATTGGCAGAGGTATTTGGTCTGGTACAAACTTCGAGAATGTTGCTCCGAACTCATTTTTTATAAATCTATTTAGGTTATCAGAGATTAATAAAAAATTTTGGAGTTTGCGCAAATAGGTATGGTAGCCTGCTAGTGTGGATGTAGAAATTGAGCAAACATCTGATTTGTAATAAAAGAATTCTTCTATTTCTGATTCAGTCCAAAGCCAAATAGGTTTTCCAATAAATTGAATTGCACTTTGTATTTTTTCGAATGCTAGCTTAACGGTTCCTTGCGAATTGCCTCTTGTGGCTCTTAGGTGTCGGCGGAATTTTTCCAGTAGATTGTCCATAACTTCTGCCTCGGCAACGGTTTGTTGTCGATATGAAGTTGCTTGATTAGTTTCGCGTTTTTGCAATATTGCAGTTGGGAAAACTAGTATGTTGGACACAGCGAATCTCCTTCACGTAACTTGCTGTGAGTTGCATTAAGAAATTACAATATGTACTGTCAAGTTTACAATCCAATGTCGACTGGTCGATTCGACCAATCGATTTACATGTAAAGTTATAGATGATAATCAATAGAGCGCAACCACCTTTTGCAGGGCAGGCGGTGGAACTTGAAGAGTCGATAAGCGATCCAAGTCTAATCGACGATGCAACAGGCAAAATTAGGTGGGCAGATGCCCTAAAGAGTCTTCAGCAGTCAACAGGTCTGATCGAAGATAAGGAGTTTGCAGCATACCTTACGATGTCTGCGTCCAGCGTGTCAGAATTGCTTGGTGGAAAAGTTGAGCCCAACCCAAGAATCAAGTTAATGATTCTCAATCACTTAGGATTTTATAAAATCCAAAGTGCACTCTATTTTCTGATCAAAGACGAGCACGTTGCTTCACTTCAACGTGCAACAAAGAGGCAGGCAAAAAAAATAGCAACCACGAATGCAGATAGATCTAATAAAAATGCAGCTGAAGAGCAATCCGAATAAGATCCTTGCTTTCAAGAATTTTGACTTAACATCTGATGTTCGCCCTGTTTTCAGATCTGTTGTTCGAGCAACTTGGCGAGCAAATTGCGCTTTCCGTCATCGCTTAGCTTACTCATTTCCTTCACTAGGCTAGCCTCTAATTCTGTTTCACAAAAAAAATACGCCACCGGCACTCCCAGCTCTTCCGCCATCCGCTTCATCGTGTCGTAATCTGGCGCGTGCTTGCCTTTTTCATATTGGTTCAACCGCGCACTCGCGCTATTTTCATCCATACCCATCCTCACTCCCAGCTGTAGCTGGGTTAAGCCTTTGTTGAGTCGCGCTTCTTTCAGGCGAATTGGGAACGGCGATTGGATAGGCATTGCGAACGTCCGAGTTAGATGCAATACCTAAGATTTTCTTAGTTCCTTCACATAAGATATACTAAGGAATTCTTAGTTTTCAATGCCGTCATGAAAAATTTTTATCAAAACCACTTTAAAATCGAGACCTTGCAATACTTGCGCCGTGTTGGAAGCCTGACCAAAGCTGCGCGCCGCTTTGACGTTCACCCATCGACACTGGCCACATGGCAACGCATTGGGCTCGAAGAATTTATGAAACGTGAACTGCAAAATACCAAAACGCTCGAACCACGAAAGTCCACACACGAGCTAGAACAGCGCATACAGCGACTTGAGCAAGAAAATGCAGTGCTACGCCAAGCAGCTCGCTTGTTTTTCATGTGCTGACATCATGTGAATGTTAAAATTCATCCGCTTGTTATTTGGATGCTTCACAATGCTCAAAATTTGAAAGCCACGCTCAAATGCGTGGCTTTTTTATGCAGTAAAGCAAAAGAAACAATATTTGTTGACAAGGTTTGTTAGGAAGAATATTGTGCAGTATCGCTAAAGAAACGGCACAAACATGCAACTGAAACACCTCGCCAACATCTCTGCTGGGCATCCCTTTCGGGGGAAGATTCCTGAGTCACTAGGCTCTGGGATTGTGGCTGTGCAGATGAAAGATGCCTCGGTACTCGGCGGTGTGGCTTGGGCTGATTGTATTGAAACCGAGTCCACAGGCCGCCGTGATGATTGCCTGCAGGTCGGCGATATTCTGGTCGCCGCCCGTGGCAGCCGTAATTACGCGGTGCTGATTGATGACGCTCTCACCGCAACTGGCAAGCAGGCCATCGCTGCGCCGCAGTTTTTCATTGTTCGCGCCACTGCGCCGCAATTATTACCCGAATACCTATGCTGGTTTCTTAATCAGCCGCCTAGCCAGCGCTATTTCGAACTTAACGCCGAGGGTACCATCACCAAAGCCATTAAGCGCAATGCTTTGGAAGAGATACCCATTGCCGTACCTGATCTAACCCGCCAGCAGGCCATCATTGGCCTCGCCAATACTCTGCAGCAAGAGCTGCGCCTCATCGAACAACTGCGCCGTAACGGCGAGCAAATGCTGGCCGCCATCGCGAACGAGCTAGCCGCTGACCTGCTCACCGACTCAACGCCTGCAATACAAACCATTAAAAATTTGCCATCCAAGGAATAACCATGACCGACCAAATCAATCAGGACGACATCAACAAAGCGCTATGGGCGGCCTGCGATACGTTTCGCGGCACCATCAGCGCCGACACCTACAAAGACTTCGTGCTCACCATGCTGTTTCTGAAATACATCAGCGATGTATGGCAGGACCACTATGACGGCTATCAGGCTGAATACGGAGATGAGCCTGAGCTGATCGAAGAGATGCTAAAAAACGAGCGCTTCGTGCTGCCCCGCGAGGCCAGTTTTTACAAACTGCACGAACGACGCCACGAGCCGGGCAATGGCGAGCGCATCGATCAGGCGCTGCACGCGATTGAAGAAGCCAACGGCACCAAGCTCAAAGACGCGGGCAAAAGCGTTTTTCAGGACATCAGCTTTAATACCGACAAGCTGGGCGAAGAAAAGCAGAAAAACACTATTCTGCGCCACCTGCTCGAAGACTTTGCCAAGCCCGAACTCAACCTCAAGCCTAGCCGCGTCGGCACGCTCGACATCATCGGTAATGGCTATGAATTTTTGATCAAAAACTTCGCCGCCAGCGGTGGCCAGAAAGCCGGTGAATTCTATACCCCACCCGAAGTCTCCGAGCTGATCGCCGAGCTGCTCGACCCACAGCCGGGCGACAGCATTTGTGATCCGGCTTGTGGTTCTGCCTCGCTGTTGATGAAGTGTGGCCGCAAAGTAGTCAGCAATCACGGCAGCAAAAATTACGCGCTGTACGGGCAGGAAGCCATCGGCTCGACCTGGTCGCTGGCCAAGATGAATATGTTCCTGCACGGCGAAGACAACCACAAAATCGAATGGGGCGACACCATCCGCAACCCCAAGCTGCTGGATAAAAACGGCGAGCTGATGTTGTTCGACATCGTGACTGCCAACCCGCCGTTTAGCCTAGAAAAATGGGGGCATGACGAAGCCGAAAACGATAAATACAGTCGCTTCCGCCGTGGTATTCCGCCCAAAACCAAGGGCGACTACGCTTTTATCCTGCACATGATCGAAACGCTGAAACCCGGCAGTGGCCGCATGGGTGTGGTGGTGCCGCATGGCGTGCTGTTCCGTGGCAGTAGCGAGGGCGCAATCCGCCAGAAGCTAATCGAAGAAAACCTGCTCGACGCCGTTATCGGCCTGCCGGAAAAACTGTTTTACGGTACCGGCATCCCGGCGGCGATCCTGATTTTCAGCAAGGAAAAATCGGATACCAACGTGCTATTCATCGACGCCAGCCGCGAATGCAAAGCCGGTAAAAACCAGAACCAGCTCACGGAAGACAACATCGCCAAGATCGTCAGCACCTACCGCGAAGGCCAGAGCATTGATAAATACGCCTATGTGGCGAGCTTTGACGAGATCAAAGATAACGACTTCAACCTGAACATCCCACGCTACGTCGACACCTTTGAAGAAGAGGCAGAAATCGACCTGCTATCGGTGCGTGCCGAGCGCGAACAATTGAAAACGCAATTGAATGCGCTGGAAAGCGAGATGGCTAAATATCTTCAGGAGTTGGGTTATGGGTTATAAACCTTCAGATCTAGGTATGCTGCCTGAAGCTTGGTCTAGCGTGAAGTTTGGGGAAATAGTAAAGGTTCGCCAAGGACTTCAAATTGCAATTTCAGACCGGCTGAAAACCCCCACGCCAACTTCAAAAGAATACATTACGATTCAGTCGATCAATCGACAAAATCAAGATCGAGAATATGTAGAGTCACCATCAGATCGAGTGATATGTTCCAGCAGTGACGTTCTAATGACTAGAACAGGTAATACTGGGATTGTCGTTACTGGAGTTGAAGGCGCGTTTCATAATAACTTCTTCCTTATCGACTTCAATCGATCAAAAATAGATAGTATATTTTTGGTCAATTATTTACGCTCATCACGAGTACAGCATGTTATTTTGACTAAAGCAGGTGCAAGCACGATACCTGACTTAAATCATAAAGATTTTTATTCTATAGATTTTCCTTTGGCTCCATTTGAAGAACAAAAGAAAATCGCCCAAATCCTCTCGACTTGGGATCAGGCCATGACCACCACCGAGCGCCTGCTCGACCTCGCCCGCCAGCAGAAAAAAGCCCTGATGCAACAACTGCTCACCGGCAAAAAACGCTTGGTGGATAAAAATGGCGTCAAATTTCAGGGAGACTGGCATCGCACTGAGTTGGGGGAGTTGCTTGACTATAAGCAGCCGACGCCATATCTGGTTGATTCAACGGAATACCGCGACGAATACAAAACCCCTGTGCTAACAGCAGGAAAGACATTCATCTTGGGTTACACAGACGAAACGTCCGGCATTTATCAGGAAGAACTGCCTGCGATCATTTTTGATGATTTCACTACAGACAGTAAATTTGTCGATTTTCCCTTCAAGGCAAAATCAAGTGCAATGAAAATCTTGGTCGCAAAAAAAGGCGTATCAATCAAGTATGTTTTTGAAGCTATGCAGATGTTGAACTTTGCTGTGGGTGGGCATCAGCGTCATTGGATTTCCATATTCTCAAATTTGGTTGTTCCGATTCCAAGCAAGGAAGAGCAGGAAAAGATCGCCACTGTTTTATCTGTAGCCGACCAAGAAATCGAAACCCTGCAATCCCAGCTCGACGGCCTGAAACAAGAGAAAAAAGCCCTGATGCAAGCCCTGCTAACCGGCAAGCGCCGCGTACAAATCAATTAAGGAGGAATATTAATGTCACATGAACCATGGCAAGAACGTCGCGGCCCATCAACTACTCGTGAAAATGATGTTCGCTCCGAGTGGGATAAAGACTACGCTCGACTAATTCATTCTGCTGCATTTCGGCGCTTGCAATCAAAAACGCAAGTTTTGGGACTTGGTGAGAGCGATTTTTATCGTACTCGCCTAACTCACTCGATGGAAGTTGCACAAATTGGGGTGGGAATCGTTCATTGGTTGAGAAAAAAGCACGAAGATAATTCTGAGATTGTTGCTGCACTTCCTTGCGACACCTTAATCAGCTCGATTTGCTTAGCACACGACATTGGGCACCCGCCATTTGGTCATGGTGGAGAGGTTGCTCTTAATGTGTGCATGCGAGAGTTTGGCGGTTTCGAGGGGAATGGCCAGACGCTGCGGATTTTGTCTCGGTTAGACAAATACACCAAGGAGCATGGCTTAAACCCAACTCGTCGCTTGCTGCTTGGCATCTTAAAATATCCAGCTCCTTATAGTTTGACTGTTTGCCAAGAAGCATATGGTCCAGTACCTGCGCAAAGTTGGCTGTCTCAAGCTAAACAACAGCATCCTCCAAAGTGCTACATGGACAGCGAGCAGGATGTAGTTAATTGGATTCTTACCCCATTAAGTGGGGCTGAGCGTACACGTTTTACCGAACTCAATACACAGACTGCAAAGCATTCAAAGCCGGCCCACAAAGCGCTGGACACTTCAATCATGGAGTTGGCTGATGATATTTCCTACAGCTTGCACGACCTAGAAGACGCGATTTCTTTAGGTATGGTAACCCAAAAAGATTGGGAATCGCACAACGCCGATAAGCAACCACTGTTTGAAGCTTGTGGCTTGAATAGTCAAGATCTCGCAACTCAATTATTTTCTGATGAAAGCTACCTGCGAAAGAATGCCATCGGTGGTTTGGTTCATCTATTTATTATGGCTACCGAGGTTGGAGATTCAGGAGTTCCTTCAGCAACATGCGAACTCATTAAGTGGAATGCTGTCATGACGCAATCACACCAAGAATTGCTTGAGCATATTTTCCAGCTGGTACTGAAGAAAGTCATCAAAAGCAGCAATGTTCAGCAGCTCGAATTCAAAGGGCAAAAATTGGTTTTTGAACTTTTTGAAGCATTGAATTCAGATCCCAAACGCCTACTACCAGAAAAAACCATCTTGAAGTACAGCGAAGCCGCAGATGACCAGCAAAAAGCACGCATTATCTGCGACTTCATTTCCGGCATGACCGATGAATATGCCACTCGGCTTTATGAGAAGCTGTATTACCCACACAAAGGCTCTATTTTTGACAGGCTCTGAAGGCTGGAAAATTTCAATTTATTGGTAAATGACGATATGCCATGTTTTTGAATGGAAGGGAAAGCATTGGTGTGTAGTTCGACATTGATTGGTTAGTTACTGAGAGGCAAAGGGGTGATATGAAACTTGGATTTTTCTTTGGAGCGGGTGCAGAAATTGGTTATGGATTGCCAAGTGGTGGTAAGTTTGCAATTGATCTCTTTAGGCAAGATCCAAGTCGATACAAGTTGGAGCTAAGGGCCCAGCTACGGGCTATTGATTCAACGACCCCTTACGCAACCTTTTGGCTTCCTCCTCGCTACGTTGATAACAGCATTTATGCATTCGGCCGTAATGAATTTACCAGCATTATTGAGTCCTCAATTGAATACAAGCGGGATGAAATCATTAGAAGGCTCAATAATTTTGACCAGGAGTGCGATAAAGCAATTCGCGATCTTGGAATAGATCGAGTTCGACTCGGTGAGGTATTTCATGCACTGACCGGAGTGGAGATCGGCGAGAGGCGTTATCAGCATGCCATTCGACTTAATGAAATGCTGGCTCGCGATGTTCAACTTTTTGGGTCTGAACATTATTCGGCCATGCTGGACATTATCAAGCTTGCAGCAAATTGCGATGATCTAAAACGTTACGTGACCGCTTTTTTACAATTATTGGTTGGCGCTCATGGTCAAGATTTGGTTCAACGCTTGAATCAGGAGCTATTCGAAGCTGCGCCAGATGACTTGCCGATCTTCGATGATGTAACAGGCATGTTCCGTTTGGAGTTTAACCGAGTTGGCTCTACTGCTCTTGAGTTGCTGCTAGAAGAAAATCGACGATTTGACCTTAGCGAAAATGCGGATGCAAACCAACTGTTTTGTGCAATTGCACAGCAAGTTCTAGAAAATATATTCACTACGGTATTGGACTATCAGCAGCTCATCGATAGTCATTTCCGGTATTTGTTTTCACCATCAACCGAGTGGGCTAAGTTTACCCGGATGGTGATTTTCCTAAAAATTGCCCGACACTACATCAATTCACAAGCCCCAGATGCTGCAAACCTACCTGATCACGGTTATTACCATGATCTAGCCGCACTTGCGGATGGCGTAGAAATTTCTGCAGTTGGCACTGCAAACTACAACAGCATACTTGCTCAAGTTTTTGCTGGTCTTGGCGTTGCATTGCCAGAAGTGATTCATTTGAATGGCAGCGTTAACGATTACTACAACCCTTATAAAAATACGGTTGTTACTGTTGATCGCCCTGAAGATGTAGATACTAGCCAGATTCATGTACCTTTCATTTTGACGCAAAGCGGCCTCAAGCCTCTCACGTCGGTCGCGATGTCGCGGCGATACGTAAAACTGTTTGATACGTTTGCTGATTCGGACGCCATTGTGGCAATTGGTTTCGGATTCCATAAGGATGACAGCCATATCAACGGGCTTTTTAGAGAGCTTTTGGAAGTAAATGGGCGCAGATTGTTTGTGATTTCTGTGGCTAGCGAAGGTAGTGCTGAAGACCAAAAACGAAGATTACGCAATAAATTGCGCATTTCACATGCGGCCAGCCAATTACTAACTGTTATTCCTGTTGATCCACAAAGTCGCCAAGTGGATGGTCAGCTATGGATGGATCGCGTACTTGCTGAATTAAATCCAGAGGGTCAACAATGAGTACTTCGAGTGCCGAGAGTATGCCGATCCCAGCAGGTGAATTCGTAATGTTTACCAGCCCAGACGGCAAGGTACGTATCGAGTGCCGCTTCGAAAACGAGACGTTGTGGCTCTCGCAAGCGATGATTTGCGATCTATACGGCAAGGCCAAGGCCACCATCAGCGGGCATATCAAGAATGTATTTGAAGAGGGTGAGCTAAGCGAAGATTCAGTTGTTCGGTTTTACCGAACAACTGCCGCAGATGGCAAAAACTATCAGGTGCAATACTTCAGCTTGCCGTTGGTGCTGGCTGTTGGCTACCGCGTTCGCTCAAGCCGTGGCACACAATTCCGCCAATGGGCGACGCAGACGCTGCAGGAATATCTGATCAAGGGCTTTGTGATGGATGACGAGCGGCTGAAAAACCCGCCCGTTGGCCCGTCCGTCGTACCTGATTATTTTGGCGAGATGCTGGAACGCATCCGCGACATTCGCGCCAGCGAGCGGCGGATGTACCTGCGGGTGCGCGAGATTTTTGCGCTAGCTGCCGATTACCAGCCATCCCTGAAAGAAACCACGCAGTTTTTCCAGATCATCCAGAATAAGCTGCATTTTGCCTGCACGGGCCAGACTGCAGCCGAGCTGATTCACCATCGCGTAGATGCCCGCTTGCCACACATGGGGCTGACCAGCTTTAAGGGTGAAGAAGTCCGCAAAGGTGATGTGACTGTTGCCAAAAACTATCTGAATCAGCAGGAAATCGACGAGCTGAACCGCGTAGTTTCAATGTGGCTGGATTTTGCCGAAGACCAGGCCAAGCGACGCCAGCAGGTGTTTCTACGCGATTGGCAGGACAAGCTGGATCAGTTTTTACAATTTAACGACCGCGATGTATTGCAAGGTGCGGGCAAAATTAGCAAGCAGCAAGCCGATGAAAAGGCCTTGGCCGAATACGCACAATTTGCAGAACAGCAACGCAGGCTGAAAGAGGCAGAGGGTGAACAAGACATCGCGGCACTTTTGGCATGGAATGCCTCGCCGCGCAACAAGGATCAATGATGAATCAAGCGTTCACGCCCAAATTCCAAGAAGAATACAGCGCCAAAATCCCCGCGCTGACGCTGCTGACCAACCTCGGCTGGACTTTCCTGCCACCCGAGCTGGCCTTGGCCAAACGCGGTGGCAAGCAGGATGAGGTGGTGTTGCGCGATGAGCTGCGGCAGGTTTTGCAAACTCGGCGTTTTCGCTTTGAGGGGCGTGAGCAGGCTTTGTCGGATAAAGCGGTGGATAAGCTGATTGCCGAGGTGTGTAGCCCGGCGCTGAATGAAGGTCTGGCACTAGCGAATGAAAAACTCTACAACCACATGCTGTATGGCATTTCGGTGACCGAGTTTGTGGATGGCAAGAAAGCCAACCCGACTATTGCGCTGATCGACTGGGAAACGCCAGAGAACAACAGCTTCCTGTTTACCGAGGAATACAGCGTAACGCGCACGGGCGGCATTGATAGCCGTCGCCCTGATATCGTGTGCTTTGTGAATGGCATTCCGCTGGTAGTGATCGAGGCCAAGCGCCCCGATGGTAATGCCAAAAAAGGCCCGACCATTGCCGAGGGCATTTCGCAATCGCTACGTAATCAGCGCCACGATGAAATCCCGCGCCTGTTTGCCTATGCGCAGCTGATTTTATCTATCAACGGCACTGATGGCCGCTATGGTACTTGCGGCACGCCGGAGAAGTTTTTCGCTGCCTGGCGCGAAGAGGATATCTCTGATGCTGAGATGTATGCGATCAAGAATAAGACGCTGAGCCAGCTACAGACAGATACGCTATTTAATCATCGCCCAACCAAGGATTTGGCTTGGTTTCAATCTCTGCTCGCCGGTGGTGAGCTGGCGGTGACTGGGCAGGATAAATTGCTGATTAGCTTGCTCAAGCCTGCCCGCCTGATGGAGATTGTGCGGTATTTCACTCTGTACGATAAAAAGGTCGGCAAGATCGTCGCCCGCTATCAGCAGGTGTTTGGCATTAAGCGGCTGATCGCCCGTATCAATACCCGCCGTGCCGATGGTGGCCGCGAAGGCGGCGTGATCTGGCATACCACCGGCTCGGGTAAATCGTTCACGATGGTGTTTCTGAGCAAGGCGCTGATCTTGCATGCTTCGTTGAAGCAATGTCGCATAGTAGTGGTGACTGACCGCGTTGACTTGGAAAGCCAGCTCTCCAAAACCTTTGCTTCTGGTGGCGAATTAGCAGGCAAAAAAGACAAAGAGGCCGCGCTGGCCACCTCGGGCAAGCGCTTGGCGGAGCAGATTAGCACCGGCACCGAGCGGATTATTTTCTCACTGATTCACAAATTCAATACCGCGACCAAGCTGCCAGAATGCGTGAACACCAGCCCCGACATCATCGTGCTGATTGATGAAGGCCACCGTAGTCAGGGTGGCGAGAGCAATATCCGCATGAAGCAGGCTATGCCCAATGCCGCCTTCGTGGCCTTTACCGGCACGCCGCTGCTGAAAGACGACAAAACCACCAGCAAATTCGGCCCGATTGTGCATGCCTACACCATGCAGCGGGCGGTGGAAGATGAAGCAGTTACCCCGCTGCTGTACGAAGAGCGCATCCCCGATCTGGATATCAATGACCGAGCGATTGATGCAGGCTTCACGCGCATTACCACCAGCCTGACCGACGAGCAGAAAGCCGACCTGAAGCGCAAATACGGCAAGCGTGGCGAGCTGTATCGCGCTGAAGATCGTATCCAGCTGATTGCCCGCGATATTGCCGAGCATTTTGATAAAAACATCACCGCAGGCCTGAAAGGCCAGTTGGCTTGCGATAGCAAAGCATCGGCCATCAAATACAAGAAATACCTCGATGAGGTTGGGCTATTTGAATCCGCCGTGGTGATCAGCGCACCGGATACCCGCGAGGGTAATTCGGAAGTGGATGAGGCCTCCATCCCCGAAGTGACACAATGGTGGAAAGACAATGTTGGCTCACAAGACGAGCAGGCCTACACCAAACAAGTGATCGAGCGTTTCGATAAAGATGAATCGCTGAAGCTGTTGATTGTGGTGGATAAGCTGCTTACCGGCTTTGATGAACCAAAAAACACCGTCCTGTATATCGATAAGCCGCTGAAAGAGCACAACCTGATTCAGGCCATTGCCCGCGTGAACCGACTGCACCCGCTGAAAAAGTTCGGCCTGCTGATCGACTATCGCGGCATTCTGGCGGAGCTAGATACCACCATTGCCAAGTATCAGGACCTAGCCTCGCGCACTCAAGGTGGCTACGACATCAACGATATTGCGGGCCTCTACAACCCGATGAGCACCGAATACAAACGCCTGCCGCGCTTATACAAACAGTTGTGGGCAATTTTTGATGGCGTTAAAAACAAGAACGACATCGAACAACTGCGCCAGGTGTTGATCCCGAAAACCGAAGAGCGCAACGGCGAGCTGGTCGATGTAAACCAGAAAGTGCGCGATGACTTTTACGAGGCCTTGAGCGAGTTTTCTAGCTGCCTGAAAGTGGCGCTTCAATCGGCCACCTTCTTCGAGGACACCAGCTTTAGCGATGCCGACCGCCAGCATTACAAAGAAACGGTGAAGCAGTTCTCTAGCTTGCGCCAATTGGTAAAGCAGGATTCGGGCGAAACCATCAACTACGACGACTATGCCGCGCAGGTGAAAAAACTGCTTGATAAGCACGTTGTCGGCGTTGAAGTGCGTGAGCCGGGTGGCACCTATGAAGTTGGCAAAATGGGCAGCAAGCCCAAGCCGGAAGACTGGTCAGAAGAAAAAACCCGCAATGAAACCGACATCATCAAAACCCGTGTGGCCAAGATGATTGAGCAGGAATTGCGTGATGATCCCTACGCGCAGGAGGCCTTTTCCAAGCTGCTGCGCGATGCGATTGCCGAGGCTGAAAAGCTATTCGATCACCCGCTCAAACAATACCTGCTGTTCCACGAATTTGAAGAAAAAGTGCAAAGTCGCCAGCTGGATGAATTGCCAGATGCTTTCAAAGGCAATCGCCATGCGCAGGCTTATTTCGGCATCTTTAAAAAATCGCTGCCCGAGGTATTCGCTATCAGCGATCCACAGGTACTCGATAAATGGGTGGCACTGGCTTTTGATATCGACCAGCTGGTTGAGCAAGTTGTGGGCGAGCATTCTATCAATCCGCAAAACATCGAAGCCAACATCCGCAAGCAATTGCTACCGCTCTTATTCAAAGAGTGCAAAGCCATTGGTGCAGGCATGGATCAGGCCAAGGCAATGGTGGAATGGGTGGTGCAAATTACCCGCGTTGGTTTGAATGCGGCTGGGGTGTAAGTTGAACGTCGCAATCAAACCGAAGCAAAAGCCGAGCAAAACTACGCTGTCGTTCAACTATTCCGACGAGCAGATTAGTTTTGAGCGGCTACCGCGCACAGAAGGCAATGGCAAAATCCTGATCAAAGTATTGCCAGATTGCCGTGTGCAAATCAGCGCACCTGAAACGGCCAGTGATGAGCAAGTGATTGCTGCTGCCAAACAGCGTGCGCGCTGGATTTATCAGCAACTACGCGAGTTCCGATCCCGCCTAGAACACGTACGCCCACGGCAATACATCAGCGGCGAAAGCCACTACTACCTTGGCAAACAGTACGTCCTGAAAGTCATCGAAAACCTCACTGAGAAGCCATCCGTAAAACTATTACGAGGAAAGATCGAAGTAACGGTACGGGAAAAGTCAGCAGAGAAAATCAGCGCACTGCTTGCCGACTGGTACAAAGCGCGAGCGAAAGAAGTCTTTGTCCGTCGATTAGAAGCAATGCTGGAGCAAGCCCTATGGGTTAGTGAAAAGCCACCACTACGGGTTCTAACCATGCAAACCCAATGGGGAAGCTGTTCACCAGCAGGACGTCTGACGCTCAACCCTCACTTAGTCAAAGCACCAAGAGATTGTATCGATTATGTGATCTTGCACGAGCTATGCCACCTAGCTGAACACAACCACAGCGAGCGGTTTTACCGACTAATTGGGCAGGTGATGCCGAATTGGGAAAAGGTGAAAAGCAGGTTGGATAGTTCGGCGAATATGTTGATTTCCTGAAAGGCATCTCACTTCTGCCGTAATGAAATTTGCATGACAATAAAGGCTCATTCGAAAAAAGTAGTTAAATGACCCCCAGCAAAGCTGGGGGATACCATGGGGATCATTCGGACTTTGATACGATAAATCAGGAAATCACTATTTTGCCTGCAATATTCAATCAACGGGCATTGGCGGCTGTGCGCCGCGGCACTGACTTTCTTTGCTTCGCCAAAGAAAGTCAGCAAAGAAAGGCGACCCCTCATCAAGTTTTGCTACGCAAAATGCCCTCGCTGCGGACAATCGGCAAGGCGGCGGGCTTTAACAAAACAGAGCCCGCCGAATTCCCTTGCCGCTTGTTCCTCGCTCGGCTTGATGACAGGGAAAACTGCGCAGACCGACGATTGTGGAATATACCTGCTGTGGTGTTGCTCTAAAGGTATTTAGCCTATTGGTTTTTATCGATATACCCATGGTAATTTTGTATGAGCTCTATGGGCTGGGGTTTTTAATCCCCTGTCGCCCATCGCCGAGGGAGTGGAGTGAGACAAACTGTTTTATCGTTTGGCTCGCGACCGACTGAGGGAAGCCCGGAGGGCCGCAGGCGGGGGGCTCCTTTGGGGTGTTGGGGGCTTTGGAGAAGCAAAGCCCCCAACCTGTCTGCGCGGCGGAACGCGCACCAAAATCTCGCGGCGTAGCCGCATAAAAACCTGCTTTGCTCGTTAGGCGGTCGAAGCCGCCGGTTTACCGCCTGCGCCAGCAGGCTAGGCAATCGTGAATCAATTAATTGCGGCCGTAGGGTGTAATAAGCGAAGCGCATTACACCGGTTTGTTTGGCACGAAGATGCGCGTCTAAAGGTGCAATGCGCATCGCTTTTGCACCCTACAATGGGTGTATGGCTAATTATCATCGCATCTGGTGCCCTGGCGGCACGTATTTCTTTACGGTCAATCTATTGCAACGATCCGGTAATGATTTACTGGTGCGGCATGTTGATGCGCTGCGCGAGGTGGTGCTGCATGTTCAAAGGCGGCATCCGTTTCTGATTCATGCGTGGGTGGTTTTACCTGATCATCTGCATTGTGTGATTGAGTTGCCCGCAGCAGATGCTGATTTTGCCCGTCGCTGGCATTTGATCAAATCTGACTTTTCAAAACGAATTCCCAAAAACGAGGTTCGATCGGCCATTCGCTTAAAGCGTGGGGAGCGGGGGATTTGGCAGCGTCGCTACTGGGAGCATTTGATTCGGGATGAATGGGATTTTGCTGCGCATTGCAATTATGTTCATATCAATCCACTGAAGCATGGTTTGGTGACGCAGGTGAAGGACTGGCCCTATTCGACATTTCATCGCTGGGTGCTACAAGGCGATTACCCTTTGAATTGGGCGGGTTCGGATGAGTTGCCCGATTATCAGGATTGAGGTGTTTTCATGGTGTAATGCGCTTCGCTTATTACACCCTACAGCGCTCATTAGAACGAATTGCCCGGCGAATGGCCGATTCACCGCCTGCGCTAGCAGGCTAATCTTTCTATTTAACTGTTCTACGCTGCAAATATCGGCAATAAAAAACCGCCCCCAAAGGCGGTTTTTTAACTTCAAGTTTCAAGCCCGTAATTACAAACGGAAGCGCTTCACGACACTATGTAATGCGCCTGCCATTTGATTGAGGCCATTCAAGGTCTGCCGCGTTTGCTGCAGCGCTTGGTCGGTGGTGCTGACTTGTTGGCTGATGCGCTCGGAGACTTGCGCGATTTGCTCGGTGGCGAGCGATTGCTCGCGGGTGGCGGCGGAGATTTCGTTGATTTGCATGAGCACGCCTTGCATTTCGTTTTGCATGGTGGCGATGCGGGTGTTGACGTCGTCGACGGTCTGGCGGCTGATTTCAGCGCCGCTGGCCGTGGCGGTGGTGCGCTCGACGGCGCGGGCGGTTTCTTCGCAGATATTGCCCAATAGCGTTTCGATTTCGATCGTGGCACGCGCGGTGCGCTCGGCCAGACTACGTACTTCGTCGGCGACAACGGCAAAGCCACGGCCTTGCTCGCCCGCGCGGGCGGCTTCGATCGCGGCGTTGAGCGCCAGCAGATTGGTCTGGTTGGCGATATCTTTAATCACATTGGTGATGTTATTAATTTGTTTGGATTCGGTGTCGAGCTGGCTGATCGAGTCGGCCAGCGCGTGCAGCGTGCTGCCCATGGTGGCGGCTTGCTGTTTCATCTGGCCCATCGATTGCGCGCTGCTGCGTGCGCCGGCGTCGGCTTGGCTGACGGCGCGTTCGACTTGGCTGGTGCTATCGGCAATGTGCGAGATGCTGACGGTGACTTCTTCGATTGTGGCGGCGGTTTCGGAGACCAGATCAGCTTGCGAGCGCGATTCTTTGGCCAATTGCTCGACCACGCGTTCAATGTTTTGTACGCCTTGATTCAGGCGTGTGGTTTCGGTTTCCACGGTGCTGATGAGTTTATGTAGCTCGCCAATAAACTGGTTGAACGCGCCTGCGATCTGGCCGGTTTCATCTTGGCGGCTGGCGTCGAGGCGCGTGGTAAGGTCGGCTTCACCGCTATTGAGCTGGCGCATCGCGGCGAGCAGGTTTTCCAGTGGGCGGGCCACTAGATTGCTCAGCCAAAATGAAACGATGGCGGCTATCAAAATCAAGACCAGACCCGCGCCGACTTCTTTGAGTAGCAAGGTGCGCAGCGTATTTTGCACTACGCCCAAATCTGCATCGGCCACTGCGACAATCGTTGTGCCGTTGGCGGTGCGGAAAGGCAAGTAAATCGAACGGAAACTGCCGTAGCTGCTGGTGTATTCAGCCCAGGTGAGCTTGTTTTCACGCAAGGCGGTGAGCAATTCGGCGTTGGGCGTTTCGTAGAGCTTGAGGTATTGCTCAAGATTGGGGTCTTTTTCTTCGTCGGGCGAGAGCGAAGAGACGACATAGTAGGGCTTGTTGTCTTTGAGGACAAAGCTGTACACGTAAGGTAAGCCGAGTGATTCGGCAAAGCGGGTGAGTTTCACGCTCAGTGCGCGCATCTGTTTGAGATCCGCACTCTCGCGTGGCGTAAGCTGAGTGTGTAGCTCGTCAGGCATCATAAATCGATAGCCATTGGCGGCGGCAATCAACTGATCGTCGATGGCCTTCATCGCGACGGTGCGGGTTTCGAAGTAGCTGAAGATACAGAAAGTAAGCACCGCCAGCGAGGTGAGCAGAATCAGTACCAGTCTGATTTTGGCCTTGAGCGTTTTCATAATGGCAACTGTCAGCTTGTAAGGTCAAGAGTTTGCCACCATAGCAAATTGGCAGGTTGGTGGTTAGTAGGGGATGTCGCCAAGTGCTTTATTTTTCTATCATGTATATGCAATATAAATATCGCTCCGTTGCATGCCTTGCCAGCGGCTGCAATCACTGAGTTTTAGCCCTAGGATGGAGTTTTTGATGACGATGAATAATGCACAATTTGACGCCACGCTGGATCTGGTTTTTGAGCGCGAAGTGCCTTTGCCGCCCGAAGCAATCTGGGCGGCATGGACACAGCCTGAACATGTGGTGCACTGGTTTACGCCTGCGCCGTGGCAAACCACTGAATGCCAGATCGATTTACGAGTCGGCGGGCTGTTTCATACCGAGATGAAAGGGCCTGAGCCGGGGCAGCAGTTCTCCGGCATCGGCTGCTATCTGGAGTTGCTTCCCCATCGTCGACTGGTGTGGACCAATGCTTTGCTGCCGGGCTTTCGCCCAAATCCATCCTTTGCAGACAGTAGTTGTGGTGATTTCCCATTTACGGCTCAGATCGAGCTGGAGCCGATCGCCGGTGGTACACGCTACACGGCGATTGTGAAACATCGCGATGCAGCGGGTCGCGCGCAGCATGCGGCAATGGGGTTTGAGGAAGGCTGGGGCAAAGCGCTGGAACAATTGATTGCGCATATGCAGCGCATCTGACGCTCAGTTGATCTTATTGCTATCCTGTCCTGCTGCGGCTAGGCTGAAATATCCCGTTTGCAGGAGGTTTCTACCATGTCCGAGCCCATGATTGCCCAGAAAGCCCCGATCGCTGTCGATGTTGAAGCGGGGCAAACTTATCATTGGTGCGCCTGCGGCCATAGCAAAACGCAGCCATTTTGTGATGGCTCGCATCGCTATACCCATATGACGCCGATTAAGTTTGTCGCCGAAGTGAGCGAAACGGTTTATTTTTGCTGCTGTAAACACAGCGAATCCAAGCCATTTTGCGACGGTACGCACGCCCATCTATAAAGTCAGCCTGCGCCAAGTTATGGCGCGCTAAAGCCATATTGATTAAGTAGCTGCTGATAGATGCCTTTGCGCTTGATGTTCTCGAGTGCGGCGCGAAATTGCTCGACGACCGTGTCGTCGGTTTTGTTGCCAAAAGCCATATACATACCATCACTGGGTATGTCCTTGAGCGGGAATACCTTAATCACTTTGCCCTCCATACCCTGACGCATTAGAAAATACATCCCCGGCAGCGTAGAGACGCCCCATAGGTCAATACGCTTGGCCTTTAATTTTTGAATATTCTGCTCATAAGCGCCTTGCCCCGACACGCTATCAATTAAGGGCAATTGCTGCCGACGCAGGTATTGTTCGACCACATCATTATTCGTGGTGCCGATGCGATAGGGTTTCAGGTCCGCAATGCTATTGATGTGTATGTCGGTGCGTGAAGCCAATGCCCACAGGCTGCAATCGGCTGGGGCTATCACCCCCACCCATTTGAATAAATGCTCACGCTCTTTGCTGCGGGTAATCGAGTGGATCAGTATATTGGGTTCATCTTGCGTTAGCTGGTAGATCCGCGCCCAAGGCTGATTTTCGGGCTTGGCTTTGAGGTGCAATTCTTGCAGCACGGCCTGCACTACATCGGTGCTTAGCCCTGTGACTTCGCCACTGCCATCATCGTAGTTATACGGTGGAAATTCGGAGGTCAAAACACGGATCGGCGGTAGCGGTGATTTTTCTACTGCGTTTAGGGGCTGCCATACGCTGAGCAATGTCAGCACGATGACAAGGCATTTCCAAGGCAATGTGCTGTGGGTGTGCTGTGTCTGCATGATGTGCCCCACCTAGATCGTGTGGTTTAACTATTGTTGGTGTGACAGCTTTGGGCAAGGGATTTATGGTGGGGGATGTCACCGTACGTCTGGCGGCTCAATGCTTCATCTGCCAGCCTGCCGCGGAAGTCTGTCTAGGATTAAATATGTCAAAGACGGGAGCCGAGCATGAAACAAATAGTATTGATTTGCGGTTTGATTTCGAGCTTGGCGCTGGCCTCTGGCGGTGGCGGCCCTGCGCCACAAAGCAGTGCGAATCAAACCAGTCAGCAACTGATCGAGGTTGAGCGATTGGTGAAGGCGCAGCAATGGACAGCCGCCGAGGCGCAGCTCAAAGCCTTGCGTGTCAGGGCATCGGATCAGGCCGATGTCTGGAATTGGTCGGGCTATGTGGCGCGCAAATCTGGGCGTTTGTCAGAGGCTTTTCCGTATTACGAGCGGGCACTCCAGATAAATCCTCGGCATCTGGGCGCGCATGAGTATCTGGGTGAGGCATATTTGCAAGTGGGCGATGTCGGCCATGCACAGGCGCAACTCGATATTTTGCGGACCTTATGTGGCCAATGCGAAGAGGCTGAGGATCTGGCGGTGGAAATTAGCAAATCCAAGCCATGAGTGCGATCGCAGTACTACCGCGAAACTTCTTTAGTGTGGCTTTGACGTATGATGGCGGCACATTGTTTGCGATCGACATCGAATGAAGATTTTCCGCTCAGACCAATATCCATTGCCCTTGCCAACGGGTCATCGCTTTCCTGCAATTAAATACCCCATGCTGTATCAGGTTGTAATCCAATTTGCAAAAGGATATGTGGTCGATACCCCTAGTGTGACGGATACCGAGTTAGCTATTGCGCACACCGACGAATACGTACGCAAAATGAGTGTGGGTGACTTAAGTGCTGCGGAGCAGCGGGTCATCGGCCTGCCTTGGTCGGCTGCCTTGGTCGAGCGTTCGCGTGCATCGACCGGCGCCACCATCGCCGCTTGCCGCGCCGCTTTGGCTGAGGGTTGCGGAGTGAGCTTGGCTGGGGGCACGCATCATGCATTTGACGATCATGGCAGTGGATTTTGCGTCTTTAACGATAGCGCGGTGGCGCTGAAGCTATTGCAAAGCGCAGGTCTCATTCAGCGGGCGCTGGTGATTGATCTGGATGTGCACCAAGGCAATGGCACGGCGAAGATGCTGGCCAATGAGTCAAGCCTATTTACCTTTTCAATGCATGGCGCGAATAACTATCCATTTGATAAGCAAGAGAGCGATTGGGATATTGAGCTGGCAGACGCTTGCGATGATGCAAGCTACTTGACCGAATTGGCTGGCGCTTTGCCGCAGCTGTTTGCGCTGGCTCAGCCGGATTTGGTGATTTATCTGGCGGGCGCTGATGCCTATATTGGCGATCGCTTGGGGAAGCTGAATTTATCGATGGCTGGCTTACTCAAGCGCGATGAGATGGTGCTAGATACTTGTTTGCGGTTTGGCGTGCCCGTCGCGCTGACCATGGGTGGTGGCTATGCTGAGCCTATCGCAGATACCGTGGCGATTCAGGCCGCCACCGTAAGGGCTGCGGTTCAGCGGTTTGGCAAGGGCTAAATAGGAGGGCGTGATGGATGAAATAAATCCCGATTTACAACAAAAATGTGAGGCCTGCCGTGCCGGTGCGCCGCAAGTTAGCGACGCCGAGTTGGCCGAGTTGATGCGTGCGATTCCTGATTGGACGCCGATTGTGGTCGATGGCGTGCTGCAATTGCAGCGCGTGTATGCCTTTCGCAATTTTGCCGAGGCCTGGGCGATGAGTAACCGCGTGGCAACGCTGGCCGAGGAGGTGGGACACCACCCCGCGCTTTTGCTGGAATGGGGGCGACTGACCGTGACGTGGTGGTCGCACAAAATCCGTGGCTTACATCGGATGGATTTTGAATTAGCTGCCAAGACCGATCGCTTGTTGATTGAATAGGGTCGCGAAGTCGCATCCATCGCTTGCCTTCAGTCACGCCAGATGTCGTTCGTCGGCGTCTAGGGTGGCAGCTTGTAAGTGATTGACTACACTCCAGAAAAAGGAGTGAATATGCTACGCCGTATTGCCCCGTTCGCGCTGCTATTGGCCTGCTCAATGCTCGAGGCCGCGCCCATTAAACTGGTTACCGGCCCTGATTATGCGCCGTTTGCTGATCCAGCCCTACCCAATGGCGGCATTGCGACTGAGTTGGTGATTGCCGCTTTTCAACAAGCTGGTGAGCAGACTGCGCTGGAGTGGCGTCCTTGGAGTAATGGCTATCACGCCACGCTCAAGGGCGAATTCGTTGCGACCTTTCCCTATATGCGTACCCCCGAGCGGGAAAAAGTGTTTTTATATTCCGAGCCGCTATTTGATTTGAAGTTTTATGTATTTGGGCATGCCGGTGCGGCGCTCGATGGACGCAATTTAGCTAGTTTGAAGGGGCATCGTTATTGTCAGCCTTTGGGCTGGGCGCTGCTGCCTGCTATTGATGCAATGGTCAAATCGGGCGACCTGCTGATTCAGCGCCCCAACGATATGACGGCCTGCCTTAAGCTTATTGCCGCTGGGCACAGCGATTTTACGATTACCGATAAAGAGCAGGGCTTGCGTAGCATTGCAAAAAGCGCAAAAGCACAGTCTGATATTGTGCCCTTGGGTGGGCAGATGGATAGCTTGTCGCTGCATTTGATTGTGCCGCGCGCCTTGCCCAATGGCGAAGAGATATTAAAGCGGTTTAATCAGGGCCTACAGGCCGTACGGGCGCGCTAACCGTATTTTGCGGCTAAATTTGCGGGGAGTGGGGCTCGGCTTGATGCGCTAATTGTCGTAACGGGTCGATGTTCTCGCGCAGCCATGGGGCAATCTCTGCCGCGGATAAGCCTGTGCCGACCAAGGGCCCTTGCGCATAATCACAATGAATCTGTTTCAGCATTTGCCATTGCGCCAGTTGGCTTAAACCATCGATGGTTACTTTCATATTCAGCTTGTGCGCCAGAGCGATCATTTGCTCGAATAGCACCAAACTCAACGTCTCGTACATGGCTTTGTCGAGGACTTCGCGATCCAGTATCAACTCGTTAAATGGTACGCGTCCCATATAACGCACCCAATCGAAGTGCACCGAATAATCGCGGATGGCGAGGCCGATATTTTGAATTCGTAAAATATTCAAGGCTGGCAGCATCGCGTCACTATCTTGGGCCAATGCTTGGGCGCTCACTTCGAAGCAAATGGCCGATTCACTTAAGCCAGAATTTTCAATCTTTGCCAATAAAGTGCGCGCTTGTAATGGCGATGCGACGAGCTTCGCTGGCAGATCAAGCTGAACCGACAGTGGCAAGCCTTTACTGGCCCAGGTTTGGATCTGGCTCAGTACCGTATCGAGGTGTTGGTTATACGCTTGCAGATAGATTCGGCTATCGGCAATTTGATTGGCATATTGTGCTGCATGCAGCGGGCCATGCTCGGGGTGAAGCCAAACCATCTGGGCTGATAGTCGTTTGACTAAACCAGTTTCCAGCACGGTGCGCGGGGTATAACTGGATATCACCTGACCTGCGGCGAGGGCGGTGCTAAATTCATCTTCACTACATTCGATCTGTACTGCGGTGGGATTGCTTGCCGAAGGTAAATGCAGTGGTAATTGCTCCAGCATGGCGCTGGTGAGCGGTTTTTGCAGCACTTGCAGTAAATTTAACCCCGATTGTCGTGCCATATAGCCGACAGATTCCAGCAGGCTAGCTTCGCGCGAACTTAATACCACGACAGCCATATGTAGTTGCAGGCGAGCGAGCTCTTGCAAAAGCGCTACGCCGTTAATGCCGGGCATTTCCAGATCAAGCAGTACTAAATCAGGCAGATTGATGGATTTTTTGAGTTTTAATAAAGCATCAAGACCATCTGAAGCCGTTTCAACTACGTTCCAGCCGAGGCGTGTGCATAGCGCAATCGCATGCTGAAGTTGCACGCTTGAATCATCCACAATCATTACCCTAAGAGCTGAAGCGGGGGTGAGGAGTGTAGTGGTCGCAGTCATGACGAGGTAGGGGTCCGTTTCGGTCTATTTCACTATAGCCTAGTCCTTTACCTTCGCTGTTTGTAATCGGTGATATGGCGTTAACTGCTGCCAGATGCCGCCATGAGGGAGATTGCAGTATAAAAAAACCCGCTTGAAGAAGCGGGTTTTGCTGTGCGGCGAGTTTGATTAATTTTGCTGCGTCGGAATCGCATTGCTGCTGTGCGTAATGCGATTATTGCTGTCGACGTAGACCAAAGAAGGCTTGTGATGAGTGAGCTCTTCTTCGTTGTAGTCGGCAAACGTTGCGATAATCAGCAAATCGCCCACTTGTGCATGACGTGCCGCCGAGCCATTTACCGAGATAATGCCTGAGCCGCGCTGGCCTTTGATCGCGTAAGTTGAAAAACGCGCGCCATTATTGATATTCCAAATATCAATGGCTTCGTATTCGCGAATATTGGCCGCTTCCAGCAGATTTTCATCGATGGCGCAGGAGCCTTCGTAGTGCAATTCAGCATGCGTTGCTGTCACGCGATGCAGTTTAGATTTGAGCATATTACGTTGCATGGTGTTCTCCCGCGCGGGGTCAGTGATAAGACAAAAATTCTCACGCGGCGTCACTTAAGCCTTGCAGTACATTGTCTTCGGCTTAGATTCTTGCATGAGAATGTTTGTTTGGTTCTTTAGAACCCAAAAGATAGGCGCGATTATAAAACTTTGAATCAAAAAGCCAAGCTGAATATGTATCAGGCAGGGCGATAAATCAGGCATCCGTCGAGTAAATATTCACCATCCTTGGTGCGTGCATCAGGGGCGATGCGGTCAAACTCGAAACGGGCGCCGTCCAAAATCAGCCAGGCAGGAATCGGTTTTTCCTGAAATCGCCCTAAAGACTCTTCGGCGCGCACGATATCGCGCGGCTGAAAACTCGGTTTGACCGGCCCTGCCCGACGATATTCGGCTGCATCTTCCCGTGCATCGAGTTCCTCAGGCAAAGGCTGTTCTCGCACGTAGGCGCTCGGGGCGGTTTCTTGATTTTGAAGGGGTAAATTACGCAGATACAGATTAAATAAAATGCGCGGCAGCACCACACGTTTCACTTGCTTATCTGAATTGATAACGCAGGCCACGCTAAAATCGGCGCCGCAAGACTCGCAATGCGCTTTGGCGGCGATGGCAATATGATTTTCTATCAGGCGAGCCACGCCATGCATGTGTTTCGCATGCAGCATTTTGCCGCAGGCAACGCAGGGCTTGGAAAACTGTTTGATCTCTTGGCCGTTGGCAAACTTCAACGGTAGAAAATCACTGAGGCGGCGGTTAGGCTGCATCGATTAATCCTTCACAATATTCATGACTGCGACGGCCACAAGTTACATGGCGAGGAAGGCCAGCTTTGTGCTGGCCTTGGCGCTTAAATCGTGGCGATTCGAGCTTCCACTGCTAGCTCCAGATAATCAATCTTGAGTCGCTGTAGTGAGACTGTTGTTCCCGCCGGCAGTTCCGGCAAGCCGCCCACGCGCAAGACCAAAGGCATGCCATCGACGCGCACCAAATTTTCCTTGATCACTTGCGCCGTAAACTCACGCATATTCTCTTGTTCTAGATAACGGATGCACCAATAGCGCTCCATTTTGTCCTGAAAATCTGCATAAGCGGCATAGGCGGCGTCAAATGACGAAATCGCGGTGAATAACTCGGCGTCGTTCTTCTGATAGCGCGGCTTTTCACCCTTGAGCATCGCAACTAATTGTTGCTGATTGATGAAGTCCACCGCGCGGCGCAGCGGCGAGCTGGACCACATATAGCATTCAACACCCAAGCCAGCGTGGGCCGTTGGTTGGGTTGAGAGTTTCACGCGGCCACCGCCTTGCGAGCGGTAAATGCCGGCGATTTGCGCGTCACGCAGGTTTGCGCCCCATTGGCTATTAACCAGAATCATCAGCTCGGCGACAAGCTTATCCATCGGCGCGCCGCGTTTGCGCGGCACGATGCGAACGCGTTCGGGCTGACCCTCTTCGCGATCAATATAAAAGCTGTAATCAAGTCGAACTGGGCCAACCTGATCAGCTTTACCGCGACGGCCTTCGAGTGCTCCGGCCAAATGCCACAGGAAAGTCAGCTCGGATTTCCATTGGTAATCCGGCCCGTCTTGGCCCGCTGTTTCTTCATTAAAGAAAGGCTCGATGTCGTGGTGGCGCAAATTGGCGACCACTGGCACACGCTCGATCACCGAACGATGATTCAGAATATCGTAGCCCAGCGAGACTTCGAGGTACATCGACACCGCAGGGCGTGCCGCACCTTCTTGCAGTGTGAATACCTCAACGGCGTCATCAGGCAGCATCGTAATTTTGTCGCCGGGAAAATACACGGTCGACAAGCGATCGAGCACGACTTGATCGAGCGTCGTGCCCGGCAAAATACCCAGCACGGGCGCGGCAATATGGATGCCAACTTGCCAGTTACCATTCGGCAATTTTTTCAGACTAAACGCATCGTCAATTTCGGTGGTGGTCGCGTCGTCAATCGAGAAGGCTTCGACGTCGGCCAGTGGCAAATCTTCAGGTGCGAATACTGGCTCGGCAGCGGGAAAACCACGCCCTTTAGGGAAATGCTCGCTCAGGAAGGCATCCAGATGGTATTGCGCCACATCGGGAATCGCGCCATTTTTCTCGAGCAAACGCAGCGGCGACATTTGCGCGCTGTCGGCTGCTTGGGCAAGGGCTTTATATTCGAGGCTATTTTTATCTGGGCGATGTATTAGTCTGTGAAGCTTTTCTTGCAAGGCTTGTGGCAATATACCCGCCAATAGATCGGCTTCCCATGCGGCTATTTGCTCGGCTTCGCGCGCTTTGCGTTCCAGACCTGCAATCGCAGCTTTGAGGTTTTCTTCGGGGGCTGCTTTGTAGCGGCCTTTGCCTTTGCGATAGAAATACATCGGCGAGCCATGCAGCGCGATGGCTGCTGCGGCTTGCTGACTTAGATTCGGGTTGGCGCCAAAATATTCGGCAGCGATGTCGGCAAAGCCAAATTCATCCGTGCCACAACATTCCCATAGGAAGTTGACGTCGATTTCTTCCGCCAGTGTTTGGGCTGTTTTATAAAAGTCATCTAGGCTTATGCGGTCAAAACGCAACAGTACGTTCGCCGTTTTAATTTTGCTGCGTTTGCCGCGCGCGTCTTCCACCTGCATGCTGGCAGCCTGCTCATCATTGATGCTGGCGACTTTAAAGCTGCCATCTTCCTCGTAAAAAACATTCATCGCCGTCATCAACCGTTGCGCTAAGGCCAAAACCGTCAATTATATCAAAGCCTTTTGCGGCTGAGGCATGGAAAGTTGGGATTAAATCGGCGACAATCGACAAAATAACTTGGAAATGACCCACTTTGTCAGTCAACGAGCAGGCCGTATCGCCTACAACCCCACTTTCTGCCGCTGAGCCAGAGTTACTGGAGCGTCGCTCTGCGACGAATCAGCTGCGCTTTGCCTTGGCAGAAACCGCTGCGGGTGCGGGGGTGCTGGCCATGCTGGTGGGTGAGGCAGGCTCGGGAAAAACCCGCCAAGCGCACGACTTGCTGCCGTTTGTGCGCCAACGGGGTGGCATGCTGATTGAAAGCCGGATTGAGTCGCTGAACTGGAGCAATCCGCTCGATAGTTTATTGCTTGGTTTAAGTCAGCTCGCTTTGCCGCTGTGCAAGCAGATGATCGATCCAGGGTTGACTGGGCAGGAGGCGCTGCTGGAAATGGCGCGCCGTCTGGGTTTGATTGATTCAGTCTCGGCACTGGATCTGACCCAAGCCTTGAGCGTGCAGCTTTTGGTGGGCGAACTCTGCAGCTTAGCTGCGTCACAATTGCGGCCTTTGGTGTGGATTATTGATGACGTCGATCTGCTTGATCCAGACGCGATGGCGATTTTGGATTATTTGATCGAGCACCGATCGATTCCCTATTTGATGTTGCTGATGTGCGTGCGCGATGAGCGCGCGCCGATGATTCAGCGCTGGCAGGCGCAAGCGCATTGCCAAGTTTTCCGCCTGGAGCCATTCAGCGTTCGCGATACCGTCAGCTGGCTAATCGAAGAGCAGCATCTCAGCCCGCGCTTAGCAGCGGGAATTGCGCCTTACTTGCAGCAAACCTGCCAGGGTAATCTGCAACTGAGCCGCTTTATGCTCGATAGCCTGGCGGCGCATGATTTATTAAAACCCGTCGCAGAAACGCAGTGGCCGCAGCGCATTCAGCAAATTGCGCTGCAGTTACGCACGCCCGAAGCCGAGTCGTATTTTCGCAGCCAATTATTGTCGCTGCCGGAGACTGGCTTGGAATTATTGCAATGCGCCAGCTTGATCGGGATGGAATTTGACGCGCGTTTGCTGCACGATTATCTGCTCGATGTTGCTGTGCAGGAACATCTGCAATTGGCGCAAGAGCATGGCCTGATTGAAGTGGTTTCGGGTGATATTTGGCGTTTTGTTCACCCGCATTTGCAGCGCTTGGCGCACCAAAGTATCGAGCATAGCTCCGAATCTGAGCTGCACTCTCGTCTGGCGCAGCGAATGATGAAGTTTCCCAATCTGACCTTGCCCGCTTTGCATCATGCGCAATTGGCTGGGTCAGTGTTCAGCTCGGCGGAGTGCGTGAAGTTTGCGCACCATGCCTTGCAGGCGGCGCAGCAGGGGATAGAGCAAGGTAGCCCTTACCATGCCGGCCAGATTTTGGAACAGGTCTTGCAGTTGCTGGGGGATTCAATCTGGCTCGAGCACGCAGCGCTCAGCGAGCAAATAGTGCAAGCGTGGTGTGAGACCTTGCAAGAGCCTGCCCAGCAACAGAGCATTTCGGCTCTATTACGTCGATTGCCCGCGCAAGCGAGCCGGCGAGTGATCTATCTCTTGGCTGCGTGTCAGCTCAGGCTGGCTTTGCTGGGTAATGATTATGCAAACGCTTTTGCTGCCGCAGAAATTGCTTTGCAATATTTGGGCGAGCCCATGGCGATGCAGCCCAGTGCAAGGCAGACGGCGCTGTATTTGTTTAAATGGTGGCTGTTACGACTGCGAAGCAAGCCCAACTTGCCGCCTTGCCACGATGTGCGCATCAATAGTGTGCAAGAAGTGCTGGCTGATTTATTTGGCCCGTGTTTCTTTTCACGCCCTGACCTATTGCCTGCAGTGACGCTTAAGCAACTTATCCTGACTTTGCGCTATGGACCAAGCCCTGCGAGCTCGGGGGCGAAAATTTGCGGCGCGTTGATACTGAGTAGCCTAGGACGCTATCAAGCGGCCTTTGAATTGGCCCACGAAGCGCAGGCCTTATCGCAAACCGTATTAAGTGATCGACAGCGCCATCGAGTACCGATTCTGGATTTCGGCTTTATTCAGCCATGGCGACACAATATGCAGCAGTTGCTGCCCAATGTCTGGCGTTGGCAACAAAATGCGCAAATTCAGGGTGATTTTGAGTTTGCGGGCTACGCGCATTTGTTTTATTTGGGGCATTCGATACTCAGTGGCAGCCCCTTGGCGCATTTGGCGAAAGAAGCAGTCAAAATCGACGAAGATCTGCGCCATACTCGCCAAATGCACCTATTGCCGATGTCGGCTGAGTTTCGCCAGTTTTTGCATAATTTAGTGCAGGGCACTCAAGCGCCGTGGCTGAATCAGGGGCGCTATTTTGACGCCAATATGCTGGCGCAATTGCACGAGCATAATGATGGCTTGAATCTATTTAATTACTATCTTTGCGGCGTATATGCCGCGACATTTTGCCATGCCAGTGATGAGGCGCTGCAATTGATCGAGCAAGCTCAGCCCTATGTGGGCTCGGTGCGGGGCTCGGTGATTGCGGGGTTATTTCGTTATCTGACGGCTTTGAATCGCTGCATGTCGATTGATCGTCATCGCTGGACGCATCGCTTGGCGATGCGAAGAGATATTGCCCAACTCAAACAATGGGCGCAGATGAATCCGGTGTTATTTGCTAGTAAATCTGCTCTATTGCAAGCGCAATGGGCTAGTGTGCAGCAGTTGCCTGAGCAGGCGCAGCGCTTTTATCTGGAAGCGATTGAGTCCGCCCGAGCGCAACAGCAACACAACGAATACGGGATGGCTGCCTTGTATTACGCGCGCTTTTTAATTGGTCGGCAGCAATATCACCATGCGCGGCAAATGCTCAATATTGCGATCGAGCAGTACGATCTGTGGGGTGCAAGCGCGCTGGTTAAATATATTCAGCGTGAATATGGCGCGCTAATCAATAAAAAAACCAAGGGTATTTAGCCCTTGGCTTTTTATTAAATGCTATGTGTGGCAATACCTGGCTGGGTATTAGTTGTCGCCCAGCTCGGCCAGCAATTCTGCCTGCCGCTCACTCATCAAGGCTTGGGTTAATTCGTACAGGTCGCCATCCATAATGAAATCGAGTTTATACAAAGTCAGATTAATGCGGTGATCGGTCATCCTGCCCTGCGGATAATTGTAGGTGCGGATGCGCTCGGACCGATCGCCTGAGCCAATCAGCGATTTACGCTCCGCCGCTTCCTTGGCATTAATTTCCTGCATTTGCGCATCTTTAATCCGCGCCGATAGTACTGCTAAAGCGCGGGCCTTGTTTTTATGCTGGCTGCGGTCGTCCTGACACTCAACAATAATGCCGGTCGGAATATGTACCACGCGCACGGCCGAGTCAGTTTTATTAATATGCTGACCACCCGCACCGCTGGCGCGGAAAGTGTCGATCCGCAAATCGGCCGGGTTGATGTTCACTTCTTCTAGCTCATCAGCCTCGGCCATGACCGCCACGGTACAGGCCGAAGTGTGGATCCGGCCTTGTGTTTCAGTGGCGGGAACGCGCTGTACGCGGTGCGCGCCCGATTCAAATTTCAAGCGTGAATACGCGCCCTGGCCGACGATGCGCGCGATGATTTCTTTGTAGCCACCCAGCTCCGATTCATTGGCCGACATCACTTCGACTTGCCAGCGATTGCGTTCGGCAAAGCGGCTATACATGCGAAATAGGTCGGCGGCGAACAAGGCCGCTTCATCGCCACCCGTACCCGCTCGAATCTCGAGGAAAATATTTCGCTCGTCGTTCGGGTCTTTGGGCAGCAGGGCTTTTTGCAAATCAAGATCGAGTTGCTCCAGGCGCGCTTTGCCGTCCTTGATTTCTTCCTCGGCCATTTCTGCCATTTCGGGGTCAGATAGCATGGCTTCGGCATCGGCTAAATTGGCGTTGATGCGATTAAATTCGTGCCAGAGCTCAACCACGGGCGTTAGCTCGCTGTATTCGCGATTGAGTTTGCGATATTGATCCATGTCGCGCGTGGCTTCTTCCGAGGCCAGCAGCGCGCCGACTTCTTCCAGTCGATCGGCCAATTGGGCCAATTTATTGAGGATAGAGGGTTTCATATTGAGTCCATTTCATACGCCAAATTTGGATTGGCGGATTGAATAAAGTAGTTAAGCAAAAGTTTTCTTGCGTCGTTGTCTCGCCTTGTCGTACTACATGTACTGTCTGCGGCTTCGACGCCTTGCCATAAAACTATTGCACGAGCACTTTTTTGTATTGAGATTTTGTATTCAGAATTGGGGGGCGCTGTGCGCAAGCGGCGGCGATCGGCGAGCGTCGCTAATCAATGTCTTGCAGGCGGTACAGGCGGCGTACCAGATTAACCAGCGTTTCCTGCTCATCGGGCTGGGCATTATTGAGCGCGGCCAGGGGTGCGTGCAGGAATTTATTGCTCAGCAATTGCGCCATCTGCTCGATAACCAACTGCGGGTCTTCGCCATTGGCGAGTTTTTTCTGTGCGCGTTGCAGCTCGGTGCGGGCGAGGCGATCGGCGTGATCGCGCAAATCGCGGATCGTCGGCACCATCGCACGGCTAGCGAGCCAGTTGTTAAATTCGTGGACTTTTTCGTTGACCATTGCTTCGGCGCTCGCAACTTCGGCGCCACGTGACGCCATGCCTTGCTGCACCACCTGCGCCAGATCATCGACGGTATATAGATACGCGTCTTCCAGCTCGCCCACCTCGCTTTCAACATCGCGCGGCACGGCCAAATCGACGATAAACATCGGGCGACGACGACGCGCTTTTAATGCGCGCTCGATCATGCCTTTGCCGACAATCGGCAGCGGGGCGGCGGTCGAAGTAACGACCACATCAAATTCGTGAATGCGCTCGGGCAAATCGGTCAGTAAAATCGCTTCGCCACCGAGTTCTCGCGCCAGAGCCTGGCCGCGCTCTAAAGTGCGGTTGGCGACGACCATCTTACAGGGTGATTGCGCGGAAAAATGCGTGGCGCACAGCTCGATCATTTCACCCGCGCCGATAAATAGCACTTTGCATTCGGCAATCGTCGGGAAGATCCGCTCGGCCAGGCGCACCGAAGCCGCCGCCATCGATACCGATGCCGCACCAATTTTGGTGCGGGTACGCACGTCTTTGGCGACTGAAAACGCGCGCTGGAAAACGCCATTGAGTAGCGTGCCCATCGTGCCGGCTTCGCGTGCGGCGCGTTCGGCGTCTTTCAGTTGCCCCAAAATCTGCGTTTCGCCGACCACCATCGAATCCAAGCCACAGGCGACACGGTAAGCATGGCGCGCAGCTTCAGCACCTTGCAATGTATACAGATGGGGGGTAACGCTTTGCGGGTCTTGTTTTCTATTGTCTGCAAGCCAATACGTTACAGCATCTAAATCGCGGGCGTGACAATACAGCTCGGTGCGATTACAGGTGCTCACAATTGCTGCTTCAAAGACGCCTTTGAGGCTCACTAATTCAGCCAGCGCCGCAGTCATCTCGTCGGGATTAAAGGCAAGCCGCTCCCGTACTGCGACTGGCGCAGTTTGGTAGTTCAGCCCTAAAACAACGAGATTCATTTTGCTCGGATATTCGCTTGAGATAAATGCGCCAAGTCGTGCACTCGCGTAAACGCTGGACGGATTTGGCGCAAAAGAGCGCTATTTTAACCTGAAATCAAGCCTTTGGTTGCGATTGTCGCGGCCAAAGACCGCGACTACCTCGAAGGGGTGATTAGTGAAGTTTCAAAGTCGGCCGGCCAACGCGGCGTAATTTATCGCCTATCCACAGCAACACCGCCAAAACCCAGCCATGCACGGCGGCTTGATGTAGGCGATACAGCGAAGCGTAAATCAACTTGGCGCCACGGCCCTCGACATAATAATCGCGCTTTGGGCCCACCACGGCGGCCAGGCTACCCACCGCAGTATGCTTGCCTAGCGACACCATCATGCCTTGCGGCTTGAAGACAAAAGGCGTGATTTCGCGGCCATTGAGTTTCTTGATCAGCGTTTCGGCCAGCCAGCTCGCCTGCTGGTGCGCCACTTGGGCGGTTGCCGCCAATTGCGGCCCGCCTTCGCCGTTGGGCGCTGCGGCGCAATCGCCGATGGCAAATACCGCTGGGTCAGTTTGGGTTTGCAGGCAGGTGGTGACCTCGATCTGATTATTGCGATTGGTCGCCAAACCCAGCGTCGAGAGCCAGTCGGCGGCTTTCACGCCTGCCGCCCAGACGCGAATCATCGCATCCAAATGCTGGCCGTTGCCCAGTTGAAAACCAGTTTCAGTCACCGCAGCAACGCGGCTATTGCACGCCACCATAATGCCGCGCTGAGCCAGAGCCTCGGTCGCGTATTGCGAAAGCGATTCGGGCGCACCGGACAAAATGCGCGGCGCACCTTCGATAATGGTGATTTCCAGTTGCGCAGGGCTCAGGTTCGCACCGTAGTTATGCATCTCGCGGATGGTGTGGTCGATCTCGGCCGCGAGCTCAACACCCGTTGCGCCGCCGCCGACAATGCCAATAGTCAACTTGCTTGCCCCATTGCCAGAGGCGCCAACGGCAAAGGATAAATCGAGAATCCGGCGGCGAAGTTTTTCAGCATCGTTTGGCGTATTCAAAAACATGCAGTTTTGCTGCGCGCCGGGTGTGCCAAAATCATTGGCGATTGCGCCGAGTGCCAGCACCAAGGTGTCGTAGGCGATTTCGCGCTCGCCCGTCAGTAGCTCGCCTTGCGCGTCTTTCACGCCCGCCAGACGAATCATCTTGCGCTCCCGATCGACTCCTTGCATCCAGCCAAATTCAAATTGATAGCCATTGCGGTAGGCGTGGCCGAAGTAATTAACTTCGTCTTCGCCGGTATTGAGCGCGCCAGTGGCGACTTCGTGCAGCAAAGGCTTCCAGATGTGCGTCGGCGAGCCATCAACCAGAATAATCTGGGCGCGTTTTTTAGCCCCCAATTCACGACCTAATTTCGTTGCCAACTCAAGTCCGCCAGCACCACCGCCGACGATAACAATTTTGTGTGTTGAATTCATGGGTGAGCTTACCTTTTGTGAGGTGCTATTGCTAAGTCTAGCCTTACTTTTTGAGTATGAGGCATGGCTTGAATTGCTGTGTTCTCAACAATCTTAGCAGTGATCCATAGCAAAACGCCCGTTAGCTTTCACTATCGGGCGTTTTTTTGGGGTGAGCTGGCGTTTAGAATCCTAATAAGCGCGCTGATTGGTAAAACACAAATGACACCAACCACGCTAAGCCCAGTGACCACGTGAGCGAGAAGGCGGTGTAGGCATTCGATTTGGATTCTTTCTTGATCGCCGCAATTGTGGATACACAAGGTACATAGATCAGCGAGAACAGCATAAAGCTATACGCAGAAACAGGATCGAGCGTATGCGCGAGCTGGCTCGCCAGAGCTGCGCCTTCGTGGCCAGTGATGACCGACAGCGCACCGAGCACGACTTCTTTGGCGACAAAACCGAAGATCAGCGCGATCGACAGCGTGGATTCAATCCCAATGGGGGAGAGTACTGGCGCAAAGAATTTGGCGATTACTTCGGCGTAGCTATGCTGTGGGTTCGGATAATTGGTGAGCAACCACACCAACACAACACCAATCACAATCATCGTGGTGGCCAGGCGCAAGAAATCACGCGCTTCGCCCCAGCCGCGACGCCAAATGTGATTAAACAAGGGCAGACGGTAGGGGGGTAGCTCCAACGCAAATGGCTCGCTCGATTTGAATTGCGATTTGAAAATCACCGCTGTGCTCATCGCGATCAAAATACTCGCCAGATACAGCGACAAAACGACCCATGGCGCTTGCGTCGGGCTAAAGAGCGCGCCGCTGAGAAAGAGGAAAATCTGCAATCGGGCCGAGCACAGCGAGAATGGAATCGTCAGCATTGTGAGCAAACGCGCTTTGTGATCGCGAATGACGCGAGTACCCATAATCGCCGGAACATTGCAGCCAAAGCCCATCATCAGCATCACAAAACCACGGCCATCAAGCCCCATGCGGCTCATTACGCCATCCATCATAAACGCAGCGCGGGCAAAGTAGCCCGAGTCTTCGATGATAGCCATCAGGCAGAAAAAGAGGAAAATAATCGGGGCAAAGGTCAATACGGTACTGATGCCATCAAATACACCGCTCACAATCAGGCCGCGTGCAAATTCAGGCAGGCCGGCCGTCGCGGGCAGCAAGGCGTGGGTTTTGAACCAATCGAGGCCTTCACCGAGGTAGTCTTGCAGCGGCGTACCAATGGCATAGGTCAGTTGAAACAGCGCCAGCATCATCAAGATAAACAGCGGCAGGCCCAGCCAAGGGTGCAGTACAAATCGGTCGAGCTTGGCCGTTGCGCCTTCGTTCAAGGTAGGTGGTTGATGAACGCAGCTTTTGAATAACTGATGCTCTTGTGGATGCAGGATACTGGCGCTAGGTATATTACTGAAATCCATTTGGTGTGATGTTTTTACAAACATACCCTGAATGGCTTTCTTGGTTTCTGGGATGCCTTGGCCGTATTTCGCACTCACGAGCTCAATTGGGCAATCGAGGGCCTGACTTAGCGCCGCCACATCGATGGTGATCCCCGCGCGTTTGGCTTCGTCCAGCATATTCAGGCACAAGACCAAAGGCGCGCCCAAGGCTTTTAATTGCAAAGCCAGCGCCAATTGGCGATCAAGCTGACACGCATTCAACACCAAAACCACGGCGTCTAAATGCGCTTCGGCCAAAAAGCGCTGTGCGACTTGCTCGTCTTCCGCGCCGCCAGTCAGATCGTAAATGCCCGGCAAATCGAACACCTGCACCATATCGCCACCGAGCAAGATGCGACTTGAAGCCAGCTCGACGGTTAGCCCCGGCCAATTGGCGACACGGGCTGTGCCACCTGTTAAGCGATTAAATAATGTCGATTTGCCCGTATTGGGCATGCCTACCAGTGCGATGCGCTTCATGCCACAACCTCGGCGCTGCAGGCCGATGGCATTTCGCTACTGATGAGGCGAACTTTAATCCCTTGTGCCGCATCACGGCGCAGCATGATTTCGGTGCCGCCAACCCGCAGTTGCAGTGGGCCGCCGAGCCAACCGCGACGCAAAACCTTCACTTCACTATTGATGCGTAAACCCAGCGCCGATAAACGCTGACTAAGATCCGCGGGTAGGTCTAAGGCGATGACTTGGGCGGCTTGAGTGAGGGGGATTTGAGCAAGGTTCATGATTAACGAGACTGATTTGCATTTAATAGATATAGATCATCCGCCTTTGGTTATTGAAAATCAATCGTATTTAGCCTGATTTTGATTTAGCTTAAAAATGAGTAATGAGGGGGTGATTTATGGTGGGCAAGACAAAGACGGTGCTTATGTGTGCCGTGTGGTCAAAGCGCAGCCAAAACATTATCCGATCAGCAAAATTTACAAAACTGATTTGAAATGCCTTAGGCCATTGTTTGGGTATCGGTTTGATTCAATGGCATGGATAAAAGCCAAAAAGTCTGAGCATCTAGAGCAGGTAAATACAGTGTTGCATGTTGACATAAATATAACATGCAATGACAATGAGCTTACTTATATATTATTTTTTACAATGCGAATAATTGGTGCCAGTAATTCCTCGTCGAGGATACTGCGGCCTACATTCTGTAGTTTTTCATTTCGCCAGAAACCAAGGAGCAAAGCATGAAGTCAAAATTACGTAGATCATGGAAATTCGCTCATAAATTGATTAGCACCTCAGTTGCTACTGCGTTGCTAGCTATTACACCTCTTCAGCAGGCACAAGCATGCACAGGGATTACGCTACAAGCACAAGATGGCGCTTACATTTTCGCTCGCACTCAAGAGTGGGGCACTTTTGATCTGCGCTCTCGTGTCACCATTATCCCGCGCAACTATGCGCTACAAACCACGTTGGAAGACGGTAAAAAAGGCGTGGGCTGGAAAACAAAATATGGTGTGGTCGGTTTAGATGTGGTTGAAAAAGATTATCTGATTGATGGGATGAATGAAAAAGGCTTGACGGTCAACTTGTTCTATCAAGAAGGGTATACCGAATATGCGAAGTATGACCCAAGCAAGGCGGCGACCAGCATTCCAGTTTTGGCGCTCGCACCTTACTTATTGTCCAACTTCCAATCCATCGATGAAGTCCGTGCTGCGATGGCGAAACTCAATGTAATTGGCGTGCGTGTTGAAGCAATTGGTGGTGTACCCCCTGTGCATTTGATGGTCACCGACCACACGGGTAAAGCTGTGGTCATCGAATTTACTAACGGCATTACTAAGCTGCATGATGCGCCCTTGGGTATTGTCACCAACGGCCCGAATTACGATTGGCACATTAATAATCTGCTGAACTATACAAGCCTCGATGTACCGCTGCCTCATCGTAAAGCAGACGATATTAAATCACTGAAATTTGGTGCGGGTGCACGGCTGTTTGGTTTGCCAGGCGATTTAACTTCGCCATCACGCTTCTTGCGTGCAGCTGCGTACGCCAGCACAGCACGTAAAACAGTCGATGGTCCAGAAACCATGTACGAAGCATTTCGTATTTTAGATAACTTCAACCTCACTGTCGGCACTGCAGCCGCTGAAGGTGGTGGTGAAGTGAATCAAGAAGGTATGCGCAGCTCAACTATTTGGACGACGGCGTACGATACAAAAAATCTCGTGTTGCAATACCACACGCAACACAACCGCCGCATCCGCCAGCTCGACTTTAAAACGGTCAACTTTGATGCCAAGGAGGTCGTGCGTATTCCGCTAGACCGCGAAAAAGCGCAGGATATCGAATACTTGAACCCATCCAATTCATCGCAAAACATCATGTCCTTAGCAGGTGGCTGGAGCGCTGCGGAAGTCGATCAACTGGCCATGGATGCCGCCAATTTTGCAGTAAGCAAAGATAGCTCATCAGCTAAATTGAAACGCATTATCGAAGTGAAAAAACAGGTGGTGAAAGGCGCTAACTATTTCATCAATTACGAGCTTGACGACGGCAGCGTATGGGATGCCATTGTTTATCGTGACCTGACAGGCGAATTTTCATTGAAGCAGTCAGCAAAAAGATAGTTTTATCTGCAGACATCAAAAATAGAGCCTACAGCCCAGACTTGAACGATGAGTTTGGTCGTGATGCAGAGCTTGTGGACTCTATTTTTTGATTGAGTTCATCTTTATTCAGTAATTTTTACTTTGGCAGTTCAAACAAAAAGCGGCCTAGGCCGCTTTTTGTTTGAACTTAGTGTCGCTTTATTTGCGATTAATCGCGCGCCAAGCAATATCGCTTCGGTATTGGGCGCCGTCAAAGTGAATGCCCGCCAAAATATCGTAAGCGCGTTTTTGCGCCATTTTGAAGCTGTCGCCAAACGCGGTGACACACAAGACACGACCACCACTGGTGACAGGCTCGCCAGCGGCATTGAGCGCAGTACCCGCATGGAAAACATGACCATCTTCCAGCTCACCAGGCAGGCCGGTAATCACATCGCCTTTACGCGGTGTCTCAGGGTAATTGTGTGCAGCCATCACGACGCCGAGCGCGACGCGGCGATCCCATTCACATTCGATTTGATCCAGCGTGCCATTTACGCCGTGTTCGATCAGCGTCACAAAGTCTGATTTCAGACGCAACATAATCGGCTGGGTTTCTGGGTCGCCAAAGCGGCAGTTAAATTCCAGCGTTTTGAGTGAACCATCGGCGCTGACCATCAGGCCGGCGTACAAAAAGCCGGTGTATTCGATGCCGTCTTTGGCCATGCCTTGTACGGTTGGCAAGATGACTTCGCGCAATGCCCTGGCATGTATCTCTGGCGTTACTACTGGCGCTGGGCTGTATGCGCCCATACCCCCAGTATTCGGGCCTTCATCGCCGTCAAGCAGGCGTTTGTGGTCTTGGCTAGAGGCCATCGCCAACACATTTTTGCCATCGACCATGACGATAAAGCTGGCTTCTTCGCCGGTTAGGAATTCTTCGATCACCACGCGCGCGCCAGCGTCGCCGAGTTTATTGTCCGACAGCATCGCATCGACTGCGTCGTGCGCTTCGTCCAAAGTCATCGCAACCACAACGCCTTTACCCGCCGCCAAGCCGTCGGCTTTGATCACAATCGGCGCGCCTTTGCGTTTGATGTATTCATGCGCCTCGCCGGCATCGGCGAATGTTTGATATTCGGCGGTTGGGATGTTGTGACGCATCATAAAGGCTTTGGCAAAGTCTTTTGATGATTCGAGCTGTGCACCTGCTTTGGTTGGGCCAAAGATTTTCAAGCCAGCAGCGCGGAAAGCATCCACGACGCCTTGTGATAACGGTGCTTCTGGGCCCACGACGGTGAGTTGTACGTGTTCAGCTTTGGCAAACTCGATCAGTGCGGGGATGTCGGTGATGTCGACATTCGTCAAGTTTTTGTCGAGGGCCGTGCCGGCATTACCGGGTGCAACAAAGACTTTGGCCGCACGTTCAGATTGAGACAGCTTCCATGCCAGCGCATGTTCACGGCCACCTGAGCCAATCACAAGGATATTCATACCAACTCCATCAGGAGTAAGACTAAGGGAGGCGGCGTATCGGAAATCGCCTCATACCTTAAGCCTCACAGTTTTTAATAATCAAAACGGGTAAAAATAAACAGCACATTGCCGTTGTTTTTGCCGCCCGGTAAATATGTCGCAAAAATATTGGTTTTATCGTATTTGATGCCAAACATAGGCAAGGCAAATGGCAGGGGAATATTGTTGCCAATATCAGCACGGGTAAACAGGCCTGCAGTCCAGCCAGCGCCGGCTCGGAGTGGACCTGCGACATCCCAGTACCACATATAGGCATAACCGACGTGGCCCTCGATGTTTTTGTGTGAGTCTGCAAAGGCTAGCGCGTAAATCATTTCTTCATTGCGATTGCCAATCGGGCGGTGAAAACCGAGGCCGCCACCGTAGGCAAATTCATTGTAGCTGTCGATTTTGTCTGCATCGTAGGTCGCGCGATTGTGCCAAGCGTATCCTGACAAATACAAGCCACCTGTGCCTTCGTTCCAAGTGCCTTTGATGTGCGAACAGGCCGTGTCCAGACCCCACACCCAGCTCTCGCAATCGACTGCTTTAGCTGGAAAGGAAAAGACGGTAAGGAGCGCAATTAATGCCCAAAGTTTTTTTAGCATGTATAAATCCAGTGAATGTATATCCATGAAATCTAGATTAGAACTGGATTTCATGGATATACCTTCCGTAGGTATAGGTAGAGATTGCCAATAACACCTAGTTTACTACAGCCGACTTGAAATTCGAGTGACATAACGTAAACGACAGCAAGCTGAGTTAAACCACGGTATTAAATTTCAAAGCCCGAATGAATCGGGCTTTGAGGTGGGCATCTACTTCCATTTAAAGCCTTGCGCGAGCTGCGAAGTGCCGCAACCCAATCTGATCGCAGTAGCAAAGCACTGAGCGAGCGAGATGCGAATGGACAAGGAATCGGATTGCGACGTGTACATCGAGTACGACGTGTACATCGAGTACACGAAATACCGCATCAAAAGGCTCGCCCATGTCTTAGCAAGTTTATTTGGGAGCGAGAAGCACGTTAGCGCGAAGCCAGTGGCGACGTGTACGTAGAGTGCACAAGGCATGCAGCGACAAAGCTAGCGTGCTTCATAGCCCCAAATAATTAGTGACGGAAGTGACGAATACCCGTCATCACCATCGCAATACCATGCTCATCCGCCGCTGCAATCACTTCTTCATCGCGCAAAGAGCCGCCTGGTTGGATGATCGCCGATACACCGTTTTCAGCAATCACATCCACGCCGTCGCGGAATGGGAAGAAGGCGTCAGACGCCGCCACCGAGCCACGCAATTCCAGGCCTGCGCTGCGCGCTTTGATTGCAGCGATTTTGGTTGAATCTACACGGCTCATCTGGCCCGCGCCAATGCCGAGGGTCTGGCCTTTGCCGCAGAATACAATCGCGTTGGATTTCACAAATTTCGCTACGTTCCACGCGAACAGCAAGTCTTTCAATTGCTGATCATTTGGCTGCAATTTGGTGACGATTTTCAAGTCGGCCAAAGTCAAAGCGTGCACGTCTGGCGTTTGTACCAACAAACCGCCGCCAACACGTTTCAAGTCGAAACGGTTTTCGCCGCTTTCGATGGCAACTTCCAGTACGCGCACGTTTTGTTTTTTCGCAACCAGTGCCAGAGCTTCTGGCGTGTAGCCCGGGGCGATCAATACTTCGAGGAATTGCGCTGAAACCGCTTCGATTGTGTCAACGTCAACGACCTTGTTGAAAGCAATAATGCCACCAAATGCGCTGGTGGTATCAGTCGCAAACGCCATGCGGTACGCAGTGTAAGTGTCTTTTGCTACTGCAACGCCGCAAGGGTTGGCGTGTTTTACGATCACACAGGCTGGCTCTTCAAACTGCTTCACGCATTCCCACGCTGCATCTGAGTCAGCGATATTGTTGTACGAAAGCTCTTTGCCTTGGTATTGCTTGTAGTTGGCCAAGCTGCCGGCAGCTGGGTCAAGGTCGCGGTAGAATGCGGCGGACTGGTGTGGGTTTTCACCGTAGCGCATGTCTTGCACTTTTTCGAATTGCAAGTTCAAACGAGTTGGGTAAGCTGCTTTTTCACCGTCGGCAGTCAATGCGGTCAGGTAGTTCGAAATCGCGCCATCGTAGGCTGCGGTGTGGCTGAAGGCTTTTTTCGCCAAGTTTTTGCGGGTGTTCAGGCTCAGGCCGCCGTCGTTGGCTTGCATTTCAGCGATCAAGGTCGCGTAATCAGCGGCATCGGTCACGATGGCCACGTGAGCGTGGTTTTTCGCTGCAGAGCGCACCATCGCTGGGCCGCCAATATCGATGTTTTCGATTGCATCTTCGTAGCTGCAGTTTGGTTTGGCGATCGTGGCTTCGAATGGGTACAGATTCACGCACACCAAATCGATATTGCCGATGCCATGTTCTTTCATCGTATCAACATGGCTATCGAGGTCGCGACGACCCAAGATGCCGCCGTGGATTTTTGGATGCAGCGTTTTCACTCGGCCATCAAGCATTTCTGGAAAGCCAGTGTAATCGGCTACTTCGATCACCGGAACGCCGTTGTCGGCGAACAATTTGGCGGTACCGCCAGTCGACAGAATTTCAACGCCTTGCGCTGCGAGCGCTTGGGCGAATTCAAGAACACCAGTTTTGTCAGATACGCTAATCAGCGCACGAGTGATTTTGCTCATCGTCTTTCCTAAAAAGATCAAACTACTCTAAAAAAGGCAATTTACTAATTAAAGTAAATCGTAGGTTTGTAATTTCTTGCGCAGGGTATTGCGGTTAATGCCCAGCATTTCTGCGGCTTGGGTCTGATTACCCCCAACCCGTTCCAGTACTTCGATCAATAATGGCTTTTCCATCCGGCCCAGTACCATTTCGTACAGTGCACTTGGCGGTTCACCGTCAAGATCATTGAAGTATTGCGCCAGCGATTCTTTAATCGCGATTGCAATCACATCGGTTGATACATTCATAAAACTTCCTATTTTTGTTTTTGTTAAGTAGGAAGGCAAAAGCTTGCACGCCGTGTTACCGCGCCTTGCGTGCAAACATCTGGCCAGTTACTTATTGCGCTTCAATTGCGTCTTGGTACTGCAACCGTTCGCCAAACTGCAGCAAATGGTCAAAAAACTGGCGGGTAAATGCTGCTTGCCCCGCGGTGCTGTCCTCGGCATACATCGCCTGCCGAAATTCATTACTGCCGTGCAAACCCTTGGTGTACCAAGCGATGTGTTTGCGCGCGATGCGGCAGCCCGAATATTCGCCGTAAAAAGCGTACAAATCGTCTAAGTGCCCTAGGAGTACATCGCGAATCTCGACGACCTCGGGGGCGGGGAGTTCTTCACCCGTGGCGAGGTAATGCGCGATTTCGCGGAAAATCCACGGGCGGCCTTGCGCGGCGCGGCCGATCATAATTGCATCAGCGCCAGTGGCTTTGAGCACATGCGCCGCTTTTTGCGGGCTATCGATGTCGCCATTGGCAATGACTGGAATTGAAATTGCATTTTTCACGTCACGAATCAGCTCGTAACGCGCATTGCCGTTATACATGTCTTCACGGGTGCGACCGTGAATCGCCAGCGCAGCAATGCCTGCTTGCTCGGCGCGTTGGGCCACACGGATGATGTTTTCTGCACCATTGGCAAAGCCAAGGCGGGTTTTGAGCGTAACGGGTACATCGACCGCATCGACCACGGCATCAAGAATCTCGCCGACGAGCTTTTCGTCTTGCAATAAGGCCGAGCCGGCGAGCTTATTGCAGACCTTTTTGACTGGGCAGCCCATATTGATGTCGATAATCTGCGCGCCATTGGCCACCTGATAACGTGCGGCAGTCGCCAACGCGGCGGGGTCGGAGCCCGCAATTTGCGCCGAAATCGGTGCGAGCTCGCCATCAAAATTGGCGCGATTGAGTGATTTTTTCGCAGCGCGCAGCGATTGATCGCTGGTGATCATTTCCGATACAGCATGACCCGCACCAAAGCGTTTACACAGTTGGCGGAACGGGCGATCTGTCACCCCAGCCATCGGCGCGACGATCAGATTATTTTTTAGCTGATACGGGCCAATCTGCATGGCTGGAAATTTGGGGAATCTTGGGAAGGCGCGGATTGTACCGCTTGATTAAAAAATAGGCAAATGCAAAAAGCGGCTAGTTTTCAGTGTGCTGTAGGTATGCATGGCAAAGAGAATTTGGCGCTCAATTGCAGGCCGATACCGCGCAAATTAATTTTTGTAACAGCGAATTGGCCGCGCTAAAAAAGCGCAGGTATGATGCGATGATTGGATGGGAGCTTGGCATGAATATTACTGCGGTAAAAGATTACTTACTGACGCTACAACAAAATATCGTCGCGACGCTAGAAACACTGGATGGACAGTGTTTTCGCACCGATAGTTGGCAACGTCCTGAAGGCGGCGGCGGGATCAGCCGTTTGATCGAAGATGGCAATTTGTTCGAGCGCGGTGGTGTGAATTTCTCGCATGTGATGGGCGACAAACTGCCGCCGTCCGCGAGCGCGCACCGTCCAGAGCTGGCTGGTCGCGCTTGGGAAGCGATGGGGGTATCTTTGGTGGTGCACCCGCGCAACCCCTACATCCCGACCGTACATATGAATGTGCGTTTCTTTATTGCTAAGCCATCCGAAGCCGAATTGGCAAAGCATGCTGAGGCGAATCAAGGCGGCGAGGCGGCCACGACGCAGCAATACGAAACGGTATTGCAAGGAGAGGCTAACGAAGCCAACGCAGATGCAGCCCAGCAGGCGAAGCCAATTTTCTGGTTTGGTGGTGGGATGGATCTGACCCCTTATTATGGGCATCATGAAGATGCCAAACATTTCCACCAAAGCTGCAAAGACGCGCTTGATCCGTTTGGTGGCGAGTTGTACCCCAAATTCAAAGACTGGTGCGATAAATACTTCTTCCTCAAACATCGCAATGAAGCGCGCGGTGTGGGTGGTATTTTCTTTGACGACTTTTCCGAGCTGGGTTTTGATGGCTCGCTGGCGATGTTGCAGTCGGTGGGCGACGCCTTTCTGAAAGCCTATGTGCCGATTGTCGAGCGCCGCAAAGATTGCGAATACGGTGCGCGCGAGCGCGATTGGCAAGGCTACCGTCGCGGTCGGTATGTGGAATTTAATCTGGTTTGGGATCGCGGTACGCTGTTTGGCCTGCAATCGGGCGGGCGTACTGAGTCTATCTTGATGTCGATGCCACCGATCGCCAATTGGCGCTACGACTATCATCCAGACGCAGGTAGTCCAGAAGCGGCCTTGTATACCGATTTCTTGCCCCATCGTGACTGGCTGGCTTAAGCAGCGCTAGAGCTGACTTTCTTGTCAGAACGTGTTCACAATCTGCTGCGCTCAAACGATTCGGCGTTAAAAACGCCGTCCGAATGCTCGTTTACATTGTGTAAACTCCGCTTCTCCGTCGTTTTTGCCTTGCCTCGCTCTAGCTCGCTAGATTGTGAATACGCTCTAAGTCGGCTCTGACTTGGATTAAATTTTCGTGAATTTCCCCAATTGACTTCCCAACTTTCTGGCAAACTGCTTTTCTACTGACGATAGTGTTGCAAGTGACGTATCCATCGAGGATATGTGTTGTGACTGCAGAGAGGAAACGAGCGGATGTTAGAACAGCGACCAGAACAGCAGGGCATGTATGACCCGGCGAACGAACACGATGCCTGTGGTGTGGGCTTTGTAGCCCACATCAAAGGTCAAAAAAGCCATAGCATTATCGAGCAAGGCTTATTAATTCTGAAAAATATCGACCATCGCGGTGCGGTCGGTGCGGATGCGCTGGCTGGCGATGGTGCGGGTATCTTGATCCAGATTCCGGATGCACTGCTGCGCAGAGAGATGCTTACCCAGGGTATTGTGCTGCCTCCGGTCGGTGACTATGGCGTTGCAATGTGTTTCCTGCCGCAAGAGCCAGCAGCTCGTGCCGCGTGTGAAGAAGAGATCGAGCGCGCTGCCCGCGCAGAAAAACAAGTCGTGTTAGGTTGGCGTGATGTGCCGGTCAATCGTGAGATGCCGATGTCGCCGCTGATCAAGGCGACTGAGCCGGTGATTCGTCAGTTGTTTATTGGTCGCGGCAACGACGTACTGGTCACCGACGCGCTGGAACGCAAGCTCTACATCATCCGCAAACGCGCTTCACACGCGATTCGCGCGCTCAAACTCAAACACGGCGGCGAGTATTACATTCCATCGTGCTCGGCACGCACCGTGAACTACAAAGGTTTACTGTTGGCTGATCAGGTTGGCGAGTACTACCTCGATCTGCAAGACCCCGCATGTATCTCTGCACTGGCCTTGGTGCATCAACGCTTCTCGACCAATACCTTCCCAACTTGGGATTTGGCGCATCCATTCCGCTATATCGCGCACAACGGCGAGATCAACACGCTGCGCGGTAATGTGAACTGGATTCGTGCGCGCGAAAAAGCGATTAGCTCGCCAGTGCTGGGTAAAGACATCGATAAAATCTGGCCGCTGATTTATCCGGGGCAATCTGATTCGGCTTCATTTGATAATGCGCTTGAGCTCTTGGTGATGGGCGGTTATTCACTCGCACAAGCGATGATGATGATGATTCCCGAAGCGTGGGAAAAGAACGGCGAAATGGACGAAAAACGTCGCGCCTTCTACGAATACCACGCCGCGATGATGGAGCCATGGGATGGCCCGGCCGCCGTGGCGTTTACCGATGGTCGCCAGATTGGCGCCACGCTCGATCGTAACGGCCTGCGCCCAGCTCGTTATCTCGTCACAAATGACGATTTGGTCGTGATGGCGTCTGAATCCGGCGTATTGCCGATTTCAGAAGATCGCATCAATAAAAAATGGCGTCTGCAGCCGGGCAAAATGTTCCTGATCGACTTGGAGCAAGGCCGCATTATTGACGACAAAGAGCTTAAAGACAGTCTGTCGAATGCCAAACCGTATCGTGAGTGGATCGAAAAAATCCGCGTGAAGCTCGATGATATTGAATCTGAGGAAGTGCCCGCTGCTTTGCCAAGCGCGAACTTGCTCGATTCACAACAAGCATTCGGCTATACGCAAGAAGACATCAAATTCATTCTGGAGCCTATGGCCAAGAATGGCGAAGAGCCCACTGGCTCGATGGGCAATGACGCAGCGTTGACCGTGCTGTCGCGCAAAGACAAGCCGCTGTACAACTACTTCAAGCAGTTGTTCGCGCAGGTGACTAACCCACCGATCGATCCGATCCGTGAAGATATGGTGATGTCGCTGGTGTCTTTCATCGGCCCCAAACCCAATCTGCTCGGCACGACAGACATCAATCCACCGATTCGTCTGGAAGTGGCGCAGCCGATTTTAAGCACCAAACAGTTTGAAAAAATTCGCAATATCGGTCAGTACACTAGCGGCAAGTTCTACTCGCACGAGCTGGATATTTGCTACCCAGCCGCTTGGGGTAAAAACGGTGTTGAAGCGCGTTTGGCTTCACTCGTGGCAGAAGCTGAAGACGCAGTGAAATCGGGCGCGAATATCCTGATCGTGTCCGATCGCAAGATGGATGCCGAGCATGTGGCAATTCCTGCACTGCTGGCCACGTCGGCGGTGCATCAGCACTTGGTAAAACGCGGTCTGCGTACCAGCACCGGTTTGGTGGTTGAAACTGGCTCTGCACGTGAAACGCACCACTTTGCATTGCTCGGTGGTTATGGCGCCGAAGCGGTGTATCCATACTTAACTCTTGCGACACTCGCAGATTTGGCCGAGGGCGACGCAGAACTTGCCAGCAAATACCAGAAAAACTTTATTAAAGGCGTCGGCAAAGGCTTGCTGAAAGTGATGTCGAAAATGGGTATTTCGACTTACATGTCCTACACCGGCGCGCAGATTTTCGAAGCGATCGGCCTGCAAAAGGCCTTTGTGAAGAAATACTTCACCGGTACTGCCAGCAATGTAGAGGGTATCGGGCTATTTGAAGTGGCCGAAGAAGCCGTGCGCTTGCATACCGCGGCGTTTGGCAGCGATCCAGTGCTGGCCAATATGCTCGACGCAGGCGGTGAATATGCCTTCCGTACTCGCGGTGAAGATCACTTGTGGACGCCCGATTCAATCGCTAAATTGCAACACGCCACGCGCAGCAATTCGTACTCAACGTACAAAGAATACGCGGCGCTGATTAATGATCAGAGCAAACGTCACCTGACGCTGCGCGGCTTGTTTGAAATTAAAGCCGCTGGTGCACCAGTGCCGCTGGAAGAAGTTGAGTCGGCCGCAGAAATCGTCAAACGCTTTGCCACTGGCGCGATGTCGCTGGGTTCAATCTCGACTGAAGCGCATTCAACGCTGGCGATTGCAATGAACCGCATTGGCGGCAAATCAAATACCGGTGAAGGCGGTGAAGACGCAACGCGTTTCAAGCCACTGCAAGCGGGTCAAACACTATCGGAAGTGATCGGTAAAAACCGCATTGAGCGCGACTATACGTTCAAAGAAGGCGATAGCCTGCGCTCGGCGATCAAGCAGGTTGCATCAGGCCGCTTTGGTGTAACGACTGAGTACCTAGTTAACGCTGATCAAATCCAGATTAAGATGGCGCAAGGCGCGAAACCGGGCGAGGGTGGTCAGCTGCCTGGCCATAAGGTTTCGGAATACATCGGTAAGTTGCGTCACTCGGTGCCCGGTGTTGGCTTGATTTCACCGCCACCTCACCACGATATTTACTCGATCGAAGATTTGGCGCAACTGATTCACGATCTGAAAAACGTCAATCCTGTTGCCTCAATTTCGGTCAAGCTAGTTGCCGAAGTCGGTGTAGGTACTGTGGCTGCCGGTGTTTCGAAAGCCAAAGCCGATCACTTGGTGATTGCTGGTCATGACGGCGGTACGGGCGCTTCACCACAATCGTCGATTAAACATGCGGGCGGGCCGTGGGAATTGGGCTTGGCAGAAACGCAGCAAACGCTGGTGCTGAATAAGCTGCGCGGTCGGATCCGCGTGCAGGTCGATGGTCAAATGAAAACTGGTCGCGACGTTGTCATTGGCGCTTTGCTCGGTGCCGACGAGTTCGGGTTTGCGACTGCGCCGCTGGTGGTTGAGGGTTGTATCATGATGCGCAAGTGTCACCTCAATACCTGCCCCGTGGGTGTGGCAACGCAAGACCCAGTATTGCGTCAGCGCTTCTCAGGCCAGCCTGAGCATGTGGTGAATTACTTCTTCTTCGTTGCTGAAGAAGCGCGCCAGATCATGGCCGAAATGGGTATTCGCAAGTTTGACGATTTGATTGGCCGTTCTGATCTGCTCGACAAACAAGCCGGCGTTGAACATTGGAAAGCCAAGGGTCTGGATTTCAGCAAAATCTTCTTCCAGCCTAAAGTCGCCGCCGATGTACCGCGCCTGCATGCCGAGGTGCAAGATCATGGATTGGTCAAAGCACTTGACCAAGAGTTGATTGCGCAAGCCGCACCTGCACTTGAGCGTGGCGAAGTGACGCAAATCAGCCTGCCGGTGAAAAACATCAACCGTACCGTTGGTGCGATGCTCTCGGGTGAAGTGGCGCGCCGTTATGGCCATGCTGGCTTGCCAGAAGATACGCTACGTATCGCACTGCAGGGCACAGCAGGACAGAGTTTCGGGGCATTTCTCGCCCGGGGTATCACGATCACGCTGACAGGCGAAGGCAACGATTACGTCGGTAAAGGCCTGTCGGGTGGTCGAATTGTGATACGCCCAAATGCGAGCTTCGTTGGTAAAACGTGGGAAAACATCATCGTCGGCAATACCGTGCTGTTCGGTGCGATTGCCGGTGAGGCGTTCTTTGCTGGTGTTGGCGGTGAGCGTTTTGCGGTGCGCAATTCAGGCGCAACAGCAGTGGTAGAGGGCCTGGGCGATCACGGTTGCGAATACATGACCGGCGGTACGGTGGTGGTGCTGGGCAATACTGGCCGCAACTTCGCTGCGGGCATGTCAGGTGGTATCGCCTACGTTTTCGACCCAGAAGGCGTGTTTGCAGGTCGTTGCAATATGGCGCAAGTGGCACTCGAAAGTGTGTTGCTAGCTGAGGCCCAAGAGCAACCATTCCACAATGGTGTGGCCGACGAAGTTCAGCTCAAAGCCTTGATCGAAAAACACGCCGCCTTAACGGGTAGTGTGCGCGCGGCCGAGATTCTTGCGAATTGGTCTGCCAGACGCGCTGCTTTCGTCAAAGTATTCCCGAACGAATATCGCCGTGCATTGAAGGAAATGGCTGCAGCAAATACCGTGAACGCCGCAGCGCAGAAGGAGATCGCATAATGGGTAAGCCAACAGGTTTTCTAGAAATCGAGCGTGTCAAAGACAGCTACGAGCCAGTGGCGCAGCGCCTGACTCACTATCGCGAGTTTGTGCCTGCACTGAGCGATGATGCGGCCAAATTGCAAGGCGCGCGCTGCATGGATTGCGGTATTCCATTCTGCAATAACGGCTGCCCAGTGAATAATGTGATCCCTGATTTTAACGATCTGGTTTACCAGCAAGACTGGCAAAACGCGCTGACGGTATTGCATTCGACCAATAACTTCCCCGAATTTACGGGGCGCGTGTGTCCTGCGCCGTGTGAAGCGGCCTGTACCTTGGGCATTAATGCTGATCCAGTGGGGATTAAATCGATCGAGCGCGCGATCATCGACAAAGCATGGGATAACGGTTGGGTCGTGCCACAGCCTGCCAAAGTCAAAACGGGCAAGAAGGTTGCCATTGTTGGCTCTGGCCCTGCGGGTCTGGCCGCTGCACAGCAGCTCGCTCGCGTGGGCCATAGTGTGACCGTGTTTGAGAAAAACGACGCGGTCGGAGGTTTGTTACGCTACGGCATCCCCGATTTCAAACTCGAAGCAGAAGTGATCGATCGTCGCTTGGAGCAAATGCAATTCGAGGGTATTGCTTTCAAAACCAATACGGTAATTGGCTCTAGCGATATACCCAAGGGTATCGTGAATGACGCGAAAACCGTTGTTACGCCTGCCGAGCTCGAAGCAGCATTCGATGCTGTGATATTGGCCGGTGGTGCCGAAGTGCCGCGCGATTTGCAGGTGCCGGGTCGTGAACTCAAAGGCGTGCATTTCGCGCTGGAATTGCTGATCGCGCAAAACAAGCAAAACGTCGGCGGTGCGGCTAACCCGATCAATGCGAAAGACAAGCATGTGGTTGTGATCGGTGGTGGTGATACCGGTAGTGATTGCGTAGGCACCAGCAACCGCCACGGCGCAGCGAGCGTGACTCAGCTAGAACTGATGCCGATGCCGCCCGAGCAGGAAAATAAATCCATCGTTTGGCCATACTGGCCAGTGAAGCTGCGCACGTCGAGCAGCCACGAAGAAGGCGTTGAGCGCGATTTCGCGGTGCAAACGCAAGAGTTTGTCGGCGAAAATGGCGTACTGAAAGCGGTGAAACTGGTGCGCCTCGATTGGGTGGATGGCAAGCCAACTCCGGTTGTCGGTAGCGAATTTGAGCTCAAAGCTGACCTAGTGTTCCTGGCGATGGGCTTTACCAATCCAGTAGCCAGCTTGCTCGATAGCTTCGGCGTTGAAAAAGACGCGCGCGGCAATGCTAAAGCGAGCACTGACGGCGTGGGTTGCTACCAAACCAGCGTCGCCAAAGTGTTTGCTGCGGGTGACGTACGCCGTGGTCAATCGCTTGTGGTATGGGCAATTCGCGAAGGCCGTCAGGCAGCGCGTGAGGTTGATGCTTTCCTGATGGGGAGCAGTACTTTGCCGCGATAAGCCGCTAGTTTTACGCACTGTAAAAAAGCCGGCGGTCTAGCCGGCTTTTTTATTGCTAAGGTGTACGGCGCAATTGCCCGTATAATCGACAGATTGAAATGGCTGGATGACGAAGGATTAAAGATGACCGAGCAAGTAAACCCCGAAGTACCCGCAGACTGGCACGTTATCTTGCGTCCGAATCACGACCGCAAAGTGGCGGCCAAAAGTAAGCTCTATCGCTTGCGTAATAATCAGCCCGAGCGTTTGGCGCAGCTGGAAGAAATCGTGGGTGATTCAAAATTCAAATACAACCGCTTTAAGCGCGTGATCGATTCGCCGGAGCAATATCTGGTCGATCGCCTACGCCATGCTTGCGTCGAGATCATCGGGCATGATCGCGATATTGTGCATTACTTAATTGCGATTGCCATTGAGCGTAGCGAGGCGTCTAAAAAACGCTAAACGTCAATTATATTGACGCAATTCAAACCCCGTCTTCGTGATGTGACGAATGCGGGGTTTTTATTTTGCTGGGCTTTCTGTGTCTTGCGCAGCGGGTTGCGCTTTAAGCTGGTTTTTGACTTCGTTCAAATCCGACAGGATATTCCACGTCAGATGCTCCACGCGCTGATTGAGCGCCTGTACCGCCGCTTCGGCTTTGAGGTTGACTTCAAAATCGCGAATCATCGTTAAGCGATCACGTGCGGCTTGGCGGTTTTGTGACATCAAAATGAGTGGCGCTTGCACCGAGGCCAGCATCGATAAAATCAGATTCAGAAACACATAGGGGTAGGGGTCAAAGGCGTGGTTGCGCAGAATGTCGGTGTTGAGAATGGCCCAACCGACCAGAAATGCGCCAAAAATGCTGATAAATGTCCACGAGCCGCCAAATTCTGCGACGCGATCGGCAAGGCGTTCGCCAAAAGTGACGCCTTCGACGGGGATTTCATCTTGCGCGCGATTGGCCTGTAGGCGGCGTGAAATGCGCATCAGCGCGTTGCGCTCTCGTTCGCCAATATCACTGACGCCCGAATTGAGTAAGTGCTCGGCTAAAAAGCGCAGGTGTTGTTCGTCTTGTCGCATTTTGGGCTCCGCGGCTGGTTTGCAAAGCCATATTGTATGAGTCGAGCTGGGTGGCAAGACTTAAACTTTGTTAATGCGGTTTAGTGGATGCCAAAATCGCCCTGATTATTAATGCGCAATTAAATCGAGCTTACTTTGCGTGAAGTGTTTGCCATTGCGCCTTTCAGGGATATCCCCGATTGTCCTTCGGCGCAGCGCTTGGGTTGCGTTTAGCACTCTTAAAAGCTAGAATCAAGCCCTTTCGCTTGACTAGGGTCAATCCCTAGTGGGTTTGTTTTTTGGCTTTTAAGGGTTCCGTTGTGATGGATAGACAAAGCTGGTTAGAAGGTACGTTGTACCGCCCGCAGTTCGAGCAAGATAGCTGCGGCTTCGGTTTGATCGCGCAGATGGATGATAAACCGTCGCATTGGCTGGTATCGACTGCGATTAATTCTCTGGCCTGTTTGACCCACCGCGGTGCGGTTGCAGCCGATGGCAAATCAGGTGATGGCTGCGGGTTGTTGTTTCGCAAGCCAACTGGCTTTTTGCAAGCCGTAGCGCAAGATAATGGCTATACCCTGGCTGAGCAATTCACTGCAGGCCTCGTATTTGCTGGTCTTGATGCCAATACCTGTGCGCAATCCATTGCGAATCTGGTTTCCGCAGTAGAAAGCCAAGGCCTGATTGTAGCCGGTGTGCGTGACGTCCCTGTGAATCTGGATGCGCTGGGCGAGGCGGCAATGGCCTCACTGCCATCGATCAAGCAGATTTTCGTCAATGCCCCAGCTGGTTTGGCTGAAATCGAATTTGCCCGCAAACTCTATCAAGCGCGTCGCTTGGCTGAAAAAGCCAACGCAGGCGACAAAGATTTCTACATCCCGACGCTGAACCCGTACGTGATGTCATACAAAGGCTTGGTAACCCCAGAAAACTTGCCGGTGTTCTACCTCGATCTGAAAGACGAGCGTTTCGGTTCAAGTATGGCGGTGTACCACCAACGTTTCTCGACCAATACTTGGCCACAATGGAAATTAGCTCAGCCATTCCGTTTCCTCGCGCACAACGGCGAGATCAACACGCTGACGGGAAACCGCGCGTGGGCTAAAGCGCGTGAAGCGATCATGGATAGCGACAAGCTGGATATGGACGCGATCCGCCCTATCGTACAAACCAATGGTTCAGACTCGATGAGTTTGGACAATATGCTGGAAAGCCTGGTGCTCGGCGGCGTAGACGTATTCCGCGCCTTCCGTTTGCTCGTGCCACCAGCTTGGCAAAACGTCGATAGCAATGATCGCGACCTGCGCGCTTTCTACGAATACAACTCGCTGCACATGGAGCCATGGGATGGCCCAGCCGGTATCGTTTGGGCGGCTGGCGACTACGCCGGTTGTGCGCTTGACCGTAATGGCCTGCGTCCAGCGCGTTATGTGATTACCAAAGATCGCCACATCACGATTGCGTCTGAAATTGGCGTTTGGGGTTACAAACCTGAAGACGTGGTGAAAAAAGGCCGCGTAAAACCAGGTCAAATCGTTGCCGTTAACCTGAAAACCGGCGAGTTTATCGATACCGAAACCATCGATAACAGCCTCAAATCAGCTCAGCCTTACCGTGCGTGGCTCAAAGAGCATGCAACGCACTTGGAAATGGCGGAAGACAACAAGCCACTGGAAGAAATGGATAAGGCAACCCTATTGACCTACCAGAAACAATTCCAGTTGACGTTTGAAGAACGCGACCAAATCTTGCGCGTCTTGGCTGCGGATGGCCAAGAAGCCATCGGCTCGATGGGTGATGACACCCCAATGGCTGTATTGAGCGAGAAAGTACGTTCGCCATTTGATTACCTGCGCCAGCAATTCGCGCAAGTAACGAATCCACCGATCGACCCGATCCGTGAAGCGATTGTGATGTCGCTGAACACGTGCTTCGGTCCAGAACGTAATCTGTTTGAAGACGGCCCAAGCCACGCGAAACGTTTGGAAGTGACTTCACCGGTATTGTCGACCGATAAATTCGACGCCATCGTTGGCCAGTCTGACCCAGACTTCAAATCAGCGCGTTTCGAAATCTGTTTTGATGCTGGTACGACGTTGAAAGCGGCAATTGAGAAATTGACAGCTGACGTGCTTGCTAGTGTGAAAGAAGGCACGGTGATTGTCGTGTTGTCGGACAAAAACATCGCCAAAGGCCGCATGCCGATTCCGGCGCTGTTTGCTGTTGGCGCCGTTCACCATGCGCTGATCAATGCCGGCTTGCGTTGCAAAACCAATATCATCGTTGAAACCGCAACGACGCGCGATCCACACCACTTTGCGTGTTTGATCGGCTACGGCGCGACGGCGGTTGTTCCGTACCTCGCTTACCAGACGATCAAAGAATTGATCGACATGGGTCAAATCGAGTCAACGCTCGAAAAAGCGGCGAACAATTTCCGCAAAGGTATCAATAAAGGTCTGATGAAGATCTTGTCGAAGATGGGTATTTCGACCGTTGCTTCTTATCGCGGCTCGCAGTTGTTTGAAGGCGTGGGTATCGGCGAAGAAGTGATCGATCTGTGTTTAACTGGCACGGTGTCGCGCATTTCTGGTGCTAACTTCGCTGATTTCCAAGAAGACCAAGCGAAATTGAACAAGCTGGCATTCAACCCAATGCGTCCATTGGCGCAAGGTGGTTTGCTCAAGTATGTGTTCGGCGAGGAATACCACGCTTACAATCCAGACGTGGTGATGGCGCTGCAAAAGGCCGTGCAAAACGGCGATTACAAAGCCTACAAACAATACGCTGATCTAGTGAACAAACGCCCTGTCGCAATGTTGCGCGACTTGATGGCGCTGCAAATCGACCCAGCTAAAGCAATTTCGATTGACGAAGTTGAGCCGCTGGAAAGCATCGTGAAGCGTTTTGACTCAGCCGGTATGTCTCTTGGTGCCTTGAGCCCAGAAGCGCACGAAGCCTTGGCTGAAGGTATGCACCGTTTGGGCGCGCGCTCGAACTCGGGTGAAGGTGGTGAGGATGAAGCTCGCTACGGCACACCGAAAATGTCGAAAATCAAGCAGGTGGCTTCAGGTCGTTTCGGCGTAACGCCGCACTACCTCGTGAATGCTGAAGTGCTGCAGATTAAAGTAGCTCAAGGCGCGAAACCGGGTGAAGGTGGTCAGTTGCCAGGCGATAAAGTATCGCCATTGATCGCAAAACTGCGTCACAGCAAACCAGGCATTAGCTTGATTTCGCCACCGCCGCATCACGATATTTACTCGATTGAAGATTTGGCTCAGTTGATTTTTGACTTGAAACAGGTCAACCCTGCTGCCCTAGTTTCGGTCAAGTTGGTTGCCGAACCTGGCGTGGGTACGATCGCTGCCGGTGTTGCGAAAGCTTACGCTGACTTAATCACGATTTCTGGTTACGACGGCGGTACGGCTGCGTCGCCTCTGGCATCTGTGAAATACGCAGGTTCGCCGTTCGAGTTGGGCTTGACCGAAGCGCAGCAAGTATTGCGCGCCAATGGTCTGCGCGGCCGCGTTCGCGTTCAAGCTGACGGTGGTTTGAAAACCGGTCTGGATGTGGTGAAGGCCGCGATCATGGGTGCAGAGAGCTTCGGCTTTGGTACTGGCCCGATGGTGGCGCTGGGTTGTAAATTCCTGCGGATTTGCCACTTGAACAACTGCGCGACTGGCGTGGCAACGCAAGAAATCAAACTGCGTAGTAAGTACTTCATCGGTTTGCCAGAAATGGTCGTGAATTACTTCACCTTCATCGCGCAAGAAACGCGCGAATTGATGGCGAGCTTGGGTATTCGCAAGTTTGAAGACTTGGTTGGTCGTACCGAATTGCTCGGCCTGATTGAAGGCGCGACTGAGAAACAGAAGAAACTCGCGATGAGCGCGCTGTTGAGCCAAGGTACAACACCAGATTCAGTACCACGCTTCTGCGTTGAAGCGAGCAACCCGTCTTTCGACAAGGGCGAGTTGGCGGAAGAAATGGTGCGCGATGCATTGGCAGGTATTAAAGCGGGCACCAAACAAAGCTTTGAATACGATGTACGCAATATTCACCGCTCGATCGGTGCGCGTCTGTCAGGCGAGATCGCTAAAGCGCACGGCGCAGCGGGTCTGGCTGATGGCTCATTGCACATCAAACTGAACGGCTCTGCGGGTCAATCGCTCGGTGTTTGGAATGCTAAAGGTCTGACGATCGAGTTGGCCGGTGATGCCAATGACTACGTTGGTAAAGGTATGAACGGCGGTAAAGTCGTGATCTACCCACCAAAAGGTAGCGAGTTTGCTTCGCACGAAGCCACCATTGTTGGTAACACGTGTTTGTATGGTGCTACTGGTGGCGAGTTGTTCGCAGCCGGTATGGCGGGTGAACGTTTCGCGGTGCGTAACTCCGGCGCGACAGCGATTGTGGAAGGCGTGGGCGATCACGGTTGTGAATACATGACTGGCGGCTGCGTGGTGGTGCTGGGTGAAACCGGCTACAACTTCGGCGCGGGTATGACTGGTGGTTTTGCGCTGGTTTACGATCCAAACCAAAAATTCGCGTATCGCTACAACAATGAATTGATCGACACGAATCTGATCAATGGCGAAGCCTACGGCGCAATCCGCGCTTTCTTGAAAGACAAGATCGCTGCGCACGCAGCGCTGACGGGTTCAAGCAAAGCCGCTGAGTTGTTGGCGAACTTCGATGAAGCTGTGGATTACTTCTGGTTGGTGAAACCAAAAGTGGCCAAGCTCGATGCCTTGTTGAAAGACTAAGTGTGTGAGGTGGTGGGCGGCGATGCTGCCCACGACAGAATAAGTTTTGATTTAGATGTGCAGGGTATATGCCCGTAAGTCGCAATCTGATTCGCATTGAGGTTTATACCCATGTCAGACGTGTTTCAGTTTCTGAATATTGCGCGCAACCCGGGCGATAAAGTCGCCGTTGAAAAGCGCAAGTTCGTATTTAAAGAAATCTACAGCCCATTGGATAAAGTAACATCTGGCGAACAAGCTGGTCGTTGCCTGTCCTGTGGTAATCCATACTGCTCGTGGGAGTGCCCAGTGCACAACCACATCCCGCACTGGCTCAAGCTGGTGGACGAAGGCAAGCTGTTTGAAGCGGCTGAATTGAGCCACAAAACCAACTCATTGCCAGAAATCTGCGGCCGCGTTTGCCCGCAAGATCGTCTGTGTGAAGGTGCGTGTACGCTCAACCAAGTGGATGCGGGTGCCGTATCGATTGGTTCGGTGGAAAAATACATCACCGATGAAGCATTCAAAGCCGGCTGGCGCCCAGATATGTCTGGTGTGATTCAGACTGGTAAGAAAGTTGCCGTGATTGGCGCTGGTCCAGCTGGTTTGGGCTGCGCAGATATCTTGGTGCGCAACGGAGTAACGCCAGTCGTATTCGATCGCTACGAAGAAATCGGCGGCTTGCTGACTTTTGGTATTCCAGAATTCAAACTCGAAAAAGAAGTGATCGCGACCCGTCGCAAAATCATGGAAGAAATGGGCGTTGAATTCCGTCTGAAAACCGAAATCGGTAAAGACGTGAGCATCGAAACCCTGCTGGCTGAATACGATGCCGTATTCATGGGCATGGGTGCATACAAATACATGAAAGGCGGTATCGCTGGCGAAGATTTGCCTGGCGTGCTCGAAGCCTTGCCATTCCTGATCAATAACGTGCGCAACAGCATGGGTACACTCGAAGGCGAAGCCTTTGTATCGATGCAAGGCAAACGCGTTGTGGTGCTGGGTGGTGGCGACACCGCAATGGATTGCAACCGTACGTCAATTCGCCAAGGTGCAGCCAGCGTGATCTGTGCTTACCGTCGTGACGAAGAAAACATGCCAGGCTCAAAACGCGAAGTTGCCAATGCCAAAGAAGAAGGCGTTGAATTCGCTTGGAACAGCCAGCCTGTGAAAATTGAAAAGAATGCTGACGGCAGCCTCGCGCTGACTTTGGTTTCAACGCAATTGGGTGCGCCGGATGAGAAAGGCCGTCGCCGTCCAGAATTGGTAGCGGGTTCAGAGCGCGTACTTGAATGCGATCACGTGATCGTAGCATTTGGTTTCTCGGCTGAGCCAGAAAGCTGGTTTGACGCGCAAGGCGTGAAAACCGACGACTGGGGTCGTACGATTGCAGCTGAAAAGCAAACGTTCAAACATCAGACGTCAAACCCGAAAATTTTCGCGGGTGGTGACCAAGTACGTGGCGCTGATCTCGTTGTGCGAGCAGTGTATGAAGGACGTAATGCAGCAGAGGGTATACTTGCCTACTTGGGCGAGTGGTAATCGAAGCTGTGTAAAAAAGCCCCGCGAGCGGGGCTTTTTTATTAATGACAAACCCAGCTCGCGAAGCGAGGTTTCCCCTCAGGGAGGGGACGGTAGGGGTGGGAATAGAACATCAAGGCTGCAAGTATTCATATTTGCGTGCTAGGCTCGGCTTTGCCGAGGCTTGAACAGCGAGATGTTTTCCTAGTCAGCAGCCTGAAGCCCCGTTTACGGGGCTTTTTTTATGATGAAAAAATAGGTGCAGCGTGGATCAGCAACAATGGTTGAGTTCAGGGCAGCAATTTGAACGGCAAGGTCAGTACAGTGCCGCGATGAAAGCATGGTTAGCTGGTCTGGAAAGTGCGCAAGATTTGAGTGATGAAGTGCTGTACTGGGCCAAGATAGGCGAGTTACTGCGCAAAGCCAATCAAGCCGAGCGTGCTTTGGCGGTGCATCAGCACGCCTATATGGTCACCCAGCTTGGTGACTATCAGCACAGTTTGTTGCAATTGCAAATCGGTCTTGATTTGCTCGCGCTGGAACAAGCTGAAATGGCCAAACAGGCTCTACAGCGTGCCTTGCAGTTTCCCAATGTGCGTTTATGCCCCGTATTGCAAGAGCTGATCAGCCAGCTTCAAAGTGAGTTGGGTGAGCTAGCGCTGGCACAGCAAGCACTGATATTGGCCATTAAGTTGTACCAGAATGACGCGATGGCGATCGCACACTGTAGTTTGGCCTTGCTCAAACTGTTTGCAAAAAGCCCAGAAATCGGTGGCGAGCAACTCAGTTGGGCAATCGATATTGCCAATCAGCATTTACCGCTACTCATTGCAGAGGCGCGCCAAATGGCGATTGAATTGGGTCGGGCCTGCCAAACTTTGGGGCGTGATCAAGAGGCGGCAGTGTATTTTAGGCAAGCCCTAGCGCTGCCGGCCGTCAGTGCTGCTTTGCCATCGAAGCCGCGTCGTTTGGCGATGATCGAGTATAAATTGCAGCAAATCACCAGTGAAATCGAGATTGAACTACTGCGTGAGAAAAACGAAGTTCAGCATCAGCAGGTGCAGCAGCTCGAAGCAGTAGGGTTTAGGGATGACATCACTGGGCTTTACCATTCGCGCTACCTCACCATGCGCTGGGAAGGCTTGCTCGAACAGGCTGCCGCTGGCGTATCGCTGGCCTTACTCAGTATCGGGATTGATTTTTACGCCAGCATCAGCGAGGTGCTGGGGAAAGAGTCTGCCATGTTGATTTATGTGCAGATTGCTCAGGTATTGCAAAGCGAAGCGCCGAGCGATGCAGTCTTGGTCACGTCAAGTAGCGGCGCATTTGAGTTGGTGACTTTGGGCAAACATCCATCTCAGCTCGACGAGATGATCGCCAAGGTCCAGCGAAAAATCAGCCAACTCGAGCAAGTCTACTTGCCTGAGCCACTCAGTATCAGTGTGGGTGGCGCAATGTATCAGGCGGGTGAAGCGCGCGATGTATTTCAATTGCGTGCCAATTTGGCGCTATTTTTGGCGCAACGAAAAGAAAGTAATCATATTTGTTGGGATGGCACCTTGTAATGTCAGAGAGAGACCGTTTAATTCTGGAGTTGCAAACGATTGCCAAAGAGGCGCATTGCGGCTCACCGCCTTCGCCCTTGGTGGCCCTAGAGTTGCTCAAATCGGTCAAGGGCGATGTTTATCTTACCGCCTTGGCCAGCGCGGTTATGGGGCACGCATGGCAGCACATCAGTGAGCACGATAAAGCGCAAATGGCCTTTAGTTCGGCGATTGAAGGTTTTCGCGCGGCCAAACGAGCGCGCGATGAAACTGAGGCGATGATCCTGCTTGGCACATCGCATTTGCTCAGTGGTGAGCCGATGCGTGCGCTCGATCACTGGTCTAATGCCCTACAAATTGCCCGCAAGATCAACGATAGAGAATTGTGTATCCGCGTCTATCTCGGTGTTGGCCAGGTCTACATTGGCTTTGGCGATATGGAGTCGGCTTTGCAGTTTAATGAGTTGGCGCTGGAAATGGCGCGTCGACTCAACCATGACGAGCGCAAAGGAGAGGCGCTGCTCAATGTGGCTAGTGATGCCTATCGCTTGGGGCGTTATAGCTATACTTTGCAATGCATTGCAGAGGCAGAAAAACTACTCGAAACCACCATTAGCAATAAAATCTGGTCGGCCGAGGTGGTCTATTTCCGTGGTCGTGTGCATGCGCAGCAGGGGCATTACGCACAAGCCAAGCTTGAGCTTGAGACGGCGTATCAGCTCAGCGAGCAAAATGATAATTTATGGGGTAAAGCCCATGCGCTGACGGCCTTGAGTGAAACGCTGCTTAAAATGGGCGATGGCCAAACTGGGCAAGTTCTCGAAGACGCGCATCAATTGGCCAAAATGGCCAATCTTGCGCCGCTGTTACTGCGCTGCAGCCAGGCCCTCATCACCTGGTACGAGCAATGTGGTGATGTATCAGCCAGCCTGCCGCATTACAACTACGTACTGCAAAACGAGCAAGCTATTCCCGTCAAAGTCACTGCGGTTCATGCGAAGCAAATTACTCAATTGCTGGCACGCAGTCGCGTGCGCTGCTTGGCGCGGGATTTCTCCTAATTCCTATGTATCAGACGCCTAGCCGTTCAAGCTGGGCGTTTTCCCGCATATGACAGTACAGTGGGCTTAGCTAAACTGCGTTGATGGATAGCCCAACTTTTCTCTCTGCATTTGTCTTGCTGCTGCTGGTGACCGACCCGCTGGGCGGCATTCCCTTGTTTGTTTCTTTGATGAAGCAAGTTCCGCCCGAGCGACGCTGGCGCATGATCGTGCGCGAGGTCAGTGTCGCCTTTATTATCTTGCTGCTGTTTATGGTCTTTGGGCGGCAATTTCTAGAATTAATGCATTTATCGCAAACCTCGCTCGGTATTGCGGGCGGCGTGATTCTGTTTTTGATTGCGCTGCGGATGGTGTTTCCGCATCCTGACGGGGTGTTTGGCGATACGCAGCAGGGCGAGCCTTATATTGTGCCGCTGGCGATTCCCTTGCTGGCGGGGCCGTCGGCTTTAGCGACCGTGCTGCTACTGGTCTCGCGCGATCCGGAGCGAATCTGGGTGTGGATCGCGGCGCTGGCGCTTACCATGCTGGTGTGTGCTTTCACTTTGGCTTTCTCCGAGAAAATCAGCCAAGTCTTGGGCGAGCAAGTGACAACCGCCTTCGAGCGGCTGATGGGCTTGATCTTGACCGCGATCGCAGTGCAAATGCTGCTCGATGGTATTCGCGCTTATTTGGCGAGCTTATAAGTCGCGCGGTGCTTGAGGTAACCTTCGGCGCTAAACAAGATGAGTGCCAGCCAGATCAAACCAAAGCCGATCCTCCGATCGATCCCAAAGGGCTCATGCCAGAGCCAAATCGCCAAGATTAGTTGCACCGAGGGGCCGAGATACTGCATCAGGCCCAATTGCACCATGGTGATTTTTCGCGCTGCTGCCGCAAAGAGTAGTAGGGGTATTGCCGTGATTGGCCCGGATAGCATGATGGTGATCTGCATACCTGTTGAGGTATGGCTAAAGCCATTCTCGCCATTCAAGCTCAGATACACTAAACCTGCCACTGCGAGTGGAAACAGCAAGGCGGTTTCTAGCGTTAATCCTTCTAGCGCGCCCAGATGCGCAGTTTTGCGCAATAAGCCGTAAATGCCAAAGGTCGTCGCGACGGTGAGCGCCACCCAAGGTAATTGCCCTGATGAGACGGTCAGCCAGGCAACCCCAGCGCCTGCGATGGCAATGCAGACCCATTGCATCGTGCGCAGCCGCTCATGCAAGACCAGTACGCCGAGCAGTACATTAATCAGCGGATTGATGAAATAACCAAGGCTGGCATCGACCACGCGGCCCGAATTGGCGGCCCAAATATACACAAACCAGTTGATTGACAGTAGGACAGCGCTAAGGGCAAAGCCTGCGACGAGTCGCCGATTTTTTAATTGCGCCAACCACTGCCATTGGCCGCGCCAGGTCAAGATACCCAATAAAAACAGCAAAGCCCAAACGATGCGATGCAAGACAATTTCGCCCGCAGGCAAAAATTGCAGCACTTTGAAATAGAGCGGAAACAGGCCCCAGATTAAATAAGCGAGTGCGGCGGAGAGTAGGCCTGAATTCATCGTGAACTCGAAGGGGAACGGTGTTGCAGTATATCGAGTCACTGCTGGGCGCAGTAGCGACAGTTAAGGCCAAAGTTCGGCATCACAATCTGTGCACGGCGAGTCAGCGAATACTTCTAATGGGTATCGCTATGAAATGATTATTTGGCTTTGATTTTTAGCTTATACCCAGCGTAGGTGGTGTTGCGTGCCAAGGATTTGGGCTGAGTGTGAGCTGCGGGATGCGACTGAATGGTTGCTTCTTGATGCGTGGCAAGCTGCGGACGATTGAAATAACTCACAATCTGAGTGGCGTACTACGGTGTACTATTACGCATTCACTGTGTAATCCAATTTGACCTATTTAGGAGCTGCCATGACTCAAAATGAATTGAAAGAAGCGGTTGGCCGTGCTGCCATTGCCTACATTCCTGATGACTGCATTGTCGGGGTTGGTACAGGTTCGACGGCAAACTACTTTATTGATGCACTGGCGGAAATTAAAGGTCGGATCAAAGGCGCAGTGTCTTCATCTGAAGCCAGCGTAGCGCGTCTGAAATCCCACGGTATTCCTGTGTACGAGCTCAATACGGTTGATGAATTGCCCGTGTATGTCGATGGCGCGGATGAAATTAATCATCAATTGCAAATGATCAAAGGCGGCGGCGCAGCGCTGACGCGGGAAAAAATCGTCGCCGCTGTGGCCGATAAATTTATCTGCATCGCGGATGAATCAAAATTGGTCGATATTTTGGGTAATTTCCCATTGCCAGTGGAAGTCATTCCAATGGCGCGCTCCTACGTTGCGCGTGAAATCGTCAAGCTCGGCGGCCACCCTGCGTACCGCGAAGGTGTGATTACCGACAATGGCAACATCATCATCGACGTGCACGGTTTGCAAATCACTCAAGCGAATGATTTGGAGTCAAAATTGAACCAAATCGTCGGCGTGGTGACGAACGGTATCTTCGCGCACCGTCGCGCTGATGTGTTGCTGCTAGGCACGGCCAATGGCGTAAAAACCATCAAATAAGCGATCTGGCTCTACAATAGCGCCCTGCGGTGCAAAGATAGCACCCCTTTGCACCGAGATGAAACATTGCGGTAATAATGTACTGCTAAGGTGCGTTGATTAAATACACTGGAGTAATTGCGCATGGCCGAACATATTTCAAAACAATTTGACGCTGACCTTGATGCGATTCGTTCGCAAGTTTTGGGTATGGCCGGTCTGGTCGAAGAGCAAGTACGATTGTCGATGAAGGCTTTGGCGACTGGCGATCTGTCGATCATCAATCAAGTGATTGAGCAAGAACAGAAAGTCAATGACATGCACGTTCAGCTCGATGATATGTGTGTGCACATGATCGCGCGCCGCCAGCCTGCGGCATCGGATTTGCGTCTGGTGATGACCGTGATTAAGTCAGTGGAAGATCTGGAACGCATTGGCGATAAAGCGCACAAAATCTGCACGCGCGCGAAAAACATTTTCGACGCGGGCAAATTGCAAGTGCCTAATTTCCAAGAATTAAATCACATCGCCAATTTGGCCTTGGATATGTTGGCGCGTGCGCTCGACTCATTTGCACGCCTCGATTCGGCCACCGCCTCTGAAGTGAAACGCTCAGACAGCCAGCTGGATCAAGAATACCGTGGTCTGCAACGTCAATTGATCACCGTGATGATGGAAGACCCACGTTCTATCACCTTGACGATGGATATTCTGTGGATTGCCAAAGCGATCGAGCGCATTGGCGATTTGGCGGTGAATGTGGCTGAGCACGTCGTGTATCTGGTCAAAGGCCAAGACGTACGCCATAAAACCCAGGAAGAAGTTGATTCAATTGCCAAGTCATAAGCGCAATTAATCTCTGTCAAGCAAAAAAGGGGCGAGTTGTTTCGCCCCTTTTTTCATATTATTTTTTCGTCGATTACGGTAAATTGACGGCACCATGCATAGAAATTCAATCTGGACTGAAATTCAGGGAGTTTTCCAAAAAAATGAGCGATAACTCGGTGATCGCCGCCGTTGATCTGGGCTCGAATAGTTTTCGCCTGCAAGTTGCGCGGGTGGTGGAAGGCTCGCTATTTCCCTTGGATTCACTCAAAGAAACGGTTCGTCTTGGCGCTGGCCTTGATGCCAGCGGCTGCTTAAGCCAAGAGGCCATCGATGAGCTGATTACCGCTTTATCGCGTTTTGGCGAGCGTTTAGCTGGCTTGCCGCCGCAGTGTGTTCGCGCCGTGGCGACCAATACATTTCGTATTGCGCGCAATTCAGCCCAATTTTTACCGGCTGCCGAAGCTGCGCTAGGTTTTCCCATTGAGATTATTGCTGGCCGCGAAGAGGCTAGGCTGATTTATATTGGTGCGGCGCATAGCTTGCCCAGTACGCGCGAACGGCGTCTGGTCGTCGATATTGGCGGAGGCTCGACGGAGCTGATTATCGGTAGCCAATACCGCTCGTTTCGCACCGAAAGTATTCAGCTCGGCTGCGTTGGCTGGAGTATGCGTTACTTCCCCGACGGTATTATCACGCGCGAACGACTCGAAACAGCCGAGTTGGCTGCGCGCGGCGCTTTCTTGCCGCTAGTGCCTGATTTTCATACCAGCGAATGGCAACGGGCGATCGGTACGTCGGGTACTGCCCGCTCGCTGGCGGATATATTGGAGTTGAACGACTTATCCCCCCTGGGTATCACCCGAGGCGGCATGGCTGCCTTGCGCGAAATCATGCTACAAGCGGGGCATATCGATAAGATTTCACTCAATGGCTTGCGTGATGACAGACGCCCAGTCTTGGCGGGCGGCTTTGCCATTATGCAGGCGGCGTTTGATATGCTCGGGATCGAGCGGATGAATATCACCTACGGCGCGCTGCGCGATGGCGTGCTGTACGACTTGATGCAGCGTCAAACGCAATACGATGTGCGTGATCGCACCGTTGATTTTTTCCAGCGCCGATACCATGTGGATGGCCTGCAAGCCAATCGCGTGATGGCGATGACTGAGCAATTGTTTGAAAGCCTGCGCGGTGAAGCTGCGCCAGAAGATGCCGTGCTGGTGCGGCACCTGAATATGGCGGCCAGTTTGCACGAAGTGGGGCGCTCGATCGCGCATTCGAGTTATCACAAACATTCGGCCTACATCTTGCAGCACGCCGATATGCCGGGTTTTTCACGTCGCGAACAAGTTTGGCTCTCGCGTCTGGTCTTGGCGCACGCCGGTAGCCTGACCAAGCTGGATGCTGATGTCATCAATGATGCCGAGTGGGATGCGATCTTGGCCCTGCGTCTGGCGGTGCTGTTTTATCGGGCGCGGCTCGATGAAACGCCGCCTTGGTGTGACTTGGTACATCACCATGAAGGTTATTTATTGACGATAGACGAGCAGTGGCTGGCGTCGCACCCGCTGACTGCATTTGCTTTAAATGAGGAAATCACGGCATGGCAAAACGTCGGCGTGACGCTCGCAGTACAGACCATCCCCGCCGCGTAAAAGCGCATCTAAAGGCCAGCAAAGCGGGTGCCGCACCTGGATTTTTGCAATACGTAGGCGCGCACGAAGCGGCGCCGACCTTGGCCACGCTGATTGAGTTTGGCGCCAATTCTGGCGAATTTATCGAGACTAAATTTACCGCTCTGGAGCAAGGTCGCGAATTTAAGCCGACCTTTGGCAACTACTGGCTCAATTTGCATGGTCTAGGTGATACCGAGTTGCTGAAATTGATTGGGCGACGTTTTCGTTTGCACCCATTGGTGCTCGAAGACATCCTTAATACACAGCAGCGCCCCAAGGTTGAAACCTATCCCGGCTATTTGTTTATTACCGCTCGCCTGATGAAGCTCGACGACGACGGCGTGGTCGATTCCGAGCAAATCAGTTTGGTGGTGGGGCATAACTTCCTACTGACGTTTCAGGAAAAACCAACTGGCACGTTTGAAGCGATCCGTGAATCTCTGCGCAATGGTGAATCGCAATTGCGCAAGTTTGGCACCGATTACCTCGTCTATGCGCTGCTGGATAAAGTCGTTGATCGCTACTTTGCCGTGCTCGAGCAAGTCGGTGAGCGCGTGGATAATCTGGAAGACGAAATCATCGAGTCGCTGGACCCACAACAGATGCAGGAAGTGCAATATTTGCGGCGCTCAATGCAGGCCTTAAAGCGCGGTCTTTGGCCGCTGCGAGAGGTGATTAATATTTTGCAGCGTGATGATGCCGATTTTTTCAAAGATGAAACGCAGCTCTATCTACGCGATGTGTACGACCACACTGTGCAATTGATCGAGAGTGTCGAGGCATTGCGTGATGTCGTCTCGGGGTTGCAGGATATTTACCTTTCGCTGCAATCGCAAAACATGAATACGCAAATGCGTACGCTGACCGTGTTTACGATTATCTTTAGTCCGCTGACCTTGATCGCAGGGATCTACGGCATGAACTTTGACAACATGCCCGAGCTACACTGGCAATATGGCTACTTTATTGTGCTGGCGCTGATGGGGTTATTGGGTTCGGGTCTGGGTTTGTATTTCTGGTCGAGGCGCTGGATCGAGTAGGGGTATGTGCAGCAAGATATTTATTTGATTTATCTTGCTGAATATACCCTTTGAATTTAAATCCAATACGCCAACCAGAACACACCGAGCATCGCAAAGACAATGGCAATCTTGGCGATCGCCCCGAGGATCATGCCGATCCAGCTTGCCAGCCCGACCTTACCCGATTGCCAGAGCTGGCGGCTCGCATAAAATTCCCCTGTCGCCGCGCCAATCAAAGGCCCGAAAATCAAGCCGAATGGCCCCGCCAAAATCCCGAGCAATGCGCCTGCAGTCGCGCCCCAAACCGCCTGTTTGCTGGCGCCCGCTGCCTTGGCCCCCAGTGCGCCCGCAAGATAGTCGAGCAAACTGGCGATAATGGCCATGACACCCAGCGCGATAACGGTATAGACACTGACCGTTTGAAAATCTTGCTGCCAGGCCAAAATCAACATACCGGCAAACACCAGTGGCATGGAGGGCAGGAGGGGTAAAATAATCCCCGCAATACCCAGTAACATCAGGCCAATACTCAATACCCACCAAATTGCATCCATGTTTTCTCGCGAGGATAATTTAATTTCGCTGAGTTTGACACCGTCTCGCCCAAAATGTTCGCAGATATTATCTGAATAAAAACAGTAATCTATATGAATAATCCATTTTTACCGCCCAATAAACCTAAGAAAGGTTTGACGCGGCGCGCGTGCTGGTGTTTAATTCCGCTTCTCGCTGGCCGACGTCGGTGAGAAAAGTGGCCAATTAGCTCAGTTGGTAGAGCAGCGGATTGAAAATCCGCGTGTCCGTGGTTCGATTCCGCGATTGGCCACCACAGAATTTAAAAGCCCGCTCAATCGAGCGGGCTTTTTTATTGCCCGCAATTTATGGCGGTGATTTTGACGTAGCAAGGTGTGCAGTTTGTGATACGCTACTGATGAGTAGCCGTTTTGCTTTGCACCCAGCCTTGATCATCGAGGCGTGCACCATTTGCCGCGTGTTAAACCAAGGATTAAATCGTGAGTCAGTCTGATTCTAAAGTTCCTACGACCACCCCCGTTTCGCAGCGTATCCGTTATCGTCTGCATCAGGCGCAACGTCGTTTCCATGCCAACGATAATATTGCTGACTTTATCGAAGACGGCGAAATGGCCGAATTGCTCGATGAAGTGCAAGAAAAAATGGTGGGTGTGCTGCAAAGTCTGGTGATCGATACTGAAAACGATCACAACACGCAAGATACCGCGCGTCGCGTGGCCAAGATGTATCTGAATGAAGTATTTCGTGGTCGATATGTGGCGCAGCCGCCGGTTACCGAGTTTCCCAATGTTGAGCATCTGAATGAATTGATGATTGTGGGGCCGATTACCGTGCGTAGCGCGTGTTCACATCACTTCTGCCCGATTATTGGTAAATTGTGGATTGGTATTCTGCCAAATCAACATTCCAACTTGATTGGCCTGTCAAAATATGCGCGCTTGGCTGAATGGGTGATGTCACGCCCACAAATTCAGGAAGAAGCCGTGACGCAAATGGCCGATTTGCTGCAAAGCAAAGTCAATCCAGATGGTTTGGCGATTGTGATGGAAGCGGATCATTTCTGCATGCATTGGCGCGGCGTCAAAGATTCGGATTCCAAGATGATTAATAGTGTGATGCGTGGCATCTTCCTGAAAGACACGCATTTACGGCTTGAGTTTTTGTCACTGATTAACAATAAACGCTAAAGAGGTCAGACATGCTTGTTCGCTTGATTTACGCCAGCCGTGCCGCTGGGGATGTAAATGCTGAGTTGTTGGACGCTATTTTGCGCAGTTCGCGACAAAATAACCCCGCAATTGGCGTGACGGGCGTGTTGTGTTACAGCGGCGGGATGTTTGTGCAAGTGCTGGAAGGTAGTCGATCTGCCGTGTCGTCGCTGTATAACGTAATTGTGCGTGACCCACGGCATGAAAAAGTAGAGCTGCTGCATTTTGAAGAAATCGTTGAGCGGCACTTTTCGGGCTGGACGATGGGGCAGGTGAATTTATCGAAGGTCAACGCCTGTGTGCTGCTGAAGTATTCCGCGCGTGCAGAGTTTAATCCTTTTGAGATGAGTGGTTCGACGGTGATGCGCTTGCTTGATGATTTAATCGCGACTGCGGCGATTAGTAAATAAAGAGTCCTCGCTTGAACGTATCAAAAGCCATCCGCAGCGGATGGCTTTTTTGTCTGCACTCAGGCTTGCTGATCCACTTTACCGGCCTGCGCACCAAACCAGTCGTAGTAGCGATCGCCACCGGCGAGTTTGAGTAGTTTCAATATCATATTGCCGCCTATGCTCTGATTGTCTTGTTCGCCTTGCTGTTTGGCTTGGAAGGAAAGTGCAACAGGTTCGGCGCTGATGTTGCTGAGTAACTCATCGCCAGTCCCGTTATAAGCAATATTTTTTGGGGTATTGCTGTTGGTGCTTTGGCTGATATTGCTTTGCTGTGTATACCTTGCTTCTTGTAGCGACTCATAATTGACCGTGAGTTCAAATTCAAATTGCCGGCCATCTGCAGTGGTCATGGTGCCGTGCCCAGTGAAGCTACTGCTGTCCTTGAGGCTAAAAGCCGCGCTACGGGTGTCGCTCACGCCGTTTTGACTATGCGATAAGCACATGGCGGCTTCGCTGCTACTTGAGAGCTCAATCTGATCAAGGCTGACCTGCATCCCTTTGGCTGCATCGCCAAACAGTTGATTCGCAAATTGACCTAAAAAATCTTGCGCCATCTGCAGGGTATCTTTTTGCAGCTGGGCCACGCGCTTTTCTATGGCACGAGGTTCGGCTGCGCTAATTGCATCTCGCTTGGCAGCAATCATCGGCGGGGCATTGCTTGGCGCTGGCGTGAATACATTGGTGTTAAGGCTGCTGCTGGGGATGGTTGTCATGATCATTGCCTCGGCTACGTGCTGAGCTACTTATCGGCAACAAGATTGCGAAGTGAAATTTAGCCGACGAATTGCATTTCTTTCTCCGAAATGACAATTTTTTGGCGTTCAGAATGACATTTTTGCTGATTTAATTTTGTGGTTTTCCGCTTTTTTTCTAGCTTTTTACGCAGAAAACAACCGTTCAGCGTTTTATTATTTTTCGAAAAGCCAATGTTTATTAGGGTTTTGGCTGCTTTTACGATTTAAATGGCCGACGGTGTGCATATTTGCCACTTTTTATTAGCATACTTGTGTATGATGTAGTTCTTGAGCGACTGCTCAATTTTATAGTTTAAGGTAAATTAAAGATGGCAACTGGTACAGTTAAGTGGTTCAACGATGCAAAAGGCTTCGGTTTCATTACTCCTGATCAAGGTGGCGAAGACTTGTTTGCCCACTTCTCAGCAATCACTTCTAGCGGTTTCAAATCACTGCAAGAAGGCCAGAAAGTTAGCTTTGAAGTGACTAACGGCCCTAAAGGCCAACAAGCTTCAAACATTCAGCCTCTGTAATTTACTACAGACTCTGATGCTCAGAACCCAGCTTAGGCTGGGTTTTTTATTGCCTGTAATTTGTAGAATAGCAATGGGTGTAGATGGGTATTGTGTGCAAGGCTATGCTTGATATTGTTTTCAAGCCTATACCCCTTGTAATAAAAAAGCGGCCCGTAGGCCGCTTTTGCTTGCTGGCTAATCAATAGCCTTAGTCTTTGCGCTCTACCTGAGATACGTCGCGCACCGCGCCGGTGTCGGCGCTGGTCGTCATCGCAGCGTAGGCACGCAGCGCAGCGCTCACGATGCGCTGACGATCAACGGGCTTCCAGGCGTCTTTGCCTTTGGCGTCCATCGCAATGCGGCGTGCAGCGAGTTCTTCGTCGCTGACGAGCAAATTGATGGTGCGGTTAGGGATGTCGATTTCCAGTGTGTCGCCTTCCTGTGCCAAGCCAATCGCACCGCCTTCGGCGGCTTCGGGTGAAACGTGGCCAATAGAAAGACCCGATGTGCCGCCTGAGAAGCGACCGTCGGTGAGGAGCGCGCAAGCTTTACCAAGACCTTTTGATTTGAGGTAAGAGGTGGGGTAGAGCATTTCTTGCATGCCTGGGCCGCCTTTCGGGCCTTCGTAGCGGATCAACACCACATCGCCTGCCACAATCTGGTCGTCCAGAATGCCTGCAACTGCATCGTCTTGGCTTTCAAAAATACGTACGCGGCCAGTGAACTTCAGAATTGAATCGTCGACGCCAGCGGTTTTAACGATACAACCGCGTTCCGCGATGTTGCCGTAGAGGACGGCAATGCCACCGTCTTGCGAATAGGCGTTTTCTTTGTTGCGGATGCAACCATTAGCGCGGTCAAGATCAAGCTCTGGCCAGCGCATGCTTTGGCTAAAGGCAATTGTCGTTGCTACGCCGCCAGGTGCTGCGCGGAAGAGTAGGTGGGCCAGGCTATCGGGCGAGTTTTTAACGATATCCCATTGATCCAAGCCTTCGCCCAGAGTCTTGGCGTGCACGGTGGGTACGTCGCGGTGAATTAAGCCGGCGCGGTCAAGCTCGGCCAAAATACCGATGACGCCGCCTGCACGGTGTACGTCTTCCATGTGGTATTTCTGCGTGGCGGGCGCAACTTTGGACAGGCAAGGCACTTTGCGGCTCATGCGGTCAATGTCTTGCATTTTGAAATCAACGCCGGCTTCGTGTGCGGCGGCGAGTAAATGCAGTACGGTATTGGTTGAGCCGCCCATCGCGATGTCGAGGGCGATGGCGTTTTCAAAGGCTTCAAAGGTGGCGATATTGCGTGGCAAGACCGATTCGTCGTCTTGCTCGTAATAACGTTTGGCCAGCTCAACGATGGTACGACCCGCTTGCAGGAACAATTGTTTGCGATCGCCGTGCGTGGCGAGCAAAGAGCCGTTGCCAGGTAATGACAGGCCGAGTGCTTCAGTCAGGCAATTCATCGAGTTGGCAGTAAACATACCAGAGCATGAGCCACAGGTTGGGCAGGCGCTGCGCTCAACGGCGGCCACTTCTTCGTCTGATACGTTCGGATTGGCCGCTTCCACCATGGCATCAACCAAGTCGAGCTTACGAGTTTCGCCTTGCCAATTGACTTTGCCCGCTTCCATGGGGCCGCCAGAGACAAAAATCACCGGAATATTCAGGCGCAAAGAAGCCATCAGCATGCCAGGGGTGATTTTGTCGCAGTTTGAGATGCAGACAATCGCATCAGCGCAATGCGCATTTACCATGTATTCAACTGAGTCGGCAATCAGGTCGCGACTTGGTAATGAATACAACATGCCGCCATGGCCCATGGCGATACCATCGTCAACGGCGATGGTGTTGAATTCTTTGGCGACACCGCCAGCTTTTTCAACTTCCCGTGCAACCAGTTGGCCAAGATTTTGTAGGTGGACATGGCCGGGTACAAATTGCGTAAATGAGTTGCAGATGGCGATGATGGGCTTGTCAAAATCACCGTCTTTCATGCCGGTTGCGCGCCAAAGAGCGCGGGCGCCGGCCATATTGCGGCCATGAGTGGTGGTGCGGGAGCGATATACAGGCATGATTTTTCTCTAAGTGGCTGAAACTGTATGGCAATTGTAACGAAAAAAAAGGCGCTTGGCTGTCAGAAGGCTCCGACTAAGTAAATTGTTATTTGTGCTTATGGTGAGAAATTAACGGGAGAGGCAGCTATAATCGCCACCACCTTTTTCATTTGAAAGCAGATTGCTATGTTAGTTCATCCGCAGTTCGACCCCGTTGCGATCCATATCGGCTCTTTTGGCTTGCATTGGTATGGTTTGATGTACCTGATCGGCTTTGTATTGTTTTTGCTCTTGGGTCGCTGGCGTATACGTAAGGGCAATCCTGCTGGTTGGCGTGTAGAGGAAATGGATGATCTGCTCTTTTACGGTGTTCTCGGGGTGATATTGGGTGGCCGATTGGGTTATGTGCTGTTTTATAAACCGAGCTTTTATCTATCTCACCCACTAGACATTATCAAGGTATGGGAAGGCGGAATGGCTTTTCACGGTGGTTTCCTTGGTGTGTTGGTTGCAATGTATTTGTTCGGCCGGAAAACAAACCGTAGCTTCTTTCAAGTTACCGATTTTATAGCGCCGTTGGTTCCACTTGGCTTGGCTGCAGGTCGCATTGGAAATTTCATTAATGGTGAGCTGTGGGGGCGTGTAACGGATGCCACTATGCCGTGGGCAATGGTGTTTCCGCAGGCGCAAGATGGATTGCCGCGCCACCCTTCACAGTTGTATCAATTTGCGCTCGAAGGCGTCGCGTTATTTTTGATCTTGTGGCTCTACTCGGCAAAACCACGCAAAACAGGTCAGATCTCGGCGGCATTTCTAATCGGGTATGGCGTGTTCCGTTTTGTGGCGGAATTCGCGCGTGAACCAGATGACTTTTTGGGGTTGTTGGCGATGAATTTTTCGATGGGGCAGTGGCTTAGTTTGCCGATGATTTTGTTCGGTTTCTATCTATTTGCGGCCTCGAGCAAAAAAATGAGCTGAGATTTTGCGGTAAATAGTTTAGTTAAATTAACGATTTATTCGAAAAGTACGCAAAGATCGACATTGTGGCGATGAAAATATTTGACGGCATGAATCTTCATCTCCATAATGCGGGTCTCTAAAGGGGGGGATTACCCCAGCGGTCAACGGGTCCGGACTGTAAATCCGGCGGCTCAGCCTTCGAAGGTTCGAATCCTTCTCCCCCCACCAAACACCTAGCGTAGCGGGTTTTGGTAGAAACGAATTTAAAGTATTAAGCCGCGGGTGTAGCTCAATGGTAGAGCAGAAGCCTTCCAAGCTTACGACGAGGGTTCGATTCCCTTCACCCGCTCCAGAAATATTTGCTGATGTAGCTCAGGGGTAGAGCACTCCCTTGGTAAGGGAGAGGTCGGGGGTTCAATTCCCCCCATCAGCACCATTTCGCAGTGTCATTATTCTGTTATTTCAAGTTCTCGAGAAGGAAATAAAGCGATGGCTAAGGAAAAGTTTACGCGGACAAAACCGCACGTTAACGTTGGTACAATCGGTCACGTTGACCATGGCAAAACCACTCTGACTGCTGCGATCACGACAATCTTGTCTCGCAAATTCGGTGGCGAAGCTAAAGACTACTCACAGATCGATAGCGCTCCAGAAGAAAAAGCACGTGGTATTACTATTAATACTGCGCACGTTGAATACGAAACTGAAACTCGCCACTACGCTCACGTAGATTGCCCAGGTCACGCGGATTATGTAAAAAACATGATTACCGGTGCGGCTCAGATGGACGGCGCGGTATTGGTTGTTTCTGCTGCTGATGGTCCTATGCCACAAACTCGCGAGCACATCTTGTTGTCTCGTCAGGTTGGCGTTCCATACATCATCGTATTCATGAACAAAGCTGACTTGGTTGATGATGCTGAGTTGCTCGAATTGGTAGAAATGGAAGTTCGTGACCTGTTGTCTAAATACGACTTCCCAGGTGATGACACTCCAATCATTACTGGTTCAGCTCGTGCTGCACTGGAAGGTGATCAAGGCGAATACGGCGAGCCAGCAATCTTCCGCTTGGCTGATGCGTTGGATACTTACATTCCTCTGCCAGAGCGCGCAGTTGACGGTACATTCCTGATGCCAGTAGAGGACGTATTCTCTATCTCTGGTCGTGGTACTGTAGTAACTGGTCGTGTAGAGCGCGGTATCGTTAAGGTTGGTGAAGAGATTGAGATCGTTGGTATCGTTCCAACCATCAAAACTACTTGTACTGGCGTTGAAATGTTCCGCAAATTGCTGGACCAAGGTCAAGCAGGTGACAACATTGGTGCGTTGTTGCGCGGTACTAAGCGTGAAGACGTTCAGCGTGGTCAAGTATTGGCTAAACCAGGCTCAATCACACCACACACTAAATTCACGTCAGAAATCTACGTTCTGTCGAAAGAAGAAGGTGGTCGTCATACGCCATTCTTTAGCAACTACCGTCCACAGTTCTACTTCCGTACTACGGACGTAACTGGTGCGATCCAGTTGCCAGAAGGTACAGAAATGGTTATGCCAGGCGACAACGTGTCAATCACTGTAACGTTGATTTGCCCGATCGCGATGGAGCAAGGTTTGCGCTTTGCGATTCGTGAAGGTGGCCGTACCGTTGGTGCGGGCGTTGTAGCAAAAGTTATTGAATAAAAAGTTGCAAATTGGGCAAAACTAGTTTATAGTTCTGTCCTCTCCCCAGGCGAGTAGCTCAATTGGTAGAGTACCGGTCTCCAAAACCGGGGGTTGCGGGTTCGAAGCCCTCCTCGCCTGCCACATTATCAGCGGAGCCGTTCCAAATCTAATTTGGGGCGGCTTTGTTTTATGGGTCGCCAGAAAGTAATGCAAAGCATAGAACGACTGAAAGTAATGGCAGCGCTGGCCTTAGTGGCTTTAGGTGTTGCTGGGTTTTATATGGTGCCTGCTGGGCAGTCTTTTGTGGGTTCTCTCGCGGTAGTGGCTGGTTTGGCTGCTGCAGGCGCGGTGATGTGGTTTAGTGAAACGGGTCGTGCATTCGTTGACTATGCGCGTGACTCGATCAAAGAAGCTCAAAAGGTGGTTTGGCCAAGCAAGAAAGAAACATGGCAGGTGACTGGCGTTGTGTTCTTGTTTGTTGCTGTATTGGCCTTGTTCATGTGGGTGGTTGATTCTGGCTTGGCTTGGTTGTTTTACGATATCGTGCTTGGTCGCGGTTAATCAGTCGGAGAATCAGGCATGGCAATGCGTTGGTATGTAGTTCACGCGTATTCAGGTTTTGAAAAGAGCGTACAAAAAGCGCTGCTTGAAAAAATCGATCGATTGGAAATGGGGCATCTGTTTGGTCAGATCTTGGTTCCGGTTGAAGAAGTGATGGAAGTTAAAGCGGGTCGTAAGGCGCTGACAGAGCGCAAGTTCTATCCAGGTTATGTGTTTGTTGAAATGGATATGACGGACGATAGCTGGCATTTGGTAAAAAGCACGCCTAAAGTGACTGGCTTTATCGGTGGTTCGGGTACGAAACCTATGCCGATTCCAGTGAAAGAAGTTGAGCGGATGATGCAGCAGGTTCAAGAGGGGGTTGAGAAACCTCGTCATAAGATCCTGTTTGAAGTTGGTGAGACTTTACGTGTTACCGATGGTCCATTCGCAGATTTCAGTGCCACTGTTCAAGATGTTGATTACGACAAAAATCGTTTGAAAGTAACGGTTTCAATTTTCGGTCGTGCAACACCGGTAGATTTGGAATTCTCGCAGGTTGAAAAAACCTAATCTGCGTTAGCAAAGATGCCTGAAAGGGTGTTTATGGTAGGGGAGCCGATTTTCGAATTGGCGTTTGACCCATTTTAAGGAGTAGTACTGTGGCAAAGAAGATTATTGGCTACATCAAGCTGCAAGTGCCAGCTGGTAAAGCAAACCCATCGCCTCCAATTGGTCCAGCTTTGGGTCAGCGCGGCTTGAATATTATGGAATTTTGTAAAGCGTTTAACGCTGCAACCCAAGGCGTTGAGCCAGGTTTGCCAATTCCAGTAGTGATTACTGCGTTTGCAGATAAATCATTCACTTTCGTAATGAAATCGCCCCCAGCAACTATCTTGCTGAAAAAAGCGGCTGGCATTACTAAAGGTTCTGCACGTCCACATACCGACAAAGTAGGTAAAGTGACTCGTGCTCAGCTCGAAGAAATCGTAAAAACCAAGCAAGCTGATTTGACTGGTAGCGATTTGGACGCAGCTGTACGCATTATCGCTGGTTCAGCTCGTTCCATTGGTATTGAAGTGGAGGGCGTGTAAATGGCTAAGGTTTCTAAACGTCTTGCTGCATTGCGCGCAACTGTTGATAACAACAAACTGTACGCAATCGAAGAAGCAATCGCACTGGTAAAAGGCGCGGCTACTGCAAAATTTAACGAATCTATCGACGTTTCGTTCAATTTGGGCGTAGATCCACGTAAATCGGACCAAGTGGTTCGCGGTGCAGTTGTATTGCCAAAAGGTACTGGTAAATCAGTTCGCGTAGCTGTGTTTACACAAGGTGCTAACGCTGAAGCGGCTAAAGCTGCTGGCGCTGACATCGTTGGTTTTGAAGATTTAGCTGAACAAGTTAAAGCTGGCAATATGGATTTTGACGTGGTAATCGCGTCTCCAGATGCTATGCGTATCGTTGGTCAGTTGGGTCAAATCTTGGGTCCACGTGGCCTGATGCCAAACCCGAAAGTAGGTACTGTTACTCCTAACGTAGCTGAAGCGGTTAAAAATGCTAAAGCTGGTCAGGTTCAATACCGTACTGACAAAGGTGGTATCGTTCACGCTACTCTGGGTCGCGCTTCTTTTGAAGCTGCTGATCTGCGCGAGAACTTGGCTGCGTTGGTTGATGCTTTGCAAAAAGCAAAACCAGCAAGCTCAAAAGGCGTGTACTTCAAGAAAATCGCAGTTTCAAGCACGATGGGCTTGGGTGTTCGCGTAGACACTTCGTCCGTCCTGTAATCTGACTTTGGGCTGGAGTGCTTGCACTCCAGATAGTCAAAGACCGTAGGCGCCAGCTTTCGAGCTGGCTTAATCTAGGTGCCCAAACACCAGCCTACGCAGACGGTGCTCCCAATGCAGGCTTCTCGCTAAATCTAGTTTGGCAAAAGTCTCCTGAATATTGGTCGCCGTTTGATTGGGTGGCGTACGTGAGTGCGCTGAACTTAACTAATGGAGGTTGACCTTGAGTCTAAATCTTGACGACAAAAAAGCGGTAGTGGCTGAGATTGCAGCAGTAGTTGCAAACGCTCAAACCATCGTGATCGCTGAATATCGTGGTATCGAGGTTTCCAGCATGACTGAACTGCGCAAACAAGCGCGTGAGTCAGGCGTGTACCTGCGTGTTTTGAAAAACACGTTGGCGCGTCGTGCGGTACAAGGAACTCCGTTTGCCGAATTGGCTGACCAAATGGTCGGTCCTTTGGTTTACGGTATTTCCGAAGACCCAGTTGCTGCTGCTAAGTTGCTGCACACATTCGCGAAAAAAGACGACAAAATCGTTCTGAAAGCGGGTTCTTATGATGGCAAAGTTATGGATGCTGCAGCAGTTGCTGCCTTGGCGTCTGTACCAGGCCGCGAAGAATTGCTCTCGAAACTTCTCTACGTTATGCAAGCTCCAGTTGCTGGCTTTGTCCGCGGCTTGGCAGCTTTGGCAGAGAAGAAAGGCGAGGGCTCAGCCGCTCCTGCAGCCGAAGCGGCTCCAGCAGAAGCGACAGAAGCTTAATTTTTCGTATCTAAATTGTAATTTTCAGATAAGATTTTCAGGAGTATTAACAAATGGCCGTATCTAAAGAAGATATCCTTGACGCAGTAGGTTCATTGACTGTTTTGGAATTGAATGACTTGGTTAAAGCATTCGAAGAGAAATTTGGTGTTTCTGCTGCTGCTGTTGCCGTTGCTGGCCCAGCTGCTGGTGGCGCTGCTGCTGCTGCAGAAGAAAAAACTGAATTCGACGTTATCTTGACTGGCGCTGGCGCTCAGAAAGTTGGCGTGATTAAAGTTGTACGCGAAGTTACTGGTCTGGGCTTGAAAGAAGCTAAAGACTTGGTTGACGGCGCTCCAAAACCAGTTAAAGAAGGCGTTTCTAAAGCTGACGCTGATGCAATCGCTAAGAAATTGATCGAAGCTGGTGCAACTGCTGAAGTTAAGTAATCTTTAGTTAGTTAAGTAGTACAGGCAGACGGAGCAATCCGTCTGCCCTTTTGCGTTTGTATACTGCGGCTTGCTTACAGAAAATCTTTGCAAGTAAGTCTAGAATTAGCAGCAGACAAACCAGAAACCGCTCACAACTTATTGTTAGCGGGCGTTTTGCGGTTTGTCCATTGCGCCCCACCCATGGAGAGTTTATGAGTATGAAATACTCGTTCACTGAGAAGAAACGCATTCGCAAGAGTTTTGCGAAGCGGGCAAGTGTCCTTGAAGTGCCGTTTCTGTTGGCTACTCAGATCGACTCTTATTCCGAATACCTGCAACTAGGTGTGCCTATCGAGGCGCGCCGTGAAATTGGTTTGCAGGCTGCGTTTAACTCAATTTTCCCGATTGTTTCTCACAATGAATACGCACGCCTCGAATTTGTGCATTATTCATTGGGTGAACCTGCCTTTGATGTGAAAGAGTGTCAGCAACGTGGTATCACGTTTGCGGCTCCTTTGCGTGCCCGTGTTCGTTTGGTGATTATGGATCGTGAATCCTCAAAACCAACGATCAAGGAAGTGAAAGAGCAGGACGTGTACTTCGGTGAAATTCCGTTGATGACTCGTAACGGCTCGTTCGTAATTAACGGTACGGAGCGTGTAATCGTGTCTCAGTTGCACCGCTCTCCGGGTGTGTTCTTTGAGCATGACAAGGGTAAAACCCATAGCTCAGGCAAATTATTGTTCTCGGCTCGTATTATTCCTTACCGTGGTTCATGGTTGGATTTCGAGTTCGATCCAAAAGATTTGTTGTTCTTCCGTATCGACCGTCGCCGCAAAATGCCAGTATCGATTTTGCTTAAAGCCTTGGGGTATACGCCTGAACAGATTCTGGCTGAATTCTTTGATACAGATACCTTCTTCCTCACTGAAGATGGCGTGTTCTGGGAATTGCAGTCTGACCGCTTGCGCGGTGAAGTGGCTAAATTTGACATCGTTGCTGACGATGGCAAAGTACTGGCACAAAAAGACAAGCGTATTACTGCGAAAACGATTCGCGATATCAATAATTCCGGCATGACCCGTGTTCAAGTTCCGCTTGATTACACCTATGGCCGCGTTTTAGCGAAAGACGTCATCAGCCCAGAAACGGGCGAAGTGGTTGCTAAAGCCAATGAAGAAATTACCGAAGACTTGCTGGTGAAGTTGGATGCCAACGAAGTGAAAGAAATCACGACGTTGTACATCAATGACCTCGACCAAGGTGGCTTCATTTCTTCGACTTTGCGTACCGATGATACGCAAGACCAATGGCAAGCCCGCGTTGCGATCTATCGCATGATGCGTCCAGGCGAGCCGCCTACTGAAGATGCTGTTCAAGCATTGTTCAACGGCTTGTTCTTCTCAGAAGATCGCTACGATTTGTCTGCAGTGGGTCGTATGAAGTTCAACAGCCGTGCTTATCCAGATCGTTTGGAAGAAAAAGCACCGGGCTGGCAGCGTCGTTTCTACGAGCGCGTAGGTTCAAAAGGCATTACTGGCCCAGGCATCTTGTCGACTGAAGACATCATAGCGGTAATCGGCATCTTGCTTGAGTTGCGCAATAGCCGTGGCGAAGTGGACGATATCGATCACTTGGGTAACCGTCGTGTACGTTCAGTCGGTGAGTTGGCAGAGAACCAATTCCGCGCGGGTCTGGTACGTGTTGAGCGCGCAGTGAAAGAGCGTCTGTCACAAGCTGAATCTGACAATTTGATGCCGCATGACTTGATCAATGCGAAGCCAGTGTCTGCCGCAGTGAAAGAGTTCTTCGGCTCATCTCAATTGTCACAGTTTATGGATCAAACCAATCCATTGTCTGAAATTACGCACAAACGTCGTGTTTCAGCCTTGGGGCCAGGCGGTTTGACTCGTGAACGCGCAGGCTTTGAGGTTCGTGACGTACACCCAACGCACTATGGTCGTGTTTGTCCGATTGAAACGCCAGAGGGTCCAAACATTGGTTTGATCAACTCATTGTCATGCTACGCGCGTACCAATGAGTATGGTTTCCTCGAGACGCCATACCGTAAAGTGGTAGATGGCAAAGTAACGAGCGAAATCGAGTATTTGTCTGCGATTCAAGAAGGCAAATATGTGATCGCTCAGGCTAATGCCCAAACTGACGAAGCGAACAACCTCGTTGATGAATTGGTAACTTGCCGCGAAGCGGGTGAGACCATCGTTGCGACGCCAGATCGCGTTCAGTTTATGGACGTGGCGCCGAGCCAGATCGTTTCTGTTGCCGCATCGTTGATTCCATTCCTTGAGCACGATGACGCCAACCGCGCATTGATGGGCGCCAACATGCAGCGTCAAGCGGTACCTTGCTTGCGTGCAGAGAAGCCATTTGTCGGTACAGGGATCGAGCGCACGTGTGCAACTGACTCGGGTACTGCGGTAACTGCGCTGCGTGGCGGCGTGGTGGATTACGTTGATGCAACCCGTATCGTTGTTCGTGTGAATAACGACGAGGTGATTGCAGGTGAAGCCGGTGTAGATATCTACAACTTGGTTAAATTCACTCGTTCAAATCAGAATACCAACACCAACCAGCGCCCAATCGTTGTAAAAGGTGATTTGATCGCGAAGGGCGACGTTGTTGCCGACGGCGCTTCGACTGACTTGGGTGAGTTGGCGCTAGGTCAAAACATGACCATCGCCTTCATGCCATGGAATGGTTACAACTTCGAGGATTCGATTCTGATTTCCGAGAAGGTCATTGCTGATGATCGTTACACTTCGATTCACATCGAAGAGTTGAATGTGATGGCACGTGACACGAAGCTTGGTCCTGAAGAAATTACACCTGATATTTCAAACTTGTCAGAGCGCATGCTTGGTCGTTTGGATGATTCTGGTGTTGTATACATCGGTGCAGAAGTTGAAGCTGGTGATGTTCTGGTTGGTAAAGTAACGCCTAAAGGCGAAACACAGCTGACGCCAGAAGAAAAACTGCTGCGCGCCATCTTCGGTGAAAAAGCGTCTGACGTTAAAGACACATCATTGCGCGTACCTTCAGGTATGACCGGTACTGTTATCGACGTTCAAGTCTTTACTCGTGAAGGCATCGAGCGCGATAAACGTGCTCAAGCAATTATCGATGAACAGTTGCGTCGCTACCGTCAAGACTTGAATGACCAGTTGCGTATCGTTGAAGCTGACTTGTTCAAACGTATTGAAGACATGCTGGTTGGCAAAGTAGCCAATGGCGGTCCGAAAAAACTGGCTAAGGGTACTGAGCTGACTTCTGCATATTTGGCTGATTTGCCAAGCAAGCATGACTGGTTTGATATTCGCTTGTCTGACGAAGAAAGCGCACGTCAGCTGGAAGCTAATAAAGACCTGATCGCTCAAACTAAAGCTGAGTTCGAGCTGCGTTTTGAAGATAAAAAACGCAAACTGACTCAAGGTGATGAGTTGCCACCAGGCGTTATCAAAATGGTTAAGGTGTACGTTGCTGTTAAACGTCGCTTGCAGCCAGGCGATAAGATGGCCGGTCGTCACGGTAATAAGGGTGTAGTTTCAAAAATCTTGCCAGTTGAAGATTTGCCGCACATGGCAGATGGCACGCCAGTGGATATCGTATTGAATCCGCTGGGTGTACCTTCACGTATGAACATCGGTCAGATTCTTGAGGTTCACTTGGGTTGGGCTGCGAAAGGGATTGGTCAACGCATCAATGCCATGTTGCGCGAGCAGCAAAACACCGCAGTCGTGCGTGAGTATTTGGAGAAAATCTACAATACCAATGGTAAGTCAGAAGATATCGCTTCTCTGGAAGACCACGAAGTATTGAATTTGGCCAAAGGTTTGAGCACGGGTATGACTTTTGCAAGTCCGGTATTTGACGGTGCAAAAGAGAGCGAAATCCGCGAAATGTTGGATTTGGCCTACCCAGATGCAGACGCTCGTACGCAGCAATTGAATTTCAACTCAAGCAAAACGCAAATGCAATTGTTTGATGGCCGTACAGGTGAGCCGTTCGAACGTAAAGTGACCGTTGGTGTGATGCATTACTTGAAACTTCACCACTTGGTGGATGACAAGATGCATGCACGTTCAACAGGTCCATACTCTCTGGTAACGCAGCAGCCATTGGGCGGTAAGGCTCAGTTCGGTGGTCAGCGTTTCGGTGAGATGGAGGTTTGGGCACTGGAAGCTTACGGCGCAGCGTACACCTTGCAAGAGATGTTGACTGTGAAGTCCGACGACGTGAATGGTCGTACCAAAGTATACGAAAACATTGTGAAGGGTGATCACCGCATTGATGCTGGCATGCCAGAATCATTCAATGTATTGGTTAAGGAAATCCGCTCGCTCGGTATCGATATCGATCTGGAAACCTATTGATTGCTGTGAGGTATAGGGCTGCAGGCTAGCTTATGTTTGGCCTTGCGGCTAATACCCTGATTGCCCTCACTGGAGAATATTGGAATGAAAGGCTTACTCGAACTCTTCAAGCAAGTCGCACAAGACGAAGAATTTGACGCGATTAAAATCGGGCTCGCATCGCCTGAGAAAATCCGTTCTTGGTCTTTTGGCGAAGTGAAGAAGCCAGAAACCATCAACTATCGTACGTTCAAGCCTGAGCGTGATGGTCTATTTTGTGCTCGTATTTTTGGCCCAATTAAAGATTACGAATGTTTGTGCGGTAAGTACAAACGTCTGAAACACCGTGGCGTAATTTGTGAAAAATGTGGCGTTGAAGTGACTTTGTCAAAAGTCCGTCGCGAACGCATGGGTCACATTGAGCTGGCTAGCCCAGTGGCGCACATCTGGTTCTTGAAATCACTGCCATCTCGTTTGGGTATGGTATTGGATATCGCGTTGCGCGATATCGAGCGCGTATTGTACTTCGAAGCGTTTATCGTGATCGAACCAGGTATGACTCCGCTGCAACGTGGCCAGTTGCTCACCGAAGAAGATTACTTCGCGAAAGTCGAAGAATACGGTGATGAATTTGTGGCCATGATGGGTGCTGAGGCAGTTCGTGAATTGCTCAAATCCATGGATGTGGATCAAGAGATCAGTCGCTTGCGCTCAGAGCTCGATACGACTGGTTCTGAAACCAAGATCAAGAAAATTGCTAAACGCTTGAAGGTTTTGGAAGCGTTTGAGCGTTCAGGTATTAAACCTGAGTGGATGATTCTGGAAGTGCTGCCAGTATTGCCACCAGAATTGCGCCCATTGGTGCCGCTGGATGGTGGTCGTTTCGCGACTTCTGACTTGAACGATCTGTATCGCCGAGTGATTAACCGTAACAACCGCTTGAAGCGTTTGTTGGAGTTGCGTGCGCCTGAAATCATTGTTCGCAATGAAAAACGCATGTTGCAAGAAGCGGTTGACTCATTGCTTGACAATGGCCGTCGCGGTAAAGCGATGACTGGTGCTAACAAACGCCCACTGAAATCTTTGGCTGACATGATCAAAGGTAAGGGTGGTCGTTTCCGTCAGAACTTGTTGGGTAAACGTGTCGATTACTCAGGTCGTTCGGTGATTACCGTAGGTCCTACTTTGCGTCTGCATCAGTGCGGTCTGCCAAAGTTGATGGCGCTGGAATTGTTCAAACCATTCATTTTCCATAAATTGGAAGTGATGGGCTTGGCAACCACGATTAAAGCCGCGAAGAAAATGGTTGAAAGCCAAGAGCCTGTAGTTTGGGATATCTTGGAAGATGTAATTCGTGAGCATCCAGTACTGCTCAATCGTGCGCCAACGCTGCACCGCTTGGGTATTCAAGCGTTTGAACCGACCTTGATTGAAGGTAAGGCAATTCAGTTGCACCCACTCGTTTGTGCGGCATTCAATGCCGACTTCGACGGTGACCAAATGGCCGTGCACGTTCCATTGTCGCTGGAAGCGCAAATGGAAGCGCGTACTCTGATGTTGGCGTCAAATAACGTATTGGCTCCAGCCAATGGCGAGCCAATTATCGTTCCTTCGCAGGATATCGTATTGGGTCTGTATTACATGACCCGCGAAGCGAAGTACGCCAAAGGTGAGCGCCTGAATGATGATGGTCAGCGTTTGACTATTTTCTCTGACGTATCAGAAGCTTTGCGTGCTTACGCAAATAAAGACGTAACGCTGCAAACCCGCGTTTCTATCCGCTTGAAAGAGTGGTTCAAAAATGAAGCTGGCGAGTGGGAAAGCAAATTGGTGCGTCGCGATACGACTGTTGGTCGCGCGATCTTGTCTGAGATCTTGCCCAAAGGCTTGGCGTTCTCACACATCGACAAGTCACTGAAGAAAAAAGAAATTGGTAAATTGATTAATGCTTCATTCCGCCGTTGCGGTTTGAAAGATACCGTCGTATTCGCGGATCAATTGATGTACACCGGTTTCTCGTATTCGACTCGTGGTGGTATTTCGATTTGCGTTGACGACATGTTGGTTCCTGCGAAAAAAGTTGAATTGCTCGCAGCAGCTCAGTCTGAAGTGAAAGAGATCGAGCAGCAATACAGCTCGGGTCTGGTAACTCAAGGCGAACGTTACAACAAGGTTGTCGATATCTGGGGTCGTGCTGGTGATCAAATCGCTAAGGCGATGATGGATCAACTGGGTAAAGAGCCAGTAACCGATGCAAACGGCAAGCAAGATGAGCAAGAGTCGTTCAACTCAATTTACATGATGGCTGACTCAGGTGCGCGTGGTTCTGCAGCTCAGATCCGTCAGCTGGCAGGTATGCGTGGTCTGATGGCTAAGCCAGACGGCTCGATTATTGAGATGCCAATTACGACGAACTTCCGTGAAGGTTTGACAGTACTCCAGTACTTCATCTCAACACACGGTGCGCGTAAAGGTTTGGCGGATACGGCACTGAAAACAGCAAACTCTGGTTATCTGACACGTCGTTTAGTCGATGTAACTCAAGATTTGGTTGTGACTGAAGATGATTGCGGCACCAAAAACGGTGTGGCAATGAAAGCCGTCGTACAAGGTGGTGACGTAGTTGAAGCCTTGCGCGAGCGTATCTTGGGTCGCGTAGTAGTTAAAGATGTCGTTGATCCATCTACACAAGAAACGCTGTTCGAAGTTGGCGCGCTGCTTGATGAAGATGCGGTTGATGAAATCGAGCTGCGTGGTGTGGATGAAGTCGTTGTTCGTACACCGCTGTCGTGCGAAACTCGCTACGGTCTATGTGCGAAATGTTATGGCCGTGACTTGGGTCGTGGTCACTTGGTGAATAGCGGTGAAGCAGTTGGTGTTATTGCGGCTCAGTCAATCGGTGAGCCTGGTACCCAGCTGACAATGCGTACGTTCCACATCGGTGGTGCCGCATCTCGTGCTGCTGCTGCAAATCAAGTTGAAGCTAAATCAAGCGGTAATATCGCTTATAGCTCGAATATGCGTTATGTAACCAATGCCAAAGGCGAGCCAGTTGTAATCGCTCGTTCTGCTGAAGTCATGGTATTGGATGATAACGGTCGCGAGCGCGAAACGCATAAAGTGCCATATGGTGCAACGCTGGCAGTAAAAGATGGCGATGTAATTAAGGCCGGTGCTGTGTTGGGTACTTGGGATCCTCACTCACGTCCGATCATTACTGAGTACTCTGGTACTGTGAAGTTCGAAAACGTTGAAGAAGGTATGACCGTTGTTAAACAAGTCGATGATGTAACGGGCTTGTCTACTTTGGTGGTTATTGCTTCTAAAGCAAAAGTGACTTCAAGCAAAGGTTTGCGCCCACTTGTTAAGTTGATCGATGAATTTGGTAATGAAATGAAATTGGCTGGTACTGATACACCAGTGACGATTTCCTTCCAAGTTGGCTCGATTATTACAGTGAAAGATGGCCAGCAAGTTGGTGTCGGTGATGTGTTGGCTCGTATTCCACAAGAATCAGCTAAAACTCGCGATATTACCGGTGGTCTGCCACGTGTTGCTGAGCTGTTTGAAGCTCGCTCACCAAAAGATGCAGGTATGTTGGCTGAAGTCACAGGTACTGCAAGCTTTGGTAAAGACACTAAAGGTAAGCAGCGCTTGATCTTGACCGATCTTGAAGGTGCGGCGCATGAATATCTGATTTCTAAAGATAAGCATGTGATGGTGCACGATGGTCAAGTTGTTAATCGTGGTGAAACGATTGTGGATGGCCCAATTGATCCGCATGATATCTTGCGTTTGCAAGGCATTGAGGCTCTGGCACGTTACATCGTTCATGAAGTGCAAGAGGTTTATCGCTTGCAGGGCGTAAAGATTAATGACAAACACATTGAAGTAATTGTTCGTCAGATGCTTCGTCGTGTTGTGATTTCAGATGCTGGTGATTCTGATTTCATCTTGGCTGAGCAAGTAGAGCGCGCTGAAGTATTGATTGCCAACGATAAATTGGCTGCTGAAGGTAAAGAATTGGCTAAGTTTGACAATATCTTGCTGGGTATTACTAAAGCATCGTTGTCGACTGATTCGTTTATTTCTGCGGCATCGTTCCAGGAAACAACGCGCGTTCTGACTGAAGCGGCAATTATGGGCAAGATCGATGATCTGCGTGGCTTGAAAGAGAACGTGATTGTTGGCCGCTTGATTCCAGCTGGTACAGGCTTGGCTTACCACAAAAATCGCAAACGTTTGCAGAGCAAAGTAGAAGCTTTGATGCCATTTGCGGAAGTTGCGGCTGAAGTTTTTGCTGAATCGGCAGGTGAGGCGGCGGAGTAATTCAAAGTGCTTACCGACTTTCGTCGGTAAGCATTGACTGAATGACTTCAAAGTCCTTATAATTCAAAGTCTTTTGCTGCGGCAAGCGAGTTTTCGCTTGCCGCAGTGTTTCCATTGTGGAAACAAATAGCCAAGCCTGGTGTTCAGGCTGGTTTTTTTTAACGTGGTAGGATGTTAAAACAATGCCAACTATCAACCAACTCGTCCGTAAAGGCCGTGTTGCGGAAACTTTTAAGAGCAAAGTACCGGCTCTTGAAGCGTGCCCGCAAAAACGTGGTGTATGTACTCGCGTATATACAACTACTCCTAAAAAACCAAACTCTGCCCTGCGTAAAGTTTGTAAAGTTCGCTTGACCAACGGTTTCGAAGTGATTTCGTACATCGGTGGTGAAGGCCATAACCTGCAAGAGCACAGTGTTGTGTTGTTGCGCGGCGGTCGTGTAAAAGATTTGCCAGGTGTTCGCTATCACTGCGTACGCGGCTCTCTTGACTTGGCTGGCGTTAAAAATCGTAAGCAATCTCGCTCTAAGTACGGTGCTAAACGTCCTAAGGCGTAATTGGTGCAGTCTGTGCGGCAGCGCAGAGCAAAAGCTGTCAAGTAAGTGGCCGTCCCTTTGGGCGTCCCAGGGGTGAGTCCCCAACTGAATGTCACATTAAGGAAGTAAATTATGCCAAGACGCAGAGAAGTACCGAAACGCGACGTCTTGCCGGATCCAAAATTCGGTAGCACAGAACTCGCGAAATTCATGAACGTTGTAATGCTGGACGGCAAAAAAGCTGTTGCAGAACGTATCGTTTATGGTGCATTGGCCCAGATCGAGAAAAAGACTGGTAAAGATGCTGTAGAAATTTTCAACACTGCAATTGGCAATGTTAAGCCAGCTGTAGAGGTTAAAAGCCGCCGTGTCGGTGGTGCCAACTACCAGGTACCAGTAGAAGTACGTCCTAGCCGTCGTCTGGCATTGGCGATGCGTTGGGTCCGCGAAGCGGCTCGTAAACGTGGTGAAAAATCGATGGACCTGCGTCTGGCTGGTGAGCTTCTTGACGCTGCTGAAGGTCGTGGCGGCGCGATGAAAAAACGCGATGAAGTACATCGTATGGCTGATGCAAACAAAGCGTTTGCTCACTTCCGTTTCTAATTGCGTATTCCTAATAAGGATTGAGCCGTGGCACGTAAGACCCCTATTGAGCGTTACCGTAATATCGGTATCTCTGCTCACATTGATGCTGGTAAGACTACTACGACTGAACGTATTTTGTTCTACACCGGTGTAAATCATAAAATCGGTGAAGTTCATGATGGCGCCGCCACTATGGACTGGATGGAACAAGAGCAAGAGCGTGGTATTACCATTACTTCTGCTGCAACTACGACATACTGGAAAGGTATGGGTATGCAGTTCCAGGAGCACTTGGTAAATATTATTGATACCCCAGGACACGTTGACTTTACGATTGAAGTAGAGCGTTCAATGCGTGTGCTTGATGGGGCTTGTATGGTTTATTGTGCTGTAGGCGGTGTTCAGCCTCAGTCGGAAACTGTATGGCGTCAAGCAAACAAATACAACGTTCCGCGTTTGGCGTTTGTGAATAAGATGGACCGTTCAGGTGCCAACTTCTTCCGTGCCGTCGAGCAAATGAAAATTCGCTTGAAAGCTAACCCAGTACCTGTTGTTGTACCTATTGGTGCAGAAGACAAGTTTGAGGGTGTTGTTGACCTGCTCAAAATGAAAGCGATTATCTGGGATGAAGCGTCTCAAGGTATGAAGTTTGAGTATGGCGACATCCCTGCGGATCTGGTTTCGGTTGCGCAAGAATGGCGCGAAAAAATGGTTGAAACTGCTGCTGAAGCAAGTGAAGACCTAATGAATAAATATCTCGAAACTGGCGCATTGTCAGAAGAAGAGATTATTGGCGCACTGCGTACGCGTACTTTGGCGTGCGAAATTCAGCCTGTATTGTGTGGTTCGGCCTTTAAGAATAAAGGTGTTCAGCGCATGCTGGATGCAGTGATCGAATTCTTGCCGTCACCGCTTGATATTGATGATGTGAAGGGTGTTGATGATCGTGAGCAAGAGGCTACTCGCCCAGCTTCGGACGACGCTCCATTCTCTGCGCTTGCATTCAAATTGATGAATGACCCATATGTTGGTCAGTTGACCTTCTTCCGGGTTTATTCGGGTGTGTTGAATTCTGGCGATTCCGTTCTTAACTCTGTTAAAGATAAAAAAGAACGTATCGGTCGTATCGTGCAAATGCATGCAAACGATCGTAAAGAGATCGAAGAGGTGCGCGCAGGCGACATCGCTGCTGCTATTGGTCTGAAAGATGTGACGACTGGTGAGACTTTGTGTGATCCAGCTAATCCAATCATCTTGGAGCGCATGGTATTCCCTGAGCCAGTAATTCACGTTGCGGTTGAGCCAAAAACAAAGGCTGACCAAGAGAAGATGGGTCTGGCATTGGGTCGCTTGGCTAAAGAAGATCCTTCTTTCCGTGTGCGTACTGATGAAGAGACGGGCCAGACAATTATGTCTGGTATGGGTGAATTGCACCTTGAGATCTTGGTTGACCGTATGAAGCGTGAGTTTGGCGTTGAGGCTAATGTGGGTGCACCACAGGTTGCTTACCGTGAAACGATTACGCAAATCGCCGCTGATGTGCAAGGTAAGCATGCTAAGCAGTCTGGCGGTAAAGGTCAGTACGGCGATTGTACGATCACTATCGAGCCAGCAGGTGAAGGTAATGGTTATAGCTTCCACGACGAAATCAAGGGTGGTGTAATTCCTCGTGAATTTATCCCGTCAGTTGATAAGGGTATTCAAAATACCCTGAAATCAGGCGTGTTGGCTGGCTTCCCTGTTGTTGACGTGAAAGTACGTTTGACATTCGGTTCTTACCATGATGTTGACTCTTCGCAAATTGCGTTTGAGTTGGCTGGCTCTTTGGCATTTAAAGAAGCTATGCGTCGTGCGGGTCCGGTAATTCTTGAGCCAATGATGGCTGTTGAAATCGAGACTCCAGAAGACTACATGGGCGACATTATGGGTGATATCTCATCTCGTCGCGGTATCTTGCAAGGTATGGACGACAATCCTGCTGGCGGCAAGATGGTAAAAGCCGAAGTTCCATTGTCTGAGATGTTTGGTTATTCGACTACTCTGCGTTCTATGTCGCAAGGTCGCGCAACATACTCAATGGAATTCAAGCACTACTCAATCGCTCCTAAGCATATTGCTGATGCAATCATGGCTAAGAAATAATTTTAAGGATATTTAAGAATGGCTAAAGAAAAGTTTACGCGGACAAAACCGCACGTTAACGTTGGTACAATCGGTCACGTTGACCATGGTAAAACCACTCTGACTGCTGCGATCACGACAATCTTGTCTCGCAAATTCGGTGGCGAAGCTAAAGACTACTCACAGATCGATAGCGCTCCAGAAGAAAAAGCACGTGGTATTACTATTAATACTGCGCACGTTGAATACGAAACTGAAACTCGCCACTACGCTCACGTAGATTGCCCAGGTCACGCGGATTATGTAAAAAACATGATTACCGGTGCGGCTCAGATGGACGGCGCGGTATTGGTTGTTTCTGCTGCTGATGGTCCTATGCCACAAACTCGCGAGCACATCTTGTTGTCTCGTCAGGTTGGCGTTCCATACATCATCGTATTCATGAACAAAGCTGACTTGGTTGATGATGCTGAGTTGCTCGAATTGGTAGAAATGGAAGTTCGTGACCTGTTGTCTAAATACGACTTCCCAGGTGATGACACTCCAATCATTACTGGTTCAGCTCGTGCTGCACTGGAAGGTGATCAAGGCGAATACGGCGAGCCAGCAATCTTCCGCTTGGCTGATGCGTTGGATACTTACATTCCTCTGCCAGAGCGCGCAGTTGACGGTACATTCCTGATGCCAGTAGAGGACGTATTCTCTATCTCTGGTCGTGGTACTGTAGTAACTGGTCGTGTAGAGCGCGGTATCGTTAAGGTTGGTGAAGAGATTGAGATCGTTGGTATCGTTCCAACCATCAAAACTACTTGTACTGGCGTTGAAATGTTCCGCAAATTGCTGGATCAAGGTCAAGCAGGTGACAACATTGGTGCGTTGTTGCGCGGTACTAAGCGTGAAGACGTTCAGCGTGGTCAAGTATTGGCTAAACCAGGCTCAATCACACCACACACTAAATTCACGTCAGAAATCTACGTTCTGTCGAAAGAAGAAGGTGGTCGTCATACGCCATTCTTTAGCAACTACCGTCCACAGTTCTACTTCCGTACTACGGACGTAACTGGTGCGATCCAGTTGCCAGAAGGTACAGAAATGGTTATGCCAGGCGACAACGTGTCAATCACTGTAACGTTGATTTGCCCGATCGCGATGGAGCAAGGTTTGCGCTTTGCGATTCGTGAAGGTGGCCGTACCGTTGGTGCGGGCGTTGTAGCTAAAGTCATCGAATAATAGGGACTCACAATGCAAAACCAAAAAATCCGCATCCGTTTAAAAGCTTTTGACTACTCTTTGATCGATCGTTCGGCTCAAGAGATTGTTGAAACTGCTAAACGCACGGGTGCAGTTGTTAAAGGGCCGGTACCTTTGCCAACTAAAATCGAACGTTTTGACGTGTTGCGTTCTCCACACGTTAACAAAACGTCACGTGATCAGTTCGAAATCCGCACGCATTTGCGCATGATGGATATCGTTGATCCAACTGATAAAACAGTTGATGCGTTGATGAAGTTGGACTTGCCAGCTGGCGTTGATGTTGAAATCAAACTAAACTAATTCTTTTGCAGGCTAAGTGCTTGCAGTAAAAAGAAATTATGTGATAGTATCGCGGACTTGCCATTTCGTAATGGCAAGTCCGTTTTATTTTTTAATGGTCATAGCCAGTCAATCGTAACTGGCCCTTGATAAAGGGAATAACTATGAGCTTAGGTCTTGTAGGTCGCAAAGTCGGCATGACTCGCGTCTTCGCTGAGGATGGTGTTTCCATTCCAGTGACGGTGTTGGACATGGCTGCAAACCGCGTCACGCAAATCAAAACGCAGGAAGTGGATGGCTATTCAGCTGTTCAAGTTACTTTCGGCGCTAAAAAAGCTAGTCGCGTAAATAAAGCAGAAGCAGGTCATTTTGCTGCTGCAGGTGTTGAAGCTGGTGAGGGTCTCGTTGAGTTCCGTTTGTCAGCAGATAAAATTGCTGGCCTGAAAGCTGGTGATGCACTGTCGGTTGAGTTGTTTAGTGTTGGTCAGATCGTTGATGTGACCGGTACAACACAAGGTAAGGGTTGGGCTGGTGTTATCAAGCGCTACCACTTTGCCTCTAATCGTGCTTCGCACGGTAACTCTTTGTCTCATCGCTCTGCTGGTTCTATCGGTATGGCGCAAGATCCTGGTCGTGTATTCCCAGGTAAGCGCATGGCTGGTCAGTTGGGTAATGTTAAGCGTACCGTTCAAAACCTGGAAATCGTGCGTGTTGACGCTGAGCGTCAATTGCTGCTGGTTAAGGGTGGTGTACCAGGTTCTAAGGGCAATCAAGTTATCGTTCGTCCGGGCGTGAAGGTGGGTGCGTAATGGAACTTAAATCTGTAAATCTTAAAGGCGAGGCTCAAGCGGCTGTTGCTGGTTCGGATTCTTTGTTTGGTCGCGAATTTAACGAAGCTCTTGTGCATCAAGTAGTTACTGCTTACTTTGCCAATGCGCGTAGCGGTAATCGTGCACAAAAAGATCGTACTGATGTAAAACACACTACGAAAAAACCGTGGCGTCAGAAAGGTACTGGCCGTGCTCGTGCTGGTATGTCTTCTTCTCCATTGTGGCGTGGTGGTGGTAAAACATTCCCAAATAGCCCAGATGAGAATTTCTCACAAAAAGTTAACCGCAAAATGTACCGTGCTGGTATTGCGACTATCTTGTCGCAATTGGTGCGTGAAGATCGTTTGGTTGTGGTTGATTCTTTTGTTCTTGATGCGCCTAAAACCAAAGCTTTCGCTCAGAAATTGGCTGAAATGCAATTGGATAACGTGCTGATCGTAACTAAAGAGTTGGATGAGAATCTGTATCTCGCTTCGCGCAATCTGCCGCACGTTCTCGTGCTTGAGCCGGCGCAAGCTGATCCAGTTAGCTTGGTGCGTTTCAAGAAAGTAGTCTTGACACGTGAGGCTCTTCAGGCGTTTGAGGAGATGTTCGCATGATCAAATTCGCAGAAAATCGCCTGTTGCAAGTGATTTTGGCGCCTGTTGTTTCTGAAAAGAGCACAATGCTGGCCGAGAAATCTGAGCAGGTTGTATTTCGCGTATCTACTGATGCTACTAAAGCTGAAATTAAAGCTGCGGTTGAACTTTTGTTCAAGGTAAAAGTAGATGCTGTAACAACAATTAACGTTAAGGGTAAGTCTAAGCGTTTCGGCCGCACTGCGGGTCGTCGTAAAGATTGGAAGAAAGCCTACGTTAGCTTGGTTGCCGGTCAGGAAATTGACTTGGCTTCTGCGCAATAAGGAGACTGAGAAATGGCTTTGGTTAAAGTAAAACCGACATCCCCAGGTCGCCGCGCGGTTGTTAAAGTTGTTAGTCCGGACCTCCATAAAGGTGCGCCATACGCTCCTTTGTTGGTGAAAAAGTCTAAAACAGGCGGCCGTAACAATAATGGTCACATCACGACTCGTCACATCGGTGGTGGTCATAAGCAGCATTATCGTCTGATTGACTTCCGTCGTAACAAAGACGGTATCGTTGCTAAAGTTGAGCGCCTGGAATACGACCCAAATCGTACTGCTAATATCGCTTTGTTGTGTTATGCCGATGGTGAGCGTAGCTACATTATTGCTCCTAAGGGTTTGTCTGCTGGTATGACTGTTGTATCTGGTTCAGATGCTCCAATCAAAGTGGGTAATACTCTGCCTATTCGCAATATTCCAGTGGGTTCAACAATCCATTGTATCGAATTGCAGCCAGGTAAAGGTGCTCAGATCGCTCGCTCAGCTGGTACTAGTGTACAGCTGTTGGCTCGCGAAGGTGCTTATGCTCAGCTTCGTTTGCGTTCTGGTGAGATCCGCAAGGTGCACGTAGATTGCCGTGCAACGATCGGTGAAGTTGGTAACGGTGAGCATAGCTTGCGTTCGTACGGTAAAGCCGGTGCTAAACGTTGGTTGGGTATTCGTCCGACGGTTCGTGGTACTGCTATGAACCCTGTTGATCACCCACACGGTGGTGGTGAAGGTCGTACAGGCGAAGGTCGCGTACCAGTTAGTCCATGGGGTCAACCTACTAAGGGCTATCGCACTCGTCGTAACAAGCGCACGAACAATATGATTGTGCGCCGTCGTTTCGCGAACAAGGGGTAATGCAACATGGCACGTTCCGTGAAAAAAGGTCCATTCGTTGACCTGCACTTGCTGAAGAAAGTCGAAACAACACGTGCTAACAACGATAAGCGTCCAGTGAAAACTTGGTCGCGTCGTTCTACTATCTTGCCAGATTTTGTTGGCTTGACTATTGCTGTGCATAACGGCAAACAGCACATTCCTGTGTATGTGAATGAAAACATGGTTGGCCATAAGTTGGGTGAGTTTGCTCTGACCCGTACTTTTAAAGGTCATGCCGCGGACAAAAAATCCAAGCGATAAGGTGAAGAAATGCAAGTATCTGCTGTACTAAGCAACACTCGCCTCTCAGCTCAAAAAGCGCGTCTTGTCGCAGACCTCGTTCGTGGCAAGCCCGTAGAGCAGGCGCTGAATATTCTGGCCTTCTGCCCTAAAAAGGGTGCAGTTTTAATTAAGAAGGTTCTTGAGTCGGCTATCGCCAATGCCGAGCACAATGAAGGTGCCGATATCGACACACTCAAAGTGAAAACGATTTATGTGGACAAAGGTCCTTCTTTGAAACGTTTTGCTGCGCGCGCTAAAGGTCGTGGCAATCGTATTGAGAAGCAAACTTGCCACATTACTCTCACTGTTGGCGATTAAGGAGCGACTCATGGGTCAGAAAATTCATCCTACAGGTTTTCGTTTACCTGTAACTAAGAATTGGTCTTCACGCTGGTACGCTAACAGCACTAATTTCGCGAAGATGTTGAATGAAGACATCGAGGTGCGTGAGTTTTTGAAGAAAAAACTCGTTGGTGCTGCTGTTAGTCGCGTAGTTATTGAGCGTCCAGCTAAAAACGCCAAAGTTACTATTTATTCTGCACGTCCAGGTGTGGTTATTGGTAAAAAAGGCGAAGATATTGAGCAATTGAAATCTCAATTGCAAAAAATCTTGAATGTGCCAGTTCATGTAAATATTGAAGAAGTTCGCAAGCCAGAGATTGATGCTCAGATTATCGCTGACAGCATCACTGCTCAACTTGAGAAGCGTGTAATGTTCCGTCGTGCTATGAAGCGTGCAATGCAAAATGCTATGCGCCTCGGTGCGCAGGGTATCAAGATCATGTCTTCTGGTCGTTTGAATGGTATCGAGATTGCTCGTACAGAATGGTATCGTGAAGGTCGTGTTCCTTTGCATACTCTGCGTGCAGATATCGACTATGCAACGTCTGAAGCGAAGACTACCTACGGCATTATCGGTGTAAAAGTTTGGGTTTATAAGGGCGATGTTAAACCGGGTGAGAAATCAGCCGCTGAGCCAGTAGAAACTCAGAAGAAACCACGTAAGGGGCCACGCAATGCTGCAGCCAACTAGACTTAAATTCCGTAAGGTCCAAAAGGGCCGCAATACAGGTATCGCTACCCGCGGTAACACAGTTGCATTCGGCGAGTTCGGTCTGAAGGCAACTAGCCGTGGTCGTTTGACTGCTCGTCAAATTGAATCTGCCCGCCGTGCTATTACTCGCTATATCAAACGTGGTGGTCGTGTGTGGATTCGTGTGTTTCCAGATAAGCCAATTTCAACTAAACCAGCTGAAGTTCGTATGGGTGGGGGTAAGGGTTCTCCTGACTACTACGTAGCTGAAATTCAGCCTGGTAAAGTTTTGTATGAATTGAACGGTGTATCAGAAGAGATTGCTCGTGAGGCCTTCCGTTTGGCTTCAGCTAAGCTTCCTTTTGCGGTAACCGTGGTATCTCGCCAAGTGGGGCAATGATGAAAGCTGCTGAACTACAACAGAAATCCGTTGAAGAGCTGAAAAGCGAATTGACGGCGCTGCTGAAAGCCAAGTTTAGCCTTCGCATGCAGCATGCGACGGGCCAATTGGCTAACACTAGCGAACTCAAGCGTGTGCGCAAAGATATTGCGCGCGTTCTTACCGTTCTCACTCAGAAGGCTGCCTAATATGAGCGAAGCTAAACTCAAGCGTACGCTGACTGGTCGAGTGGTTAGCAACAAAATGGATAAGACAGTAACTGTTTTGGTTGAGCGTTTGGTTAAACATCCGCTTTACGGAAAAATGGTTCGTCAATCTAAAAAATACCATGCGCACGATGAAGCGAATCAATATGGCGAAGGCGATGTTGTGACGATCGAAGAGTGCCGTCCTTTGTCTAAGACTAAGTCTTGGGCTGTTACTGGATTGGTAGAAAAAGCACGCGTCATCTAATTTTATAATTAGTTGTCAATGTTGCTTGCGCGGGCATTCTATCTTGTGTAGAATGCCCGTTTTCCTTGCGTATTGTTCCTTTGTGTTCGATGCGTGTTTTCCCTTCGGGATCCAAAACTGGCCGCTCTTGGCTCGGTTCATCCGGGCACCTGGTTGAACCAGGCTAATTTAGGCGGATTAAGTTGGAGGTTTGTGATAAATGATTCAAATGCAATCAAAGCTTGAGGTTGCTGACAATACTGGTGCGCGTTCTGTTATGTGCATTAAAGTGTTGGGTGGCTCTAAGCGTCGTTATGCATCGGTTGGTGACATCATCAAGGTGAGCATCAAAGATGCGGCTCCACGTGGTCGTGTGAAAAAAGGCGACGTTTATAATGCTGTGGTGGTTCGTACTGCCAAGGGTGTTCGTCGTGCTGATGGCGCGTTGATTAAGTTCGACGGCAATGCGGCAGTTCTTCTTAATGCGAAGCTTGAGCCAATTGGTACTCGCATCTTCGGGCCAGTTACGCGTGAATTGCGTACCGAGCGCTTTATGAAGATTGTATCTCTTGCGCCTGAAGTTCTATAAGAGGAATCCGGTATGAATAAGATTCGCAAAGGCGATGAAGTTGTTGTTCTCACTGGCAAAGATAAAGGTAAGCGCGGTACTGTTGTTCGCGCACTGCCTGCTACTGAGCGTGTTGTGGTTGAGGGTGTTAACGTAGTAAAAAAACACCAAAAGCCAAATCCAATGCGTGGCGTACAAGGTGGTATTGTTGAGCTGACTATGCCAGTTCACGTATCTAATGTTGCTATTTTCAATGCTAAGACTGGCAAGGCTGATCGTGTTGGCTTCAAGACTCTTGAAGATGGCAAGAAAGTTCGCGTGTTTAAGTCTAGTGGCGAAGTAGTTGGCGGCTAAGGGGAATTACAATGGCTCGTTTTCAAGAAGTATATGAAAGCAAGATCGTTCCTGAGTTGGTTAAACAATTCGGCTACAAATCTGTAATGCAGGTGCCTCGCATTGAAAAAATCACCATTAACATGGGTGTTGGCGAAGCAGTTGCAGATAAAAAAGTTATGGAATTCGCGGTTGGTGACATGCAAAAAATTGCAGGTCAGAAACCAGTGGTTACGAAGTCTAAAAAGTCTATTGCAGGCTTTAAGATTCGTGATGGTTACCCAGTAGGTTGTAAGGTGACTTTGCGTCGTGAACGCATGTATGAATTCTTGGATCGTTTGGTTACGATCGCACTCCCGCGTGTGCGTGACTTCCGTGGTATTGGTGGTAAATCTTTTGACGGCCGTGGTAACTTCAACATGGGCGTTAAAGAACAAATCATTTTCCCGGAAATTGAGTACGATAAGATTGATGCTCTGCGTGGCATGAATATTACCATTACGACTACGGCTAAGACTGATGAGGAAGCTCGCGCTTTGCTCGCAGCCTTTAAGTTCCCGTTCAAGAATTGAGGCGATCATGGCAAAACTTGCACTGATTAATCGTGAAGCTAAACGCGCTGCTGTAGTTGCAAAATTTGCTGCTAAGCGTGAAAAGCTCTTGGTCATTATTAATGATCAAAATGCGAGTGAGGAAGATCAATTCCAAGCTCGTTTGAAACTCCAGCAACTGCCACGTAATTCTTCACCTGTTCGTTTGCACAATCGTTGCAAATTGACTGGTCGTTCACGTGGTGTGTTCCGTAAGTTCGGTCTTGGCCGTAGCAAGTTGCGTGATCTCGCCTTTAAGGGTGAGATTCCGGGTCTTGTTAAAGCAAGCTGGTAATAGGAGAGAAATAACATGGCAATGCATGATCCTATCGCCGATATGCTGACTCGCATCCGTAACGCGCAGCGTGCTGATAAAGCTTCGGTAGTAATGCCTTCTTCTAAATTGAAGGTAGCGATTGCAAAAGTTTTACACGAAGAAGGTTATGTTGAATCGTTCTTGGTTACTGGTGAAGTTAAGCCGGTGCTGACGATTGAATTGAAGTACTACGCTGGACGCCCAGTAATTGAGCGCCTTGACCGTATTTCAAAACCAGGCTTGCGTGACTATCGCAGTACTAGCGATATCCCAAGTGTGATGAATGGTCTTGGCGTGGCAATCTTGTCCACTTCCAAGGGTGTGATGACCGACCGCAAAGCACGCGCCAATGGTATTGGTGGTGAGTTGCTGTGCATCGTTGCTTGATGAGGTGTCACAATGTCTCGCGTAGCTAAAAATCCGGTTGCAATTCCGGCTGGTGTCGAAGTTAAACTCGGCCAAGGTAAAATCGAAGTTAAGGGTCCTCAGGGTACTCTTACTCATCCAGTTGTTGCTGACGTAGCTGTTGAAGTTAAAGACGGTTCGGTTACTTTTGCTGCCAATGGCAATAGCAAATTTGCTCGTTCAATGTCTGGTACTTTGCGCGCTTTAGTTAACAACATGGTAAATGGTGTTAACAAAGGCTTTGAGCGTAAATTGACACTGGTTGGTGTTGGTTACCGTGCTCAAGCTCAAGGCGATGTGCTGAATCTGTCATTGGGTTTTTCTCATCCAGTTGCACATCAAATGCCCGTGGGTATCAAGTGCGAGACTCCGTCTCAAACTGAGATCATCCTGAAGGGTGCCGATAAACAACTTCTAGGTCAAGTTGCAGCCGAGATTCGCGCTTACCGTTCTCCTGAGCCATATAAAGGCAAGGGTGTACGTTATTCTGACGAAGTGGTTGTTATCAAAGAAACCAAGAAGAAGTAATCGAGGCTGAATTATGGATAAGAATCAAAGCAGACTTCGCCGTGCACGTAAAACCCGTGCCAAGATTGCGGAGCTCAAGGTCGTGCGCTTGTCTGTGCACCGTACCAATAGCCATATTTACGCTCAGATCATTGATGAGACTGGGAGTAAAGTTTTGGCTTCTGCTAATACACTTGAAGCGGCTCTGCGTTCTGAAGTTAAGAACGGCGGCAATGTTGCAAGTGCAGTGGCTGTAGGTAAGCTGATTGCTGAAAAGGCAAAAGCAGCTGGTGTTCAAAACGTAGCTTTCGATCGCTCAGGTTTCCAATACCACGGCCGTGTTAAAGCACTGGCTGATGCGGCTCGTGAAGCTGGCCTCGTCTTCTAATTGAGTTTGGAGTTCAAATAATGGCTAAGAACGAAATGGAAGATCGTCAGGACGGCCTTCGGGAGAAGATGGTAAGCGTGAATCGCGTTACCAAAGTCGTTAAAGGCGGTCGTATCCTTGGTTTTGCTGCTCTTACTGTCGTTGGTGATGGTGATGGTGGCGTTGGTATGGGTAAGGGCAAATCTAAGGAAGTGCCAGTAGCTGTACAAAAAGCGATGGAAGAAGCTCGTCGCAAAATGGTTAAAGTAAGCCTGCGTAACGGTACTGTTCAGCACACTGTTTTTGGTAAGCATGGTGCTACAACTGTGTTTATGCAGCCCGCACCTGAAGGTACTGGTATTATTGCTGGCGGCCCGATGCGTGCAGTATTTGAAGTAATGGGTATTCATAACATTACTGCCAAATGCCATGGCTCTACTAACCCATACAATATTGTGCGTGCTACTTTAGACGGTTTGTCTAAGTTGCATACACCAGCTGAGATTGCTGCTAAACGTGGTAAATCAGTTGAAGAGATTCTTGGGGGTGCACAATGAGCGACGTTAAAACAATTAAGGTGACTTTGGTAAAAAGCCTAATTGGTCGTCTTGAGTCTCACAAAGCCTGCGCACGTGGTTTGGGTCTTCGTAAAACTAATAGCTCTGCTGTGGTTATCGATACACCAGAAAACCGTGGTATGGTTAACAAGATCAGCTACTTGCTGAAGGTTGAGGGTTAAAATGGAACTTAATACTTTAACTCCAGGCGTTGGCGCAAAGCATTCAAGCAAGCGTGTTGGTCGTGGTATTGGCTCTGGCCTTGGTAAAACATGTGGTCGTGGTCACAAAGGTCAAAAATCACGCGCTGGTGGTTTTCATAAGGTAGGTTTCGAAGGCGGTCAAATGCCTTTGCAACGCCGTTTGCCTAAGCGTGGTTTCAAATCTTTGGCTCAAGGTAAAAATGCTGAAGTTACACTTTCTGAATTACAAGCGTTGCCTATCTCTGAAATTGATATGCTTAGCTTAGTTCAGGCTGGTTTAATTTCTCAACACTCAATCAGCTGCAAAGTTGTATTGTCTGGTGCGATTGAAAAAGCTGTAACACTTAAGGGTGTTTTGGCTACTAAAGGCGCTAAGGCTGCAATTGAAGCTGCTGGTGGTTCTGTTGGCGAGTAATAATTATTAAAGGTTAAGGCAGAACGTGGCAAATCCCGCATTGGCTGGTTCAGCATCTAAGTTTGCTGATCTAAAAAAACGTATTTGGTTTGTTGTTGGTGCACTGATTGTTTACCGTATCGGTGCTCACATTCCTGTTCCTGGGATTAATCCTGTGGAATTGGCGAACTTGTTCCAGTCATCGCAAACTGGCCTGTTAAACATGTTTAATATGTTTTCAGGTGGTGCTTTGTCGCGCTTCACTGTTTTTGCTATTGGTATCATGCCGTACATTTCGGCTTCGATTATCATTCAGCTTGCCGGTGAAGTTCTGCCTAATCTTAAACAGTTGAAAAAAGAAGGTGAGGCGGGTCGACGTAAGTTGACTCAATATACCCGCTACTTTACCGTTTTGCTCGCATCGGCTCAGAGCTTCGGTATTGCAATGATGCTATTCCGTCAGCCAAATTTGGTGGTGATGGATCAAGGTTTATTTGTTGCAGTTACTATGGTTTCATTAGTGACTGGGACTATGTTTTTGATGTGGCTGGGTGAGCAAATCACCGAGCGTGGTTTAGGTAATGGCATTTCCATCATTATTTGTGCAGGTATTGCATCGGGTGTGCCTTCCGCTATTGGTAAGACTTTGTCGCTTACTAATCAAGGCGCCTTGCCGATACTGCTTGTTATTTTCCTTTTTGTTGGTGTTGTTCTCCTAACTGCCGCGGTGGTGTTTGTTGAGCGCGGGCAACGTAAGGTTCCAGTACAATATGCTAAGCGTCAAGTTGGCAACCGCTTGATGCAGGCTCAGAGTTCATTTCTCCCGCTCAAGATTAATATGGCTGGGGTGATACCTCCAATTTTCGCATCATCGATTATTCTCTTTCCTGCAACAGTTTTGTCGTGGACAGGGAATAGTCAGCACTTTTCTTGGTTGAAATCTATCGGTGATAAACTTCACCCAGGTCAGCCTCTCTACGTACTTTTCTATGCGGCTGCTATTATTTTCTTCTGTTATTTCTACACAGCTTTGGTGTTTAATCCGCGTGAGACTGCTGATAACCTGAAGAAAAGCGGAGCAATGATTCCTGGGTATCGTCCTGGTGATCATACGGCTCGGTACATCGAGAAGTTGATCATGAAATTAACTTTGATCGGTGCTATTTACATCGCTTTTGTGTGTTTGATTCCAGAATTTTTGATTCTTAAATGGAATGTTCCATTCTACTTTGGTGGCACTTCATTACTGATTTTGGTTGTGGTTACTATGGATTTCATGGCTCAGATGCAGTCGTATGTCCTGTCCCATCAGTATGAAGGTTTGCTTAAAAAGGCGAACTTCAAAGGTTAGTTTTATTTGTTATTCGCAGTTTTATCTGTGTAACAATTTTTGTTTGAGAGATCTAATAAAAATTTAGGTCTCTCATTTTTACTGACGTGTGGTTGCTGTTTTTTGTTTCTTAGTTTGTTCGTTTGTGTTATATTTGCGGACTTTGCTGGAGTTTGCTAGCTCTTGTGGTTTGGGTGCTCGCGACATTAACAGTGATTGCAACGTATTCCAGTCTTTTTTTTGGCTGGGATTTTACTTTGTTTTCAAAGGATAGACCATGAGAGTTCAAGCATCGGTCAAGAAAATCTGCCGTAACTGCAAAATTATTCGTCGCAACCGTGTTGTGCGTGTAATTTGTACTGACCCACGGCACAAGCAGCGTCAAGGCTGATTGAGTCAATCGGCTATTGGTGTTAAAATCCACCACTTTTTAACCTGGGGTAAGAAGTATGGCCCGTATTGCTGGGGTTAACATACCTAATCATCAGCATACTGTGATCGGTCTTCAGGCTATTTACGGTATTGGTCAAACTCGCGCTAAAGCGATTTGTGCTACTACTGCAATTGAGCCTAGCAAGAAAGTAAAAGATCTCAGTGATGTTGAACTTGAAAAACTACGTGACGAAGTAGGTAAATTCACCATCGAAGGTGATCTGCGTCGTGAAGTAACCATGAGCATCAAGCGTCTTATGGACCTTGGCTGCTATCGTGGTTTCCGTCACCGCAAAGGCCTGCCAGTTCGCGGTCAGCGTACTAAGACTAACGCACGTACTCGCAAGGGTCCACGTAAGTCTATCGCTGGCAAGAAGTAATTAAGGACATAAATTATGGCTAAAGCAAACACAGCTCGTGTACGTAAGAAAGTCAAAAAGAGCGTGTCAGAAGGAATCGTGCACGTTCACGCTTCTTTCAATAACACGATCATTACCATCACTGATCGCCAAGGCAATGCTTTATCTTGGGCTACCTCGGGCGGTGCTGGTTTTAAAGGCTCTCGTAAAAGTACACCTTTTGCCGCACAGGTTGCAGCAGAAGCAGCTGGTAAAGTTGCCCAAGAATATGGTGTTAAGAACCTAGAAGTACGCATCAAGGGTCCGGGCCCTGGTCGTGAATCTGCTGTGCGTGCTTTGAACGCACTCGGTTTCAAGATCACCAGTATCTCGGATGTGACGCCTGTTCCGCACAACGGCTGCCGTCCTGCGAAGAAGCGTCGTATCTAATTCTGGAGTAAGAAATGGCTCGTTATATTGGACCCAAGTGCAAACTTGCACGCCGCGAAGGCACGGATCTGTTCTTGAAAAGCGCACGTCGTTCGCTCGACAGCAAGTGCAAGCTGGAACAAGCCCCAGGCCAGCATGGCGCTAAAAAGAATATGCGTCTGTCGGACTATGGCGTTCACCTGCGTGAAAAGCAAAAGATCCGTCGCATTTACGGCGTATTGGAACGTCAGTTCCGCCGTTATTTTGAAGAAGCAGCTCGTCGCAAAGGTTCGACTGGTGAAAACCTCTTGAAATTGCTTGAGTCTCGTCTTGATAACGTTGTATATCGTATGGGATACGGTTCTACTCGTTCCGAATCTCGTCAACTCGTTTCCCACAAGGCTATCACTGTTAACGGTAACGTTGTAAACATTCCTTCTTTCCAAGTGAAAGCTGGTGATGTTGTTGCTGTACGTGAAAAAGCTAAGAAGCAAGTACGTATTCAGGAAGCGTTGAGCTTAGCTGAAGGCATTGGCTTCCCAAGCTGGGTACAGGTTGATTCTAAAAAAATGGAAGGTGTGTTTAAGAACATGCCAGAGCGTTCAGATCTGTCTAGCGATATCAATGAATCGTTAGTAGTTGAATTCTACTCCAAGTAATAACCTGAACCGGTTGGCAAGGGATACTGACTTATGCAAATCAATGCAAACGAGTTGCTCAAACCGCGCATCATCGATGTGCAAGCTCTGGCTCAAGCACACGCGAAAGTCGTTATGGAGCCGTTTGAGCGCGGTTATGGCCATACTCTCGGTAATGCACTACGCCGAATTCTTTTATCTTCTATGGCGGGTTTTGCGCCAACAGAAGTTAAAATTGATGGTGTTGTTCACGAATATTCCGCGTTGGATGGCGTGCAGGAAGACGTTGTCGATATCCTGTTGAACCTTAAAGGTGTTGTGCTGAAACTGCATGGTCGGGACTCTGTCACACTTACTCTTTCAAAAGAGGGTGAGGGTGTCGTCAAGGCTTCCGACATTCAGTTGCCACATGATGTTGAGGTGATTAACCCTGATCATGTGATTGCACATCTGTCTGCAGGTGGTAAGTTAAGCATGGATATTACCGTTGAGAAAGGTCGTGGCTATCAGCCTGCACCTTCTCGCGTTAATAAAGAAGAGGGACGTACCATCGGTACGATTATTCTGGATGCTTCATTCAGCCCAATTCGCCGTGTTAGCTACCAAGTAGAAAGCGCTCGTGTAGAGCAACGTACTGATCTTGATCGTTTGATTATCGACATTGAAACCAATGGCGTAATTGAGCCAGATGAAGCAGTTCGCCAAGCAGCTCGTATGTTGATCGACCAACTCGGTGTTTTTGCTGATTTGGAAGGTACGCAAGAAGAAAAAGTTGTAGAGCCGCAGGTTACAATTGATCCTATCCTGCTTCGTCCGGTAGATGATCTTGAGTTGACTGTTCGTTCTGCAAATTGTCTAAAAGCGGAAAACATCTATTATATTGGTGATCTGATTCAGCGTACCGAAACAGAGTTGTTAAAAGCTCCTAATTTAGGTCGCAAATCACTCAATGAGATCAAAGAAGTGCTCGCTTCGAAAGGGCTTAGCCTTGGCATGCGCCTTGAAAACTGGCCACCAGCTGGCTTAGACAAGCCATAAGCTGGTACTAGCAAAGGAATTGACAAATGCGTCATCGTCTTTCTAATCGTAAATTAAATCGTACGACAAGTCATCGTCTTGCGATGCTTCGTAACTTGGCGAATGCCTTGTTGAAGCATGAAGTTATCAAAACTACCCTGCCAAAGGCTAAAGAATTACGCCGTGTGGCAGAGCCATTGATTACTTTGGGTAAAAAACCATCACTGGCTAATCGCCGTTTGGCTTTTTCTCGTACACGTGATCGTGACATTGTAGTTAAATTGTTTGATGTACTTGGCCCACGCTATACTGCTCGTAATGGTGGTTATTTGCGTATTCTGAAGTGCGGTTTCCGAGTTGGCGATAATGCTCCTATGGCATACGTTGAACTTGTTGATCGCCCAGAAGAAGTAGTTGCTGAGTCAGCAGAGTAATATCTGTTGAATGATTAAAAAAACCGACCTAGAGTCGGTTTTTTTTTGTTCATCATTTTATTAATCATTATTTGAAATGTTTTAGGTTCTGTAATGGCAACTTATGTGGTTGGTGATGTGCAAGGATGTTTTGATGAGTTATCACGACTCATGGATGTAATTAATTTTAATACAGACTGCGATCGAATTATTTTTGTCGGTGATTTAGTGAATCGGGGACCAGCTTCCTTGCGGGTATTGCAGTGGGTATACCAAAATCGTCATTGTGCATCGACAGTACTAGGGAACCATGATTTACATTTGTTAGCTTGTTGGCTGGGTATTAGTAGCCTGAAAGATGGCGATACAATTAATGAAGTTTTACAATCTTCAGACGCATCTGTCTTATTATGTTGGCTGTCTCAGCAACCTTTAATGTTAGAAATTGAAGGTAATTATATTGTTCATGCAGGGTTGTATCCGGGATGGGGTATTAAGAAGGCCCTTAAACTAGCAGAATCTGCGCGAATAAAATATTCTGGTGCTGATAAGAAAAGTTGGTTCTCTTTAATGTACGGTAATAAGCCGATTGCTTGGTCTAATGAGCTTGATGAAGCTGAAAGTTTTAGATTCACTATTAATGCATTTACGAGAATGCGCTTTTGTACAAGTGAAGGATTGGATTTTAAATATAAAGGTGAGCTGATAGGGGCACCTGAATCTTTGACTCCGTGGTTCAGTTTGAAACGGAAGGCTTGCGATTCAACTGTTATTTTTGGGCATTGGTCGGCATTAGGGCTTTATAAGGCGTCTAATCTTATTGGTTTAGACACTGGTGCTGTGTGGGGTGGGCAATTGTCTGCTGTTCGTTTGTCCGATCTGCAAATTTATCAGGTACAGTCATCACATACATATCAAAGTATTGAGATTTGAAGTTCTCATGGGCATTTTGTACTGAAGTTGTAGTGAGTTCGGATAGTTCGGTTCGACTTAAGTTGTTAGTTTTGATGGATGGTAGTATATCAATATGCATTTTTATTCCATCTGCTCTAATTATCTTCCATATCGAGCCAACTAGTGTGGTTTCTTGTGTGTATGCTGCAATGTCAGTATGTTTATTGTACCTATCCGTATAATTTAGATAAATTGGTTGAATTGAACCATTGCTTGAGATTGCTGGCTGTAGAAGTGATGACTTAAACGGATTAATCTCTTTGCCATTTGTTGTAGTGCCTTCCGGAAAAAATGCAGTAATATCACCCGCTAATAATGCCTTGGTTATTTGTATGTTCACTCGTTTTGCATCTTTAATTTTGTTTCGATTTATAAAAAAAGTTCCTGCGGCTTTACATAGTCTATTAATGATTGGCCACTCTTCTACATCGGATTTTGCAATAAAGCGTGCGGCATGGATTGTGTTAATTCCAAAAATATCAAACCAGGATATATGATTTGCCACAATCATTTGATTCTTAGGTCTGTAGTTTGGTAATTCTCCCGATATGCATATTCTAATCTTCAAAATTGCAGCTAACTGCTCTGACCATAGCTGTGTGGCTTTGTTTTTTTGTTCGCAATTTTTGTTTGGAAAACCAAAGGTTATGATCAGTAGTCCTTTTACAATGTGCAAAATAAGCTGGATAGCCGTAAGTGCTGGTCTGATGTTCATAGGATTTAGTGGTTGACTTAAGGTTTTTTACCGGGCGAAATGTTTGGCGTAACGATTGTTGATGTTTTGTGTGGGCAGTAACATCAAGAAGTCCGCAGTATTGAAGTCTGGATCCCACGCGGGCTCACCGCAAACTAAAGCTCCAGCACGCAAATAACCTTTAATTAGTGCTGGTGTTTCGATTTCAATTTTTTCGTCTAAAGCTGAAATCGGTAATGGGCAGCGTGGAAATACTCGCCATTCAACAGGAGCCATAGCTTTTTTTGCTATTTTACGATATAGACTTGCAGCTGTGTGTCCACCATCATTTAGAGAAACTGAAGCGCAGCCCATCATATATTGGTAATTATTTTTTACCATATACTGGGTTAAACCACTCCAGAGCAATGCTATCGTTGAGCCCGTTCGATAATCTGGGTGCACGCATGTACGTCCCAATTCTACTAGCTGCGATCTGATGTGTTGTAATCGGGTCAAATCAAATTCAGTATCAGAATAGTAGCTGCCAACTTTTCTGGCTTTGTGTGGAGGCAAAATACGATAGGTACCAATAACTTCACCTGTCAAATTATCTTGTGCAATCAGATGGTCGCAATACTTATCAAATAAGTCTTGATCGAGTCCGGGCTCCTTTGTGCTTAATTTTGCGCCCATTTCTTCGGCAAAGACTCTGTAGCGCAAGGCTTGTGCCGCTTTAATTTCTGATTTGGTTTTAGCGATTGAGACTGAAAGTGAGTGATTTGATTTGCTATTTGTGTGCGTCAAAACGTGTTCGTGCATGTGGAAACCTCCAGTTCGATTTCCCTAAGTTACTTGCACGATGTGACGGAGCTATGAAATAAATATGAAAATAAGATTGCTACTTCTTGCTAGTGGACTACTGAGACAGTGTATTTATATCTATTGATTGAGTTTCTTCTGCTATACGGTAGTTTTCGTTGGCCCATTGCCCTAAATCTATAAGTTTGCATCGCTCAGAGCAGAAGGGGCGTGAAGGGTTTGTTGGTGAATAAGTGTTCAAACACCCGCATTGAGGGCATTTCACTTGTTGTTTTAAGGTGTCACTCATTATAGGTTGCAATAGCTCAGCGTAAAGTTGATATCTGACTCGATTACTTTAGCGCGCTCTCCGCTAGTAGAAGGGACTATAAACCGGATGTTAATTGCATATCTGTTTGCTGATAACTCTGGCACGGCTGGTAAATCGCTTGGTAATGTAACTTTTAGTAGCTGTACTACTTTGCCACCGGACATTTGTTGAAAACTACCTTGTTTAGCTATGAAGTTGTTAGCTTTCGCTGAGTCGCGCAATAACTTAAGAACAATATCTAACCCATTTTTTATTGGTAATAATGGCGTTAGCCACCGTTCTAAATCGAGTCTGCGGCGTTCGGCTGCTTGCTTTCTCCAGTAATGATACGAGGGAAGGTCAAATTCACACACTCCACCTGGAATCGAGATACGCTGTTTGATCGCCATCAGCCATTCGTTTTCTCTTAAGTACTGTCCAAATTTTCCTGTCATGTCGAGGAGACTGGTATGGGTATTTTCGATTTCATTCAACACTAGATCGAGCGCATCTTCCGAGATGTGCGGATTGTTCCTTAGTGCGGCTAAGGTTTGTCGTTGACGTTCAAGTTCTTGAAGTAGGTCTGATTTTAAATCCGCACGACTAGCCACTTCCATGATCTCAAAAATCCCAAGTAGTGCCATGTGATGATCTAAGGCATCATCACGGGCCACCAACTTGCTAGTGCGTATATATAACTCTTCAAGGCGGAGTAGAGTTCTAATGCGCTCGTTGATTGGAAATTCGTAACTAATCACAATGCTCAAACCTAAAAAATAGTGCAATTTGCAGAAAGTGCAGAACTAAAGATCCGACTCGTTTATTTTAATGGTGCACTTTTGAGTTTCTGGTCTAGTTTTGCTACTTCTTCATGTAGTTCGTTTAATGTGCCGTTATTGTAAATCAAGTAGTCAGCTTGTTGTTTACGTTCTTCGTCGCTCAGTTGGTTTTTCATGATGGCAAGCACTTCATTTTCATTGAAGTTGTTGCGATTCATTACGCGTGTGATTTGTTTCTCACGATCAACTGATACTACAATAATCGTTTGGCATAAATTTTTGAAGTCTGGAACTTCAAGCAATAAAGGGGCCATGAGTACATGGTACGGAGTTTTCGATTTTGCGTGCTTAAGTTGCTGTTTGCACTCGTTTAAAATCATCGGATGCAGTAGCGATTCTAATTTAAGCTTATCAGCAGGATGTTCGTGGATCTGTCTGCGTAGAAAGGAGCGGTCTAAATGTCCTTCTTCTGTCAAACATCCATTTCCAAATAATTTGACGATCTCTGCCGTTGCTTTTTGATCTTTGCGAGTTAACTCATGCGCAATTAAATCCGCATCAATAATGGTGCTGCCAAGTTCTTTTAAATATTGCGCAACGGTGCTTTTTCCGCTGCCTATCCCACCTGTAAGTCCAACAATAGTCATCAATATCCGTACAGCATCAATGTGATTTCTTTGCCCCATACCATTGCAATCATGCCTGCAATACCAAGATAGGGGCCGAAAGGCATGGGTTTATTCCAGCCGCGTTGACTACCTGCCACCATAATGATGCCTAAGATGGCGCCAGCTAATGAAGACAGTAGGATAATGATTGGTAGCATGGCAAAACCAAGCCACGCACCAAGGGCTGCTAAAAGTTTAAAGTCACCATACCCCATGCCTTCTTTGCCTGTTGCTAGCTTGAATAGCCAGTATATGCTCCAAAGTGAGAGATATCCGAATGTTGCACCATATACTGCGCTAGGTAGTGAGGTGTAAATCCCTTGGGTGTTAAGTAATAGGCCCAACCAGAGTAGAGGTAATGTAATGCTATCGGGTAGTAGGTAGGTGTCGGCATCAATCATGATTAGTGCAACGAGACACCATGCGAATGCCAAAGCGCCTAATAGTTGTAGGCTTGGCCCAAAATGGATGGCAAGCCCCGCGGATATGGCGGCCGTTGCGAATTCGACGCATGGGTAACGAGCACTAATCTTGCTGTGGCATTGACTGCATCGCCCTTTCAATGCCAACCAGCTTAGTATAGGGATGTTTTCAATCGCTTTGATTTGATGCCCACAGGTAGGGCATGCCGAACGAGGTGTCGCTAAATTGTATGTTGAAGGGCGATTCGTTTCGTCTAGTTCGGGATTTAAGAGTGTTTGACACTCTAAGCGAAATTCTTTTTCTAGCATGAGAGGTAGCCGATGAATGACGACATTCAAAAAGCTACCAATCATTAAGCCAAGTACCGCAGTGAATCCAATTAACAAGTAATTGGAATTAAAAACCTCAATCATCTATTTAGCCGCCCACCGCTGCGCCCATTTTGAAAATGGGGAGGTACATGGCAATAACCAGACCACCAATTAAGGTGCCCAATACTACCATAATAATGGGTTCCATGAGGCTGGATAGGGCTTCGACTGCGTTATCTACTTCTTCTTCAAAGTAGTCGGCTACTTTGCTGAGCATGGCATCGAGTGAGCCCGATTCTTCGCCGATGGATACCATTTGCAATACCATATTCGGGAAAACGGTGGCATTTTGCATTGCGGCAGTAAGGCTTGTTCCCGTGCTAACTTCGGATTGAATCCGTTGTGTTGCTTGTTTGTAAACAATATTGCCGGCAGCGCCTCCAACAGATTCAAGTGACTCCACTAACGGTACCCCCGCTGCAAACATTGTTGATAAGGTACGACTCCAGCGTGCGATGGTTGCGTTGCGGACAATCTCACCAAGGACTGGTAATTTTAAGATTAATCGGTCCATGGCAAATTGGATCTTTTCCGACTTTTTCCAAGCTTTCATGAATAGATAGATGCCGCCGAAGATGCTGCCAAAAATGATGTACCAGTAAGTTACAAAAATATCGGAGATATTCATGACTAATAAGGTTGGCCCTGGTAGATCGGCACCAAAACTCGAGAAGAGCTCCTTAAATGCTGGAATTACAAAAATCATAATCACGGCGGTAATGACGAAAGCAGCGACAATAATGGCCGTTGGGTAAAACATGGCCGATTTGATTTTTTTCTTAACGGCTAAGATTTTTTCTTTGTAGGTGGCAAGTCGAGCCAGCAAAGCGTCCAAAATACCCGCTTGTTCACCAGCTTGTACCAAGTTGCAATAGAGGCTATCGAATTGATTTGGATGTTTTCTGAAGGCTTGGGTTAAAGAAGAGCCTGTTTCGATGTCGGTTTTTATTTCCATCAGTAATTTTGTGACGGAAGGATTGCTGTGCCCCTTTGCAACGATATCGAATGCAGTAAGGAGCGGTACGCCTGACTTCAACATAGTGGCCAATTGTCGAGTAAACATCGTGATGTCGAGTTCTGTGATCTTGCGGCCAGCACCGAGACGTACTTTTTTTACGCTCGTGACGTTGATCCCTTGGCGACGTAAAGTGCTTTTTACGATGGATTCGCTGACAGCACGCATTTCACCTTTAACTACTTTGCCGGTGCGGTCTTTGCCTTCCCAGCGAAAAGTTGAATCTTTTACTGCGGGGCTTTTGGGTTTTACGGCCATGGCTCAATCCCTCTTATACATTTGTAACGGCCATCACTTCTTCAAGTGAGGTGAGGCCTTGTTTAACTTTTCGAAGTCCTGCTTCACGAAGGCTTAGTACGCCTTCTTTGCGAGCCTGATCAGCAATATCAATGGCATTGCCATGGTTCATGATTAGTCGGTTGATTTCATCTGTAATCGGCATAACTTGGTAAATACCAACACGACCTTTGTAGCCAGTGTCTTTGCATATTTCGCAGCCGACGGGGCCGTACGGCTGCCATGTGCCATCCAAGTCTTCTTGGGTAAAGCCTGCGTCGATTAAGGCCTGATTTGGAAGGTCAATGTGTTTTTTGCAACTGCATAGACGGCGAGCTAGGCGCTGAGCGGTAATTAGAATGACCGATGAAGCAATATTGAACGGCTGGATGCCCATATTGAGCATTCGCGTTAATGTGGTTGGGGCATCATTGGTGTGGAGTGTTGAAAACACCATGTGGCCCGTTTGCGCAGCTTTAATTGCGATATCGGCGGTTTCTAGGTCGCGAATCTCGCCGACCATAATGATGTCGGGGTCTTGACGCAGGAAGGCCTTGAGTGCGGCAGAGAACGTTAGCCCCGCTTTGTCATTTACATTGACCTGGTTGATGCCCGGCAAGTTAATCTCGCATGGGTCTTCCGCCGTTGCGATATTGATATCTGGCTTATTGAGTAAATTAAGGCATGTGTAAAGCGATACGGTTTTGCCTGAGCCGGTCGGGCCTGTCACTAAGACCATGCCATACGGGCGCTGAATTGCTTCAAGGATAATGGCTTTTTGATCTGGATCGTAGCCGAGAGCATCAATGCCGAGCGTTGCGGATGAAGGATCCAAAATCCGCATTACAATTTTTTCACCATGCATGGTCGGCAGGGTGGAGACCCGGAAATCAATAGCTCGCGATTTAGACAGGACTAATTTCATGCGTCCATCTTGTGGAATGCGCTTTTCTGAAATGTCGAGCTTCGAAATGACCTTGATGCGGGATGATATTTTCTCTTTGATTGCTAATGGCGGCTGGGCGATTTCGCGGAGTACCCCGTCGATGCGAAAACGAATCCGGTAGAATTTTTCGTACGGCTCAAAGTGAATGTCGGATGCGCCGCCATTGATGGCATCCATCAAGATTTTTTGCAGATATTTAACAATGGGGGCATCGTCAATATCTTGCCCCATTTGAGTTTCAGCCGCTGTTGGTTCGGGGTCGCCGCCGTCGAGTGCAAGCTCCACATCTTCGAGGTCCATTTCTTTCAGGTTGGCACCTGTGGCATCAATTGTTCTATTGATGAGAACGATGAGCTTGTTGTCTTCAACGATAATCGGTTCGACTTGCGCGTTGGTTTGGAAGCGAACTTTTTCAACTGCTTCCAGATTGGTGATATCTGAAATGCCGATGAAAAGTTTTGTACCGCGTTTGAATAGCGGAACAATGCGCTGGGCGCGCATAACGTTATTGTCGATTACACCTTGCGGCAAATAGCTGGAGTCAATTCGATCGATGTCGAGCAGAGGGTAGCCAAACGTTTGAGATGAGAACTCTGCGACATCCCGTGCCGATAGCTTTTTGCTTTGAGTTAATTGCTCAATAAAAGTGGTTTTATTTGTGTTGGCGCTCGCTTGCAGTGCTTCGGCATCTGCATCGCTCAGTCGGCCATGCTGCACGAGTAAGCGTGCGAGACCAGAAATTTGCGGGGTGCTCATAACAAAAAAATCACTCCAATTGGGCTCAGACCTGACGCAATATTAGGCTTGGGTTTGCCTAGATGTGCGTGTGATCAAAATTTAATATCTTTTCTAGTCTAGCAGATGTCGAGGAAAGTCGCGGTGTGCGGGCGCTCATTTGCTGTGAAATGTTGCTTGCACGCCTCTGGCTAATAGATTTGAAGGGTGTGGGGGTAGGGTGTTGTGGGGTATGTCTTGCTAGGCCTTTCCTAATATGGCCTCAAGGACAATACGTGAGCCGATGTAGCCAAGAAATAGAATGCTAAATGCAGTTAGAGTCCAGTTGGCCGCAAAACGCCCTCGCCAGCCCTTGATTTTGTGACCAAGAAGCAAGCTTGCAAATAGTAGCCATGAGGATAATGCGAAAATTGTTTTATGCGACAACTGGGCGAGCTGACCGTGCTGTTGCCAATTGAGGATTGATCCCGCAGTAAGAGCTAATGTGAGGAGTAGAAACCCTACCCCAATGGCGCTAAAAAGTAGGCGCTCTAGCGTGAGCAGAGGAGGGAGTGTTCTTGCGAGTAGCTTGCCGGCATGGTGGTGCAGGGTGTTGTCGGTGAGTCGCATTAAAATGGCGATCCCCGCTGCTACAAATAAAAAACTTTGCGCGAGCATGGCAAGTAAAAAATGTGCTCTGCTTAAGCTGTTTTGGCTGTATGTGATGGCGTGGCCAGCTGGAAGTATCAGCGATAGCGCAACAAAGCTGGCGGCAAAGGCAAATAGCGGTGGCTCTAATCCGTCGAGCTTTAATTTGAGCTGGCCTACGCAGTAAATCATGATGGCAAGCCACGCGGTAAGCGAGAGTGCTTCGGCGGCGCCAAAGTTGGGGTTGGCTTGGAGTGCGCCGTGCGTTATAGCGATGCCGTGGCAAATGATGCCGATTGCCAGTAAGAGGCGGCTGGCTTTTTCTGGGAGCGCGCGTTTGCCTGCGAGTCGTGTTTGGCAAAAATGCCAGCCGAGTAGCAGGTAAATGAATAAAGAAAGCGGCGCAAGCAGAGTCAGCACGGCAATTGAGGTAAAATAGAAAGTAATTAAGTCTAACAGAGTGGTCGCTGCAGCGGCAGCTCTCGCTCAAGGAATCGTTGCATGTTTGAAAATTTGTCGGGTCGTTTAGGTGGTGTCGTTAAAACTTTACGGGGGCATTCGCGCCTTACCGAAGACAATATTAAAGATGCGTTGCGCGAAGTGCGTATGGCGCTCCTTGAGGCGGATGTCGCATTGCCGGCGGTGAAGCAATTTATTGCTGATGTGAAGTTGCGTGCAGAAGGTAAAGAGGTTGTGGGTAGTTTGACGCCGGGTCAGGCTGTGATCGGGGTTGTGTATGAAGAATTAACCAAATTAATGGGCGCGCAAAACGATGCGCTTAATTTGGCTGCCCAGCCGCCAGCTGTGATTTTGATGGCGGGCTTGCAGGGGGCGGGTAAAACAACGACCTCGGGTAAGTTGGCTAAGTTACTCAAAGAGTCACAAAAGAAAAAAGTACTGCTAGTCTCTACTGACGTTTATCGGCCTGCTGCGATTGAGCAGCTGAAGACGTTGGCGGGGCAGCTACAGGTCGAGTGGTATCCATCGGATGTAACGCAAAAGCCGGTGGATATTGCGAACGCAGCCATTGATCATGCTAAGCGTCATTTCTTTGATGTATTGATTGTCGATACGGCGGGTCGTTTGGCGATTGATGAGGCAATGATGCAGGAAATTAAATCCCTGCACGCTTCGGTGAAGCCTGTTGAGACTTTGTTTGTTGTCGATGCGATGCAAGGTCAGGATGCGGTCAATACTGCCCAGGCTTTTAATGAAGCGTTGCCACTGACGGGTATTGTTTTGACCAAAATGGATGGCGACTCGCGCGGCGGTGCGGCGCTATCGGTGCGTCATGTAACGGGTAAGCCGATTAAATTCTTGGGTACGGGCGAGAAATTAACAGGGCTAGAGCCGTTCCATCCAGATCGGATGGCGAGTCGTGTGTTGGGTATGGGTGACGTGCTGTCCTTGATTGAGGATGTGCAAAATACGGTTGATGAGGCCGAAGCCCTGAAAATGATGAAGAAGGTCAAGTCGGGTAAGGGCTTTGACTTGGAAGACTTCAAAACCCAGATTCAGCAAATGAAAAAAATGGGTGGCATGTCGGCGTTAATGGATAAATTGCCGGGCCAGTTGAGCGCGATGGCTGATAGTCAGGTGACCGACAAGGCTGTGACGCGGATCGAAGGCATTATTAATTCAATGACCCCCTTGGAGCGCCGTAAGCCTGAATTGCTAAAGGCCAGTCGCAAGCGCCGCATTGCTGCAGGTGCTGGTGTTACGGTGCAAGAGGTTAATCGCTTGTTGAAGCAGTTTGAGCAGACGCAGAAGATGATGAAGCAGTTTTCCGGTGGCGGCATGATGAAAATGATGCGTGGCCTCAAGGGCTTAATGCCAGGGATGTAATTGCCGTTCGTGCGACGGGTTTGTATTTTTTCTTGCAGCGGCTGGGGAATTCTGGCATGATTGCGAGCTTATTTTTATTTACCAATATTGGGTTTTATTATGGTCGTGATTCGTCTTGCTCGCGGTGGCTCAAAAGATCGCCCGTTCTACAACGTTGTAGTGACTGATTCTCGCAACCGCCGCGATGGTCGTTTCATCGAGCGCGTTGGTTTTTACAATCCACAAGCTTCTGGTGCTGCTGAAGAATTGCGCTTTGTTGCTGATCGCCTGAACTACTGGTTGGGTGTTGGTGCTCAGCCTTCTGATACTGTTGCTCGTTTGATCAAACAGCAAAAAGTAGCGGCCTAATTTTTCCGTGGTGAAAAATTTTAAAGCCTCGTCGGTGGATGCTCAACACACGGTGCCAGAAGATCTGGTGGTGATGGGCTACATTAGCGGGGCTTTTGGCATTCAGGGGTGGGTTAGTTTAATTGCTGATACGCATTATGCGGATAGTTTGCTTGACTACAAAACATGGTGGTTAGGTAAGAATGGTCAGTGGAAATCGTATCAGGTTGCGGATGCACATGTTCAGCCGAAAAAGCTGGGTGCTAAGCTGCAGGGGGTGAACGATCGGGATGTGGCCTTTGCATTAAAAGGTTGCGAGATCGCTGTGCCGCGCAGTGAAATGCCTGAGCCTGAAGAGGGTGAATACTACTGGGCTGATTTGATCGGTTTGGAAGTGGTGAATGCGCAGGGTGAACGCCTTGGTGTAATTGATAAGCTGTTCGAAACTGGCGCTAACGATGTAATTGTCGTTAAAGATGGTGACGAAGAGCGTTTGGTGCCTTTTGTTGGGCACGTGGTTTTGGATGTTGATCTTGAAGCGCGTGTAATGCGTGTGGATTGGGGGCTGGATTTTTAATCCAGGCTATTTGATGTCTGAGCCTAAAAGCCATGTATCTCAAAGTGGCATGCAGTTTGATGTGGTGACCTTGTTTCCCGAGATGTTTGCCGCAATTACGGCGCATGGCGTAACGCGTCGTGCAGTTGAATTGGGCTTGATTGGGGTTGAAACTTGTAATCCGCGGGATTTTACGACCGATAACTATCATCGTGTGGATGATAGGCCGTTCGGTGGTGGCCCGGGGATGGTGATGTTGCCGGCACCACTGGATGCGGCTATTGGGTATAGCAAGCAACGCCAATTGGCGTCTGGCTTGCAGCCTTATACGGTGTATATGTCCCCTCAGGGTGCACCGTTGACGCATCAAAAAGCAGTAGAGTTGGCGCAGAAGTCGGCGCTGGTTTTGTTGTGTGGGCGTTATGAGGGGGTGGACGAGCGAGTGATTGCCTCGCACGTCGATGAAGAAATCTCGGTGGGTGATTATGTGTTGTCGGGTGGTGAACTGCCCGCAATGATCGTCATTGATGCCGTGTCCCGTTTGTTGCCGGGGGTGTTAAATACGGCGGCGAGCGCGGTAGAGGATTCGTTTGTGGACGGGTTGTTGGATTGCCCGCATTACACCCGTCCTGAAGTTTATCGCGACATGGCGGTGCCGGAAGTTTTGCTTTCGGGGAACCATGCCGCAATAAGGCGCTGGCGCTTGAAGCAGTCGCTCGGTCGTACTTGGTTACGCCGTCCTGATTTGTTGCAGCAACGTCAGTTATCTAAAGAAGAGACTCGTCTTCTGGCTGAATTTAAAACTGAAAATTCGGCGGTACCGCAAACCTAGGTGCGCGGCAGAAGGTACAAGCCTCATATGGAGTATTAAAATGAACTTGATTCAACAACTCGAGCAAGAAGAAATCGCCCGTTTGGGTAAAACTATTCCTGACTTTGCGCCAGGCGACACTGTTGTCGTATCGGTAAAGGTTAAGGAAGGTACACGTGAACGTCTGCAGGCTTACGAAGGCGTGGTTATTTCTAAGCGTAACCGTGGTCTGAACAGCAACTTCATCGTTCGCAAAATTTCTTCTGGTACTGGCGTTGAGCGTACATTCCAGACTTACTCTCCACTGGTTGCTTCTGTTGAAGTTAAACGCCGTGGTGACGTTCGTCGCGCTAAACTGTATTACCTCCGTGATCGTTCAGGTAAATCTGCACGTATCAAGGAAAAATTGCCGGCGCGCAAAGTGGCTACTCCAGCTGCTTAATTTTGCGGCAATTGCCCGAAATAAAAAACCCCGCCTTCGTGAGAAGTTGGGGTTTTTTATTGCGTAGAATTTTTGTTTGATTAGCTGTTGCGATCAATGGCGAGGGTTGCGAGTGCTTCGAGCGCTTGGGTGTATGGGTTGTTGGTGATGTTCTTGAGGCAGTCTTTTGCCAGTTGCGCTTCTTTTTTGGCCACTTCGCGCGCGTATTCTAGGGCGCCTGATTGTTGTACGGCAGCGAGTACGGCGTCAAAATTTTCACGCTTGGCGTGCTCGAGTGCATCTTTGACGGTGGCTGCGGCCTCGGCTTGGCCGTGGCGCATGACGTAAATCAGCGGTAGGGTTGGTTTGCCTTCGGCAAGGTCGTCGCCGAGCGATTTGCCAATTTCTTCTTGTTTGCCGCTGTAGTCGAGTACGTCGTCAATAATTTGGAAGGCTGTGCCCAGATGCATGCCGTAGCGCGCAAGTGCGTCTTCGGTGTCTGCGTTGCGCTCAGCCAGGATGGCGCCGAGGCGGGATGCTGCTTCAAATAGCTTGGCGGTTTTGTAGCGAATGACTTTGAGATAGTCGGCTTCATCGATATCGATGTTGCCGATGTTCATGAGTTGCAGTACTTCGCCTTCGGCGATGACGTTAGTGGCGTCGGAGAGGACTTCCATAATGCGCATCGAGCCGCAGTTCACCATCATTTGAAAGGCGCGGCTGTATAGAAAGTCGCCGACCAAGACACTGGCTGCGTTGCCAAAGAGTGCGTTGGCTGTGTCGCGGCCGCGGCGCAGGCTGGATTCATCGACTACATCATCGTGTAGCAGTGTTGCGGTGTGAATGAATTCGATCACTGCAGCGAGCTCGTGATGGTGCTTGCCTTGATAGCCAAGGGCTTGTGCCGAGAGGAGGGTAATCATCGGGCGTAGACGTTTACCGCCGGATGCGACGATGTACTCGGCAACTTGGCGCACTAAAACGACATCGGAATAGAGGCGGTCACGAATGACGTTGTCCATGATGGCCATGTCGGCATCTACGACCGACTTTACAAACTGCATCGACACGCTGGGTTTGCCCTTTGGGTTTGAGGGCTGCCGTGTGAATAACTTTGGCGGCCCGTTAAACAATAATCGCGTGATATTAGCAGAAAACCGGCCGACTCGCCCATCTTGGCTGGTTTTCTTGCGGCTTTGGTGTGGTAAGTCCTTGACTTTATTCGCACAAGCTCTTAAGATGCTCGATTCCCAATTTTGGGGAGACGTGCCGGTGTGAATAGTCCGCGGCGCGTTGGGTCAAACTCTTAGGAGCTTGTTATGTATGCAGTCGTAAAAACTGGTGGCAAGCAGTACAAAGTTGCTATCGGCGAAAAACTTAAAGTAGAACAGATATCTGCAGACATCGACAGCCAAATCGTACTGAATGAAGTATTGATGGTGGCAGACGGTGATGCGGTTGTGATTGGTGCCCCTGTGGTTGCCGGCGCTTCCATCAAGGCAACTGTTATTTCTCAAGGTCGTGGTGACAAGGTTCGCATTTTCAAAATGCGTCGCCGTAAACACTACATGCGTCGTGCTGGCCATCGCCAGAACTACACTGAAATTCGCATTGACGAAATCGTTAAGTAATTAAGGAGCTGAACCATGGCACATAAGAAAGCTGGTGGTAGTTCGCGTAACGGTCGCGATTCAGAAGCCAAACGCTTGGGTATCAAAGTTTACGGTGGTGAATTGATTCCTGCTGGTTCTATCATTGTTCGTCAACGTGGTACTGAATTCCACGCTGGTGACAATGTTGGTATGGGCAAAGATCACACTCTGTTTGCTAAAGTTGATGGCTACGTACAATTCGCAGTGAAAGGCGCTCTGAAGCGTCGCACTGTAACTGTACTGCCTTACACTGGCGAAGAAGCTTAAGCTTCTTTCCGGTTTGCTTTGAAAGCCCTATCCTAGTGATGGGGCTTTTTTTCTTTGTGGGTTTTGCAGTTTGCAGGCCAGAGGATTTACCCCATTGATGGCGGGTATTGCCACCCATGCGGTAAATCCCTTCGCTTCCATAGCGATACCCAAGTAGGAGTGGATATGAAATTTATTGATGAAGCAAAAATTGAAGTAATCGGCGGCAAGGGCGGTAATGGCTCGGCCAGTATGCGCCGTGAAAAATTCGTACCGCGCGGCGGCCCGGATGGTGGCGACGGCGGTAAAGGCGGTACGGTGTGGGCGATTGCCGATGAAGACATCAATACGCTGGTTGATTACCGTTTTGTGCGCAAATACAAAGCCAAAGACGGGGAAGGCGGTCGCGGTGCGGATTGCTACGGCAAAGGAGGCGATGATATTGAATTGCGCATGCCCATCGGCACGACCATTACCGATGCTGAAACCGGTGAGCTGATTGCCGACTTGACCAAAAACGGCGAGCGCTTGCCGATTGCCAAAGGCGGCCAAGGCGGTTTTGGAAATTTGCATTTCAAATCATCGACCAACCGCGCACCGCGTCAAACTACGCCGGGCGCAGAAGGCGAGCGTCGTGAATTGAAGTTGGAATTGAAAGTATTGGCAGATATTGGCTTGCTCGGTATGCCGAACGCGGGCAAGTCGACCTTTATCCGCGCCGTTTCTGCGGCCAAGCCAAAAGTGGCGGATTATCCATTTACGACCTTGCACCCGAATTTGGGTGTGGTGCGGATCGACGAAAACCGCAGTTTTGTGATTGCCGACGTGCCGGGTTTGATTGAAGGTGCGGCAGACGGTGCTGGTTTGGGCCATCGTTTCCTGAAGCATTTACAGCGCACGGGTATTTTATTGCACCTCGTTGATTTGGCGCCGTTTGATGAAGGTGTTGATCCGGTGGCGGAAGCCAACGCGATTGTTGAAGAGCTGCGCAAATACGACGAAGAGTTGTACAACAAGCCGCGCTGGTTGGTGCTCAATAAAGTTGACATGATCCCAGAAGATGAGCGCGAAGAACGTGTTCAGGCTTTCCTGAAAGCCTACGGTTGGGAAGCGGGCGAGTACGATGAATACGCCGCATTCGATCCCGCTAAGCCACGTTATTTCGTGATTGCAGGTCTGACCGGCGAAGGTTGTCGCGATTTGACGTATGCGATTGCCGATTATCTGGAGCAAGCAAAGAAATTGGCTAAGCAGCAGGAAGAAGATGCTGCGGCGCGTTTGGCTGCGGAGCAAGAAGCTCTGTTGGCTGCGCGTGCAGCAGCTTTGGCTGCAGGCACTGATATTGAGTAATTGATGGGTGGGTATCTTTCTGTCTTCCTTTTATAGAAAGGATTTCGGCTAGATACCCTTTGTTGATGTGGCTGCGTTTTAGCGCGTACTGCTGCATCGATTGTATGCTTGTACCACTTCCTACTAAAGGCATTGTTTTTCGCCTCATTTGCCTTTAGTCTTGCTGCTTCCTGATTTTTGTCATCTCCATGCAAGACGAAAACTTATTCTCCGATTTTTTTCAGCCCGGTTTTGTGCCGCACGAATTGCCACAAATGGCACAATTGCTGCGTGCGCGTACTTATATTGATGCGTTTATCACCTTGTTTCGCGGCGGTGAGGACGAGGTTTTTGTGCGTCTGATCGTATTACGTGAAATTGGCGCGCGCGCCGACGCGCCGCGCTGGGCGCCAGCCGATTTGCAATCGCATTTCGCCTACATCAATCAGGTGAAACTCGACACGGTATTGAAACGCTTGCGTGATAACGGCTTGCTAGTCTGGGATAGCGACGAGCAGCTGTATGCCATGTCTGAGGCGGGTCGTGTTGCCTTGGCGGCAATGGGCACGATGATGCAGTTTGCTGAGGGCGATGCTGAGCTCGGTTATCTGACTTCGCAGGTCGCTGCGGGCCAATCGCTGGGCCAGGTTTCCAATGAAGTGATGCTCAATTTGCTGGCGCGCTTGAACGAGCTGTACGCGGATTTTGAAGCCGCACTGGAATCGCAATCTGAATTCCAAATCCGTGCCGCACGTGAAAAGCTCGAAAAAGTGTGGCAATGGGTCGAAAAAGGCACGGATGTGATTCGTACCGTCTTGACCGATGAAGGGACCGATCAGCGCGTGTATCAAATTGCGCAGTCAATCGCTTTGGCACAAGCGCGTATGTTGCGGCTAACGTCGGTGTTCCATCGTCGGCTTTCCGAGCTGGCTTCGCAGCGCGTGCATTTGGGGCAATCAGGCTTGTCGACGACCAATGTCGCCGATTGGTTACGTCAGCAAACGCAGGAAAAATTGGCCGGCCTTGGTCGCGACTTGATCTTGTTCCATCCCGAGCCGCATTTTGTCGTGTCAGATATTTTGCTCGACGTGGCTGAATATGAGATTTGTGAGCGCGAGCGCCCGATCAATATTGTCAGCGAGATGCCCGCTGGCGCTGCCGCGCAAGTCGTCGGCGAAGTTGAAGCCGAGCGTCTGATGCTGGCGGAGTCTTTATTCGACGATTTGAATCGCTTGGTGGCCAATGGCCTTGGCGGTGATCTGCCTGAAGCGGTGATTGCGCCGACGTATAACGAAACTGCGTATCGCCTCTCTTTGCTCTCCTTGTTGGGCGACGCTGAAGCCGCGCTGGAAAAAAGTGTCGTCGCCGATATTGTTAAAATCCCGCTACGCCTTGAAGCAAGTGCTGAATTGTTTGAACCCGATCATCCAGAAGTCGCCAGTATTAGTCATGGCCGACTTACTCCACTGAAAAAATAGGCTGATAGAAAATGGATCAAGCCCTGAATATTTTGGTTGCGCGTCTGCTGGCGCAACGTTTTGTGTTACGCAAAGACCCACTCGCGCGCCGCGCCTTGATTGACGAAGCATTTCGCGAGTCGCTTGAGCATCGCTTGGCCGAATGTGGTTTGCAACTGCTGGAAAACCCCTACGCCGAACACATTGCCGTGGCGCTGCAGCCGCATATGGAAGAATGGGTGTTTGGCGAGGGCGAAAATTGGCTGTCGAACAATATGGGCTTGCCGCGCGATGGTATCGCCTTGTTGGTCGTCGTGTGGGCGCTGATTATTTTGCCTAAACGCGAACGCCAGATTGCGCGTGTTGAAGCGGGCAATGAAGAGCAGGGCGATTTGTTTGGTGCGGAAAAACCCATCGAGCACGGAGAAGGTGTGGCTTTGGGGGTGTCGGAAGACGCACTGTACGCTGATTTTGGCAAAGTGCTCGGCGGTAAAATGCGTTTTACGACCAATCTGGGGCAGCTGTCTAAGCTCGGTTTTGTCGTACGCCGCAATCGGATGATTTATGAAGGCCCAATGCTCGATTTGATGATTGATTATGCCAAGCTCGCGCCGCGCATTATCAATGGTGCGCTGGCGGATATTTTGAAATTGACCGATACCAAAATCGCGGCTGATGCGGAGGTGAACTAATGTTCCAGATTAAAACTTTGGAAATGGTGCACTGGGATTTCTGGCAACGGATTTCAGTTCCGCTCGATGCGCAGATTGTGACCGTAGTGGGGCCAAATGGCTCTGGTAAAACGACTTTGCTCGATGCTTTGCGTACGATGCTGGCGCTCAAATGTTCGGGTCGTCGCGATTACAAGCGCTATGTGCGCAATAACAAAGAAAACATCGCTTGGTTGCGCGCCGTGGTGAGTAATCCACGCCGTAGTGGTGGTGGTTTTTTTCCATATCTATTTTTCCCGCTTGCCTCTGAGACGGTTACGCTGTTTTGCCGGATAAAAAAGCAGGGTGGTGACTGGGTGCGTCAGTACGCGATTGCCGAAGGCGATGCGCAGCTCGATGGTCAAACTGAGACGACTTTGCAATGGCTCGGAGTGGGCGATTATCGTCGTCGCCTTGAACAAGCCGGTTTGACGCCAGCAATTGCCGAGGTATTGGCCTTGGAGCAAGGTGATACCGACAAGCTATGCGAATACTCCCCCAAGGCATTGCTCGATCTGGTGTTTCAGGTCTTTGGCGATAAGGAAGTGCTCGACCATTACCAAGAAGCCAAAGTGCGTTTGCGCGAGGCCGAAGGCGAGCTCGACAAAATGCAGCAGCAATTGTCGCAATTGGGTTTGGATGTCGAGCGTTTCCGCCTGCGCGCCAGCTCCTATTTGGAATGGTGCTCGCTCGGCACGGATACGGTTCGCCTCGAAAATGAAGTGATTCCCGCGCTGCAAGTGGCCGAGGCGCAAGACACGCTGCGCAATTACATTGGCCAATTTAAGCAAAACCGTCGTAATCTCTGGCATAAACGCAGTGATTTGATTCAGCTCGATAAGCGTTTAGCGGTGGCGCAACTGGCGGCGAATCAAACACTCAATGGCGAGCAACAAAGCAAAGCCGATTACGATGCGATGTTTGCCAAGTTTCAGGAAGTGCGCGACGCCGCCCGTGATACTGAGCGTGTGATCCGCGAAGGCGAAAAGCTGCGTGAACTTGCCGAGCGCGAGCACGGCGCTGACGCGATTGGCCTGAACGATAAACTGGCTGATCTGAAAGTACTCGAAACCGAGAAAAAACTCGCGCTGAAAAATGCGCGCGACGAGCGCCAGCAATTGTCCGAGGCGCAATTTGCGCTACAAGCCGGTAAAGCGCCGTCGCCAGAATTTGTGCGCCAGATGCGCGCCGCGCTCGATGAGGCGGGTATTCCGCATCAACTGCTAACCGAAATTTGCGAAGTGAAAGATCCGGCGTGGCAGGATGCGGTCGAGGCTTTGCTCGCACCGTCGCGTCATTTGATTTTGCTGCAACGTGAAGCGGATAAACAACGTGCTTGGGAAGTGGGCGAGCGTTTGCGTTATCGCCACTTTATTGTGTCTGAACGCGAGCCAGCGCCACGCGCCAATTTGGGCTCGATTCTGGAAATCATCGATTTCAAAGCGCCGGTACCAGCATGGTTGAGTCGTCAGCTTAATGGTATTCAGCGCGTGAAATCGGTCGAAGCTGGCAGCCGTATCAGTAGTGACTGGATTACCAAAGAGGGGTATTACCGTGAACGCCGCGGTGCGCGTTTCATTGGGGTCGATACCCGTGAATATGCCTTTGGTGAGGCTGCGCGTCATTCGCGTCTGAATGATATTGCGGTGCGCTTGAAAGCCTTGAATGATCAGATTTTGGATCAGGAAACCGATTTCGCCAGCGTACAGCGCGATATTCAATCGATTACCGTGCAGTTGATGGGCATGCAGGCGGTGCTGCAACTGGCCTCGCGTCAGGCTGAATTTGTCGCTGCAGCCGAACGCTTCCCGGCTGAGCAAGCCGAAGTGCAACGTTTGGGCGCTGAATTGGCCGCTGCGCAAGCCTCGCTGGAAGGTTCGCGCGAAAGTCGTGCCGATTTACGCCTTGCTGCGCAAAAAATCGAAATCGAACGCGATCAATTCCGTCGTGCGGTGGACGAGTTGCAGGCGCAAATTACGCGTCAACGCAATGAAATTAGCCGCCAACTCGGTGCGATACGCGTGCTGAAAGACAAAGCATTGCCGGCGTGGTTGTTGCCGAATGTATTGGTGCAACTCAAAGAGGAATATCGTAGCGTCACCGAAGTGCGTCACATCATCGAGCGCCAGCAAGAGCAATTAACGCAAGCCCATTGGGAGAAAGACGAAACCATCATCCAGCGTCGCGATAAATTGGTCGCTGATTACGAAGCGCTGGAAGACGAATCACAAGGTCACCGCCAAGAAGTCGAGCGTACTGGCCAGCTGACCGAAGAAGCACGTGCCGCCTACATCAATAAGCTGCGCGCTACCGTTCGTGCTTATGGCCGCAATATCAAAGGCCTCGGCGATTTGGCGGGGATCGACGTTGAGCTCGATATGCCGCATCTGGAAAACGATGACGTCGTATTGGCCCAAGCCGGTCTGACTGCGCGTTTCAATTTCGACCAGAAAGGCATGATGGGCTTGAATGATGGCGAGGCTTCGGGTGGTCAGCAGGTGATGAAGTCGCTGATCTTGCTGATCGGTTTGATGATGGACGATAGCAATCCATCGGGCTTTGTATTCATCGATGAGCCATTTGCCCATTTGGATATTTTCAATATTGATCGTGTTGGCGCTTTCCTGAAGGCGACGCAGGCGCAATATTTAATTACGACGCCATTAACGCACAACACCAATGTTTATGGGCCTTCCGAGCTGACGCTGACGACACGTAAAAAACGTCCGGGCGAAACTTGGGCGCCATTGATCATGCAAACCCGTCGCCGTACCGAGCAAAAGCAGCTTGATGCGGGTAAAGTGATCGAAACCGTTTAGATTTTAAAAGAAGAAGCCTGTGCTCCAAATATTTGAATTTTTCGCCCCATGTCCGCGTGGCTTAGAGCCGATTCTGGAACAAGAATTGTTGGCGCAGGGCGCTAAGAAGGTCAAAGTCACCGACGGTGGCGTGGCCTTCGCAGGGCCGTGGACGGTGATGTATAAGGCGAATCTGTATTCGCGCGTAGCGAGCCGTATTTTGTGGAAGCTGGTTGAAAAACCATATCGCACGGAAGACGATATTTTCCGCATGGCGCGCGATACCGAATGGGCTGATATTTTCGCAGTTGAAAATACGATTAAAGTGACGGTAACGGCGGTGCGCTCACCGTTGCGTAGTCTTGACTTCATTGCGTTGAAGGTGAAAGACGGCGTTTGCGATCGTTTTCGCTTGAAGTGCGGCAATCGCCCTAGTGTCGACACCAAAGAGCCGGATATGCGGATTCATCTGTATTTATCCGACAAAATGGCAACGCTGTATCTCGACACCTCGGGCGAGGCTCTGTTTAAGCGCGGCTATCGTGTTGAAACGGGCGATGCACCAGTGCGTGAAAATCTGGCTGCAGGGATTTTGTCGCTCAGCGGCTGGACGCCAGAGCAGGCTTTTTACGATCCAATGTGTGGTTCGGGCACTTTCTTGATTGAAGCGGCGATGATCGCGCGCAATATCGCACCAGGCATTCGCCGTTCGTTCGCGTTCCAACAAATGCGGATGTTTGACGATAATTTCTGGCAAGCAGTCCGCACTGAAGCCAAGGCAAAAGAGCTGAGTAGCAATAATCTGATTTCAGGCTCGGATGTATCAAGTACGGTATTGATTCATGCAAAAGCCAATATCGCGGCGGCAGGTTTGGAGGGCGCGATTCAATTGAAACAATTGAATGTGCTCGATGCTAAACCCCCTGCGGAGTCGGGCGTTTGGGTGTGCAATCCACCATATGGCGCTCGGATGGATGAAAAAGAACATTTGGCTACCTTATATCCACAATGGGCGACTGTATTAAAGCAACGCTTCGCAGGTTGGAATGCCTACTTCCTCACTGCTGATCTGGATATGCCCAAACATATGCGGCTAAAAGCATCGAAGCGCACGGTCCTGTTTAATGGCCCGCTCGAATGTCGTTTGTTTGAGTACAAGATGATTGCTGGTGGAAATCGAGAGAAGGCAGCTAAAGACTAATTAAGCTCAGTTTGAATGTAATTAAGTAAAAACACAGCCCGCGCCAGCGGGCTGTGTGCTTTTCGGGGTGTTGATTTCGCTGTTTTCATGTTTTTTGTGCTTTTTCTACTGCGCCTTTGCTTCTTTTTCACTCTTTTCGGCTGAATTCGCTGGTGCTGCGAACGTGCTTTTTGCGTTTGCGGCAAAAATGTTTCAAATCTCGTTCCTATTCAGATCAACCACTTAGCGCCTTTCTTCGCTTTTCTTTATCGATGGGTGTTGACGGGTTTCGAGTCGGTGGGTATAGTTCGGCCTCTCTGCTGATGACGCAACGAAACGAAGCGATCCCAGCAACGATCTTTAACAATATACAGCCGATGAGTGTGAGTGCTTGATTCGTAAGTCGAAACAAGTGCTTGCACTCAATTGAAAAAGTAATATTTGTAGTCTGAACTTCGGTTCAAACTCGGATGTTCTTTTGAGTATTGAAGTACAAGCCAAGTAGTAAAAATAGCATAGCGATTAAACGAAAGAGTTTGATCCTGGCTCAGATTGAACGCTGGCGGCATGCTTTACACATGCAAGTCGAACGGCAGCACGGACTTCGGTCTGGTGGCGAGTGGCGAACGGGTGAGTAATACATCGGAACGTACCCAGTAATGGGGGATAACTATCCGAAAGGATAGCTAATACCGCATACGCCCTACGGGGGAAAGAGGGGGATCGCAAGACCTCTTGTTATTGGAGCGGCCGATGGCTGATTAGCTAGTTGGTGAGGTAAAGGCTCACCAAGGCGACGATCAGTAGCGGGTCTTAGAGGACGATCCGCCACACTGGAACTGAGACACGGTCCAGACTCCTACGGGAGGCAGCAGTGGGGAATCTTGGACAATGGGCGCAAGCCTGATCCAGCAATGCCGCGTGCGTGAAGAAGGCCTTCGGGTTGTAAAGCGCTTTTGTCTGGGAGCAAATCCTTGTGGCTAATACCCACCGGGGATGAGAGTACCAGAAGAATAAGGACCGGCTAACTACGTGCCAGCAGCCGCGGTAATACGTAGGGTCCAAGCGTTAATCGGAATTACTGGGCGTAAAGCGTGCGCAGGTGGTTTGTTAAGCACGATGTGAAATCCCCGAGCTCAACTTGGGAATTGCATTGTGAACTGGCTAACTAGAGTACGGCAGAGGGGGGTGGAATTCCACGTGTAGCAGTGAAATGCGTAGAGATGTGGAGGAACACCGATGGCGAAGGCAACCCCCTGGGCTGATACTGACACTCATGCACGAAAGCGTGGGGAGCAAACAGGATTAGATACCCTGGTAGTCCACGCCCTAAACGATGTCAACTAGTTGTTGGGCTTTTCGGAGCTTAGTAACGCAGCTAACGCGTGAAGTTGACCGCCTGGGGAGTACGGTCGCAAGACTAAAACTCAAAGGAATTGACGGGGGCCCGCACAAGCGGTGGATGATGTGGATTAATTCGATGCAACGCGAAAAACCTTACCTGGTCTTGACATGTACGGAATCCTTTAGAGATAGAGGAGTGCCTTCGGGAACCGTAACACAGGTGCTGCATGGCTGTCGTCAGCTCGTGTCGTGAGATGTTGGGTTAAGTCCCGCAACGAGCGCAACCCTTGCCATTAGTTGCTACCATTCAGTTGAGCACTTTAATGGGACTGCCGGTGACAAACCGGAGGAAGGTGGGGATGACGTCAAGTCCTCATGGCCCTTATGACCAGGGCTTCACACGTCATACAATGGTCGGTACAGAGGGTCGCTAACCCGCGAGGGGGTGCCAATCTCACAAAACCGATCGTAGTCCGGATTGCACTCTGCAACTCGAGTGCATGAAGTCGGAATCGCTAGTAATCGCGGATCAGCATGTCGCGGTGAATACGTTCCCGGGCCTTGTACACACCGCCCGTCACACCATGGGAGTGGGTTTCACCAGAAGTAGGTAGGCTAACCGCAAGGAGGCCGCTTACCACGGTGGGATTCATGACTGGGGTGAAGTCGTAACAAGGTAGCCGTAGGGGAACCTGCGGCTGGATCACCTCCTTTCAAGAGAAAGACCTGCGGGTCAAGTACTCACACTCATCGGCTGTAGAATTTGAAGATACAGAGAAAGTAACTGCGAGATGAAGCAATTGATCTCAGGGTTACGGACTTGGTTGGAAGCTGGGTCAGTCGCTCTGGCGGCGTAGATTATCTAAGGTAATCTCGAAGTTAGGGTTGATCTAGTGAAGACAAAAGCTGGGTCAGTAGCTCAGTCGGTTAGAGCACCGTCTTGATAAGGCGGGGGTCGCTGGTTCGATTCCAGCTTGACCCACCACTTACCTGTAAGTGGAAACAGCTTAGTAATGCCAGATTGGGGGATTAGCTCAGTTGGGAGAGCACCTGCTTTGCAAGCAGGGGGTCGTCGGTTCGATCCCGTCATCCTCCACCACGCCTTGCGGCGAGCACTGTGAAAGCAGTGGCGCAGCAAAAAAGTCACTGTCAAGAATTTAGAATTCAGTCAATAGACGGATCGGTAGTTTGGGTTCGGGTTGTTGATTTTGTTCTGGTTTCTTAAATCGGAATGTCGAAAGACATCTGTATCGTTCTTTAACAAAATAGAAGAAGTAATATCTCCTAATTAAACAATGTGAAAACAGGGTGACTTGTTTTTACAGTAATAAATTGGGTTGATTGTATCTGCTGATGTAAAAGTCAGCCGTTGAATAGCGTGAGAAACTATTCAACAAGTCGTAAATACGAAACTCTGACCAAGAGTACGGTAAAACGTGTTTGAGGTTATAGGATCAAGCGAATAAGTGCATCTGGTGGATGCCTTGGCGATGATAGGCGACGAAGGACGTGATAGCCTGCGATAAGCGTGGGGGAGCTGGCAAAGTGCTTTGATCCCACGATTTCCGAATGGGGAAACCCGGCCCTTTTGGGTCATCCTTGACTGAATACATAGGTCATGTGAAGCGAACGCGGTGAACTGAAACATCTAAGTAACCGCAGGAAAAGAAATCAACCGAGATTCCCAAAGTAGTGGCGAGCGAAATGGGAAGAGCCTGTACGTGATAGCAGTCGTGTTAATAGAACGGAATGGAAAGTCCGGCCATAGTGGGTGATAGCCCCGTATATGAAAACACAATTGTGGTACTAAGCGTACGACAAGTAGGGCGGGACACGAGAAATCCTGTTTGAAGATGGGGGGACCATCCTCCAAGGCTAAATACTCATCATCGACCGATAGTGAACCAGTACCGTGAGGGAAAGGCGAAAAGAACCCCGGGAGGGGAGTGAAATAGAACCTGAAACCGGATGCATACAAACAGTGGGAGCGGACTTGTTCCGTGACTGCGTACCTTTTGTATAATGGGTCAGCGACTTACGTTCAGTAGCAAGCTTAACCAAATAGGGGAGGCGTAGGGAAACCGAGTCCGAATAGGGCGCATAGTTGCTGGGCGTAGACCCGAAACCAAGTGATCTATCCATGGCCAGGATGAAGGTGCGGTAACACGCACTGGAGGTCCGAACCCACTAACGTTGCAAAGTTAGGGGATGAGCTGTGGATAGGGGTGAAAGGCTAAACAAACTTGGAAATAGCTGGTTCTCCTCGAAAACTATTTAGGTAGTGCCTCATGTATCACTGACGGGGGTAAAGCACTGTTATGGCTAGGGGGTCATCGCGACTTACCAAACCATGGCAAACTCTGAATACCGTCAAGTGCGAGCATGGGAGACAGTCCTGGGGTGCTAACGTCCTGGGACAAGAGGGAAACAACCCAGACCGCCGTCTAAGGTCCCAAATGATCAATTAAGTGGAAAACGAGGTGGGAAGGCATAGACAGCCAGGATGTTGGCTTAGAAGCAGCCATCATTTAAAGAAAGCGTAATAGCTCACTGGTCGAGTCGTCCTGCGCGGAAGATGTAACGGGGCTCAAATTGATAACCGAAGACGCGGATATGTACGATGTACATATGGTAGAGGAGCGTTCTGTAAGCCTGTGAAGGTGTCTTGAGAAGGATGCTGGAGGTATCAGAAGTGCGAATGCTGACATGAGTAGCGATAAAGGGGGTGAAAAGCCCCCTCACCGAAAACCCAAGGTTTCCTGCGCAACGTTCATCGGCGCAGGGTGAGTCGGCCCCTAAGGCGAGGCAGAAATGCGTAGTCGATGGGAAACAGGTTAATATTCCTGTACTTGGTATAAGTGCGATGTGGGGACGGAGAAGGTTACCTCAGCCAACGGTTGGAAGAGTTGGTTTAAGCGTGTAGGTGTGTGGCTTAGGCAAATCCGGGCTGCTTTAACACTGAGGCGTGATGACGAGTCTACTTGTAGACGAAGTGAGCGATACCCTGCTTCCAAGAAAAGCCACTAAGCTTCAGCTTATATTGAACCGTACCGCAAACCGACACAGGTGGGTAGGAAGAGTATTCTAAGGTGCTTGAGAGAACTCGGGAGAAGGAACTCGGCAAATTGACACCGTAACTTCGGGAGAAGGTGTGCCTCTAGTAGGTGAAGGTGTACAACCGGAGCCCAATGAGGCCGCAGAGAAATGAGGGCTGCGACTGTTTATCAAAAACACAGCACTGTGCTAACACGAAAGTGGATGTATACGGTGTGACGCCTGCCCGGTGCTGGAAGATTAAATGATGGGGTGCAAGCTCTTGATTGAAGTCCCAGTAAACGGCGGCCGTAACTATAACGGTCCTAAGGTAGCGAAATTCCTTGTCGGGTAAGTTCCGACCCGCACGAATGGCGTAACGATGGCCCTACTGTCTCCTCCCGAGACTCAGCGAAGTTGAAGTGTTTGTGAAGATGCAATCTCCCCGCTGCTAGACGGAAAGACCCCGTGAACCTTTACTGTAGCTTTGCATTGGACTTTGAAGTGGTTTGTGTAGGATAGGTGGGAGGCTTTGAAGCTGGAACGCTAGTTTCAGTGGAGCCGTCCTTGAAATACCACCCTGACCCCTTTGAGGTTCTAACCTTGGTCCGTTATCCGGATCGGGGACCGTGCATGGTAGGCAGTTTGACTGGGGCGGTCTCCTCCCAAATTGTAACGGAGGAGCTCGAAGGTCGCCTAGGTACGGTCGGACATCGTACTGATAGTGTAATGGCAAAAGGCGGCTTAACTGCGAGACCGACAAGTCGAGCAGGTGCGAAAGCAGGACATAGTGATCCGGTGGTTCTGAATGGAAGGGCCATCGCTCAACGGATAAAAGGTACTCCGGGGATAACAGGCTGATTCCGCCCAAGAGTTCACATCGACGGCGGAGTTTGGCACCTCGATGTCGGCTCATCACATCCTGGGGCTGTAGCCGGTCCCAAGGGTATGGCTGTTCGCCATTTAAAGTGGTACGTGAGCTGGGTTCAAAACGTCGTGAGACAGTTTGGTCCCTATCTGCAGTGGGCGTTGGAAGTTTGAGGGGGGCTGCTCCTAGTACGAGAGGACCGGAGTGGACTGACCTCTGGTGTACCGGTTGTCACGCCAGTGGCATTGCCGGGTAGCTAAGTCGGGAATAGATAAGCGCTGAAAGCATCTAAGCGCGAAACTAGCCTCAAGATGAGACTTCCCTAGGTCTTTAAGACCTCTAAAGGATCGTTCGAGACCAGGACGTTGATAGGTCGGGTGTGGAAGCGCAGTAATGCGTTAAGCTAACCGATACTAATTGCCCGTGAGGCTTGATCCTATAACCTGAGACGCGTTAAGCGGCTGATGGTATAATCGACCCAATACAAGTTAAGAGATATGAGATCAGTTGATGAGTGTAGCGAGTCAACTGATTGTTAAGACTTCTTCTATTTCGAGTGATTGTTTGAAAGAACAGTGACTCACCCAGTTTTGTCTGGTGACCATAGCGAGGTGGTCCCACTCCTTCCCATCCCGAACAGGACAGTGAAACGCCTCAGCGCCGATGATAGTGCGGATAGCCCGTGTGAAAGTAGGTCATTGCCAGACTCCCCTAAAGAAAGCCCAGCTCAATCGAGCTGGGCTTTTTGCTTTGCGCTATGCGCGCAGAAATAATATTCATGTATTGCGATTTAGCTCACAACCTATAAGGTTCTTAGGGATATACCTAGTCTGTGTCTATCATGACATTTGGGATTTTTCAGTTATAATCGGCGCCAATTTTCCTCGGTGCCTTTTGTTTGTTACGCTCCTTTTCTTTCCCCTTGCCTAAATTTGCCGTGTGGCTAGCTTTGCTGGCGATGCTCGCACAGCTATTGCTGCCATTTGTGCATGTGGCTGCGATGGATGCGGGTGTATCACTGGCTTGGTGTGGGAAAGGCAAGGCGCCATTGCAGGCTTCCCCAGCCGGTGCGCAAGACGGTAGTGACGCCAAAATCATCGTCAAGTGTTCCTTGTGTGCAGTGGCGGGTTTACAGGCCATCGCTCCGCCACCTGCACTGATCGCTTTGCCAATTGCGGCATTGCTGAGCCATGTCTTGATGCCACAGTGGCAGGAATACTTTTCTCCGCTTTCGTATGCCATTCCACCGCCACCGCGCGGGCCGCCTTTATTTTCTTGATTGCTACAGCGGTGTAATGCCGCGCTAGATTGCTCGCCACGATTGCTTTGGTGAGCCGTGTTTATGCCCGAGATATGGCGCGCGTTGCTGCGCCTGCTGGGTAGTCAAGGAAAGAAAATGGATTCAATACAAGATTGGACGTTGCGCCCGCTCGTCTGCGCGGTGCTCGCCGCAATTTCATCCCCCGTGTACGCCAACGAAGTGACTCGCCTTGAAGAGGTCGTTGTCACCGCGACACGAGAAGAGACTCCGCTTAATCAAGCGCCCATCTCTATTGGCAAGGTCAATGAGCAGCAGATTGATCAGCTCAGGCCAACCTTTATTGGCCAAGTGTTAGATCAGATTCCAGGCGTTCATATGACGAACCTGGGCAATGAACAGCACAATATGTCGATCCGACAGCCGATGTCGTATTCGGCGGTGTATCAATATTTAGAAGATGGTATCCCGATTCGTCCGGTAGGTATTTTTAATCACAATGCGCTGTATGAAATTAATTTAGCGGGTAACAATGGCATTGAAGTAGTGCGAGGGCCGGCTTCGAGCTTGTATGGCAGTAATGCCGTGGGCGGGGCGGTGAATTTCACAACGGCCGCACCGAGTTCGAATCCGTATTTCTCGACGTCAATCCAAGCGAGTGATCAAGGGTATCGACGTGTAGACCTTGCTGCATCAGATTCATGGGGTGATACGGGCTTACGTATTGCAGGCTATTACGCGGATCGCGGTGCGAGCTGGCAAGACTACAATGAAATGGACAAAGTCAGCCTGACCGCACGGCTTGACCATTGGCTTTCTGATTCAGCCTTGTGGAAAACGACGCTGACGTATTCCAAACTCAATACCGATATGCCCGGTACGCTCAATGAAACTGATTTCAATACCCGGCCCGGCTTTTCGTATCAGACCTTTACCTATCGCGATGTCGAGGCCTTGCGCGCCAGTACGGGGATAGAGGGGCAATTCAATCGCGGTGGTTTTACTAGCGCGACTGTGTATTACCGAAATAACAGCACAAACCAATTACCGAGTTATCTGATATTCAATCTCGGCCCAGATAGCGCTGCGGGGCGAACGACAGAAAACAGCTTTACCTCTTTGGGATTGAGCGCATTTCATCGCCAACAATGGGGCAATTTTAAATTGCTTGTCGGTGGTTTGCTGGAAGAGAGCCCAAATGATCAGGGTGAAACGGCGCTCTTGATCAAGCGTGACCCCAAAACGGGCAAATATCTGTCGTACAAAACGGGCGCAGTACGCCGCGATTACCATGTTGATTTGAGTAATCAGGCACTGTATGCGGATGCAAGTTACCAATTTGATCATGGTTTGGGTTTGAGCGCAGGGCTGCGTTATGACGGCGTCAAATATGACTACACCAATTACTTGAAGCCATCTTTGATTACCGGTGCGCCGTCACAAACGCAAACCTTTGCGAGTTCCTCGCCGAAAATCAATCTGACCTGGCAAGCTAGCCCTGAGTTATTTATGTATGGCGGCTATAGCCAGGGTTTTACGCCACCTGATATCAGTACGCTCTATAGCAGCGCGGTCGTACCTGATTTGAAATCGGCCACATTTGATCAGTTTGAATTCGGAACGCGCTGGCAGCCAAATCAAGATTTGAATCTGAATGCGGCGGTGTATCGGCTGAATGGTCAGGATGAATTGGTCAATTACAGCATCGAGCCGGGCAAGTCTTTCCCGCGTAACGCAGGTAAGACTTTGCATGAAGGTGTGGAATTAGGCGCAAATTGGCAGGCAACGACTGCTTGGAGTGTGCGCCTAGCCGGTCAATATGCCCGCCACTCTTATGTGCAATATCAGCCATCACCGCTGGAAAATTACGCCGGTAAAGATATTCCCGCCGCGCCCAATTGGCAGGGTACGCTGGAAATCGCTTATCAGCCGATTCAGGGGGCGAGGATTGCATTAGAAACAGCATACCTAGGGCCGTATTGGATGGATAGCCCTAATACTGTTCAATATGAGGGCTATACCCTATTTAATCTGCGAGGGGAGTATCAATACAAAGCCTGGACTTTATGGGCTCAGGTGCTCAATTTGGCGAATTCGCATTATGCCGAAATCGCTTCGTCGAGCTATAAGGGGCAAGGCTTGCACAATGGCAATACGCAAGATAGCTACAGCGTCGGCGCGCCGCGTACGTTTGTGTTCGGTATGAGCTATGCCTTTGATGGCAAAGGAGCAGCCAAATGAAGCGCGAAGATCTCAGCATTGCCGCATCGCGCCCTGTTCAACGCAATGCAAACGCAGTACTGGGCTGGCTCAATCGTTGGCATCAAAAGCTGGCGTGGGTGGCGGGGGTTGCGGTGCTTTTTTGGGGGCTCACCGGCGTATTGCATCCGATTATGTCCGCGCTGACGCCTGCGGTGCAGCCACTCCCTGCGCCGGCAGCGCTGCCCGTCGGACTCATGCCCGTACCCGTTGACACATTGGCGTTACCGCAGGCCAAGTTGCAATCAGTCCGCTTGCGGATGTTGGGTAACGTGCCGGCGTGGCGGATTGGGCTGGTTGGTGAAGCGCAAGGGCGTTGGTTTGATGCTCGTACGGGCGCTGCTTTGCCACTGGCTGATCAGCTGGAGGCCGAGCGATTGGCGCGCGCTTTAGTTGGTGATCAGCATAGTGCGCTGCGCAGGATGGAGCTGGTTACGGCATTTAGCCGCAGTTATCCGTCGATCAATAAAATCCTGCCCGTTTGGCGTGTTGAATTTGCGCGGGATGACGGCATGGTGGCGTTTGTCGACACCGAAGGCGCGCGCTTGGCGAGCTTATCTGATCGTACCAAGCGCACCTTGATGCCGCTGTTTTCCAGCTTACATACCTGGAGCTGGGCGAGCGAGCCGGTCAAATTGTTTGGGATCACGGCCCTGCTCGGCGTCGCTTTGCTGAGTATGGGCGGCGGCTTGGCGATGTATGTCATCCGCTGGCGCAAGCAAACTTTGAAAGCGAGCCAAGCCAAGCTGCGTCGTCTGCATCGCGGATTGGGGGTGACCGTTGGCGTGGCTGGCATCGTGATTACCGCATCGGGTTTGACCCATCTGTGGCTACAAAGGCCGGTACCTCAGGTCGCGGCGCCAGCGCCCTTGGCCGAGTTGCCCGCTTTGCATCATATCGGAGGGCAGTGGCGTTCACTCACTGCGGTTAATGTTGATGGTGTTGGGTATTGGCTAGTAGATAAGGCTAGGAAAGATGCTACGACGAATACCTCGGGTGGGCATCAACATCATGCCGCAACGCCAAAGTCTGCGCTGCCCGAGTATGTCAATGAGCACGGTATCGCGCAGCCGGGCGTGGCCGAAAAACACGCGGTGCAATTGGTAGGTGCCACGGCGGGCTTGGCGCTGACGGCGGAGGCGGTGAAGTCGGTGACGCTGATCACGACGTTTGGCGGCGAATATGGTTTTTTCCAAAAACGCTTGCCGGTGTACCGAGTTGATCTGGCCAATGCGGCGCAATCGAGCTGGTATGTCGAGGCTGCAACGGGGGCATTTTCAAGCCGAGTGGAAAATGCAGATCGCTTTGAAGGCTATCTCTTTGCCAATTTACACAAATGGCACTGGCTGGACGGGTTGGGTAAAACCAGTCGCGATGTGATCCTCGCCAGCTTTGCGGCCTTGAATGTGGTGCTGGCGGTGATGGGTTTGTGTTTGCTGCGGCGGCGTAAAGTGCTGCGTCCATAAAGCGTTGGGGCGTTGAATCGGGCGTGAGAGCTAGCGCTACTTCATGCCCGGTTTGCTTGGGTTCAGGCTGTCGCGGATTTGATTGCGGCCATTTTGTTTGGCAAAGAACAGCGTTAGCCCGTATCTTTGCAGTCGGCTAGTGCGTAAAGGGCAATCACATCATAGAGTCGGCGCATGACATTGCACCGGGTTTGCAGTGTGCAAACGAGATCAAAGGCGTAAAACTGAAGGGCGGGGGCTGACAGCCGCACTCCCTCATTCACATCTGGCTCATGCTTGCGCCTGCTTGAGCGACGTTGATGTTGAGCATTTCGCCGATCGCATCTTGTTGGAGCGGGGTAAAATGCAGCAAGACTAGCCTTCGGCAATCGCAAGCATATCGGCCACGGTTTGTTCGGTCACAGGTTTGCCGATGAAATGCAATTGCGCATGCTGTGCTCGTTCGCGGACACTTTGCTCAACATTGGCCGTGAGTAAGACAATTTTAGTGTCGTCTTGCAGGGCATGCAGTTGACGGGCGGCTTCAAAACCATCGATGCTGCTGGTGTTGAGATCCATTGCGGCGAGTTGAATCGATTCACGGATTGCATGGTCAATGGCTTCTTGGGTATTGCTGGCTTCGAGAAAGTGCCAGTGCGGGCGTTGTGTTGCGACAAGGGTGCGAATCATCAGGCGCGATACGCGGCTATCATCGACGATTAACATGGTGTAGGTCATGGTTTCAGCCCGTAATGAATTAATTCACTGTAGCAGGCTGTAAAAACTCTGCTGTAAGGCGGACGACTGAAATTGAATTTGATTGTAAAAATTGAGGTGCTGGATTGAGCAATGAATAGCAAGTTGCGTTGGCTGGGTATTTTGGCTTTGTCGATCGTACTGCACGTGATGGCGGTATGGTTTGGCTCCGGCTTAAGCTCGGGGAATGCGACGCCTGCGCTAGATTTGTCGGTCGTGCTCGCGCCGCCCACGGCCAATGCGCCAGTTCATCTGGCGGCGAATCCGCGCACGCAAGATCCAGCCAAAAAAGTCATGCCAGCGCAGGCCAAGCCAAAAATGCCTCCCGCACCGAAACTCGCCGATCAGAAATTAGCCCCGAATCTAAAGCAGGCCACGCCTGTGCTGGCGCATAAACAAGTCGATGCCGAACCTATTTTGTCTTTAGCTCAGCCCCAGCCAGCTCCGCTCAACAGCATTTCGAGTAAAGCATCGTCGCCAAGCACACCATCTAGCGCCAAAACTCAGGCGGCGGGCGATGAAGAGGCGGTGCAGAGTGCGAATTTTCGCGCTGCGTATTTGCATAATCCTGAAATCGAGATGCCACTGATTTCACGGCAACGTGGCGAAGCGGGGAGCGGGATTGTGCTGGTGAAAGTGAGCGCGCAAGGCAAACCGCTGAAAGCCCAGATGAGCAAAAGCACTGGTTTTGCTGCGCTTGATCGTGCCGCCTGCACGACAATTCTGGAGTCATGGACCTTCGAGCCTGCCCGGCGCGGTAAAGTGGGTATCGAGAGCGAAGTTGAAGTGCCGGTCCGTTTTCAGTACAAATAAATGTCAGCACGCCAATGTCAGCACGCCCTAGAGCATAGTCATTTCATTGATCGGTGCAATTTTGGGGATGGTAATAATAAAGCGGGTGTATTGATTGGGAACGCTTTCCAGTTTTAAATCGCCTCCCAATACGCCGTTGACGAGGTTATACACAATATACAAGCCTAGCCCGCTGCCACCTTTGCCTAATTTGGTGGTAAAAAATGGGTCGAAAACATGTTTTTGCACTTCGGCGCTCATGCCCGCCCCATTGTCCTCATAAATAATCCGAATCATTCGCTCATCGATCGCCTCGTAGCGCAGCTGCATGCGCCCCGCTTCAATATGCTCAAAAGCATGTAGCAGACTATTGAGGATTAGATTGCTCAGCACTTGCTCCAGTGGCCCCGGATAGCTGTCGAGCAATATCTTGGGCGGTATCTGGTGTTCAACGCGGTGTTGCGTTACTTTCAATTGGGGCTGCAACATCACCACGACTTCGTTGATTGTCTCTGCCAAATCAAATTCACGCCGCCGCGAGCTAGCGGTATCGACCGCGACTTGTTTAAAGTGGCCCACCAAATCGCTGGCGCGATGCAAATTGCGTTCGATTAAGCCGCTGGCCGACATCGCAATTTGAATAAAATCCAGCAACTCGGTTTTTTTCAGGCTATTGGCTTCGAGTTTATTTTGTAAATCTTGGCTATTGCCCGATAGCACGGAGGCCGACGTTAATGCAGCCCCCAATGGGGTGTTGAGCTCGTGGGCGATGCCTGCCACCAAGCTGCCCAAGGCCGCTAGTTTTTCTGATTGGACGAGCTTTTCCATCGCGACCTGCAATTCCTGATTACGCCGTGCTAATTCACGAGTGCGATGTTCGACGCGCTCTTCAAGATCGTCATTGTTTTCCTGTAGCTTGGCATTGAGCATATGGATTTCATGCTGAAATGCCCTGCGCTCATTATTGGCGATGGCGCGAGTCGTAATATCGCCAATTTGGCTGCCATGTTGCACATCATCTGGCGTCCAGTTGCGTTGCGCAAATTGTTGATCAAACATCAGCACGCCATTGATAAAGCCGCTGGAGCGGATCGGAAAAGCCATAAAAGAAACAATTTTATTGGGTTTGAGATAGTCTTCACTCAGCTCCCACGCTTGGAAATGATGAACTGCATCATGCGCAATCAGCGGGTTGGCCTGCTGTAGCCAATTGAAAAAGCCCGGATAATTTTGGCTGCTCAAGGGCGGTGGGGCGGCGATATATTCACCACTCGCAGTGTCAAATAGCTTTAAGCAGCTCAGCTTTTGCTTGCTTTCATCGAGTTGCCAAAAACTCACTCGTGAACAACTAATAATCAGGCTACCTTCGCGGGTTATCGCATTGAGCGCATCGTCGAGTCTGCCGCGTTCTATTTCAGGCTGGTTGGATAAATCAATGAGTAATTTATGCTGGCTCGGGCGCAGCCCGGTTTTTTGCTCAAGCTCTTGTTTTTGCTCTGGCGCCGCGTTAGAGAGTATTTTTTGTTGGCATTCATAGCCCGCTTTCAGCTCGGCCAAGGCCAGCGGCGCGTTGTAGACGGATTCGGCATAGCGGGCGGCGGCAAGGTAAAGGCGTGCCAATATATGCAAAAAGCCATTTTCCTGCGCAATATCTTGCCCAATATGCGCCAAATCGAGCGCTTTTTGCCATTCGCCATTTTGAGCGTGGGCGTCAGCCATAGCCCCTAAAATATTGGCCTCGCCCCAGCGATAACGCACTACGCGGGCCAACTCTAGGGCTTGTTCGAGTTGGGCGAGTGCAGCTTGAGCGGCTTGCTGATTTAAATTGATTTCGGCTAGCCGCAGTAGCGCTTCCGCTGCGTAATCATTGTAATGATGCTCAAGGCAGATATTGAGTGCTTTGGTGAGCACTTCGCGTGCGTCTGCAGCGCGCAAGCATTTGATTAAATTCACCCCCAGATTGATCAGAATTTTGGCATCCAGATAGGCGTCGTAATCTTCGTTAATCCGCTCAGCGGCGGCTTGGTGCAGGGTGACGGCTGATTGTGGATCGCCTAGGGCATCATAAATTTGCCCCAAGCCGACTTTGGCCAGCATCCAGGTTTTGGCTTCGGTATTGGCGTTTTCGGTGAGTTCGACGCAGCGCGCCCAGTATTGCAGGGCGGGGCGATAGTCGCCGCAACTGTAATAGCTACGGGCAATGGTTTCGAGCAATCGTGCTTCGTGGCTGGTATCATGAAAAGACATCGCCTGCTGGGTGGCTTCAAACAGCAGATCGCGCGCTTCGAGAATGCGCCCCTCATGATCCATGAGTTGGCCGTAAATTTCGGTCGCGATGATTTGGGCCAAGGGCTCGCGTAGCTCACGGGCACTGACAATGAGCTCTTCACACAGGGTGCGCGCTTGGGTCGGCTGCTCATGACGAATCGCTTCGATCTGAGCGAGTACAGATGCCATTGCAGCGGGAATAGGGGCGTAGTCCATGTTTTAAATGTGCCAAGCAGATATTTACAGCTTGGCACATTTTCCCCAGATAAAAAGGGCGTATTACGTCCGCCCTTGCTCAATTACGCGGCGTTGCTCGTTTGCGCGTGTTTGGCGCTTTTCATATTGCCGGGTTTCAGGCGGCGCAGTGCTTGTCCGTTCTGATCAAAGACGTGAAAGGCTTGGCTGGTGGCGCTAATTTCAATGCTGCTGCCAAGCGGCACATCGCGTTCGCCATCGCCGCGCACGACAATATCGCTGCCATCGGCCAAGGTTAGATACAGGTAGTTGGCCTCGCCCAGATGTTCAACCAGATTAACCTTGCCGCTAAACTTTTCGCTGCCGCCGTGACCTTCGAGCAAATGCTCGGCGCGGATGCCGACGGTGACATCGTCATTCACTTGGACGCTGCCGCTGTCGACGGTCGCGCGGATTTCCTGCCCACCTTTGAGCACAATATGCACGCCTTCGGCATCGATTGCGCTGACGCGGCCTTTGAGCAAATTCATTTTTGGCGAGCCGATAAAGGTCGCGACGAATAAATTGGCGGGCTGCTGGTAAAGCTCCAGCGGTGTGCCTGCTTGCTGGATATGCCCGTCGTGCATCACGACGATCTTGTCGCCCAAAGTCATCGCTTCGACTTGATCGTGCGTCACGTAGACCATCGTCGCATTCAGATCGCGGTGCAGTTTGGCGATTTCAAGGCGCGTCTGTACGCGTAAAGCGGCATCCAGATTGGACAATGGCTCGTCAAACAGGAATAACTTCGGTTCACGCACAATCGCACGGCCAATCGCCACCCGCTGACGCTGGCCACCCGACAATTCGCGCGGCAGGCGTTCGAGCAGATGGTCGATTTTCAGAATTTTGGCGGCGTTTTTGATGCGAACATCAATTTGCGCTTTGTCTTCACCAGCGATTTTCAGGCCAAAAGCCATGTTTTTATACACGCTCATATGCGGGTACAGCGCATAGCTTTGGAACACCATCGCAATGCCGCGCTCGGCTGGTGGCAAGTCATTTACGACCGCATCGCCAATAGACAGCTCGCCGCCGGTGATCGACTCCAAGCCGCACAACATGCGCAAGAGCGTCGATTTGCCGCAGCCCGATGGGCCAACCAGCACCACGAATTCGCCGTGTTTGATATCGAGATTGATGCCATCCAAAACCTTGGCTTTGCCGTCGTAGGATTTGGAAAGGTTATTGAGTTTTACCGTTGCCATGTGCGTACTCCTTTTGCGTCCTTCTGGGTATAGCCAGATAGGTCAATTTCTATTTGTTCTTGAGGGCAATACCCATATTGGTATTGCCTGCATGTCATATTTGTCTGTTCAGTGCCTTCGGCACGCTGTTTTACAGTCGCAATCCGCGACGGGGACTTACTTCTCTTGCGTAGCCAAGAGAAGTAAGCAAGAGAAGGCGACCCGGGCGAAAAGCGCTCCGCGCTGCCCTTGCTTCGTCGTGAGCCAAACGATGAAACTGTTTGTCTCCCTCCTCGCCGCGGTTTTCGCAACACGGGGTTTAAGCCCCAGCCCCAACAGCGTGCTTCGCGATAAAATGGATTAAGCCCATTTTTATTTCACCGCGCCCGAAGTCAGCCCTCGAATCAATTGCCGCGAGAAAATCGTGTACATGATCAGCACCGGAATCACCGCCAGACTTAGGCTGGCGAGAACTGAATTCCAGTCGGTGACGTATTGACCGATAAATTGCTGCACGCCCAATGTGACGGTTTGCGTTTCTTCCGATGGCGCCAAGATCAGCGGGAACCACAGATCATTCCAAACCGGAATCATCGTAAACACCGCGACGGTGGCCACTGCGGGGCGAATCAGCGGCAAGATGATTTGGAAGAAAATCTTAAATTCGCCAACGCCATCGCAGCGCGCCGCTTCTTTGAGCTCTTTCGGAATCTGCGCAATAAATTCGCTCAAAATCATGATCGCCAGCGGCAAGCCTTGCGCGGTGTAAACGAGCACCAGCGCGGTCAGCGTGTTGATCAGGTCAAGTTTAACGACGAGCTCCAGAATCGACACCGTGCCGAGGCGAATCGGCACCATAATGCCGATCGCCATATACAGCGCCAGCAGGCGATTGCCACGGAATTTGTACTCGGCCAACGCCCAAGCCGCCATCGCGCCAAACAGCAAAATCAGCGCCAGTGACACCAGTGTCACGGTGAGGCTATTGCCGAAATAAGTCAGAAAATGCGATTTGGCGATGACCTTTTCGAAGCCGCCCAGAAAGAAGGTTTCGGCATTCGGTAGCGCCAGCGGGTCGTCAAAAATCCCTGAGCGGCTTTTCAGCGCGTTAATCAAAATCAGAATAATCGGAAACAACGCAATCAGCGTGTAGCCGCCGAGCATCAAGTGCACGCCCGCGGCTGAAAGTGGTTTGGTGATTTTATGTTTTTGATGTTTTCTCATGGCGCGCTCCTTAAAGCTCGTAACGCGTTAGCTTGCGCTGAACAAAATAGAAATACGTACCGACCCCGGCGAGGATGACGAGGAACATCAGCGTTGCGACCGCCGCGCCCATGGTTGGGCTGCCGATCTGGCTTTGGTAGCCAAAGAAAGTGCGGTAAAACAGCGTGCCCAGAATATCGGTGCTGTAGTTTGGCCCCGCGATCGCGCCTTTGACCGAGTAAATCAAATCGAAGGCATTGAAGTTGCCGACGAAGGTCAGAATCGTGACTAAGCCCAAAGTAGGCAAAATCAGCGGCAGTTTGATTTCCCAGAAAATACGCCACGCCGATGCGCCTTCCACGTGCGCCGCTTCAACGATGTCTTCGGGCACGGCCAGCAGGGCGGCGTAAATCAGCATCATCGGGATACCGACAAACTGCCACACCGAAATCAGCGCCAGCGTAATCAGCGCGCTACTTTCTTGCCCTAGCCACGGTGCGAAATAATCTGCCAAGCCGATTTTTCCCATCAGGCCTTCCGACACGCCCCACAGCGGCGACAGAATCAATTGCCAGATAAAGCCGATGATCACCACAGATAGCAGCGTCGGCAGGAAAATCATCGTGCGATAGTGACGCGCCCCTTTGAGATTTTTCAGCGACAGCAAGGTGGCCAGCAGCAGCCCAATCGGGTTTTGAATCAGCAAATGGATCACGAAAAACTTGCAGTTATTCCACATTGCATTCCAGAACGAAGCCGACCAAGCCGGATCGGTCAGGATGGTGCTGTAGTTCGCCAGCCCGACAAACGAGTAATGGCCTGCATCATTGGTGGTGAAAAAACCAAGTCGCAAGGTGTCGAGTAGCGGCATCGCGCTAAACACAGAGTAAATTAGCACCGCAGGGGCTAAGAAGACGGCGATATGCCAAGGCATGCGTTTCATCGCAGGCGCTCCCAAGTAAAACAAATCCAGTGCTTGGCGCGCACGCCAACCACTTGCGGGTGGGCAAGCTCTGGATTTCAGGCATCGGCCGACGGCAAGCCGTCAGCGATAAGTGTAAAAAAGGTTGGCGAAAGCGGGCCGCCCCGCCAACCGAAGCTCACAACAGTCGATTGCGAGAGGAGGAAATAGAATGGGTATTGCCTTGTGTTTATTCAGATTTATGATCTGCAAAGCAATACCCATGTAAGACCTGATGTAGCGAACTAAATCAGAGTCTTATTTTTGCTGCGGTTTGTACCATTTAGCAAAACCAGTCTGGATTTGTGCTGCTGCGTCTTTGGGTGCCATTTTGCCGTTCAAGACCTGCGAGCTCACATTCCACAACTCGTTTTCCATCGCTGGCTCGCCACGGTTCATGATTTGCGCATTCAGGCGAATTGTTGAACCGCAGGTTTTGCGCCAGTCGATCATTTGCTTGGCCACTGGGTCTTTTACGCTGATCAGGTGATTCGAGAGTGAGAAGAAGCCGGTCACTTTGTTGGTGTAGAGGTCAGCAAACTCTTGTGAGCCCAACCAAGTCAGGAATTTATACGCGTCCGCTTTGTTTTTCGCTTTTGGATTTACGCCCATACCGATGTCGGTGTGATCCGAAATCTGGCATTTGTCACCCGCTTTGGCCACGGGTGGTGGGAATGCGCCGAAATCCAAACCTTGCTGGTTAAAGTAAGCGATATCCCACGAGCCCGCTGGGTAGATACCGGCTTTGCCCATCGCGAACAAGTTTTGGCTATCAGCATAAGTTTGTGCTGACGCGCCTTTGCTCAAATAAGGCGTCCATTTGCTTATTTGATCCCAAGCCGCTACAAATTGTGGATCGGTAAATTTGGCTTTACCCGCGATCAAAGCTTTGCGGCCTTCTTCGCCTTTCCAGTAGTTAGGGCCGATATTGGTGAAAACGATCTGATTCGATTCCCATTGATCAGCAGTGCCCAAGGCGATTGGCGTTTTGCCGCCTTTTTTCAATGCTTCCAATACCGCAAAGAATTCAGCCTGAGTTTTTGGCTCTTTCAGGTTCAAATCTTTGAAAATCTTTTTGTTGTAGAAGAAACCGTGGATCACCGAAGCCATTGGCATACAGTAAGTGTCTTTGCCATCATCGGTTTGCCAAGCTACTTTGGCAGAAGCAGGGAAGTTTTCCATGCCCGCTTTGCCGTCGAGTTTTTCGAGCTGGCCTTTTTTGAATAAATCGAGTGATTTATCAAATGGGCGGCAAGTAATCAGATCACCCGCAGTGCCGCCAGTTAAACGCGCGGTCAGTGATGAATCGTATTCTGTCGGTGCCGTTGGCGCGAATTTAACCTGAATGCCGGGGTTTTTCTTTTGGAACGCAGGGATCAAGACTTCTTCCCACAGCGTTTTATCGTCAACGCGCCAAGATTCAATCGTTACAGTGCCCGCTTGGGCTGCGCCTGCGACAAGTAAAGCGGCTAAAACTGCGCCGCGCGCTGATAATTTAAATGCTTGCATGCTCGAATATCCTCAGTGAAGACCAGCTCGATGGATGTCTGGCCATGTCGTTGCCGTACTCTGCGTTACGGTGCAAGTAAATTATCACGCTGCAATATGTGACACTATTTTGTGCGATTAAATCGCGTTGCAAATGCTAAGTACTTGATAATAAATGACTAGATGTTAATTTTTGTCGGTGTTGATTCTGTTTCTCAATTACATAATGTAACGTGCGAGCTCGCGCGCCTCTGGCGCAAGCTAGAAAAATAGCGGACTTTACTAATTGGCAAAGCCGCAAGCTGTGTTAGGGTTTAGCAAGAGTCTGCAATCATTTATTACAATTTTGTCCGCTTGCTTACGTTATAGTTGCCCGTCTTGGTGGAGTTCACAACAGGTGTTTGAATACAAAGCAAAAATTGCACTACTTGCCATGCTGATGAGCGCGGGAGTACAGGCTGCCGAATCAATCGACGTTCTGCATTGGTGGACTTCCGCCAGCGAGCGCGGTGCGGCACGTTTTTTGCAAACCAAGTTATTAGAAGAAAACATTGATTGGCACGATGCGGCGATCCCCGGTGGCGGTGGCATTGGTGCGATGCGCGTCTTGAAAAGCCGCGTTCTGGCTGGCAAACAGCCGGCCGTGGCGCAATTGATCGGCCCGGCGATTGCGGAGTGGGCTGAGCTCGGGCTGATTCTCGAGCTCGATACCGTGGCGAAAAACAACAACTGGCAAAAGCAGCTCTCGCCGACGGTGTCGCGCCTGCTGATGCATCGCAATCACACGGTCGCTGCGCCCTTGGGCGTGCACCGGATTAATAATCTGTATTACAACGCCAAGCTGTTTCGCCAACTGGGCTTATCCGAGCCCAAAACCATGGACGACTTTAAGCGTGTGGCTTTGCGTCTGGCGGCGGCGGGCGTGACGCCATTGGGGCAAAGTAGCGAAGCGTGGCAAGTGGCGACTTTATTTGAAACGCTGCTGCTGGCTGAAGGCGGGCCGACGTTTTATCGGGAAGTCTTTGAAACACGTAATGCCAAAGCCTACCTCGATGCGCGTTTTGAGCGCGCCTTAACGCGTTTGCGTCAAATGCGCGCTTACACCAGCAAGCCGCCACGTGAACAGTCGTGGACTGATATCGCGCAGCAATTGGCCAATGGTCAGGTCGGCATGGTGGTGATGGGCGACTGGATGAAGGGTGAATTGTTGAGTATGGGGCAAAAAATCGACAGCGATTTTGCCTGTACCACAGTCCCCAATACCGAGGGTTTCCACCTGTACAGTATTGATACCTTGGTGATGTTCACTGGCGACTACTCGCAACAAAATGCCCAAGAAAAAATGGCGCAATTGATGGTTTCGCCTGTGGTGCAGCAAGGCTATAACCGCCTTAAAGGCTCGGTGCCGGTGCGCCGCGATCTGGATGCGAATGCAGTCAAGGCGCTCGACCGTTGCGCGGCCAATTCGTGGCAAACATTTAATCGCGGCGCGGTGTTTCAAGCGCCTAGCCTCGTGCACCGCATGGCGGCCGATGAGAAATTTAAAGACGCGATCGTGGCGCAGATTCAGAAATTTTATTTAGACGACACCATGTCGGTGCAAGACACTCAGCAACGCATGTCGGCCATGGTGCGTGCACTGAATGTACAAGAAGGAATTACAGAATGACCCGCAAAATATTGATTGTTGATGACGACCAGAAAACCCGCATGCTGCTGAAAGCCTATCTGGAGCGTAATCAATATGAAGTGCTGCTCGCGCACGATGGCGAGAGCTTTAATCTGGAATTCGAGCGGTTTCGTGATGAGCTGAGTCTGGTGATTTTGGATGTGATGCTGCCCGATACCGACGGCTTTATCCTGTGCCAGACCGTACGTAAGCAATGCAATGTGCCGATTATTATGCTGACTGCCAGCTCCGATGATACGGATCGCATTGTGGGGCTGGAGCTGGGCGCCGATGATTACATCGCCAAACCCTACAATCCGCGCGAACTCTTGGCGCGCATCAAGGCCATCCATCGCCGTGCCGGCTTGGATACCGTCAACACTGGCGGGCGGTATTACCGTTTTGTGGGCTTTACGCTCGATAGCGTCGAGCGCACCTTGCATTCGCCCAGCGGCGACTCGGTCAAACTGACTGGGCTGGATTTTCAATTACTGAAATTCTTCCTCGAGCATCCGGGGCAAATTCTCGACCGTAGCCAATTGGCCGAAGAAACGCGTGGCCGCGATATTGGCCCGCTCGATCGCTCGCTCGATGTGCAGGTCAGCCGCTTGCGCCAGCGCCTGTCGGATAACGGCAAGCAGCCAAGTTTGATCAAAACCGTGCGCGGTGCGGGCTATGTACTCTCCGCTGAGGTTAGCCTGAGTAATGCCTGATACCTCGCTTTACCCCATTCCGCACGAGCCCGATCCGCTGAATCAGGCTGCGCCAAATGTGTGGCAACGTGCTTGGGCCCCCGTGCGCAACGCGCTGATGCATAGTTTTTTGGGGCGTTGGGCGGGGCGCCGGGCGCCGAACTGGTTTGAGCGGCTACTGCCTGCTAGCTTGCTGGCACGCTTTTTATTGGTGATGACGCTGGGGGTATTGGCCTCACAGCTAATCGGAAACTTGATTTGGGCCTCATACCTCAAGGGTAAGTCCGAGCAAGAAGTCAGTCAGGCCTCCTCGCATGTCGCCTCGGGGGCGGCCAGCGCCATTCAGTATTTCCAAACCTTGCCGCCCAATTTCCGCCATTTGGTGATTGAGCAAATGCGTGAAATGGGCGGGACGCGGTTTTTTATTAGCACCAACGATAGTGAAATACATCTGCATAGTATTGCTCCCAAGCCGTTATCTAATTTGGTGATAGAGCAGATACGTCATCAATTAAGTGCCCAGCTACCGCAATTGCTCGATTTGAAAGTTGATTTTTCGTGGCCCGAGGAGCTGACCGTCGCCAACGACGGCACGCGCATCGCCGAGCTGCCCGATCACTGGATCAAAGACACGCTGCTGATCCAGCCGCGCCCCGCGCCGGTGCTGGTGATACAGGCGCAAATCGAGCAGGGTCAATGGCTGTATCTGGCCACGCTAATGCCCGATCCTTTTTTTCTGGATAACAGCAACCCACTGCCGCTGGAGCGTTGGGTGCTGCAATTTGCCACTTTGCTGACGGTCTTGCTGTTGAGCTGGGTGGTCGCGCGCTGGATTACCGGCCCGCTCGCCGCGTTATCGAATGCCGCCGAGGCTTTTGGTAAAGGTGAGTCGCCGATTCTGCCCGAAACTGGCAGCGTCGAATTTGTGCGCACCGCGCAAGCTTTTGCCGCGATGCGCGAGCGCATCGTGCGTTATCTGGAAGACCGCGAAAAGCTCTTTACCGCCATTAGCCACGATTTGCGCACGCCGATTACGCGGCTCAAACTACGCACCGAAATGCTCGACGACGATGCGGCGCGCGCCGAATTTCACGAAGACCTCGACGAGCTCGACATGATGGTGAAGGGCGCGCTGCAAAGTGTGAAAGACAGCGACATCCACGAAAATCACACCTCGATCAGTCTGGATGCCATGCTCGGCCGCATGGTGCGCGACGCGCGCTTGGCCGGGCATGAAGTCGCCTTCACCCGCTGCGGTCTGCGCGTGCACGGCAAGCCGCTGGCGCTCAAACGCGCAATTGGTAATCTGCTCGATAATGCGCTGTATTACGGCCACAGCGCCGAAATCAGCGTGTTTGAAGGCGTCGGCAAGCGCGTCATCGTAATCCGCGATCACGGCCCCGGCGTCCCCGACGACGCGCTCGAAACGCTGTTTGACCCCTATGTGCGCCTTGAGCACGGCCGCCACAGCAATAGCCACGGCCACGGCCTTGGACTCGGCATCGCCCGCAACATCATCCAAGCCCACGGCGGCGAGCTGGTGCTGAATAATCATCATGAAGGCGGGCTGCAAGCGGTGATTATGTTGCCGGCGGATTGAATGTGATAAAAAGGGAAACTGTTGAGCTTAAAAATTAAACCCCGCGAAGGCGGGGTTTAATTTTGGCGGGTTTCGACCCAGGCTGTGTAAAAACGCCAAGACCGACGTGGGTTATTTTGCCTAACCAATTTGAATCACGCGCGTGTTGCTTGAAGTAAACGTAAAACTTCATGAATAACACCACTAAAAACAGCAATTAAAAGGCCTTTCAGCCCTTCATTGCCACCAACATTGCTTGATTTCCCATTATGTTCATAACTCGCTTCATGTTATACGCGAGTATATGCAAACTCATCTCTGTACTGACGTGCTTCAAGGTCTTCATTAGGAAATGCGTTGCCCCCATCCAGGCTTTTAGCGTCCCAAAGGGATGTTCAACGGTCTGCCGTCGAACACGCATTGCATCTGGTTGCAATTCCAATCGCTGCTGCGCTTTTTCCAGTACGGCCTCATGCTCCCAGCGACTCACGCGCCGGTAATCACTCGGTGTACATCTGGTCTTGAGCGGGCAACGTGGGCAGTCAGAACTCCAATACCGGCTCATATAGCGCCCAGCTTCCAAGCTCACAAAACGATGAATTAGTCGGCTATTGCCTGGGCAGACATATTCATCACGAGCTGGGTCATAGTGGAATTCATCTTTGCCAAAGCGCCCATCTGCTTTAGCACCTGAGGTTTGCGGTTTCGGCACCAAAACCGTAATGCCCGCCTGTTCACACGCCAGTATTTCATCACCGTTGTAATAACCTCGGTCTACGACCACCTCTATTGTTTCTTGTGCGAGGACTGCTTTGGCTTGTTGGGCCATATTGGCCAGCTGCGTACGGTCATGCCCTTGATTGGTGACCTGATGCGCAATAATTAAATGGTGCTTGGCATCGACAACGGTTTGCACGTTATAACCCACAACACCACTGCCACGGCCGCTGGTCGCCATGGAACGGGCATCTGGGTCGGTGAGTGAAATCTGTTTGTCTGGCGTCTTGGCGAGTTGAGCCTCGACCTCATCCAGGCGGGCCATCTGCGACTTCAGTCGCGCCAACTTGTCCTGCAAGCGAGCGACCTTGGCTTCTGCAATATCGGGCTGTTGCCGGTCTGCAATTTCCATCTCCCGCAGGTAACTTGCAATGTTCGCTTCGATTTGCTCCCGTTGCTTCGCGAGTTTGTTGCTGGTGTAGTTGCGGTCGCGATGATTAACGGCTTTGAACTTGCTGCCATCAATTGCCACAATGGCGTTGCTAAATAAACTGAGTTGCCGACATAACTGGACAAACTGCCCGCAAACCTTGCAAATCGCTGGCCCATTATCTTTGCGGAAATTGGCGATGGTTTTAAAGTCGGGCATTAAGCGACCGGTGAGCCAAATCAGCTCTAGATTCCGGTGGGCTTCACGTTCCAAGCGACGGCTAGATTGGATTCTGTTGAGGTAACCGTAGATATACAGCTTGAGCATCGTGCTGGGATGGTAGGCTGGGCGGCCAGTGGCTTCTGGCTCAACCCCATCGAAACCGAGTGCCTTTAAATCTAGGTATTCAACGAACTGGTCAACGACCCGGACGGGGTTGTCCGCGCTGATATAATCTTCCAAGCATTCAGGCAGCAGCAATGTTTGGGTTCTGCTTTCACCTACAATGAATCTGGGCATAGAATCATCCTTGGCGGAGAGTTCCAAGAATTATACCGGTCGAGTGTTTATGTGTTTTTACACAGCCTGGACCCAAAGCAGTCGTTGGCCGTTTTGAATTGTAGACGCCAACCTACGAATTCATCTGCGCCGAAGGGCTTGGCCGGAATGACATACTCGGTGACTATAGTTACTTTGAACTTTTCTGCCACGGGGCAAGACTATTGAGTGCATCGATACTTAAGCTTGCCCAGAATTGCATGGATTCATCAGGGCTTAATAGCTCTTTTTCGAGAACATGGAGCACGGATAAATCTTCACACTCCCCCAGAAGTTCTATGAGCTTACCTCTTGTATATGAGTCTAAAGGGGCAGTTAGTGCCTGAAGTATTCTTGGCACAGCTTCATTCGCTGGTGGCCTTTCTCTCCAGTATGCCTCCTCAAACGTCATTGCATCCCTAGAGAGTATTTCATTTAACCATTCATCAACATTAACTGGCCTCATAGCGCTCACCCGTATGATTATGACTGCTACTGGCCGATTGCAGCCCATTTTATTTCAAAGATTGTAATGATTTTCAGTGCCTACGGCACGATGTTTTTGGTGCGCGTTCCGCCGCGCTGACAGGCAGGGGGCTTTGCTTCGCCAAAGCCCCCTGCACCCCAAAGGCGACCCGGGCGAAAAGCGCTCCGCGCTGCCCTTGCTTCGTCGTGAGCCAAACGATAAAACTGTTTGTCTCCCTCCTCGCTGCGGTTTTCTCTACACGGGAATTCAAGCCCCAGACCAATCATCGCGATATATACCTGCCTTGGTTTTGCTCTGAAGTTGAATATTTCATTGGTCTTGCTTGATATACCCCTGTCATTCATTAGAACGGATTGCCCGTGGAGACGCGCCGTTTGCAACTCCTTCGCGCAAATGGCGGTGATCTGTCATTTGTGAGGCATGGCGATACGTGATGCAGTGTTTTTGGATTAGGGGAGGGGTGTCTCGGTCGTTGTCTCGCGCACTGTCACTGATCTCGTGATCGCGATGCAAAATGGCAATTTGGCGTGTGTTGGCGTCGAAATTCTTTCGGTAATTAAGCCATGATTGGCTATAAAAAATACAAGAATATCGCTTGAGTCTGGGGGGGGGGGTGATGTCGCGATTGTCGTTGCGAATAAAAGCAATGTTGCTGACTGTGCTGGTTGGGGTCAGCGCTGTGGGACACAGCGCGGAATTAACGCTACTTGTCGGCAATAACCCTCCCTATAACGATTTAGAAAATGGTAAGCCGATTGGAATGGTGGTCGATATTGTGGATGCGCTGCTGCGCCGCACTCCATTACGGTACAGTTATGTGCAATATCCTTGGGCGCGTGCTTTGAGCTCAGCCCAAACCACGCCTGACACTTGCATATTTAGCTTGGCACGGCTGCCGGTTCGTGAAGATGACTTTATTTGGATCGGCCCTTTAGCTCAAAATAAATGGACTCTGTTTGCGCTCAGAGAACGCAATCTCAAACTGGCCAACCTCGATGAGGCCCGAAAATATGTAGTTGGTGGGCAGCGCAAAGATGGGAAGGTTCAATTTCTGGAAAATTTGGGGTTTAAACTCGATCTGGCTACAGAAGAAGAGCAATCGATGAAAAAGCTCTATGCGGGTCATATTGATATTATGGCGGGTGGCCTTTACACCGCAAAAATTATTGCCAAGTCGATTGGCGCAGATCCCGAGAAAATTAAACCCATTTTTGTGTTCCACAGTGCAGATCTGTACTTAGGGTGCAGCAAGACTACGTCGCCAAGTAGTATTGCGCAGTTGAAGCAAGCCTTAGCAGCCATCATCAATGATGGTAGCTTGCAAAAAATCACCGAGAGCCACACCAAAAACTTTGAGCAGCCATAGCTAAATCAGCTAATCCTTGTTCGGCATGCTTTTTCTGCATGGTGCAAAGCCAGAAAATAGGCGTGAATGGGCTTAATTGGGTCATTGCAGTACAATCAGCCTCTGACTTGTGGATTGATGATTGTGGCGATTACTTCTTTTTCCGATTTTGGCGATGTGAATGCGATTGCGCAGGTGTTTGCGCGCGATGGCGTGGTGGTGTTGCGTAGCTTTGCGCCGGCTGAACAAGTCGCTGCGATACGCGCTGAGTCGATGCGTCAGCTTGAATTACGTTTGCCGCCGCTGGAGTTGGAAGCTGAGCTGGGTTACCCCGGTGCACCCAAATCGAGCGATGCGCAGGGCGCTGCAACAATCCGTCGTTTGCGCGGGATGGCGACGCGCGCTGCGGTGTTTATGGAATGGGCGGGGCAGCAATCGTTGCTGCAATTGATCGCTCAATTGCTCGGCAGCCGCGAGATCACGCTGACGCAGGCGCATCACAATAGCCTGATGACCAAACAGCCGAGTTTTAGTAGCGATACGCTGTGGCACCGCGATGTGCGCTATTGGCGTTTTGCGCGCCCAGAATTGGTGTCGAGCTGGCTGGCGCTGGGCGATGAATCGCCAGCCAATGGCGGGCTGGGTTTTATTGTTGGCTCGCATCTGGCGAGTTTTCCCGATGCCGCGTTTGATGAGCGCGAATTTCTGCTGCCCCAGCATCCCTCCGCCGCGCCTTGGGTCGCCAAAGCTGAGTTTCCGACGCTTGCTGCGGGCGATGTGGTGCTGTTTGACGCGCGCACTTTCCACGCGGCCAGCCGCAATAGCACGACGCAAACGAAGTACTCACTGGTGTTTAGTTATCATGCCAGTGACAATTTGCCACAGTCTGGCTCCCGTTCGGCGAGCGTAGACGGTATTTCATGGCGACTGGACGGATAAGCTTGTAAGCTAAGCCCCAAAATAGTAAACCAAAAGTTCCCTCGCTTCGTTACTTCGCCTCGCCGTACGACTTGTACTGAGCGTCGCGTGTGCCTCGCGTGACGAGGTAGCCTCGGGCTAAAACTTTTGTCTAATTACTTAAATCGCGACGTTAGATCGCAGATTGGGGGAATGAAATGCGCAAGTTCTTATGTTTACTCGCGCTGGTGCTGCTGTCGGCGGGGTCGGCGCAGGCTAAATCACCAGTGATCGCCTATTACCCATTCTGGGTGAGCTATAGCCAAACCAAAGCGATGGCTGATTTGCCGCTCTCTAGGCTCGATCAGCTCACCTACGCCTTTGCGCATTTTGCTCCCGACGGCCAATTGCTGGCGGGCGATGTGTTTGCAGATCTGAATAAAACCTATACTCAGCCTGATGGCAGTATGTTGCGCGGTAATTATGCGCTGCTCAAATCACTCAAAGCGCAGCATCCACAGCTCAAAACCGTATTGGCCGTCGGTGGCTGGAATTATTCGGCTGATTTTTCAACGATTTTTGCTGACCCCGCTTTGCGTCTTCAAGCCGTGCAGTCGACCGTTTTGTTTTTGCAGCAACATGGCTTTGACGGTATCGAGATCGACTGGCGTTATCCCGGCGGCCACGGGCGTGAGGGCAATGCGGCGAGCGTGAAAGATGGCGCTAATTTGTTGCGCTTTGTCACTGAGCTGCGCGCGGCTAAGCCTGAGCTGATTATTGGCGTGACGGCGGGCGTCCTGAACGAGCAGATTTCCGCCGTGCCTTGGACGGAGCTGGCGCCAAAAATCGACTATGCGATGTTGCTGGCGACCGATTTTGTTGGCGCGTGGAGTAAGGCGACAGGGCATAAATCTCCGCTGTATAGCGATCAAGGCCAATTGAGCATTGATTCTGCAGTCAATACCCTAGAAAGAAATGGTCTGCCATTGGCGAAATTAGCCTTGTTGATTCCAACACAGGGTGTGAGCTTTAATGGTGTGGCTTCCGAGCAAAATGGCTTGGGTCAAATTCACCATGGTGTGAGCATGGGCTCGTGGGATAACGAGCAAACAGGTGCGACGGGTATTTTTGGTCAGGATGAAATCGCGGCTTTGCAGCTGGGCAATGGTTTTGCCCAGCATTGGGATGAGGCAGCGCAGGCCAGCACTTATTACAGCCCCAGCTTGCAGCAATTTATCAGCGTCGAAACGCCGCGTGCTTTGGCCAGTAAACTCAATTATGCCCGGGCGCGGCATTTGCTGGGCGTGGCTTTGTGGGAAATCACCAGCGATGCCAGCGCGCAGAGTTTGCTGCGACAGACCGAAATTGCCGCCAATCCACTGCGCGCGTATCAAAATGATTTGCGACTGTGGTGGCGGTATCATCCGGTGTGGGTCGAGCTTTTGGCTGGGGTTGTCGTCGGTTTGAGCGTCTTGGCGCTAGTGAGCTGGGGGCTGATTCGCCATCGTCGCCGCCAGCAGCAAGAGATCGAGCTATCTCAATTGCGCTGCATTAAAGGCATCATCGATGATTTACCAAGCCAATTAGGGCAGTTGCGCCAATTGAGCTTGGCTGCGCCTGCCAGCAATGCCGTGCAACAGTGGCCGCTGCCGCAATGGGCGGAAGTGGCCGATCGCATTGCGTGGCAGATCGAGCCTTTGCAGCCTCAAACCGCAGCAACTACAGCGCGGATCGCTGCCAGCAATGATGAAGTAGGAGTACTACCTCAATCAACGCAGCCCCTGCCTGTGCATGGTGCTGAATCAAGCACGCCATCGCCACTGTCCAATCTACCCGCCCAGCTTGGCGGGCAGCGCATTGCGGCGCTGAGTATGTTGACGCAGCGTTTATCTGAGCAGCGCAGTCTGGAAAAAATGTTGGAAGTGACTTTGGGCTTTCTGGCCGACGATCCATTGATTCGCCAGGCTGAAGTGCAGCAACTGGACGATGATGAGGCCGCGAGCCCAGTTTCGGCGGAACCGATCGCGCCAGCCAGCCAGCTTCATGCCGTGCTGGATGATTACCAGCTCAATCTGCAGTTTAAGGGTGCGCTCAGTGAAGATGATCAGCTGTATTACCGCAGTGTGATTGAGCAAGTGCGCATCGTGCGCCGGTCGCTGTATGAGCTGGGCAAGCAGCCGCAGCTTTTATCTGAGCTGTACGAGATCGCTTCACGACGCGATAAATTGCTGTTTATCCGCGCCGATAAAGGCTATAGCGCCATTTTTGCGCAAGACCTGGTCGCGCCAAGCTATATCACGCTGCGTTTGCGGGCGATTCGCCTGTATTTTGATGAGGGCGTGTTATTGCAAGTGCATCGCTCCTACCTGGTGAATCCGAAAAAGGTGCAGGGTATAAAAAAACGTGCTCGCGATACTTGGGAGTTGCAAATTGGCTCGGAAATGATTCCGGTTTCTCGGCAGTATTTATCTCGTTTACGCCAGGTCTATCCGCAATGGTTTTCTGCGGCGGAACCCGCTTAGATAGCCAGAGTTTAAGATTCAAGTTGCAGCATGGGTTTGGGTTGACTAATTTGACAACTCATCAGCATTCTAAGTCTCCACATCATGCCGCTTAATTCCAAAACTCCACAAGACCTTGTTCATTCCTTGGCGGAATTCACTGGGCTGATTGATCGCGACGATTTGGCGGTGAGTTTGTGCCTGACTTTTTTTGAAATGCTGCCCGTCGTTTCACTGCGTTTTTATCGCACTCTTGCCACGGGCAAGCAGCATCGGCTTGGGCTCTTGGTCGAGTTTGATGAAAACGGGATTCGACAGCATTCCGCTGAAGGCTTAAATGCCCAGCAAAATGGCACCGCACCCGAAATCGACCCTTTATTGCATGGCGCTCTGGTGTCGGAAAGCTCATTACAAGTCGCAGCCAATGGCAACCGAGTCATTCTCGGTTTGCATCGGCAAAACGAAGTTTATGCGCTGCTCGATTTGAACTTGGGCAAAGGCCTCGTTCCCTCCGATTTTCGAATGCTGCAAGGCATGGCTCGTATCTATGAGAATCATATCGCGCTGCTGGATTATGGCGAAACGGATACCTTGACTGGCCTGCTCAATCGTAAAACGCTGGAGCGGCAATTCTTCAAAATTGTAACTGCTTTGCAAAATTTGCCCGGCGTACAGCCATTACAAGCGGGCCGCCGCCAAGAAAACGGTATGGCGTATTATTTCCTCGTAGTACTCGATATCGACCATTTCAAACGCATAAACGATAAATTGGGCCATTTATACGGCGATGAAGTGTTGCTGATCATGGCGCAATTAATGCGGAGTTGTTTTCGCGCGAATGACCGTTTATTCCGATTTGGTGGTGAAGAGTTTGTCATCATTCTGGGGCCACAAACCCGTGAGGGCGCAATCTTGGCGCTAGAGCGTTTTCGGAAAAAAGTCGAGCAGCATCAGTTTCCACAAATCGGTCAGGTCACGATCAGTGGCGGTATTACCGATATTCGCCCTTATGAAGTGCTGAGTATCACGCTGGGGCGTGCAGACCAGGCTTTGTATGCCGCTAAAGAAGGCGGGCGAAACAAGATGGTGTTTTTTGATACTTTGCCACAAACGCAAGTAGAGTGTGGCTCTGACGAGTTGTTTTAATCACCTTGGCCGCGATAGAGCTTATCACTGGGAAGGTTTGGTACGATCGAAGTTGGCGTCATTCCGATGTCCTGTTTTCTTCTTAAAAGATAAGCTTATGACCACGATTAGTGCTAGCAAACTGGACCCATTATTGGAGGCTTTGCAAAGTGTAGATGCGCTGACTTCATATCAGGCTGCGAGCACATTGGAAGTACTCAAGCTGGATATGTCAGACGAGCAGCGCGCCCAATTTGAAGCTGCATTGGCGTCAGCAAGCCATCGTCGTTACGAATCTAATCAGGCCAATGAAAAGCTAGAAGCTGAAAAAGAAGATGACTGGGGAATTCCTGCGAAGGGCTAGACTAGTTGGGTATAGCAATAAAGGCTAATTATAAATTGGTCTTTGCAGCTATACCCTATCTTTTTTGGTTGTAGGCGCAAAAGCCGGGGCGTGGGCCTACTTGCGGATGTTTGCGACAGGTATTGGGGCGGTTTTCATACACGGTACAGCGGCGGGTGTTGGCGTCCAGATAAATACAGTCATTATTACTGCGGCGGGCGAGCGTATAAATTTCGTTTTTGAAATTAAAATGCTCGATGATGCGCGCTTTCATCAGTCGTTTGGCGATGTTTTTCGCGGGCTCTACCGCATCAAATTCATCGACCACCCCCAAGCGAATCAAATCAACAATCTTGACTTCCACTGGCATCGTACAGCAGCTGCCGACACAATCATCACACAGGCCGTTATAAAACTTCACCCAAGTTTCGGTGCGGCCCAGATCGGTGACGGTAATGACGTTGCGTTTCTTAATGGTAACCACAAAACCTCTAAATCCAGCCTAAATCGGCAAACTTCGCCCAATGGCTTTTATCTCACAAGGGCGGCAGCTTAACATGCTCTGGGTAATGAAAAAATCCCCACGCGTCAGAAGGCTCTGGCGGGTGGGGAGTCAAAGCTCAAGCGGAAGGCTTGCGCTGCCCCATTTTGCTCCCAAAACGGGGCGGGGAAGGTTTTACGGCATAAAGTAAGCGAAGCTCACCGCGCCGGACAGTGGGTCTGCCGTGACAAAGTAGCTATTGTTTGGGCCTGCTTTGACTGGCAATGCTTTGCCCGCCTGAATCGCAGTCAAACCGCCGCCTTGCAGCAATGCCGTAACCTGTAAGGTAATGGGCGTCGCGTATTTCTGGCATTCCGCTGCACTGGTGTCGAATGCAATGGTGTTATTGCCTATGACGGCCGGCAGCATCACTTTGCAGAATTCACGCGCATAGCGGTATTTGATCACGTTGCTGGGCGTATCCATCCACAACTCGCCGGCATCGACCTTCGCTTTGGCGTAGTCGAGGTGAGCCTGATAGCGCGCCAATGGTGCGGTTTCCCAGTAGCCCGTATCCACGCTGTGCATGGTGCGTGTTGTCCAAGCGCCTTGGTTAATCGCGGCATCGATGTGCAGATTCAGAATTTCGCTGCCCATCGGGTAGAGTGACCATTTACCATCGACAGTAAATAGATCCCATTTGATGCGGAATGGATTGTCAAAGTTGGCCGCATTCACGCCCGCTGGCATCGTGGTGTAATCCACAGTGCCGTTGGCAACCAGATGAGAAGCGCGTCCGCCGAGGTAATTGGTTTTGTTTTTCAGGAAATCGGTGGCCACCGTCGAAGCTGCATCGCTCGGCCACACAAAATAGCTGGCTTTGTAGTCATTTAATTTGGCGGCAATATCCGCGGCTGAGCCATTGAGTTGATCTTCAAGCGCTGCATCGCTGATGTATGGATCGGGGTGATTACGGCTATGGCTGACAATCTCGTGGCCGTGGGCGATGAAGTCTTTGGCTGCCGCCCAGTGTTGCTCAGAACAGCTGCCGGTAATCATGCCAAACCCAGCGGTGAGGCCCCGTTTGCTCAGCTCCGGATCAATGATTTTGATGTACGGGTCTGTCGCGATCGGCATTGAGCAATAGTCATCGTGCACCAATGAATACGCACCTTTGGCACCGTTTTTCCAAGTTGTCGTTTGTACCGCACCAATGACGGCGGTCTTGTTCGATGTTGGACTTGGGGTTGGAGTCGGGGTTGCACAAGCGCAATCGGTCTGTGTTGGCGTAGGTTTTGGCGTTGCTGTAGGTGCGGGTGTTGGTGTCATTGCCGCGATGACGCCCAAATCTTTCCACGGCCCCCACTGATCGGTCGTCGACGGTGCTTGGCCTTGCGTCCACCATTTGGCTTCAAACTGGTGGCCGTTATACACCACGCGCTGTCCTGCGGTGTAGGCCGTTGAGCTAACCCACGTGTTGGCGCTCGGCGTTGGGTTTGGTGTCAAGTATGGAATTGCTGTTGGCGCTGGGCTCGCGGTTACCACGGGCGTAGGGCTAGGGCTGGCCGTCACAACTGGGGTCGGCGTTGGGCTTGCTGTGACCACTGGAGTAGGACTTGCGGTGATGGCGGGTGTCGGCACCGGTGTTGGGGTAGGGGCGACATCATTAAAATCGCAAACCCCCGCGTCTTTCCACAATGTGGGCGTCGCGGCGGGATTCCAATTTGCGCCGACGTAGGCGGTGTGCGTCGTCAGTGCGGTGTAGTTGTGGCCACTGTAGGCGACCACGGTATTGACGGTGTAGGTTTTGCCTTCGCTCCAGATGCTTTGCGAGCAAGTGGGCGCGGCAAACGCACCGCTGGCCAGCGACAGCATACCTGTCGCGGCCAAGCTCAATATCAGTGCTTTTTGCGCACCTTGGTATTGTTGTTGCATAGGTCTCTCCATCCTGTTTTATTTGAGTACTGCAGTTATTCAGCTTGCTCCGGCATCAAGGCTGAATGGTTTTGCTTTTATAGGTATTGCCCGGTAAGTCTTATTAATATTGATCTTTGCTGATATACGTTCAGCTTTTTTGCTTGGCCAAGCCCAATCGACAGCGCTTGGCCGTCACTGTTTATTTCAGCATAAAGCTGACCGCACCCCCTAATGGATTGACGGTAATCAGGTAATCGTAATTGACCGCAGGGATAGCCTGTCCGGCACTCCAGATCGGATAATTGCCAAGCGGTTTAATGGCCACTGCTTGACCGGCTTGTTCGACATAGAATTGCCCAACGGTCGCGGGTTTGCTGATTTTCAAAGTCAGCGGCGTTGCATTTTTCACGCAATCGGGTGAGCTGGTATCAAATGTAAGGGCGCTTTGATTGTTATTGAGTACCGGTTTGCAGGCTTCGCGTGCATAAGTGTATTTCAATACTTCGCTAGGGCCAGCGACCCAAAGTAGGCCGGCATCGACCTTGGCTTTGACCACATCCAAGTGATTGGTGAATTGTTGTAATGGCACGCTATTCCATGAGGTGTCATTCACACCGTGCATAGTCATCACTGCCCAGCCCTGCTTATTGATACCTGCTTCGAGATGTAGATTAAGCAGGTCGCCACCCGCTTTGACTTGTGTTTCGTATTCTGAATATTGGGCACTCAGGGTGAAAACTTCCGAACGGATTTGATATGCATCAGGTGTGGTTGGGGTATTAATGCCCGTAATATGGCCATCGTAAATCACCATGCCGTTTGGATCGACGCGATTTGCCGCACGCCCACCGATATAGCCCGGAGCGGTGCGCAAGTAAGCCAGTGGTAGATCTGCGGCCACGCCAGATGGCCAAGCAAAGAATGTCGGGCGGTAGCCATTCAAATGCGCCGCGATGTCATCGCTAGAGCCACTGATTTCGCCTGCGGTATCCCACAGTGCGCTATTGGCATCTGAATGGTTGCGGGTGTGGCTGAAAATTTCATGGCCATCATTTAGAAATTGCTGCGCCGCCGCCCAGTGCTTGGCGCCGCAAGAGCTGCCTGTGATCATGCCGAAAGATGAGGTGAGCCCACGTGCTTTGAGGGCTGGCGCGGCATAATCGATTTGACCATCAGTCACCCAAGCACATAAATCATCATGCATCATTGAATACGCCGCTTTAGCGCCGTTTTTCCAAGTACTGGCTTGAATACTACTGATGCTCGTGCTGACAGCGGGTTTGCTGCTCGGGGTGGCAGTTGGTATGGCTGTAGGGGCTGGCGTGGCAATTGGACCTAAATCTTTCCAAACACCATAGGCACCTGATTGGGATGGTACATCACCGACGGTATACCACTTCGCTTCATAGGCGCGGCCATTGTAGCTGACGCGTTTTCCTGCGGTATAAGTCATATTGGCATTCCACGCATCCGCTGCTGGTGCGGGTGTGGCGCTGACGTTGGGCGTAGCCGTCGGAGCGGCAGTTGGAGCAATCGTCGGGGCCACAGTTGGAACGGTAGTCGGTGCGGCAGTCGGAGCAGCAGTTGGTGCAGCAGTTGGTGCAGCAGTTGGTGCAGCAGTTGGTGCAGCAGTTGGAACGGCAGTTGGTGCAGCAGTCGGTGCGGCAGTCGGTGCAATAGTTGGAATAGCCGTTGGTGCGGTAGTTGGTGTGACTACTGTATTTTGTAATTCCCACGGGCCCCATTGCTCAGCGCCAGGGATATTGTTTTGAGTCCACCATTTCGCTTTGTAGTCTTTGCCGGCATAGGTCACGACTTCACCACCCAAATAGACGGTGGTGCTGTTCCATGCTGGTGCTGCAAATGCACTTGCAGAAATGACCGCAATGGCTGCGGGTAATGCGCTTAAATGAAACTTCATGAGATCTCCATCCTTTTTGTTTTTGTTCCCATTTGCTCATTGGCCATGGGTATTGTTGGAGTCATCGCCACCCCATACTTGGCTTTAATGACTCCCTTGCGCACATCGAGGCGATTGCTCGGTAGTAAATCGATGTCGGCATTCGTAGTGCGACAACGATATTTAGTTAATGATTAAATGGCTTGTTCTGTGTCTAAATTAGCGAATAGTCACATCACCAACTGCCGGATTCATATTGATTCGATAATGACCATTTTCGAGTTTTTGCGCGGCTAATGGTGTTGAATTTTGGCTAAATAAGCCTTTCTGACCATTAGCCAACTCAACATCCACGGTGACGGCACTGGCGTAGCGTTTACACAGATCATTGGATTGCACTAGCTTAATCACATTGCCTTCCAATTTGAGTTTGCAGTGCTCTCGGGTGACGATGTAACGAATAATGTCGGTCGGCCCAGCTACCCATAGCTCGCCCGATTTGACTTTGGCGGCGAGATAATCGGCGTAGGCAGTGTATTGATCGACGGGTACGGATTCCCAAGACGCATCAGCGACGCCGTGCATGGTGCGATAGCTCCACGCGCCGTATTGCAGGGCGGCATCGACGTGCTGGATCAGGATATTGCCGTCTTTCGGTTTGTAGAGTGACCACTTACCATCGCGCCAATAGCCATCCCATTTCACAAACATTGGCTTAAACCATTCCGGATCATTTAGGCCAGCATTGCTGCCGTCGTAAATATCTTTGGCGGCGCGTGCGCCCAAAATATCGGGCTGCGCTTCGACAAATGCTTTGGCTTCGGGCGTGACTAAATCGCTGGGGAAGGCAATAAAATGCATCGTGTAGCCTAGCTTGCTTTGCACCAGTTGCTGCGCGTTGACGACTTCTTTGACGTTATCCCAGCCGCCGATGGGCGCAAGCGTGCCCGCTTCGAGCATGCCAACGTGGGTGAGTGTGTGATTGAAGAGTTCGTGGCCTTGTTTTACGCGCTCTTTCAGCGTTGCCCATTGCGCATCTTTACAGTTGCCCGCAATCAGGCCAAGGCTGGCTTTTAGCCCACGTGCATTCAAAATTGGGATGGCTGTGTCTTCAATGCCGGTGGTGCCCCAGCCGCAGTAATCATCATGGGCAATGGTATGCGCGGCCTTGGCGCCGCCTTGCCAGACTTTGACCTCAATGCTGGCCGAGTGGGCTAGTAGCGGCACGAATGCCAGTAGGGCAAACGCCGCAAAGGCTAATACCGCCAGTACAAAGTTTTGCGCTTTCATCGTGAGACTCCTTCAACACGGAGTCCACTATGCCTGCGCAGATGACAATTAGGTGTTTGCAACTAGCGTGATTTCACGAATGTCGCATTTTTAATCGAATAGTTAAATAAAATCAATGTGTTGGCTGTCTTTTGAGAATGCTGTCTTTTCATGAATATTGCATAAAAAATGCGACAATCGCCTTGTTTAATAGGCCGCAGGGTTAAGCCTGTCGTTTCACTTTTGCTCGAATTCTTCCCCGCATATAGCGTTGTGGTTTGGACGCCATTGCATGTATCACCTATTCGCCGAGCAACGCTGGATCATTGCAATCTAGATCCAATAATGTATTCGCTCAATTGCGTGGCGCTCTCGATTAAGCGCAGGTCGTGCCGCCGAAGATCATGTCAATCAGCCTCGCGGATTACCCGCATTTGCAGTGTGAGCACCACCATCAGCGCGGCCATGGTCAGGCCGAAGATCGGCATAATCACGCCAATCGAAATATGCAGTGACAATAAACCAGTGACTAGCGCATACGAAATGGGCGAGAGCCCCATCGAGGCCATGCTATTCAAACTCATTACCCGGCCAATTTTGTCGCGATCAGAATACTGCTGAATGATCGACATCATCGGCACATTATTGCCCGCTACGCCCAGCCCAATCAGCGCCTGAATCCCAACTGCCAGCCAGATCCAGTGCGTATGGGCAATCAAAGCAAGCAATACGCCTTCGAGCGCGATAATCACCGTAATCATCAATAGGCGTTTTTTGCTTGGCGGGTACAAGGTCAACAATACACCGCCAAGTACCATGCCGGCAGCAAATGCGCTTTGCAAAAATGACAGCGTAGCTGGCTGGCCGTTGAGATTTTCGGTCACAATAATCGGGATACCCAGCCCCAGCGGCCCCATGAACAGCAAATTAGCGGCGGCATAAATCAGCATCATCGCACGCAATACCGGCGTTTTGATCGCATATTGCACGCCTTCTTTGAGCTCGCTCAGCATCGAGCTGCCTGCCTTTTTAGCCGCAACGATCAGTGGCTCATTAATAAAGCCAATACAGATCGTCGCCAGTAGCAGCATCAAGCCGGTGAGGCTGAAAATAGCTTCATAACTCAGTGTCGCGAGAAGTACACCACCGAGCACTGGGCCAAAGACCAATCCGACTTGATTGGTCGTCAGCATGATCGAGTTAGCGCGGGTGAGATCGTGCTCGGGCACGATCGCAGGTGTCAGCGCATCGCGCGCGGGCCAAAAGAAAGCATCGCTCGAGCCATACAGAAAGGCAAAAATCGTTAATGCCCAGATATCAAGTCGGCCAAGCGCCAGTAAGCCGACCAGCGCAAACAGCATGACAACCCGCGCACCGAGTGAAACCAGAATAATCCGGCTGCGGCGCATACGATCCGCTAAGACGCCGCCCACGGCCATTAGCGCAATCCGTGGCACCGAGCCTGCAATCATCACTAGGCCGAGCTGCTCTTTCGCGCCCAGCGTTTTGACTACATACCAAGTTTCGGCCAGCATGGCGATCGCCAGCGCAAAATTGCCCACAATGGAAGCCAGCCAGAGCAAAATAAAGTTTTTATTGCGAAAAAGCGCGGGCGCCGGGCTCATAACATCGCCTTGAAGATTGATTTTGCAATGATATGCAGTCTTGCAGGGAATTGACAGAGCCACGCAAAAATTACCACGCTACTTGCTGCAATTGGGGTGTGAGCAGATCCGTAGTCGAATCAGCCCGACTACAGTAAGATACACAGCACAATAAGCCAAATCATTGGATGGAGACTGCTGTGAATCGCCTGATCAATAAAACGCTTGCCCTATGCCTGCTGTGTACCGGTTTTGCCCATGCGGGTGAAGCGCTAGTGCAAAGCGCTATCGATAAAAAAGATTACACGCTGGCTTTTGCCGCCGCCAAAGCGGATGTCAAAGATGGTACAGCCACCGATGTCGAGCGTCTTTTGCTCGCCCAAATGTACGCCAATGGTCAAGGTACGGAGAAAGACCTCAACGCGGCCCGCGACATACTCAAACCCCTCGTTAATAAAAACATGCCCGAAGCGCAGTTTATTCTGGCGGGGATGTTGCAGAGCGAAGCCGTTGTTGGGCTGAAATCATCGGATGGCCAGCTCAATCTGGTGCGCTTTAAGGAGTTGGCGCAGCGCCCACTGAGCGAGCGTGAAAACGAGCGTTATGCAGCCGAGCTGGTTTACAAAGCTGCCTTGCAAAATTTCCAACCCGCCGTTGAGGCGGTATGTATGGATTTGGATAATGCGGTGATTGCATTCGGCGGTACTGAGCGGGCGAACTGGTATCGCAAATGCAATAAAGAAAGTTGGGCCAAGGCCAGCGAAATGGGGCAAAGCCTAGTACCGCTCAATTTGCGCCGTGATGTTTTGCGCGACCCCGTGATTGGTGAAGCCTTCGCGCAGCAGGCTGTTAAAGCATCGTGTCTGGATGAAAACATCAAACCTGTCGATTTCAAAATCGGCAAGCCCGTGACGGGCGGCGAATATCTCACGCTGCAGCTTGATAAACCCAAGCAATACAAAATGATTCGCGGTCAGTGGCAGGAAATCTGGATCGGTCAGGCCTGCGGCAAGCAATTTGCTGTGCCGATTATATTTAAAGCGGATGGCATGGGTGGCGCAGGTTTTGCGCCCGATGTGTCGCCAGAGCAATTAGAGCTGTTAATCAAAGCGGCACTCCCGAAATAAATCGTGATGCCCGAAATGGGTTGATGTTTGCACTGCGAGCATCAAGCAAACGTCAACCTATGCTGCGCGAACAATATAATTGGTATTACTTATTAAAATCAATTGGTTTCAGGTGTTTTACCAATGCTGAAATCCCTTATTTGAGTTGCGGCTAAGCCCTGTTTACAGTGGGGTCATGTCGCAACGCAGCATAAGGGAAAAACGCATGCCACTTGTATCGCTTCGCCAAGTTCTCGATCACGCCGCCGACCATGGTTATGGCGTTCCTGCCTTTAACGTCAATAATCTGGAGCAAGTGCAGGCCATTTTGCAGGCCGCCGATGCCACACGTAGCCCAGTTATCCTGCAGGCCAGTGCAGGTGCGCGCAAATATGCTGGCGAGCTGTTTCTCAAGCAGTTGATCGAAGGCGCTTTGGCCAGTTTCCCGCATTTACCGATTGTGATGCACCAAGATCATGGCACGAGCCCTTCGGTGTGCCTCACGGCGATTAAGCATGGCTTTAGCAGCGTCATGATGGATGGCTCGCTGCTCGACGATGGCAAAACCCCGAGTAGCTACGAATACAACATCGCGGTCACGCAAGAAGTGGTACGCATGGCGCATGCTTGTGGTGTTTCAGTCGAAGGTGAAATTGGCTGTCTGGGCCGGCTCGATACTGGCATGGGCGAGGCTGAAGATGGCGTTGGCGCAAATCGGACACTAAGCCACGCAGAAATGCTCACTGATCCTTGGCAAGCCAAAGAATTTGTCGAAGCCACGCACGTTGATGCCTTGGCCATCGCGATTGGCACTAGCCATGGCGCGTATAAATTTTCTGCACCACCGACCGGCGCGGTGCTCGACATCGAGCGCGTGAAAGCCATTCACGACACGATTCCCAATACCCATCTGGTGATGCATGGCAGCTCCAGCGTGCCGCAAGATTTGCTCGATATGATCCGCAAGTACGGCGGTGATCTCAAGCCAACTTGGGGCGTGCCGATTGAGGAAATCCAGCGCGCTATTCGCTGGGGGGTGCGCAAAATCAATATCGATACTGACTTGCGCCTGGCGATGACCGCGGCGATCCGTAAACATTTTGCCGAAAACCCGGCCGATTTCGACCCTCGCCAGTATTTGAAGCCGGCCATTAGCGCAATGAGTGCCGTTTGCCGTGCGCGCTATGTTGATTTTGGCTGCTCAGGCATGGCCGACAAAATCAAACCGATGCCGCTCGAAAAAATGCAGCAAAAATACAAACCCCCGATTTTGACCTTGGTCGCCTAGCGATCAGGTATTACCGTCTCCATCCTCTGCCGCACTGTGCTTTATGCCGGTGCGGTTTTTTTTGCTCATTTTTTCGCCACGTATCCCTGATCTATGTAAGAAAAATAATGAATAAATATTTGATTTCAGGTGTGTGTAGGCACTAAAACCCCTATATGAAGTATGGATTTATAACGCCTCGATGAATCTATTGGGATGAAACATCATGTTCAGCAATATCAAATACTCGGTCAAATTGGCAGCTTTAGTTGTTCTGGCGATAGCGAGCGCTTTATTTATTAGCTGGCGCGGCATCGCTGCCACATCGCAAGTCAATGACATGCTCAACAGCATGTACGACAACAATCTGGTGCCCATTAAAGATGTCGCTAATGCCAATATGCAGGCGATTTATAACAATCGTGGCCTGCTGCGCTACATCATCGCAGATCAGAATGCCGACATGGACAAAATCGCAGCCAGAATGGCCGAAGAAGAAAAAGCCATGCATGAGCTGCTGGATAAATATCGCAAAACCCAATTAACACCCGAAGAAGTCGAGCAACTCAAAGCCTTTGATGAAGCATGGCCGCAATATGTGGCATCGCGCAAAATTGTCATGGAGGCCAGCTATGCACACGACAATGAATCGGCAATGAAAGTCTACCAAGAGCAAACCTTCCCCAAATTCCAGGTCGCTGACGATATCTTGAGCAAAATCGTCCATATTAATGAAAAATTGGCTAAAACAGCCTACGACGACAGCGATGTGATTGTGGCGCATATCCGCAATACCTTGCTGATCCTCACCGTACTGATCGCAGGTGTATTTCTCGCTATCGCGATGGTTATTATCAAAGGCTTGAGCAATGGCATGGGGCGCGCCAATCGGGCGCTGGATGAAATTGCCGCAGGTAATTTACGCGCCAATATTGAAGTAAATGGCAGTGATGAAATTGAAACGATGCTGGGCAATTTACAAAAAATGCAGGTCAGCTTGCGCGACACAGTTCGGTCGATTAGCAATAATGCCGATCAGGTGGCTTCCGCCGCGGTGCAATTGGCGCAATCGTCGAGCGAAGTGGCCTCCAGTGTCACTCAGCAAGTAGAGGCAACGTCAGGTGCGGCCGCATCGGTCGAAGAATTAAGCGTTAGCATTGATCAAGTGGCACACAATGCCAATGAGGCGCAAAACAATGCCAACGCCGCCAGCGGCAATGCCCGGCAAAGTGCAAGCATTGTCGGCAAATCAATGGACATGGTACATACCGTACACCAAGCAGTCGGTCAGAGCGCCGGTCAAATTGATGCGCTCTCTGCGCGTATTCAGCAGATTGACTCAATCACCAATGTCATTAAAGAAGTCGCCGATCAAACCAATCTGTTGGCGCTCAATGCCGCGATTGAAGCTGCGCGCGCGGGCGAGCAAGGCCGCGGTTTTGCCGTGGTGGCCGACGAAGTGCGCAAATTGGCCGAGCGTACGACGAATTCAGCGCGTGAAATTAGTGAAATGATTAACGTTGTTCGAGCCGATGCCAATTCGGCGGTCAGCAGCATGCATGGCAGTAGTGCGACGGTAGAAAATGTCGTCACCATCTCTGGTGAAGCGGTGGAGTCCATGACAGAAGCGAATGAGGGCGTCGAAAAAATCCTGCATTCCGTTTCACAAATTGCCTCTTCCTTGGGTGAGCAACGTCACGCGGGGATCGATGTGGCGCAGCGGATCGAGCGCATCGCTCAAATGTCAGAAGAAACCAGCGCTTCGATGGAGGAAATCAATGCTTCGGCAGAAATGCTCTCTGATGTCGCGCAGCAAATGCTCAAAAGCATGGGGAAATTTAAAACCTGATCCGCGGGGTTACGAATCAAAGAAAAGGCCGAGTTATCGGCCTTTTCTTTTGCGTGGCGAAAAACTTGCCGCGGCTACGGTAAACTCACATGAAACGTCCCCTTGGGGTATTGCTTTGAAGGTGTTATTTGGAAAAGATTTGATTGATATACCTACTATAGGCATAGATATTTGAGCGTTGAATATTCCTCAATGCCATATTTCGAGCCTTCGCGCCCCATGCCCGATTGCTTGATGCCGCCAAAGGGTGCGACCTCGTTGCTGATCAGGCCTGTGTTGATGCCAACCATTCCCGCTTCAATCGCCTCGGCAACGCGGAAAGTTCGTGCCAGATCACGCGTGTAGAGATAGGCTGCCAGCCCGTATTCGGTGTTGTTGGCTAGCGCAATTGCTTCGGCTTCATGTTCAAATCGCACAAGCGCAGCGACGGGGCCGAAGGTTTCTTCATGGTTGATGAGCGCTGCGGGCGGCACTTCGGTGAGGAGGGTGGGCGTAAAAAATGTGCCGCCTAATGCATGCCTAGCTCCGCCCAATCTGATGTGAGCGCCGCGCGCGAGTGCGTCGGCAATATGCGCTTCGACTTTTTCAATGGCTTGGGTATCGATCAGTGGGCCAATCTGGGTATGGCTTTGATCGCCATACCCGACGTTGAGATTGCCAATTGCCTTGGTGAATTTGGTCGCGAATTCATCGTAAACCTCGCTGGCGATCAAAAATCGATTGGCGCACACGCAGGTCTGCCCGGCGTTGCGAAATTTGCTCGCGATGGCACCCGCGACGGCCGCATCGAGGTCGGCATCAGCAAAAACAATAAACGGCGCATTGCCGCCGAGCTCCAGCGAGAGTTTTTTAATCGTCGGTGCGCAGGCGGCCATCAGTGCGCGGCCGGTTTCGGTTGAGCCAGTGAATGAGATTTTGCGCACAATTGGGCTGGCGGCGAGGACGTCGCCAATCTCGCGCCCCGATCCTGTGATGATATTCAGTACGCCCGCCGGAATTCCGGCTTGTTGTGCCAATTCACCGAGTGCCAAAGCGGTTAGCGGCGTTTGCGAGGCGGGTTTGACGATGATGGTGCAACCCGCAGCCAGCGCGGGGCCGACTTTGCGCGTGATCATCGCCGCTGGAAAATTCCACGGCGTAATGGCTGCGCACACGCCGATGGGCTGCTTGAGCGTCATGATGCGCTGGCCTGCATTGGGGTGTGACATCACATCGCCGTAAATGCGCTTAGCCTCTTCGCCGAACCATTCGATAAAACTCGCGGCATAGGCGATTTCACCGCGCGACTCGGTCAAAGGCTTGCCTTGCTCGGCGGTCATTAGCTGCGCAAGGTCTTCTTGATGCTGCATGATGAGCTCAAACCAGCGTCGCAAGATTTGGCTGCGCTCCTTGCCCGATTTGGCGCGCCAGGCTGGCAGGGCGGCGTTGGCCGCATCAATAGCGCTCTGTGTGGCAGACTCCCCCAGCTTGGGGACGTGAGCAATCAGTTCGCCATTGGCCGGATTGTGAACTGGAAAAGTGGTGTCGCTGATCAGCCATTGGCCATTGATGAGGCATTGCTGACGAAGCAGTGGGGTGTTTTTGTCTGGCATGATGGCGTGTGTAGGCAGCAGGAAACTTATTTTAGCGTAATCAATCTAGCGACTTAGAAATTGAATATTCACATGCTGCTATTTTGATCACGGCAAATACGGCAGATTCAACCGGTCGTCGCAACACCGTATTATTATGGAGGTGTATAATGGGACGACCTGCAGGGTGGATGCTGAAGTTGACGGGGCGTGGTGCGATGCGCTCGCCAGGCGCGCCATCACTTCGCCGAGAAACGGAGCGGTTATTTTGGGAACAGATTGCTACCGGAATCACAAGCGAAAAGGCAGCGGAGGCCGTTGGCGTATCGCAAGCAGTAGGAACACGCTGGTTCCGTTATCGCGGCGGGATGCCATTGTTTATGTCTAACCACATATCAGGAAGATACTTATCATTCGCTGAGCGAGAAGAAATTGGACTGCTCCAAGCGCAAAGTGTTGGTGTGCGTGAGATTGCTCGCCGCCTTGGGCGAAGTCCGTCGACAGTGTCTCGGGAGTTAACTCGTAACGCAGCAACTCGTAGTGGCCGACTCGAATATCGTGCTTCAGTCGCGCAGTGGAAGGCGGAACTGGCGGCTAAAAGACCGAAGCCAGCGAAACTGGTGACTAATCTGCCATTGCGCCACTACGTGCAAGAGCGCTTGGAGGGCAAGGTTCATAATGCTGATGGCCTTGAGATTGCAGGGCCTAGACAGGCGCCGTTCAAGGGACGAAATAAACCGCATCGCGGTGACCGTAAATGGGTCAATGGTTGGTCGCCTGAGCAGATTGCCAACCGGCTTCAAATCGACTTCCCGGGTGACGAATCTATGAGAATCTCCCACGAAGCCATATATCAGGCGCTCTACATACAGGGTCGAGGAGCTCTCAAGCGTGATCTGGTGAGTTGCCTGCGTACAGGGCGGGCGTTGCGTATACCGAGAGCCAGAGCGCAGGCCAAAGCGTGGGCACATGTTAGCGAAGACGTTATGATCTCTAATCGCCCTGCTGAGGTGGAGGGTCGTGCGCTACCAGGGCACTGGGAGGGAGACTTGATCATTGGTTTGAACCGATCCGCGATAGGGACGTTGGTCGAGCGATCAACTCGATACACCATGCTCGTACATCTGCCTCGCGAGGAGGGCTATGGGCTGACTCCGCGAGTGAAGAACGGCCCCGCACTTGCCGGCTATGGAGCCGTCACCATGGCCAATGCACTGAAGAAGACAGTGACTAGCCTACCTGCACAATTGTGGCGATCATTAACTTGGGATCGAGGGAAAGAGTTATCAGATCACGCCCGCTTTACTATTGAGTCAGGAGTAAAGGTCTTCTTTGCCGACCCTCACAGTCCATGGCAGCGCGGCACAAACGAGAATACGAATGGTCTTTTGCGACAATATTTCCCGAAAGGCACTGACTTATCGCGATGGAGTGCCCAAGAGATTCAAGCTGTAGCCAATACACTAAACACCCGGCCCCGAAAAACACTCGGTTGGAAAACACCTATCGAAGCACTGAATGAGTATCTGAAATCTGTTCAACAAACGCGTGTTGCGACGACCGGTTGAATCTGCCTACTATACAAGCGGGCTATTTTCGGCCTAAGCTGACAGTGTCGCACTCGACAATAAAAAGATAAAAGGGGCAATTATGATTAATCCAAACAACAAGCCAATCGGCGTCATCGACGACGACGAAGCGCTCGATATTGTCGGCTCCGCCGTCTTGAAGTTGTGGGATGCGGTCGATGATTTATCGCGCCTGCGCCCCGCGCATACACCCGATTATCACGTTACGATCTTTGGTTCGGCGCGGATCGAAGAAAACACCCCGCGCTATGAGGCAGTGAAACAGTTGGCGGCGCAATTGGCGGCAATGGGTTGCCATATTGTCACCGGTGGTGGCCCGGGCTTGATGCAGGCGGCCAATGAAGGCGCTAGCCAAGGCGCGCCGAATAAGCCCGAAGCATCGGTCGGCATTCGCATCGATCTGGATTTCGAGCAAAATGTGAACGACTTTGTCGGCCGCGTGTTTGAGCACAAGACGTTCTTCTCGCGTTTGCACCATTTTATTTTGCGCTCGAATGCATTCATCGTAACCTCGGGCGGAATCGGTACGCTGCTGGAATTGTCGATGGTTTGGCAATTGCTGCAAGTTCGCAAGCTCTATGACACGCCGCTGATTTTGGTCGGCGAAATGTGGCACGAGCTGGTCGATTGGGCGCAGCACTATATGGTGAGCAACGAGGCCGGTTTGGCGAGCCCCGTCGATATGCAGATTCCGATTGTGGTGGATACGGTTGAAGACGCGATTCATTTGATCCGCGAGCATCACGCGCGCTGGAAAGAGGTGGATCGTGAGCTTAATCCAACACGGACTTCGCCGCCGCGTTAATGAGTTGAAGCCGCAAGCCCCTTTCAGGTGTCAGATTGATGACAAATCCTAGTCGCGAAGCGAGGCTCCCCTCAAGGAGGGGACGGGAGGGGCGGGAATAAAACATAAAGGCTGCAAACAATACCTTATTACTTAGGCTCGGCTTTGCCGAGACTTGAAAAATGTGATTTTCACTTTGTTTGCAGCCTGACGCCCCACGGGGCGTTTTTTTTTATTGCGGCATGATTTGGAATCAGAGTTTTTCACAGCTGCAATCGGGCAAGGTTTGCAATGTTTTATTCGCCAAGTCTTCAATCCAACATTCCGATTTGTGCTTGCGCAGTGTAAAGCTCAAGGGCTTGTCTTTGACTTTACCGCTGCCTTTAAGTGCATTGCTGGGCTCTAGTAGCAATACATCGGAGTTTTGAAGCGCCGCAGGGTTAAGGCTGACGTTTTGCCCAGTTTGCTGCGCAACAAATGCCTCAATTTGCGCCACGCATTGTTGCGAGTTTGTCCTCGTTAAATGCGCCGCTTGCGGTCCTGCGCAAGCGGTGAGCAAGCCAAGCAATAGTGCACTCCAACCGGCGTGCAACAATCTCATGGCGTATTCCAGAATTTATTTTCCAGCACAGTCGGACGCAGCAATTTGCCTTTATCCTGCGGATTCAAATTCAAGGCGTTGTTGCTCGTTAGGCAAGCGCTTGGATTCGCGTTGCGATACAGTGCCGCAGCCAGCATGCCTTCAGTTATATCGCCCAATGGTTTGCTTAAATCATCATTGGCCTGACACGTCGGCGTAAAACCATCGGCAAAGTCGCCAAAGCCTTTGTTATTAAAGCCTTGGAATTCCATCGGGAAATAAGAAATGCCGCAATTGGATTTCCCGTAGAAGCCATAAGGCTTGCCGCAGGTGGTGTTACCAATGATTTGGACATCCACATCAACACCGCGCAAACCATTGATAATCGATTCACTCGCCGAGCAAGTGCTGGCGCTGGTGAGGATGAAGACTTTTTTCAGGTTCAACGTCGGCAGCGCTTCGTATTTTGTGCAATAACCCGACGCATCAGGCAGGCACGACGTATTGATAAAGCCCACTTTATCTTTGGTGGTTTCGGCTGCGCGTTTATTGTTGTACACCGATTGCTCAAAGATTTTATTGGTTGTGGCCGCTGGGCCCGCGATCATATAGCTCAACATGCTGGCGATATACAGATAACCACCGCCGTTGTAACGCAAATCGAGTACCAGTGTGTCAACATTGGCCGACTTAAATTGCGCTATGGCCGTATTTAAGCCTTGTTCGGCAGTTGCAATATGCTCGTTAAAGACCAAGTAAGCGATCTGGCTATTGTTATTGCTAAAGGTTTTGCTCAGCAAGACCGGCGTGAGGCTGATATTGTCTGCCGAGAGCGAGACAGTGCGATCGCTACTGCCAGTACGCGTGATGACTAAATTATGTGCGATTGAATTACTCGGGCTTAATAGTGCATCCACTTGCTCTTGCAATGCCGGATTGCTGCCATCAACGATCAGTCCGTCTATCATTTTGAGCGTGTCACCACGCTGAATGCCGGCCTTTTCGGCGGGCGAGTTGGGCGTGACGTAGGCGACTTGCAATTGCCATGGCGCAGTGGTGCGGCTTTGTTTCCATTGAATCCCGTAGCCAAAGCCGCCGCCCGAAGCAAATAGCTGCTGCCATTTTTTAGTCGGGTAAGTGAAGCTGAATTTATCTTTCTTGGCACCGCTGGCGGTGATGAGTGGTGATTTCAGTGCTTGGAAATAATTATCCAGCGAGCCATACACATCGTTGTTGTCGCTGTATTTGCTGGCATTGGCGTCGACCGCTGGGATGTCTTGATACCACAGGTAGGCGTCATTCACATAGTTTTTGACCCAGCTTTTCTCGTCATTCAACGTGCCAATTTGGTGATCGGCAACATCATGGCGATAGGGGTTATTGGCCGCACACATTTGGCTTGCACTGGGCGTGCTCGACGGCGCTGGTGTGCTACTGCCTGCAAGCGTGGTGCTGCCGCCACCACCGCAGCCGACTAATACTGCAGTGCTTAGTATCGCTACGCTCGTTTGCGCGAATGTTTTTCCATTGCCATGCCAATATCGATTCATTACTTTTGCCTTTGGTTTTTATTGCAAGCATATTCAAGCTTGCGATCTTACGCTTTCTTTCTTTTTGCGTAATTATGCATTTCGCTAATTGTTGAGCTAGGTTGGTTTTTTGTCAGTCTTGGCCGTCTTGATGCTGGTTTTCATCGTGCTGTTGGGGCGGAATCGGTGCTAGATAGCCTATCAGTAACAGCAATAAACCTACGCCCATAAAGGATGCAATCCGCTCGATGCCGCTAATATGCGATAGATCGAGCAGGAATAATTTACCCACCACGATGGCCAGCAAGGCCGCGCCCACGAGCCAGAGGATGCGCCAGTATTTGCGAGTGGCCACCAACATCAGCGCCAAGGCAATAATGGTCCAGAAAATCGATAAACTCATTTGCACCACGGTCGATTGCACCAGCGCATCTAGCGTGTAATCAATATCGCGCTGGTGGTGGATCGTGCGCAGTAGCATGGCATTGAGCCAAACAAAGCAGGCCGCGCCCAAAGTTGCATAGCCCGCCGACGGCATGGGGCGGTTTGCTATCCGTACGGCCGCTTTGCCCCAGAAGGCCAGCGCTGCCAGCGCCGCGATCTGTGCCAAATCGAGTGCATTCAATACTGGCCAGCCCGAGTCACCTCCCGACAAGGCGGTATAAAAACCCCAGAGCAGCAGTAGTAAGGCGACGGGTGCAGTGCCAAATAGCCAATACGCTCTGCGGTGGGCTTTCACCGGCCACGGCAAATATTTGATCGCTGCCAGCGCGGTGCTCATCACAATGGCAAATATGGCTAGATCAGATACCCCTGTATGTATGTTTCTGCCGATCCAGTAGGATAATTCATCGATGAACATACCCCAGCTTAGCCATGCGGCCGCGGTATGCTGCCATTCAGCGTGGGTGTCATGGTGACGATCTTGCTGATAGAGCAGGGCAAACAGGGCAATCAAAGCAAACGGCCAGGCCCATAAATCAAAAAAGTGATTCAGATGGAAATATTGCGTGAGTGCAAGCAAGAGCAAAAACGGCGCGAATGCCAGCGCGAGGATTTGCACCTGACGCCAAATCTTGCGCAACGCCAATTGCTGAGCCGTGACAGCGACAAAGATCGCCAGTAAGATTTGCGCATTCTGCAAGACCTCGAACGAGAAAAATCGCTCGACCTCATCCAGATTGGCTTTGACCAACCACAATAGCCCCCACGCGCCCACGACCCAGCCGAGCTGGATCAAGCGAGGTTTTAACGGCCAGTCTTTTTGTTTTTCATGCAATTGCCACGCGCAAAACAGCCCGGCCAGCGCGATCAGCAAGTCGGCGAAATACACGCCGTTGAGAAAAGGCGTGCTGGTGTAATAGTCGCTCTCGCTCAATACCGCGATGCCCGCAGCGAATTGTAAAAACAGCCCAAAACTCATCGCAAGGCGACGTTCTTGCCGTAGGCTGACCCAAAGCACGGCTGCGCCTTCCACGGCCCACATGGCTGCGGTCACATTACCGTCAAACGCCAATGGAATCGCCAGCGTAGCGAGCAAAACGCCAATCGCAATTTGCGCATCGATAAACAGCTGCAGCGTTGCATCGCGTCGGTGCTGTAAATAGCCAGCCAATGCAAAATAGCCCAGCGCGCCGATCAAGGCGCTGTAGCACATGCCATATTCAACCCCGCTCATGAGTTGAGATTGCAGCGCCAGCGTGATGATGGGCGTGCCAAAAACCAGCGTGCCATCAACGATGGAGCGGACTGAATGACTTCGTTTGAGTGCGTATAAAGCGCTAATTCCCGCATAAAAGAGCCAGAAAATCACCACAAACGGCTGTGTGCTGGCGCGCAATTCGCTGCGGTAATCCAGCACGCCCCATGTCGTAGCGATGGCATAGGTAAAGATAAACCCAAGTAAATTGAGCGAGCGCCAAGCCTTAAACCAAGCAATACCAAAAATACCGGCATTGAGCAGGGCAAAATAGCTAAATAGCAGTACATGATTGCCGCTGCCGTCGCTAGTGAGAATCGGCGCCATAAATCCGCCGCAAATCCCCATCACCGCCAGTGAGCTGGCGTCTTGTCGAATCGCCAATAGGGCGGCGGCGACGCCGAGCAAAGCCAAGAGGCCAAAAGCCAAGGTCGTCGGCAACAAATGATAGAGCTTCATGGCGCCGTAAATCGTGAAATACAATAAGCCCAGCGCACCGCCTTGCATAATCAGCGCATAACTACGCCGCGCCGCGCGTAGTCGCCAGCCGGTTGCAAACAGCAGCGCCGCGCCCAATGATAAGCCCGCCAGTCGGGCTTGAATTGGCAGCATTTGGTTGTCGGCGGCAAACTTCAGCAAAAAGCTCACGCCAAAAAATAGAATAATCATCCCCAGCCGCACGACGGTATTGCCGCCAAATAACCATGCCTGCGCAGCGTTCCAGCCCTCGGCGATCAAGGCAAAGAGCGGCGATGGTTTGGCCGTCGGTGGCAGTACTGGGCGTGTAACACGACGCGCGGGCGCAGGCTGAGTGCCCACTTGAAAACCGGCATCGCTTAGTGCGGGCTGTGTGGTGGGGGGTATCGATGTGGATGAGGTGCTGGCTACGGTTTCTATTTCAACGGCTTCGGCAGCGGCGGCTGGATTCAAGGTGGAATTCGAGTTGGGATTTGCGGCCGTGCGCAGCGCGCGGACTTCATCTTCCAGCCGATTTATCCTTTGCTTGAGTTGGGCGACTTCTTGCGCCAGATTGGGCACTTGGCGCTGCGGAGTGGCCGGTTGGCTGCTGCGTTCTTCAAACCAGCGTCCAATCAAAAAGCCCACGATGCCCACAATCAGGCCAGCTTTGAGCTCAAAGGTGCTCCAGCCAAAAGCAAGGCCGAGGATAAATAATGTCCAGCGCAGCATGGCATTCCTCTTTACGATCAGTACCTAATCCTACAATACATCGGCAAGTATCCAGCTATAGATTAGGCTGGAAAACGATTTCATACCTATACCCTTGATAAAAAAACGCCGTTAATTGCAACATTAACGGCGCTCATTTAGATCGTGCTGCTGATTAGTTCATTACCAAGATCATCCCCGGTGAGATGGGTTTGCGATTGGATTTTTTCAGCTCATACAGATCGATATTGAGTTTTTTCGCAATCGACGCCAGCGTATCACCACGTTTGACCACGTACGACTTGGGCGCATTGCTGGCATTGCCAACGGTGAGCGATTCACCCAAGGCCACTTGATTGCCCTTGAGGTTATTCATCGCTTTCAATTCCGCTACGCTCAAATCATAGCGTTTGGCGATATTAAACAGCGTATCGCCTTTGGCCACCTTATGCTCACGGCCATGACTGCCATCACGTGCGACTTTGATCACAGGCTTAGGCGTGTCTTTTTCACCGGTATCAATGGCTTCACCGTTGCGGTTTTCATGCAGCGCAGCCAGCGTTTGGCGCTCAGAAATATCAATGCCCGCGACTTTAGGCACCAAGATCATTTTGCCCGCAGCCACGCGCTCTTTGCTGCCAATGTCATTGATGTCGCGTAGCTGATCTTCGCTAATGCCAAACGTGCTCGCCAAATCCTCAACGCGATCACCATGTTTGGTGACATATGGCTGCCAATTTAACAGCGGCTGATCATAGGCGGCTAAGTTGCGCTCGAAAACAGGGACTTGCGCGACGGGGAGTACGAGTTTGCGTTCATCTTTATGCGCAATCACCGGCCGGATAAAGCCGGGGTTGAGCTTCAGTAATTCATCAACACTAATGCCTGCCAGCTTGGCGGCGACCGACACATCCATGTGCTTGCCCGGTTGCAAGGTAGCAAAATAGGGCTGATTCGGGATCGCAGATAGTTTGACGCCATAGGCTGCTGGGTCGGCAATGATGTTGCGAATGGCCAGCAATTTGGGGACGTAATTGCGCGTCTCATCGGGCATTTTCAGATCGACAAAGGCCGTGGGTAAGCCCGCAGCAATGTTTTTGTCGATGGCGCGTTTTACGGCGTTTTCACCCCAGTTGTATGACGCCAGCGCCAGTTGCCAATCGTCAAACATGCCGTGGATGTCTTGCAAATAGCTCAGTGCGGCATCGGTGGCGGCAACCACATCGCGGCGCCCGTCGTACCACATCGTGCGCTCAAGACCATAACGTTTGCCGGTGTCGGGAATAAATTGCCACATACCCGCCGCTTTAGCGGGGGATTCTGCACGTGGGTTGTAAGCCGATTCAATCATCGGCAATAGCGCAAACTCCATCGGCATATTGCGGCGCTCAACCTCACCGACCACATAATAGAGATAGCGATTACTGCGCTCGATAATGCGATTTAAATAATCGGGGCGGCTGGAATAGTAATTTTCCCACTTTGTTACCAGCGGGCTATCAATATCGGGAATCGCAAAGCCGTTGCGCACTCGCACCCATAAATCACGCTCGATCAGCGGGTTGGCCTCACTAAACAACTGATCAATGACGGCCTGGGTATTGGCTGAGAGCGGAGGGGTAATACTGTGTAATTCGTAGTCGAGCTTGCCAGATTCGATGGCCAACGCTGGTAGTGAGAGGAAGGCGGTAAAGAGAGTAGCGCACAGGCGGAGCTTCATTGGCCCAGTCCCTGAAATTATTCTGAATTTTGCGATAGTAATGGTCGCTTTCCGACTGTGTCAATCAGCGTTTAGCTAGAAATCGGTTAGGCGGTTAAAATCTTTGATTTATTGAGATTTTTTGCTGAATATTCCGCAGTTTGCCCCGCTTGTGGCTTAGATTAAATTTCATTTAGTTTAGCGAAAATGATCCTTCCATTGTCGCAGTGCGGCAAAGGTATCAACGGCGTTTGCGATATTGGCGTTGTGCGCGCGGGCGGCGGCGACGACTTCGGCTTGTTCGCAGCGCAAAAACGGATTGCTCGCCAACTCGATAGCCAGCGTACTGGGCAAGCTCATTTGGCCTGCCGCACGCAGAGCGCAGACTTGGTCGTAGCGGGTTTGCAGCGCGCGATTATTGGGCTCCACCGCCAGCGCAAAGCGCAAATTGCTGAGCGTATATTCATGCGTGCAGCACAGCTTGGTTTCGCTCGGTAGACTGGCCAATTGCTGCAAGCTGGCAAACATCTGCGCCGCCGTTCCTTCAAATAATCGTCCGCATCCGGCTGAAAATAGCGTGTCACCACAAAAGAGCGCGCCAGCACCGTAGTAGCTCAAATGATCCAGCGTATGGCCGGGCGTGGCGAATACGGTGAAATTTTCCCCCAGTAGCGTCAAACTTTCTCCGCCTTGCAAGGGTCTATTGATATGGGCAATGGCTGCAGGGCCGTAAATGGGCAGGTCTGCATGTACCAGCGCGTGGAGCCCGCCAGTGTGATCGCCATGGTGATGGGTGATTAAAACCCCTTCCAGCGTGCATTGATGCTGACGCAGCCAAGCTTGCAGTGGCGCTGCCTCACCGGGGTCAACAGCAATCGCTTTGCTGCCCTGATGCAAAACCCAGATATAATTATCTTCGTAAATTGGTATGGCGCTGATGTTGAGCATTGCTGTTTCTCCGCCTGATTCGATAAGGTGCAACAAGCCTATGAATGCTGCAGTAGATCATTTTGCCGCTTGGCTGGCGACTCCGCTAGGCCAATATCTGCGCGATTCGGAAGCGGCGTGGTTTGATGCCAAAGTGTGCGACATCTTTGGCTATAAAGCGATGCAGTTAGAATTGCCGCAGCTCGATTGCCTGCGCGCCAATCGTATGCCGTGGCGCGCTTTTGCCGGGCAAGCGGCGGGCACGCAAATTAAATGCATGCCCGAGGCGCTGCCTTTTTCCGAGCAAAGCCTCGATTTGCTGGTGCTGCCGCATACGCTGGATTTTGCCGGCGACCCCCACGCGGTATTGCGCGAGGCCGAGCGCGTGCTGATGCCCGAAGGTCGTTTGCTAATTACGGGGTTTAATCCGTGGAGCTTATGGGGCTTGCGGCGGCTTAAAGCGGATGAAGTGCCGTGGCAAAGCCATTTTGTGGCACCGCATCGGCTCAAAGACTGGCTGGCCTTGCTTGATTTGCAGCTCTTGAACGGCGCTTTTCTCTGCTATCGTCCCCCGCTGCAACGCAAAGGCTGGTTGGATAAAAGTCGTTTTCTAGAGCGGGCTGGCGATAAATTCTGGCCAGCGGGTGGCGGCGTGTATTGCGTAGAGGTCGTCAAACGCGTGCGCGGCATGAATGTGATCGAACCTGATTGGCATCATATCGCCATCCCTGCGCGCAGCGCCGCAGCGGCGGTAGAAAAAATCCGCTTGCAGGCAGAAAAAGATCGTTGCAAATAATATCGTGGGTATTGCTATGTAATCAATTAATTAATTGGTTTTCGTAGCTATACCCCTGTTATTTGTCGCACTGCTTGGCGGTTTCCAGCATGCTTTTGAGGATTTTTGTCCCTTCCTCACGATTTTTGGTCGGAATCCGAATATCATGCCCGCTACCCAAATTGCCGCCGCCGTAGCTGATTTGTAATTCCTCATCGCTCTGATTGATAAATTGCACGACGGTCAGGTTGATAAAGCGATCATTTTTCGCATCAGGGCCCGGTAGCTTCCACGGGCAAAAAGGGCTGGCGCTGGCGATATGGGCGCTACAGAGCAAAAGAAACAGCAAGATGTGACGGTGCATCGTGTGACCTATTAAATTAAATTGGTGAATTGCATTATGGTTGAGATTTATACCGACGGCGCCTGTAAAGGCAACCCGGGGCCTGGCGGCTGGGGCGCTTTTTTGCGCTACGGCGCGCATGAAAAAGATCTGTTCGGCGGCGAAGCCCACACCACCAATAACCGAATGGAATTGCTCGCCGTGATCTCGGCGCTGAAAACCTTAACCCGCAGCTGTGAAGTGACAATCCATACCGATTCGCAATATGTTAAAAACGGCATCGAAACGTGGATCCACGGCTGGAAGCGTAATGGCTGGAAAACTGCGGATAAAAAACCAGTGAAAAACGAAGACCTGTGGAAGGCGCTCGATGAGCAAGTGGCTCGTCATCAGGTGCAATGGCGCTGGGTCAAAGGCCACGCGGGTAATCCGGGTAATGAGCGCGCCGATCAATTGGCCAATCGCGGCGTTGAGCAATTTCTGGGCGCTTGATGCGGCCACCGCTGCTGTCACCAATTCTTCATTTTGAACGCAATCTGCCCCGATATACTCGATTTTGCGTGCAGCTGGTCTGCACTCAACTAATCTGAAAATTGTTCGATAAGCCTGATATAGGCCAGCAAAGTAGATGCATTGCTGGGCGTGCATCACACCATTTGCTGTTTGTTCTTTGAGCTGCTGTCGTCTTAGTTATTCCACACGCTGTGCGAGATACTCAAGAAGGAGGTGCTTCAAATGATCACTTATTCCAATTCACTCGAAGACTGGCTGGAGCTCACCGCGCTGGTTGCGCAAATTCCCGATGGCGCTGATCTGGTGCTGACCTTTGGCGAGGCCGATCGCGCCGCTGGGTTGGAAGTCGGCTACGGACGGCGCTTGCTCGAAGCCACGATCCGTAATGGCCAATTTTATTACGCAAGGCAAAAAGCCGCCGAATCTTGATCCAATTCGCCCCGCCAGATTGTTTGCAGGTTTAGAGTTCAAGCCCAGCATTGCTGGGCTTTTTCATGTTTAGGCCTTGGCCAAATAAGACATGTGCGCAGGGATGCGCAGTGATTTGGGGCGAATGTTTTGCACTAACTCAACTGCCGTCGCTAATGGCGTATTTTGTGCGCGCATGATCAGCGCAATCATCAGTCCGGTGCGCCCCGAGCCGCCTTTGCAATGCACGGCGATCGTCGCGCCTGCTGCCAGCAAAGCCAATACTTGCGTTTGGGCTGCCTGCCATGCGGTTTCAAACTCCGCCTGCGGTGCTGAATCATCTTCAATCGGGAAATGAAACCATTGCAAACCTGCTGCGGCGCAGACTTGCGGCAATGTCGCGACGCCTTCAGCACTGAGCTCATGGCTGGGCATTAGGGTAATGATGGCCGACGCGCCAGCTTGCTGCAGTTGCGCTACCGACGTTGCCAAGTCTGCTTCTTTGCTGCCTGGGCATGGGGTAAATAAAACAGTGCCACCAGCGGGCAGGGCGAGTGCGTCAAATGGGTGCTGATTCATGCTGGGAAAATCCTGATTCATTCTAATTACTGAGTTAGTAGTGAGGTATGTAATGCAAATTATTAAGCCGTGCGTTCATACCAGTTTTTGCTGCGATTTAAGGCATTGACCACCAATAACATAAGGGGGACTTCAATGAGTACCCCGACGACGGTGGCCAGCGCTGCGCCTGAGTGAAAGCCAAATAAGGCAATCGCCGCTGCGACCGCGAGCTCAAAGAAATTTGATGCGCTGATCAAGACCGAAGGGCAGGCAATATTGTGTTTGACCCCCGCCGCGCGATTTAAGGCGTAGCCCAGACTAGAGCTGAGCAATACCTGCGCCAAAATCGGCATCGCCAGCAACGCGATCACGAGTGGCTGCTGCAAAATGGCCTCGCCTTGAAATGCAAACAGCAAAATCAGCGTTAGCAGCAGCGCAGAAATCGACCACGGGCCGATTTTCGCCATGATGGCATCAAAGGCCGTGCGCCCTTTTTTTAGCCATATTTTTCTTAAGCCCTGTGCAATGATCACCGGCACCAAAAAATACATCAGCACCGACGTGATCAGCGTATCCCACGGCACGATAATGGCTGAAATGCCCATCAAAAAAGCCACCAAAGGCGCGTAGGCAAAGATCATGATCGTGTCGTTGAGCGCCACTTGGGTCAGCGTGAATAATGGGTCGCCATTGCTCAGCTTGCTCCAGACAAACACCATTGCCGTGCACGGCGCTCCGGCGAGCAAAATCAGCCCTGCAATATAGGAATCAATCTGCTCGGCAGGTAGATATTGGGCAAAGACGTGCCGAATAAAGAGCCACGCAAAAAAAGCCATTGCAAACGGATTGATGAGCCAGCTCACAAATAAGGTAATGCCAATGCCGCGCACATGCTGGCGCACCTCATGCAAGGCTGAAAAATCGATTTTCACCAGCATGGGGATAATCATGATCCAGATTAACAAGCCGACGGGCAGATTAACCTTGGCGATTTCCATGCGGCCAATGGATTGAAACAGCGCGGGGAAAAACTGCCCGGCTGCAATACCAAGGGCGATACAGATCAGCACCCACAGCGTTAGGTAGCGCTCGAACACATTCATCGGCGCGCCAGCTGCCTTTTTTTGTTGCACTTCACATTGCACGCTCATGGTGATTCCTGATGATCAGTCTGGGGCGGCAGCGGGGCAGCAGCCAGAGGATGGTGAGCAAGTTTTAGCATCGCCTACGTCTATGCATTCTGTGAGATTGCCCTCGCAGCATTCTTCGGTCAGGTAGGCTACCAAATCGAGTATCAGCGACATATTGGCGCGATAACGCATAAAGCGGCCTTCTTGTTCCACCGTTACCACATTGGCGTGCACCATGGATTTGAGGTGAAACGACAAATTGCTTGGCGCAATACTCAGTTGGCTGGCGATTTCTCCCGCAACCAGCCCCGCTTTGCCTTGCCGAAGCAATAGGCGATACACATCCAAGCGTACGCCAGAGGATAAAGATTCAAAAATGGTCGTTGCGATTTTTTGTTCCATATCTCAACTATACAACAATTATTGAAATAATAAACTAGTATGGTTACCATCCATCTCAATGACGCAAAAATAACAGGGCAGATACATGAAAGATTTCTACAACGTGCTATTCATTTGCACCGAAAACTCGGCGCGCAGCCAGATGGCCGAAGCCATGCTGAATCAAATTGGCTATGGCGTTTTCCGTGCCTTTAGTGCGGGTAGTCAACCTAGTGGCACGGTGCACCCAATGGCACTGGCGGCGCTGGAGCATGCCGGAATCAGTACTGCCAATCTGCGTAGCAAAAGCTGGAGTGAATTTACCGCTCCCGATGCGCCGCACATGGATTTGGTGTTTACGCTGTGCGACAAGGCCGCTGGCGAAACTTGCCCGCCGTGGCCGGGCGTACCCACGATCGCGCATTGGAGCATGCCGCACCCAGGGCAAGAGGGTGATGAAGCCGAGCGCCAGCATAGTTTTAATCAAACGCTTATCCAGTTGCGCCACCGTCTGGATTTACTGGTGGCGCTGCCTTTCGAGAAACTAGACCATCTCGCACTCAAACAACATGTGGCCGATATTGGCCAGACTCAAACTCAGGAATAAGCATGAGCATCAAAGTAGGGATTAACGGCTTTGGCCGCATGGGGCGTTTAACACTGCGCGCAGCTTGGGGCTGGCCAGAGGTTGAATTCGTGCAGATTAACGATCCGGCCGGCGATACCGCCACACTGGCGCATTTGCTCAATTTCGATTCAGTGCATGGCCGCTGGGCGCATGAAGCCACGACTGAGGGTGATGACATCATCATCGGGAATCAGCGCATCAAAACCAGCCGAAATACCGCGATTGGTGATACCGATTGGTCGGGTTGCGACGTGGTGATTGAAGCCTCAGGCAAAATGCGCACCACCGCCTTGCTGCAAGCCTACCTCGATCAAGGCGTCAAACGCGTTGTTGTTACCGCGCCGGTCAAAGAGGCAGGTGTACTGAATGTTGTCGTCGGCGTGAACCATCATTTGTTCGACCCAAGCATTCACCGCATCGTCACCGCCGCCAGCTGCACCACCAACTGCCTCGCGCCGGTGGTGAAAGTGATCCACGAGCAGCTCGGCATCCGCCACGGCAGCATGACGACGATTCACGACTTGACCAATACCCAAACCATCATCGACGCGCCACACAAAGATCTGCGCCGTGCGCGTTCGTGCGGCACGAGTTTGATCCCAACTTCAACCGGATCGGCCACCGCGATCACCGAGATTTTCCCCGAGCTAAAGGGACGCCTCAACGGCCACGCCGTGCGCGTACCGTTAACCAACGCCTCGCTCACCGACTGCGTATTCGAGCTAGAACGCGCCACGACGGTGGAAGAAGTGAATGGCCTCTTGAAAGCCGCGTCGGAAACCTATTTAAAAGACATCTTGGGTTATGAAGAACGCCCACTGGTGTCGATCGACTACCGCGGCGACGCCCGCTCCAGCATCATCGACGCGCTTTCGACGATGGTGATCAACGGCACGCAACTGAAGCTGTACGCGTGGTACGACAATGAGTGGGGTTATGTGAACCGTACGGCGGAGTTGGTGCAGCAGGTCGGTTTGGCATATTAGTAATTTATCGATGGGTATGATTGTCAATGCTCTATTAAATAAGATCTATGGCGATATACCCAACGTAGATTGGGTTGCGGCGATATTACTCGACGCAAATCAAATTGCAGGAGTAAATCATGGATGCCTGTGTTGCTGTCTTCGGCTATTTGCGTTTTCCGCCAGAAAAGCTGGTGCTGGTTCGCCCGCATTTGAAGGTATTGGTCGAAGCCACCTATCAGCATGATGGCTGCATTGCCTATGATGTGGCAGAAGACCTGTTTGACCCGGGGCTGATCCGATTTTCTGAGCTGTGGCCTAGCGCCAACGCATTGCAGCAACATCTCGTTGCACCGCACATCGAGCCATGGCGAGTCGCGGCGCGTGCTTGTGGTTTGCTGGATAGAAAATTCACCGCGTATTCGCTGGGTGAGTCGTGGGTGGTTTAAGCTCTGCGTCGACTGATCAGTGAGTAGGATGGGTGGAGCCGATTTTTGGCGATACCCATCATCCATATCGATGGGTATCGCTTCGCTCCACCCATCCTACTCGCTGATTAGTGCTGCAATACCGTAGGGTATGCTGTGAATACCTCGAAAAATGACTAAGGGAATTGAAATGAAAATTACCGTTGAAGCTACAGTAGCCGCACCTATCGAAACAGTTTGGCGTGCGTGGACAACGCCAGCAGCCATCATGCAATGGAATGCGGCGTCGGATGATTGGCACACCACCGCGGCCAGTGTTGATTTGCAAGTGGGCGGCGCTTTTTCGTCGCGCATGGAAGCCAAAGACGGCAGCATGGGTTTTGATTTTGCGGGTACGTACACTAAGATCGTTGAGCATGAATTAATCGAATGCCAATTTGGTGATCGTAGTTTGCAGGTGGAATTTATCGCCGCAGCGGATGGCGTGTTAGTGCGCGAGACCTTTGATGCGGAAATGACGCATTCGATCGAACAACAACGCGAGGGCTGGCAGGCAATTCTCAATCAATTTGCGAGTTATGTGGCTGCTGAGTTGGGAAAGAAGGCTTAATCGGAGTGTAGGTCGAGTGAGTATTACCTTATTCGTGAATACTTGATTATGTGGTTCCACTTGTCTGCGATATGCACTAAAGCTCTGTACCCAGAGATGGGAAGGGCGCAATTACTGTCAATTGTTTGATCCAACACACCTGGTAAAAAGATGAGCATAAGCAAAAGAGAAAATGAAATACGAGCATTTTCCAACTTAAAACTCCGATACCAAATGATCTTGGTTTGGCTACCCGTAGTTTTTAGTGCTCTATTTATGGGTGTTGCTGGTTATTATTGTGGCGTTGAGCTGGCTGGTTTCTTTAGTGTTGATCCAGCCGCTCCAATCATAAATCAACCAAACTCCGGCAAATTCTTTTTTCTTTTAATGGCGTTATTCATATTCCTGTTTTTGTTTGGCTTTGTTGTTTGGTATTTTTTCTTGATTTGTACCTTCAAATACTTAGCCGCATTTAACGTTAGTACGATAAAAAACATAGTGTTTGGTCGAGATTATCCGAATCACTGGTCGTCCTAAATATCGCGAAGCGAGGTAAATCTGCACGCCCTGCGTAAATGTGGGTATGTCAATGTTTACGGCCTGATGGCGACGATCGATCTGAGTTACCCTGTGTGTATTGCTCTGTAATCAATGAAAAACTATGCATGCAAGCCAATACCTAATAAATTGAACAATGAAATGCTCACCACACTCTCTCCCCAAGTCCGCCAATACCTAATCATCACCGGCAACTATTGGGCCTTCACCTTGACTGATGGCGCATTGCGTATGCTGGTGGTGCTGCATTTTCATCAGTTGGGCTTTAGTCCGCTCAATATCGCGCTGTTGTTTCTGTTTTACGAGATTTTTGGCGTCGTCACCAATCTGGTCGGTGGCTGGCTCGGTGCGCGGATTGGTTTGAATAAAACGATGAATATCGGTCTTGGGCTTCAAGTGATTGCGCTGTTGGCGCTGACCGTGCCGACAGCAATGCTGACCGTGCCGTGGGTGATGGCTGCGCAGGCGCTGTCGGGTATTGCGAAAGATCTCAATAAAATGAGCGCGAAGAGTAGCGTCAAAGCCTTGGTTCCTATTGGCAGTGCGGCGGCCGAAGGTAAGCTGTATCAATGGGTGGCGCTGCTAACGGGCTCGAAAAACGCGCTCAAAGGTGTCGGGTTTTTCCTCGGTGGGGTCTTGCTCACCGCATTGGGCTTTGAAGGCGCGATGTGGGCGATGGCGGCGGTATTGCTGCTGGTGTGGGTGGCGAGTTTGGTAAGCTTGAAAGCCGACTTGGGCAAGGCGAAAAACAAACCCAAGTTTGGCGAGATTTTCTCCAGCAGCCGTGCAGTGAATGTCCTGTCGGCGGCGCGGCTGTTTCTGTTTGGCGCGCGCGATGTATGGTTTGTCGTGGCGCTGCCGGTGTTTATGGCGACGACGCTGGGCTGGGCCGATTGGGCGGTAGGGACATTCTTTGCCTGCTGGGTGATTGGTTACGGCATCGTGCAGACGCTCGCGCCGTATTTAACGGGCAAAAAGGCGGGCAAAGTACCCGATGGACGCGCCGCAATGCTCTGGGCAATCCCATTGGCCTTATTGACGACGGGTATTGCGCTGGGCGTCAATTCAAATATTGATTTGCAATGGATACTGGTGGGGGGCTTGTTGCTGTTTGGTATGCTGTTTGCAATTAACTCATCGCTGCACAGCTATCTGATCGTCAGCTATGCCAAAGAAGACGGCGCTTCGCTGGATGTTGGTTTTTACTATATGGCTAATGCGATGGGGCGGCTAATCGGTACAGTGCTATCGGGTTGGGTTTTTCAGGTATCCGGCTTGACCGCTTGCCTGTGGATTTCGGCGGCATTTATCACGCTCGCCGCGCTAATCTCCATTGCATTGCCGCGCCATACGAAGGTTTAGTCATTTAGCCTGCGGGCGGTAATCAAAGGGAAGGAGAGGGGCTTTGCAGTGCGCCGTGATTGTGTCGCAGTCTTGGTTTTGGAAATCTTTGCGGCAACAAAAAAGGGCTTAACCTTGCGGCTAAACCCTTGAATGTATTTGGTGGTGCTCGGAGCCTCTATCACAATGTGGCTTGAAAGCCGCATATTTGCTTGGTTGTTCGTTTGATTTTTTGCTAGCAGGGGTGAAAGCAGGGGTACATAACCAAAGTGCTAGGGGCTTTTTTTACCCCTCCAAGCAACGGCAATTTATTCATTCGGCGCACCCTTAGCCCTCCCGTTGTTTGCCAGTTTTTTCGCTGGCAGTAGATTGAAGCTACAGGGCTTGGACTCCTCTTTTTTCAGGTGTCAGGTATGTCAACATTTGTTAACAGGCGTGCGCCAATAGAGCTTGCTGTTTTCGCACTGTGCCTAGCCTCGCGTGCGCGCGCGTATTGCTCCGCGTATTCCTTGCCTTGTACATGGAAAGTAACGCCTCGCGCACGCGCGCGTACTTGTGCCAAAAGTACCTTCTCGCGCGCACGCGCGTACTTGCCGCATAAGTCCTAATCTCCCCCATAAAAAAGCTCGTCTAGCATTGCCCTGTGTTGAATCTCCAACGTCGCATAGGCCAGATACGCCCATCCATCCAGCAGCTCTTGCAGCTTGCGCTCATAACGTCCAGCAGTTGTGGCACTGATGTTGTGCCTTTCGCCAATTTCACGGCAGCTATGCCCCTTGCCGGTTGTCCACTTCCGAATTAAATCCACATCGGTTTGTATGCCGTATTTGCCCGGGGTTTTGTCGGCCAGATAGCGCATCTCCGTTTCTCGCTGAAGGTGCAATACCCAAATAAGGGCGCGCTCTGTTGAAGGCAGTTTGTTTACCTTGTCTAGAACGAGTGCCGCTTGTACTTTTAGGTCATAAATTGAAAATTCGGACATACCAGGCGGAAGGTCTCCGAACTGCTGCGCACGGCAATTCGGTATGCCATCCATTTGAAACGCCCAGCCGATCAGGCTTTGAATTGAGCTGAATTTCACGCATATCCCTCACTGAACCAGATGCACTGGCAGCTCTTGTGGCTGCTCTCTGTGGAGTCGATGAAATGCAGCAATTGCTTTTTCTTCGTCAATATTGAGTAGCTTTGCAACATCGGCAATTTCATAGAGTGGCTGGTTATTGTCGTTAAAGGCGCGTGGTGTAGGCAGTTGTTGCAGATGCTTTGAAATTGCCAGCGCACCCTCCAAAAACTCGGGAGGTGCGCACATAAACACGGTGATCAGGCTTTCGATTGCTTCGTCACTCTCATCACCATGTAATTCAAGTGCTTCCGAATACTGAAGCAGGGCAGTCTCAAATCGATCTCTTTCAAATGGGGTCATTCTTTTTCACCTCTCTTAGCATTCCGAACGGTACGAGCCGGCGTTTTCCTGTCATTTCATCCTGCCCAACCATCTTGCTGAATACACACGGCGTACCGATCGGCAAATTGCCCACGTCAACAAATCTCGCAGGGGTTTTGATCTGGTGGGTCTGGTCGGCCAAAGTGGTGTGCAAATCATTCATTGCACTCTCAGCCAGCGCCTTTGTCGCAGCCAGCGCTTGTTTGGTGGCTTGCTGATTGTCGTAGCCACGAGCACGGCGCAACTGATAACGGCGCATGTCAGATAGTCCTTCCCATTCAGGCGGGTCGGGTTCGTCGTAGCTGCCATCAAGATTGATGTCTGTCGCAACTAATGCAGAATTTGCACTGGTTGGTAATGGCTCATCATCGGGAAGGGCTTCAATCTTGCAATCAGGGTAGCGCTCCCGCATGGCCTGCTCGGTTGGTTCAGGCAGGCATCGCACCTCTCGGCACTCCCCGTCTGGTCCGGTGACCTGCCAGCGCCAGTGCGTCACCTCGGTATCAATACCAATGCTCTTGAGTGCAGCACCAGCAGTGACCGCGGTAAGCACATCGGCAATATGCAGCCATCCCCCTTGCAGTTGTTTCACCAGCTCGGGCTTGTGCGCTCGGATTAAAGCTGACTGCTCAGGGCTTGGCTTGGGCGTGACTTTCAGTGCGCCATCGTCATTGAGTGACAGTGATAAGCCTGCCTCGGTCAGTACATCAAGAAGATCAGAAGAGTTCATAGTCATCACCCTCATGTCGTGCTGCGCTGGTTTGTGCTGGTACGGGCTCATTGCTGAGATAACGGGCAAAGGCGTCCTTAAAGTCGGCTAGCTCGTAACCGTTGCGGTTTGCAAAATCAATCTTGAGCTGCCTTGCCTTCACGCCAAACTCTGCGACTCGTTTTGAGAGTTGCCGTGCAGTGACTGGACGGCCTCGGTTATAGGTGGCCCATGCCGATTCCTCGTCTTTGCAAAGCTCCTCAAGCAATACAGAGGTGTGCAACTTGTCGGTGCGCGTTCGTTCAAATGCTGCACGAATGTCGCCAAGCAGCTCTTGGTTGATGCTTTGCGCATCGTCTTCGGTATGGGTGAGCTTGTGCGCTGCCAAGCGTGCTTGTTTCGGCCAATCCCCACCAGCAAGGTCAGCAATCGCTAGTAGCGGCTCCCAATTGTCGGCAGTGCGGTTGTGTAATCCGTCCAACTCAGGGCGCATCGTTGCGAAGTTCTCGCCATTGTCATCAGCCCAACGAGCAAATTGGCGCTTTACCATCGCAAAGGCTTCTCGGTCGTAGTGCCGCATATTCTCGCAGCGCTCGCCTTTGAGCTTGCGGCGCATCATCAGAATGACTGAGCGGCTGGTGATCGTATCGGCTACGCCATGCGCACCAATCCCGCTAATGGCCTTTGCGCCCCACGTTACAAACGTCCGTGGCTCGTGCTCATCGCCCACAGTGCGAATCACATACGCAGTGTCTCTAGTGTGGCCGCTGTTGATAATGCCGACCAACTCGGGGCTGTCTCGCATAAAGGTGTCGGCCTCATCGATAAACAGCGAAGGCTTCCACTTTTCAACAGCACGGAATAAGGCTGCGGGGGTGATGTTTGAAGCCCAAATAGGTCGGCTGGAGAGCTTAGCCAGCACATTGAGCAAGGTCGATTTACCGCAGTTTTTCTCAGGCGCGGTAATCAGCGCCAAGGGCATTACTGTCGCGTATTCGACAAACCACGTTAATGCGGTCCAAAGCGTTGCTGCTCGAATAGTCTCTTTGTCGGCAATGACATAGCGGCACATCAGCGCAAAGGCATCATCCAGCACGGCAGCACCGGAAACAGGCACAGGCCATGGTTCAACGTCATCAAACAGGATGGATACCCCGCTGTTGTCATCGTCCTGCTGTGCAGCCAATTCGCGCCGTGCGCCATTCACCAGTTTGTCTAGCACACTCGCTCTGGTCTGCAATGCTTCAGAGGCCGCTTGTCGTACTCGCTCATAGGCCAGAGGCTTTAAATTGGCCAAGTGTAATATGTAAGCTTCTTCGTCAAAGTCCTCCGTTTTGGGGCTTTTTTCACCCTCGTTTGCGTGCGTTTCTGCTATACCCCCTAAAAATGGGTGTTTATCCTCTACTCCTCTACAACCCGCGCCGTTATTGGGTTTGCAGGTAGAGGATAGATTTTCGTTTCCTGTGGATAAGTGCCTTTCCTCTACCTCGAAACCCGCGTGGTTATTGGGCTGTAGAGGAGTAGAGGATAGAATTTCTACTTCGGAACTGTTTGACTCTGAGTAGAGCAAAGTAGAGTCATTTTCGCTTACGTTTTGAGAAATGTTGTTTTCTTCGTTTTCCGGTAGAGATACCGATTTAGGCTGAACTCTACCCTCTACCTTTTCGCCGTGCGTAATCGTATTGGTAAGCTGAATTCGTACAGCATCTAGCCCAACCAATTGATGCAGGTCGTTGAAGTCAGAAGGGACTTTGCCGTGCTGAGCGGTGTGCTGCTCGATCAGCTCTGGCGTGAAAACCGGAACGCACCATACCGCCATGCCGTGAACGATTGCTGCTTCACTGGCGGTCTTCTGGCCTGTGCCGCTGGCATCAGTATCACCACACACCCGCAAAGCCATTTCTGGCAATGCTTCACTTAGCCTGGCGGCAATCATTGCCAAGTTACCCGCATTCCATGCCACGACCACTGGCAGACCAGTCGCTTCATGTAGTGTGCAGCCGGTTGCCCATCCCTCGCACAATAGCGCCTCAGCAGCGCCTTGCAGCTTGCCCAGCACCAGTGATGTGCCTTTGACCTGCCCACCAGTGCCGAAACGTTTAGTACCGTCTTCGCTGATGTATTGCAGGTTCACAATCTCGCCATTGGCACGCAGAGGCAGAACCAGCATTTTGTAAAACTGCTTGGCTCCGATTGGCTTAATCCCCTTGGCGATTAAATACGGGTGAGCGGCATTGATCGTGCTGGCTTCTTCCCAGCGTTGCTTGGCTTTGGCCGATGCTTCAGCGCGTTGCTGTGCGGCCAGTGCGTCAGCCTCAGCTTGTGCGGCTTGGCGCTCGGCCTCGATCTGTTGGCGCTGCTCGGGTGTCGGCGGGGTGTAGGGCTTGCTAGGCTTCCAGCCGTTCTGAATGGCTGTGCTAAACAAGCTGGCAATCGTTACCTTGCCAGCGGCTCCGATGCTTTTCCAGACCGCTTTCGCGGCCTTAGATTGATAGTTTTCAGCCGTGGCACTCCAGCTATCCCAGACATCAAAGCCAGCCTCACCCAGCTCGGACTTAACGGCCATTGCCATCAGTACCCAAGTGTCACGGTCATGGCTTGGTACGTAGGACAATGCAGCAGCTATTTCAGATTGTTGGTTGATTGGTTGAGGTGCATTCATTCGCTCACCTCGCTTTCAGGTGGCGTGAATGCGTTCTCAAGATCGCCCATCAGGCCGATGATGTAGGCACGAATGCGCTCTTGCTCTGGGGTCAGGCTGCCTTTGCTTTGATTGTCGCCAAATAGGCGGCTAAGGATTGCATCACGGCAACGCAGCACCAGCTCGGCGGGGTCGCCTTCGGCAGCATTGGCCGCAACTAGATAAGCCAGATTGCCCTCAGCGCAGCCCATCGTGTACTGGTTGAATAGATCTCGGGTTTGCTTCTGTCCTTCTAGGTCGTAGCTTTCCACCATGCGCGGCAATGCAGCGGCTAGCGGGTGAGTCTCGGGCAATGGATTAAATGCGAATGGTGATTGCTGGGTATGGGCGTGCGTAGTGCTAGGCATGGTGGTTGCCTCCTATCGTGGGTTTGAGTAACCCGCCGCTCAACGCCAATTGAGGGTGGCAGGTCAGTAGTGAGGTTGGCGTACCGGCACGATAGGAACCGGCGCAGCCGAAGCTGCCCCCACTACGACCCGCCATAGAAGACGCACCAGTAGTGTTGACGGACGAAAAAAAGCCGCTATTTGTTAGCGGTTTGTCCGCTACCGTGTTCGAGACGCCAATCTCGGCTGCGCTATTGAACGCAGCAAGGCCATTATCTACGGATTGGGCGAGTTTGGAAAGTGTCGAGCACTTTGCTTGTGTGGGTTGGCTTGGGGTTCTATGATTGATCTGTGCTTGGTTGGCACATTGCTTTAAGGCGCTCTGGTCGGTAACGGCTGGGGCGTTTTTCATTGGGTCAATCCTTGTAGCGCGGCTTTACTAGCGGCTTTTCGTTCATTCTTGCGGTCGGTCTCGGTCAGCATGTCCATGAGGCTTGGCATGATGCTGTTGACCGTTGCAGGCGCGGCAAATGGCTTGGCCGCTTGATCGAATGTGTTGGCAATGGCAGAGCGCAGCGGGGTGCTCAGCAGCAGCTTGGAAGCGGCGCTTTGTCCTACTCGGCTGTAGCCTGCTGTGCCAAGTCCTAGCCCCAGCGTGGCGGCGGTCAGGGCAGGGGATATACCGCTAACACCCAGCCCAGCTAAACCGCCTACGCCAATTTGCAGGGCTTGCCTGAATGCCGTACCGCTATCGGGAATGTTGGAAGGCAAGATCTGCTGTGCAGCACCAGCAAAGTCTTGCATCAAGGCGTTGCCCTTGGCATAGGCCGCTTTGTTCTTGCTTGGGTCGAGCGCTTTAATGGCGGCCAGTGACTGCGCAGGAGTGAAAACGCCTTCATGCGTACCGGCACGAGCAGAGGCATTGAGCGCACGCAGATACTGGGCATAACCTTGGTTGATTGGCCCCAATTGGTTTTGATAGCTGGGGTTATTCCGCTCGATCATGCTGCGCAAACCGGATTGCACCTCAGACAATGCATTGCCTAGATTTCTAACGTCATAGTCACTGCTGCGCTGATAAGGGCGGTAAATTTCCCCCAGCTTGCTTTCGATGCTTTTAAGCGTATCCCCAGAGGCTAAGCCTGCATTGGTAAACCGCCCCTCAACCTCGTTGGCAATAATCCGATTGAGCTGATCGGCGCGTTCAGCAGGCATGCTTTGCCCCATCTGGCGCACAGTACCGAGTAGCTGCTGAAATGGCTGATCAAGTTTGCCCTTCAAGTTGGGTAATAGGGCGTCATAGGCGTCTGATAGCTTTTGTCCTGCCTGGTCAATTGCAGCATGCCCAGAAAGTCCGTTATCGAGCTTTTGCCCAATGGGCGCGAGTGATTGATTGATAAATCCGGTATTAAAGCTTTTGATGCTGTCGGCCTGTCGCGCTTTGATCATGTCGCCCAGTATTGGCACACTGGTTAAGCCATTTTCAATGCTACGAGCAGAGCCGCCCAAAATCTGCCCAACCGTCATGTTGACGCCAGCATTCTTGAGCTGCTGAACAACAGGGTCGGCGACACCGCGCACTACGTTGCCTACGCCTTTAACGACTCGGTCACTTACAACGCCCAAGCCTGCACCTAGTCCGGCTTGCAGTACCTTGTTGCCAAAGTAATCGCCATTGCCAAGCCCTTCTTTGCTGGGTGTGGCTGATGTTTCAGTTGGGGCTAACAATGCACTCATGAGGCCAGTACGTGCAGCGTTCACCACACGAGCACCACCTAGAACTGCGCCCAGTGGGGCTGTCGCAATTGCACCACCAGCCAAATTGCCGACAAACCCAGCCTTGGTACGCATCAGCGGCGCATCGCGCACCGCATTGTCATTTGCTTCAGCATCGAGCTTGCTGGCACTGGGCAGGCCAAGCGCATGTGCGGTGAGCTGGCGCGCGCCAAGCTGGGTGTCGTTGAAAAATTTACCTGCCCCGGCTAAAGCGCGATAGGTTCCATCGCCCAGCTTTACCCCTGTATCCCATGGGCCGAACTTCAGGGTGGCTCCGTCGGCTTTGGTGGGGTCAATGTCTGCGCTTTGCGCGGGTTGTGGCGCTTTATACCCGCTGAACTCATCCAGTGAGATTGAGCGTTTAGGGGCTGCTTGCGGTGTTGGGCTGCTGGCCGTACCGCTGAATTCTTCGAGACTAATGCTTCTTGGCATGGCGTCTTACTCCAAATCAATTGAGCGTGTGTTGGCATTCCAACGGCCTTTTGAACCATCTTTGCCGACATATAGTTGCCCATGCTTCATTCGCATCGTGTCGGGCTTGCCTGAAGCCAAATAGGGCAATGGCTGCGCTTGCGGCTGTGGTTGCGTTTTGGGAGCTGGCTGTTGTGCTGCTGGTGCTGGTGTTGCCCGGCTAATTTCCCGCTGTACAGCTTTGATCGCGGTCTGAATCTGCGGAATTTCTGATGGGCTAGCAGTTCGCAATCGACCTTGCAGATCAGCTAACTCGTTCTGCTTGATCTGTAGCGCAGTACCATCGCGGCCTTGTTGCGTTGCGGCTGGTACTTTCCACGCAGGGCTATTCGGTGCAGGCGTTCCTGCGTTTGGCGTTGTTGCTGGTGCTGCTGCGGTCGGCGGCTTGCGATGCTCTCCGATACCTTCAAACCCTTGGTCTGGCGTATAAAACCCAGTCAGAGCGTCGGTTTCTGCTGACAACCGCTCACGCATTGCGGTCAGTTTTTTCAGTGATGTTTCGGGGTTATCTGTCGCAATGGGTACGAATGGTGCAAGTCGCGGGAATTCGGCTGCTGTCACGGCTGCGCCTGAACGATCGTGAATGATCTGGCTGCCAATATCTGCAATTGATGCGCGCAATGGCACACCGTCAGGGTCCACGTAGTTCAATAAATCGCTTGGCAGATAGTTTTTCATCCCCAGATGATCTGATGCGTTGCTTTGCTTGATGGTGGCGATAACGTCATCAATCCGCTTAATTGCCGCTGAATTCCCCGTATAAGCTTGCAGCACAGAGGCTGGAACAGGTTTCAGTTTTGGCGGTGCTTCTGGCCGTGCATCAAGCCCTTGGATGCGTTCTACTATTCCGGTACGTGGGTTGAATGCGTAGCCAGGTGTGGTTGTGGTCGGTGGTACGACTTGCAGATTGGGCGGGTTTGCACCTGCCTTGGCTGTGGCAATCTTTACCTGCCCTTCGATGTACCTTGGGTCGTATTTTGGCGCTTGCTCGGTTTCATCCCAAACCATGCCAGTAGCCAGAGCAGGGCGGCCAAATTTAAGGATATGGTCGGCAGTTTCGGGGTCACCAAGACGAAGGAATATATCCGACGCAGCTTTTCGGCCTTCTGGCGTGGTGTAGTCCAGATTGGCGGTCAGCTTGTCGCGCAGTGCCGTTTTATCTTGCTGCTGGCGCATGCCGTTAAGCTGAGCGTCTGCAAGGTCTTGGCGGGTAAAGGCGCTTTGCATTTCCTGCGCTTGGTTCATGCCCTGCAATGCACCACGGCCAATAGCGGGGGCGAATGCCCCATAGTTGCCTGTATTGTTCGCCAGAATGCCAAGGCCGATGTGCAGCATGGGGTTGCTCATCATTGATCGCATAGCATCATCCTTGCCCTTGGGCGCGTTCAGCATATCCCACATGGTTTTTGGCTGAGCCTGTGCTGCTTCCTGCACTGTCGGTATGGGCTGCTGTTGAGGTACAGCCATTGCTGGTGCTGGCTCCATGGCCTGCGGCATGTCATTCATGCTCGACATGTTCTGCGCGTAATCCAGCAAGCCCATCTTTCTAGCTGCGCCTTGGTTCTGGTCGATCTTTCCGGTGAGGTAGTCTAATAGACTCATGATCGCCCCCCTTATGCCGCTTGGCGTTCTGATATGCGCTCATCCATCCACGCTTTGACCTCGGACTCTAGAAACGCAATCGAGTGCGAGCCAAGCTTGACCGGCTTAGGAAAGCTGGCATCGTAGCGGGGGCTTTTGGGGTTCATGCGGTCGTAAATCGCATTTTTAGACAGCCCGATGATCTCGGACAGCGTCGGCATACGGATAAATGAATCTGACATGTTTGCACCGCTTAGTACGTGTTAGTAACGGTGCTAGATTGGCAGGGGCTGAAAACTGTCAGCCAGCATTATTTGCTGTCAGTCTTTTGCTATGTACTGTCTATTTTTGTGCGGCAGAAAATGAAAAAGCCCTGAAAAATCAGGGCTGTCATGGAGTGTCACACTCTTTATTTAAGGTCGAAATGTTCTTTGATTATCGAGCAAAAAACAATTGCCTCTCTTGGAAGTTGGTTATTTTTACCCATATTCCCGCACGAAAAACTTTCGACAAGCCACGCTCCAATGGCCTTGGATTGTGGCGCGTTTGATTGGTAATTAGGGTATTTATCTGGGAATGCTGCAATTGCAGCAGCTAGTTTGCCAAACGTGTCTCCGCGAATTGTGTTCGCTTGCTGCGTACTTGTTTGGGTGTGGGGGCTGTGATGTTCGTGAGAGGTTTCTAGCCATTTGAGTATATCGCCGGTTTTGAAAGTGGCCTCATATAGCTGATCTAAATGGGCAGGACTTATCTCTGCAGGGTTAATTGCTTCTTCGTCGCCGTCACCAAAGCTGTTGCGAACAATAAAAACCTTGGCTGATATGGCCTGAAGTTCGCCAAATGCTAAACCTTGAAGGATTGCGGCTTTGCGTGCCTTGGCTTCCTCCCAGCCCGTCCAGTTTTCATGTTCAGCCTTTTGAAGAGTTGATACTTGCATTGGGTCGATTCCTGCCCATGCCAATGCGGCCTGCGTAGCAGTGAGAACACGCATACTCTTTACGTGAGCAGGAATCCATTCATGGTCTATGGTTTCCTGCTGGGTGAGTTCGGCAACGGCCTTGAATGGTTTAATTTTGGCTGGGATATATGCGATGTCCTGTTCTTCTAAGAACTTAATAATTTCATCAGTCAGAAAGCCGAAGTCCGTGCCATATTGATTTTTTTCGTTGTGAAGAATGCTGTCCACAGTGTTGTGTTTAGCAACGCTTGAAAGATACTCGCGGGCTTTTGATATCCCAGCGGGATTGGTGTGATCAATGTCATGCCAATCAATTTTCTTTGCTATTGTCGGCATGCTTTTATCTGTTTCAAGGTACTGAATTAGGACTTGGGCTACTTGCTCAGGGGATACTGCATCCTCTGAGCCTCTTTGCAGTCCTACGATTAAATCCCTCATGCATATAAATTTATTCGTCTGCTCAGCATGTTTTTTAGCAATACTCATAACGCCCCCTAGGCGTAATCCCTGTATTGATTGCCAGCGCCAGCGGGTCAGGGTTACCCGTTTTCGATTGGCCGATCTAGGCGCGGCAAACGCTTAAAATTACTTTTTTATCCTCTACTCCTCTACAGCCCAATAACCACGCGGGTTTACGAGTAGAGTTTGTCTAGTTATCCACAGATTTCAATTTTCTATCCTCTACCTCGAAACCCAGCATCCATGCGGGTTGTAGAGGAGTAGAGCTAAAAAGGCTATTTTTCAGGGTAGAGAGCGAAACGCACACCAAAGTGCTGAAAATTACCCCGTTTGTACTTACTACCTTAAAAAAATCTTTAAATTGGTTTTTGGATGAAATACGCCCTTTTTTACTACCCAAGGTATTGGGATAAAAACTGACTTATGCGACTTTATTCAAATTCAACGGCACGACATTTACCCCGGGTTTTTTACTGTCCAGATAATCAGCCCACCACTGCATTAATGCTCGGCGCTCTTTCAGGTATTGGGCGCGGTGATATGCAGCACGTACTTTGTTTTTTTCGGCGTGAGCTAATTGGCGTTCGATTACATCAGCGTCAAAGCCTTCTTCGTTCAGCACCGTAGAGGCCAGCGAGCGGAAGCCGTGTGGGCAGTGAATATCCTTGTAGCCCATCCGCCCCAAGGCGTAGCCCATAGTGTTTTCGCTCATGGGTTTCTCGTGATCAGTCTGGGCAGGAAATACAAAGGCACTTCTTTTGGAGTGGGGGCGCAATGCATCGAGCACGGCCAGAGCTTGACGTGATAGCGGCACGATATGCGGCGCTCGCATCTTCATGCGTTCGGCAGGTATACGCCATTCTGCCTCCTCAAAATCAAACTCTTCCCACTTGGCCCCGCGTAATTCACCTGGTCGAACAAAGGTATAGGCCAGCAATTCCAAGGCGTTCTTGGTTAGCGGGTGCAATGGCTCGGCGGCTAGTCGTCGGTAGTATTCGGGTAGCTCTTTGCGCGGCATGGCAGGGCGGTGCACCACTTTTGGCGCGGTGAGTGTTTCTGCCAGCTTATATGTCGGGTCGGTTAGTGTGCGGCCTGTCTGCATGGCGTAGCGCATGACAGCACCAATGCGCTGCAATATCCGCTGTGCTGTTTCAACAGCGCCACGCGCCTCAATCTTCTTGATGGTCATCAGCACTAGCGGCGAATTGATGTCAGCGATTGGCATATTGCCCAAGATCGGGAAGGCGTCTGCTACTAAAGACTCCATGATCTTCTTGCCGTGATCTTCGCTCCAGCTATTGAGCTTCTTGGTATGCCATTCACGCGCCACGGCTTCAAAGGTGGTTGCTGCTGTGGCTGCTTGGGTGATTTTCTCAATCTTGCGAGCGATGCGCGGGTCTTGGCCTTGTTTGACAATGGCCGCATGTTCGTCGCGCAACTGGCGAGCCTCGGCCAGACTGATTGCGGGGAAGTAGCCCAGCCACATTTTGCCGCGCTTACCGAGTACTGAAAATTGATACTGAAAACGCTTTGCGCCATCGGCGTGAATCACCACCCAAAGGCCAGCCCCATCGTTGAGATAGGTTTCTTTTTCGCTTGGTTTTGCATTGACGAGCTGCAAATGCTCAAGCTGATTGGCGGCTACTTTCTTTGGCATGATGTACCCCTCTAAACGCTATGTACCCCTGTATCGTATCGCAGGGGTGCAAGAAGGGGTACAAAAAGATTGTCTTGATTAGGATGAGTTAGGATTGTTTAGGGCAACAAAAAACCCGCAAAGCTAGGCTTGATGCGGGTTTGTAGTGCTGCTTAGTACTGCTTAAAACTTAGTAATGGTGCTCGGAGCCGGAATCGAACCGGCACACCTTGCGGCGAGAGATTTTAAGTCTCTTGTGTCTACCTATTTCACCATCCGAGCACAGGGTGCGAATATTAACAGTCTTTCGCATGTCTTGCTAGTCTTACTCTACAAAAAAGCCCAGCTTGGCTGGGCTTTAATGCTGGAGGCGGAGGCCGGAATCGAACCGGCGTAAACGGATTTGCAATCCGCGGCATAACCATTTTGCTACCCCGCCTTAAGGGGTAAAGAAAGTATCAATACTACTTTCTTAGAAATATTTGGAGCGGGATAAGAGGCTCGAACTCTCGACCTATACCTTGGCAAGGTATCGCTCTACCAACTGAGCTAATCCCGCAGGGGTGTTGCAAGCATTTTAATTAATGGAGCGGGATAAGAGGCTCGAACTCTCGACCTATACCTTGGCAAGGTATCGCTCTACCAACTGAGCTAATCCCGCATCGCAAACTGCTGTGATGCTATGTACTACGCCAATGTGTGATGGAGCGGGATAAGAGGCTCGAACTCTCGACCTATACCTTGGCAAGGTATCGCTCTACCAACTGAGCTAATCCCGCATCGCAAACTGCTGTGATGCTATGTACTACGCCAATGTGTGATGGAGCGGGATAAGAGGCTCGAACTCTCGACCTATACCTTGGCAAGGTATCGCTCTACCAACTGAGCTAATCCCGCATCACGTTTCTGCATTTCGATGTGATTTGCAGAGGAGCGCAATTATGGCTAAGGGGCGGCAGGCTGTCAAGCGCCACTGCACGACTTTTTTGTTAAAGATTGATTTTTTAATTAAAAATGCCGTTTTTGATGCTGAGTTGCAGGGCGGGGGCGTGATAAGATTCGAGCCTATGATTTCGATGTGCGTTGTGCGCTGCAATTTTGCACCCGATCAAGTCGGTGCCGGCCCACGCAGATCGCCTTTACTAGTCTGATCGAGGATAGCCCTATGCCACGCGTTGTGACGCTTGCCCACTATTACACCCAGCCCGAAATCCAGCAAATGGCCGATAAGGTGGGCGATAGCCTTGAGCTTTCCCTGTTTGCGCGTGATGCGGATGCCGACATCATCGTGTTTGCTGGTGTACGCTTTATGGCTGAAACCGCCAAGATTTTGAATCCGAATGCGACCGTGATTTTGCCGGATGCGGGTTCGACCTGTTCGCTGGTGACGCAAACCGATGTGGCTGCGCTCAAGGCATGGCGTGAGTCTTATCCCGATCATGTGCACGTGTCCTACATCAATAGCTCGGCCGAGCACAAAGCCTTGAGCGACTGGATTGTGACCAGCCGCAATGTGGACGACATCATTGCTCACCTGTACGCCGACGGTAAAAAAGTAATCTTCTCGCCCGATCGCAATATGGGCGCGTATTTGAACTTCCAACACGGCTACGATATGCCGCTGTGGTCAGCGGTGTGTGAAGTACATGATAAATTCAATCAAGCGGCACTTGATGAAGCGTTTGCCGCAGTGAAAACGGCCAAATACCTGATCGCTCACCCTGAAAGCCCGCTGCCTGTGTTGCAGCAAGCCGATTATGTTGGCTCGACTTCGGGCATGCTGAACTGGATTAAGTCGTTCGACAAAGAGCCTGATGCCGCGATCTTCGTCGCGACTGAAGACGGCATTTTGTACAATATGCGTCTGGCTCGCCCAGATTTGAATATCGAGCAAGCGCCGATCTACGCAGGTTGCCAGTGTAATTCGTGCCCATACATGAAAATGAATACCATCGAAGCGGTCAAACGCGCGCAAGCAGGTCAAGGTACCGTGATTGATTACCTAACGCCTGCTGATATGGATGCGGCGCGCTTGCCAATCGAGCGGATGTTGGAGTTTTCTAAACGCTACTACGCCTAAGCGGTCAGCCGAAGGAAGAAAAAAGCCCGCAACTGCGGGCTTTTTTGTGGGTATCTGTCTAAAAGTATTTTAAATCAATGCCTTCAAGGCAATACCCTAGGCAAGTGCGGCAAGAATTTTGCCGTGAATCCCGCCAAATCCGCCGTTGCTCATCACCAGAATCTGATCGCCTGATTGCGCTTCGACCACGATGGCTGCGATCAAAGTATCCAAATCGGTAAAGCTTTGGGCTTTGTCGCCCAAAGGCGCGAGTGCCTCGGCGGTGTCCCAGCCTAAATTGGCACCATAGCAAAATACGCGATCGGCTTCGGCTAAGCTGGCGGGTAGCGCAGCCTTCATTGTGCCCAGTTTCATCGTGTTCGAGCGCGGTTCAAGCACGGCCAAAATGCGCTGTTTGCCCACTTTGGCGCGCAGGCCCGCAACTGTGGTGGTGATGGCGGTTGGGTGGTGGGCAAAATCGTCGTAGACGGTGATGTCATTGACGACGCCTTTGATTTCCATGCGACGTTTGACGTTTTCAAAACGGCCTAAGGCCTCGATCGCCACTTGCGGCGTGACGCCGACATGACGTGCAGCGGCAATCGCGGCGAGCGCATTGTGCGCATTGTGCTCGCCCATCAAGTTCCAGACCAAACGGCCTTGCAGTTCGCCATTAAAAAGCACATCAAAACCGTCGCTATAAATCTCACCCAAAGTCCAGCCATCTGCCCCGGTCTGCTTGGCAAAGTGTTCAACTTCCGACCAGCAGCCACGCTCGAGGACGCGTTGTAGACTGTCTTCCTTGCCATTCACAATTACACGGCCTTGGCCTGGGATAGTGCGAACGAGATGGTGAAACTGCGTTTCGATCGCGGCTAGATCGGCAAAAATGTCGGCGTGATCGAATTCAAGGTTGTTCAAAATGGCCGTGCGCGGGCGGTAGTGAACAAATTTGCTGCGTTTGTCGAAAAATGCGGTGTCGTATTCATCCGCTTCAATGACAAAAAACGGCGACGTGCTGGCGGCATCTTGGCGTGGTGTGCCTGGTGCGCGGGCGGAAACACCGAAGTTTTCCGGAATGCCGCCGACCAGAAAACCGGGTGCTAAACCGGCGTCTTCCAGTATCCAGGCCAGCATCGACGTTGTGGTGGTTTTGCCGTGAGTACCGGCCACAGCCAGCACCCATTTATCGCGCAGCAAATGCTCACCCAGCCATTGTGGGCCAGAGGTATAGGGCAACCCAGCGTTGAGAATCGCCTCCATTAGCGGCATACCCCGCTTTACCACATTGCCAATCACAAATAGATCGGGCTTGCTCGGCAATTGTTCGAGTTGCTCGGCGCCAAAGCCTTCGATCAATTCAATGCCCAGATTTTCGAGCTGGGTCGACATCGGTGGATACACATTGGCATCGCAGCCCGTGACCTGATGACCCGCTTCGCGTGCGAGTGCCGCAATGCCGCCCATGAACGTGCCGCAAATACCCAAAATGTGAATATGCATATTGTTTCCAGCTGCCGAGTGCCCGCCTAGCTTGGCGCAATCGGCAATATTGATATTGAATAAAAACGTGCATCATTGTAGCGAACTTGCTTGGCGCAGTCTGCGCTAGCACTTACAATTGACTGCTAAATATAAGCGTTTACTCAGGTAGTCCAAGATGAACCCAGCAACACCGGTTAATCCGGTTGAAATTGCACGCATTGCATTAAAACGATTGTCCGAGCGCGGTTTGGCGCCAACACCCGAAAATTACGCCCAGTTTTACAATGCCATCGTGACGATCAAAGCGCCAGAAAGCAAAACGGCGACCGAGATGCAGCTTGCTTGGCAGGTGCTGTATAAATTGGACGATGCCGCACATGACATGGGCGAAGTGACCGATGGCTTGATGACAAATTTGTCTGGCTCAACCACGGTGATGCAAGAGAGCCTCGGCAATTTGCACGCAGTACGCGAAGCGCATGTTTCGCAAGCAGCGAGCCCTGAAGAAACGCACGCCAGCCTGGAAGATTTGCTCAATGTGGTGATCAATACCACGCACAATGTACATTCGACGGTCACTACGTCACATTCAGATTTGCAAACGATTCGCGACTCTATCCGCCATATCGAAGAAGATCTCGCCTTTAACCGCAAAGTGCTCGAGCAAGACGCGCTGACCGGCGCGCTCAATCGCCAAGGGCTGGATCATTTGCTGATGCGTGAAGTGAAACGCGCGCAGCGCAATGATGCGCGCTTAACGGCGGTGCTGATCGATCTGGACGAATTTAAATCCATCAATGATCGCTTTACACATCTGGTTGGTGATCAGGTCTTGGTGCATATGGCCAATCTGACCAAGGCGGTATTGCGTGAGTCGGATATTCTGGTGCGCTATGGCGGAGAGGAGTTTTTGATTTTGCTGGTCGATACAGACAGCAAAGGCGCTGCGTATGTGATCGATCGCTTGCGTTTGGTGACGGGCCGCACGCCGTATATGCATCATGCACAACGTATTGAAGTGAAATTTTCAGCCGGTATCGCGCAATTGCGCGACGATGAAAATGGCCGCGCCATGGTCTTGCGTGCAGATGAAGCGCTGTATCGCGCCAAAAACAGTGGCCGTAGCAAAACCGAGCTGGCGGATTGATTTTTCACCACATAAAAAACCTCGCCTTGGCGAGGTTTTTTATGTCCGCATTTGGGTGCTAGTTGAGCAGTGCAACATAGCCGTTGCGAATCACTAGCGCGGCAAAATACAGGTAGAGCAGCGCCGAGGCGACGTGGCAGCCTTGCTTAAAACGCGAGCCGAGTGTCTTGCCGCCATGATGCGCCGCGAGGATGATAAAAGTGGTCCAAGCTACGCCGCCAATGAAAAATCCCAGCAGAAAGTCGGCCGTACTGAGCCAGGTGCCATCGGTGGCTTGGGCAATCAAAGTGCCCCCCACCGCGGCAAACCACAGGATGGATGAAGGTGAGGCCATCGCCAAAGTCAGCCCACGGCCAAATAAATGACGCCGGCTCGGTAGCTCGGGATGAGCCGTGTCAGGGCGACTAGCGTCTTGCCAAGCTTCGCGTGCCATTTTGTACGCGAGCCAGAGTAGCAAAGAGCCGCCGCCAAGCCAGGTCAGCCACTGCACCCAAACAAACTGCAGCAAAAAGCTCATTCCAGCCAAAGCCAGCACGGCATACACCAAATCGCCAAAGCATGAGCCGACGCCGAGCCAGAGCGCGGCTTTACGGCCGTATTTCAGGGTAACGTCTATCATCGCGACATTCACGATGCCAATGTCGAGGCACAGCGAGATCGACAGTAAAAAGCCGGTAAAAAAGGTATCCATAATCAGGGGCAGATGAAGCTTGGTTGTGGCAGATCGCGTTAATGCTGATTTTGACCTGAACCAAAAATCAACAGACCCTAGCTTACAATTTGGGCTGTGGTTTGAATATTAGGGAAGTAGGAGGGGTGAGTATGGCCCTGTAGGTAATTATTTACGCTGTCTACAGGGCAATACGTATTAGTTTTTCCAGAAGGTGCGGGTAAACAGGATGAGCACCGAGAAGACTTCCAATCGGCCCAACAGCATCGTAAAGCTGCAAACCCAAGTCTGAAAATCGTTCAGCCCGCCAAAATTACTGGCCGGGCCCACTTCGCCCAAGCCGGGGCCAGCATTATTGATACACGCAATCACGGCGGAAAAACTGGTCAAAAAGTCGAGCCCAGATAGCAGTAGGATAAAGGTCAGGCCGACAATGCTGGCGAAGTAGATAAAGACAAAACCCATCACCGAGAACAGCACTGAGTTGGGAATCACTTGCCCATTGACCCGCAATGGATGCACGCCTTGAGGGTGCAGCAGCGTCACCATCTGACGGCCAACTTCACGCACCTGAATAATGGTGCGGATCATTTTAATCCCACCGCCCGTCGAGCCCGCACAGGCGGTAATACACGATAAAAATAGCATCACCAGCGGTACAAAAATGGGCCATGCGCCAAAATCGACGCTGGCAAAGCCGCAATCGGTGGCCAGTGACACTAGATTAAATGCCACGTGGCGCAGGGCGGTGAGGTATTCAGGGTAAGTCTGCTGCCAGTACAAATAGCCTGCCAAGGTCAGTGTGCTGCCAGTAACGAGTAGCAGCATGGCTTTAAATTCGCTGTCTTTGAGGTAGACCGAGAGCTTGCGGCCAGATAGCGCGAAATAATGCGTCGCAAAATTAGTGGCGGCCAAGAGCATAAAGACAATCAAAATGCCTTCGATTAACGGCGAATTAAAGTAACCTACACTCGCATCGTGCGTGGAGAAGCCACCCAGACAAAGCGCCGCAAAGGCATGGCAGACGGCATCGAGCCATGACATATTGCCGACGTATTTCAATAATAGGGCACATAGCAAGGTCAGCCCGGCGTAGATCAGCCACAAATTTCGGGCTGTTTCGTGGATGCGCGGTGTGAGCTTGGCGTCTTTAATCGGGCCGGGCGTTTCTGCTTTGAATAGCTGCATACCCCCCACTCCTAATAGTGGAAGGATGGCTACTGCCAAGACGATGATACCCATACCCCCTAGCCAGTTGAGTAGATGGCGCCAAAGGTTAATCGAGGCTGGTAGATGATCGAGCCCGGTAAAAACGGTTGCGCCCGTCGTGGTCAGCGCCGACATCGTTTCAAAATAGGCATCGGTAAAGCTGGTCGCTGGATTAAACAGCAGTAGCGGTACGGCGGCGACGGCGGGAAGTAAGCTCCAAACGCCCACAACCAAGACAAAACCATCGCGTGAGCGCATTTCGCGTTTATAACGATGTGTGAGCGCAATCGTGCCAATGCTCACGACCAATAGCCCCGCCAAGGCGTGAATAAAAGGCCAAAGCCCCGCATCCTGGTTAAACCAAGCCACGACGATAGGAACGATGATTGAGAGCGAGAACAGCGCCGAAACACGGGCCAGCACATTGACGGTAGGAAGGAGGCGTTGCGTCAGTGTCATTTAGAAAAACCCGATTTTTACGGCGAATAAGTGCTCGATTTCGCGAATATGGCGCTTATTGTCGATAAAGACAATCACATGGTCTTCATTTTCGATCACCGTGTCATGGTGCGCCATGATGACGTGTTCGCCGCGAATAATGGCCGCCAGATTGGCGCCTTGCGGTAGCTTGATTTCTTCGACTTTGCGACCGATGACGCGCGAATTGTTTTTGTCACCATGTGCGATCAATTCAATGGCTTCCGCTTCGCCGCGACGCAAGCTGTGAACGGCGACAATATCGCCTTGGCGCACGTGCGCCAGCAAGGAGCCGATAGTCGCTTGGGCGGGTGAAATGGCGACATCGATTTTGCCGCCTTGCAATAAATCGACGTAGCGCGAGCGATTGATAATCGCGACGACTTTGCGCGCGCCCATTTGCTTGGCGAGCAAGGACGACATGATATTGTCTTCGTCATCTGACGTGAGCGCTAAAAACAAATCGCAGCGATCAATTTGTTCGTTATCGAGCAAGTTTTCATCGGTAGCTTCGCCGCGCAAAATTAAGCATTTGGGGAGGTGCTCTGCTAGCCATTGCGCGCGTTCGCGGTCGACTTCGATAATTTTAATTTGGTAGTCATTTTCCAGCGTTTTGGCTAGGCGATAGCCTACGTTGCCGCCGCCGCAAATGGTAATGCGCTTAATCGCGCGTTCGCTGGCACGCAACTCCTGAATGACCGCGCGGACATGCTTGCTGGCGGCGAGAAAAAACACCTCATCGCCAACCGTGAGTGTGGTGCTGCCATCTGCCGGGATGCGTTTGTTTTTGCGGTAAATTGAGACCACCCGACAGTCGATTTTATCGAGGTATTGCGCGAGCGTCGCGAGATCTTTGCCATCCATATGCGCACCCGCTTCAACGCGGACTGCGACCATTTTGGCGCGGCCATGTCCAAAATCGAGCACCTGTAAGGCCTCAGGGGTAGCCACTAGTCGAGCCAGTAAATCAGTCACAATTTGCGCGGGCGTAATAACGTGATCGACCGCAAAGCCGTCAGTGGTAAATAATTGGCTACGGGCGAGTAAATCCTGATCGCGGATTCGACCGAGCCGAGTAGGCACATTAAACAGCATATGCGCCATTTTGCAGGCGACCATATTGAGCTCGTCTGACGGTGTGACTGCCAGCAGTAAATCGGCATCTGCTGCGCCAGCCGCTTCTAAGGTAAGCGGGTTGGCGGCGTGGCCAACGAGGGTGCGCAGATCGAGTTTGTCGGCTAAGGGCTGTAAATTATGCGGGTTGTCGTCAACAATCGTGACATTGTAGTTTTCATGAACCAGTTGTTCGGCCACCGAAGTGCCAACCCGGCCTGCGCCGAGGATCAGGATGTTGGGCATTAACACTCCAGCTGTCAAAGATTGGTGCAGAAGACATAACGCCGACGATGGGAGGCTTCGTCGGCGTTAGGCTTGAATTACGCTTCTTCGAGGTTGCGTAATTTACGGGGCATTTGAATCCCCAATTGTTTCAATTTTCGGTACAAGTGCGTGCGCTCCAGTCCGATACGTTCAGCTACGCGACTCATATTGCCGTTCGAGAGCTCGATCTGGCGTTCCAGATAAAAGCGCTCAAACTGATCACGCGCTTCGCGCAATGGCAAATCCAGATCAATCTGTGGCAATGGCATGGCTTGCTGGATTTCTGCGGTTGCAGCTTGTGATTCGGGCGATAATTGCGCCAAGAGTCGGCTGACCGGCAGAATATCGATATCGCCGTCACGCCCAGTCAGAGCCAGGCTTTTCACCACATTGGCCAATTGATCAATATTGCCAGGCCAGTCTTGCTGACTCAGCAATTGCAACGCCGATTTTGAAAAGCGGCGTGCGCCCAGTTTATTGGCTGTGACGGTTTGTGCTAATAGCGCTTCGGCCAGCGAAGGAATGTCTTCTGCATGATCGCGTAGCGAAGGCACCGGCACAATAATCTGGGTCAGCTGACGCATCAATTCTGGCTCGATCAGCGCATTGAGCTGATCAAGTGGGCGAGTTGACGCAGTAACCAAGCGGATTTTTTGCTTTTCCAGTTTTGGCAAAATATTGAGCAGACCGACTTGGGCTTTGCGATCGAGCCAAGCAATGTCGCGTACAAAAATCGTGCCGCCAGCCGCGCGATTGAGCATGTCTTGAGGAGGAAGGGCGAGCTCTTCATTCGAGCTTGGCGAAACAAAGCCGCCGCCAGACTTGGTTAAGTGGCGTGCGCATGCTTCAAAGCCAGAGCCAGGTTCTCCGGTCAAAATAAGCGGCAGGGACTGGCTTGCAACTTGGTCAAGTGCCTCGCGCAGCGCATTGATTGCCGCGCTATTGCCGAGGCTCTGCAGGCCCTGCGTCGGCTTTACTGAATTGGCCGGTTGGGCAAATGCACGTTTCACTGCCGATAATAGTTTTTGCAAGCCAATTGGCTTTTCGAGGAAGTCGAGTGCGCCGATACGGGTTGCTTCTACCGCCGTATCAACGGTCGCATGGCCTGACATCATCACCACGGGCATGGTGAGCTGGCCGTTGCGCGCCCATTCTTTGAGCAGCGTCACGCCATCAGTGTCGGGCATCCAGATATCAAGCAGAACGAGCTTTGGCTCTGCTTGGTTACGGTATTTGCGTGCAGCCTCAGCATTTTCAGCCAGTGCAACGCTATACCCCTCGTCTAATAAAATCTCGGATAAGAGTTCGCGAATGCCAACTTCATCGTCAACGATCAAAATTTCTTGATTAACCACTTAATTTTTCCTCCCAGAGCGGCAGCTCAATCCGAACGTAAGCGCCGGTGGCATTGCCCACCTGCACTCGCCCGTGATGTTCTTCAATAATTTTTTTCACGATGGCCAAGCCCAAACCTGTGCCTTTGGTTTTTGATGTGACATACGGCTCAAAAACGCGAGGCAATAAATCGGGCGGAAAGCCTTTGCCGCTGTCTTCGATATAAAGACGTGCCCATTTTTCGTCTTTTTCGAGAATAAGGCAAATCTGTTTTTGCTCCGCGTCGGCAATTGCGTCTTGTGCGTTCTGTAACAGGTTGTGAATCACCTGTCGCAAGTGGGTTGCATCGCCGTTGACCATCAAGGAGTCGTGTACTTTAAAGTCGCGCATCACGGGGGATGCTTCATATAAAACCAGCACTTCTTTGACTAGTGCCATAAAGTCGAGCGGTTTCTTTTTGCCGGATGGTTTGCGCGCATAGTCACGGAAAGCATCGACCATTTGCTTTAGTGCCGCGACCTGCTTAATGATGGTTTGCGTATTGCGGGTTAAGAACTCCGCGCCCGCCTGATCCAGCTTATCGGCCAGTTTGATTTCCATCCGTTCAGCAGATAGTTGTATCGGTGTCAGCGGATTTTTAATCTCGTGCGCCAAACGGCGAGCGACTTCACCCCACGCTGCATCGCGTTGTGCCGACAGTAGCTCGGTAACATCGTCAAACACCAGTACATAGCCGTGCAGGTCTTCTGATCCGTTGATAATTTGCGTCAAGCGAGTGCCGCGAACCAGCAAGACTCGTTTTTCATCGGCCAGATCAATCTGACGTTGCCATACTTCTTCGTCGGATAAAAAACCGTGTATGGTATGCGCGGCAAAAGCCGTGAGGGCAGGATAGGCTTCGTTCCAGCGCGAAAGTGGCTCGCCATGGATGCGCGTTGGATCTAAACCAAGAATACGCAAGGCGCTTTGATTGGCGGATTGCAACATCCATTCTTCATCAAACGACAATACCCCGGCGGATAGAGAACCCAGAATGGCTTCAACATAAGCCTTGGCCTCGGCTTGTTCGGCCTGATTTTCTTCGAGTTTGTCGCGTGCGTCGGCCAGCTGTCGCGTCATTCGATTAAAGGAGTGCGTCAATATCCCCAGCTCGTCGCGGCTAATGACGGGGTGTTGCTGCGTAAAATCGCCCTGCGCGACGGCGCGCGTCCCCGCGGCCAGTACCGACAGCGGAGCGGCTAGCTTATCCGATAGATAAATGGCCAGTGCTAGCGCACCTAGCAAGGCAATGGTTAAGGCTATCGTGAGTGTCAGGCTATAGATAATCTTTAGCCCCTGCCTAGACTGGGAGAGTTGCTTGTAATCGCTACGCACCTGCTCGACTAGCTCGGCATCTTGGGCCAATTGAGCCGGGACGGGTTGTAATAGTTGCAGTAGGCGCGTTCGATTACCGATCGAAGCATCAGGCATGGGCACGATGACGCGCATCATTAAGCCACTATCGGGGGTTTTTTCGATGTCTTTGTAGCTGCCGCGCAGCGCGGCTCGGATTAATTCGCGCGAGGGGAGTTGCGGGATGAGCCCCGCATTTTCATTGCCGATATTGGCGTAGAGCTGATTGTTGTCATCAAATAGCGTGACTTCTTGGACACCAGTTTGCTCGCGGAGTTTGGAAAGGCGCGGGAGTAGGGTACTTGCGCTATTATCGTGTACATCCCACGCGATGACGGTGGCCTTGCGCTCCAACTCATTGAGTTGAAAATCAATGGCATTGCGGCCAAGATTGAGGCCTCGATCCAGTGCATTATCGACCCGGACGTCAAACCAAGCCTCGATCGAGCGATTTAAGAACTGTACGGAGAGGGTGTAAACCAGAGCTCCGGGGAGTACGGCGACCAAGGCAAACATCAGTACCATGCGCAGTGTCAGCCGCGAACCAAATACCTTGCGTTTAACGCGTTTAATCAGCCTAGTGAGTCGGCTCCCCACCAAGACTGCCATACCGATTAGCAGCGCAATATTGAGGCCAAGAACCAGGCCGTAATAATTGGAAAAATGGGACGTGTTACCCGAGGCGGTTGCCAGCAAGAAAAGTAAAACGGTTGCTAACAGGCCGATAACGAGGAGCCAGCGCTTCACTGCAGCATCTCCAAATCGGTCAATCGGCGCAATTGAATGTCATTCCAACCCGAGTCGAGTTGCCAATTTTCGTTGCCGATGGTGCTGACTTGATAGGCTTTGGGCAGTTGTGAGGTGTCGAGTCGCAAGCGAATTCGTCCGCCAAAATCATCTGCTGCGATATCGCTACCTTCAAGGACGGACCAGTTACGAATAATGCCCAGCGCCGTTAGCGCATCTTCCAGATTCGAAAAGTGTCGCACGACGCCACCAGCGGTGACACGATATTGTTTGGTCAGGGGTTGATAGCTGAGGCGGTGGGTGAGCTGGGCATTGGAGCCAAACCCATCGGCTACTTGCCGATACCAAGCGTAAGCACGCGGCTTGGTCAGTTTGAATTCATAGATAAATGGCAAGGTCAGGCCATTTTTGAGCGCTTCATCCAAATCGCTATTGAGTCCGACGCTGAATCGGGCGAACAACTCAATGCGAGGCGGCAGAACTTCGGCCTCGGCTTTGAGGTTTTTAATCGCCGCCGAGCATTGCATGGCCAATAGAAATAACACACTGGCGCCAATGAGACGCCAGAGTGAAAAGTTGCTTAAACAGTTAAGCGATTTTGCTGAACAGCGCGTAATAGAAGCCATCATGCTCTGAATTCGGTAATAGCTGGCCTTCAGCGAGGTCGGCTGGAATATGTTCATTGCTCAGTGCTTCGCGACGAGCATCGGGGTGACGTTCTGCAAATGCTTGCGCAGAGAGGTGATTTTCTGCCGGAAACACAGAGCACGTAGCGTACAGCAGTTTGCCGCCTGACGCTACGAGTGGCCAAAGCGCATCCAACATTTTTTCTTGTTGACGCGCAAATTCAGCAAAGTCTTCTGGCCGACGCAGCCACTTAATATCAGGGTGGCGACGCGCCACGCCAGTGGCTGAGCAGGGAACATCGGCCAAGATGCGGTCAAACTGTTTACCATCCCACCAGTCTGCTGGATTGCTCGCGTCGGCGGCAATGATGCGGGCGTTTTGCTGCAGGCGAGCCAGATTGTCTTCTACGCGTTTAAGCCGTCCTGCATCGGCATCCAACGCAGTGAGCTGGACGTCGGCGAGCTCGAGGATATGTCCGCTTTTCCCGCCTGGCGCCGCGCACGCATCCAGAACGCGTTGCCCATCTTGTACCTCAAGTAAATGTGCCGCTGCTTGGGCGCCCCAGTCTTGCACCGATACCCAGCCATCAAAAAAGTGCGGTAGCGCATCAACTGGCTGTGCTTTTTCTAATTGGATGCTAAAAGTGCCAAGCTGACGGGCGGCAATGCCTTTTTCTGCTAAAAACGCCAAATAGTGTTCTGCATCGCTGTGTCGGCGGTTAATGCGCAAGGTCATGGGCGGATGTTGATTATTGGCCTGCAAAATTTGTTGCCATTGCTTGGGGTAGGCGTTTTTCATTTCGGTCATCCACCATTTAGGGTGGTTGAACTTGGCGCGTTCATTTTTTTGCGCGGTGGCGACCAATTCATCTTTCTGGCGCAGGAAATTGCGCAGTACCGCATTGACCAAGCCCTTGCCTTTTCCTTGACCAATTTGAGCTGCAACATTGACGGCATGGTCAACAATGGCGTGCGCACCAGCGCGGGTAAATTGCAATTGATACAGGCAAGTTAGGAGCAGAACTTTTAATTCCAGCTCTTTGAGCGGTTTGCTGGCGAGTAAATTGAGGATGGCTTCAAGCAAGCCTAAATGTCGTAAAGTGCCGTAGGCAATGTCTTGCACCGCGCCGCGTTGTTGCGGTGTGATATTTGGATTTTGGCGCCAAGTGGTACTCAGTGCTTCGGTTAAATTTTGACCTGATAACACCGCGTGGACGGTTTCACAGGCGAGGGTTTGCGTGAGTAACATGGCGCTTCCAAATTAAATCTTTGTGATGGGTATTGCTTTGAGTATTAATTATTTCAATGGCTTTATGGCCATACCTAGTGTTTTTCTTGAGTGAGAGCGGTGATGGCTCTATTGCCGACGCGATTTATTCGTCAGAATTACTGGCCGAATATTTCACCAACCGCCAAGGTATTACCGCTTAAAAAAGCTTGCGTACCTAGTCGTTTACCGCCCGCTTTTTGTAGCTCGCCAATTCGTAGAGCGTCTTGTCCGCAAGCAACGATCAAGGCGTCTTTTTCAATGGCCAAAATTTCCCCCGGCTGACCTGCGCCCTCGCCCAGCGATGCTTGCCAAATTTTCAGCGCTTGGCCTTGCCAGCTGGTTTGGGCGCTAGGGAAGGGGTTAAAGGCACGAATCATTCGATCAAGCTCGGTGGCGCTCGCATTCCAGTCGATTAGTGCTTCTTCTTTTTTTAATTTGTCGGCATAAGTCACACCTTCGGTCGGCTGAACTTGGCGCGCATTTTGCAAAGCAGGCAATTCATTCAGTGCCGCAACAATCGCTTGTGCGCCTTGTTCGGCGAGCTTGTCATGCAGAGTCGTTGCATTGTCGGTCGACAAAATCGGCGTGCGGTGGATTGAGAGCATATCGCCCGTGTCGAGACCGGCATCCATTTGCATAATCGTGATGCCCGTTTCCGCATCGCCCGCCAAAATCGCGCGCTGAATTGGGGCTGCACCGCGCCAGCGTGGGAGCAAGGACGCGTGAATATTCAGGCAGCCTAAGCGGGGTAAGTCGAGAACAGCTTGCGGGAGTATGATGCCATAGGCCGCAACAACCATAACGTCTGCGCCTATACCCTGCAGAGGAGCTTGCTGTTCTTCTGTGCGAAGTTTTTCAGGTTGATAGACGGGAATTTGATGCGCGAGCGCCACTTCTTTGACGGCAGAGGCCGTGAGCTTCATGCCGCGCCCACTTGGGCGATCGGGTTGCGTTAAAACGAGGGCGATTTCGTGGCCTGCGTCGATCAGGGCTTGTAATGCGCTCGCGGCAAAGTCAGGTGTACCGGCAAAAATAATTTTCATAGTGGCCATGGGCGTCGATCAAATTGAAAGGATTAAAGCCGCATTGAATGCGGCTTTGTGGTTTTTACATCGCTTTGCGTTTTTTGATCTTCTGCAGAATTCGTGTGAGTTTGAGGCGCGAGAGTTTTTCGACAAATATCTTGCCATCGAGGTGATCGAGTTCGTGCTGAATGCAAATTGCCAGCAAACCATCGGTTTCCAGCTCAAAAGGCTGGCCGTTGCGATCAAGGGCTTTTACCTTAATGTGCTGGGCACGTTCGACTTCTTCATAAATGCCAGGTACGGATAAGCAACCTTCTTCATAGGTGGTTATACCGTCCATCGCTATAATCTGCGGATTAATCAAAACCAATAAATCGTTTTTTTCTTCCGAAATATCGATGACAACCAAACGCTTGTGGAAATTAACCTGACTGGCTGCCAGGCCAATACCTGGCGCGGCGTACATGGTTTCAGCCATATCATCGATCATGCGTTGTAAAGCCGCATCAAATTCGGTGATCGGTTGAGCAACTGTGTGCAAGCGCTCATCGGGGTAGTGCAAAATATTAAGAATTGTCATCTTTGCTTGCTAGACCAAAAGTTTGTGATGCAGAATCGTTAGATTATTGCTAAAGCTTAATTCATCATATAGATATTTGAATAGGGGTTAAGTTTTTACACCACTATCCGAATTGATAATTCACTTGCCATTGATCACGGCAAGAACGGGCTCACACTATGCGTAAATCAATTATATCCTTTCTTTTGGTTGCCGGTTTTATGGCAGGTTCCGCTTTGGCCGACGAGCTCAAACTCGCCGAAAATGCACCTGATAGTTACACGGTGGTCAAAGGCGATACGTTGTGGGGTATCTCCGGTAAATTCTTGAAGCAACCGTGGCGCTGGCCAGAAATTTGGCAACTCAATAAAGAAGAGATCAAAAATCCACATTGGATTTACCCTGGTGATGTGATTGTACTTGATCGCACAGGCGGTAAGCCACGTTTGCGTCTGCTGAAAAACGCAAAAGCTGACGGGCGTGGCGGTAGTGGCAAGTTAAGCCCACGTGTTCGGATCAGTAGTTTAGATGGCGATGCTACGCCAAGTATTGCGCTCTCTTCAATTGAGCCCTTCTTGTACAAGCCGATGATTATGGACGCGGCAACATTTAAAGCCGCGCCCCGTATTGCTGCTGGCCCCGATAATCGCGTGCTCTATACGCAAGGCGATCAAATTTATGCCGTGAATATGCCAGAAGCTGAGTCAGGTGAAACTTGGCAGGTATTCCGGCAAGGCAAAGACATCATGAACCCAGACAACCCGAAAGAAGTGCTGGGTATGCAAGTAAATTACTTGGGTGATGTTCGAGTAAGCAAAGTTGGTGATGTGACGACGCTGCAGGTGCGCTCTGTGGTACGCGAAATCCAAATTGGCGATCGAATGGTCAAAGCACCAGAAAAAACGTTCCTCAATTATGCGCCACATTTACCAGCACAAGCGATTACGGGCAAAGTTGCCTCGACCTATGGTGAAGTTGTTGACGTTGGCTCATTGATGACGGTTGCGATCAATAAAGGTGCTTTGGATGGCGTCGATGTTGGTACTGTTTTCTTTACCTACAAAGCGCCACGAGCCATTACAAAAGAAGATCGCTCTGAACCAGATTTGCTCACGCCGCCAATCAAAAATGCGAATTTGTTTATTTATCGTGTTTTCCCAAATCTATCGTATGGTCTAGTGCTTGATAGCACCCAGCCAGTCAATGTGGGTGATTTAATCAAGGCTGAAGCGGCGAATGCGGAGTAAGTCTTGCTAGATGTGAATGAATTGATCCCGTGGTTACGCCTGAGTCTAGTTAATGGCTTGGGGCCACGAGGGCAAATTCAGTTATTACGGGCTCTGGGTGAGCCCGTAGCTATTTTTGCTGCGCCTTATGATCAATTAAGCCTCTATGTACCACCAGGTGTGGCGCGGGCAATTGTCGATGCTGCACAGGTCGAAAACTCAGCCCTTATCGATACTACGGTTGATTGGCTCAATGCCGAAGGTCATTCAATTCTGACCTTGGCTGATGATCGATACCCCAAAAAATTACTCGATTTACCCGATCCCCCGTGCGTATTGTATGCAAAAGGCGATTTGACCTTACTGGATTGCCCTGCGCTCGGGATTGTGGGTAGCCGCCATGCCACCGCGCAGGGCATACAAAATGCTCAAGCATTTGCAAAGCACTTATCCGAGCAGGGCGTCACGATTATCAGTGGTCTGGCAAGCGGGATTGATGCGGCAGCTCACCAAGGCGGATTGTTGGGGCGTGGATCGAGTATCGCCGTCGTGGGGACGGGTTTAGATCGCGTCTACCCTGCGAGCAATCGCCCCTTGGCGCATCAACTTGCCGCTGCAGGTTTGATTTTGTCCGAGCTAGCCATTGGCTCGCCACCCAAGGCTGAGCATTTTCCACGGCGAAATCGTCTTATTGCGGCGCTGGGATTAGGTTGTCTTGTGGTAGAGGCCGCTTTAGGGAGCGGATCTTTAATTACCGCGCGTCAGGCGGTTGATCTTGGGCGAGAGGTGTTTGCTATTCCGGGCTCGATACATTCCCCTGTCGCCAAAGGTTGCCATTATTTGATTAAAAATGGTGCCAAATTGGTCGAATCTGGGGCGGATATTTTCGATGAGTTATCTGCGCCATTGTCGTTATTTTCAGTGCCTGCGCTGGCAAAAAAATCATCAAAAGAGCAGGTTGATCAAGAAGACAATAGCCATCCAGTATTGGGCGAAATGGGTTGGGATCCCGTTGATTTTGACTTGCTGGTCGAGAGAACTGGCTTGACTAGCGAGGCGCTGTGCGCGATTCTGTTAGGTTTGGAATTAGAAGGACAGTTGTCTTGCTTGCCTGGTAATCGTTATCAAAGGTTAGCGAGGGCTGTGTAAACCCGATTATGCTTGAAGTGCTTGCTTACCTTTTTGAGCAGTTTTACAACGCAGATGGCCTGCCTGATGTTTCCCAATTGGCTAAAAAACTGTCGTTGGCGGGTTTTGAGGGTGAAGATATTCACGATGCCTTGGCGTGGTTAGGTGAGCTCAAACAGCTCGATGCGGCGCCGTATCGTGCCTTGGACGGATTAAATTTGGCTCATCGTAGCCTGTTGCCGATTGAGTTAGAGCGCTTTAGTGATGAAGCCGCAGAGTTTATTTTTGCGCTAGATGCCACTAAAACGCTCACTATTGGCGAGCGTGAATTAGTATTAGATCGCGTGTGGCGTGAACCTGAGGGTGAAATCACCTGCGAGAGAATAAAATTAATTGTATTGATGGTGATTTGGCATAAGCGCGATGCGCTGTCTAATCTCCTGATCGAAGACCTGCTCTTTGGTCGTGACGGTGCTGCATTACATTAAGCATCGCCGATCACACCAAAGATTGTTAAAACCTGTGTAATTATCAATTAACGGGGAACCATGCCCGCAAATCTCTTAATCGTAGAGTCGCCTTCTAAGGCGAAGACACTGCAAAAATACTTAGGCAAAGATTTTCAGATCTTGGCTTCCTACGGTCACGTGCGCGGTTTAGTCCGTAAAAATGGTTCGGTTGATCCTGAAAATGACTTCAAAATGAAGTATCAGGTCATCGATAAAAATAAGAAACACGTTGATGCCATTTGCGAAGCGGTTGAGCAAGCCGATAATGTCTACCTCGCATCCGATCCGGACCGCGAAGGTGAAGCCATTTCTTGGCACATTCTGGAAATCTTGAAAGCTAAAAAACTAATCAAGCCAGAAAAAATATTTAAGCGCGTTGTGTTTCATGAAATCACCGAGTCCGCGGTCTTAAATGCGGTCGCTAATCCACGCGATATCGACTTTAACTTGGTGAATGCCCAGCAAGCGCGCAGTGCGCTCGATTATTTGGTGGGCTTTAACTTGTCGCCGCTGTTGTGGCGCAAAGTGCGGACGGGTTTGTCTGCAGGTCGAGTGCAAAGCCCTGCTTTACGCCTGATTTGCGAGCGTGAAAACGAAATTCGTGCGTTTAATGCGCAAGAATATTGGACTATCCATCTTGATACGAAAAAAGGCCGCAGCAAGGTCGCCGCTAAGCTCACGACCTGGCAAGGCAAAAAGCTCGATCAATTTGATATTCCCAATGAAGCTGAGCAAACCACAATTCTGAATGGCTTGGCAGGCAAAGAAGCGGTTGTTCATGCGGTAGAGAAGAAAAAGAAATCTCGCAGCCCGACTGCGCCATTTACGACTTCAACCTTGCAACAGGAATCGGTGCGTAAACTGGGCTTTACCACTGATCGGGCGATGCGCACGGCGCAATCGCTGTATGAAGGTGTGAATCTCGGCGGTGAAACAGTCGGTTTGATCACGTATATGCGTACCGACTCGGTGGCCTTATCTAACGATGCTCTGGCTGAGATTCGCGATTATATTTCGGCTAATTTTGACAAAGACTATTTGCCAAACGCCCCGATCACCTACAAAAACAAAGCCAAAAACGCGCAAGAGGCGCACGAGGCAATTCGCCCAACGTCGATTCTGCGCACGCCTGAGTCGGTTAAAACCTTCCTGTCGCCAGAGCAATTTAAGCTCTATCAAATGATCTGGAAGCGCACCTTGTCGTGTCAGATGACGCCAGCGAAATTCGACACGGTGGCAGTAGATATTGCAGTAGGTTCGCCAGAAAATCTGTTCCGTGCCACGGGCCAGACTTTGGTATTCCCCGGTTTTATCGCTGTGTATCAGGAAGACGCCGATGATGTGGAAGACGATGAAGATGAAGCTCGTCTGCCCGTCTTGACCGAAGGCGATGCGCTACCGGTTGAGAAAATCTTCGGTGAGCAACACTTTACGCAGCCTCCACCGCGCTTTACTGAGGCGAGCTTGGTGAAGTCGCTAGAAGAATTTGGTATTGGCCGTCCTTCTACGTATGCGTCGATTATTTACACGCTGAAAGATCGTGAATACGTCATTCTGGATAAAAAGCGCTTCACGCCGACCGATACTGGCGAGGTGGTGAATAAATTCCTGACTGAACATTTCACGCAATACGTTGATTACAATTTCACCGCTAAGCTTGAAGATAAACTCGATGAAATTTCAACCGGTTCGCGTGAATGGGTGCCGGTGCTGGATGAATTCTGGAAGAAATTCCACAAGCAATGCGAGGAAAAGCAGGCTTTATCGCGTGCTGAAGTGACGCACGAAGCGATGGATGAAGATTGCCCGAAATGTGGCAAACATAAACTATCGATTCGTCTGGGGCGTCGTGGCCGCTTTATTAGCTGTAGCTCGTATCCAGAATGTGATTACACCCGCAATATTGGTGATGATCCAAATGCCGCACCAATCGAGCCGGAAGTAGTGCCAGATCGCACTTGCCCAAAATGTGAATCAGCGTTGCACATCAAGGTGGGGCGTTACGGCAAATTTATTGGCTGCTCAAACTATCCGAAGTGCAAGCACATTGAGCCGCTGGAAAAACCCAAAGATACTGGGATTGAATGCCCCGAATGTCATAAAGGTAGCTTGATTGAACGTAAGAGCCGGTACGGCAAAATGTTCTATTCGTGCAATACCTATCCAGACTGCAAATATGCGACGTGGAATCCGCCTGTGGCCGAGGCCTGCCCTCAGTGTAAATGGCCGATCATGACGATTAAGGTCACTAAGCGTCGTGGCACCGAAAAGGTTTGCCCACAAAAAGAGTGTGGTTACAGCGAAGTGCTGATCCCACCTCCAGCGAAAGAGTAAGGTGGTGAGACGGGAATTCCAGGCTGAATTCCCGTTTTGCTTTGTGGCGCCTGAGCCATGGATTTCGCCGAAGCAGTTTCGGCTTGTGATGTTTTGCGGATTGGGGAAAAGGGTTGCTCTCTGAATCAAGTGGTTTTTCCAGCCTTGCGATGCATGAACAGCAGGCGCTGGGCACTTATCATACTTACTTCAACGCCTTCGATAGTGTGGTGAGTATCCTCACGCACACGGATGAGCCGGACTATCTGCTTGATATGCTGCAAGTCTTAGGGCAGGCATCGCGCAGCAGCATGACTGGCTTGTATCTCAATGATGAACATGGGCGTTGTGCCAAGCTGGTGGCTGCATGGCGGGATCAAGATTGTAGTCTGCTGGAATATACCCCCGCACCGTTTCTGTCTATAGATTATGATCAGTATGCTTTGCTGGCAGATACCCTTGCTGTTGGTATGGTGCTGAATAAGTCATTGCTCGAATTACCTTTGGCCGAGCAAATGTTGCTCGCTCAGGTTGGGATTCGGCATTTGTTGTGCGTTCCTTTATTGCAGGGTGGCGAGTTATTTGGTTTTCTGGCTTTTTTGAATGACAGCGAAGAGCGCCAGCCTGATTCTGTCGCATTACGTTTGCTGGCCATGTTGTCTAATCATGTGGCCCAAGCCCTGGGTAAAGCCAAGCTGGAAGCCGAATCACTCGCTAATCAGCAACGTTTACGCGCCTTGGTTGGGGCGACCCAAGACATGGTGTTTGAGCTGGATGCACAAGCGATAGTACGTCATGTCTGGTCTGGACATCCCGCATTGCCAGCGGGTGATGTGATGCTCAATCGCCCGATGGCGACGGTGTTGCCGTATGAATTGGCGAGTGAATTACTACGTTTATTACCGCAAATATTGGCAGGGCAGAGCAGTCAGCAATTTAATTGTATGTTGCCCGAGCAAGATGTTTGCCTGTTGGTCAGAGTTCAGCCTGTTGGCACAGCGCAGCAACGCAGCGTCGTGGTCTTGCTGCAAGATATTTCGGCGCTGATGCATGATGCTGCGCGCAAAAAAACCATGCTCGATACGCTCAATTTATTGGAAGAAGCGATCGTTGATTTATTGCCAACCGGCGTTTTGACTGAGGCCACTTTAGGTTGGTCAAAATTGCGTGGTATTGAAGCGCGCGACTTGCCGGCCGAACTTGGGCGACCCTTGATTAGCTGGGTGCATCCAGAAGACATCAAACTCGTTAGCCACATTATTGATCGACAAGCGAAATCCAAAGAGCCAGCGAGCGAGCGTTTTAGGTTGTTGCGCGCTGATGGCGACTTTATTTGGGTTGAGTTGCGACTGATTGCCCATTTTAGCCCTGACGGACGCGTTACTGCTTTGCGTGGTGTGATGCGCGATGTAACGGTGGCGCACCTGAACGAGCAAAATATCACCCAAATGGCGCTGTACGATGGCCTGACCCGGCTACCTAATCGCCTGCTATTGGATAATGAATTGCATCGTGCCATTGATGAAGCGCGGCGCGAACATCGCAAGGTCGCCTTGGGTTTTATTGACCTAGACCACTTCAAGCAAATCAATGATGCTTTTGGCCATAAAACTGGCGATGATTTGCTGGTGATGCTGGCTCAGCGGCTCAATGAAGTGTTGCCTGAAAATGGCTTGTTGGCGCGCTGGGGTGGCGACGAATTTATCGCGCTGATTCCTGAGGTGGAGAGCCAGAAGCATTTGGCTGAAATTGCCGAGCAGCTCCGCCTGGCCGCGCGGCAAAGCATCATGATAAATGGCATGGAAACGCAGCCGACGGTGTCGGTGGGCTTTGCCATTTATCCCGATAATGCAGAAAGCGGCGATGAGCTGCTCTCTGCTGCTGACCATACGATGTACCACGCCAAGCACGCGGGGCGTAACAGCGTGTGTTTCTACAGCGATATTGTGCATCTGAAGGCGCTGGGTCGTGAGCATGTCGCGATTCAATCGCGACTCTCGAGTGCGATTCGTCATGGTGGTTTGCAGGTTTTCTATCAGCCGATAGTAAATGCGCGTACTGGCGAGGTCATTGCCGTTGAAGCGCTGGCTCGTTGGATGGATGATAAAAGCGGTTGGATTAGCCCCGAGTTGTTTATTCCGATGGCAGAAAAAGTCGGGCTGATTCAGGAATTATCTGAGCAGATTATGCTGCAATCGTTTGCCAAGTTGCGAGATTGGCGCGAATCGGGTTTGTCGCAAAAACTGATGATCAATGTCTCGCGCAGTCAGCTATATTTGCCAACCTTTGTTACGACCTTGGTTGAGCGATTGACGCAATTTAAATTGCGGCCAAGCGATGTGATTATTGAAATCACCGAAAGCGTGGCGCTCACCGATTATGCGCGTCAGATGCGGCATTTACGCCAGCTCGGTGCGGCTGGGTTTGTGCTGGCGATTGACGACTTTGGCACTGGCTATTCGTCTTTGTCGCAGTTGCATGAAATGCCAGCGCAAATGCTCAAAGTCGATGTTTCATTCTCGCAGCGCTTGCATACCGAAGATGGCCGTCGGGTAATGCAGGCCATCGCGCAAATGGCGCAAGCTTTGCAGCTCGATTTGGTGATTGAGGGCGTTGAAACCCTGGAAACCGTGCGCTTTTTGCAGGGCTTGGGCGTGAATTATATGCAGGGCTTTTACTTTAGCCAGCCGGTGCCATCGGGTGTGGCTGAGCTGTGGATGCGCTTGGGTTTGCAGGGTAAAACCTGAGTTTGCACAGCCTATTTCGCACCGCCAAAATTGTAAGCTTTAATCTTATATTGCCAGCTTGAATCTCGGCTCATGCTCTCTAGTGTTTTGCTAATGTATTGCGCTAGGGCCGGATTATTCGGGCTAATGAGCAAACGACGTTCGTAACGATTTCTGGGTGTTGCTGCCAGAAACAGTCCCTTAATGCTCTCCGGTGCCGTTTGCTGCAAATCGATCCAGCTACTATGCGGAATAAACACCACATCGACACGCTGTGTCATTAACTTTTTCAGATTATTGCTTTGGCTGGGGGCATCGTCGCGGATGATTTTGCCTGCCGCAATATCCTGTTCCAACTCGATATAACGATGCCCTAAAATGCCGCCTAGCCGTTTCCCATAGAGGCTTTCTGGCCCTGCAAAATTGATGGGCTGATTACTGACGACTAAATCTGCATCCATAAATAGGGTCGAAGACCAAATAAAGCGGCTTTGTTGTTCGTCGCCAAACCAGCTTGGGTTGGCCCAGGGCACTATGCCTTGCCATTTTGGAGACTGCATCATGGCATCGAGCCGTTTGCGGGGTATGATTTCGACGACAAACTGATATTTGTCTTGGCTCAGCTCAGTCAATTTTTGCGCGAGATCGGCAGTCAAACCATGACCTTCAGACCAAAATGGAGGGTAATCATATTGGCTGTAGATCGTGATTTTTTCGCTAGCCCCAATGAGCGGGCTAAGTATCAAACAGAGCAAGAACAATACTGATTTCATCATCTATCCTGATTGCGATCTGCAATTAGTATCGTAGACGAGCATCAAGCAGAAGCAAACCCGCTACGGGTATTGTTCTATAAAGCTTGTTTGAATTGGGTCTGGGATCAATACCCTAGTGTTACTGATGCATGGGCGCCAGAATTTGGCGTAAGAATTGTTTGGCGCGATCCGTTTTCGGGCTGGTAAAGAAGGCCTCTGGATCGGTGTCTTCCAAAATCTCACCCTGATCTAGGAAGATCACGCGATCGGCCACTTCGCGCGCAAAGCCCATCTCGTGCGTGACCACCATCATCGTCATGCCGGACTCGGCCAGCGATTTCATGACTTCCAGCACCTCACCGATCATTTCGGGGTCTAGCGCACTGGTTGGTTCGTCAAACAGCATGACGCGAGGGTTCATCGCTAAACCGCGTGCAATGGCGACACGTTGTTGCTGACCACCCGACAGATTGCCCGGATAAGCGTCTTTTTTGTGCGCTAAACCGACACGCTCAAGCAATTCCAGCGCTTTGGCATTGGCTTGTTCGACCGATTGCTTTTTGACCTGAATCGGTGCGAGTGTAATGTTTTCGAGTACCGACAAATGCGGGTAAAGATTGAAGTGTTGAAATACAAAACCGACTTCTTCGCGCAATTTGTTGATGTTGGTTTTCGGATTGTTGGCTTGAATGCCATCGACCCAAATCTCACCATCATTAATGGCTTCGAGCTGATTGATCGTGCGAATCAGGGTCGATTTCCCCGAGCCCGATGGCCCACACAGCACGACCACCTCGCCTTGTTTGACTTCAAGGTTGAGGTTTTTTAATACATGGTGGTCGCGACCATACCATTTATTGACTTGGCTAAAGCGGATCATGGCGGTATTCGTATTCATCAATCAAGCCTTTGATTTTGCAGTGTAGTTGTTGCTAAGCCTAGCGGGGAAAACCCTAGGGTCAATCACGCTTATTTCACCAGGGCGTTAGAAAGCGCAACATACTGAGCAACGCTGATGTTTTCTGGGCGCAAGCTAGGCTCAATACCAACGGCGGCCAAGGCGTCATCGTTGGCGATGCCTTTCAGATTATTGCGGATGGTTTTGCGGCGCTGAGCAAAGGCGGTTTGCACCAGATTACGCAGGTGTTCTTCATCTTTGGCGGGGTGCGGCAATACATCGTAGGGCACCATGCGCACCACGGCTGAATCCACTTTGGGCGGAGGATCAAAGCTTTCTGGCGGCACATCGATAATGTGATCCATCAAATAGCGGTATTGCAGCATGATCGACAGGCGACCGTAATCAGTAGTGCCCGGCTCGGCGACCATGCGATCGACGACTTCTTTTTGCAGCATAAAGTGCATGTCGTAAATCACGTCACCAAAGCTCGCCAGATGAAACAGCAGCGGTGTTGAAATATTGTAGGGCAAGTTGCCGACCAACTTAATGCGGCCGCCAGGTGCAATCTCGCGCGCTAAGGCGCCAAAGTCGAACATCAAGGCGTCGCAATTGTGAATCACCAATTGCTCGGCGCTATAGCGTGCCGACAAATGTGTGACGATGTCACGGTCAATTTCAACGACGTGCAGTTGCGGCACACGCGCCATCAGTGGAATCGTCAGCGCCGCCAAGCCGGGTCCAATCTCGACAATCGCGTCTTCTTTGTGTGGATCAACCGCGTTGATAATGCTGGCGATCACGCCTTGGTCTTGCAAAAAATTTTGCCCAAAGCGTTTGCGTGGGATATGAGCCATGAAGGTGTCCTGCTGTCGTATTTTAGTGAGCGGTAGCGGCTAATTGAGCCGCCAGCTTCGTTGCCGCAATCAGGCTGCCGATATCGGCCTGACCAGTACCCGCGATATTGAGGGCGGTGCCGTGATCGACGGAAGTACGGATAATGGGTAAACCCAGTGTGATATTGATGCCTGCGCCAAAGGTGGCAAATTTGAGTACGGGCAGGCCTTGATCGTGATACATCGCCAAGACGGCGTCACCCTGCGCCAGAATGGGCGGGTTAAATAGCGTGTCGGCTGGTAGTGGGCCGATCAGATTCATGCCCTCGGCGCGCAATTGCGCTAGCACTGGAATAATCACATCGATTTCTTCTCGCCCCATATGGCCCGATTCGCCTGCATGCGGATTTAAACCCGCGACAATAATCCGTGGCGCAGCCAAGCCGAATTTGTGTTGCAGATCGTCATGCAGAATGCGCAATGTGGTTTGCAGTGATTCAGTCGTCAGCTCGTTGGCGACGTCTTTGAGCGGCAAATGCGTCGTCGCCAATGCCACGCGCATTTGCTGCTGATCGCCATATTCACCCGCCAGCATCATGACAACCTGTGGGGTATGAGTCTTTTCGGCAAGATACTCGGTATGTCCAGAGAAATACCCGCCATTAGTGCCTTCGTTAATCACACCTTTGTGAATTGGTGCGGTCACGATGGCGGAAAACTCACCACGGGTACTGCCGTCAATGGCGCGATCAAGTAAAGTCAGAACATAGGCCGCGTTGGCCGGATTGAGTTGACCCGCGACGGAGGGCGTTGCCAAGGGCGTGTGCAGTACTGAAACGGGCGCAGTACATTCGGGCGTGTAATCGGGCCATGCGGCGATGATTTCACGCGCAACTCCGACGCATTGCGCGCGCTCAAGCAAGAGCGTGCGATCGGCCAATATCACCATACGCTGTGGAAGTATGCTGCTAGCAGCCATGGCAATTGTGATTTCTGGGCCAATACCTGCTGGCTCACCCGTGGTAATTGCCAATGGCTGCGTGGTTTGCATTACTCGTCCTTCAGGCGAATGACGACGCGCGCACGGTCGCGCAATTGACGCAACCAGTCGTCGTATTGTTCTTCGGCTTTACGCTGTTTGAGCTCGTTGCGAATTTTGAAGCGCGCTTGTTCTTTTGTTACGTCCTGATCACGGCGCTCAAGCGCTTGAATAAGGTGAAAACCGAAGGGCGATTGCACCGGCATGCTAATTTCATTGAGTTGCAATGCATTCATTGCTTCTTCAAATTGCGGCACGGTTTCGCCTGGGCTAAGCCAACCCAGATCGCCGCCTTTGGCTGCTGTTATGTCATCCGAATAGGATTTGGCCATGGTGGCAAAGTCTTGACCGCTCATGATGCGCTCGCGGATTTGCAAGAGTTTGGTGCGAGCGTCATCCGTGGACACAATTTCATTGCTGCGAATCAGAATATGGCGCGCATGCGTTTGCTTCATGATGACGCGCTGCTCTTCCGTGCGTTTATCCAGCAATTTGAATATATGAAAGGCAACGGGTGTACGCACGACATCGGTCATGCTGCCAATAGGGGTTTTCTCGAGCAAGCTGGTAAACGCAGGTGGCAGTGAGCCGGCAGGGCGCCAGCCTAAATTGCCTCCTTTGGTCGCGTTCGGATCATTGGAGTAGCTGGCCGCGACGGTTTCAAATGATTTGCCTGCGTTTATTTCTTCTAGGGCCGCTTGAATGCGTGCGCGTTTGGCTTGAATGATTTCAGGGCTGGCGTTTTCAGGAATATTGACCTGAATTTGTGCCAGCAAATATTCCATGCCCATTTTCCCCTCGGAAAGCTTGAGGTAGTCATTGATTTCCGACTCGGTAACGACAACACGCGAATCAATCTCACGCTCTTTTAGGCGCGCCATGATGATTTCTTGGCGAATCTCTTCGCGAAATTGGCGCCATGGAATATTGTTGCTTTCGAGTCGTTTGCGAAACTCGGGGACGGTCAGCTTATTTTGTTCGGCTAGATTATTAATTGCGTTTTCAAGTTGCTTGTCGTCAACCTTCAAGCCCGTCATCTCGGCATATTGGATCTGGAGTTGGTCCAGAATCATTTTTTCCAAGACTTGTTGCTGCAGCACATTGTCTGGTGGCAACTTTACTTTTTGACGTTCCAGATTGGCTTTGATAGCAGTTACTTTGCGATTGAGTTCAAGCTGGGTGATGGCATTTTTATTCACCAGCGCCACCACGCGGTCAATGGTCACCACTTCGGCCAAGACGGGCTGGCTGACCATGGCTGCGAGCAGAGGAATGGCGCAAAACAGAGTGCGCAATTTCAAACCTAATTTCAGACTAGATGTCATACGGTGCCTATTAACGTAATTTGGGCGAAGTGTAAGTATCGGCATAGCCAGGAATGGATTGACGCAGTGTCGAAATCGGATTCATCCCGATACCGGCCAGCCCACCTAACTCAAGCAGGATAAAGTAATTGGTTTTGTATTCACTATTGGTCGTTACATAGCGTTGCGCGGCCAGGCGCAATGCCCAGCAGCCGCCATTATATTCAAGCCCAGCGAGCGACTCTAGTGATTGATTGTCGATAAAAGAATGCGTATAGCTGGCAACGCCATACCAACCTGCACCCAGCGGCCATTGGCCACTTAAGCTGCCTTGCTCAATATGAGTCAAGCGATTGACCGCATAGCGCGCATTGATGGTCTTGTATTCGCCGGGCGACCAATTCAAGTTCAAGTCCGAACGTTGCGTAGTGCCGTTGCTCAAATCTTGCTGCAGCGTGTAATTAAAGCGCAGATCGTAGGGTAAATTACCACCCATCATCAGCAGGAAGTCTGAGGCGCTATTGTATTGATTGCTACTGGCCGCCGTGCCATTGAGCTCGACTTTGGGCTGCGATAAATAAAAGCGCTGACCAATCCCAGCATAAAACCGTTCAACACCACTGTCATCGTCAAACAGGCGGGTATTGAGAGCTAGGGTAACTTGGTTTGCATCGTTAATGCGGTCATTACCCGAGAATTTATTTTCGGCAAACAATTGCGACCATGATAAATCCGTATTGCCTGAGTCATAATTGGGCAGTTTGGATTGATCTTTGAATGGTATGTACAGGTAGTAGAGCTGAGGCTCAAGCGTTTGCACCACATTGCTACCTAGTAACGTGCCTTCGCGCTCAAAGAATAAACCCGAATTGACACTGGCAATCGGTAGCACGCGAGATTGTGTGCCAAGGTCCTGCCCGCTGGCCGATTCATTGCTGTAGTAAGTGGCATTCACCCCAATTTTGGGCGTGATAAAGCTATAGCTATTGGCCCATGGCAGACTCACCGTCGGGTAAATCCAGCTGCGATCGCCCTGATTTTGTGTGTCGCTGCGAAAACGGGTGAATTCGCCTGTGATACTGGTTTGTGTTCCGCCCCCAAGATCAGGGTTATAGCTAAAGTACCATTGTGGCAAACGCGAGTACGGCGGGGTGATTGGACTACTCGTGTTTTGCAAGGTTTGATATTGCTGGGCCCGCAAATAGGTCGACCAATTGCTGCCGCTATACGACAAAATGGCTTCTTGCGGCAGATTGACTTGCGAGGCCACGGAAAGTCGATCGCCAAAATCGACAAAGTAGTGATCATCCGATACACGTTGGTAATTAATATCCAGGCGCAAGCGATCGGCTAGCTGCTGCGAGTGCTGAAATAAAATGCTGTAGCGATTGGTTTCGCTTTCTTTGTCTTGAATGCCTTCAGCACGAATTACGCCGCCAAAGCTGGGTTGTAAATAGCGAAACTCGCCGCCGAGCATCAAGCCGCGCTCGCCAAAATAACTCGGCGTAATCGTGGCATCAAAATTGGGCGCGATATTCCAATAAAATGGAACAGTCAGCTCCAAACCCGTGGTGCTGCTGTACGCCACATTGGGCATTAGAAAGCCGGTTTTGCGGCCACCATCGAGCGGGAAGTCAACCCAAGGGTAATAAAAGACCGGCACACTTTGAAATTCCAGCCAACCATGCCAGGCCTGACCGTAATTTTGGGTGTAATCAAGATCCATCTCGCGCGCGTGCAGCGCCCATGAGTTTTGCTCGGGGGTGCATGTCGTCATCGACCCCGATTGGATGCGGTATTTATCTTTGCCTTCAAATAAAACTTTGACTGCTTCGCCGCGCGCCAAACCCTGGCCCATCAAATAAGTGGCCTGTTCCAGCTCACCTTCGCGGGTATCGACCGACATATCCAGACGTGTGCCAGTGAGTGTGTCGCCATCTTTGGTCATCACGACTTTATTGCCCGCGTGCACCGTATCTGAAATCAGATTGTATTTAGCCCAGTCTGAATGCACTTCCAGCGTGTCGCGATTGATCACGACATTGCCTTTGGCCTCGGTATATTGCCCAGCCTGTGCGCTGGCCTCATCGGATTCGATAAAGATGGGCGGCTCAGGCTGGTCGCTCGTTTGCGCGATGGCTTGTGCAGCGACAAAGCAAGGCAACACGGCCAGCGAGAGCTTTAAAATAGTGAGGTGAAATGGTGGCGATTGATGCACCCGCATGTGGCCTTGGTCAGCTAACTGATAGAATTGACCGATTTTAGCAGATTTGAGAGTAATTCTTCTTATGAACCGTCATGAACAAATTACTAATTGGTTGCAAAGCTGGCAACCCGAAGCACCCGCTGCTTTAGTTGTGGCTGCTGCCGATGCCAGCATTCGCCAGTATTGGCGTGCGAGCTGGGCCGATCACACCGTGATTGTGATGGATTTTGACTCCGCCCAATTTGATGTGCAGCCTTTTTTGGCGCGCCAGGCGCAATTGGCTGGTGCAGGTGTGGCAGTGCCACAAGTGTTGGCTCAAGATGCGGCGCAAGGCTTAGTGGCGCTGGAAGACTTGGGTGATGTGACTTTGGCGAGCTTGCTGACAGAAGAGAATGCTAAGGCATGGTATCTGCGTGCAATCCATGATTTAGTTCAAATGCAGGCGCATACCCTTGATGAAGGCTTGCCACCATTTGATGCCGCCTTTATTCAGCGCGAGCTAGATATTTGCCGCGAGTGGTATTTCGGTCAGCAATTCAAAACCGAATTGGCTGGTAAAGAGCTGGCGATCTGGGAGCGTGCTTGCGCGCTGATCACGGCTGAAGTGTTGCAGCAGCCCACGGTGTTTATGCATCGCGATTTTCATTCGCGCAATTTGATGGTCAAAGACGCTGCTTTGCGCGTGATTGATTTTCAAGATGCGGTCAAAGGCCCGATCGCCTACGACTTAGTCTCCTTATTGCGTGATGCTTATGTCACGTGGAACGAGGCGTTTGTGCTCGATTTGGTTATTCGCTACTGGGAAATGGCGCGCGATGCGGGCTTGCCAGTTCACGAGGATTTCTCCGATTTTTACCGCGCGTTCGAGTGGGCGGGGGTGCAGCGCCATATCAAGATTCTCGGTATTTTTGCGCGACTTAATTTCCGCGATGGCAAAGATCAATATCTGGCCGACCAACCCCGCGTGTTTGAATATGTGCGCCAAATTTGCCTGCGCTACCGCGAGCTGACGCCGTTGGGCCGTTTGCTGCTCAATTTGCACGGCACGCCGGTTGAAACGGGTTTTAGTTTTTAATATTGATGGGTATATGTTTGAACGCTCTTTATTTAAAAGTGCTTATGCCTATACCCGCTAATTGATAGATTAAAGATCACTACCATGAAAGCAATGATTCTGGCCGCAGGCCGTGGTGAGCGGATGCGCCCGCTTACCGATGTAAGGCCCAAGCCCTTGCTCGACGTCGCAGGCACGCCCTTGATCGGCTGGCATTTGAAGCGTCTGGTCGCGGCGGGGATTGAGCAAGTCGTGATTAACCATGCATGGCTGGGCGAGCAGATCGAGGCTAGTCTGCAAGATGGTGCAGCCTACGGGGCGCAGATTCAATATTCTGCTGAAAATACCGCGCTCGAAACCGCGGGTGGCATCGCGACGGCCTTGCCATTCTTGGGCGAAGTGCCGTTTTTAGTAGTCAACGGCGATGTGTTTACCGATATTGATTTTGCCCAGCCTGCTTTGCAAAATCTGGGTGAGGGCATGCTCGCGCATTTGATCCTAGTGCCCAATCCCCCGCAGCATCCGGCGGGCGATTTTGCGCTGCAAGAAGGTAAGGCGCTGAGCGACGGTGATACAAAATACACCTTTAGCGGCATCGGGCTTTATCACCCCGCGTTATTTGCCCATACCGTGCCGCATCAGCCCGCCAAGCTGGCACCTTTGTTGCGAGCAGCAATGGCTCAGGGGCGGATCAGCGCGTCTTTACACACGGGTTTGTGGCTGGATGTAGGGACGGTGGAGCGACTCGAAATGGCGCGAGCGATCGCCCGCGCGCAAATGAGCGTAACGGTTTGATTGCGCGTGAGAAATAAATCGCGAAATAGGGGAAAAGTGCATTGAAAAATGTTGCACCGCAGCGTAGATTGAAAGATATCGCCTGCGGGGAGCATTGATATGCCAGAAACGATTTATTCTCAGTTTTATACCGAGCAAGCCCAGCGTTTTGAGCAATTGCAGCATCAATTGCGCCAAGCATTCGATCCGTTCGGTTTGGGTGAAACAACACTGAAAGCACAAAAGGCTTGGCTGCGTCATCCTGATAAGCTCTATCAAGCCTACACCAGCTACGCCAATGATCTGCTGCGTTTGCAGGGCTTCACATTACGCCGCTACTGGGGTGAGCCCGATAGCGACGTGATCCCGCCGCACCCTGATGACCCACGTTTTGCCGACCCAATCTGGTGTGACTCGCCCTTTTGGGACAGCCTGAAAGAATGGTATTTGCTCAATACCCGCTGGCTGCAAAATAATCTGTACGCCACGCCCGGCTTGGACGAGCAGGAACGCAGTATTTCTGCTTTCTGGCTACGCCAAATGCTCAATGCGATGGCGCCAACCAACTTCTTGCTGACCAATCCAACCGCACTGGCGACGGCACTAGAAAGCCGTGGCGCCAGCTTGGCCAAAGGCGTCGATAATTTTATGCACGATATGGCCAATGGCGATATTGCGATGACCGATCTGGATGCATTTACCGTCGGTGAAAATCTCGCCACAACCGCAGGTTCCGTGGTGTATCGCGGTAAACTCCTTGAAGTGATTCATTATGAAGCCAATACCCCCACGGTGCATAAAGTGCCGCTGGTGCTGGTGTCGCCGTGGATTAATAAATATTACGTGCTGGATCTGAATCCGCAAAAAAGCATGATCAAGTTTCTCGTTGATCAGGGCTTCTCGGTCTTTGTCACCAGCTGGAAAAACCCCGATAGCAGCATGGCCGAGGTGAGTCTGGATGATTACCTGACCGACGGCGTCGCGCAAATCATTGATGTGGCGTGCGAGATTTCGGGGAGCGACAAAGTGAACCTGCTCGGCTACTGCATTGGCGGCACCTTGGTGACGACGTATCTGGCTTGGGCCAATCGTGCCAAAGCGGCTGGCGTCCTGTCGAAAGTGCCGGTAGAAACTGCGACTTTATTGACGACGCTGACTGATTTTTCTCGTCCGGGTGATATTGAGGTGTTTATCGACGAAGACGGGCTCGACTTCATAGACAAAATTATGGATCGCAAAGGCTATCTCGACGGCAAAGACATGGCCGCGAGCTTCCGCATGCTGCGCAGTAATAGCTTGATTTGGAATTACTGGGCGAGCAATTATTTGCTCGGTGAAACGCCGATGGCGTTTGACGTGCTGTATTGGAATATGGATACCACGCGGATGCCGAAAAAAATGCACCGTAGCTATTTGCGTGAGCTGTACTGGTCAAATAAATTGGTGCAAGCTGATGCTTTAACTTTGGCGGGGCAGCCGATTGATTTGGGTAAAATCACGCAGCCTATCTATATGGTTAGCGCTGAAGAAGACCATATCGCGCCGTGGAAGCAAACCTTTACTTTGGTCGAGCGAGTTTCAGGCCCGGTGCAATTTACCCTGTCTACCTCAGGTCACATCATCGGCATCATTAATCCGCCCGGGCCCAAATGCAAACGCAGCTATTGGCAAGGATCGCCAGCCGCCGCGCAAAATGCCGATGATTGGTTGGCTAGCCAAACGCAAGTGGCCGGCTCATGGTGGACCAATTGGGTGGAATGGCTGCGCCCCGTGTCGGGCTCGCAAGTGAAACCCAAATTATCCAGCCGCAAACACGCCAAACTGTGCGCGGCGCCCGGCAGCTATGTACTTGAGTAAGCGGAACAGGGCATTGCAACAGATTTGTTCTTAAGCAACATCAGCGACACGCCAGCATGGGTAAAATGCGGGCGTGTCGTTTTTTTTCGTTCGCCTCTTGCCCTAGCTTCAGACTTAGGGATAATGCAAAACAAATATTCACCTTGGGTTTTTGCGATTGCGCAGGCAATGTAGGAAGACAAGGACTTCGTTTTCAATTGATAAGGAATACTGTGATGGCAGCAACGCGTACTGACTTAGCAAATGCAATTCGCGCACTGGCAATGGATGCCGTGCAAAAAGCCAACTCAGGTCACCCAGGCGCGCCTATGGGCATGGCTGAGATCGGTCTGGCTTTGTGGGGCGACAATATGCGCTTTAACCCACAAAACCCAGCTTGGGCTAACCGCGACCGTTTTGTACTGTCAAACGGCCATGGCTCAATGCTGCAATATGCCTTGCTGCACCTCACTGGCTACGATGTATCAATCGAAGACGTTAAAAACTTCCGCCAATTCCATTCTAAAACGCCTGGTCACCCAGAAGTTCACTACACCCCAGGTGTAGAAACAACCACTGGCCCGCTGGGTCAAGGTATCACCAATGCCGTGGGTTTTGCATTGGCTGAAAAACTGTTGGCGTCACAATTTAACAAGCCAGGTCTGGATATCGTTGACCACTACACCTATGTCTTCATGGGTGACGGCTGCTTGATGGAAGGCATCTCTCACGAAGCGTGTGCACTGGCTGGTACTTGGGGCTTGGGCAAACTAGTGGCGTTCTGGGATGACAACGGCATTTCAATCGATGGCCACGTTGAAGGCTGGTTCACTGATGACACGCCAAAACGTTTTGAATCATACGGCTGGCACGTAATTGCTGGTGTTGATGGCCACGACGTTGATGCGCTGAATGCGGCGATTGCTGCTGCCAAAGCAGAAACCAACAAACCAACGCTGATCTGCTGCAAAACGATCATCGGTAAAGGCTCGCCAAACAAAGCCGCTAGCCACGATTGCCACGGCGCACCATTGGGCGACGCGGAAATTGCATTGACTCGCGAAGCGATTGGCTGGCCACACGCACCATTCGAAATCCCTGCTGATGTGTACGCTGGCTGGGATAAAAAAGCGGCTGGTGCTGCGGCTGAAGCTGAGTGGAATAGCTTGTTTGCGAAATACGCTGCGCAATTCCCAGCTGAAGCAGCTGAATTTAACCGCCGTATGAAAGGCGACTTGCCAGCTAACTGGCAAGACATGGTGAAGACTGCGGTTGCGGAAGCCAATGCTAAAGCTGAAACCATCGCTACCCGTAAAGCAAGCCAGAACGCGATCCAAGCTTTTGCTCCGCAATTGCCAGAAATGCTGGGCGGTTCAGCTGACTTGACTGGCTCTAACTTGACCAACTGGAAAGGCTCATCCAGCCTGAAAGTAGAAAACGGCCAAATTAGCGGCAACCACATCAGCTACGGTGTGCGCGAATTCGGTATGAGCGCGATCATGAATGGCGTGGTATTGCACGGTGGCTTCCGTCCATTTGGCGGTACTTTCCTGATGTTCTGCGAATACGCACTGAATGCATTGCGTATGGCGGCATTGATGAAAACGAACAATATCTTCGTTTACACGCACGACTCAATCGGCTTGGGCGAAGACGGCCCAACTCACCAGCCAGTAGAGCAAATGCAAACCCTGCGTTGCATCCCAAACATGAACACATGGCGTCCTGCTGATACCGTTGAATCGGTCGTGGCTTGGGCGGCGGCGATTGGCGAACGTACTTCACCATCTTCATTGGTATTTACTCGCCAAAACCTCGCGTTCCAAGCGCGTACTGAGCAACAATTGGCTGACATTGCCAAAGGCGGCTATGTACTCGTTGACGCTGCAAATCCAAAAGTAGTGATCATCGCGACGGGTTCGGAAGTGGATCTGGCAGTTAAAGCGGCTGCGGAACTCAATGCCGCAGGCGTAGCGGTACGTGTTGTATCGATGCCTTCTACTAATGTATTCGACAAACAAGATGCCGCGTACAAAGCATCGGTATTGCCAGCAGGCGTGCCACGCTTGGCCGTTGAAGCGGCTACGAGCGACTTCTGGCGCAAATACGTTGGCCTCGAAGGTGATGTGATCGGTATCGATACCTTTGGCGAATCAGCGCCAGCAGGTTTGCTGTTCAAGCACTTTGGCTTTACGGTAGAAAACGTGGTTGCTCGTGCGAAAGCATTGGTGAAATAAGCGTACGCTGCCCCATAAAAAAAGCGCCTTCGGGCGCTTTTTTTATGGCTGAAAAAGCAATTACTTTGCGCTTTACTGCAATTGGTGGCATAAACTGAATGGCATAATGCTTGCAAGTTTGTCAGCTTGAATCCCGCGCTGTGCTTTGCGCTTCAAGCCTAAATATCAAAAAGAGAGAATCACATGAAGAAGAATATCTGTGTGCTGTTGGCGGTGTTGGGGCTGGCCTCCTCAGTGGTCATGGCTGAACCGGATTGTTACAAATTCAAAAATGCTCAAGCGCGGGAAAATTGCTTTAAACATCAATCGGATAATAAATACGATAAACATGGCGATCGCGATTCCCGCGACAAAAAAAGTTACTATCGCGACAACGATTTTAAACGCTACGATAAGCGCGATCTTGATTGCAATCGTTTCGAGTCGCTCGATGTTCGTCGTGATTGCCGCAGATATAAATACGGTGAAAACGACGGTAATTACAGTTATCGACGTGAAACAGCAGAGCAACGCTGTGGTAAATCATCTGCTACACGCTCAGCTTTTGAAGCTTGTATGGCGCGATAACTTCAAGTCATATTTTTAATTTGCGCTGAAAATACAAAGGCCAAACCAATCGCTGAGTTACCCGCTGGTTTCAGAGGGTGTGCTTGGTATGGCAAATATCGATTGCCGAGATTTGAAGTACCTGCGATGGCAAACATAAAAGCCAGTCTTATGAAGATGAATGCCGCCGAACCGCCAACTCGAATCAAGAGTTCCAGCGTTGTATGGCTAAATAAGCCCGCTGTAGTGTATTAATGCGCCTTTGGCCAAGCTCACTATAAAAGCACCGCAAGGTGCTTTTATTTTGCCTAGGGGTATATCTATGAAATCATTTTAATTATTGAATTTTATCGCTATACCCTGAATAAATTTGGCATTGGCCGCGAAGCGATTCAGCTATAGAGCCCAAACAGGTACAATAGCGCTTTTGGCGCCGCCATCCTGTGAATGAGCCGGGGTGTCGCAGTCGCCGCAGATTAGCCCTAGGCAGACCCATGACGATTTCTCAATTACTTTCCCAGCGCGTTGAAGCCGCACTTGCCGCCGCCGGTGCTGCTGGCGCGCCCGCCGTGATTCAAGCATCCAGCAAACCTGAATTTGGCGATTTCCAAGCCAATGGCGTAATGGGCGCAGCCAAAGCCGCCAAAACCAATCCACGCGAGCTGGCCGCCAAAGTCGTTGCCGCGCTCGATTTGGATGGCATCGCCGACAAAGTCGAAATCGCCGGCCCTGGCTTTATCAATATTCACCTCGCGCCAGCTTTCCTCGCGCAGCGCCTTGCAGCCGCACGCAATGACGACGCACTGGGCATCGCCAAACCGGCCAGCCAAAAAGTGATGGTTGAATATTCATCGCCCAATTTAGCCAAAGAAATGCACGTTGGCCATTTGCGCTCGACCATCATCGGCGACGCGATTGCGCGCGTCTTGTCATTCGCCGGCCACGACGTTCAGCGTTGCAATCACGTGGGCGATTGGGGCACGCAATTCGGTATGTTGGTCGCGTATCTGGTGGAAACGCGCAAATCGGGCGACGCCGATCTGGAATTGGCCGATCTGGAAAACTTCTACCGCAAATCGAAAGTGCGCTTTGACGAAGACGCCGCCTTTGCCGATACCGCGCGTCAATATGTGGTGAAACTGCAAGGCGGCGACGCCGAAGTGCTGGCACTGTGGAAGCAGTTTGTTGAAGTCTCAATGCACCATTGCCAAGCCGTTTACGACAAACTCGGCGTCGGTCTTGACCTTGCTGCCGTGCGTGGCGAATCGGCCTACAACGACGATCTGCCAGTTGTCGTGTCGGATTTGAAATCAGTCGGCCTGCTCGAAGAAAGCCAAGGCGCACAAGTGGTGTTCCTGCCGGAATTCAAAAATCCGGAAGGCGAACCGCAAGCCATGATTATCCAGAAAAAAGACGGCGGCTATTTGTATGCCACCACCGACTTGGCTGCAATCCGCTATCGCCACCGCACGCTCGACCTGAAACGCGTCGTGTACGTGGTCGATGCGCGTCAAAGCTTGCACTTCCAGCAACTCTTTACGCTGAGCCGCAAAGCCGGTTTCGCACCTAGCGACATGGCACTCGAACACGTCGCGTTTGGCACGATGATGGGCGAAGACGGCAAGCCATTCAAAACTCGCTCGGGCGATACCGTGAAACTGGTTGAATTGCTCGACGAAGCCGTTGAGCGGGCGTATGCGCTGGTCAGCAGCAAAAACCCTGATCTAGCTGAAGATACCCGCCGCAGTATCGCGCAAGCGGTCGGCATCGGTGCAGTCAAATACGCCGATCTATCAAAAAACCGCACCAGCGATTACATCTTCAACTGGGACACGATGCTGGCCTTCGAAGGCAACACCGCGCCGTATCTGCAATACAGCTACACGCGCGTGGCCTCGGTGTTCCGCAAAGTCGGCGACTACAACGCGAACGCCGAGATTGTCATTACCGAGCCAGCCGAAAAACAACTGGCGCTGCAATTGGCGCAGTTTGACGAAATCATTGCGTCGGTTTCGGATGCCTGCCAGCCGCATCAACTGTGCGGCTACCTGTTTGCCTTGGCCCAGCAATTCTCACGCTTCTACGAAGCGTGCCCGATTTTGTCTGCCGAGGGCGCTGTGCGTGATAGTCGTTTGGCGATCGCGGCATTGACGGCACGGACGATGAAGACGGGGTTGAGTTTGTTGGGGATTGCGGTGTTGGAAGAGATGTAATTGGATTGATTAATAAAAAAGCGACCGGAAGGTCGCTTTTTTATTTGCTAATGTCTTCATCAAGAATACCCATTAAACGTCTGGTTTCTTTAATTAGCTCTTCCTTAAGTTCAAATAGGCTGTTCCGGTCTGCTTCAGCTTTTTGTTGCCTTTCGATCATGTGATCTACGATGTTGGGATTGGTGGTTTGGCGCTGAATATAATCTTGTGCTGTTCTGTAATTCATTACACTAATATAAGCTGTTCTCTGGAATCCATATAATTTATTGTCAATGGTTTCAGGGATTATTATTCGGTTCTCATTTAAAAACTTGTTAAGTGCATTTCGTTTTTCTAAGAAAAGTGTCTTTGATGAATTGTCGTCGTTTTCATAGAGGGCATCATTAATTGTTGCCTCCACTTCAATTAGTAACTTATGTAACTCGATGATGGCTTCAGCCTGTTTTTCAAAAATACCGCCATAAGATATCTGTAAGCGAATTCTTTCTTTTTCCAGACTGGATTTATAAGCTTCTATTTGAAGCTCGAAGATATTTTTAAGATCTTGTTCAAAAATTGTTTTTTCGCGCGCTAGATCTGCTTTGTAATTTTCCGTGTCGTTGCTAATCCATTTCTCGATCAGTGCTTTGCATAGATATGCAAAAAAACCAATCAGAACCGCTTGGGTCAAGCCACTAGCATTGAGAAAGTTAGAAACATCAATAAGTGTCACGATGATTGCTCGTTACATTGAAGGATATGCACCAGTTTATCGTAGTTGGCGGCTATGCGCCGCGGCACTAACTTTCTTTGCTTCGCCAAAGAAAGTCAGCAAAGAAAGGCGACCCCGGCATCTGCGTCGGCTGCGCCGATGCCCTCGCTGCGGACAATCGGCAAGGCGGCGGGCTTTAACAAAACAGAGCCCGCCGAAACCCCTTGCCGCTTGTTCCTCGCTCGGCGCTGATGCAGGGGACATCATGCGCCCGACGATTTGTGTATATACATGCCTTGGTATTGCTCTGAAGATTAATTTTGAATTGTTTTTGGTAGAAATACCCCTGCTCTAATTAGGGCGGATTGCCCGTGGAGACGCGCCGTTCGGGAGGCGGTTGGCAAGGTTTTAAGCCGCAACCTGTTTGAGCTGCGCGACGCTAGCGCGCAGCGAGTTTTGCGGCGCCTTGCCAATTGCTGGACGGACGGGGTTTCGCGGCGATCGGGCGCGCTGGGGTTGCAAGGGGTGGGGCAAGACCCCACTGCCGCGAAAATAAGCCTTTCCCAGGTCGCCCGATCATGGCATTATGTGTTATCTTATTGTTTTATATAACTAATAGACTATGAATCCGACCCTCCCTATATTCCAAATCAATCTATAAAATCCAGCAGTTACTTCATTCTCTTGAATTTCGTTCCCGCCACCGTCAACGCCCGCAAGATTTCACTCGCAACACCACTTTTACCTTTCCACGCGTAGCGGGCATTTTGCTCGCTGGACTTCAGCAATCTTTGCAAGTCGAAGTCGATCAGTTCTTTGATCATTTGGATCTGCCTGATGGCCGTTTACCCAATGACGACGCCTTTCGAATGGCGCGTAAGAAGCTCAAAGAGTCTGCTTATATCGAGCTGCGCGACCAAATCAACCATGATTTACCAAGCGATTTGGCTCAACGTTGGCATAGCTGGAGAATCATTGCCGCCGACTCAACCACTTTGTATTTGCCCAACCATGCAGATATTCGCAAGCCTGAACACTTCAATGTTTATGATGGCGCAAATGCGCCCCCTTATTCCTTGGCACGTGCTGCCGCCTTGTGCGAAACCAGTACTGGATTGATTCTGTGTGCGGATCTTGATGCCGATCGCGTCAGCGAGCGTGAGCTGCTGCTCCGGCAGTTACCCATCCTCAAACAAGACGATTTATTGGTGCTTGATCGAGGCTATCCTGCGCATTGGCTGTTTGCCTTGCTGCTTGAACGCCAACAAGCGTTTTGTATGCGACTCTATAGCTCGTCCTACAATCCACTGGTCACCGCCTTTGCGCGCTCAGATCGGATGAGCGAAGTCATCACCATTACACCTAATCGAGCGCAATATAAGTCCTTCAATACTCATGGTATTGCCATTAAACCCTTTAAAATCAGGCTGGTTAAGGTGATACTTCAGTCGGGTATGATCGAAATACTGGCCACATCGCTCTTAAATGAAGTGCAGTATCCTCACGCGGAATTTGCCGCGCTCTATCACCGTCGTTGGCGAATTGAAGAGGCATTCCGCAATCTCAAGTGCCGCTTAAAGCTGGAACAATTTGGTGGTGAAACCCCACTGGCTGTACGACAGGAGTTTCATGCCGCCATTTTGTTACATAATCTGGCGAGTCTAGCTTGTGAAGATGCATTGCGAGCATTGCCTGCAGAGCAGCAGGCCTTATTTCATGCCAATTTAAGTTACGCCGCTTCGCAACTGCGACACCAGTTGCCTCGCTTGTTGAGTGACCCTAAGCGGTTTGGTGCCTTGTTCGATAAAATAATTGTCTTATTAATCAAGCAAGTCGAACGATTACGCCCCGATAGATCTGGCCCCCCACGCAATCCAAGTCGCATTAAGCCTCGCTATCACCGAGCCTACAAGTGATTGAATATGAAAGAATTAGCTTATTTTCGCGGCAGTGGGGCAAGACCCATCCCTTGCTCGTCCGGCGGGCGAAACCGCCGGTTTACCGCCTGCGCAGCAGGCAAAGCAATCATCGAGGTACAACAAGTCTCTAGTTTGCCCAGCGAAACCGCCGATTTACCGCCTGCGTAGCAGGCAAATACCACCGCCGATGGTGCAATGCGCTCCGCTTATTGCACCCTACGCCGCTAGGTATTGCCATGAAGGCTTTATTAATAAATGCGCTTGGCGATATACGTTGCTAGGTATCTACACCCGATACCCATTCAAAAACACCGTTACTGCGCTTTTCACGTGCGCGATGATTTGTGCTTCGGTTGGTTCACTCACCGAGAAATGCATTTTTCGCGTGATGCCCGCATCGCACAGGGCGAAAAATTGCTCGGTGGCGAGCTCGATGTCGGGGATGCGCAGGATGCCGCGCTGGTTCAGGTGCGCCAGATATTGCCCCAAGCCTTGCATCGCCAATTGCGGGCCGCTGCGCTCGATGGCTTGGCCGAGCTCGGGAAATTGCATGCATTCGGCCAAGACGATGCGAAAGAGCGCGCGCTGATTCGGTTGCAGTAGGCCAATCAACCATTGTTGGCCGATTTGATTGAGGATGGGTTCGGGTGGCGCGTCACTATATTGACGCACGGGGGCGCTAAGCTCTTCGGATTTGCCGCATTCGCTTTGAATCAGGCAGACAAAGAGCGATTCTTTATTTTCAAAATAATTGTACAGCGTACCTTTGGAGACACCTGCCGTTTTGGCGATGCGTTCCATGCTGGCGGCCGCATAGCCGTTGTCCATAAAAACCTGACGAGCACCGTCGAGGATTTGCTGGCGCTTGCTTTCGTTAAGTTTGCTGGTGGCGTTGACTGCATTCATCATCTTGTCTCAAAAAATATCTAAACTGCGTATTGACCGAACCGTTCAGTCAATATAGCATAATTCACACTAAAGCAAAAATAAGCACCACGCCGCCGATCGTCGCTGATGTATTGGCGTGGTTTTACTGAGTGAAAAAAGAGGAACGCAGCGCTATGCGACTTCGTTTAACGATCACCTTGCTGATGCTGGCGGGGGTGTTGTCTGGGTGTGCAGTCAATCTGCCCGCACCCACGGCGACCCAGTTAGAACCCAAGGAAAAGAGCTGGCAGGCTAGTGCGCCGGTGGCGGAAAAATTGGCCGAGCAGGCTAGCTGGTGGCAATCTTGGAATGACCCGGCGCTGGCCAAGCTCCAGGCCGCGGCGCAATTAGAAAACCCGACTTTGGATCTGGCGCTGGCGCGGATTCGCGAGGCGCGCGCCAAAGCCAATACGGCCAAATCCTATTTGTGGCCCACGGTGGGCGCGACGGCCAATGCCACGCGCAGCGACAATAATCTGATCAAAAACGGCTCGGTGACCAACAATGGCTCCGTGGGTCTTGATGCATCGTGGGAAATCGATCTGTGGGGCGGGATTCGCGCGGTTGAGCAAGGTCTGGTGGCGCAGCTTTCTGCCCGTCAATCTGAATGGCACGATGCGCGCGCGAGTATCGCGGGTGAAGTCGCCAATGCCTACGTGATGTATCGCGCATATCAAACGATGGTCGATATTGTGGCGCTTGATCTGCAATCGCGTAATCGCAGTCTGCAACTGACGCAAGATAAAGAGCGCGTTGGTTTAGCTAGCCCCGTTGATGTCGCTTTGCTCGACGCTAGTAGCGCCGACGCCAGCGCCGATTTGGTCTCCATGCAAGAAGGCCAAGCCTTGGCGGTGAAAGCTTTGGTGGCGATCACCGGGATGAATGAAGCTGCCGTGCGGCAGATTTTGGCTTCCGAGCCAGCGGCCATGCCCCAGCCTGTCGGCTTTACCGTGCAATCTTTGCCAATTGAAGTGATTACCCAGCGCCCAGATATCCGCGTGCAGGCCGATCAAGTGCGGCTGGCCGCCTCCGATGTGGGCGTGGCTGAAGTGGCGCGTTTGCCATCGTTGAGCCTGTTTGGCGCGATCAGTATTGGTGAGCAAAGAGCGGGCAGCCTTGAATTATCAGGCTCGTCGTGGTCGTTTGGCCCGGTGATCAAATTGCCGATTTTTAATGCTGGTCGCTTAAAAGCCGAGCAAGACGCCGCCGAAGCGCGTTATGACCAAGCGGTCGCGAGCTACCAAAACCGCGTGCGTTTGGCGGTGCGTGAAGTCGAAGAAAATATGGTGAAACTCGATTCGAGCGCCAAACGCGTCGCAGCGATGCAGCGCTCAGTCGCGGGCTATCGCAAACAGCTGACTTCGGGCGAGGCCATGTGGAAAGCGGGCGCTGTCAATTTGCTCGATCTGGAAGTGTCGCGTCGCTTCTTGCTCTCAGCGGAAACCCGCTTAGTGACTTTGCAGCGTGAACAATTGGCCAACTGGATTGCTTTGTATAAATCCGTCGGTGGCGAATGGCCGCTCGACGAGCAAGCCAAAGCGGCTTTGCAAGCATCCCTGTCGAATTAAGCCGCGCTCAGGCGCAGGGCTTTCAAAATTAAATCGTGATTGGAGTAGGGTAATGAATCGTTTTTTGGATCGTATCCCAGCAAATTTAAACCGCCGCCGAGTTCTGGTGACGATATTGGCCGCTTTTGCCGTTGCTGGTGTCGGCACTTATGCCGTGGCGACAGATAAAAAATCTGAAGGCAAGTCTGACGTAGCTGCGCCGGCCAAGCCTGTGCTGACCGTGTCGCTGATTAAGCCAAAAACGGTGGAATGGGCACAAAATATTTCGGCCAACGGCAATGTCGTGGCGTGGCAAGAGTCGCAAATTGGCACCGAAGTGGGTGGTTTGCGTTTGATTGAAGTGAATGCGCAAGTGGGCGATGTCGTGAAAAAAGGCCAAGTATTGGCGCGCTATAACGATGAAACGATGCAGGCTGAATTAGCGCAAGCCAAAGCCTCGGTGGCCGAAGCGGAAGCCGCGCTCAATGAAGCGACAGAAAACGCCAATCGTGTACGCCAACTGGGCACGAGTGGCTCGCTCAGCGCGCAGCAAATTACGCAGGCCATGACCCAAGAGCGCACGGCGCAAGCGCGTGTACAGGCCGCCAAAGCGCAGCTGACCACCGCAACCGTGCGGATGAATCAAACACGCATTGTCGCGCCAGATGATGGTGTGATCTCATCACGCACCGCGACCTTGGGCTCGGTGAGCCAGCCCGGGCAAGAGCTATTCAAACTGGTGCGCAAAGGCCGTTTGGAATGGCAGGCTGAAGTGACCTCTAGCGAAAGCGCTCGCATTAAAGTGGGGCAAGATGTCTCCTTGGCAGTACCGACTGGCAAGGTGCTCAGCGGTAAAGTGCGTCAGGTTGCGCCGACGGTTGATACCAAAACGCGCAATGTCATCGTTTATGTCGATATTAAAAACGACGAAAGCGGCCTAGGCGCTGCCAAGCCCGGCATGTTTGCCAAAGGCAATATCGCGGTAGGTCAGGGCAAAGCGCTGACTTTGCCAGGTAGCGCCATTTTGCTGCGCGACGGTTTTGCCAATGTGTTTGTGATGCAGTCGGGCAGCAAGGTCAAACAAGTGCGCGTCAAGCTCGGTCGTCAGGCTGAAGGCATGATGGAAGTCGAAGGCATTGCGCCCGATGCGCAAGTGGTGGCCAGCGGTGCGGGCTTCTTGGCCGATGGCGATACGGTGCGTGTCGTTACGAAATAATGGGTATTGCCCTGTAGGCATTACTATTCAATATCTCTGTAGATATACCTGTGTTGGTATGTTCGCGAAGGATTCATGATGAATTTTTCTGCTTGGTCGATTAAAAACCCGATTCCGGCCATTATGCTGTTTGTGTTGCTGTCATTGGCGGGGCTGATGTCGTTTCACAAAATGAAGGTGCAGGATTTCCCAGACATCGAATTGCCGATGGTCACGGTGACCGCGGTACTCGATGGCGCTGCTCCGGCGCAGCTGGAAACCGAAGTTGCGCGCAAGCTCGAAAACTCGGTGTCAGCGCTGCAAGGCGTCAAGCATGTGTACAGCAATATCACCGATGGCGTGGTCAGCTTGAATGTTGAATTCGAGCTGGAAAAACCCATCAGCGATGCGGTTGATGATGTGCGCGATGCGGTGTCGAATGTGCGCGGTGAATTGCCTGCCGATATGAAAGACCCAGTGATTGGCAAAGTCGAGTTTTCTGGCGTGCCGTTTCTGGTGTACACGGTGGCCGATAAGCAGCTCGACGAAGAGCAATTGTCTTGGTTTGTAGATAATAAAATCACCCGTGCGGTGCGCTCTGTACCCGGTGTGGGCAAGGTCGCCCGCGTCGGCGGTGTCACGCGCGAAGTGCGGATCGAGCTCGACCCCGAGCGCATGACGTCCTTGGGCGTGAGTAGCAGCGATGTTTCGCGCCAATTGGCGCGCACGCAAAAAGATGGCTCGGGTGGCCGTGCTGATTTGGGCGGCTCAGAGCAGGCCTTGCGCACGATCGCGACGGTACAAACCGTGGCCGAGCTGGCGAAAATGGAAATCTCGCTCAGCGATGGTCGCCGAGTGCGCCTTGATCAAATTGCCACCATCGAAGATACCGTCGCCGAGCGCCGCTCGATTGCGCAGCTCGATGGCAAACCGGTGGTGGGTTTTGAAATCACCCGTTCGCGTGGTGCAAGTGAAACGGCCGTTAAAGCGGAAGTGATGAAGGCTTTGGCCAAGCTCAAAGCCGAACATCCGGCACTGGAAATCACCAGTGCTTACGACATGGCAGAGCCAGTGCAAGAAGGCTTTGATGGCTCGATGGGCTTGTTGTACGAAGGCGCGCTGCTGGCCGTGATCGTGGTGTGGTTCTTCTTGCGCGACTGGCGTGCGACTTTGGTGTCCGCTGCCGCCTTGCCTTTGTCTGTGTTGCCGACCTTTATCGGTATGTATTTGATGGGCTTTACACTCAATACCGTGACCTTGCTGTCACTGGCCTTGGTGGTCGGGATTTTGGTCGACGATGCGATTGTTGAGATTGAAAATATCGTTCGCCATTTGCGGATGGGCAAAACGCCGTATCAAGCCGCGATGGAGGCCGCCGATGAAATTGGCTTGGCGGTGGTCGCAACGACGTTTGCCTTGGTGGCGGTATTCTTGCCAACGGCCTTTATGGGCGGTATTCCGGGTAAATTCTTTATCTCGTTTGGCTGGACCGCGGCGCTGGCGGTGATGGCGTCCTTGGTGGTGGCGCGATTGCTCACGCCAATGATGGCGGCGTATTTGCTCAAGCCGATAGTGCATCAGGAAACTGAAGGCCGCGTGATGAAAGCGTATTTGCGCTTGGCCGAATGGTGCTTAAATCACCGTAAATTAACCGCGCTATTTTCGATTTTGTTTTTTATCGGCTCGCTCGCTTTGGTGCCTTTACTGCCCAAAGGCTTTGTTCCGGCCGATGATCGATCGCAAACCTTGGTCAAAATCGAGTTGCCACCGGGCGCAACGCTGAAAGACACGTTTGCGGTAGCCGAGCAGGCGCGCCATATTTTGGAAAAGCAGAAATACATTACCCGCATCTACACTGCGGTTGGCGATGGTAAAGCAGGGGCTGATCCGTTTGCTGGCGGCAGCAGCGGCGTGAACAAGGCCAATCTGACGTTGACCTTGGCGGCGCGTGAAGAGCGTCCGGTGAAAAAAACGGTGATCGAGAAAAGTATTCGCGATGCTTTGGCGGTCTTGCCGGGCGCACGCGTGACCGTGGGCTTGGGGCAGTCGGGCGAAAAGCTGCAGATGATTATCAAATCGGATGATCCTGAAGCACTGGCGCTGGCCGCAGCGAATGCTGAAAAAGACTTGCGCACTTTGCCTGGGATTGGTGCGGTGACATCCAGCGCCAGTCTTGTTCGCCCAGAGCTGATTATTCGCCCTGATATGGCTAAAGCAGCTGATATGGGCGTGACCTCGCTGGCGATTGCCGATACGGTGCGGGTGGCGACAGTGGGTGATTTTGATACCGCGCTGGCCAAGCTCAATCTGCCCGAGCGCCAAGTGCCCGTCGTGGTGCGCTTGCCTGATTCATTCCGCAGCGATCTGGAGCAAATCAAGCGTTTGCGCGTACCAGCGAGCAATGGCGGTGAGGTGATGTTGGGCCAAGTGGCCGATGTGGAAATTTCGAGTGGCCCTAGCCTGATTAGTCGCTACGACAGAGCGCGTAATGTGATTTTTGACGTCGAGCTCAATGGTCGCCCCTTGGGTGATGTGAGCGCGGAAGTGGCGCAATTGCCCGCGTTCAAAAATCTACCCGCTGGTGTAACGCGCGCCGAGTTTGGTGACGCCGAGGAAATGGGCAAATTGTTTGCCAGCTTTGGCTTGGCGATGCTGACGGGGGTGCTGTGTATCTATATGGTGCTGGTGCTGCTGTTCCGCGACTTTATGCAGCCGGTGACGATTTTGGCAGCACTGCCCTTGTCGATTGGTGGTGCGTTTGTCGCGCTGCTGGTGGCCAATAGTGCATTTGCGATGCCATCGTTGATTGGCTTGATTATGTTGATGGGGATTGCGACCAAAAACTCGATCTTGCTGGTGGAATACGCGATTGTGGCGCGTCGTGAAGGTATGAGCCGCTTTGAGGCGCTGATGGATGCCGGTCGTAAACGGGCGCGGCCAATTGTGATGACGACCATTGCGATGGGCGCGGGGATGTTGCCGATTGCTATTGGTTGGGGCGTGGATGCCAGTTTCCGCGCACCAATGGCGATTGCTGTGATTGGTGGCTTGATTACCTCGACTTTCCTGTCCTTGCTCGTCGTGCCCGTGGTATTCACATTTGTGGATGACTTCGTGCAATGGCTTGGCCGTCGCCGTAAAAAAGCTGCGGCATAAACATCTGTGACCAAATAAAAAAGACCGCTGCGGCGGTCTTTTTTATTGTTGGGTATTGCTTTGGGTGTATTTAAAATTAATATCTTCATGGCAATACGTGGGGTATGTATCTGGATCTATTTACGCGCAAAGGCCAGCATACCACCCACTAGCCAGAATGCCGCACCGCAGCTGCGATTAAAAAAGCGAATACGCCCCGCGCCTTGTAGCCAGTGCGCCAGACGATTACCACCCCAAGCGTAGGCGATTTGCCAGCTCACTTCGATCACAAAAAATGAGCTGAGCAAAATAGCCCACTGCATCCCTTGCGGTAAATTAAGGTCAATAAATTGCGGTAAAAATGCGCCAGCAAATAAAATCGCTTTGGGGTTGGATAAGGCCACCGCCAGACCCGTCTGGTAACGGGCTTTGGCGCTATCGGCTTCACGAGTGGGCAAGCGCAAAGTGTCGCCTGCGCGCCAGCATTGCACCCCCAAATAGACCAGATACAGCCCGCCGACAATTTTCAGCGCGGTAAATAAAGTCACTGAAGCCGCCAAAATAGCGCCGACCCCAAGGGCTGAAAGCCCAATCAAAATGGCCAAACCCGTAATCGCGCCCGCCATCGTGGCTAAAGTGGCTTGCCAGCCATAACGCACACCGTGGCTTAGCATTAACAGCATATTGGGGCCGGGGGTCGCCGAGATAAATAATGTGGTCGCTAAAAAAATAAGCCAGAGATTAAAATTCATATTCATTGAGCCCTGTATGAGTAACTGATTATATAGATCGGCAATCGCTTGGGGCATGTTGCAACTGCATTGCTTAAAATAAAGGCATTTATTAAAAATCGCGATTGGTTTTGCGACGAATTAAGCGCATTACTTGCAATCAGGGCGCTTTGTCATAAAAATGAGAGTACATTTGCCGTCTTTGTCCTTGTGCTGATAAAAAGAGAAATCACTCTGTGCCTCGTAATCGTTTGAACCAGCAGGTGGAGGAAACCGGATATTCATTCGGTCGTATCCGCAAAGTGCTGGTCATTTTGTCTTTGTGCGTGTGTTTTATTGCACTGGCGATTCTTGCCCAGTCGATTTGGCGTAGTCGCTCCGAGACCTTGGCGAAGTCCGAGCAAGAAATGCTGCTGCTGGCCCGCACGATGGAAGAGCACGTAGGCCGCACGATGGAGGGGACTTTATCCTCACTCAATAGCATTGAGCGCGATGAGGTGTTTAACTCCTGCGTCGCCGCCAAAGACGCCGCCTGTCTGCATGCCTATATGCAGCGCACCGTGGCGCGCTATCCGCAAATGAATTCGATTGCGCTTGCGTATCCCGATGGTGAGTTGGCCGCCTCCAATTTGCAGCATCCTGTATCACCGCATAATTTATCGAGCCTGCAATATTTCCGTGCCACACGTTCACGCCCGCAGTCACCGTATTACATCGGCGAGCAGCAGCCCGATCCGACCGGAATGCGCGATACGATCCCATTTACCACTGGGCTGATTGATAAACAAACTAAATTTACCGGCGTGCTGATTGCGGGGCTTGATCCCGATTATTACCAGCAATTTTATGACTCGATCAATCTTAATCGCGGTCTGGTGATTCGATTATTCCGCGATGATGGTATTTCGCTAGTGCGTTTTCCTGTCGCTAAAGAAGAAATCGGGCGCGATATTTCGCAGCGTGATTTTTTTGACAAGGTGTTTCGCGACACCCCGAGCGGCGTATTTTACGAAACCAGTAAAAGCGATCAGGTAACGCGTATTTTTGGCTGGCGGCGTGTACAGGGCTGGCCGATGGGGGTTTCAGTCGGGATCGATCGCGAATTGGTGCTGGCGCCTTGGCGGCAAGAAACCATGGTCAATGTGGCCATCGCTTTATTGCTATTGTTATCGGGTGCGGGCTTATTGCTCTACGTGTTACAGCAACTACACCGTTTAGAGCGCACCGAGGCGGATTTGTATTTGACCAAGGTTGCGGTTGAAAATGGCGCGGATATGGCGGTGTGGCTCGACCCGCAAGGTCATATTCGCTACGTTAATGCAACGAGTTGCAAGCGCCTAGGCTATGGTGAACGCGATTTACTGGGAATGCGCTTTCGCGATATTAACCCAAACTTCAAAGCGGAAACCTGGCCCAAATTTTGGCAGCGTCTACGCCATCATCGTCATTTGTTTGACGAAATTACTTTGCGCACCCGCACAGGGGAAGAATTCCCGAGTGAAGTGTATTCCAACTACATTTTGTTCAAAGGGCAGGAATATAACTGTGCCGTTGTCAGGGATATTTCCGAGCGGCGTATGGCGGAAGAGGCCATCGTTAAATCTGAGCAACAATTGCGCTTGGCACTCGAAGCCTCCAGTACAGGCCTGTTTGATATGCCACTTGATGGCCGCCGCACGGCGGTTACTAGCCCTGAGTACGATAAATTGCTCGGCTATCAACCCGGTGAGCTGATCGAGACGTTTGAGAAGTGGAAAGAACAACTGCATCCCACCGATCGAGAGCAAGCGGTGTCGGCTTATCGCGATTATTACGTTGGTAATTCGGCGCAATTTGCGGTGGATTTCAGACGTCGGGTTAAATCAGGCGAGTATTTGTGGTTTCAGACGCGTGGTAAGTTTGTCGATTTTGATTCGCGCGGCAAACCAAGCCGCCTGATCGGTACGATGACTGATATTACCGAGCGCAAAGAAGCCCAAGACAAAATCACCGAGTTGGCCAATTTCGATACGGTAACGGGCTTGGCCAATCGTAATTTATTACGCGATGAGCTGCGTCTGGCTTTGGCCTCGGCCGAGCGTTATAAGCGCAAATTAGCGCTGCTATTTCTCGATCTGGATCGCTTCAAAACCATTAATGACTCGTTGGGTCATGCCGCTGGCGATATGGTGCTGGCGCAGGTAGCGTCGCGTTTACGCAGTATTGTCGGCAAACAAGATATTTTATCTCGCCTAGGTGGTGATGAATTTGTACTGGTGCTGGCTGATTTGCCTAATGTGCTGGTCGCTGGTGATGTTGCGGATCGCATTTTGTCCTCTTTTGGTGAGGCATTTCATTTAGAGGCGGGCAATTTTGCCACTTCGACTTCGATCGGGATCAGTGTGTACCCCGATGATGGTCAAGATGCCGATGAGCTGATCAAAAATGCCGATGTGGCGATGTATCAGGCCAAAAATAATGGCCGTAATAATTATCAGTTTTTCACCGCAGACATGAATGCGCGGGCATCCGAGCGCCTCAGTATTGAAGCCAATATGCGTGATGCACTTTCGCGCGGTGAGTTTGAGGTGTATTTCCAGCCTCAAGTGAGTTTGAGTCACGGCAAAATCATCGGTGCCGAAGCTTTGGTGCGCTGGAATCACCCTGAGCAAGGGCTGATTCCGCCGGGCAAATTTATCCCGATTGCCGAAGAGTCTCGCATGATTGTACCGCTCGGCAACTGGGTGTTGCGCCGCTCCTGCGAATTGGCCGCACAATGGCAACGCGATGGCCTGCCGCCCATTACCGTCGCAGTGAATCTCTCTCCACTGCAATTGCATCAAGCTAATTTGCTGGAGTTGATCCAAGAAGCGCTCGATATTGCTGGCTTGGATGCCAAATATCTTGAGCTAGAAGTCACTGAGTCGGTTGTGATGCAGGAAGTCGAGCACGTGATGACCATGTTGCACGGTATTAAGCAGCTCGGGGTTAAATTATCGCTCGATGATTTTGGTACCGGGTATTCCAGCCTTTCATATTTGAAACGTTTTGCGTTTGATAAACTCAAAGTGGACCAGAGCTTTGTGCGTGATATCAGCTCAGACCCCAATGATGCCGCGATTGTATTGGCGATTATCGGGCTGGGTAAAACACTGGGTATGTCGGTACTCGCCGAAGGTGTTGAAACCGAGGCGCAGTTGGAGTTTTTGTGTCGGGGCGAGACCGATTCGATTCAAGGCTTTTTGTTTAGCAAGCCGATTCAGGCCGAGCCTTTCAAAAAGCTGTTAATGGAGCAAAAGCAATTAACATTGCCAGATATTAGCGTGCCAAGTTATTAAACGAAAAAAGCCACATTCAATGTGGCTTTTGTATTTTGGCGCTGAGCGATTATTCATCGTTGGCTTTGAGTTGTTCTACCAGATTGACATAGTCTTGCATGGCTTGTTCTTTGCTTTGCCCGGCCAGTTTGGTCCAGGCGTCGTATTTGGCTTGGGCCACAAATTGAATGGCAGAAGGGCGCTCGCCCTGTACGTCACCTTCGCTGGCTTGTTTGAACATGGCATACAATTTCAGCTTGGTTTGAACATCGGGTGCTTCATTAAGCTCGACAACTTCATTTTGAGCAACTTGAAAGCGTTGGGCTAAATCGGTCATGACAACTCCATTAAAACAGTCGTTTGAAAGTGCCTGCTCAGTATAGGCGCGAACGACGATGCTTGCCAATAGTCGTGATGAGGAAAGCTTTTCGCTGCCCGCAAAGCGAGCAAAAGAGTAAAATACTGCCACTGGAGTGCTGAGCATGCCCATACCGCAACTAATTGCTTATTTAAATGGCCAATTTGCGCCATTGAACGAACTGAATATCTCCGTGATGGATCGCGGATTTTTGTTTGGCGATGGGGTGTATGAAATGATCCCGGTGTACTCACGCCGGCCATTTCGACTCGATGAGCATTTGGCTCGTTTGACCAATAGTTTGGCCGCGATTCAGCTGTGCAATCCATATACGCAAGCGCAATGGCGTGCCTTGGTGCTTGATCTGGTCGCCAAGCAAAGCTTTGCTGATCAATCCGTGTATGTGCAGGTCACCAGGGGTGTGGCTTATCCGCGGAATCATGCATTTCCAGCGGGTGAAACAGTTCCGACTGTATTTGCTTTGGCCGACCCCTTGGAGCTACCGCCAGCGCGTGCCTACGAGCTGGGTGTTGCTGCGGTAACGACGCGCGATCTGCGCTGGCAACGCTGTGACATCAAAGCGATTTCGCTGCTGGCCAATGTGCTGGCCAAGCAACAGGCGGTAGAGGCTGGTGCCGCCGAGACGATTATGCTGCGCGATGGTCTGATGATTGAAGGCGCGGCGAGCAATATTTTTATTGTGCAGCAAGGCGTGATTTATGCCCCGCAAACTGGCGAGCATATGCTCGCTGGCATTACCTACGAGCTGGTCATCGAGCTGGCCCAAAGCCATGGATTGCCTTTGGTCTTGGGTGAGGTGAGTGAGGCCATGTTGCGCAATGCCGATGAGGTCTGGCTGACCTCGTCGTCAAAAGAGATTTTACCGATTGTCCAATTAGATGGACGGGTAGTAGGAAAAGGCGTTCCTGGCCCCATCTACCAAGCAATGATTTCGTTTTATCAAAATTACAAAGCCACGGTGATGCGCCGGGGCGAGGAGTAACAATGGCTTTAATCGATATTCCTAACCAAAAGCTCGAAGATCTGGTGACTTTTCCGGCACTGATTCCTGTCAAAGCGGTCAGCCAAAAAAATATCGCCGAGCACGAATTTCGTGAAGCGGTTTTGCTAGTGACGCGTGAACTGATGCCGGTGTTTCTGGAAGAACACATCACGATCCGAGCTTCGAGCGCGGGCAGCTACTTGTCGGCGACTTTGATGGTGACGTTTGAGCATGTTGATCAGGTCTACGCACTGGATGCAGCGCTGCGGGCTCATCCGCTGGTGTTGCGAGTTCTGTAATGGGCGTTATTGAAGATACCCTGCATGGTATTGCGCTGCAGACTATTTCTGAATTTGATTTCATAGATATACCCATTGAGCCGTTTGAGCATGTGTTGCGCGTGCGCCAATTGGGGCAAATGGATTACGAGCCAACTTGGCAAGCGATGCAACGTTTCACTGCGGAGCGAAACGCCGAGACGGTGGATGAACTCTGGCTGCTTGAACACCCGCCGGTCTTTACCCAAGGCCAGGCGGGGAAAGCCGAGCACATTCTGGCCAGTAGTGATATTCCAGTGGTACAGATTGATCGCGGTGGTCAGGTGACTTATCACGGCCCCGGCCAGCTGGTGGCTTATCTGTTGCTGGACTTACGCCGCCATAAACTGGGTGTGCGTGATCTGGTGCGTAAACTGGAAAACAGTGTGATCGGTATTCTGGCTGAGCATGGGATTAGCGCCTACGGTAAAGTTGATGCGCCCGGTGTGTATGTGAAAGACGAATATACCGAGTCGAAAATTGCCAGCTTGGGATTGCGGATTCGGAATGGTTGCTGCTATCACGGTTTGGCGCTCAATGTCAGCATGGATTTGGCGCCATTTAACTTGATTAACCCCTGTGGTTATCAAGGTTTGCAAGTAACACGGATGGCTGATTTCGGAATCAGCGAGACACCCGCGAGTTTAGCCGTTAAAATGGCCGACCATATTGCCCGACAACTCAAAGTCGTAAACTAATCAAAGCTTTAACCGTATTAACTATGCGGTTATTGGGAACACCATGACAGAACAAACTAAAGCACCAGCGAAAGAAGTCGGCGTCAAACTGAAAGGTGAAGCCAAAACCGCACGTATTCCGATCAAAGTGGTGCAACTGGAAACCAAGCTGAAAAAGCCAGAATGGATCCGCGTGCAAGCCGCCAGTCATAACAGCCGCTTCTACGAGATTAAAGAAATTCTGCGTGAGCAAAAGCTGCATACCGTGTGCGAAGAAGCCTCTTGCCCGAATATCGGCGAGTGTTTTGGCAAGGGAACTGCGACGTTCATGATTATGGGCGACATCTGTACCCGTCGTTGTCCATTCTGTGATGTGGGCCATGGCCGCCCAAATCCACTGGATGAAAACGAACCGCGCCATCTGGGCGAAACGATTGCGGCGCTGAAACTGAAATACGTCGTGATTACCTCGGTTGATCGTGACGATTTGCGCGACGGCGGTGCTGCTCACTTTGTTGAATGCATTCAGAAAACTCGCGAACTAAGTCCCGAGACGCAAATCGAGGTGCTGGTGCCCGATTTCCGTGGCCGGATGGATATTGCGCTCGATATTTTCCAGCAGGCTTTACCGGATGTAATGAACCACAATCTGGAAACTGCGCCACGCCTCTACAAGCAAGCACGACCCGGTTCGGATTATCAACACTCGCTGGATTTGCTGAAAGAATTCAAACGTCTGTACCCGCATGTAAATACGAAGTCCGGTATTATGGTGGGCTTGGGCGAGACGGATGAAGAAGTCTACCAAGTGATGGAAGACATGCGCGCGCACGATATCGATATGATCACGATTGGTCAGTACTTGCAGCCTTCAAACGGCCACTTGCCCGTACTGCGCTATGTGCATCCAGATCAATTTAAGGCCTTCGAAAAACGCGCGTATGAGCTGGGCTTTAAGCATGCTGCAGTCGGCGCGATGGTCCGTTCTAGCTATCATGCAGATCAGCAGGCGCATAACGCCGGCGTATGATGATTGGCATCATCGTGTGGTTAAAACGGGGCTTAGCCCCGTTTTTTATTGGTATTGCCCCGAAAGATATCAATAATATGATGGATAGCAAAATACCACTGGAGGGTATATGAGTGACTTACCTCGGCATCAATTGGCAATGACGGTATTGATGACGCCAGATATGGCGAATTTCTCGGGCAAAGTGCATGGTGGTGCTTTGCTCAAGCAACTCGATCAAGTGGCCTATGCCTGTGCGAGTCGTTACGCTGGCGCCTACGCCGTCACACTGTCGGTGGATCAAGTCACCTTTAAGCAACCAATCCATGTGGGTGAACTCGTCCATTTTCTTGCCAGCGTCAATTACACCGGGCGCACTTCGATGGAAATCGGCATCCGCGTGGTGGCGGAAGACATTCGCTTGCAAACCAAGCGCCACACCAATAGCTGCTATTTTACGATGGTAGCGATGAGTGCCGATGGCAAACCTTTGGAAATTAGCCCGTTGCATCCCGGTTCGGAAGAAGAAGTGGTACGCTGGGTGCAAGCTGAAGCGCGACGTGATATTCGCCTGATGAAAAAATAGTGCGGCTAATGCAGGTGAATATCAAAGCGGTGCTTGGTAAAAAGCTGCCTAATGGCTGGGTCGCTATGAGCCAGGCCAATGGCCAGCGCCGTCTTTTGCTCGGGTCCGATCGCATCGACACTGGCGCGTTGTTGCAGCAGGGTTTCGGTAACGCGATAGTGACTATTTTTCAAAGAATGTAGTAACGCAGTCTGGCCAGATTGATCTGCAAGATTGATTTGTGCGCCAGCTTCCAGCAATAAGCGCAGTGTACCTCGCTGCCCACGTGCGGCGGCCTGCATTAGTGGGGTAATCCCGACTTTGCTGCAGGCATCGATCTTAGCTCCGTGTTCTAGCAGTAATTCAAGCGCTTCTTCGTGCCCATTGGCCGCCGCCCAGTGCAGCGCGGTGTAACCGCCCAGATCGCAAGCCTCTGGCGAGGCATTTCTGGATAGCAGTAGGCCAACCAGCGGCAAGTGGGAAAAAGTCGCAGCCCAGATCAGTGGCGTTTTGCCATACTCATCGCAGCTATTAATATCGATGCCCGATTTGAGGTACATCAGCACCCGCATCGTATTGCCGCGCTCGGCCGATGAAAAAAAGTCAGCTTTGCTGACCGTAATATCACCGTAACTCAGGCCTGTGCCGAGCTCTTTGACATGCTCCCAAGCCTGTTCATTTTTGCTGGCAGGCGCATGCTGGGCGCAATGAAAGCGGTAGAGGTTAAATAGCTCAGACGCGACTTCAGGAGGAAAGCCTTGGCGATCCCCGCGTTCATCAACGGCTAATTCAGAGATGTAGGGCTCTAAATGTTCGCTACCCCAATAAGCCAGAATCTGGTCCAAAATCCTTGGGTATTGCGCTTCGAGTTGATGAGGGTAAATGTCGGTATCGGGGCCAAGTAAAGCCGCCAGAGCTGATATCACAACAACCTCAGTGGAAACTTTCAAAAAAGACGATCTACTCTACCGATTGTAAGGGAGGAGTTCAAGCGAAAAAAAACGCCACCTGCATTGCAAGTGGCGTCGAGTTTGCGCTAGGGCAAATTACATCATGCCGCCCATACCACCCATGCCGCCCATATCTGGCATCGCTGGTGCATCGTCTTTTGGCAGATCAGCAATCATGCAGTCGGTGGTCAACAGCAAGCCCGCTACTGACGCTGCGTGTTGCAGGGCTGAACGAGTTACTTTAGCTGGATCGAGTACACCCATCTCAACCATGTCGCCGTATTCGCCAGTTGCCGCGTTGTAACCGAAGTTACCTTTGCCTTCCAATACTTTAGCTACAACTACGCTTGGCTCGTCGCCCGCGTTTTGTACGATCTGACGCAATGGCGCTTCGATCGCGCGCAATACAATTTTGATACCCGCGTCTTGATCAGCATTCGCGCCTTTCAATTCAGTGATAGTCGAGCGAGCACGCAGCAAGGCTACGCCGCCGCCTGCAACAATGCCTTCTTCTACCGCAGCGCGAGTTGCATGCAACGCGTCTTCAACGCGTGCTTTTTTCTCTTTCATTTCAACTTCAGTTGCCGCGCCCACTTTGATTACCGCAACACCGCCAGCCAATTTAGCGACGCGCTCTTGCAGTTTTTCACGATCGTAGTCGCTCGTTGACTCTTCAACTTGCTTGCGGATCATGGCAACGCGAGTTTTGATGGCTTCTTCTTGGCCAGCGCCATCGATGATGGTGGTGTTTTCTTTGGCCACTTCGATGCGTTTAGCTTGACCGAGCAGGCTCAGATCCGCTTTTTCGAGTGACAAGCCAACTTCTTCAGCGATCACTGTGCCGCCGGTCAGGATAGCGATGTCTTCCAGCATGGCTTTACGACGATCGCCAAAGCCTGGGGCTTTCACTGCAACCGTTTTCAAGATACCGCGGATGTTGTTTACTACCAAAGTAGCCAGTGCTTCGCCATCCACGTCTTCAGCGATGATCAGCAATGGACGACCGGCTTTTGCCACTTGTTCCAGAACTGGCAGCAAGTCACGGATGTTGCTGATTTTTTTGTCGAACAACAGCACGAATGGGTTGTCCAGCGCAGCGATTTGCTTGTCTGGGTTGTTGATGAAGTATGGGCTCAAGTAGCCGCGGTCAAATTGCATACCTTCAACCACGTCCAACTCATCTTCCAGACCTGAGCCGTCTTCAACGGTGATCACGCCTTCTTTACCGACTTTATCCATTGCCGCAGCGATTTTTTCGCCGATGATTTCATCGCTATTTGCAGAGATCGAGCCAACCTGAGCGATTTCTTTGCTCGTGGTGCATGGTTTAGAGATGTTTTTCAGCTCGCCCACCAAAGTCACCACGGCTTTGTCGATACCGCGTTTCAGATCCATTGGGTTCATGCCCGCTGCAACGTATTTCATGCCTTCTTGTACGATGGCTTGAGCTAATACAGTCGCAGTGGTCGTGCCGTCACCCGCGATGTCAGAAGTTTTAGATGCAACTTCTTTCACCATTTGCGCGCCCATGTTTTCGAATTTGTCTTTCAATTCGATTTCTTTAGCAACAGACACGCCGTCTTTAGTGATTGTTGGCGCGCCAAAAGAGCGCTCCAGTACCACGTTGCGACCTTTAGGGCCCAAAGTTACTTTAACCGCGTTAGCCAATACATTAACGCCGTTTACCATTTTTGCGCGGGCGCTATCGCCAAACAGAACTTCTTTTGCAGCCATTTCTTAATTCTCCAATTTATTCATCTGGTGTGGCAGGGCTGGTGTGACCAGCACTCAAACCACCGAAATCTAGGAATTACTCAAGGTCTTATTCAACAATCGCGAAAATTTCTTCTTCGCGTACAACGACCAATTCTTCGCCGTCGATTTTCACGCTTTGTGCGTATTTACCGAGCAATACTTTGTCGCCAACTTTAACCGTCAGGGCTTGAACGCTGCCATTTTCCAGTACTTTACCGGCACCAACTGCAATCACTTCACCCATGTCTGGTTTTTCTGCTGCGCTGCCTGCCAGCAAAATGCCAGATGCAGTTTTTTCTTCGGCTTCAACGCGCTTGATCACAACACGGTCATGCAATGGACGGATTTTCATGGTGTTAAAACTCCTAAGTAAAAACGATCTTCGTACAGAATTTGAGTGGAGCTCAGGGCTTTTAGCACTCTTTGCTCTTGAGTGCTAAATGGTAGGGGCGGGGGGACTCTATTTCAAGAGGGGGAATGATAAAAACTCGTACCTACATAGCAAACCGTTGGCTTTTGCTGCTCTTGTGCATTGTGGTGTATCACCTTTTTGCGCGTTGCGCCGGTTTATCGCAGCCACCGTGTTTTCAACTTGGTGTGTGGGAAGGATCACAATCATTTTTTTTCATAAAACTATCTTTTGTCCGCCAATCGGATTGAGAAATATAATCAATTGCTAATTATTTGCAGATGGGCGTATTTTGAACGCAGCCTGCGATTGGAACGGGGATGTCTATGTCAAAGTTGTCTGGGTTGGATGAAGAAAATCGCCTTAATGCAATCAGCGGTGAAACTCTAGTTGCCCTTGGTCTTGCGGCTGGGGCTTTGTCCGCCTGTGGTGGGGGTGGAGGCACATCAGGAGCAGGGGCGGGCACGGGAACGTCATCAACGGGAACTGCCGTTGCGCCCTTGCCGGTGTTGGCAACGGAAACTCGGGTTGGGTCGCACGCAGAGGCCGCGCGATTTTTGGCGCAGGCAGGCTTTGGCGGCGATGCTTTGAATCGTCAGGTTGTGATATCGCAAAGCTTGGAGAAATGGCTAATTGATCAATTGGCTATGCCGCAAGGACAAAGTCGCTGGGATGAAGCGACTGCATTGAAAGCGAGTGACCCGTCTTCATACGCTGTCTCTTGGGAGCAGATAGATAATCTCCTGTGGAAGCGCATCGCAACTTATCCCGATGTATTACGGCAGCGCATGGCTTTGGCTTTGTCAGAAATATTTGTCGTCAATAACTCGGGTGTAGATGTTCCAGGGGCGATCAAAGTGCAGGCCATGTGTGGCTATATGGATTTGCTGGAGAAGTCGGCTTTTGGCAATTTCCGGCAACTTTTGGAAGATGTGACTTTAAGTGTGCCCATGGGGCGGATGCTGGGGACATTGGGTAATCAAAAGGAAGACCTTAAAACGGGTCGGCGTCCCGATGAAAACTATGCCCGCGAAGTCATGCAGCTCTTTACGATAGGTTTGTACGAACTTAATGCAGACGGCAGCATTAAAAAAGATGCATCAGGTCAGCCGCTGGAAACTTATTCAATCGAGACCGTTAGTAATTTGGCCAGAGTGTTTACTGGTTGGTCTACGCCGCTCGATTTTACTTCCGCAAGTCCTGCTGCAGAGCCGATGCGTCAACCCATGTCGCATGATCCTAAGCGTCATTCGTTGTTGGAGAAGAAATTCTTGGGTGTGACCATTCCGGCCGGAACGGATGGCCCGAGTTCTTTGAAAATCGCACTCGATACTTTGTTTAATCACCCCAATGTCGGGCCATTTATTGGCAAGCAATTGATTCAACGTTTTGTGTGTAGTAACCCTTCTCCCGCTTATGTGGCTCGGGTTGCAGCCAGCTTTGCGAATAATGGTTTGGGCGTTCGTGGCGATTTACGGGCGGTCATTTGTGCGGTGTTGCTTGATGCTGAAGCGCGAAAAATGCCCGCTGCTGCGGATGGTTTTGCGGGCAAGGTTGTTGAGCCTATGGTGCGGGTGGGGACGTTGTTTCGCGCCTTCAAATTTAGCAGTCCAGATGGGCAGTGGCGCTTAACTCGGGCGAATAATATTGGGCAGCGGCCTTTGGATGCGCCCAGTGTCTTTAATTTCTTCCGCCCTGGTTATGTACCGCCCAACACCACTTTGGCAAGTAACAATCAACTCGCCCCAGAGTTGCAAATTGTGAGCGAGCAGACTGTTTTGAGTCAGGCCAATACTTATCAGAGTTTGCTTAGTGATGCGGCGCAGTTTACCCGTCGTAGTTATCTGGATGCGAATAAAGCATATCACTCAGACCTTAAGACGACGGGCTTAAGCTTGGATTTGAGTGCGGAAGTCGCAATGGCGACGCAGCTCGATGCCTTAATCGAACATCTCAATCTGCTCTTGGCCGCTGGGCAATTATCAGCGACGACTAAGCTGCTGATTAACAATAGTCTGGCTAAGTTTTCGGTGAGTGATACTGATCCAGCGAAGTTGCAGCAGAAGCTACTCTACCGCGTACAAGCAGCAATATTAATGGTGCTGATGGCGCCTGATGCCCAAGTGCTGAAATAAGGAAAAGTCATGGATTATGATCTCTCTCGCCGTGAGTTCTTGCGACGCGCTGGCGCTTTGGGTATTGCGGGTGTCGCAGCCCCTCTGGCACTCAATTTATCCATTTTGGGTGAGGCCGTTGCAGCAACGGCGCCATCGGATTACAAGGCCTTGGTCTGTGTCTATATGGCGGGCGGTAACGATTGCCATAATGTCTTAATCCCCGCCGATGCGGGCAATTACGCCAAATACGCCGCGATCCGCCAATCCTTGGCGGTGAGCCAAAGCAGTTTAAGCGCCACCTTGCTGGGCTCGCCCGATGCTAATGGTCGGCAAATGGCGCTGGCACCGCAGTGGGTTGGATTAAAACCTTATTTTGATGCTGGTACTTTGGGCGTGATTAGCAATATTGGCCCGCTGGTGGTGCCAACCAGTAAAGATGATTACAAATTCAATCGAGTGCCATTGCCACCAAAATTAATGTCGCACAACGATCAAACCAATGTCTGGCTTTCGGGTGCGGCGGAAGGTGCGGGGCGAGGTTGGGGCGGTCGTATTGCAGATCTATACATGGGCAGCAATACCAATTCAGCTTTGACCTGCATTATGGCAGGCGGCTCACGCGTGTTTTTGAGTGGTAAACAAACTTCCGCGTTTGCAGTTGGGACAGGGAGTAACCCCACGCAGCTATTGGGTGGCAGCCAATGGAATTTTGGCAGCAATACTTTTCGTAATGACCTGATGGCGCTGATGACGCAAAAGCAAAATCATGAAATGGCGAATGTCTATGCGGATATCTGTAATAGGGGTATATCTACCTCAGATACATTGGCTAATGTTTACAAAGGAATACCCGAGGCTACTGGCTTTCCGACGGACACTCTAGGTAATCAATTAAAGGCAGTTGCACGGATGATTGCGGCGCGCAGTGCGCTGGGCAATCAGCGGCAAGTCTTTATGGTGCAAATTGGTGGCTTTGATTTGCACGATGATTTGGTGCAAAAGCATCCCGTTTTACTAAAGAGCATCAATGACGCTTTGCTGGCATTTCAAAATGCACTGACCGCGATGAGCGTGCAAAACAATGTAACGACCTTCACCGCTTCCGAATTTGGCCGTACTTTGTCATCCAACGGTGATGGATCTGACCATGGCTGGGGTGGGCATCATCTGGTGATGGGTGGGGCGGTAAAGGGCGGAAAAATCTGGGGGCCGTTGCTTGAGCCCGTTGTTGATGGACCGGTTGATATTGGGCAGGGGCGCATTATTCCGCACTTTGCCACCGATCAGCTGGCATGGGAGTTGGCCAAATGGTTTGGCGCCAGCGATTCGGATCGAGACTTAATATTGCCGACGATGAGTAACTTCAACGCCAGTGATTTGAGTCTATTTGCCTAGCTGAGACTCGCTCGATATCTTTTTGATGCCGAGCGTATTTATGTGGAGTCGGGAACTGAGCTGATTTTTTCGCAGTAAAAAGCAAAAAGCCCAGTCCGAAGACTGGGCTAGTGCTTATTGTGGGGTGGCTGATGGGGCTCGAACCCACGACAACAGGAATCACAATCCCATTTGAATGATGTTTATTCGTGTTGATCTTTGTTGAAATATTTATATAAATCAATTATTTATCAATTAAACCGCCATGTTGATGTATCCTTTTTGTTGATTTGTTTTTACTAGTTTTGCCTACTATCCGCCTACTGATATGATGGTTAATAACTTTGAAAAACAGCGGTGCGTCTATGGCTAGTAAGGGGAGAGTTACATTTACTGCAAAGAGGGTGGCTGATTTTTTCTGTCCGGTGGATAGTGCGTCAGCATTTCTTTGGAGCTCGGATTGCTCTGGGTTTGGCTTGAAAGCCTCACCTGGCGGTAGCAAAAAGTATGTCTTGGAGAGTCGGTTATTAACAGGTAAATCTATTCGACTAACAATAGGCTCGCCAAGTGTTTGGAGCATTGGGGATGCAATTGCTGAGGCTAGGCGATTGCAGACTTTAATTGATGCCGGTTTAGATCCAAGAGAGGAAAAAGCTTCAAAGCTAAAGGCTCAGACTGCGCGTAAATTGGAAATGAGTCGAGCTGAAATTACCCTAGGTGATGTTTGGCCGAAGTACCTTGCAGCTAGGCGTGAAAAGTGGAGCGATTGGCATATCAGGGATCACGAACGAGTAGTTCATCCAGGTGGAGTAAAAAAGATCCGCGGGAAAGGATTAACCGAGCCCGGACCCCTTGCTCCTCTATTACAAACAAAATTAACCGAGCTTTGCGCCAATAAAATTTCAACCTGGCTTGCTTCCGAGACCGATGCTCGGCCAACACAGGCAGCACTTGCATTTCGTTTGTTATCCGTTTTTGTGAATTGGTGCGACTCTATGGAAGAGTATGCAGGGTTGGTTCCTTCTGGCGCATGCAAGGCCAGGCAAGTGAAAGAAGAAGTTCCTGCAAAGAAAGCAAAGGATGGTGATTGTTTGCAGAGCGAGCAATTGCAAGCTTGGTTTTCCGCTGTAATTCATTTGAGTAATCCAATTCATTCCGCGTACTTGCAAGCGTTGCTTCTAACTGGTGCGCGCAGACGTGAGTTGGTTGGCTTGCGCTGGAGCGATGTCGATTTTCAATGGAATAGTTTGACTATTCGGGACAAAGTTGAAGGTGCAAGGACTATTCCATTAACACCTTATCTTGCAGCAATACTTTCCCAATTGCCTCGGATAAATGGATGGGTTTTTAGTAGCAAAACCTCTGCAAATGGACAATTAACTGAACCAACATCTGCGCATTATCGAGCTCTTGAAAATGCGGGGCTGCCTCATTTAACGTTGCATGGTTTACGTCGGAGCTTTGGCACACTTGCTGAATGGGTAGAAGCTCCCACCGGAGTTGTTGCGCAAATTATGGGGCATAAGCCAAGTGCAATTGCTGAAAAACATTATCGGAGAAGACCTTTGGATTTGCTTCGTAAATGGCATGTGGTAATTGAGAAATGGATCCTGACACAGGCTAAAATAGACTGTGAACAGGTGATCTATGATTAATAAATCATATGAAAAATATATTTTTAGCCTAGATGAAGCTTCGGCATATTTGATGAAGTCTGGTCGAAATGTTTCTGTTAAACAATTGCTGAGTGCTGGAATTGTTGGAAATATAAAGATTAGTGCATTTTTCGATTGTAATGGATTTTCTACGACTATTTACAGAAGACTTTTGAGTGAGAACAAAATTCATAAGTATGGCATTAATGAAATATCGAATCGAAGACTTAGTGGTCTATATGAAATACCACAATGTTATTTGTTGGAAATAGAAAGTGATGGTCTTGCGATTGCTGATTATGTAATCAGTGCTGAAGGCGATGAGTTCAATCCAGAGAAGTCTTTTAGGTGTGTAGAATTTAAAGATCTGAAAGTTAAATTAGAGGAGCTTTACTCTTATTTATTGATATTAGGCGGTGCTATTGATATTTCAACCTTTGACGAAGTACGTGGTGTGGTTGTTAATGAAGGTTTTGATATTTTATTGCAGAACAAAAAAATTATCTCCATAACAAAATTGGCAATCAAGGCCGCGGTGCAGATTTTTAATGAAGATGGCGTCGTTCCAAGTGCGGAAAGCGTCATGGAGAGATTAAGGAATTGGGCTAAGAATGGTGTTGAGCCAGACTGTTTAATTGCTCCTTTAGATGTTGATTATGGAGTTAGTTGGAGGACAAAGAATTCAGAGGAAAGAAAATATTATATGGAATCTTTGAGGAAAACTCTTTTTAGGTATAAGAGTATTATACGAAATTAAGATGTTTTATTGCCAATAAGCCACCGATAGATATTTGGTGGCTTTTTTTTATGTTCTTTGTTTAGTGACTAAGTTTGACTGGAGGGTTTTGCTTGAGCTGTACTTGATTGAACTCTGTAAGTCAGCATGATGGCTTTGTTGTCGTTGTGGGAGTTAGTAAAACTAGGGACACGACGAAGAAACTGGGGACACGACGAAGAAACTGAGGACATCAGAGAACTGTGAGTAATCAAATATTGCAACATCTACATGCCATCAACAACTCTCAATTAAGGGGGGAGGTTATACATGAAAAGGAATGCAATTTATATACCACAAGGGCTAGAAGCGATTGCGTGTGGGCGGGATACTATTCCAACTAATGAGGCTGCGGCTTCTATCAGCCGACGGCCGCAAACTTTGCGTAAATGGGCTTGCCATGAGAATGGTCCGATCCGACCAATTAGGATTCATGGAAGACTGGCTTGGCGAGTAGATGATCTTGCTCGACTATTAAATGGAGATACTCAAGATGAGTGTTAAGTTGATGTCAATTGTGTTTGACCTCTCACTGGCTCCGGTCGATAAATTGACCCTACTGGTACTCGCGGATGTAGCGGATGAGTCGGGTTTATGTTGGCCTTCCCAAAAATATATAGCTCGCCGCGCAACTATTTCACAACGATCTGTTCAGCGAGTTTTAAATCGTCTTTCTGGCGCGGGATTAATTCGTGTCGAGAAACGAACAAGGGCGGATGGTTCACAAACCTCTAACTATTATCATCTTGATCTGGGGAGGACAAAATGACGTACCCTCAAATTGGCTATCCGGATGTGTCAACTGAGACGTTGGGTATGGACATCAGTGACGTACCAATAACCATCAATTACCCATCATTTGAACCACCACAACTACAAGCGCAGCAAGTAGCTAATCCAGAACTGATTATCCCTGATTGCTTTCCTAGAGCGTCCGTTTATGTAATTAAGCAGCAAATAGCGCAGGTTGATGGTGATCTTCGACAGCAAATTTTGGATGAAGTTGCCGAGAATTATCGGTTAAATCCTACCAAAACAATTCCACTGCGGCTACTTCGTTGCTTTGTCGCATTGTCAAAAAAAGGGCAGTTTTATCCTGAACTTTGTTTTCAGTATGCAGATCGTCGAGCAGCCACTACAATTAATGCCTCCTGTGAAAAAATACAAAAGCCAATCAAACGAACCCCGGTACAAGTAGAAAGTGATCGTTCGGCATGTTTGGCTGCGGTAGGATTGAAAATAATCTAAATGAGTAAAGCTCCGCAACATTGTAAAGGTTGTTCGACATATCCGTGTGGTCTTGTTTGTCTAATGTGTTTAATATCAATTCGGTTATTTTTCTTCTGATGCTTTTTTGTGTTTGTGTGACGAATGTTGTCTGGAAATACGGTGCTTTATTGATTGGAAAATTAAATTAAGTATTTGTATTTTAATGAGTAAGGTTGGTGTGGTGTATCAATCAGGGCTGATGGCGTGATTTTTCATTAATTTCGAAATGCAGTAATGGAATTTTGTGAATGGTGGCTGTGTGGTTGAATAAAATTTAATGAGGTATTCAGTTGATGCGTAAATTTTTTTATTTTTCTTTTGTTGCTCTTGGCTGTATCAGTAATTCTTATGCGGAGTTAGTTAATGATGATCTAATGAAATATTCATCGTTAGACCGTGCATATTTTAATTCGAGTTCACAAAACTACACGAAGCAAAATGATGCGTACTCATATTTTGACTACAACTCAAGACATGTAGCAATTTTCGATAAAATATATACCAGCCCTGACTTGGCGAAAGCTAAATATGTTGATTTGGAGAAATTCAAAAATATCCAGACAGGTCTGTTTGGTGTTGATCTGCTAGGACAGGCTCTAGCAGGGAAAAGTTTGTTAGGTTTCAGCGCAGGCTTCTCTGCTGCGGCATTTGGTATTTCCTTGGTTTCTATGCCTACTGATGCTATGTCGGTAGGATTGAACGAGGCCAGTGCCGCATATAGCGGATTAAGACCGGGGATGGTTGACGTAATCAACGTAGGTAATTATTTTGAGAACGGTGAAACAACTAAAACTACTCTTGAAGCATTGGCAGGACAATTCGTTAAAATTAAAAACACAGGCTTAGTGAAAATAGATGTAGCGGGGAATTATAGAGTTTGGACTGGACAGAGTGGTACTAGAGTTCACTCTGAACAGGACAAAAAGAACATGCGTGGCTTTATGTTTGATGTGAAAGATGCACCTAAAGCATTATGCTTAGGGGCATTAGTTCGTGTTGGTGCAAACTCGCCTATATTTGATTCAAGTAATCCTAAAGCGATTTCAAGAGCTGGATGCTGGTTCCCTGAGGGGAATAGAGGTCAAATGAATGATTTTGTAAATGCACTGAAAAGTACAGTAGACAAAGATACGTATGTAATGTGGATTCCGTACGAAGGCGGAAAGCGTATAGCATGGAAGAATGGTACGGCAATGGAATTGCCGCTATTCCAGCCCCCAAGAGTGGAGCTGGAGGCAGCAAAAGCAGAAAAACAAGCGGAAATTGAAAAATCTAAGAGCGTATCGAGTCAATAATTTAATATTGACGATAGTGCCTGATTTGAGATTCATAATATCTTCGAATTTTGAAATAATTAATCAAATAGTGAAGTGGCAAGAGCCAGATAGGCCGTAAATACATAATGTGGGATGCTATTCTATTAGTATCAAAGATACCCAAAAGCTGAAATACCCCCAGCTAGCTGGGGGTATTGGGTTAGTAAAGTCTTTGAATCAAGCAATTGTCACCAATTACTATCCAAGTTTTGCTACGCCTAACGGCGCACATTGGTCGCATTGACCTTAACTGGCTAGGTTAAAACTCCGGTTTTTCGTCATCTAGTGACGATCAGGTTTAGCCGAACGACCTGTTCGCAGTAAATCAGTGCCAGATAGCCAATCCGGGTGATTTTTTCCACCGATTTACGGCAGTCAAAGGTTAAATATTGGCCTATGCCCCCTTTTTTATAGAACTTGCAGTTTTGCTGCATCTTCCATTTGTGTACCCACGCCGCCAAGCTGGGTTTGTGCTGCTGGCGAAAACCGCCAAGTTTTCGCCCACTAGTTGCACTGCTAATTACACCACTCGCAAATTCCCATTTGCTGATCGCGCCGTTCGCACGGCCCATCCTTTCGGTACTCACAGTCACCAACATCGGTTCAGCAACTTGCTTTCAAACCCTACTCAGACAGTCTCCCGCACCCCCACTTGAATCACAGTGCCACCTGTGAAATGGGTAGGTGCTTCCCACGTTAGTTGCTTGCTACTGCGTACAGTTACGCCGCCGTTCTCCATTTTTTGTCGTCGCATACGCTTACCCATTTTGCAATGGTTTCGGTGATCCGAGGTTCCAGAGCGATTCACTTACCGGACAAAAAACATCTTCGAACTACCGATTACCGAACGGATTCCAACCCGCCCAGCAACGGCTTAACTGCACTCGACACAGCGACCTCTGCGGCCGCCGTTACACGTTTGAGCTATCCATTGACCCACCGTTTCTGGTGGTGCCGCGCACTCACTGGTTTCCCCTAGTGCGCTGATGTCGTTACCGAACACCCTAAGCCATCGTGTGTCGCATCCGTCTTGCCCTCTCGATACAAGCCGGAGTCGGGGCTGAGTACCCGATTTCACATTGCAACAGGTCGATTCCTAGTTACCTAGGCCGCCGTTTCCGTGTCGCCCAACATCATCGTTTCTTACTACTTCAGATTGAGTCGAAGAGGGCATTTCATCCCTCAGCGCTCAGCGTAGCTGCACGAGCCCGATTAAAGGCATGCAGCTTCACCGTGCTAGCAGTTTTGGCAAACTGCTGGGGGTATCCACCCCGGCGCGATAAGTGGTTTGGGGTTGGCGCCCCAAAAACCAACGAGTGATTATTGGGTGGCTAACCCCATGCAACTGGCTGTAATGGCAAACATTCGATGAGATGGCGTAAAACAACAGGAACCTCTTATTGTTGTGTTGCAAAGCAACACAAATCCTTTTATGTTATGTATCAACGCTGTGCGTTAAGCATCGCCAAAATGACTATTTCAAACCCATATCAGGACACTTATGGCCAAGGCAGATTTTTTTGTATTTACCAAGAAAACCAGCTTTATGCAGCGAATAGCCGATCTTGTTCGGTCTGGCCATCGACGCTATGTTATGGGTACGATTTCCAATGAAAAAGCACCATTTCTGGTTGAAAAATTTACCCGTCTATATGACGTGAATTTGCCTCGCTTGAAGGCTTGCCGCCGCCGCGAAAAGGGAAGTGCTACAGCACGGTTGTTGTGGTGGCACGACGAGAATAGGCCGGCGATTTTGACGTGGATTCTGCTCGTTACTGATGGAGATCTACTGATCGATGGTCTTGAGAAATGGCAGGATCCCACCGAACCCAAACACCGGATTCGCCTGACGGGCTATGAACTGGTGCGAATCACCAAACGCACAGAGCCAAAACCCGTCTGGACTTGGCGCTATGATAAAGAGCGTCTGCAAGACTTGAGGAATGAAGTCGTGATCGCGATTCGTCAAAGGCACGATCATGATTTGGAACGGCTGATTGCATTGTTTTGGAAAAGCCCTGGCTTTGCTGGCATTCGTGATCAAGTGAAAGCAGTTGGAATGTTGATTAAGACTGATTGGAAACGCACGAGAAAAGACGGTGAAACTATGCCTGCTATTCCAAAACACTTGGGATATGTGCAACGGCTGGCAGATAAAGGAAAACCCTTTTCCGCATTTAGGTCGTGTTCTCCAATCTTATGATTGTGAATATTTTGTGAACGAAAAAAAGCCCAGATAATCTCTAGGCTTTTTCAATTCAAGTGAGTTGTGCTGATTTTTATCAATTTATCCACCCGTTCTTATTTGATGCAGCCACCCATGCTCACGCATTTATCCAGTGGTTTGAGCTGCTGAACCAGACCCAGACCGGAAGATGTTCACGAACAAGACGAGTGACGGGTTTCAATAGTATAGCTGTCGCTCTCTGATGAACCTGAGCGGCAACAGCTCGGCCAATACAGCCGCTCATGTGCTTTTACTTCCACATTCTTAATCTTACTTTTGCGTCAGTTAAGGCATCAGCCGACAATGTCCTGTCAGCTGACGGTAGTCGGACAGACCCTGTCGCTCGCAATCTCAGAGTTAATAAGGGTTTTCGGGGATATTGGTTGTGGTGATGTTGTCACGGAGACTGTCACATTAGGTGACAAAAGGCGACAGCAGGAGACAGGAGATGTGACAACTGAATTGCAGGCAAAATTAGCAGCATTGCAGGCTGAAAATGAAGTTTTACGAGACAGGCTTCACGATAAAGAAGCTAACCTTGAAGATCTACGTACTACTATGCGTTTGTTGGAGCATAAACCGATAAATAATAAATCAGTGAAATGGCTGTGGTGGCTATTTAGGAGATAATTATGGGATTATTTAGTGGTCTTAATAGCGTTCTTGTTATACGGAGAGTTAAGAATATTTCTGGAAAAGTAGCAAACGAAGTTCAATATTTTGACGAAGCGAAAAAAGCAATATTTGCGATGAATTTATTTGGAATGCTGTGGGAAGTTCATCAAATAAATCAAAATATGACCAACAGTGGAATATTGCAAGTCGCAGAAACAATGGTTTCACATAACGAAAAATTATTCGATTATGATGTCCTTGGTGCTGCGCCAGGACTACTTGTTGGCGCATATTTATTGGGCTTGCATACGAATTATGAGAAATTTAACTTTGATCTGCATACAGAATGCACAAATATATCATCTTTCTTTGGTGATATCATAAGGTACATTGATAGTAAAAAATTTGCTGACAACTTGAATGTAAATTTGATAAATGATGAATGCAAAAATTTACTTAGCAATATAGTAGAAATCCATAGAATATTAGATTTGAAGTACAATTCAAAAACAACGCCATTAAGAAATGGGAATTAATGTATGGATATTGACTATATCCGGGATATAGTCTCAGTGTGGGCAGCTTCTAAAAAAGAGATCCGTAGAATATTCTTATTTGGAAGCATGGCTAGGAGAGATTATGGCATTGAAAGTGACATTGATCTTGCAATAGATATTGATGTTTGCATGGTCAAAGGAGTTGATGAGGGGGATGGCTTTGCTACCTGGTGTTTAGTATTACCTTCTTATAGAAGTGAGCTTGGAATGATGTTTAGTCATCGTGTTGATGTCCGTAGGTTTAATGAAAATAATCATGTAATTCGTGACGCAGTTAATAGAGATGGAATTTTAATCTATGAGGTAGATTGATTTTTTGTTACCGTGCATTTTCCACTACCGTGAATTATTATAAAGACCTTGTCGCCACGAGAAATTGATTGCTTATCTATTTCGTCACTGCAGTCATCTGCTGTAGTTGACTCAACGGTTTTTTCTATGTTGTGGCTGTCAAGAAATGAAATAACTCCAATGTGATTGTTATTTTTTCCTATATATTTAATGGTGTGACTCAGAAAGGTCACTTCTTTTGGTTTATTAAATCCAACGTATCTCACTATGTCGTCAATAGGGACCCCTAGGCCTGATAACAACATCAACGCAAGCGGCGTAATTATCGCTAGTACATAAAGAGATGAAAAAAACTTTAATACTGATTGCATTGACTTAATTGCAGCAGATATTGAATTGGCGATTTTTGTGTCTATTTCTGACGAAGCCATTTTCCATGCGATTAGAACAGAAATCATTGTTGCAGTTATGTCTATAACAACAAATCCAGGGCTGCTTGTTATTGTGGTTACAAAGATAACAAGAATAGCTCCCAATAATATTAAGAATCTACTTCCAATTAACCCAATGATTATAACTGGAAGCATATGACAAATAGCTATAAGAATAAACATATAATCAATTGGGTCTGCGTTGGAGATTTATATTTATACATTAATTATGTTGGTCTTGCCAAGAAAAATGGTTTTGCATGTTGTGATTTTTAGAGAAAGATTACCTCGAAATTGGACGACCCTGGATGCAATAGACATTTCGAGCCTATGATCGTCCAATGCTCATTTGGTAAGGTCATATATGCCCTAACTGTTAAATCGCTGATTGAGACCTAATCCCAATGAATGAGCCCTTACATATTAACCGATATCCAGCTGTTCTGATTTTTATATAAAGACTTCAATGATTGCAATAAAAGTCTCACGCTTTACTATCCGCTCTTGGCAGACTACCACTTGTTATCTACTCAGAAACAGCCATTGTGAATGGCATAAACTACTTGTTAGAGCAAATACAAATACCAAAAACTAGATACAAAATGTTTGCGACAAAGATAGCAAACGACAAGGACACGCTAATATAGAACAATGTTCGCTGTTCTTTTTTTGAAAAATAGCTCCGCGTACACCTGCTTTTCCTGTGGGAAACGAAGCGACAATATCAAAAATTAAAGCTAACAACCCCATAAACGCGGAAAAGTCGACCAATTTATGGGCAGTAATCGGGCCACTCACCCTCATCAAGTTACTAGATAGTCCCAGTAAAGCAAAGAGCCCCGCAAAAAACCATACAGGCCATTCATATTTTCCACGCCTGCTAACTCTGGTTGAAAATTGTTATTTAACTTTAGGCTAGAAATTCGTTCCTGCAGCAGTCATTTGGCTTGCCCTCAACTAGCCAAATAGTCTGCTCTTGGCCGACCACCTTCAGCTGTCAGCTCATTGACGGCGCTCAATGAAGCTGACGCAAAGTAATAAGGCTGATGTGAAAGTAAAACCACATGCGCGACCGCTTTGGCCGAACTGCTGAAGGCGGGAGGAGCTGGCTGGACGTCTGCAATAGCAGCTACTGCAGACGTTCAATGAAGCCAAAATCGCGAGGCCAAAAGGTCGGTTGTTGCCGACTGCTGCCTGTTGCATAGTTTAAACTTGCCTATCAACGTGAGCTGCACTCCAAGATTTGCGGTGGCTAAATTGGTAAGTTAGGTGGCTACGTGCGATGAGTTTGGGTGGATAAATTAAATAAGATTTCGCAAGTTGCATTATTTACTTGCGTCAGCTGTTTTTTTTGCTTCTTCAGCCGCTTTTTTGGCAGCCTCCAACTCGATCCGTGGAGCAGGAAATAATGGCAACTCCATTGTTACCCCATTTTTCCACGCAATTCTTTTTCCACCTTCTTTGGGAACCCACATAACATAGGTGTCAGCATCAACATTTTTTTTAATTTCCGCAATGTATGTATCAATTCTATCTTGTGGTGCTTCTGCCATGAAGCATAAGCCCGCTGCCAAGGGTTTACTAACCCCTTCTTCAAATAATGGCGCATTTTTTCCAACCCGAACTACAGATGTCACGCAGGCGAACCCTTTTGCACCTTCCATTTCATATTTGAAGCCCCACTTGCCAGCGATACTTGACTGTGATCTAGTTCCACTTTGCCCATTCCAGACTGCTCTCGCATTATTCATTGCTATTTTTGCGCCAGATTTATTAAAAATCTCGAAAAATTTAACTTGCTCAACGAGTGTTTTATTTGTCGTTTCATTACCATCAAAGAAGTCGCAAACTTTAATTACATGGATTGCTTTAGGGTTGATAGTTGAATGCAATGCTGACGCTTCGTTCATTCCTGTGCTCATTGCATCAGTAGGCATTGAAACCAAAAATATACCAAATGCTGCGGCGCTAAATCCAGAGCTAAGCCCAAGCAGGCTATTACCTGTTGCTATCTGTCCAATCAAATCTAGGCCAAATATTCCAGTTTGGATATTTTTTAGCTTTTGAAAGTCAATGTATGAATCGCATCCATTAAATTGTTGGAGTTATTGATTTTTTCAAGAATTGCGATATGTCTTGCATTGTAATCCTAGTACGAGAATGCATCGTTGATCTCTATTCCGCGCTTGCTAGAAGAGTTTGTTGATCCATATTTCAGATCGGCATACTGCATTAAATCGTCTGGAGTTGTCGCATCATTTGCCGATGACACACTCGATAGTAATAAAAGACCAATTGCAATATTCTTAATCATTTGTGTTCCGTTCGAGGTTTAAATTGTGTTGTAGAAATCTTGTAGGGCATCGGTCTGAGCGAATATTTGATTTGTTGCTCGAAGTCATCGAACTACCACGTTTTCTGTGGTGGCCTGCACGGGTTGTTGTAACTGTATTACGCACTGATGCACTGTCATGAATTGATGCGCGATGCGGCGAGACTGCGTCATTGTCTCAGGGGGGTATTGTTGAGGCGAGTCAAGCTCAGCACCATAGCGAAGCCGCAAATTACTGGCCACGCGTTCCGCAGGAATTAGTTGCGATACCAAGTCGTACTGCCTTCTTTCAAAGTCGGCAGGTCTTGGAAGGCCACTCTCAATACCCCAAGCTTCTCCTACATAACATGCTAAAAAAGCGTCTAACTGTTCAGGGGTTGCGCTGAAGAGAGCTTCCAGTCGCTGCTGAACATGGGCTGCCGATGTTTCGTTAGCCCAGTGCCAGTACAGTGAGGTGGCGTCTTTAGGGTGCGCTATAAATAATGGCGACTCTGTGTCGGCCTCTTCAATGCGTGTGGTCAGGATGGTTCGTAGGGGCACTTCACCCTCATCAGCCAGCACCCTTTTTTCTGGAGGGCTATCTTCGTAGTGGCGAATCCATCTGATGCACTCCATCGAAAAACTGACGGGGAGTGCAATTCGAATAGCCCGCTCAGCTTCTGCTTGTCGGAGTTCTCCTGCAGGTATTTGTCGCAAAAGACCTGCAATAAGCATTCCGGCTTTAGCCCGTGTATCAGCTAAAATCATCATGCCACGCTCGCGTGGAAGAAGGTTTCCATTTAATGCAAACGCTGTAATTAATGCGGAGGCCTGCGCTTGAGTTAGAGACTGCTCTCGTTGACGCAACTTTGAAATTACTCGCGGCAGGCCTTGCCGTGCAGCAAAGGCTTCAAGCAGGGCTTGTTTCTCAGTATCTGAGGAGGTTGGGGCGGTTTCACAAAGCATAGTTATATGGGCATCAGGAATGTCTCCTGTCGGCACGCTATACGTGAAGTAGCGCTTGAAATATTGGCTTGAAGATACCTTTTGCTCTGCCCCCCAAATTTCATCCCATTCTCCGCCATAGCCCATGCTGCTAATGCGTGGAAAGAGCGGCTCAAGAAGACGTGATTTCACCGTGGCTCGCTCATCTGTGGTTAGTTCTGGAGTCGTTTGCTCAATGAGGGAGCTAACTCGACTAGCAGCCTCTTGAAGAGATCCGCGATGCTCGCGCTCGCCACGAAGGAATAGCTCAGAATTCTCTCTGATGCCTGTGTAGAGGTTGGGATACATTACCCTTATCCCCTCAATAAGCATAAGATCAACTGGATTGACCTCGCCTTTGAGAATGGGGAGTGCAAACATTAATGCATTTGAGAGCAACTTAGCTCGGCGTGGTGTTTCAAGTCGTGGTAAAAGGGCGTCGTCAAAGTATCTAACGAAGGTGTCTACTTGAGGTTGCGTCAGTTCGATCTCTGCTTGGTTCAGAGCATTCTGGATGCCCTCTAGGGCGAGTTGCCGTAGACTATTTTCGTCTACTGGTGGCAGATGTAATGGCACCTGAATAATTTTTTCAAGAAAAGCACGGCCAGCAGGTGAGCCTCCCGCTCCATAACGTTCCCCTAGTGCGGCAGAGACAACAACGTCATCAAAAGCTAGGACGTACGAGGTATGTCGGAAGCTGGCGGATAATTTGACCAGTTTGAAAATGGCGTGAGTTTCTTCACGGTCTAGGCGATCAATATCATCAATCAGAATGATGAGGCGTTTGCTGGCCTCATCCAGCATTCGCTCAATTCGCGTTCTCAGCTCGTCCAATCCAACGTTTGACATAGCCTCACCAACATCTTTGGCGGTATTCCCTGGTGTTATTTGCACCACGCCACCAACTGTTAGGGATGCTAATGAAAGTACACTCCCATATTTTTGTAGAAGTTCACCTGCTTTTTCTTTCATGCTGGGGAGGGACTGCCCCATTGCGTCGGCAAGGGTGGCAAAAAATCCTCTGAGCAATAGGTCCTCGTTCTGAAAGTGCCAAGGATTGAAACGGACTACGATTGCGTTTGGGTAAGACAGGAGAGTTTCTTGCATCATTTCAAGCACAGAAGTCTTGCCATCACCCCATGGACCAAACAGACCAAGAACGATGCTTGATGGATCTGCTCGGGTCGCGATGGTCTCGGCTATTCGAGTGGCGAATGATGCTCTATTGAAGCGATCTTCAGCTTTGCTGTTAATCGGCTGGTCTGCAATATATTGATCTTGAAGTGTGGCCTCGGATGGAGTTTCAGTAGCCAATTTATCTTCGTTGCGCGTTTCTGGTTGGGGGGCTTTTTTTGCGGTCTTCTTTTTAAAGAGTCCGAACATGTGTTTCCCTTTTTGTTTGAGTTATCGCAATTGTGGTTTGTTTCATTGAGACGTGATGCCAATCTCAAGGGAGGGATTGTTTCTGATTTCGACAGCTTTTAGTAATTTTATTCTGATATTATCACACCGTTTGGGTGCAGGGGCTGGTCATGCAGCTACAAGGCTTCACGTTGAGTTCACGTATTTACGGGGATGCATCGCTATATAAAGACATATAAACGAAAACCCCCTCTATTTCAGAGGGGGTTTTCGTTCCAAGGCTGTGTGGAGCCATCGAGGAGGCGGCCATGGATGCTTCCTCGCCATTTTGTGTTACGCCCATGCATAACCCACATCGGTCCGCTGTTGGGCGATACTGCTTGCCTGCGGATATGGCAAACACTCGATAAGAGTGTCGTGCCTCTCATTTTCTCTCACGAACTTGGGTGGTGTGCGTTTCATTCGGTGCTAATAGGATGCAAGTGAAGGGTATGGGGCTCATTGGGTTGCCGCTATGATGCCTACTATTTGCCTACTGGTGATTTTTCGCCAGAAATGAAAAAGGCCTCAGCATGCGCTGAGGCCTTTACTTTTGTGGGGTGGCTGATGGGGCTCGAACCCACGACAACAGGAATCACAATCCTGGACTCTACCAACTGAGCTACAGCCACCACAAAACTTTGTAATCTATATTTCTCGGCATGCTTGGCGCACCCGACAGGAATCGAACCTGTAACCTACGACTTAGAAGGTCGTTGCTCTATCCGGTTGAGCTACGGGAGCTCTACAAATTGCTTTGTATTTCTGGTCGGGGCGGTGGGATTCGAACTCACGACCACCTGTTCCCAAAACAGGTGCGCTACCAGGCTGCGCTACGCCCCGACTAGAGAGGCCGAACTATACGGATAGATTCGCAGGTCGTCAACCCCATCTGCAAAAATAATCGGTAAAAAGTGCAAAAAAAGTGGATCAATGAGAAAATCGCTTTTTTGAAAATATGCCGGAGTATGCCGCGATGACAGCCCAGATCCTTGATGGTAAAGCCATTTCCCAAGAAATCGTTCGTGAAGTGCGTGCCAAAGTGGATGCGCGGGTCGCTTCCGGCAAACGTGCACCAGCCTTGGCGGTGATTTTGGTGGGCTCTGATCCTGCATCACAAGTGTACGTCGGCAATAAAAAACGCCAATGTGAAAATGCTGGTATTACTTCGCTGGCCTATGATTTGCCCGCCGAGACGAGCGAAGAAGACGTGCTGAAGTTGGTGGCCGAGCTCAATCAGAACGATGATGTCGACGGCATTTTGGTGCAGTTGCCATTGCCCAAGCATATTGATGCCGACAAAGTGATTGAGTTGATTGATCCAATCAAAGATGTGGACGGCTTTCACCCGTATAACATTGGCCGTCTAACTTTGAAAATGCCTTTGCTGCGCCCTTGCACGCCACGCGGTGTGATGACTTTGCTGGAAAAAACGGGCATTGATCTGGTTGGTAAAGATGCCGTTGTGATTGGCGCGTCGAATATTGTTGGCCGCCCGCAAGCGCTTGAGTTGTTGCTCGCGCGTGCAACAGTGACCGTTTGCCACAGCAAAACCAAAGATCTGGCGGCTAAAGTGGCGGGTGCTGATGTGGTGGTGGCCGGTGTTGGGATTCCTAATTTTGTTAAAGGTGAATGGATTAAGCCGGGCGCGATCGTGATCGACGTAGGTATTAATCGCCTCGATACCGGCAAATTGTGTGGCGATGTCGAGTTTGATGCAGCCAAAGAGCGTGCCAGCTGGATTACGCCGGTACCAGGTGGCGTTGGCCTGATGACCGTGGCGACGCTGATGCAAAATACCTATGACGCCTGCGTCAATCGCAAAGGCTAAATGCAATGAGCCCTGCGCTGCCATGGCCGCGTGGGGCGATCTAATTTGATCTGGTGCACTGCTTGCTGCACCGGCATGACCAAAAAATAAGTACCAATAAGGCATAGAAATGGCATATCAACTCGCAAAACCGCTGCTGTTTATGATGGATGCAGAGCGCGCGCATCATGCTGCGTTCAAAGGCATGGGCTTACTCAATAGCCTGGGCTTTTTACGCTCTTTGACGCCGACTGTGCCGAATAATCCGGTCACGGTGATGGGGATTGAATTTGCCAACCCAGTTGGGCTGGCCGCAGGTTTGGATAAAAACGGCGATTACATTGATATGCTGGCTGAGCTGGGCTTTGGTTCGCTGGAAATTGGTACCGTGACGCCACGCCCACAAGCGGGTAATCCCAAACCGCGTTTATTCCGCCTGCCCGAAGCGCGCGGTATTATCAACCGCATGGGCTTTAATAATGATGGCGTGGATAATCTGCTGGAAAATGTAGCCCGTAGCCAGTATCGCGGTGTACTCGGTATCAATATTGGTAAAAACGCAGATACCCCCATAGAAAAGGCTGCAGATGATTATCTGATCGGCTTGCGTAAAGTCTATGCGGCGGCCAGCTATGTGACGGTGAATATTTCTAGCCCCAATACCAAAAACCTACGTCAATTGCAGCAAGGCGATGAGTTGGGCAGTTTGCTCTCGCAATTAAAAGCTGAGCAAGAAAAGCTGGCGCAGCAGCACGGTCGCTACGTGCCGATTGCCGTGAAAATTGCACCCGATTTGGATAATAACCAGATTCAGGAAATTGGCCGCTTGCTGATCGAAAACCACATCGATGGTGTTATCGCAACCAATACGACTTTGTCGCGCACGGGGGTTGAAAGCCTGCGTCACGGACAAGAGGCGGGTGGTTTGTCGGGTGAGCCAGTGCGCGCTAAGTCGACCTCGGTGATTCGTGAGTTGTCGCAAGTGCTGGATGGCGCGCTACCGATTATTGGCGTTGGCGGCATTATGAATGGTGATGATGCCGTCGAGAAAATCCGTGCGGGTGCGGCGATGGTGCAGGTGTATAGCGGGCTGATTTATGAAGGCCCGCATCTGGTGAGTGATTGCGCAGATGCCATTGCCAAGCTGCAATCGAACCGCTAATTGCTGTGGCTGTGCAGTCTGGTTTTGCGAGATTGCAAATAAGCCTTATCCGTAAAATGGATAAGGCTTTGAAGAATATGGCTATTTTTTGATTTTGCTCGGGGTCAGGTGCGGAACAATCGCTACAATGGATCCCATGCCACAATTTGGCGGCTTTTTTGCGTCGCCAAGACCATTTTTATCCCGCTGGGGTCAAGTTCATGGATTTTAGTCACTACATACTGCTATTAGTCGGAGCAGTATTGGTCAACAACGTCGTATTGGTGCGTATTCTGGGGCTATGCCCCTTTATGGGCGTCTCGAAAAAGCTCGAAGCTTCAATTGGCATGGGGCTGGCCACCGCTTTTGTGCTGACACTGGCTTCGGGTACCTCGTGGATGATCGACCAATTGTTGATCGTCTGGCATCTGGAATACCTCCGCACGTTGGCCTTTATTGTGGTGATTGCGGCGATTGTGCAATTTACCGAGATGTTTATTCACAAAGCCAGCCCCGCGCTGTATCAGGCGCTGGGGATTTACCTGCCGCTGATTACCACCAATTGCGCCGTATTGGGTGTGCCGCTGATTAACTCGACGGCACGGCATAATCTGCTCGAGTCGCTGGTGTTTGGCTTTGGTTCGGCGGTGGGCTTTTCGCTCATTTTGATTTTATTTGCCGCGATGCGCGAGCGTTTGGAAGGCGCTGATATTCCTCAGGCCTTTAAAGGAACGCCTGCCGCGTTTATTACCGCAGGCTTGATGAGTCTGGCATTTATGGGTTTTGCAGGGTTGGTGAAATGAGTTTCTTGCTAGCACTGGCCTTGATGGCTGGCTTGGCGCTGATTTTGGGCGCAATTTTGGGCTTTGCCGCGATTAAATACAAAGTCGATGAAGACCCATTGGTGGATAAAATCGACGCGATTTTGCCGCAGACGCAATGTGGTCAATGTGGCTTTCCGGGCTGTAAACCCTATGCAACGGCGATCGCCAACGAAGATGCGGAAATAAATAAATGCCCACCGGGTGGTGAAGATGGCATTCGCAAGCTAGCTGAGTTACTGGGTAAAGACTTTGTGCCGTTTGACGACGGCGGTGGCGCAGCGGAAAAACCCCGTGCGGTGGCGGTGATTCGTGAAGACATCTGCATCGGCTGTACGCTCTGCATTCAAGCTTGCCCAGTCGATGCGATTGTTGGCGCGGCCAAACATCTGCACACGGTGATCGAAAGTGAATGTACCGGCTGCGAATTATGCATTGCGCCTTGTCCGGTTGATTGTATCGACATGGTGACCGTGGGCGAAAACGTCAATACCTGGAAGTGGCGCTATCCCGTGATTCAATTGAAACAAGTGAAGGCGGGGGCATAACGATGGAAACCAGCCGCGAGATTTTCCCTTTTCATGGTGGCGTACACCCCCCGGAAATGAAGGATATTTCCAATCGCTCGCCGATTCAGATCGGGCCGATTGCTGCTCAATTGGTGATCCCTTTGCAGCAAAGCATTGGTAACCCGGCCAAAACCATTGTGGCGGTGGGCGATAAAGTGCTCAAAGGGCAGAAAATTGCCGTTGCCGATGGCAATTTATCAGTGGCCGTTCATGCGCCGACCTCGGGTGAAGTGATTGCGATTGATGCGCGGCAGGTGGCGCATCCTTCGGGCTTGGCTGAATGGTGTGTCACGATCGCCACCGATGGGCGCGATGAATGGATACCCCGCGAAAAATTTGACTGGCAACAAGCGCTGGCGCGAGGCGATGCCAAATCGATTCGCGACTATCTGCAAGACATGGGTGTGGTCGGGCAGGGCGGCGCTGTGTTTCCATCGCATCTAAAACTCGCGGGTCGTGAAGCACTCGAAACGCTGGTCATTAATGGCGCCGAATGCGAGCCCTATATCACGTGCGATGATCGATTAATGCGCGAACGCGCAATCGAAATCGTTGCGGGTATTTCGATTGTGCGGCAATTGCTCAATGCCAAAGAGGTCTTAATCGGGATTGAAGACAATAAAATGGAAGCGGTCGCCGCACTGCGCGAGGCTTTGGGCAACTGTGGTTTTGCTGCCGAAGTTGTCGTCGTGCCGACCCTCTATCCTTCGGGCGGCGCCAAGCAGCTGATTAAATTGCTGACCAATAAAGAAGTGCCTAGCGGCGTGCGCTCGACCGATCTGGGTGTGCAGTGTTTTAACGTCGCAACGATTTACAGTATTTACGCCGCACTTGAGCAGGCCGAGCCAGTGATTTCGCGCATTGTCACTTTGACTGGCGCGGTGGCTAAGGCCGGCAATGTCGATGCGTTAATCGGTACGCCGATCGATGAGTTATTGCGCTTTGCAGGCGTAGAACTGGATTCAAACGCTGGCGCTGACCGCCCCGAATGTATTTATGGCGGCCCAATGATGGGCTTTACGCTGCCATCGACCCAAGTCGGTCTGACCAAGGCAGGTAATTGCATTATCGCGATGGACGAGGCACATTTTCCGTCCAAAGCGCGCGAAATGCCGTGTATTCGCTGCGGTGAATGCGCCGTGGCGTGCCCGCAAGAGTTGCAACCGATGGATTTATACTGGTTTGCGCGCAGCAAAAATTTTGGTAAAGCGCAAGAATGGAATCTCTTCGATTGCATTGAATGCGGCGCTTGTGCCTATGTATGCCCGTCGAGCATTCAGCTCGTCGATTATTACCGCTTTGCCAAATCGGAAATCTGGGACGCCGAACGCGCTAAAAAATTGGCCGACACGGCGCGCGAACGCCATGAATTTAAGCAATTCCGCGAAGAACGTGAAAAAGCAGAAAAAGCGGAGCGACTCGCTGCGCGAGCGGCACCCAAGCCCGTAGCCAGTGCCACTGAAGCTTCGCCTGCGGATCAGTCTGCTGCAGACGAGAAAGCCGCCAAAATTAAAGCCGCGATGGCGCGTGCTGCGGCGAAGAAGGCCGAAGAAGGTGGCGCTGCGCCCCCACCGCCACCCAATTCAGAGGCCAAAATTCCTAATTTTGTCAGCCCGGAAAAGGCCGCCAAAATCAAAGAAAGCATGGAAAAGCGGGCGGCTGAAAAAGCTGAGTTGGAGGCGATGACGCCAGAACAACGTGCTGCGCGCGATGCGGAACGAGCGGCCAAGATTGAAGCCGCGAAAGCGGCGGCTGCAGCGAAAAAGGCTGTAGCAGATACCCCGGGGGTGGATGCCTCTGAGGTTAAATCAGTTGAAGCTGTTTCAACGGATACCCCTAGTTCGACAGCCCCTGCGATGGACGAAGAAAAAGCGGCCAAGATCCGTGCGGCGATGGCCGCTGCGGCGGCTAAAAAGGCGGCGAAAGCCGCTGGCGTTGCAGTGGCGAGCACGAGTTCTGATGCGCCGTCGGTGACTGATACGAGTGTTGCGACTGCGGCCGAAGTGGCACCGCAAGCGCCAGCCGCTGTGCCTGCGATGGACGAAGAAAAAGCCGCCAAGATTCGTGCAGCGATGGCGGCGGCAGCTGCAAAAAAAGCGGCAAAAGCGGAGCAAGCCGCAAAAACCGCCGAACCTAAAGCAGGCGAATCATGAGCCAGCAAGATTTGAACGCGATGCGCAAGCAATATCATTTGCGCCCTTGCTCAGAAGGGCTTAAAGCGTGGGATGTGCATCGCCTGATAGCGCTGAGTACCGATTTGCCTTGGCTGCGTTTACCCTTAAGCCAAATTGCCGAACTCGATCAAAACTACTGGTTTGATCAGGACGAGCCGACGGGGCGCGCGATTGCAGAACATGTGAAATTGATCGCTGCGTGTGACTTACGCTATCCGATTATTTTGTCGCAAGATGGCCGCGTGATGGATGGCATGCATCGTGTGCTCAAAGCCTATATTCAGGGGTTTGAGTACATTGATGCCGTGCAGTTTTTACAAGATCCCGCCCCCGATTTTATCGGGGTAGCGGCGCAGGATCTGCCTTATTAAATTAAACAAAAATGCTCACGCAGGCCACATGGCATCGCATGGGAATGATTGGTTTAGCTGAAGTAATTCACTGGAATGGGTATGAGAACTTCCCCGCATTTTGTAAAGCCCACCCCGCTGCAAGTGGTGATGCTCAAGGTGGCTGCCGCGTTGATCCCAGGTATTGCGGTGTATGTCTGGGTCTTTGGCGCAGGTATTTTGCTGCAATTGCTGTTAGCCACGGTGACGGCGCTTGGTGTTGAAGCGGCTTGCTTAAAGCTACGTAATTATCCGATCAAGCCATTTATCACCGATGGCTCGGCGATCGTAACGGCATGGTTGCTGGCTTTGTCGCTGCCACCCCTCTCAAGCTGGTGGATGATCGTACTGGCCACGGTCATTGCGATCGGTTTGGCCAAGCATCTGTATGGCGGCTTGGGGCAAAATCCATTTAACCCGGCAATGATTGGTTTTGCCGTGATGATCGTGTCTTTCCCTGCGCAAATGAGTCGCTGGAATGCGCCGCTGGCATTGCCCAATGCTGACTTAAATACTTGGCAACAGTTTGGGTATATCTTTACAGGCAAGCTGCCAGAAGGTTTGGCGTTTGATACCCTGGCTTCTGCGACACCATTAGATGCCGTCAAAACCGCCTTGATGCAATCGCATCCGATGCATGACATTTTTAGCGGCGCGATTTTCCAGGCTGGCGTTTTGCCCAGTGAAATGGGCTGGATTGCGGCCGCGTATTTGCTCGGCGGCTTGTTCTTGCTGCAGCAGCGCGTGATCCAATGGCAGTTGCCGATGGCTTTTTTGGGCGCGCTTGCGGCATTTTCGAGTGTGTTTTATTTGATCGATCCGGCGCATTACACCAGCCCGGTGTTTCATCTATTTAGTGGTGCGGCAATCTTGGGTGCATTTTTTATTGCGACCGACCCTGTCACTGCGCCAACGACGCCACGTGGGCGCCTCATTTATGCGGGTTTGATCGGTCTTTTGACGTGGTTAATCCGCACCTATGGCGGTTATCCCGATGGCGTGGCGTTTGCCGTTATCATTATGAATATTGCAGCACCCTTCATTGATCGTTACACGCAACCAGCGGTCTTTGGCCGCAAAAAGCCGACTGTAACGGGCAAGCAGGGAGTCAAACCATGAAAACGATGGTGCAAAACGGTGTGCGCGGTGCGCTGACTTTGTTTGTGTTTGCGCTGGTGTTTACGGCGTTGATGGCGGGCACTTATGCATTAACCAAAGACATTGTGCTGGGGAATGAAAAAACCGCCAAAGTTGCGCTGATTGCGCAAGTACTCCCCAAAGGCAGCTTTGATAATGAATTGCTGAACGACGCTATTGCGCAAGACGCCACTGCGCTGGCGCAATTGAATAATGAAGCGGGCGCGCAGTTTTACCGCGCCAAACAAGGCGCGCAAACGACGGCCTTGGTGGTTGAAACCGTTGCGCCCGATGGCTATTCCGGCAAGATCAAGTTGCTCGTCGGCGTAGCCAAAGATGGCCGTGTGCTCGGCGTACGTGTTGTGGCGCATAAGGAAACACCGGGGCTGGGTGATTATATTGATGCCGCTAAATCGGAATGGATCAAGCTCTTTGACGGAAAATCATTGAGCAATCTGCCGCCTCAGCAGTGGAAAGTAAAAAAAGACGGTGGGGATTTTGACTACACCGCAGGCGCGACGATCAGCCCACGTGCCGTGGTTAAAGCGGTAAAAAACACCCTCGACTATGTGGCGCAGCATCAAAGCGCGCTATTTGGCGGCTAAGGAGAAAGTCATGATGACGTGGAATGAAGCCAAAGACATTATTTACAACAGCATTTGGAAGCAAAACCAAGGCGTGGTCGCCATTTTGGGGATGTGCCCAGTCTTGGTGATGTCGAGCAATATCATCAACGGCGTATCGCTTGGCTTGGCGACCAGTATCGTGATGCTGATTTCGGGGGCGGCAATTGCGGCGATCCGCGAATTTGTGCCCAACGAGTTGCGCGCACCGATCTTTATTTTGATTATCGCCGCATTGGTCACGATGGTTGACCTATTAATGAACTCATACGTCCATGAGCTTTACCTAGTTTTGGGTATTTTTATTCCGCTGATTACGACCAATTGCATCGTGCTGGCGCGTGCCGAAGCCTTTGCCTCCAAAAGCCCCGTTGCTCATTCGGCGCTCGATGGCTTTTTTATGGGGCTGGGTTTGACGCTGGTGCTGGCGGTGCTGGGCGCGATGCGCGAACTAGTCGGCAAGGGAACATTGTTGTCGGGTATTGATCTGGTGTTTGGCGCTTCGGCGAAAGCGTGGGTGATTCACGTGGTGCCTGCCGAATACAATTATCAATTCCTACTGGCGATTTTGCCGCCCGGCGCGTTTATTGGCTTGGGCTTTTTGATTGCCGGAAAACAGGCTTTGGATCGCCGCGCTGAGGCAAAGGCGAAGATGTTGGCCAAGCTCACGCCACGTGAAGATCAACTTGCATTGACGCATGAATAAGCAAACCCGCCATACTTTTTACGCCCGTCTGGCCGAGCTTGACCCCAATCCTACGACCGAGCTGAACTACAGCACGCCGTTCGAGTTACTCACGGCGGTGTTGCTGTCGGCTCAGGCGACTGATGTTGGCGTGAATAAAGCGACCAAGATTTTATTTCCCGTGGCCAATACCCCGGCGGGGATTCTGGCGCTAGGGCAAGAAGGGCTTGAGTCCTACATCAATACCATCGGTTTATATCGCAGCAAGGCCAAGCATCTGCTTGAAACCTGTCGCATGTTGCTTGAATTGCACGGTGGCGAAGTGCCGCGCGATCGGGAAAGTCTGGAGGCTTTACCCGGCGTCGGGCGCAAGACAGCGAATGTCGTACTTAATACGGCGTTTGGCGTACCGACGATCGCAGTCGATACGCATATTTTCCGCCTCGGCAATCGCACCGGCCTAGCCCCCGGCAAGGATGTTCGCGCGGTGGAAGATAAATTACTCAAAGTAACCCCCGCCGAATTTTTACTCAATGCGCATCACTGGCTGATTTTGCATGGCCGCTACGTGTGCAAGGCACGTAAACCGGAATGCTGGCGCTGTGTCGTCAATGATGTTTGCGACTACCGCAGCAAAACCATGACGCCACCGCCGGGGCGGTAGTATTGCTGGCTAAGTATTGTGGCTGTTGGTTTTGAAGGCAATACCTGCTTGTGTATGTGCTCGGGTTGTTGTTGCGTACTTTCACCTGGTTGACAAATTCGCTAAACAATTGATTTGAATCAAGTATTTTATGCTGCTGTGCAGCATTGGCTTCTACACTCAAACTATCTTTTGGCGTGGTTTGGGGTGGCAAGATGCTGGGGCTAAATTGGTCGGTTCGTAATAAATTACTGGCAGGTTTTGCGCTGCTCTTGTCGCTGCTGGTGCTGTTGATTTGGATCTCGTTCCAGCAGATCACCCAGTTGGATGCGGCGATCACCAAGGTGGTTACCGAGCGTTTACCCAAAATCGAAGCAGCCAAATCGATTGCCGAGCGCGGTTTGATTAATGGCGCTTTGCTGCGTGATGCGTTTATTGCATCAAATACCGCTCAGATTGAGCAGGCCATCAATACCGCACAAGAAAATCGACAAAAGAACCGTGAGCCACAAGAGTTTCTACAAAAATCAGTCACTTCAAATGAAGGCAAGCGCTTACTCGATGCCATGATGGCGGCACGGGCGCGTCTCGGTGATACCTATGAGCCGCTTTTTGAGGCTTTGCGCAAAGATAAAACTGCAGCGGCGCAATTGATCGTGCAGCAATATGGGCCAGCCAATGCCGATTTTCTCGCCGCCGCCAATGCCTTGATTGATTTTCAGCGCCAGCAAATGCAAGCGGAACGCGTCGCCGCCGAGCAAACAGCGGCAGCGGCTAAAAAACTGATGTTGGCCAGTGCCATTGCGGGCGTGATGCTGGGCTTGCTCACTGCGTTTTGGATCGAGCGCTTGATTGTGCCACGCCTAAAAAGCGCAGAGCGACTCGCCCTGTCTGTGGCAAAAGGCGATTTGACGCATGAACTCAATGGCATGCGCGTCGGGGATGATGAAGTCGGGCATTTATTGCGCGCCTTAGATGAAATGCAGCATTCATTGCGCAAAATTGTGCAAGGCCTGCAGCAGGATGCCAGTGAATTAAGTCATTCAGTCGGCGAATTGAGTGTTGCGGCAGATGAGGTTGGCAAAGCGTCGCTGAATCAATCGCAAGCAACGGCCTCGGCGGCCGCGGCGATTGAGCAACTCACCGTGAGTATTGATCAAGTGGCCGAGCACGCCGACGAAGCCGATGTTCGCGCCGAGAGGGCGGGTGAAATGGCGGTGTCGGGTGGGGTTCAGGTTGAGGCTTCTTCACAAAAAATTGCGAGTGTGGCGCTGCGCGTTGAGCAAACCACCCATGATCTGAATGAACTCAATGGCAAAGTGCAAAGCATCGGCAATATCGCGGATCTGATTCATGATATTGCCGATCAAACGAATTTATTGGCGCTGAACGCAGCCATTGAAGCCGCTCGGGCGGGTGAACAGGGGCGTGGTTTTGCGGTGGTGGCCGATGAAGTACGTAAATTAGCCGAAAGAACCACTCAATCGGTGCAGCAAATTGCGCAAATGTTGCAATCCATACAGGCGGGGACTTTGGCTGCGGTTGAAGGCATGCAAGAAAGTCGCTTGGTGGTCAATACCGTGGTCTCAAGCGCCGCAGAAACCAAAGCCTTGATCGGGCAGATTGAAGAAGGCGCACAAGTGGTGGGGCATTCGGTCGATGACATTGCGAATGCGCTGGCTGAGCAAAAAGTCGCCAGTGCTGAATTGGCACGGCGTGTAGAACAAATTGCCCAGGCGGCCGAAGAAAATACGGCCATTGCAGCCCAAGTGGTCTCGTCATCGCACTCGGTGGCGCATGTGGCTGGCGAGCTGAAACAGGCCTCGGCTTTTTTCAAATTACCTAGATAAATGGCTTGCCCTGCTGGCTTAGCTTTCGAGTAGGGCGTAGAAAATAAAGTGTTCCAACACCAATCGCTCTGCCGTACCCATGGGCTCAAATGCCAGGCCGTACTGCGTCATGGTGGAAGGTGGGTCGATATGTCGATTACACACTTTGGCCTGTAGTGTCATCGTGTGTTCTTCACCCGCAGCAGGAAGTCGCAAGGCCAATTGGATCATCTGATCGGGTTCGAGTTCAAGCAACGAGCTTTCCAGCATGGCGCCACTGGCCGATAGATTAGTGATTTTAGCTGGGGTACTCCGCAACGTTTCGCCGCTAACGCTCACAATTAAATGCGTACTGATGCGCAGGCTATTGCGCAGTTGGCGTAGCTGGATTTTGTCTGGCCAGCTCAAATGCAGATAGGGGAAAGGCGTAAAACAGACTTTAAGTATGGTCGCTGTAAACACTACGATGTTTTTGCCAGAAATGGCTTTGAGCTGCAGCACTTCATTTTCGCGAAAAGGCAAAATGCCCCCTTGCGGGCTGAGCGCACTAATCATTACGCCCATTTTATCGAGCCAGCCTATTAGTCGCACCGAGGCTTTGGGTTTGAGCGGATCTCCGACCGATTGCACATGCAGTACCGTATTGGGCTGCAATTTCACTTGATTCAGATCGCGAATCACCTTGCTATCTGCGGGTGAGGCTGTAGTGCTCGACTCTTCGATGTCGACGGGTATACGGGCCCGATTTGATGTTGGGGCTGGCGTGCGAGTGGTGGTTTGCCACTGTGGATTGTGAAATAAGCCATCGCGAGCAATGGTTTCAAGCTGACTTGCACTCGCAATGATTTGCCCTTCGCGTAACAGCAAATTGTTGTTTACGTCGTAAATCGGGTAAGGCAACGGGGTGCCGATGCTGAGGTCCTGTTTGCGGACTGGCTGCAATGTACTCATCTCTATCAATCACTTTTGGCTAGACCAATTACAGCTTGTATGCCAAATCATCGGATGCGCCAAGCGTCTGGCGATCTGCGTTGCAGTTTGGCGACGTGATACCATCTTAAGATTCTAGCCCGATAAAAGTATTGTTGCAGATGTTGCATTTGTTAAACGCCCCTCAGCAGGCCGCCGTTCAGTATTTATCTGGTCCTTGTTTGGTTTTGGCGGGCGCAGGCTCAGGCAAAACCCGTGTGATTACCCAGAAAATTGCCTATCTGATCGAAACGGCAGGCATGGACGCTCGCAATATTGCGGCAATTACCTTTACCAATAAAGCCGCGCGCGAAATGTCCGAGCGGGTCGCCACCCTTTTACCTGCCGATCGGCTGCGCGGCTTAACGGTCTCTACATTCCATAGTTTGGGCATGAAAATCCTGCGCGAGGAAGCGCCGCATCTTGGCTATAAGCCCAAATTTTCGATTTTGGATTCGGCTGATGCGAGCAAAATCATTGCCGATCAATTGGTGACAACCGACAAGGCGCTGATTCGGCAAACCGTTAGCCAGATTTCGATGTTGAAAAATGATCGCATTTCGCCGGATAAGGCGATGGTGATTGCGGCTTCCGAAGGAGAAATGCAGCTAGCAAAAATCTACCGTGCTTATCAAGACACTTTGTACGCCTATCAAGCGGTTGATTTTGACGATTTGATTCGCTTGCCGGTTGATTTGTTTGAAGATAATGAAGAAGTGCTCAAGAAATGGCGCAATAAACTGCGGTATTTGCTGATCGATGAATATCAAGACACCAACACAACGCAATACCAATTGGTGAAGTTACTCACCGACATTACGGGTTACTTCACCGCGGTGGGTGATGACGATCAGAGTATTTACGCTTGGCGCGGCGCGAACGTTGAAAATCTGAACTTGCTGAAAACCGACTTTCCGAAGCTCGAAGTGATTAAGCTGGAACAAAACTATCGTTCCGTGGCGCGGATTTTGCGCTGTGCCAACTCGGTGATCGGCAATAACCCCAAGTTGTTTGAGAAAAAACTCTGGTCTGAGTTGGGCGAGGGCGATCTGATTAAAGTCGTCGAAGCTAAGAGCGATGAAGAGGAAGCGCGTATGGTGGCCGATCGAATTCGCCAGCACATGTTGCTGAATCGCACCGAATATAAAGACTACGCCATCTTGTATCGCGGTAACTTCCAAGCGCGCATTATCGAGGCGCAATTACGTAACGACAAAATCCCTTATGTGATGGCTGCGGGCGAGAGTTTCTTTGATCGCGCCGAGATCAAAGACATTTTGTCTTACCTGCGTTTGGTCGCAAATGAGAATGATGACCCGGCTTTTATCCGTGCGGTGACGACACCCAAGCGTGGGATTGGCAATGTGACTTTAGAAAAGCTAGGGGCATATGCCGCAAGGCGAGAAATATCCTTGTTTGCAGCCGTATACGAGGAGGGGTTTATTCATCAAATCCAAGCGGCGCAGTGCGAAGCGCTCCATACTTTCTGCAATTTCATCGGCAAATTGCAAGGTCGTGCCGAGCGCGAGCCTGCGGGGCTATTGCTGCAAGAGTTATTAGGCGCAATTAATTATGAAGCGTGGCTCTATGAAACCGAAGAGCAAAAGCCGGCCGAGAATAAATGGAAAAGTATTCTCGATCTAGCGGGTTGGATCACCAAGAAGGGCGAAGAGGATGGCAAGAGCCTGATCGAGATCGTCCAAACGATTGCCATCATCACGATGCTCGAAGGGCGTGACGAGGAAGAAGTAGACGCAGTGCGTCTCTCCACCCTGCATGCCAGCAAAGGTCTCGAATATCCCCATGTATTCTTAATCGGGTGTGAAGAAGATATCCTGCCGCACCAAAATTCAATCGAAACGGGCATGGTCGAGGAAGAGCGGCGACTGATGTATGTGGGTATTACACGGGCACAGCGTAGTTTAACCATCACTTATTGCGGCAAGCGCCGCCGAGCAGGAGAGTGGCAAATCACCCGCCCCAGCCGTTTTCTTGATGAAATGTCGCAGAATGATGTGCACTTCACAGGGCGGCTCTCAGAAAAATACGCGCCCACGGCCGAGATCAAAAAAGAGCATGCTAGTCGTGCCGCAATGTTAATGGGCAGCCTAAATGCGCTGATCCCCACGAATAAACGGTGATGCGAAATTGCTTTTACAATAATAGACACAGCCCGCGCCAGCGGGCTGTTTGCTTTTCGGGGGGATTTTGCTGTTTTCATGCCTTTCGTGCTTTTTCTGCAGTTTCTTTGCTTCTATTTCTCGATTTCTGACCGAATCCGCTGGTGCTGCGGACGTGGCTTTTGCGTTTGCTGCAAAAATGTTTCAATCTGGGTTGCTAATTAGATCAACCACTTAGCGCCTTTCTTCGCTTTTCTTTGCCGGTAGGTGTTGACGGGTTTCGAGGCGATGGGTATAGTTCGGCCTCTCTGCTGATGACGCAGCGAAACAAAACAAGTTTCTCTGGTTGTCGCAACGATCTTTAATAATATACAGCCGATGAGTGTGAGTGCTTGATTCGTAAGTCGAAACAAGTGCTTGCACTCAATTGAAAAAGTAATATTTGTAGTCTGAACTTCGGTTCAAACTCGGATGTTCTTTTGAGTATTGAAGTACAAGCCAAGTAGTAAAAATAGCATAGCGATTAAACGAAAGAGTTTGATCCTGGCTCAGATTGAACGCTGGCGGCATGCTTTACACATGCAAGTCGAACGGCAGCACGGACTTCGGTCTGGTGGCGAGTGGCGAACGGGTGAGTAATACATCGGAACGTACCCAGTAATGGGGGATAACTATCCGAAAGGATAGCTAATACCGCATACGCCCTACGGGGGAAAGAGGGGGATCGCAAGACCTCTTGTTATTGGAGCGGCCGATGGCTGATTAGCTAGTTGGTGAGGTAAAGGCTCACCAAGGCGACGATCAGTAGCGGGTCTTAGAGGACGATCCGCCACACTGGAACTGAGACACGGTCCAGACTCCTACGGGAGGCAGCAGTGGGGAATCTTGGACAATGGGCGCAAGCCTGATCCAGCAATGCCGCGTGCGTGAAGAAGGCCTTCGGGTTGTAAAGCGCTTTTGTCTGGGAGCAAATCCTTGTGGCTAATACCCACCGGGGATGAGAGTACCAGAAGAATAAGGACCGGCTAACTACGTGCCAGCAGCCGCGGTAATACGTAGGGTCCAAGCGTTAATCGGAATTACTGGGCGTAAAGCGTGCGCAGGTGGTTTGTTAAGCACGATGTGAAATCCCCGAGCTCAACTTGGGAATTGCATTGTGAACTGGCTAACTAGAGTACGGCAGAGGGGGGTGGAATTCCACGTGTAGCAGTGAAATGCGTAGAGATGTGGAGGAACACCGATGGCGAAGGCAACCCCCTGGGCTGATACTGACACTCATGCACGAAAGCGTGGGGAGCAAACAGGATTAGATACCCTGGTAGTCCACGCCCTAAACGATGTCAACTAGTTGTTGGGCTTTTCGGAGCTTAGTAACGCAGCTAACGCGTGAAGTTGACCGCCTGGGGAGTACGGTCGCAAGACTAAAACTCAAAGGAATTGACGGGGGCCCGCACAAGCGGTGGATGATGTGGATTAATTCGATGCAACGCGAAAAACCTTACCTGGTCTTGACATGTACGGAATCCTTGAGAGATCGAGGAGTGCCTTCGGGAGCCGTAACACAGGTGCTGCATGGCTGTCGTCAGCTCGTGTCGTGAGATGTTGGGTTAAGTCCCGCAACGAGCGCAACCCTTGCCATTAGTTGCTACCATTTAGTTGAGCACTTTAATGGGACTGCCGGTGACAAACCGGAGGAAGGTGGGGATGACGTCAAGTCCTCATGGCCCTTATGACCAGGGCTTCACACGTCATACAATGGTCGGTACAGAGGGTCGCTAACCCGCGAGGGGGTGCCAATCTCACAAAACCGATCGTAGTCCGGATTGCACTCTGCAACTCGAGTGCATGAAGTCGGAATCGCTAGTAATCGCGGATCAGCATGTCGCGGTGAATACGTTCCCGGGCCTTGTACACACCGCCCGTCACACCATGGGAGTGGGTTTCACCAGAAGTAGGTAGGCTAACCTTAGGGGGGCCGCTTACCACGGTGGGATTCATGACTGGGGTGAAGTCGTAACAAGGTAGCCGTAGGGGAACCTGCGGCTGGATCACCTCCTTTCAAGAGAAAGACCTGCGGGTCAAGTACTCACACTCATCGGCTGTAGAATTTGAAGATACAGAGAAAGTAACTGCGAGATGAAGCAATTGATCTCAGGGTTACGGACTTGGTTGGAAGCTGGGTCAGTCGCTCTGGCGGCGTAGATTATCTAAGGTAATCTCGAAGTTAGGGTTGATCTAGTGAAGACAAAAGCTGGGTCAGTAGCTCAGTCGGTTAGAGCACCGTCTTGATAAGGCGGGGGTCGCTGGTTCGATTCCAGCTTGACCCACCACTTACCTAGTAAGTGGAAACAGCTTAGTAATGCCAGATTGGGGGATTAGCTCAGTTGGGAGAGCACCTGCTTTGCAAGCAGGGGGTCGTCGGTTCGATCCCGTCATCCTCCACCACACCTTGCGGCGAGCACTGTGCAAACAGTGGTGCAGCAAAAAAGTCACTGTCAAGAATTTAGAATTCAGTCAATAGACGGATCAGTAGTTGGGATTCGGGTTGTTGATTTTGTTCTGGTTTCTTAAATCGGAATGTCGAAAGACATCTGTATCGTTCTTTAACAAAATAGAAGAAGTAATATCTCCTAATTAAACAATGTGAAAACAGGGTGACTTGTTTTTACAGTAATAAATTGGGTTGATTGTATCTGCTGATGTAAAAGTCAGCCGTTGAATAGCGTGAGAAACTATTCAACAAGTCGTAAATACGAAACTCTGACCAAGAGTACGGTAAAACGTGTTTGAGGTTATAGGATCAAGCGAATAAGTGCATCTGGTGGATGCCTTGGCGATGATAGGCGACGAAGGACGTGATAGCCTGCGATAAGCGTGGGGGAGCTGGCAAAGTGCTTTGATCCCACGATTTCCGAATGGGGAAACCCGGCCCTTTTGGGTCATCCTTGACTGAATACATAGGTCATGTGAAGCGAACGCGGTGAACTGAAACATCTAAGTAACCGCAGGAAAAGAAATCAACCGAGATTCCCAAAGTAGTGGCGAGCGAAATGGGAAGAGCCTGTACGTGATAGCAGTCGTGTTAATAGAACGGAATGGAAAGTCCGGCCATAGTGGGTGATAGCCCCGTATATGAAAACACAATTGTGGTACTAAGCGTACGACAAGTAGGGCGGGACACGAGAAATCCTGTTTGAAGATGGGGGGACCATCCTCCAAGGCTAAATACTCATCATCGACCGATAGTGAACCAGTACCGTGAGGGAAAGGCGAAAAGAACCCCGGGAGGGGAGTGAAATAGAACCTGAAACCGGATGCATACAAACAGTGGGAGCGGACTTGTTCCGTGACTGCGTACCTTTTGTATAATGGGTCAGCGACTTACGTTCAGTAGCAAGCTTAACCAAATAGGGGAGGCGTAGGGAAACCGAGTCCGAATAGGGCGCATAGTTGCTGGGCGTAGACCCGAAACCAAGTGATCTATCCATGGCCAGGATGAAGGTGCGGTAACACGCACTGGAGGTCCGAACCCACTAACGTTGCAAAGTTAGGGGATGAGCTGTGGATAGGGGTGAAAGGCTAAACAAACTTGGAAATAGCTGGTTCTCCTCGAAAACTATTTAGGTAGTGCCTCATGTATCACTGACGGGGGTAAAGCACTGTTATGGCTAGGGGGTCATCGCGACTTACCAAACCATGGCAAACTCTGAATACCGTCAAGTGCGAGCATGGGAGACAGTCCTGGGGTGCTAACGTCCTGGGACAAGAGGGAAACAACCCAGACCGCCGTCTAAGGTCCCAAATGATCAATTAAGTGGAAAACGAGGTGGGAAGGCATAGACAGCCAGGATGTTGGCTTAGAAGCAGCCATCATTTAAAGAAAGCGTAATAGCTCACTGGTCGAGTCGTCCTGCGCGGAAGATGTAACGGGGCTCAAATTGATAACCGAAGACGCGGATATGTACGATGTACATATGGTAGAGGAGCGTTCTGTAAGCCTGTGAAGGTGTCTTGAGAAGGATGCTGGAGGTATCAGAAGTGCGAATGCTGACATGAGTAGCGATAAAGGGGGTGAAAAGCCCCCTCACCGAAAACCCAAGGTTTCCTGCGCAACGTTCATCGGCGCAGGGTGAGTCGGCCCCTAAGGCGAGGCAGAAATGCGTAGTCGATGGGAAACAGGTTAATATTCCTGTACTTGGTATAAGTGCGATGTGGGGACGGAGAAGGTTACCTCAGCCAACGGTTGGAAGAGTTGGTTTAAGCGTGTAGGTGTGTGGCTTAGGCAAATCCGGGCTGCTTTAACACTGAGGCGTGATGACGAGTCTACTTGTAGACGAAGTGAGCGATACCCTGCTTCCAAGAAAAGCCACTAAGCTTCAGCTTATATTGAACCGTACCGCAAACCGACACAGGTGGGTAGGAAGAGTATTCTAAGGTGCTTGAGAGAACTCGGGAGAAGGAACTCGGCAAATTGACACCGTAACTTCGGGAGAAGGTGTGCCTCTAGTAGGTGAAGGTGTACAACCGGAGCCCAATGAGGCCGCAGAGAAATGAGGGCTGCGACTGTTTATCAAAAACACAGCACTGTGCTAACACGAAAGTGGATGTATACGGTGTGACGCCTGCCCGGTGCTGGAAGATTAAATGATGGGGTGCAAGCTCTTGATTGAAGTCCCAGTAAACGGCGGCCGTAACTATAACGGTCCTAAGGTAGCGAAATTCCTTGTCGGGTAAGTTCCGACCCGCACGAATGGCGTAACGATGGCCCTACTGTCTCCTCCCGAGACTCAGCGAAGTTGAAGTGTTTGTGAAGATGCAATCTCCCCGCTGCTAGACGGAAAGACCCCGTGAACCTTTACTGTAGCTTTGCATTGGACTTTGAAGTGGTTTGTGTAGGATAGGTGGGAGGCTTTGAAGCTGGAACGCTAGTTTCAGTGGAGCCGTCCTTGAAATACCACCCTGACCCCTTTGAGGTTCTAACCTTGGTCCGTTATCCGGATCGGGGACCGTGCATGGTAGGCAGTTTGACTGGGGCGGTCTCCTCCCAAATTGTAACGGAGGAGCTCGAAGGTCGCCTAGGTACGGTCGGACATCGTACTGATAGTGTAATGGCAAAAGGCGGCTTAACTGCGAGACCGACAAGTCGAGCAGGTGCGAAAGCAGGACATAGTGATCCGGTGGTTCTGAATGGAAGGGCCATCGCTCAACGGATAAAAGGTACTCCGGGGATAACAGGCTGATTCCGCCCAAGAGTTCACATCGACGGCGGAGTTTGGCACCTCGATGTCGGCTCATCACATCCTGGGGCTGTAGCCGGTCCCAAGGGTATGGCTGTTCGCCATTTAAAGTGGTACGTGAGCTGGGTTCAAAACGTCGTGAGACAGTTTGGTCCCTATCTGCAGTGGGCGTTGGAAGTTTGAGGGGGGCTGCTCCTAGTACGAGAGGACCGGAGTGGACTGACCTCTGGTGTACCGGTTGTCACGCCAGTGGCATTGCCGGGTAGCTAAGTCGGGAATAGATAAGCGCTGAAAGCATCTAAGCGCGAAACTAGCCTCAAGATGAGACTTCCCTAGGTCTTTAAGACCTCTAAAGGATCGTTCGAGACCAGGACGTTGATAGGTCGGGTGTGGAAGCGCAGTAATGCGTTAAGCTAACCGATACTAATTGCCCGTGAGGCTTGATCCTATAACCTGAGACGCGTTAAGCGACTGATGGTATAATCGACCCAATACAAGTTAAGAGATATGAGATCAGTTGATGAGTGTAGCGAGTCAACTGATTGTTAAGACTTCTTCTATTTCGAGTGGTTGTTTGCACAAAAGTGAAAACAGCTAACTCACCCAGTTTTGTCTGGTGACCATAGCGAGGTGGTCCCACTCCTTCCCATCCCGAACAGGACAGTGAAACGCCTCAGCGCCGATGATAGTGCGGATAGCCCGTGTGAAAGTAGGTCATTGCCAGACTCCCCTAAAGAAAGCCCAGCTCAATCGAGCTGGGCTTTTTGCTTTGCGCTGAGGGAATGAAATACTGCTGGGTCTATTCTTTAATGCACTGTAGTTATTGAATCCAATGAAGGTACTGTGGTGGTGTATGTGTTTGGGTGTATGTGTTTGTAAAAAAGCCCAGTGTGCTGACTGGGCTTTTTGCTGGAGTTTTATCGTCTGGGGCGTAAGGAAAGGTGGGATTTATTCGCCTTTCGCGCCCTTAAATAAGGCTAGCGCGGCTTCGCGTTGCTCGGCGTGATCGACAATCGGCGGGAAGTAGTCGGTGTCTTGCAGGAAATTGGCCGAGCGACGAATGCTGGTTTTCGCTTCCCACGGTGCGTGGATTGCTTCATCGGGCAGGTCGGCCAGCTCTGGGCAGTAACGGCGAATGAATTTACCGCTGGGGTCGAATTTTACCGATTGCGAAACAGGATTGAAAATACGGAAATACGGTTGAGCATCGCAGCCCGTTGACGCAGCCCATTGCCAGCCACCGTTATTGGCCGCCAGATCAAAGTCGAGCAGATGCTCGGCAAAGTATTTCTCGCCCCAGCGCCAGTCGATCAACAAGTCTTTCACGAGGAAGCTCGCCACAACCATGCGCAAGCGATTGTGCATATAGCCGGTTTGATTGAGCTGGCGCATTGCCGCATCCACCAAGGGATAGCCCGTTTCGCCACGACACCAGGCCGCAAATAACTCGGGGTGATTGGGGAAGGGTAGATCGTCGTATTCGGGCTTAAACGCATGCTCGGCCACATCGGGGCGGTGCCACAAAATCTGCTGATAGAACTCGCGCCAGATTAGCTCAGAAAGCCAAGTTTCCGCACCTGCACCTCCATGATGAAAGGCATAGCTGACCAATTCGCGGATCGACACCGTACCAAAGCGCAAATGCGCCGATAGGTAGGAAACGCCTTTCACCGCCGGAAAATCACGCGCTTCTTTGTAATTATCGATACGGTTTTTGAAGTCTTCAAATAGCTTCTCGCCGCCACTCATGCCGAGCGGAATTTTCATCTCGGATAGATTGGTTTTGGCAAAACCCAGCTCTTTGAGCGAAGGGAAATACTGCGCCTTCATCGGCATTAGTTTGTGAATGACTTTATTTACCGGCCACGATTTCATCGCCTTGCCGTCGAGCTTGGTCAGCCACGCGCGTTTGTACGGCGAGAACACACTGTACATCGTACCCGACTGCGTCAGTACTTCATCTTGCTCGAAAATAACTTGGTCTTTATAGGTATTGAAATAGCGGCCTTGCTGTTTAAGCTTCTCAGCCACATACCTATCACGCTGGATGGCAGCTGGCTCGTAATCGCGATTGCAATACACCGCACTTGCTTCATATTGTTCGGCCAAAGCGGGGATCTCAACGAGCGGGTCACCGTGGCGAATTACGATATCGGTGTTGTATTGTCGCAGCGCAGTTTTGATGTCTTTGAGCGCTTCCCAGATAAATTCAACACGGCGATCTTGTTTGGGTAAACCCGCCAAAATCGTCGTATCAAACACAAAAGCCAGCACCACTTGATCGGCATTTTTCAGGGCGGTATACAGCGCTGCGTTATCAAAAATACGCAAATCTCGGCGCAACCAAACTATGGCTGTTGTACTCGTCGCGGTGGCGGTCATGGTGTTCTCGTTTTTAACTCAATACCGAATGGTAGCGCATTGTGCGCCTGTGCTGGCGATGTTCCAGCGTCAGGCGCAAAGATAACAAGCCAAGAAAGAAATCTTGACTGTATTTGTGTATTAACATAATAATACACATATACCCATTTCGGAAGCCCGGCATGTTTGTGCTGAACCCCAATTTACCCACGCCCATTTACCGGCAAATTCAAGATCAGGTGCGCCGTCTGATTGCTGGCGGACAGCTCGCGCCCGGTGATGCTTTGCCCTCGGTGCGCGAAGTCGCCGAAGCGCAAGCGGTCAATCCAATGACAATTTCCAAAGCCTACAGCTTGCTCGAAGCCGAAGGATTGCTTGAACGTCAGCGCGGCAAACCGATGACGGTGGCGGCTCTGTCCAATCAGAGCCGCACAGCACAAGCACAAATTATCCCTTTATTGCAAGACCTGATTGTCGCCGCGCGCCAGTTGGGACTATCTGATTCAGAACTGATTCAGGCGCTGAGCGCCGAACTTCAACAGCAGGAGCAATCATGACAGATGCTATTCTTTTCGCCCGTGATATTGCATTGGGTGCAGTTCATTGTGCGGGGCAAACATTGCAAATTGCACCGGGGCAGGTTGTGGGCTTAGTCGGCAAAAATGGGGCGGGCAAAACTACCTTGTTGGACGGCTTATTTGGATACACTTTACTTAATGCGGGGCAATCGCAAGTGTTTGGTCACGACCCTACCGCATTACCTAAAGAAATTTGCAGTCAGATTGGTTTTGTTGCGCAGCAAGATGAATTAATGCCTTGGCTTACTGGTGAAGAAATGCTCAATGCCGCTGCGCTATTTCAAGCTCGCTGGAATGATGAGCTGGTCAATCGTTTGGTGATGAAATGGGGGCTGCCGCTAGGACAAAAAATTAGTTCAATGTCAGTAGGAGAGCGACAGAAGCTGGCTTTGGTCGCAGCAATGGCGCATGAGCCGCAATTATTGGTGATGGACGAACCCGCCGCTAGTCTGGATCCGCTATCCCGCCGTGCGCTCATATCAGAATTGATTGATATTGTTGCCGATGGAAAACGCTCAGTACTACTGTCTAGCCATATTTTTAGCGATATTGAACGTGTTGCTAGTCATTTATGGCTATTAGAACAAGGGCGCTTTTCTTATCAAGGGGAACTTGATCAGCTAAAAGAATCAGTCGTGCGCGTACATTTCATAACACCATTATTGGTGTCAGGGGATCTGCCGCAAACTACGCAGGCCGTCATTCGCACAGAAATGTTTGCTACAAGTGAAACTTGGGTGATTAACGGATGGAATGAGGCGATGGCCATTGAATGTGCTGCGGCGATTAGATCCCCGTATCAAGTCGAGGCCCTAAGTTTGGAGGATATTTTTGTGGAGTTATCGCGATGAATATCATACTCAAGCTTATTCATGATTGGCGTAATCCGAAAATCAATGCTCAGCGAAAATGGTTATTTCTACAATTATGGGGTGCCACCAGTAATCAACGCCTATGGTGGTCTTTGGGCTACGGCGTTATTTGGTTAGCAATTTTATGGCCTAGTGCCACTGCGCAAGTGCAAAAACCATTTTTGCTTATGCTTGGCATGCTGGTCATGGGAAAAAGTGCTGCGGGGGCAGTTTTAATTTCCAAACTCCAAGGCCAACATGCTTGGCATCATCGTGAATATTCGATCCCATTCAAACAGGCATTGGCTCAATTTGTCTTTGTTTGGGCTCTGCTGCCGGGAGCTTGCAATTATCTGCTACATCACGATCAGCATATGCTGCTTATCTTTGTGTTGGTTGTGCTAAATCTTCAATTTGGCGCCCTCACTTTTCCACAGCAATTACAACATTCAATGTCCTCAATTAATGTGGGGTTTAAAAATGCGCCCAATCTTTTAGCAGGCATGGCCGTATGGCCGAGTTTGATTTTGATCTTTTATTGCGCATTTAGACCCATTGGTGCTGCGGTGTATTTGCTTGCGTTCGCTTTGGCTATTTCTTGGGCGTGGGCGATGTTGAGATTTGGCCTACCAAACGTTATGGCTAAACCCAAAGTTCAAACCAGCGTAGAGCGACAATTTCAGCGTAAGACTAAACGCGTATTTATTTTTCAGCTTGAGGCACTCTTGGGTTTTCCTCTTACCCCCAAGGGCATGGCAAAACCGATCGGATTTTTTTTCATGCCATTATTATTTATGTTTGTCGTTTTCCACTGGCAAGGGAGTTTTAACCAAATGGTTGGCGCAGGATATGTTTTTGCGATGCTAATACCGCAGACGATTGCACTGACTGCGCGTGGACGACGTGTGTGGCCTATGGCTTGGCTATCTTGGAGGCGAACCCGCTCACAACTATGGCGAGATGAAGAGCGGGGTTTTGGATTGGTATTGGTTGTGATGACGGTCCTTGGTGGCGCAATTGTGTTGGCCGTGGGGGGCGATCAACTGAATCGAACTATATCCGCTGCGCTGCTCTTTGTGTGTGGGGCTGCGATGTTGCGTTATGCAATGCAGTGTTTTGATTGGCTAGTGCTGTTTGGAAATAAACTTAACACTGGATCGTTTGCAATCTCAGTAGTTTGCATTATGCCGATTTGGATGGTAACAACGAATATTTGGACTTCGGCAAATAGCTATCGAATTGGCATGTTGACACTTTGCTATGCTTTTGCGGCGATTGCGTTAGGATACGCGGCACGCCGCAAAGCATTGCGGCTCGATTTAGGGGAGATGCGACGACTGCAAATGGGCTAGATAATGGCGTTGTCATCAAATTAAGTTGTTTGAATAGTAGAATAAATTGGGTATCTTAATGGGGGCTAATTTTTTATTGGTCTGCATGAAGATACCCTTCTAATTATTTATTTGACCGTCGGTGGACTGGAGTACTCCTCTCGATATTTGAGGTAAAAAATGATCATCATTTTCGGCGCAGCAGGCGCGCAAAAGCTATGCGATAATTGCGGCTATGGAAAATACCGCTGAAATGAATCTCTCGCGTCACTTTCTGGTGGCGATGCCCAGTTTGTCGGACCCGATTTTCGCGCGTTCGCTGATCTTGATTTGCGAGCACACGGCTGCAGGCGCGATGGGGGTGATATTGAATCGCCCGGTCGGCATGACGCTGGAATCTTTGTTTGAACAAATCGAAGTCGAGTTGCATCGCCCGGATGTGGCCGAATTGCCGGTGCATTTTGGTGGCCCAGTGCAGACCGATCGCGGCTTTATTTTGCATTCACCCTTGGGGAGCTGGCAGTCTTCGTTGGCGGTAGGCGACGATTTGGGCTTGACCACGTCGCGCGATATTTTGACAGCCGTGGGCGAAGGCAGCGGGCCCGAGCAGATGTTTGTGGCGCTGGGCTTTGCGGGCTGGGAAGCGGGGCAACTCGAGAACGAAATCGCAGAGAACTCTTGGCTGACTGTACCGATGAGCGATATGAAAATCCTGTTTGAAGTGCCGTCGGAAGAGCGGTATGAGGCGGCGTTGAAGTTGCTGGGGATTGATGTGGCGATGCTATCCAAAGACGCAGGCCACGCCTAAAAACGCCCTATGAAGCTACTGCGCCCCCACTTATCTGCGTCGTGCGTTGCTCGCAATCCTCATGGACTCGATGTCCATTCCGGTTGCTGCGCTACTGGCTCCTTGCTAATTGGCGGCTCGCTACGCTTCCTATCGGCGTTTTTCCCTGAACAAGATGGTGTGGCATGAGTACGATTCTCGGTTTTGATTTTGGTGAAGTGCGCATCGGTGTGGCGATGGGCTCGACTGAGTTGGGAATAGCTCATCCGCTGGAAACGATTGCGTTTGAAGAAAATGATAAGAAATTTGCCCGCATTGAGGCGCTGATTAAAGAGTGGCAGCCCAGCGCCTTGATCGTCGGTTTACCGACGCATCTAGATGGTACCGAACACGAAATGACGCGCTTGGCGCGTAAATTTGCTAATCGCCTTACGGGGCGATTTAATTTGCCGGTGCATTTGGTTGATGAACGACTATCGAGCGCGGGCGCGACGCAGGCTTTGAATGAAGTGGGCTTGCGCGGTCGCAAGCAAAAACCGGCGCTCGATCAGGTGGCGGCGATGCAGATTTTGCAGTCCTACCTCGATCAGCCCGATCAAGTGGTAAAGAATTAATGGGGTATTGCTTTCAAGTCAAATCGATCATTGATTTTGCTGGTAATACCTCGTGCAGTATTAGAGCTAGAGTCTAGCTAGCAATTTTGAAGTGCAGTAATCAAGCCGCGAGGATGCTGATGTATAACCCGCAATTAAATGCCCAAGGTGAGCTGATTCACCTCTTGACCACCGAAGGTCTGCCGCGCCGTATTTTGAACCAGATTCTCGATAAAGCAGCCGAATTTGTGTCGGGTGGCGAGCTGGTGAACCAGAAATTTGCTGATCTGGCCGGTACTTCGGTGTTTAACCTGTTTTTCGAAAACTCGACGCGCACACGTACGACGTTTGAAATCGCCGCCAAACGCTTGTCGGCCGATGTATCGAGCTTGAATATTCAAGCGTCTAGCACCGCCAAGGGCGAAACGCTGCTCGATACCGTGCACAATCTGGAAGCGATGGGCGCCAATTTGTTTGTCGTGCGCCATTCGGAATCAGGTGCGGCGCATTTGATTGCCAAGCACGTGAAGCCGGGCATTGCGGTGGTGAACGCTGGTGACGGCCGCCACGCGCACCCGACGCAGGCCATGCTCGATATGTTTACCATTCGCCATTACAAAGGCGACTTTACCAATCTGCGCATTGCGATTGTCGGCGATGTACTGCATAGCCGCGTGGCGCGCTCGCAAATTCATGCGCTGTCGACTTTGGGTTGCCCCGATATTCGCGTGATCGCACCGAAAACCTTGCTGCCAACCGGCGTCGAAAACCTTGGTGTGCATGTCTATCACGATATGGCCGAAGGCCTGAAAGACGTCGATGTGGTGGCGATGCTGCGCCTGCAGAACGAGCGCATGGCGGGGGCTTATTTGCCGAGCACGCAAGAGTTCTTCAAATATTATGGCCTGACGCCAGAAAAACTCGCGCTAGCCAAGCCCGACGCGATTGTGATGCACCCAGGCCCGATGAACCGCGGCGTAGAGATTGACTCGGCGGTGGCCGATGGCGATCAGGCGGTGATCTTGCCGCAGGTGACTTTTGGTATTGCCGTACGCATGGCGGTATTGAGCATCGTAACTGCGAATCAGAAAGGGCTACTGTGATGAAACTGGACATGAAGCATATCCATATCAAAAATGGCCAACTGGTTGATCCTTTGGCAGGCACGGAAAACACCGGCGATTTGTTTATTGCCGACGGCAAAATTGTCGGCGTCGGTAGCGCGCCTGCGGGTTTTGTTGCTGATGAAGTGATTGATGCGACGGGTCTGGTTGTCGCACCGGGGCTGGTTGATTTTGCCGCGCGCCTGCGCGAGCCGGGTCAGGAGTACAAAGCAACGCTGGCGTCCGAAATGGCTGCTGCGGTGGCAGGTGGGATTTCGAGTGTCGTGTGCACGCCCGATACCGATCCGGTGCTCGATGAAGTCGGCTTGGTGACGATGCTGCGCCAGCGTAGTAAAACGCTCGATCTGGCGCGCGTGTACCCAGTCGGCGCTTTAACCCGTGGCCTAAAAGGCGTTGAGATTACCGAAATGGCGCAGCTGCATGAAGCGGGTTGCGTGGCATTCTCGCAAGGCGATGTGCCAATTGCCGATCTGCAGGTGCTGTATCGCGCGATGCAATACGCGGCCAATTTTGGTTTCGAGTTGCGCCTGCGCCCTGAAGAAGCGTCACTGGTAAATGATGGCGTAGCGCACGATGGTCCTTACGCATCGCGCCTTGGCTTGACGGGTATTCCAGTGGTTGCCGAAACCATTGCGATTGCACAAATCACGCAATTGATGCGCGCCACTGGTTGTAAAGTGCATCTGGCGCGCGTGTCGAGCGCGGCGGGCTTGGAGCTGATTCGTGCGGCGAAAAAAGAAGGTTTGAAATTAACCTGCGATGTGAGTATCAACCATATTCACTTGGTGGATCTGGATATTGGTTTCTTTGACAGCCAATACCGTTTCGATCCACCGCTACGCTCGGTGGCAGACCGCGACGCGATTGTGGCTGCGCTGAACGATGGCACGATTGATATGATTTGTTCAGATCATGCGCCGGTGGATGACGACGGTAAATTGCTGCCGTTTGCGCAGGCTGAACGCGGCGCAACCGGGCTAGAATTGCTGTTGCCACTCACCTTGGCTTGGGCGCGCGCCAACAAAATCGCTTTGCCGCAGGCTTTGGCCAAAATCAGCTCAACGCCGGCCAAAGCGCTGGGCTTTGAGGCTGGTTTAGCCCTTGGTCAGCGCGCCGATTTGGTGTTGTTCAACCCAGAAGCCAGCTGGTATGTGATTCCTGAAAAACTCAAATCACAAGGCAAGAACACGCCTTTTATTGGCCATGAAATGATCGGCAAAGTGGCGAAAACCATAGTCAAAGGCAAAGTGGTGTACTCGGCCTAACAGGCGGTTGAAAAACGACTGCGAGGCCCAAACGCTGCGTTAAAAAATGGCTCAAAATCCTCATTTACTCTATGTAAACTCTGGTTTTTCGCCATTTTTTGCCTTGCCTTTGAGCCTCTCGCTACCTTTTTCAACGACCTGCTAAGCTGACGCAGGTTTCATTAAAGTTAAAAATAGATTTGTCATCATGGTAGGAACTAAGGGCGACAGAGTTGTCGCCCTTTTTTTGACTCAGGGAAAAGCATGAAAAAAGGTAAGTTGGTGCAATGGAATGGTGCAAAAGGCTTTGGTTTTATTCAAACCGAATCAGCCGAGCGCGTGTTTGTTCACATTAGTACGCTCAAGCGCGCTGGTTATTTCCGCCCCAAGGCCGGTGATGTGGTGCTGTTTGAACAGGGCACGGACGCTAAAGGTCGCGTGCAAGCCATTTCGATTGCGCCGAAAAAAGGCGGACAGGCGCAAGCTGCGAATAGCGCAAACAGCAAAAAAGACATGATTGATTATCTGATGTATGGCTTATTGCCGCTGTTTTTGCTGATGGTGTTGAGCTCGCCCACGCGCCTGCTGCTTGGTGCGCTGGTATTGATGTTAAGCGCCTTGGTATTTGGCATGTACTGGTTTGATAAACGTCAGGCGAGCAAAGGCGGCTGGCGTGTTCCCGAGGCGAATTTGCATATGGTGAGCTTATTGGGCGGCTGGCCTGGTGCTTGGCTGGCGCAGCAAAGCTTGCGGCATAAAACCCAGAAAACGACGTTTCGCGTGGCATTTCTGGCGTCAGCCATGTTGAGTGTGGTGGGGCTGGCGTATTTAATCAGCGAAAAAACTTTGCTGGCTGCTTGGGCGCTCTAATCGACTTGGTGCTTGCGCGATGGATGATGCCGCGTTTTGTTGGATCTTACTCAATTAGCGATAGAGAATTGAATTGGTGGTGGGTATTGCTTTCTATTCCTTTTGAATAATTGGCTGCATAGCTATACCCATGCTAAAAAAGGCTGAACTACGGTTCAGCCTTTTTTACGTCTAGCAATTGATTGGGGGTGATGGATCTAATTGTTGTCGTTTAAATATTGTGATATCCGTAATTTTGACGAAGCTGTTGTGTTAGCTTTCGTATATCCTATTGGCTTGATACGTGATAGGGGTGAGATATGCGTCGATATGCACTAGGGGTGGTGCTGGGTTTAGCACTCGTTGGCTGTGGGGAAAAAGCGGATACCAATCAAGCGACTAAAGCGGCCAGCAGCGTCAATGCTGCTGCATTGGCCGGTGTACAAGCGTGGCTCAAAGACCATATCAGCCCATTGACGACTTTGGATGCCAATACCGCCAGCGATCGGCAAGATTTAGCTGCCTTTGGTGACGCGGTGGGCAATGCCCGTGTCGTCGTGCTCAATGAAGATAGCTACGCCGATAGTAATGCCTTCGAGCTGATGAATCGTTTGGTGCAATACCTGCATCAAGACAAAGGCTTTGATGTTTTGCTGATTGAAAGCGCGATGTTTGATGTCGAAGCGATTTGGCGTAGTGCAGTAGATAAAAATGCCAGCGCAACTGATCTGGCGCCGGGTCGTGTGTTTTATATGTACTCGCAAACCGATGCCAGCCGCAAGGCCTTGCAATACATCGATAGCGTACGCACTAGCGAACGCCCTTTGCAGCTAGTCGGACTCGATATTCCCTTGGCAGGCACCACGTCGATCAATGAATTACTACCTGCGCTGGAGCAATACCTGAAGCAAAAAGGCTCCAATTTACCGGCAGATGCTGCATGGGCGGATTACCTGACGGTGGCGAAAAAAGCGATTTCGCTCAATAGCGCAGGCTCAGATTTGACGCAATTTAGCAAAATGTCGGCGCAACTTGAGACCGAGCTATGCCAAGACAAGGTGACTGCGACAGTGATGCGTGAATCGGCGAGCTGGTGGTGTCGTCAGGTGCGTGGCATCTCAACCAATGTGATTCGTCAGCAGCATCAGGATGATAAAAACTACGATTACCGCGATACGGCGATGGCCGATAATGTGAGCTGGTTGTTGGAAAACCCACTGCAAGGCAAAAAAGTGATTGTCTGGGCCAATGCCTCGCACGGTATTCCGGCGGTATCGGGCGTGAATCCCGAAACCAAGAAAGAAATCCATACCCTAGGCTGGCATTTGCAAAAGCAATTGGGCCCGCAATTGTATAACGTGAAGATTTCGCCTTTGGGTGGTCAAGTGAGTCGCTATTGGGATACGGGCGAGCAGCCGGTGCAAATCGACCCCGCTTCATTAGAAGGGCAGTTAAAACAATTGGGGCAGAAACAAGGCTTTATCAATGCGCCGACCGATGCTGCGATTCTGGCGCAATTTGATCAAATCAAAAAACCATATGCATTTGGTAAAGATGTGAATGGCTTGTTCTTCTACGATGCGGCATTCGCCGCGCACCAAGGCAGCCATCCGATTTTGCCTTTGCCTTGATACGATTTGATCGCTAAGAAAAAAGCCCTGCAAGTATTTTTGCAGGGCTTTTTTATGGCATTTCGCGACTGAATTAGCCAAAGAGGCCTTTCCACCACAAGCGGATCGTATCCCAAGCGCGGCCAAAGATGCTGGCTTCTTCCACTGCCGCCACTGCGACCACGGCGCGCTCGCTGAGTACTTTGCCATCGAGCGTGATTTTCATCGTACCCACTTGCTGGCCCACTTTGATCGGCGCAATCAGTGGTTGCTGAGTGGTGAGGTCAATTTTCAGTTTGGCCGCATCGCCTTTCGGGACGGTGATGTATTGATCGATCATAAAGCCAACACCAACCTGAGCTTCTTTACCTTTCCACACCGGCACTTGCTGCACGGCTTGTTTGGCAGCGTAGAGCTTGGGTGTTTCGAAAAATTGGGTGCCCCAATTGAGCAGTTTTGATGATTCAGCTGCGCGTACTTCAGGGCTAGCCGTACCCACCACCACGGAAATCAGACGGCGATTGTCGCGATGCGTTGACGCCACCAGATTGTAACCGGCGCTTTCGGTGTGGCCCGTTTTCATGCCATCAACAAAGGGGTCGCGGTACAGCAGCAGGTTGCGGTTAGGCTGGCTGATGTTGTTGTACTTGAATTCTTTCATTGAGTAGATGTGATAGAACTCAGGGAAATCCGTGATGATAGCGTTAGCCAAACGTGCCAGATCGCTGGTGGTGACATGCAGTGCAGGGTCGGGCAGACCCGTTGAATTGGTAAAGTGCGAGTCATGCAAGCCAAGGCGTTTACCTTCGGCATTCATCATTTGCGCAAACACTTCTTCGCTGCCGGCAATGGCTTCAGCCAGTGTCACGCAGGCGTCATTACCCGATTGCACGATCATGCCTTTGATCAGATCATCGACCGTGGCAGGGACTTTCGGGTCCAGATACATGCGCGAACCTTCGGTCTTCCAGCCTTTAGGCGAAACCAGCAAGGTTTGCTCTAGCTTGAGCTTGCCTTCTTTGACCATTTTGAAGGTGATGTAGGCCGTCATCAATTTGGTGAGCGAGGCGGGCTCGACCTTCATATCAGGATCGCGCGCGGCTAAGATTTGGCCGCTTTGTTTGTCGTACAGATAATAAGATTTAGCCGCGATTTCCGGTACGGGTGGCACGAAGGCGTGCGCAATTGAGCTAGAGAAAACGGCGACAAGCGCTGTCGCTACAATAGTGTTTTTCAAAATTTGGCGCGGCATGTTGGGGGTCTTTGCTGAAAAGAAAGGTAAGTTTTTTGTGTCGCTCATTATACGGGCAAACCGTTACAAAAGACTGTGAAAACGACGAATTGTTCCGCGTCAACGGGCGTAATTGTTTGCTATTGCTTCAAGCAAAATAAAGGCCTACAAAATTGCAGGCCTTTAAGTAATTCGATTGCAGTTAGAAAGGATAGGCTGGCGTGCTGGCCGAGATATCCAGCCATTGGCCCGTGCTAGGCTGATTGTGCTTGCCGGCAGGCAGTGCGTAAAACTGCTCAGGCAAGATTGCCAAATTCAAATCCGCGACCGAGTCGAGCGCCGTTTGCGTGAGTGTAATGCCATACATCGCAAAGATATTGCGCAAGTCTTTGCCGATGATTTTTGAGCTCAATACATACAAGAGATCGGGGTTGCTGATTTTATTGTCGGCGAAACGACTCATGGCATATTTACCCTTGTTGCTGCTATCCCACGCTTGTGCGACGAGGCGGTCTGACTTGGTCAGTAGTGTGAAGTAATCCAGCGTACTTTCCATGCTCGGCTTGGCTTCATTTGCACGATATTTGCTAAACAAAAATCCCAATTGGAAATGCACCGCACGCATCGGGTCTTGGCCATTGGCCATATCCCAAAGTCGCGTCTGCATATCGAGCACTTTGGCGTTGCCGGTCAAACCCGTGGCGCGATTCGCAACGATGTCTTGATATAGGCCCGGATGATCGGTGGTGTGGCCGGTATCGACTCCGATCAATTTAAACTGACGCATCATCTGTGCGCTGGCCAGGATATTGTTGTCGCATTCGACCACGCAGCCTTTGCCGTTAAATTCAATATGCATCACACGTTGTACGGTATTGTGCCCCAACTCATGCGCATGACCCCAACCTGTGCCACTGACCCCCGCAAATCCATCCGATGGATTGCCCGAACACAGATAGCCACAAGTTGCGATCCAGCCAACAAAATGCTGCACGCCCGGTGCGCGGTGGATTGGCCCGCTGCAATCCCAGCCAAATTGCGTACACAGCGACGAAACATTGCTGCTCATTGGCATGTTGTTGTAGCCATTGGCAATATGATTGGAGTCGAACAACATCCCTTTGATTTGATCAACGATATACACCTTCGGGTCGAGATTACCCATGGCGTCATTGGCATAAAAAATTGTTTGCTGGATTTCGCCGCCGACCAGTTTGGCCGTTTGCCAGCCAAAATCTTTGCGTTTCAGTGCTGCGATGGCTTCGTCAATATCGGCCTGACTTTGCGCTTTGGTGAAGTCGAAATGCGCATATTTAGCGCTGCCACGAATTTTGAGCGTTACACTACCACCAGCCGTTGCGCCACTGTATTTCAGATAGAGCGGCCCACCATTGGGCGAAACAAAGGCTGTTTCGCCACTGGCATTCAGTGGAATCGCAAATGATTGTGGGCGGCGAGGGCGTTTATAGCCTTCGCTGACATTGTCGGTGAGCGGGTTACCCCACGCGCGCAAATAGTTGGTTTGAATGCTAAGGCCGCTGGCGTTGTTACGATCCACAATCTCGATAAAGACTGCTTTGCCGGGCACGGCTGCGCGGCCAATCGACGTAATGCCGCTACCCTGTGGAATCGTGACCTCAATGCTTTCCGCGCTACTGCTCACCGGCAGGCTTTGCGCAGCTACCGGCATAAAATCACCCTGACCCGCAGTGGCCACAGTGGTGTCGGTGCGATTAAACGCCAGCCATGAGTCTGCCGCGTAGGTGCGCAGGAAGTCGCCCGGTGCCGTGTCACGATTGATTTTGCCGTACTGAATCTCGGGGCGATATAAATCGGCCCAAAGTACGAGCAGGCGATACAGATCGGTGGTCGGGTCGGCAAAAATATTAAGACCGTTACCCTGCATCACTGCCAGTTCATTGTGAATCTGCGTAATCGGGTTGGTAACGCTGCTGTCTTGGCTGAGTGCCAGCTGTGGCTTATCTTGCGCCATGAGATTGAGCGTTTGCACCAGCGCACTCATCTGATCACTTCGTTTGACGATGTCAGCCACGGTTCGCGTGCTACCTATCGATACCCCCGCTGCTGCAGCAAAATAATTACCCGGATAATCGCCCAGCTTCATGCCCATGCCAGCCAGCACTTTGCGTCCGCCCGCCGCGTCGATCCAGTTTGGGTGCATATAAATAACGGCCTTGCCGTTTTCCATGTATTTACGCACTAAGTCTGATAGCGCTGGGTCATCTCTAGTGCCACTACCAAACACCAGTACATCAGCATCTTGCCAGCAGGTATTGCTGCTTAAAGTTAGATCACAAGTGATGGCTTGGGCCGTTTTACCTTGATTGGTAATCATTTTGCTGACATTGGCAGCGGTATAGCCTGCGGTCGCAAATTTGACATTGGCTGGCAGAGGGCCAGCGGCTTTACCGGTCACAACCCAGTTAAAGGCGCGCGTAAACAGGGGCGTGTGTTGTGTTTCCCGCGATTGATTGGCGATCCAGCTTAGTACATCGGCACCATAGGCTAGCCCGCGGCCTTTGCCATATTGGGCAATGGCGGCCATGCCGCTGCCATCGTCGGCGGTTAGTAGCGGGGTCGCAATGGTGCGGCTGCCGATATTGATTTCGCTACTGTTGGTTGTGTGGTTAAGCGTTAGATTGACTGCACTATCAGCAAAAATATCCGCAATCGCGCCATTTTGATTTTGCTTATAACGATCAGCCAGTTGAGTCGCTAGCTGCAAGAAGGTACTACGATCGGCTGCGGTCAAACCTTTGACGCTACCTAGTTGCAGCGCTTGTACGATCGGATTGCTGCTGTTGGATGTATTACCTGTTGTGCCTGTCGTATTCAGTGTTGGATTAGAAATAACCTGATCAAGCGTCGTACCGGAGCTGCCGACCCCTGGGTTGGGGCTACTTGTGGTGTTGCTGGAGCTGCCCGAGCCACCGCCGCCGCAGGCCGATAGCAGGCCCGTGCAGAGCAGGGCTGCAATGTATTGGATTTTCATGGTTTTTTCGCTCGCGAGGAGTTTTTATATGGTTTTGCGCGAGCACGATTTTAGTATTTATTAGTAATTGCTGATATATCTGCGCAGCATATTTTGCTGCGCAGTGTGGGTTAAATCACAATTTATGATGGATTGTCGCTATTTATTTCGCGAGCTTGATGTGGTGCTTTCACGGTGCGATGGTTTTGGGCGGTGAGGGTGACGGTGAAGGTTAAGTCGCCGCATTCAGCGCTGCGGCGACTTTGCCAATGTGCCTTATTCTGTTGAGGCATGTTTTATGGCGTTAACGTGCAAGTAAACGGGAGATCGATTTAAATATTGAATTCACCCGTCCCGATTTGTCTCACTTTACCCCCTACCTGTATTTGTCCATCCGCCTTGATCGATAGGCTTAAGCGAGCAATACGGTTAATGCCATGCCCTTGTTCCATATTGAGCTGCACAGGCAATGGCGTGTTTTCCGCCAGTAGCCAGCCGCCCAGATTGGCACAGGCCGAGCCTGTGCCAAAGTCTTCGGCTGATTGGCCGTGTTGCGACCAGAAATAACGCGCGATCACCGTGTCGCCTTGCTTGGCCCATACCAAGGCGCCTGAACGACCTTGATCATTCAGTGCAATGCGCTCAAACGCCGCCAAATCGAGCACGCAACGCGCAACGCTCTCGGCGCTATCGAGTGGCACAATCAATTGCTCCGAGCCGGTGTTCACAAAGCGTGGCGTGCCGATGATATGGTGCGCGTCAATATTCAATGCGGCAGCCAGTTGCGCGGCGTTGGGCCCGGCGCGATAGCTCGGTGCGTTGGCCGAGAGCGTGATTTGATCGCCCGCGATCTCGACTGGAATCACGCCCGCTTTCATTTCTAGCGTCAGTCGATCACGCCCATTGGCCAGTGTAAATGCCGTCCCCAAGGTTGGGTGGCCGGCAAAAGGCATTTCGTAGCTGGGCGTGAAAATGCGCACGTGTGCGTCGGCGATGTTGCTAGGGCGTACAAAGGTGATTTCGGACAGATTCATTTGCTGGCCCAGTCGACACATGGTGTCGTCGCTGAGCGTTTCTTCGTGCTTAAATACCGCCAAAGGGTTGCCAGACCAAATGTCGTCGGTCACAAACACATTCACCAATTGATAGCGCAAAACAGTCATCGCAAATCTCCTTAAATGCTAAACCAAAAGTTTTCACGCATCGTTGCCTCGCCTCGCCGTACTAGTTGTACTGTCTTCGGCTTAGCGCCTTGCTTGAAAACTTCTGCAAATCTACTTATGTGAGTATGTGGCCAAATAGTAGCAGCCATATGCTGTTTCACTAAATACAGACTGGGGGTATTTGCACCGCAACAGTTGCCAGCGTGATAAGTGGCGAAGTTGGCTCGTGCTTAAAGTGCTGATCTACGAGCTTTTATCGCGGCAATCGGGCGCAAAAACGATACGTAGCCACATTGCGCTTGTATAATGTGCGGTTTCGCCCACTGGCTAATCGATAAAAGCTCATGATTCGTAAACTGATCGGCAAGGTGCTGCGTCGCCCAGGCAAACGTATTTTGCACGCCAAACACTATGGCATTCGTCGCGATCAACTGCATTCTGGTGCATTGAAAGTCTGTGATCGTCTGCAAGATGCGGGCTACGAGGCTTATATCGTCGGTGGCGCTGTACGCGATTTATTACTTGGTAAATCGCCCAAAGATTTTGACGTCGCGACCAGTGCGACGCCCGAGCAAGTTCGCCATGTATTTCACCGCTCGCGCATTATTGGCCGCCGATTCCGTATTGTGCATGTGCCGTTTTACGAGCGGGGTGGCGAGGAAATCATCGAGGTGACGACTTTCCGCGGCAACGCCGAATCGCCCACCGACGCTACCGGCCGCATTATTCGCGATAACGTGTATGGCACGTTGGAAGAAGACGCCGAGCGTCGCGACTTTACCGTCAACGCGCTGTATTACGACCCCAATAGCGATGAAATTATCGATTTCCATCACGGCGCGGATGATCTGGAAAAACAACAGTTAGTGATGATTGGTGATCCAGTGAAACGGTATCACGAAGACCCGGTGCGTATGCTGCGCGCGACGCGTTTGTCAGCCAAACTCGGTCTGCAAATCGCCGCCGATACCGCCAAGCCGATCAAAGAACACGCGCAATTGCTGGAAAACATCCCATCAGCGCGTTTGTTTGATGAAATGATGAAGCTCTTGCTGTCGGGCAAGGCGTGGGATTGCCTGCAAGCCTTGCGCGCTTACGGCCTGCATCGCCCGCTGTTTCCGCTGCTCGATAAATTGATGAGCCAGAAAGAAACCACGGCGTTTTTGAAACAAGCACTGCTCAATACCGATCAACGCTTGGCGGAAGACAAACCCGTGTCGGCCGGCTTCCTGTTTGCCGCTTTGCTGTGGCATGAAGTTGAAGCGGGTTGGCAAAAGAAAATCGCTGCTGGCGAGCATAAAGTGCCCGCTTTGGTTGAGGCGATGAATGATGTCGAAGCCAAAGTGACCAAACGCTTGGCGATCCCAAATCGCTACAGTGCGGCGATGAAAGAAATCTGGCTGTTGCAGCCTCGGTTCGAGCTGCGCGCCGGACAAAAACCGTTCCGACTCTTGGAGCAGCCGCGTTTCCGCGCTGCGTACGACTTTTTACTGTTGCGCGCAGAATGCGGTCTGGTCGAAAAAGAATTGGCCGAGTGGTGGACGCAATTTCAAGCTTGCGATGATGACACACGCGAAGTGTTGATTAGCCAAGCGATTGCAGCGGGCAAGGGCGGTGAGGTTGAAAAATCGAAACGTCGTAAACGCTCACGCAATCGTAAGCCAGTGGGTAAACCGGCTGCGGCCAAAACAGATACTTCACAAAGTTAAATGACGATTGCTTTTATTGCCTTGGGCGCCAATCTGGGCGACCCAAGCGCGCAACTGCGCGATGCGCTGCGCCGGATTGCGGCTTTGCCCGATACCCAACTTCTTGCTCATTCCTCGCTGTATGCCAGCGCGCCAGTGGGCTACGCGGATCAGCCCGATTTCGTCAATGCAGTGTGCGCGGTAGAAACCGAACAGCCCGCCGCTGACTTATTGGCGGCCTTATTGGCGATCGAATTGCAGCAAGGCCGCGAGCGTCATTTCAAAAATGCACCGCGTACGCTGGATCTGGATGTGATTTTGTATGGCGATCAAATCATTGATTTGCCACAGCTCCAAGTACCCCATCCCCGTATGCACGAGCGCGCCTTTGTTTTACTGCCTTTGCTGGAAATAGCCCCTGATGCACAAATCCCGGGGCGTGGTGCGGCGGCGCAATTTATTGCGGATGTGATTGATCAGGAATTATTCCGTTTAGATCAATAAACCATAAATTTCACGATGGTATAAAAACAGTCGATTTTAATTGCCGACTGCTTTAGCATCACTAGACTGGTTTAATTTCTGCGTTGCACCATCAGTGCACTTCAAACAAAAACGGCCTGATTACCCATCATGAAAACGACTCTTTCTACCCTAAAGAAAATGAAGCAGGATGGCGCCAAAATCGCCATGCTCACTTGTTACGACGCCAGCTTTGCCACCTTACTCGATGAAGCGGGTGTGGATATTTTGCTGGTTGGTGATTCGCTCGGCAATGTGATTCAAGGTCATAGCACCACGCTGCCGGTGACTGTCGACGATATGGTTTACCACACCAAAGCCGTCGTGCGCGGCACGCAAAAAGCGCTGGTGCTGGCTGATCTGCCCTTTGCCAGCTATCAAGCCTCACATGTGCAAGCGTATGAAAACGCGGCGCGCCTGATGGCGGCGGGTGCTGAAATGGTCAAAATCGAAGGCGGCGCAGTGATGGTCGATACGGTAGATTTTCTGGTGCAACGCGGTATTCCGGTCTGTGCGCACATTGGTTTGCAGCCGCAATCGGTGCATGTGTACGGCGGCTACAAAGTTCAAGGCAAGACCGCAACCGAAGCTGAAATTCTCAAGCGTGATGCCTTGGCGCTGCAAGCCGCCGGCGCGGCGATGGTGCTGATGGAAATGGTACCGGCCAGCGTGGCTGCCGAAGTGACCGAATCGCTGTGGGTGCCGACCATCGGTATCGGCGCGGGTGTGCAAGTCGACGGCCAAGTGCTGGTGCTGCACGATATGCTCGGTGTATATCCAGGTAAAAAAGCGCGCTTTGTGAAAAACTTCATGGGTAGCGGCGTGACCAGTATTCAGGGCGCGGTAGAAGCATATGTGAAAGCGGTGAAGGCTTTGTCATTCCCGACGGAAGAACATAGCTTTTAATGCTGAAACTCGACCTCAATCACACCTCGCTCAGCACGGCCGAAATGGCCGAATTTCTGTGCGCGAGCGAAGTGATTGATTACACCACGCCAGCGGTAGCCGCCTTGGCTGGATCTCTGGCGCAGCAAGCCGCCACCCCGCTGGCGCTGGCGAAACTGAGCTTTGAGTGGGTGCGCGATCAGATTGCGCATTGCAATGATTTTGCGCGCGAAGAAGTGCCCGTCACTGCATCCGAAACTTTGGCGCTGGGCACGGGTTTTTGTTTTGCCAAAAGCCATCTCTTGGCCGCCTTGCTGCGCGCCAACGGCATTGCCTGTGGCTTTGTTTACCAGCGTTTGACGGTCTCAGGTGCCAATCCCCCGTTTTGTTTGCATGGCCTCAATGCCGTGTATTTGCCCGAGCTGGGTTGGTATCGGTGCGACCCGCGCGGTAATTCCAAACCCACTGTGAATGCGCAGTTTGCCCCACCCGACGAATTGCTGGCTTATCCCGTGACAAATGCCGGTGAGTGTCTGTACGATGGCGTCTTTTCTCAACCTTGGCCTGCGCTGATGACTGCGCTGCGCCAGTGCGAAACGGTCAGCCAATGGCGCGCTGCGCCGATCGATGTTTTGCCTCCTTTATAAATTTGTGATGATCCGATTATGAAAATTATCCATACCATTGCCGAATTGCGTGAATGGCGCAAAACCGTCGGCACCGTGGCATTTGTCCCCACAATGGGCAATCTGCACGCGGGGCATATGTCGCTAATCCATGCTGCAAAAGAGCAAGCAGCACATACCGTGGTGAGTATCTTTGTAAATCGCTTGCAATTCGGTCAGGGCGAAGACTTTGATCGCTACCCACGCACGCTGGAAAGCGACGCGGCGATTATCGAAGCCAATGGCGGCGTAGATGTGATTTTCGCGCCGGATGAAAAAGAGCTGTATCCGAACGTGATCCAGCAATATCAAGTCACGCCACCGGCGATTTCGGAAGAACTCTGTGGCGCGTTCCGCCCGGGGCATTTCCGTGGCGTCGCGACTGTAGTGACCAAATTATTCAATATCGTCCAAGCCGATGTCGCATGTTTTGGCAAAAAAGACTACCAGCAACTCGCCGTGATTCAGGGTATGGTTGCCGATCTCAACGTGCCGATTCGCATTGTGCCGGTCGATACTGGGCGGGCGGAAGATGGTCTGGCACTGTCTTCGCGCAATGGTTTCCTCAATGAATCACAACGCGCCGAAGCGCCACGGATTTTCTACCATCTAAGCCGCATGAAAACCGCGATTGAAAAAGGCGAGCGCGATTACTCCAAGCTGGCGATCGAAACCGTCACCGATTTGCGCGTGCGCGGCTGGTTGGAAGTGGATTACGTTGAAACGCGCAATGCGCAAACTTTGAAGCCAGCGGCGAGCACCGACAAGCATTTGGTGATCTTGATCGCTGCACGCATTGGCACGACGCGTCTGATTGATAATATCGAAGTGAATCTATAAATCAGAACAGTCGTTTTCTTGAGTTAAATAAAAAAGACCGCGTTGGCGGTCTTTTTTATTGCAGGGTATAGGCTTGAAATCATTGTCGATGATGGCATTCAGGCCGATACCTTGTCGGTCGTCGCCGCTTTGTTGCTGGCGAGGCTCACCGTGTCGCCGCTTGGAATGCCTTCTTTTTCCCAACGCGCAAACTCGCCCATAATCGTGTCGTAGGTTTTCTGGCTGATTTCTGGCAGTGTGCCGCCGAGCACTTCCTTGGCCTGATCAAAACCAAGTTTCACCGCATCGCGGATTTTATCGAGCTGCGCGGGATCGTTCCCCATCGCAAATTTGGCAAAGCTTAAAATCCGTTCGGATACTTTTTTCACGCCCCATTCACCGTCTTCCGAAATCGCTTGTTTGGCGGCATCAATCGTCGGTTGATCGACGGTGAGTTTTTGCTCGCCGCTAGCGACTTTGGCGATATTCAGGCCTTGTTGCTCAAGCAGCGGGCGAATCAAATTCATCATGTCATCGACTTTGCGCTGTGAATCATCGAGCATGGTTTGCAAGTCGGCGGGCATGATGCGGTTGGGCTTGGCGTAGGTGAGAGGGCTATCGCTGCTATTGCCTAAGCTGACCTTTTCTTGCTCCACACTTTGCGGTGTAGCTGCACTGTCGGCGGTTTTGGCGCGATAACTGAGACTACTGGAGCTGCTCACACTGACGCCTAGCGATGAAATACTGGTGGACATGATCAATCCCCTTTTGTGAAAGGTATAATTCATTATCGACTGTATTTTGGGTTTGATTAGGTGAAAAATACCAATAAAACAATTATTTAGCAGGTTTTTGCTGTGTGGCGCGATCAGCGGTCTGGGTCTGGTCCATCAGGCGGGGAATTTCGAATTCCGGCAGATGTTGGCGCAATATTTTGGCGAGTGTGCCGTCTTTCCGCATGGCGCGCAGCACGAGATTCCATTGCTCAATGTCGGCTTCAGTAAAATGTTTTTTCGAGAACACCAATCGAGCATCAACGCCTTTATCTTCCTTGGCCCAGTCGCGCGCGACGGGTAAGGGGGTAAAATTCAGATGGCGATAGTAATAATTGTAGGCAGTGGACTGCGCGAAGATCCCCTGAACCTTGCCTTGATGAATCCATTCAAATAATTGCTGGCTGTCGCTCGCTTCATCGACGCGATGCTGCGAGCGCAGCTGGGCGATAAATTCATCTTGTTGTGCCCCGTGGCGATAGCTTTGTACCACGCCCCAGCGCAAATTGCTTTGCGCTAAAAAGGCCTGCGGGCTGGGCGCCAGCTCGGCGATTGATCTGGGCAAGACAGCCATATTTTTTAGCCGCAAATAAGGCTCGCTAAAGAGCGAAAATTGTTCGCGCTCAGTTGTTTTGACGGCAGAAACGCTCATCATTAATGAGCCATTGTCGAGCAATTGCCAAATTTGTGGCCGAGGCAAGGCTTGGCTTTTGAATTTGCATAATGTCCGCTTGGCCAATTCATCAATTATTTGGCGATCAATGCCTTGGCCCTCATGGTAGAGCAGACCAAACTCATAAAAGCCCACACTGATTTCCTTGGGGCAAGACGGTAAAGCCTGCGCCGAATTGGCGAGGAAAAAAAGTAACGAGATATTCAGTATATGGCTGTGTACTTTTTTAATCATGGCTTTGATAGTTATACCGTGTTGGGGTATATGGCTATGCTCCATTAATGATAAATAAAGGTTAGTTAGTCCAAGGCGAAACGCAAAGCCAGAATTACTATTTATGCTTACAGACGGTGCGGTACGCGACTTGCAATGCAAGTAGAACGAACGTACACTTTGACTATTGGGGCTTGGGGGCAATGGTGGTGCGCAAAATCATACATATCGACTGCGATTGCTTTTACGCGGCGGTGGAAATGCGCGATCGCCCCGAGCTGCGCGAGGTGCCGATTGCGATTGGTGGCGCACCCGATCAGCGCGGCGTGATTTCCACGTGCAATTATCCAGCGCGCAAGTTTGGCATCCACTCGGCGATGCCGACCAAATGGGCGTTACGGCAATGTCCAAATCTAATCTTGCTGCCGCATTCGTTCGAGCGCTATCGCGATGCCTCGCGCCGCGTACATGCGATTTTTGCCGATTACACCGATCGGATTGAGCCGTTGTCGCTCGACGAAGCCTATCTTGATGTCACGGGTCTGCCGCATTGCCACGGCAGCGCGACGCTGATGGCGCAGGAAATTCGTGCGCGCATCGAGGCCGAAGTCGGGATTACCGCCAGCGCAGGGATTGCGCCGAATAAATTACTCGCCAAAATCGCCAGCGACTGGCGCAAACCGAACGGCCAATTTGTCATTACGCCCGATGAAGTCGCCGCATTTATGCCGACTTTGCCGGTGGGTAAACTATGGGGGATTGGCAAAGTGACCGCAGGTAAGCTCGCCAAGCTGGGGCTCAATACCTGCGGTGATGTGCAAGGCTGGCCGCACGCCGAGTTGGTGCGTGTGCTGGGGGGGTTGGGCGAATCGCTCTATTGGCAAAGTCGCGGCATTGACGAGCGGCCAGTGGCGCGCAGCGATAAACGCAAATCGCTGTCGGTTGAGCATACCTACAATCAAGATTTACCCGATCTAGCGGCGTGCATGGCCAAACTACCCTCACTGTATACTGATTTTAGCCAACGCCAGCAACGTTCTCAGCGTGATACCCCGCATAAAGCATTTGTGAAAATCAAATTTCACGACTTCACACAAACGACGATGGAATGCATTTGCCCATCACCCGATCCCGAGATTTTTGCCACGCTATTAAGCCAAGCCTGGCAACGCGGCGCCAAGCCGGTGCGACTGCTGGGCGTGGGGGTGCGTTTTGCCGAACGCCCAAAGCCAGTTACCGGCGAGACTTTGCCGCTGTGGTAGTGCTCAGTCGGTCGTAGATGAGTTGGTCGTAGATCAGGCCCAGCGCAATGACCACGATGCAGGCCATCAAATAGCCCGCCAGAATATCGCTGAAATAATGCACCCCCAGTACCAAGCGCGCTGCGCCGCTCAGTGCAATCCAAAGCGCCGCCAGTACTAGCCCAATGGTGCGAAATTGCGGTAGATGGCGACTAAAGACCAGCCAAACCAGCGCGCCTAAGGTCACCGCTGCCATCGCATGCCCGCTGGGGAGTGAATTGCCGGTGGTATGCACTAGGTGTTCAAACTCTGGGCGCGGGCGGCCGAGAATGCCTTTGAAAATAGCGTTCAGTGACCAGCTCAGGGCAACGCCGCCGAAAATCAGCCATGCGGCGATTCGATCTTGAAAGCGGAAATACAAAATCACCGCCAAGCCAGTCGCAATGACTAAGCTACCAACCCCGCCGCCGAGAATACCGAGCAATATACTTAATTTAATCCCGAGCGAGCTTTGCGCATACGCCCATTGCCCCAGCGCCAGATCGATACCTGCCAAGCTGGGGTAATTCAGTAGCAACAATAAAAGGCTGGCCGAGCAGGCTAGCAGCGCGATTAAGGAGCGAGAGTAATGAAAGTGCATCGCCAGTTTTTCTTATTGAATGAAGGCGCGCACGATACACAATGCGTATGGAAATGGCATTGTTAGTATTGCCAGTGCTTACATTGAGGTGTGGGTATTGCCATGAAGTTGATGTAAATAAAGCTGTATGCAGCCATACCTAGTGGGTCTATCTGATATGGCCACATCAATTTGCGCCAATTTTCTTAGTTGCGCGCTTTTACCGGTGCACACAGTCGGCAAGAAAATGCCCCCGTCTGCTCATCAAAACGATCGGTGGGCAAATAGTGCTCAAAGCCCGCTCGCTCACAATCAAACACATAGTCACTATTGGGCAGCCAATTCGTCAGCAAGTCCTGCCAAACGGGGCCGCAATCGTTGGGTAAACCATAAAATTCGGCGCAAGCGTACAAGCCGCCGGGTATCTCCATCGTTTGGAGTTCGCCACTGGCAATAAAATCTGCACCCACCTCGGTCGCCGTTGCATAGCGACATTGCTCTGGCGGCGTTTGCAGCGGGTTGTCGTAGGAAATGCCGAAATGCTGCAGAAATGGCAGCTGCAAAGCCTGAATCTGCCCCATGAATTTCTGCCACAAACGCCCAATGCTTTCATCGTAAGGGCCAACTTGATGCAGATAGGCAACGCGAGTGACGGGGAGTTGCTGAAGAGTGACTTCCATCTGAACCTCCAAACGAGCCAAATAAAAGTCCATTATCGCCTCATTGCTTAGGCTCTAAAAGAGGGGTGATCAATTTATTTAGAGGCGTTGTTTTGTTGGGTATAGGGCTGAAATCAATATAAATAAATGCTTTCGAGGCTATACCCTATTTAAGTTTAGGCTTGGATAATAAACACCGTTGGGCGCTTGTTGATGTTGGGTTCTGCGCGTTTTTTCCATTGCGCCGCTTCCAGCGTCAGAATTTCCTGCGTTGGCAAGGTGATGTCGCAGGCTACCGTCAGGCGGGTGCTGCCTTTGAGTCCGTCGCGCAAGGCTTGGAATAGGGCTGGGTTGCGGTAGGGCGTTTCGATAAACAGCTCGGCTTGTCCTTCTTTGGCCGAAGTGGCTTCCAATTGGCGGATCGCTTGCAGGCGGCCTGCCGTGTCGGAAGGCAGGTAGCCGTTGAAACGGAATTTTTGCCCATTTGCACCCGAGGCCATCAGTGCCAGCAGCAGGGACGATGGGCCGACCAGCGGCGTGACTTTGATGCCACGGCTGTGTGCCAAATGCACCAGCCGCGCGCCAGGGTCGGCGACGCCGGGGCAGCCCGCCTCGCTCATGAGTCCAACGTCGTGGCCTTCGAGCAAGGGCTTGAGCAGGGCGGAGACTTCGTGGTCTTTGGTGTGCTCAGATAATTCTTGCATCCACAAGCTGCGCAATTCATGTGGTGTACCGAACATTTTTAAATGCGCGCGCGTGGTTTTGGCGTTTTCAACGACAAAATGGGTGAGCTGTTTGGCGGTTTCGATCACATCGGCTGGCAAAATATTGCTCAGTGTGTCGCCGCCCATCGGAACGGGAATTAAATATAAAGTGCCTGCCATTGCTGCCTCTATTTGCTGTATGACTTGGGTATGTGCTCCAAGTCTAATATGATCAATGTTTTGGGGTTGATACCCTTCATTTGGTATTAAAGGATCGGGAAACCTTCGTGATTTAACATCGCCACTAGCTCAATCAGCGGCAAGCCAATAATCGCCGCCGGATCGCGACCTTCGATGGCGGCGATCATCACAATGCCAAGTCCTTCGGTTTTGGCGCTACCGGCGCAGTTATACGGCTGTTCGCGCTGTAAATAAGTTTCGATCTGCTCATCGGTATAATTACGCATCGTGACGCGGGTAATATCTACAATGCTTTGATGCGTGTCCGTCGCCGTATTGTAGAGTGCCAATGCCGTATGAAACGCAATCGTTTGGCCGCGCATGGCTTGCAGCTGCTTGACTGCGCGCTCATGGGTGCCCGGCTTACCCAATTGCTCACCATTGAGCAGCGCTACTTGGTCGGAGCCGATGATTAAACTATTGGGAAATTGTTCGGCCAGCACGCGCGCTTTGGCAATGGCGAGGCGCTCGCTAGTTTGCGCGGCGGTCTCGCCCGCGAGTGGCGATTCGTCCAAATTAGGCGCGGCAACAGCAAACTCAAGGCCTAAGCGCGCAAGCAATTCTTTGCGATAGGGCGAGGTAGAGGCGAGGACTAAACGCATATTTGGGCTCGTAGGCTGAGAGGCTTGTTTTTTCATAAGAATTTAATAGTTACCGCGCACCGTGCGCATTTGACAGACATAGGTCGCAGATTATATCATGCGCGGTTTCCGGTTCTACGCGGCAGCTGACGATATCCAATGACCCATGGCGTGACTGTGATACATAGCGCGGAATTTGCGCAGGAAGCTAGAGAACTCAAAGGTTCTATACCACTTGCCCAACTTTCCCGGCTTGCCGATCAGTTGGCCGATACGTCAGGCGAAGTATTCTGGCATATCGAAAGTGGCGTAGATCGCCTGCAACGCCCTTGGCTTTATTTAGAAGTAAAGGGTGAGTTGCAGCTGGTTTGTCAGCGTTGCCTCTTAGGTGCGCCTTGGCAGCTCCACAGTGAGACCGTGTTGACTCAATTTGCCGACGAGGCACAAATCGACGAAGCAGAAATGCTCGACGAAGACCTCGAAGGGATTTTGATTGATCCGGAGCTGGATATTGAAGCACTGGTTGAAGATGAGATTTTGCTCGCTTTACCTGTAGCGCTGACGCATGAAGTATGTGGTGGCGACGAAGCGCTAGCCAAATTGGCGAGCGATAAACCTAATCCGTTTGCAGTCCTGGCTCAGTTGAAAACCAGGAAAGCGGAATGACAACTGAGTATTAAGGAGTTTTAACATGGCAGTTCAACAGAATAAAAAATCACCTTCGAAACGTGGCATGCACCGCGCTCACGACTTCCTGTCTGCACCAGCTTTGTCTGTAGATGCTGCGACTGGTGAAGTTCATCGCCCGCACCACATTTCTCCAAACGGCTTTTACAAAGGCCGTCGTGTGATCAAGGCTAAAGGCGAATAATTCGCGCTTTAATGCCTCTCTAAGCTTTGCTTAGCCTTGCGGCGCAAGTGAGACCCCTCGCTTGCGCCGTTCGTCGTTTTAGGAATTCAGATGGATATTACCGTTGCAGTTGATGCCATGGGTGGCGATCACGGCGCTCATGTGACCGTGCCAGCAGCCCTGCGTTTTTTGCGCGATAACCCCGATGTGAATATCGTGCTGGTGGGTTTGGCCGATGCTTTAGAAGCCGAGTTAAAGGCGTGTAAAGCACAGCTTGGCCCGCGTTTGCGGATTCACGCCGCGACCGAAGTAGTGGCGATGGATGAGTCGCCGCAATTGGCGATGAAGAATAAAAAAGATTCTTCAATGCGCGTCGCGATTAATCTGGTCAAATCGGGTGAGGCCAATGCCTGCGTTTCAGCAGGTAATACCGGCGCACTGATGGCGACGGCGCGCTTTGTCTTGAAAACGATTCCGGGCATTGATCGCCCTGCGATTGCCAGCTTGATGCCAACGATGAAAGGGCAGACTTTGATGCTCGATCTGGGCGCGAATGTTGATTCAACGCCGCTGCAACTGACGCAATTTGCGATCATGGGCTCGGCGATGTTTGGTGCGCTCAAGCAAAAAGACGCGCCGACTGTTGGCTTGCTCAATGTTGGCTCGGAAGAGATCAAAGGCAATGAAGTTGTGAAGGCCGCTGCCGAATTGGTGCGTCAGACTCGTCTGAATTTTGTTGGCAATGTGGAAGGTAATGATATCTACAAAGGCACGGTGGATGTGGTGGCGTGTGATGGCTTTACCGGCAATATCACGTTGAAAGCGTCTGAAGGCGTCGCGCAGATGTTCAGCACTTTCTTAAAAGCTGAATTTACGCGCAATTGGTTTACCAAATTATTGGCGCTGGCGGCCATGCCGGTGCTGAAAAGCTTTAAGCACAAATTAGATCCACGTCGATTTAATGGTGCATCATTCCTGGGTTTGCGCGGGATTGTGGTGAAAAGCCATGGTGGCGCAGACGAAGTTGCGTTTTACTGGGCGTTGGCTCAGGCCGTTGAGGAAGCTCGCTCCAGCCTGATTCAGCGCATTACCGATCAAGTGCAGCATGAGTTGCGGCATTTTGAGTCCGCTGACGCGATCGACAAATCAGCGGCAGAACAATCCGTCTAAGTAGTTGCCAGTGGCCGATTTAGGCTCGGCGACTATGTAGGCTAAGGAGTGGGTTGTGATTTATTCCAAAATTGCGGGCACTGGCTCATATTTGCCAGAGCGTATTTTGACTAATGATGAATTAGCCAAAACGGTTGATACGAGTCACGAATGGATTGTGACACGTACCGGTATTTCGTCGCGCCATATCGCAGCGGATGAGCAGTTGACGTCTGATTTGGCGCTGATTGCCGTTGAGCGTGCGCTGGAAAGCGCGGGCGTGAGCAAAGATGATGTGGATTTGCTGATCGTTGCAACAACGACCCCAGATAATATTTTCCCTTCGACCGCATGTTTACTGCAAAACAAATTGGGCGTGCATGGCTTTCCTGCATTTGATGTGCAGGCCGTTTGCGCTGGTTTTGTCTACGCGCTGACGACCGCCAATGCCATGATTAAAAGCGGTGCAGCAAAATGTGCCGTGGTGGTTGGGGCTGAAAAGCTGTCCAACCTGATTAATTGGGAAGACCGCGGGACTTGTATTTTATTTGGTGATGGCGCTGGCGCTGTGGTGCTAACTGCATCAGACGAACCCGGCATTTTGGCTACGCGTCTGAAGGCCGATGGCCGTTACAATGGCATTTTGAAAACCGCTGCGCGTCCTAAGCAAGGCGTGCTCGATGGTGAGCCGTGGATTTATATGGAAGGCAATGCGGTCTTCAAATTCGCAGTGCGTGCTTTGGCCGATATTGCCGAAGAAACCTTGTCCGAAGCGGGTTTGGAAAAGTCCGACATTGATTGGTTGGTGCCGCATCAAGCTAATGTGCGCATTATCGAGTCGACTGCCAAACACTTGGGCATGTCGATGGACAATGTCATCGTTACTTTGGGTGAGCAAGGAAATACGTCAGCAGCATCGATTCCTCTGGCGCTCGATCATGGTGTGAGATCGGGCAAAATTCAGCGTGGCCAGACCATCTTGATGGAAGGCATTGGTGGTGGATTTGCTTGGGGATCGATTCTCGCCAAGTTTTAATAGTTAAAAAAACGGCGCACTAAGCGCCGTTTTTTATGGTGAATTGAAACAGTTGTTTTAATCTGCGCGCAGTGTGTGAGCGTCGCAATTGAAGGAGTCGGATATGTCGTTGGCATTTGTATTTCCAGGTCAGGGTTCACAATCGATTGGCATGATGAATGGTTGGGCTGATTCAAATCAGGCTGCCGTGGTGAAGGCTACTTTTGATGAAGCATCAAGTATTTTGGGCCAAGATCTGTGGGCCATGGTGAGTGATGGTCCAGCCGAAGACCTGAATGCAACGGTCAATACTCAGCCCGTGATGCTGACGGCGGGTGTTGCCGCTTGGCGTGCTTATCAAGCCAATGGCGGTGCGATGCCTGTCGTGATGGCGGGACACAGCTTGGGTGAGTACACCGCATTGGTGGCGGCTGAAGCCATTAGTTTTGGCGATGCCTTGCAATTGGTGCGTTTGCGCGCGGAAGCGATGCAAGAAGCAGTGCCAGCAGGTGTTGGCGCAATGGCGGCGATTTTGAATTTGGCTGACGAAGAAATCATTGCTGCGTGTGCTGAAGCCGCGCAGGGTGAGGTCGTACAGGCAGTGAATTTTAACTCACCCGGTCAAGTGGTGATTGCAGGTAATAAAGCGGCAGTTGAGCGTGCTTGTGAAGCGTGTAAAGCGCGCGGTGCGAAACGTGCATTATTGCTGCCTGTGTCTGTACCTTCGCATTGTGATTTGATGAAACCAGCTGCGGAAAAATTGGCTGCCAAATTAGCGACGATCGAAATTAATGCGCCAAAAGTACCTGTGCTACATAACGCTGATGTTGCGGCTTACGCTGATGCAGCCCAAATTCGCGATGCGCTGGTGCGTCAGTTGTACCAGCCGGTGCGTTGGGTTGAAACGGTGCAGAAAATGGTCGCGGATGGCGTGAACGTGGTGGCGGAATGCGGCCCAGGTAAGGTGCTGGTCGGTCTCAATAAACGCATTGCTTCGGATTTGCAATCGATTGCTTTGCTCGATGCGGCAAGCCTGGATGCACTACAAGCGGCGCTGTAATCAAATCAATTTTGCAAAGGATGGGTCATGCGCCGAGTTTTGTTGCTGAGTGTCATCTGCGCTGCGCTGGTGGCGTGTGGCGGGGGTAATGTCAAAATCGACAATGGTAATGTGAACGTTGTCGTAAGTACGACAGTGCCAACACTGAGCTCCCTGCGAGTGACGGGCAGTGGTGCTGCATCAAGTGCCTCGGCGGTGAGCATCGCTTCGGGTGATTTTACCGTCGAATGGGATGCGGTGGCTGTGGACGCATCGACATTAAATCTGTATCTGAGTGCTGATGCCGTTAAAGATACGTCCGATCTAGATTTGTTTTTGACGGCAAATCCGCAAAAAAATAGCCGTGCGCAACTGAGCTGGAAAGCCAGTCAAGTGCAAATCAGTTTGGCCGGTATACCGCAGGATGTGAGCACATTTTTTGCTGCAAGCCCTAGTGGCAAAGGTTATATTATTGCCCGAGCTTGTGGCATCGTTATCGATACGGCTAACGGTGAACGCAAAGAATGTCAGCAAAAAGAAGTCGGCGTTGTATTGCTGAAATAATTAAAGCTTATACTTTTGATTCGCACTCAGTATATGGGTGTGTAGGGTATGTCTATTCGGGCTAGTTATTTATTGGTTTTGATGGGTATACCCATAGTGGAGATCTTCATGAGTTTGCAAGGTAAAGTGGCGTTGGTGACGGGTGCGTCACGTGGCATTGGTCAAGCGATTGCGTTGGAATTGGCGCAAATGGGCGCAACAGTCATCGGTACAGCCACCAGCGATAGCGGTGCAGAAGCGATTTCAGCGTACCTGAAAGAAGCAGGGGCTACCGGCATAGGCTTGCGTCTGAATGTGACCGAAGACGGTGCTTGTGACGCGATCGTAGCGCAAATTGAGAAAGAATTTGGTGCAATTGCCGTTTTGGTCAATAACGCCGGCATCACGCGTGATAACCTCTTAATGCGCATGAAGGATGAAGAATGGGATGCCATTATGGATACCAATCTTAAACCTGTGTACAAATTATCCAAAGCCGTGATGCGCAATATGATGAAGGCACGTTGGGGCCGGATTATTAATATTGCTTCGGTCGTCGGTGCGACGGGCAATGCAGGACAAACCAACTACTCTGCCGCGAAGGCCGCTTTGTTTGGTTTTACTAAATCTTTGGCTAAGGAGATCGGCAGTCGCGGTGTGACTGTCAATGCGGTTGCGCCTGGCTTTATCGATACCGATATGACTAAAGGCTTGCCAGACGAGCAAAAAGCACATTTGGTGGCCAATATCGCTTTGGGTCGTTTGGGTGATCCAAAAGATATCGCCGACGCAGTGGGCTTCTTGGCCTCGGATAAAGCGGCGTACATCACAGGCAACACCATCCATGTAAATGGTGGGATGTTTATGAATTAATCAGGTAGAATCGCCAACATTGCGGTTTTACCTGATGCGGTGTGATAAAAAATCCGCGGTCGCGGTAGCAAAATTGCTCGAAAAATAGTAAATTTGCGCTTTATTGCATCATGTAACTGTTTGCAGCGCCAAAACTTTGGTAGAATGCGAACGCATTTTTCAGAAATTAAGCTAATAAAGGCTTGGGAACTAAATCCATGGAAAACATCGAACAGCGCGTGAAGAAGATTGTTGCTGAGCAACTGGGCGTGCCAGAAACTGACGTTAAGATTGATTCTTCATTCGTAAACGACCTCGGCGCCGACTCACTCGACACCGTTGAACTCGTTATGGCCCTCGAAGAAGAATTCGAGTGCGAAATCCCTGACGAAGACGCTGAAAAAATCACTACCGTTCAACAAGCTGTTGACTACGTTAACGCGCACCTGAACAAGTAATTTTTGTGATTCCAGACCTCCGCTATGGCTTGCTGTAGCGGGGGTTTTATTTTATCTGGCGCATCAACATTAGTTTGAATTTGCAACTGATGGCGCAGCCGGCGCTGGCCGGCTTTGAAAGCGGAGTACCCCCACGTGTCTAAACGCAGAGTAGTTGTTACCGGTTTGGGTCAAGTTTCCCCCGTCGGCAATGATGTTGCCACTGGCTGGGCCAACCTGCTTGCTGGCAAGTCTGGCATTGGTATGATTACCCGATTTGATGCTAGCGATCTGGCTTGCCAAATTGCGGGTGAAGTTAAAGATTTCGATATTAGCCAATACATTAGTGCTAAAGATGCACGTCGCATGGATGTGTTCATTCACTACGGTATTGCTGCTGCATTGCAAGCGGTTGCTGATTCTGGCCTCGATGATGTGCCAAATCTGGATAAAACACGCGTTGGCGTGAATATCGGCTCGGGTATCGGTGGTTTGCCACTGATTGAAAATACCGGTGTGGACGTAGTACACGGCGGCCCACGTAAAATTGGCCCATTCTTTATTCCAGGCTCACTGGTGAATCTGATCGCTGGTCACGTGTCGATTATCAAAGGCTATCAAGGCCCGAGCTACGGTATCGTTTCGGCGTGTACCACTGGCGCGCATTGTATTGGTGACTCGGCGCGTATGATCCAATACGGCGATGCCGACATTATGGTGGCGGGTGGTGCTGAAGGTGCGATTTCTAAATTGGGCATCGGTGGCTTTGCCGCGATGAAAGCGCTGTCGACTCGCAATGATGATCCAGCAACTTCTTCACGTCCTTGGGATAAAGGCCGCGATGGTTTTGTGATGGGTGAAGGCGCGGGTGTGTTGGTGCTCGAAGAATACGAACACGCGAAAAAACGCGGCGCGAAAATCTACGCGGAGTTGGTGGGCTTTGGCATGAGCTCAGATGCGCACCACATCACTGCGCCGAACGCTGATGGCCCTGCGCGCGGTGTGATGAATGCTTTGCGTGATGCAGGCTTGAATGCGGATGCTGTTGACTATGTTAATGCGCACGGCACTTCAACTCCATTGGGTGACGCGAACGAAACCAATGCTTTGAAGATTGCTTTGGGCGAGCACGCGAAGAAAGTTGTTGTGAACTCAACCAAATCAATGACTGGCCACTTATTGGGTGGAGCAGGTGGTGTTGAGGCTATTTACTCTATCTTGGCTTTGCATAATCAAGTTTCACCACCAACAATCAATTTGTTCGAACAAGATTTCGAGTCGGGTTGCGATTTGGATTACTGCGCCAATACCGCGCGTGATATGAAGATCGATGTTGCGATTTCCAATAGCTTTGGATTTGGCGGTACCAACGGTACTTTGGTATTCCGCAAGGTCTAAATGCCGAAAATGCAAAAAGCCACCTCTCTGTAGGTGGCTTTTTTTTGGGCAAGACATTGAGATCGGGTAATGGGAGCAACATATGCGCATGCCATCTGTCAGTTGTAAGCTAAAGATGATCGACGAGCTTGGGTGAAAATCCTTACAATGCGGATTACAACAAAAATGAATAATGGCAATCACCTGTGTTTTAATCAGATGAAATAGCCTAGCGCAAAATGGATAGGTATGGATAGGAATGGACTACTCACCGCGACTCGCGGCGCATACTTGCGGGCATTTAATGATGTGCTGCCGGATTTAATTTCGCAAAGTGCAGATGCATTGTTTTTGCGAGCAGATAAAGCCGCAAATTTAAGTGAACAGCGTCGCATGCTCGATGCACGCGCGGCATTGATGACGCGTGAACAAGCTTGGCTGGAGCAACTTGCATCCGGTATGGATCGATTGCTCAATCGCAGTTATCAAACCGCATATAGCACTTTCCGACCCTCTTTTAGTGAATCGTTTTCGGCCAATAGCTTATCGCTAGTCGATGCGGGTGAATTTGATGGTGAGCTCAAAATTGATGAGCTTACCACTCGTCTGCGAAATGCGGCCGAAGAGCAATTGCGCGATCTGAATATCCGCATGGCAATCCTGTTTGATCAGGATGATATTAATGAGCGCGAAAATCCATTCCGACCCTATCTTTTGTCGCGCTGTATCACGATGGCTGCCGAGCAGCTTGAGATCGAGCCTGAGTTGCACGAAACCTTATGCGATAGCCTCACTGAACAGTTGCTAAAACACGTTGCTAAGATTTATGAAGCCTTAAATCGATTATTGGCACAGCATGGGATTGCTGCGCAATTACAGTTGAAAGTACGTCAATTGCCCGACCCCTTGGCAATGCGGCAGATGGCCGCCGACCCCTTAGAGCAAACGGATGTGTCTGAGTTTGCCGCGTATGGCGATGTGATCGACACCAGTGTCGATGCCTCAGTCGCAGGGATAGGGGCTGGCCCACAACCATTTATGGAAGGTGGATATTCCAATCCAATCCAAAATGGCATCCAGCAGCCAGGTACATTAAGCTCTGGCGCCCGCTTGGGACAGTGGTCGGAGTTAATGCGCCAGCAGGCAATGCAATCGTCTAATAGCCAGTCAGCGAACTGGTCGGGTAATGTGGCGGCGGCAAACTCAAATGCCGCAGCAGGCATGGGCTCGATGCTCAGTGGCTTGCAATCGGGTTGGTTAAATACAGTTCAGCATGTAGGTACAGCCATACGCCAACTGTTTGGCGGTACCGCCGCAATCCAGACCACGCCGCAAGTATTAAGTGTGGATCTGTCGCAAACCATTTCGCAGCTGCAGCAACAGCATGTGGAAGGGGTCGCGCTGGATGCGCATGGTCAGGTTCGCAATCTGATTTTGGAGCAGCGCGCCGAGCTTAACGAGGTTACGCAAGATATTAACGAACAAATGATTATCGACATTGTCGGTATGTTGTTCGAGTTTATTTTGCGAGATGGCCAAGTTCCTTCTGAGATTCGCGCCCAGTTAGGGCGCTTGCAATGGGTGGTATTGAAAACCGCCCTGCAAGACCCAGCGCTGTTTTCGCATAAGCATCACCCCGCGCGTTTACTGGTGAATCGCATCGGTTCGATCGCGCAAGGTTTGCAGCAGCTTGATCCAAAAGCCGAGCGCGTGACCGCCGAAATTCGGCGCATTATTGAAACGCTGCTGCAGGAAGAAGAAGAAAACGTCGCGCTGTTTGCGCGCATGCTCGATGAGCTTGATCGATTTATTGCGCGTGAATTGCGCGCCGCAGATGAAAAGGCCGAAATCGCCTCGCAAGCGATTGAAAATGCCGAAAGCCGTACTTTGCGTTTTGCGCGCATCACGTCGCAAACCTCTGAAGCTTTGGCGAGTTTTAAACTGGATGAGATTTTGCAAAATTTCTTCATCAATGTCTGGCCGTATGCAATTGAATTTGCTGAGCGTGGCGATGCCATTCAGGCTTTGCGCTTTCGGATCTTTGTGCCGGAGTTGATGTGGAGTATTGCACCCAAAGTCACACGGGAAGACAAGCAAGAATTGCTAGGGATGATCCCGCGTCTGATCGGTACTTTGAATGAAGGCCTGAAAAATTCACCGTGGACGGCGGCACAGCAGCAGCAATTTAAAACCTATATGATCGACGCACATCGCGCCGCCATCGCGGGCTCAGCTGCCGCGCCGACCGATGTGCCATCAATGGCCATGCTGCGCGCGCGTTTATCTGACTTTATCAGTGAAGTGGCAAGCGATACGGATCTGGCTCAGTTGCCGGATCTGGCCGAAGTGAATCCATTATTGCTGGATCGAGCGATTGACGAATTGAAAGTCGAAATCGGCTTTATTGATGCGCAGGCTGAATCTGAATTGGCAGACTTGCCCGCGCAAGTTGAAGCGGTCGAGCTTAGCAATGCAGAATTGTTCGAGCGTTTGCGCAGTGGTGTACCGATTGAAATCAATCTGACTGGCAAGCTTACCCAAGCGCGCTTGTGCTGGATGAGCCCGAATGAGACGCGACTGCTACTCAACCTCGAAGATGGCGGTCACCCATCGGTATTGAGTCTGTCGGTATTCCGTCGTCTGCTCAGAGCAGGCCGTGCTCGCTGGTTGGAGCAAGCGCCGCTGTTCGAGCGTGCAATGGAATCTTTGCTCAATTCTGCCGATATCTTGGATGCGCAAGCTGCATGATGTATATGCATGAAGAGCTTTTGAAATAAGGTCTTCATGCATATACCCTACGGTTTGCTTTGCTTGGTGTAATCCAGATTGCGTAAATCATAGCCTTGAGCGGTCGCGGCAATTTGCGCTGCCGCCAAGTCGCTGTCTGCTAACTGCGGTGTGCGCGACAAAATCCACAAGTATTTACGATTCGGATTACCCACCACAGCCCAGCGATACGCAGGATCAAGACCAATTACCCAGTAATCGGCTTTGAAAGGCCAGAAAAAGCTCACTTTCAATTGCGAATTGTGGGTGTTTTCTACGACAGTGGCTTTGCCTTCGGCCTGATCAAATTCGCCTGATTCTGTCCGACAGCGATTGACCACCTTGATGCTGCCATCGGGGTTGCTGCTGTAATTGGCCGTGGTGTCGGCGACGCAGTTACGTTGGAAAAACATCGGGAATTTGGCGATTTCGTACCATTGTCCCACATAGCGACTTAAATCCACCGCCGCGACACTACGCACCTCTGCGGGCGTTTCCGCTTCGGCGAGACTGAAAGCTGGGCTGCAAAGGGCTGCGCAAATGAGTATTTTTTTTAGCACTGTAGAATCTCGCAAACAGGGTTAGGGGAGTCGATGGCGCATTGCCGAAGATCCTGTATCGTTTTTCGGCGCAATAGCCATTACAATGCGCAAATGCATGAATATCATACCTCTAGTCTCAATTTTGTTCCCGATTTGATCGCGCTGGCGGCGACGCAGCCGCAGTTTTTCCCTTCGCTCTTGCAATCGGCACGCACGCAAGGTTGGGATATTTTGCTGGCCTTGCCGCAGGATCAGCGCCGCTACACGGCGACTGAAGGCGCGCAATTTGTCGCCGATCTCGCTGCGCTGCCGACCGCTGCCGTGTGCGCCAATGACTGGCCGTTCCATGGTGGTTGGTTGGTGTATGCTGGCTATGAATTGCTGGAAACCTTCGAGCCAACCGTGCCAACGCGTTTTGCCGGTGAGGACAAAGTGGCTGCCAGCGCAGTTCCAATCACCGACTTCCCACTCGCGGCCTTAATCCGTTGCCCTGCGGCGGTGCTATTGCATCGCGAAACCCAACAGGCGACTTTAATTGCCGAAACGGCAGAGCAGCTCGCCCAGCTCAATGAATTGGTGCTGGCTGCAGCGTCATGGCAGCCTGCTGCATTGCAGATTGCGCAGATTTCCGAAGATGAGCCGCAACAATTTCTTTCTGGCGTCGCGCGCGCCAAGCAATACATCGTCGATGGCGATGTGTTTCAGGTCAATCTATCACGCGGTTGGGATGTGACGCTGGCACAAGGCGCGCCGCTGGATGTGTACGCGCATTTACGCACCGCCAACCCCGCGCCGTTTTCGGCTTATCTCAATCTGGGTGATGCAGTCGGGCAAGTGATTAGCAGCTCGCCCGAGCGGCTGGTCAGTGTGCGCGATGGCGTGGTGCAAACGCGCCCGATTGCAGGCACCTTTGCCCGTTCGCTCGACCCGGTGGAAGACGCCGCGTTGAAAGAGCGTTTGCTCAATACGCCCAAAGAGCGCGCCGAGCACATTATGCTGGTCGATCTAGAGCGTAACGACTTGGGGCGCATCGCCGTTCCCGGTACGGTACATGTCGACGAGCTAATGGCGGTTGAGACGTATGCGTTTGTACACCATATAGAATCAAACATTCGCGCTCATACCCGTGAGGGTATTAATGCTGCCGATATTCTGCGCGCGCTGTTTCCGGGCGGTACGATCACTGGCTGCCCTAAAGTGCGCTGTATGCAGATTATTCGTGAGCTGGAAGACCGTGCGCGGCTGGCGTATACCGGCAGTTTGGGTTACATCAATCGCGATGGCAGTATGGATACCAATATTCTGATTCGTACTTTTGTGATGCAAGATCAGCAACTGTATTTCCGCGCCGGCGCGGGCATTGTGGCCGACTCGGATGCCGAACGTGAATTGCAGGAAACTCGCCATAAAGCCCGCGGCCTACTGCGCGCGCTAGGAGAGCAGGGCTGATGAGCGAGTTTGCAACCAAGCTCGTCAATGGTGTTGCCGCCGAGCATATCAGCCTTGCCGATCGTGGCCTGCAATTTGGCGACGGCGTTTTTCGTACGATCAAGGTGATCGATGGCACGCCCATTTGGTGGGCGCGGCATTACGCCAAGTTGGCTGCTGATTGCGAACGCATCGGCATCGTTGCGCCGGATGCGGCCGTGTTGCTGGCTGATTTACAGCTGCTGGCGCCGACCCATCACGCACTCAAAATCATCATCACGCGCGGTGAAACGGCGCGTGGTTATGTCGCGCCGCTTGATTTGCAACCCAATCGTATCGTGCAAATTGCCCCCTTGCCTGCATATTCGCCCCAATTGCGCAGTGAAGGTGTGAAATTACGGATTTGTCGTACACGAGTGAGCTGGCAGCCGGCGCTGGCGGGAATAAAACATCTGAATCGGCTGGACAATGTACTGGCGCGCCGTGAGTGGAAAGACACGAGCGTCTTTGATGGCCTGATGCTTGATCGAGACGACCATGTGATCGAAGGCGTGATGAGCAATGTTTTAGCCATGATGGATGGGGTATTGTGTACCCCCGATTTAACTCAATCGGGCGTAGCAGGGGTATCTCGCGACATCGCAATTGCTGCAGGGGATCAACTGGGTATACCCTCTGCAGTATGCAAAATCACGCTGGCGCAATTAGGCCAAGCAAGTGCAGTCTGGGTCTGTAATAGTTTGGCGGGATTACTGCCGGTGCGGGCGATTGATCAATTAAGCTGGCCCAGCATGGATAGACATCAAGCGCTCATCCGCGCTTTTGAGGCAATAAAGGAATAAGCATGAAATCAACACTGGTGATGATGTTATTACTAAGCAGTTGCGTGGCCTTGGCCGAGCAATATTACCAAGCCGACCCGGCCAAGCTGGCCCAGCTCGAAGCGCAACGTTGCGCCAAGCTGCAAAAAGAAAATAATCTGATTAATCAACGTTTGTCGGGAAATAACAAGCCGTACGATATCGCCAAAATGAAAGATCGGCAAAAGGTATTGCAGGCTGATTACGCCAAATTCTGCACCAAATAGCCATTTCCCATGCTTTTTTCTTGCTACTCAGTCAAAGTGCGTCAGCAAGAATGAACAATTTGGCGTGAGCCATCCCGCCGCTCTGACTTGAAGCCCTGTGAGTCTCATCTAAACTGCAAGCTCGTGAAAGGGGCTGAACATGGATGTGGCATCTCGTTTGCAGGAAATTTTAGGGTCCACCGAGTTTCCTCAGCAATTAATCAGCAAATACCCGCATTTAGCTGAGCGGCTGATACTGAGCTGGGGCAGCCCTGCGCTCGACATCTTTCTCAATGAGCTGTTCTTTGATCGCCGCGGCGGTCGGCAAGGTTTCGAGCCTGAAATCATGCATGAGCTGTTTAGCATTCAAAGCCTGCATAACAAACTATTCCCGCACGAAGATCACGGCGTAATTTGGACCGAAGATAATCTGGCGCCAGAAGATCTGCGTGCCGATTATGTGAGCTTTGATCCGCCCCATTTAATGGAGGCAGCGAAAACGGCTAATTTGGGCATGATTAAAGACGCCTTAGCGTCGGGTTTTCCGATCAATAGCACCGATGACGATGGTTTAACCATGCTGTGGTGGGCTGCTCGCTATGGCCATCGCGAATTAATCATCACCTTGCTCAAAGCACGAGCTCGTATCGATATCGTGGATGAGCGAGGATGTGGGCCCGTTCATTGGTTGGCCTCGCAGGATATTGTCTCTGCGATTGAGGAATTACATCAGCATGGAGCTGATCTGGATTTGCCCGATAACGACGGCGTGACGCCTTTGATGTATGCCGCCAAGCGAGGGCGAGTCGCTGCGGCGGGGTGTTTGCTGCAAGCTGGGGTGGCCGTCAATGCCCAAGATAATAAGGGAATGACGGCACTGCATTACGCCGCCGAAAATGCTTCGGGTCGTATGCTAGAGCTTTTACTCGTATATGACGCTGACCCAAAACTGATGGACTTCCAATCTCGTACGGCCGAAGACATCGTGCGGCAGAAGCCCGATGCGCTGCGTTTATTGGCGTATTTGATGTAAGTCACGACTTAAAGCTCGCTGGGCGCTAGCTTTTATTTTCTTGTCATTGTTTCGTTTTTCAGAGTAAGTGGCTCGGCTGGTATTGCTATGTATTTGACTGTAATACCTTTCGAATGAGATTAATTTTGCCGTAAAAAATAGGCGGTAAAGCGGGGGTGAAATGGGCGATAGAAACTTTTTGTTTGTCGTTTCAATGAGATGCAGGCACAATGCGGCCATTCTTACAGATTAAAGGGTAGGCATGAAGAGGTTTTTGGTCGCACTTTCGGCGTTGTTTTTGATCGGTTGTGGGGAGTCTGAACAGACTCCGGTACAACGGGTTTTGCCGTGGGCAGAGACCAAAGAGCTGGTCGTGCTGGTCCAAAATGGCCCGACTTCACTGTATGTGAATGCCGCGGGTGACTATGCCGGGCTGGAATATGATCTGGTCTCGCAATTTGCGCAGGCCAATAATCTAAAGATCCGTTTCTTGGTGAGTGGCAACTACACCGAGATGCTGGAGCGGCTGCAACGTCGCGAAGCGCATTTGGCCGTCGGTGGCGTCAAATCGGATGAACAAGGTCTGATTTATGGCGCGGCCTATCAGCAAGTGGAGCCGGTTTTGGTGTTTTCATCCAAAATCAGCGAAGAAGGCGCGCTGGCCGCGATTAAAGAAGGCCGCGCCGGGCTCAGTACTTTGCCGCAATATGTCATGGCGCTTAATCAACTCAAGGTCAATTCACCTGAGCTTAATTGGCATGTGCTGGAAAACACCGATAACGAATCCCTGATCGAGCAAGTCGCCCAAGGCAAACTCGATTACGCACTGGTTGATTCGCACGCCGCCGAAGTGGCGCAAAACTATTACCCGAATATCGCGATTTCGCGTCAAATGGGCGAGAAGCAGTCTTTGGCTTGGGCGATGCCGGATGCCGAAGTTCAACTGCAGATGCTGGTGGAAGGCTTTTTCCGCAAGCAAGTGGCTGATGGCACTTTGCGTCGTTTGCAAGACCGCTATTACGGCCATGTGAATCGTGTTGATCCGCTCGATGCCCTCGCTTATTTGGGGCGAATCGAATCAACCTTGCCACGCTATAAAAACTGGTTTCAAGAAGCCGAGGCGCGTACAGGTATGGATTGGCGCTTGATTGCGGCGCTGTCGTATCAGGAATCACACTGGAATCCAGACGCAGTATCGCCAACTGGCGTGCGTGGCATGATGATGCTAACGAGCGAAACGGCCGACCGGATGAACGTCGATCGAACCAATCCCTACCAAAGTATCATCGGCGGTGCGAAATACATTCAGATGCTCAAAGAAACGCTGGCTGATCGCGCACCAGAGCCTGATCGTACTTGGCTGGCCTTGGCGGCGTATAACATCGGCATGGGGCATTTGATCGATGCGCGCACGCTTGCGGTGCGGATGAAAAAAGACCCCAATAGCTGGGCAGATGTGAAATCGGTGTTGCCGCTCTTGCGTAAACCCGAATACTTCCGCACCTTGAAATATGGCTATGCCCGTGGCGGTGAGCCGGTGATTTTTGTGGAAAGTCTGCAATCGTATTACGACATCTTGGCGCGTTTTGAGCGCCCAAGCAAAACCGTATTGCCGATGCCCTCAGACAGTATCGTGGTGCAAAACCCAAACAATCTACAACTTGAAATCAATAGTGTCTTAAAACCACAGCAAAACGCTAAAGTTGCTGCCAACTGGTAGGTATATGCCCAAAGGCTAATTTTTGATTAGTTTTGGCTTATATACCTCCTCCTGTATTTCGCGTTATTTTCTTCATTCAGTCATCACCTTGATTTGGCGGTACAATAGCGTTTTTCGCATTTGCCGGACTTAACATCCATGACTGTACGTACCCGCTTCGCTCCTTCCCCAACTGGTTTGCTGCACATTGGCGGCGTTCGCACTGCGCTGTTTTCTTGGGCTTATGCCAAGAAACACGGTGGCCAATTTATCTTGCGGATTGAAGACACCGACTTGGAGCGTTCAACCCCTGAATCGGTCGCGGCGATTATGGACGGCATGCACTGGGTGAATATGGGCTACGACGAAGGCCCGTTTTACCAGATGCAGCGCATGGATCGTTATAAAGAAGTGATCCAGCAATTGCTCGACAGCGGCCACGCCTACTACTGCTATTGCAGCAAGGATGAGCTCGAAGCCCAGCGCGCCGCCGCTGAAAGCCGTGGCGAAAAACCGCGCTACGATCGTACTTGGCGCCCAGAAGCGGGTAAAACTTTGCCTGCGATTCCAGCCGATATCAAACCCGTGGTGCGCTTCAAAACGCCAATCGGTGGCTCGGTGGTGTGGGAGGACCAAGTGAAAGGTCGCATCGAGATCAGCCACAACGAGCTCGACGATCTGATTATCGCTCGCCCCGATGGCACGCCAACGTATAACTTCTGTGTCGTGGTTGATGACGCTGACATGCGCATCAGCCATGTGATTCGCGGCGACGACCATGTGAATAACACGCCGCGTCAGATCGTGATCTACGAAGCGATGGGCGTGCCCGTGCCGGTGTTTGCGCACCTGCCAATGATTAATAACGATCAGGGCGTGAAACTGTCAAAACGCCGTGACGCGGTATCGGTGGTGGATTACGACACGCAAGGTTTCCTGCCTGAAGCATTGCTCAATTACCTCGCGCGCTTGGGCTGGGGTCATGGCGATGATGAGATTTTCTCGTTGGCGCAATTTGTTGAATGGTTCGACCTGAAAGACGTCAGCGGCAGCCCAAGCCGGATGGATCGCGATAAATTGCTGTGGACCAATGCGCAATACATCAAGGCGGCTGATCCGGCGCGTCTTGCGGCGCGCGTTGCGGGCTTCTTGGCCGATAAAGGCATTGCAACCGAGGGAGGCCCAGCGTTGGCGGATGTGTGTGCCTTGCTGAAAGATCGTTGCCAGACTTTGGTGGAAATGGCCGATCAGGCTGAATATTTCTACCAGCCACTGACGCCAACTGCCGAGATCGTGGAAAAACACCTCGACCCCGAATCGGAAGAACGCCTGAAAGTGTTTGCGGCGGAAGCGGCTAAGTTGGAGAGCTGGGATGCTGCGACCATTGGCGCTTTCATCAAAGAGTTCGTCAAAGCCCAAGGCGTGAAAATGCCGCAAGTCGGTATGCCACTGCGCGCCAAAGTCTGCGGTATTACTAATACGCCATCGGTTGATGCGGTGTTAGCTTTGATTGGGCGTGAGGAAGTGCTGCGTCGTTTGACGGCTTAAATTTTTGGTTTAATCAATCAAAGCAGCGTGCGGTCATCGCCGCTGCTTTTTTTTCGAACTTGGTTTGGATAAAAGATGAATAAAGCGTTGCTGGTGATTGATTTCCAATTCGGCCTGATCGAGTCCAACCCGCCTGCAACACGCGGCACGGAGACTTTGGCGCAGATTAATCGGACAATCGCGCTGGCGCGGCAGCTGCAAATGCCGGTGATTTTTATTCAGCATTTTGAGCCCGACTTGCCGCAAGGCTCGGCAGAATGGGAATTGCATCCCGGTCTGGCGCGTTTACCAACTGATTGCGTGATTGAAAAAGAGTCTGCCGATAGTTTTCTCGCGACTCAGTTGCAATCCACGCTGGAAGCGCTACAGATTAATGCCTTATGGATTACAGGGTATGCGTCTGACTTCTGCGTTGATACTACACTGCGGCGTGCTGCCTCCCTGGGGTATGCTGTTACGGTGGTCAGCGATGCGCATACCAGCAAGAATCGCCCGCACGCCAGTGGTGAGCAATTAGTCGCGCATCTCAATTGGCTGTGGGCCAACCTGGCGGTCAAAGATAATCCGATCCGCGTTGTGCCCTTGTCTGAATTGGCTGTCACAGCCCAATAAATCGTACTTTGCTATTTCCACATCGCTATGACGATGTGGCAGAGGAATTCATCATGTCGCACCCAGTTTCTGCTGAATTACGCGCCCAAATTGGCCAGTTGGTGATGGCGGGTTTTGATGGCTTTATGCCAGATGCCGCGATTGAAAGCCTGATTCGTGAGCAGCGCATCGGCGGCGTGATTTTATTTCGCCGCAATATCGATACGCCAGCGCAAGTGGCTGCATTGTGTCGCCGCTTGCAGGAAATCAATGCGCAAGTGAGCGATGTGCCGCTGTTGATCGGCATTGATCAGGAAGGCGGCATGGTGATGCGCATCGAAGAGGGCGTGACACCGCTACCGTCGGCGATGGCCTACGCGTCGGCGTATGCGTCGCACGCCGTCGCAGGATGTAGCCCGGCAGATTGCGAGGCGCTGCATCGTGTGGGCGCAGATGAGCTGCGGCAGCTGGGGGTCAATATCAATTTTGCTCCTAGCCTCGATATCAATAATAACCGCGCCAATCCAGTGATTGGCGTGCGCTCGTTTGGCGAAAACTCGGCCACGGTGACGGTGTATGGTCTGGCTGCGCAGCGCGGGATACAGGCGGCGGGGATTGCGGCGACAGCGAAGCATTTTCCGGGGCATGGCGATACGGCGACCGATTCACACTACGCGCTGCCGCTGGTGCCGCACGAGAAATCGCGCCTCGATGCCGTGGAGTTGGCGCCATTTAAGGCGGCGATTGCGGCGGGCGTCGATGCGATCATGACGGCGCATGTTGTTTTCCCTGCGATTGAGCCCGATACCGCAACGCCTGCAACCCTGTCGCGCAAAGTGCTGACGGGTTTGCTGCGCGAAGAGATGGGTTTTGAGGGGGTCATCATTACCGATTGCCTAGAAATGGACGCGATTGCAGATGTGAGCAAAGGGGGCGTCGGTACGGCGCAGGGCGCGGTGGCGGCGATTGCTGCGGGGGCAGATATTGCGTTGGTATCGCATACGCTGGTGCGCCAGCAGGAGGCGGTGCAATTATTGATTGCTGCGGTTGAGCAGGGGTATATCTCTGAAGATCAAGTGGTAAAAAGCATTGAACGGATTACCCTTCTAAAACAACGTCGAGCGATGCAGAATTGGCGCGATTTACCCATGCAAGCTGCCGCGCTAAGAACGCCAGCTGCGCTGGCTTTGGCCGCCAAAGTTCAGCAACAAGCAGTGCTGTTTAGTGGGGCGAGCATCAATCGTGCGCTGCCGACAGTACTGGTGACGGTGGAGCTGTTGGTGCGCACGGAAATTGATGAAGTGGCGCTTGGCGCATCGGTCAGTGAGCGCGGAACGTTCTTGCCATTCTTGCAAGAGGCAGGCATGGCGGTGAATGAATTGATTATTTCCCCGCAAGTGAGCGAGGCCGAATTTGCGCAAGTGATTGCGGCGACGGCGCAAGCCGAGCAGATTATTTTCCAAAGCTATAACGCCACGCGATTTGCACGCCAAATGCAATTGATCGCTACATTTGACCCGGCCAAGCTGGTGCTGATTGCAGGGCGTAACCCTTATGATCTGGATCTGGTGCCGCAGGCAAAAACCAAGATTGCCGCTTGCAGTAATCGGCCAGCCGCACAAAAAGCCATGGCGGGTTTTTTGCTGCCCTAGAGTCGATTGAGATAGGCTTGCTCTTAGCGCTAGCGGGGTTGAGCAATGCAGCGCTGACCCAGATTGAGGTTTGAAATAAAAATGCCCTGCATAGGTCTGAGCTATGCAGGGCATTTTTGCTGTTGCGCGGTTTAAAGTTTGAAGCGGCCTATCATCTGGCGCAATTGATCGGCGAGTTGATTGAGGTTGCCGATTACTCCACGCGCGACTTGCAGTGATTGATTGCCCTCTTGCGCCATCGTGCTAATGCGTTCGGCCGATTGCGCCATGGTGGTGGTGGCGCTCGATTGCTCGTGCGTGGCTTCAGCAATATCTTGAATGCGCTGGACGACTTCGTGCATTTGCTGCTGGATGTGGCGGATTTGTTCAGCGGCGGCTTGAGCGCGGCTCACGCTGCTTGTGACTTGCTCGTGCGTGCTGTCCATATTCAGGCAAGCACGCTGCGATTGATTGCGCATCGCGTCGATTTTGCTGCTGATCTCGACGGTGGCGTGGCCAGAGCGTTCGGCGAGTTTGCGCACTTCATCGGCCACAATGGCAAAGCCGCGGCCTTGTTCACCCGCACGCGCAGCTTCAATCGCCGCATTGAGCGCCAATAGATTGGTTTGATCGGCGATTTCTTTAATCACAAGTACGATGCTGCTAATTTGCACCGATTGCTGCTCAAGCTCATTCATCGCCCCAGCCAGTTGCGTGACCTGAGTGGCGATTTCGTTCACTTCATTGGCGGCGGTAATCACCGCCTGCGCCGCCGCTTGCGACATATTGCCAGTGTTGGTGACGACGCGTTCGGCTTCTTGGCTGCTTTGCGCAATATGATTAATGCTGACGGTGATTTCTTCGATGGTCGCCGCGGTATCCGTTGCCATTTCGCTTTGTTCATGTGCATCTTGGCTGAGCTGATGCGTCATCTGATCAATGCTTTGTACGCCATTGGTGAGCTTGACGGTTTCATCGCGCACGGTCAGGAACATCTGACGCAGCTGTCCCATAAAGGCATTCACATGCAGGGCGATTTGGCCAATTTCATCTTGCGAAGTGACGGGCAATTGAATGGTTAGATCGCCATGACCCGTTGTCAGCGATTCCATCATATCGCGCAGACGGCGCAGCGGCATGGCAATGGCTTTGCCTAGTACTAGCGAAATAATGGCGGCGATAATCAGCATCGCCAGCCCAGTAAGCCCTGCGCTGAGCATGGCGGAGTTGATGTCGTGCTTCACCTGATTGGCATCGACATCGACCCCGACGACATAAGTGATGCCTTTATCCGATTTCATTGGTACCAATATACTGCGTAAAAAGCCGTATTCTGGACTCACGTTTTCGCTAAATTGGGTTTGGCCAGTTTGGGTGGCCACAATCGTGGCAGGGTCGGTTTCGGGTACATCGCTGGGTTTAAGATAAAAGTCGATTTTCGGATCTTGCAACTGCTCGGGCGACAGGGAGGCCGTGGTGTAAAACACCTTCTGATCGCGAACGACAAAGCTGTATAAATATTTTACGCCCAATGCGTTTGCGACAGTCGTGAGGTGCTCTGCCTCTTTGCGTTTGGCCGTTAGATCGACGCTCTCGCGTGGCGGGAGTTGATCGTGATAAGCCGTGCCGATAATAAACGCGTAGCTTTGCGCCGCAATTTTGAGTTTTGCATCAACTTGAGCCAAAGCATCGTTCTTCGCTTCAATAATCGCCTGCGTGGTAAACACGCCCACGGTGAGGGCCGAAACCAGTAGAAAAGCGAGCTGCAATTTCAGCCGGATATTGAGTTTGCTAAGGAGTCGCATGCTGATTCCTGTGGGATATTTCAAACATTATAAAAATAGCCTGAACCAAACAACAGCTTTTTCTAATTTAACGTGTGATGCTCTTTGGCGTAATGAGGAAAAATTCAGCAAATTGAATGATGTTCTATCCGCTCATCCGTAATTTTGCCGAGCTGCCCATCATTTACAGCATAGTTCAAATAAAACAATGACTTGGCTGAAGTGCAATAAAAAACGCCACATGGATACCCGTGTGGCGTATATCTTGCAATATCAATCTGAATAATTATTTCAGAGTAATACCCCAGTTGGTTTCAACGCATTTGCTGTATTGACCATCAATCAGCGCATTGTATGGCGTCTGGTAGCTCACAAGCTGACACTTGTTGTCGCCGCCCACTTTCCAGTCTTTTTCCCAATAGATGTTAAATGCGGCAGAAGAACCACCATCAAATCGGCCCATGCCAGCGCATTTCATCGATTCTTTGCTGATATCCCAGCCCAGATCTTTGGCAAACTGAGTGTAGTAATCAATGCGGTTTTGTGCGGCAGCCTTGGTTGGGCTGTCTTGGCATTCAGCATTGATAATCTGGATGGTCGTTGGGAAATCGTTACCCAATTGACGCGATTTATCAAAGTCGTTCGGTACCCAAGTGCCATCGATCACGTGCAACATCGATGGTTTTGGCGGTTGTGGATAGATAAAGAAGAACACGGCAGAGGCCAGATTCAACCAAGTATCCGCCACCAACTCTGGGTTATTCAACAGTTTGAATTGATCACCGTCGAACATCGCTTGGCTAAATGGACCGTAGTTGTAGTTGTAAGACAACTGTTTCGCGCCACGACCAAAGTACTTCTTGAAGTTGCCGCCAGCATCTTTACCGCAAGTCCACGTTTTGTTGAAGACTGGATCAGTACATTCGGTGTTGTAGCCGCAAACGCCTGGAGTGGTTTCATCGCAGCCCATTTCACGCACGTGGACCAGCGCTTGACGCCATTCTTCGATGCCATATTGCGTTACGCTATGGCCACCGGTTTCTTGGGCAAAGTGTGCAAACATCGCAGACAACGAACGACGGCAGATCTCGTCGGTATTGCGGCCATCGGTGTAGGTGTCACAGAAGCCTGGGAATTTGGCCACCGCTTGCAAGAAGCCGGTGTAAGTGTAGGAAGTGTTACGTTTTGGGAAGTAATACTCGAATTTCTGCGCTGGTAACAGTGCTTCAACCCGTTTCACATTGGCAGGATTGGTCGCTTTGCCTGGTGCGACAGCTTCGACTTCGGCATTACTCAAGGTGCGAACTGAGGCTTTTACTTTGCGGAAAATATCACTGTTAGTCAGTGTGGCTGCGTAGGCTTCGGCTTCAGCTTTGCTCGGAACACCAGTGCCCGTGCTGCCGCCAGAGCCGCCGGGCGCTGGCGTCGCTAAACCAGATGCATCGCAAGAGCCAGCGGCGGTCCAGCCTGCGTCTTTGCCTGGCTCAACGCCGGCATTTTCATACCACTTGGCTGAGTAATTCACACCGTTGTAACTCACATTGCTGCCACCTGGGTAAGCCGTGGAGCTATTCCACAGGGCATTACATTTTGGCAAACCAGTGCCAGAACCTGGCGTTGCAGTGGGGGCCGCTGTTGGGGCTACGGTTGGAACAGCCGTTGGAGCTACTGTCGGAGCAACGGTTGGTGCCGTCGTCGGCGCGGTGCTGGGTTTCGGGGTCGCTGTAGGCGCCGCAGTCACAACTGGGCTAGCCGTTGGCGCGGTTGTTGGTTTTGGCGTTGCCGTTGGAGCGATGGTCACTACGGGTGTTGCCGTTGGCGCGACAGTGGGTGCGGCTGTCGGGGCGAGGGTTGGCGCTGGTGTTACACCTGATCCGCTCAGCAAAGTCCACGGGCCCCATTGGCTGGCGCCCGGCGCTTCGCCCGTGGTCCACCATTTTGCTTGGTAGCTTTGACCTTGGTAGGTGACGGTCGTGCCGGCTACATAAACCGCGCTGCTGCTCCATTCGGCCGCCCAAACACTGGCGCTGAGCGTCATTGCTGCCAGTAATGCGGCGATTTTCCTGCTTTTTGTCATAATCTCTCTCCAATCCCGAGGCTGAAACCGGTGTAGTGTTCGCAGTACCGCGGCCTCGTTACAGCGACCTGCGATTATGTTTTGTCATGCGAGCATCGGTCTGTGCCGATTATTTGTGAGCTTACAAGCTCACCTTACGGGCAATCCTATCACTTGTAGTGGTATTGTCAATGACTACAAGTTAAATACCACATTGTTTTGAAAAGATTATTTTTCAATTACGTAACCTTTCTATTGCCGTGTAATCTGCTGACCAACTGCATTGTTTTTGTCTGTGTACTTCGATTTTATTAAATTGGAATGAGTAAGGTATGCGAATGGAATGTGGTGGGTTTATTTCAGATTTTGAGGTGGACAATAAAAAAGGCTCGCATAATGCGAGCCTTTTTTGCTGGGCTGGTTCGATACATGGGTGATGTATCGAACTAGATGCCTTGCTATGTAATTATTTTAGAGTAATACCCCAGTTTGCTTCTACACATTTGCTGTATTGGCCATCGATCAGGGCATTGTATGGCGTCTGGTAGCTCACAAGTTGACACTTGTTATCGCCGCCCACTTTCCAGTCTTTTTCCCAGTAAATGTTGAATGCGGCTGATGAACCACCGTCAAAGCGACCCATGCCGGCACATTTCAGAGACTCTTTACTGGTATCCCAGCCCAAGTCTTTGGCGAACTCGGCGTAGTAGTTCAGACGGTTTTGTGCGGCAGCTTTAGTTGGGCTGTCTTGGCATTCGGCATTGATAATTTGAATCGTAGTTGGGAAGTCGTTACCCAATTGACGCGATTTATCAAAGTCGTTTGGAACCCAAGTGCCATCCACAACGTGCAGCATTGATGGTTTTGGTGGTTGTGGGTAAACAAAGAAGAATACGGCTGAGGCCAAATTCAACCAGCTTTCCGCTACGCGATCTGGATCATTCAACAATACAGTCTGGTCGCCATCAAACATGGCTTGGCTAAATGGACCGTAGTTGTAGTTGTATGACAATTGTTTCGCGCCACGACCATAGTATTTCTTAAAGCCGCCGGCTGCGTCTTTGCCGCAAGTCCAGACTTTATTAAATACGGGATCAGTACATTCAGTGTTGTAGCCACAACCGGTGCCAGTTTCAGAGCAACCCATTTCGCGGACATACACTAAAGCTTGGCGCCATTCTGGCACTGGGAATTCAACGGTGCTGTGACCGCCGGTTTCTTGGGCAAAGTGCGCAAACATCGCCGACAGTGAACGACGGCAAATTTCATCCGCGTTACGGCCATCCGTGTAGTCGCCACAGAAGGCTGGGAATTTAGCGACCGCTTGCAAGAAACGTGGGTAAGTGTAGCTAGGGTTCGCTACGGCGAAGTAGTAATCCCATTTCGCTTTCGACACGATGCCTTCAACGCGTTTCACGTTGCTCGGATTGGTCATCGAACCTGGGGTGACCGCTTCAACTTGTGCATTGGGCAAAGTACGAACTGAGGCTTTTACTTTGCGGAAAATATCGCTATTGGTCAGCGTTGCTGCATAGCTTTCTGCTTCCGCTTTAGTTGGCAAGCCACCGGTGCTACCACCTGTGCCGCCACCGGGTGTTGGTGTTGCTTGGCCGGCGTTGTTACATGCGCCAGCAGCAGCCCACTCGGCGGCTTTGCCTGGCTCAGAGCCGGCATTCGACCACCATTTAGCGGTGTAATTTACTGCGTTGTAGCTTACTTTCGCGCCGCCGGCATACGAGCTGCCAGCATTCCAAGCGGCTTCACATTTTGGCAAGCCAATGCCGCCAGCAGGCGTTGCTGTGGGTGTGGGTGCTGCGCTTGGAACCGCAGTAGGTGTTGCTGTCACGACTGGTTTTGGTGTTGGGCTCGCAGTGACAACGGGCGTTGCGGTCACGACGGGCTTGGCGGTTGGTGTGGCGGTGACGACAGGCGCTACAGTGGGTTTGGCGCTAGGAACGGCAGTTGGAGCTACCGTTGGTGTGGCTGTTGGCGCTGTCGTTGGTTTTGCCGTAACAACCGGTGCAGGTGTTGCACCACTTGCAACTAAGGCCCATGGACCCCATTGGGTGGCGCCAGGTACTTCACCAGTGGTCCACCATTTGGCTTTATAAGTTTGACCTTGATACGTTACGGTTTGATCTTTGGTATATACCGTTTTTGCATCCCAGTCAGCAGCCCATACACCTGCGCTCAAACACAGCGCAGCGATCAGGGTCGAGAGTTGAAATTTCTTATTCATAATAAGTCCCGCTCCATCTGAGGATTTTGGCCTTTCCTAATCGGAGAGCAGCATCTTCCTCATCCATGCTGCAGGCGCTTTTATGGTTGACCGCTGCTGACCGTCATGGGGCAAAGTGGTCGTACTGATTCTTTGAATTGGTATCAAAGAATATTTGCAATCGTACCAGTGATCTAGGTCGAGTCAATCCTTTCAACCTAGGGAAAACACGTATTTTGTGCTTGGTAGGCGATGAATGGTGAAGGAGTTCACGCCAATGTTTATGATGCTGACATGAGGCTTTTATGGCGCTGTTTTTGTTGAAGATTTTAAGTAATTGCTAATGTACGAATTAACACAATAACCGCCGTTGACCCTCGGTATAATGGCACGCGTCGTCGATGAAGCGATATTGATAAGGTTGGTGTGGTATGCAAATGCAATGGAAAAAATGGGTACTGGTGGCTTGTGGTCTGGCTTTGACATTGGGAAAGGTCTGGGCTGAAGATGCGCCATTGCCTTTTGATAGCCCAGATGCCGCGCCACCCATCGCCAAAAAAGCGCCTAGTGCCAAACCCGCCCCTGTTGTCGTAGCCAGCCCGCAAGTCAAATCATCGGGCAAACAGGCTAAAGCGCCAAGCGCACAGCGCAGCAAGAGCAAAAAAACCGCTCAGGCTAAAACCAGCAAATCAAGCAAAAAGGTTACAAGTAATCAGGCCAGCCCTAAGTCCAGCGCAAAGGCTAGTACCAAAGCTAGTACCAAAGCTAGTACCAAGACCAGCACTAAGACACCGAGCAACAAAAAGCCGGCGGTGAGCTCGCCCAGCAATAAGAAAACGACAAGTGCCAAAGCGGGCAGCAAAAACACCAAAGCCACGCCGACGAAGAAAAGCAGTAAAAAATAAGCGTTAAAAAAAAGCCCTCATTCGAGGGCTTTTTAATTGGCAGTTAAAGATGCACTAACTATTAATGTATCGATTCAATGTATCGCCATGCTGCACCCCAAAGTCGCTAAATCGGCAGCCCGAGATGTCTTGCACTTTGCATTTACGTAATGAGCAACTTTACGCCGCAAGTGGGGTGACTCATACAGCGAACTTTAATTTGATCTGCTTGGGGGTATTGCCCTGAAATCCTTTCTGATTATAGATTTCAGGGCGATACGGTTAGAGGGTAATGCGCGCTAATTCTTCAAAGTAAGTCGGGAAGGTTTTGGCCGTGCATTTCGGATCATTAATCCGTACTGGCACGCCGCCCAGCGCGACCAATGAGAAGCACATGGCCATGCGGTGATCGTCGTACGTGTCGATTTCGGCATTTGGCGTGAGGCTTTCTGGTGCAATGACTGAAATCCAATCCTGACCTTCTTCCACCGTCGCGCCGACTTTGCGCAATTCAGTCGCCATAGCCGACAGGCGATCGGTTTCTTTCACGCGCCAGCTTTCGATATTGCGGATCGTTGTTTTGCCTTTGGCAAAGAGCGCAGCAATCGCAATCGTCATCGCCGCGTCGGGGATGTGGTTTAGATCAACGTCAATCGCTTTGAGTTGGCCATCGGCAGGGGGCGCAGCTTCAATCCAGTTTGGGCCCCAAGTAATTTGCGCACCCATTTGTTCCAGTGTTTCAGCAAAGCGTTTATCGCCTTGGATCGATTCACTACCGACGCCCGTTACACGCACTGCATCGCCCCCGCCAATTGCACCGGCGGCAAGGAAGTAAGACGCGCTGGATGCATCGCCTTCAACAAAGATCTCGCCCGGCGATTGGTACACTTGGCCAGCAGGAATAAAGAACTCGTTCCAGCTCTTTTTCTCAACTTTCAGGCCAAATTTAGCCATCAGATTGAGCGTGATTTCGATATAGGGTTTCGAAATCAATTCGCCCACGACTTCGACCGTCATATCGCGATTGGTCAGCGGTAATGACATCAACAGGCCAGTCAAAAACTGGCTAGAGACATTGCCTTTCACTTGGACGCGATCTGCTGCCGCAGCGCCCGGTTTGATCAGGCTTGGTTTAATTTGAAGGGGTGGGAAGCCTTCATTACCGAGGTAATCAATCTGGCTGCCCGCTTGACGCAGCGCATCGACCAAATCGCCAATCGGGCGTTCGTGCATACGGGCTACGCCGTGCAGATGATAGCTGCCGTTCGACAAAGCCAGCGCCGCAGTCAGTGGGCGGAATGCCGTACCCGCATTGCCAAGAAATAGATCGGCATTTTTATTTGGGAAGTTCCCTGCGCAACCATGCACGATGAAATCGCGTGAATCAGCGCCATTTTCATCGAGGAGTTGTTCGACCTTTACGCCCAGCGCGTCGAGCGCTTCGAGCATGCGCTGGGTATCGTCCGATGCCAACAGGCCGCGCACGGTGGTTTGGCCTGCGCACAAGGCTGCGAGCAGCAAGGTGCGGTTGGAAATACTTTTTGAGCCGGGCAGGGCAACGGTGCCGGCCACTTTGGCGATCGGAGCGAGGTCGATGTGTTCCATGCTTAATATTCCTTGTTTAATTCTTTTAGCGCCTTCATCACACGATCAGGCGTCAGTTTATTGAGGCAGTCCATATGGCCCAGCGGGCACACGCGCTCGAAGCACGGGCTGCATTCCAGATCCAGCGTCACAATCTTGGCCTTTAAGGTTAGCGGTGGCGTAAAGCCTGGCGAGCTAGAGCCAAACACCGCAACCAGCGGGCGGCCCAGTGCGGCAGCCACATGCATCAAGCCAGAGTCATTGCAAACGGCAACGTGCGCCAGTGATAGCAAATCAATCGCTTCGGCCAGGCTGGTTTTGCCCGCCAGATTGATCACATGCGGTGCAAGTTGGACGATTTCATCGCAAATTTCGCTGTCTTTACCTGAGCCAAACAACCAAACTTGCGCACCATCGGCGATCAATTGCGTGGCCAGCGCTGCGGCGTGCACCGCAGGCCAGCGTTTGGCCGGGCCATATTCGGCGCCGGGGCAAATCGCGATAATGGGCTTGTCGGTCGTCAGCCCCAATTTGCGTAGCGCAGCATCACGATCGCTGGCATTGATGGTGAGTTCTGGATTGGGGATCGGCGTTGTACGTGGCGCGTCTTTTTCATCGGCCAGTACGTAAAAGCGCTGGACCATTTTCGGCAACTTAATCGGGTCTAGCGTACGAATATCATTGAGCAAGCCGTAGCGCATTTCACCCACCCAGCCGGTGCGGGTCGGAATGCCTGCCAGCATCGGCACGAGCGCTGATTTGATTGAATTGGGCAGTACAATCACTTGATCGTAGCCCCGTGCTTTCAATTCGCGCGCCAGCTTCCAGCGTTCGCGCAATTTCAGCTCGCCATGGCCAAAAGGCGCGTCGATCGCTTCGCCAATTTCGGCCATCCGTGCGTGCAAAGGCCGCGTCCATGCCGGCGCGAGGACATCAATCTGGGCTTGCGGGTGGCGTTGCTTCAACCGCGCATACATCGGCTGCGCCATAATCGCATCACCAACCCAGGCAGGGGCGACAATCAATATTTTTTTCATTTTACTCAGTGAGTTGACCATCGTTACACCCAAGGTTCGGTAAGGCCTTCACTCTTGAGGGCGCGTTGAACCGCTGGGCGAGCCAGCAAGCGTTGCAAGTAAGGGGCGAGCTGCGGCAAGTCTCGGGCTGGGCGATTTAAGTTGCGCGTCCAGCGGCATAGCATACCTAAATACGCGTCAACGAGTGTGTATTGCTCACCGATAAACCAGCTTCTACCGTCGGCCAATTGGGCGCCCAGCAAATCCAGCATTTCACCAATCCGTTCTTCAGCTTTCACTCTCACTTGTTCGAGTGCGGCTTGATCAGTCGTCCAGCGCTCGGGGTAAAAGTAAGTTAGCAGTTCGGTTTGCAGCGTATTAGTTAAATACATCAACCATTGCAGCGTATGCGCACGTTGCGGTGTGCCGATGGCGGGAAGCAAATTGGCTTCCGGATGCTGCTCGGCTAGATACAGGCAAATCGCCGCAGCTTCAAAGATGACCAAATCGCCATCGACCAAGACTGGAATACGACCACTGGGGTTGAGCCTGAGGTAATTCGCCGATTTGTGAGCCTGCTGTGTGCGATCTACCAACTCCAATTTAAACGGAGCGCCAATTTCTTCCAGTAGCATATGCGGTGCCAGACTGGCATTGTTGGGATAGTAATAGAGCTGATACATCTGCGATGGCCCTTGGATTGGCGCGCATTTTTCAAATGGGAAAAGCGGCGATCACTTGCGTGAGCGCCGCTTTCGCTGTCTGGCGGTGGCTTAGTGACCTTTAATCACTTCGCCTTCTTTCAACTTGTAGTGCGTACCGCAGTATGGGCATTGCGCTTTGCCGGTTTTCGCGATGTCGAGGAAAACGCGTGGGTGCGAATTCCATTTCAACATATTCGGCATTGGACAGTGCAATGGCACGTCGTGGGCGGTCACTTCGATTTCTTTTTGCGTGTTTTCGATCAGGCTCATAGTGTCCTCTTTTGATTCTCGTAGGGTGGGTTAGCCGCAGGCGTAACCCACCAGTTATCAGTCACGGTGGGTTACGCTGCGCTAACCCACCCTACGGTTTTTATACCAACGTCAGCCAATCTTCGTGTTTCGGATCGAGCCCCTTCACGCAGTCGAAGTAACGTTTTTGCAAACGCTCGGTCACCGGGCCACGGGTACCCGCACCGATTGGGCGGTTGTCCAACTCGCGAATTGGCGTCACTTCAGCGGCGGTACCAGTGAAGAATGCTTCGTCGGCAGTGTAAATTTCGTCGCGCGTGATGCGTTTTTGTACGACTTTAAAGCCTTCTTCTTCGGCCAAAGTCAGTACCGTATTACGCGTAATGCCGTCCAAGCAAGATGCAACGTCTGGCGTGTAGATCACGCCTTTTTTCACGATAAACAGGTTCTCGCCCGCGCCTTCAGACGCATAGCCGTCGGTGTCGAGCAACAGCGCTTCATCGTAACCATCGGCAGCTGCTTCTTGGTGTGCCATGATCGAGTTGATGTAGTAGCCGCTGGCTTTGGCACGCACCATCGATACATTTACGTGGTGACGCGTGAAGCTCGAAGTTTTAACGCGGATGCCTTTGGTCAGGCCATCTTCGCCCAGATACGCGCCCCATGGCCATGCGGCCACGATGGTGTGGATGGTGTTGTTGGTCGCGGCGATGCCGAGTTTTTCGCTGCCGATGAACGACAATGGACGCAGGTAGCAAGACTTCAGTTTGTTTTCACGAACCACGGTTTTTTGCGCTTCATTGAGTTCTTCTGCGCTGTAGCCAATGTTCATTTGGAAAATTTTGGCTGAATTGAGCAGACGTTCGGTGTGATCTTGCAGGCGGAAGATCGCAGTGCCTTTTGGCGTTTCGTAGGCACGAACACCTTCAAACACGCCCATGCCGTAATGCAAGGAATGCGTGAGGACGTGGGTCGTCGCATCGCGCCAATCCACCAGTTTGCCGTCGTACCAAATAACGCCGTCGCGATCCGCCATTGACATGCTGCTCTCCTGCCTGTTGCTGTATTCGGGAAAACGGCGATTGTAACCGAAAAATGGCGACTAGACGCTAGGCGAGACTCAGAATTGTTGAGCAAGCATCTGGCTTAGAAAGCCTAGTGAAATCAAGGCGCGAGCCGCGCCACGCCACGATTGAGTTTGATGCTTAGGTATCGAGCAATTGTGCTATCGCTGGGTGCAGGATTTTTTTCGGGCTAAAGATGGCGTGATATTGCGCGACTACGCCCGATAAATGCCCGAGTGAAATTAAATCATTGCTGGGTATCGGCTTGGAAGAGATGACTGGGCTGGGGTAGAAGCCAATACCCGTCTTAGCAAAGGTATGCATCAAAGCGCTGTCGGAAAATTCGCCAACAATATCGGGTTGAATCTGATGCTCGGCAAACCAAACATCCAGTTGCAATCTTAACGCCGTATTGCGCGTCGGTAGCAGCAGCGGCGCGCCGTTCAGATTGTTGGGGAATTCATCCTGATATTGCGCCACCAGATCGCGCGTACCCAGCAGCATAATCGGCGCATATACCAAGGCATGGCTTTGCAAACGCAGTGATTCGGCATTGGCCACGGTGCGATCGGCCAGTACCAAATCGAGTTGATGTAGGGCGAGCTTGGCACACAGTTCATCCAAGCCGCCATCAACGCATACCAACTTGACTGTCGATTGGCACAAGGGCATCAAGAGCTGCTGCGCAATTGATTTTGGGATCGCATCGACAATGCCGATATTGAGCCGCGAGCGCACATTACTGCCGCGCTCCATCACTTGCTGCAACTCTTCACCGAGCAGAAAAATCCGATCGGCATAATTGAGCATGGTACGACCCGCTTCGGTTAATTCGAGCTTGCGACCTACTTGGCTAAACAGTGTTTGACCGATTTCTTGCTCCAGCAAGCCGACTTGCCCGCTGATCGTTTGCGCCGTCATCCCCAGCTTGCGCGCCGCAGCGCTAATGCCACCTTCTTTGGCGACGACCCAAAAATAGTGCAGATGTTTATAGTTCAGCGCTTGCATGATGATCTTTCGGAAAAACCTGATGATTGCTCAATGTAAGCCTGATGTTGGCGCTTGTAAAGTCGGATTATGATAAAGACATTCAAAAGAACGTGAGAGATAAACAAATGGGCTTGCTACTGTTTGCCGGTATTTTTTTGTTATTTTCTTTGTATGTCGATCAAGCCAACCGTGCGCGATTTCTGATCGCCCAGCACTTTCCAGACTTTTTCATGGTCGATGGCAAGCGTCCGGTTGAAACCTTTGCGCCGCAGTTGAACGTGATTAAAAACATCAGCGACGTGGTCGAGTTTCGCGATTGCAATTTCGCCGCCGAGCGTATCCCAGCGCAATTGCAACTGCATCTGAACAAAATGCAGTGGTTGAAATGGCTGGCGATTGCCGACTTTTTAGCCCTGTGGGTTTATGCATTTGCGTTTTGATGGTCGTTAGGAGCTTGCAATGTTTTTAACTATTTTGGCGGGTTTTATCGTGGTGCCCGCGATGGCCTATGTGATTTGGTATGTGGCGGGCTACAACCCAGGTGCGCAAAAACACTGGGAAATTTTACCCACGCAGGTAGAGTATCGCGCCAAACACCCTCAATGTTGCCACGGTGCAGATTTGACTTGCTGCCATTGCGGCTCGGATCAGATGCTCGATCTCGGTCTGTTGGGCTATTCGGATTGGCGCAGGCAAATCATATGCCGTGCTTGTAAAAATCGTTTATGGCGAGAGATGGATCAATAATATGTGGGCCGAAATTGCAGGTATTTTGGGTATCAGTTTGATTCCCGTATTTTATTATTTTGTGGTTTACAATCCGTGGGCACAAAACCATTGGCATAGTTTGCGTACTCAAGCAGACTATATTGCGCAATATCCTGAATTGATTCTGGGTAAAAAAGTCGCTTGCTATCAATGTGGCGGAACTGAACGCCTCGATTTGGGTCTATTAAAGCCAACAGACTATCGTCGCCGTATCGTGTGTGCCCGTTGTAAAAGCACCTTATGGCGCGAATCTATATAACAAGATGAATTAACCAAGGAGTGCAGCTGTGAAACGGACGATTTTATTAATTGCGACCAATATCGCCATCATGGTGGTGCTGGGTATTTTTGTCAGCGTGTTGGGGCTCAATCGCTTTATGAGCGCCAACGGGCTTAATTTGCCGATGTTGCTCGGCTTTGCCGCCGTGATGGGTTTTGGCGGTGCATTTATTTCGCTGGCCATGTCAAAAACCATGGCGAAATGGAGTACGGGCGCGCAGGTGATTGCGCAACCCCGCAATCAGGATGAGCAATGGTTGTTTGATACCGTGGCTCGCCTTGCGCAACGCGCACAAATTGCGATGCCCGAGGTGGCGATTTACGAAGGCGAACCCAATGCCTTTGCTACTGGCCCAAGCAAAAATAATTCGCTGGTAGCGGTATCGACTGGCCTGCTGTATAGCATGACGCATCGTGAAATCGAAGCGGTATTGGCACACGAAGTCGCGCACGTTAAAAACGGCGATATGGTGACGTTGACGCTGATTCAGGGTGTGGTAAATACCTTTGTATTTTTCCTCGCTCGCGTGGTTGGCTATCTGGTCGATTCATTCCTGAAACGCGACAATGAAGAATCATCAGGCCCCGGCATGGGTTACTACATCACGGTCATCGTCTGTGACATTGTGTTTGGTATTTTAGCCAGCGTGATCGTGATGTATTTCTCTCGTCAACGAGAGTTCCGCGCTGATGCGGGTGCTGCGCAATTAATGGGCGATACCGCGCCGATGGTTGATGCATTGCGCCGTCTGGGTGGTATGCAACCGAACGCTTTGCCAAGCAATATGGCGGCATCGGGGATTAGTGATAAAGCAGGTTGGTCATCCCTGTTTAGCTCGCACCCTGCGATGGAAGATCGTATTGCTGCGCTGCAAAATTTGCGTTAATTCTTCAGCCGCTCAACTCGGCTCGTGATCAAATGGGTATTGCTGGAAAAGCAATACCCATTTTTTATGGGTATATCTTTCAATAACTTATTTTGTAATGATTTTGGGTTGATACCTATTGGGGGTACATTGGGGGAGCTACGCTAGTCAGGGCAAGATTAGCAAGTCATGAAGTTGTCATAATTGATGTCTAAAGTGATTTGCTTCTTTCGCCAATTTAGGTAGCTTTCGCATGAAAATTGCCGCCCAGCTCAAACTGGGCAGCTTACTCACTGGCCTTGCCTTGGGCATCGCGGTGGTGTTGGCTGCAATCAATTTAAACCAACTCAAAAAAGACTTTGATCAATATAGTGATGCGCGGCATACGGCGGTTGAGCTGGTGCGGATCAAGGTCAATATGCTGACTTTATCGCGACTAGATGTCATGCAGCCCGATATCGTGGCGCAGCTCGATCGCTATGAGCAAACCGTGCTGCAATCGAGCAATACGCTTAAATTACCCAGCCCGAAACAAGAGCAATTCAAACAATTATTGAGTCAGCGCTGGCAAAATTATCTCCAGCAATTTCGCAGCGCCGCCAAGATCGCCGAAACGTCGCCAGAAGACGCGTTGTCGATTCCAGAGCAAATTTATCGCAATGATTTATCGCCATTATTAGGCGATCTGGATCAATTGATTCAAGCGGAAGATCAGCGCGCCAGTGAAGCGGAGCAGGTCTTTGCGCATCGGGTCAATATGACTTTGTGGTGGGTACTGATTCCCATCGTACTGGCGGGCATACTGATTATTGCGTGTTCGCAATTATTTGCGCGTCGGCTGCAAAATAGCCTGCAGCAGATGGGGGTGATTGCGCAGGGGCTGCAAGCGGGTGATTTAACGATGCGTATGCCCGAGGGGCGGGATGAATTGGGCGAATTGGGCTGCGCGATGAATCAATTCTTGCTCAAGTTAATGCAAGTGCTCTCACAGGCAAAAACAGCAGCGCAACACACACGTAAAGACGCAGTGCATATTACTGATCTGGCCAATCAAGCGGCGCGCAATATGGTTGAGCAATCTGCGCGGGTAGGCGAGATTAGTCACGCCACGCATGAAATGACCGACACCGTGCATTATGTCGGCGAGCTGGCGCAAGCGGCATCGATTGCGGCAAGTCAGGCCAAAGCGGCCACCCGCGAGGCCGATCAAGCCGGCTCTACCACGGTGATCAATTTGCAGGCTTTATCAGTGCATTTTACGTCGGTTGAAAATGCGATGAATGAGCTGGGCTCATCATTTGGCAAGATTGTCTCGGTCAGCGGCACAATTAAAGACATTGCCGAGCAGACTAATCTATTGGCGCTCAATGCCGCCATTGAAGCGGCGCGTGCCGGAGAGCATGGTCGTGGCTTTGCCGTGGTTGCCGATGAAGTACGTAAACTCGCGCAAAGTACCAGCGATTCGACCCGTACCATTGCGGCGATTTTGGAAGGTACTCGCCAATCGACCGAGCAAACGGGGAAAGCGGTGCAGGCCGCAGGCCAATATTTATCGGCGTGTAATCGAGATGGCGAAATTGTGGCCGAGGCCTTAAATCGCATTCATGGCATCAGCGAAATGGTGTCGGAGAAAATGAACGCGATTGCCACGACGGTTGAAGAGCAAAGTCGCTCGGCCAGCTCGATTAATCAGCAACTCAGCGATATTGCGCAAGGGCTGAATCAAACTTCGCAGGGCAGTAACAGCATCACCAACGATATGCGCCAACTGCAGGATGTGGCCAATCAGCTCGATCGCAGTATGGCGAGCTTGAAAACCGCCTAAAGACGCTTGCAGCCCCAGCCGAATCAAGCTGTGCTGATTCGGCTGGTCGCTGGGCTGCGCTATTTTGCTTTCAGTGATTTGCTCAGGCTATTGAGCAAGGTAAAGTTGGCATCGTCTTGGGTGATTTCCCAGATCATCACGCCGCCGAGTTTTTTCTCTTTCACGTATTTGACCTTTTCGGCGAGCGAAATGGGGTCATCAAAGGTAATTAATTCTTTCTTGCTGGCGTTATACAAATAGGGCGTATTGCCAGACTCCTGATTGCGATACGCTTTCCAGCCGGCGGCTTTGGCGTATTTGGCTTGGAACTCTGCCCAGGTGGCCACGCCCGGTTCGGCTTCGTCTTTCATGCCTGGGCCATTCATGCTTTGCGCCAGACCATCGCCTTTGGGGCCCGCTTCGACATTGCCAAGGCCACGGACATAAAACGGTACACCCAGCACCAATTGGGCTGGTTTGGCACCTAGGCCGATAAAGTAATCAATCGCTTTGCTGCTCGATAGCACCACGCCATCAGGGTCGTTCGGTACGCTGTGCAAGCTCGCTTGCAGTGTCGCCGATTTGCTCCAGCCGCCCGAACGATCATAAGCCATTAAATTGACCCAATTGAGCAGCGGTAGGGCATTTTTCAAGTCATAGCCTTGCATCACCCAGCCGCCATTATTGGCAGGGATCGCGGCGGTGAGCATATAGGTTTTTTTATCGGCCTTACCCGCTTCATCGAGCGCTTTGCGCATTTCGCGCAATAAGCTCACCCAGTTTTGAAAATCTGCTGCCGACGCATCTGCAGCAAAGTCGCCGCCCGTTACCGGATGCTCCCAATCCAGATCCAAACCGGTGCAGCCAAAATCGCGCATGATGCCAACTGCTGATTTGGCCAACTTGCTGCGGCCAGCCTCGCTTTGTGCCGTTTTAGCTATATTGCGCGAGAGTGACCAGCCTCCGACCGCCCACATGCAATTGAAGTTCGGATTCGCTTGGCGTGCAGTGGCAAAGTAGGGTTTCCAAAGCTCAGCGCCGGCTTTGGTGGCGCTGGATAATACGGCTTCACCGTTTGGATTGACTTCGATAAACGACAAAATGGCGTAGTCGAGCTTGCCAAGCTGCTTACCCGCTTGTGCAACGAGTGCGGCCTCTTTCCAGGTCGGTAGATAGGAAATCAGCTTTTCGCCAGCTTGTGCCTGCAAGGCAAGGGCGAGGGCGGCTACGCTCAGCGCGGTGTAGTTCATCGATGTACTCCTCTTTGCCCTCTCGGGGCGGATTTATGTAATTGGAATGATGGAGTATAGGGTGGACGCGGCTGGGCGAGAATAGCCGAATCAGGCGTGAGATTTGTCTAAACACAGCATGGTATGGCTAGAGCGTCGCGATAATTGCTAGGAATGAATTCGTGTTGTGGTGGGGGTATGCCACTGTATTCTTTATTTGAAAATGATTCTAGATATATACATGTCGTGGTATTGTGGGCTGCGCATTGCTGAGCAACAAAGACGCAACTATTTTGTGTATGAGGCAGAAGTGATACCTGTCACAGTGAGCGAATTAGCCGCCACAACAGGCCTCAATGGCAATGTCAGGTAACAACTTCGTCGTTCATGCGACTATGGCATGCTGCACGTAATCGTTCCGCCCCAGCAGTAAGGCGTTTTTCTGCGTGCCAAACAATGTAAAACCGCCTATCCATGGCTATCTCGGGCAGTGGAATCATCGCGAATTCACCGCGCTGCAATTCGCGGGCAATGGCACGTTTTGAGCCACAAGAGATACCGAGTCCAAGTCGCACTGCTTCGCGCACGGCTTCGCCGCTGCCCAGCTCCAGCAGCAAATTCATCCCACCCAAATGCGGCAAAAGCATCGCTTCCAACATCTGCCGCACGCCCGAACCCGACTCGCGCATAATCCACGGCGCGGCGGCTAATTCGTTCAGCGTCGGCTGTTGCGTCACCATGGGATGATCTGCGCGGGCAAACACCGTCATTTCATCGCTCAGCCAGCGCTCGCTGACCAGCTGATGATGGGTTAGTGGCGCTTCGATCAAGCCAATATCCGCACGACTATCAAGTAGCTGCTCAATGACCAATTGTGAGTTGCCAATCGCGACTTCATAGCGATCTTCTGGCCGAGTATGCATCAGCTCACCAAGTAAACCGGGCAGGATAAAGTTGCCAATGGTCAGGCTGGCGGCAATGCGCAAGCGGCTGGGCGCGCCATCGGCGTAATTGTGTTCGAGTTCCACAGCCTGTTCGAGCAATTGCTCGGCGCGCGGCAATAAATAGCGCCCATGTTCATTGAGCATAATGCGCCGCCCAATACGATCAAACAGCGTCACACCCAAACGGCGCTCTAGCTCGGCCAGTGCCCCGCTGGCTGCTGATTGCGATAGCCCGAGCAACTGGGCTGCGGCGGTGACACCGCCCGTACGATTGATGGCGCAAAAGACTTCCAATTCACGCAGTGTCATTTTGAGCATGGCGCTTCCTAATCGGTTTTTCCGATGGCTTTAGCGGAATTATCCGTTATTCAAGATGAATGTGCCAGCCATAAACTAGGCCCATCGAAATAGTTACGCGGATAAACAATATGAACTCCTCCTCTCTTAACAGGCTAATCCCCGGTCTGATCTTGGTGGGCGGTATTACCGCTGTAGCTCAATTTATTGGCGATCAATTGCCCTTGATGGGCGGCGCCGTCGCCGGCATTTTGCTGGGCTTGCTGATCCGTAGCCGCTTTTCAGTGTCAGAGCGCCAACTGCCCGGCGTGCAGTTTGCCGGCAAGCAATTGTTGCAATGGTCGATTGTGGGTTTGGGCTTGGCCTTGCCGATTAGTGCGGTGCTCGATACGGGGCTGAAGTCACTCTCAGTCACTTTGGTGACCTTATCGATTGCCTTTGTCAGCGCCTTTGCCTTTGGTAAATTGCTCAAGATTCCGACCAAACTTTGTGTCTTGATTGGCGGCGGGACCGCGATCTGTGGTGGCTCGGCGATTGCCGCGATGACGCCCGTGATTAAGCCCGATGATCATGAAACGGCTTTTTCGCTCTCGACCATTTTCCTCTTTAATATTGTTGCCGTGCTGCTGTTTCCCCCATTGGGGCAATGGCTAGGCATGTCGGATACGGGGTTTGGCCTGTGGGCAGGGACTGCGATTAACGACACCTCATCGGTTGTTGCTGCAGCCTATTCATGGAGTAAAGAAGCTGGCGATCACGCCACAATCGTTAAGCTAAGCCGTGCCATGCTAATTATCCCCGTGACGCTGATTCTGAGTTTTGTGTTTATGAAGCGCAATGCAGCGACTCAAGATGGGCAAGTGCAACGCGCCAGTATTCGCCATGCCGTGCCTTGGTTTATCGTCTGGTTTGTGGCTGCTTCCTTGTTCAATGGCTATTTGCCTGAAATCTTAACCAGTACGGCGCATAGCCTGTCTACGGTGATGATTACAGCGGCACTGACTGCAATTGGCCTTTCGACAGATCTGGGCAAAATGAAACACACCGGATGGCGGCCAGTGGCCTTAGGTTTGATCGTGTGGATCATGGTGGCAGGCTCGAGCTTGGTGATGCAGCACTTGGGTGGGCATTGGTAAGTAATATTTAATCTCAAATAATAAAAGCGGCCACTAGGCCGCTTTTATTATTTGCTGCAAATGCAAAACAGCCCGTATCAGCAGGCTGTTGGGTTGACTTAGGATGCTTATTCTTTTTCAAACCACGCAATGCTTTCCACATGGGCAGTATGTGGGAACATATTAATAATCCCGGCGGTTTTGAGCGTATACCCCTTCTCATTGACCAGAATATCAGCATCGCGCGCCAAGGTTGATGGGCTACAGGACACGTACACAATCCGTTTTGGCCCTTTTTCTGGCGAAATCGCCTGACATAAAGACATCGCGCCATCGCGTGGCGGATCGATCAGCATTTTGTCGAAATAACCAAGTTTCTCCAGCCATTCTTCGTTCATATCAAACAGGTTGGCGACTGTGAAGTCGGTGAGATGATCAAGACCATTGTGTTTGGCGCTTTGGAAGGCGCGCTCTACCAACTGCTGGCTGCCTTCCATGCCCAAGACTGTCGCACCACTGCGCGCGATCGGCAGCGTGAAATTACCCAAACCACAGAACATATCGGCGATTTTTTCACCTGGCTGCGGATCAAGCATTTTGACCGCCCGCTCGACCATCACGCGGTTAATGCCGTGATTGACCTGTGTAAATTCAGTCGGCTTAAACGGCATTTCGATATTGAATTCGGGCATCGTGTAAGTCAGCGCCGGTGCATCGAGTGGATAAAGCGGGTAGGCGGTATCCGGGCCTTTCGGTTGCAACCAGATTTGTACTTTCCACTCATCGGCATACGCTTTGAATAGCTCAAAATCGGCGTCGTTGATCGCTTCCATATTGCGGAAAACCAATACCGTGATATTGGCTCCGACCGCCAGCTCGATTTGTGGCATCCGATCGAAAATCGACAAGCCTTTTACCAATTCGCGCAGCGCAGGCAATTGCGCTGAAACATGCGGCACCAGCACATGACATTCACTCATGTCGGCGACAAAACTACTGCGTTTTTCGTGGAAACCAACCAACACTGTGCCTTTCTTCACAACGTTTTTGACCGATAATCGGCCACGATGACGGTATCCCCACGCTGGGCCATAAATCGCAGGCAAAATTGCTTGCGGTGTCACATGACCGATGCGTTGCAGATTATCTTCGAGTACGCGTTGCTTAGCGGCAACTTGCGCACCGAACTCCATATGTTGTAATGAACAGCCACCACAGACGCCATAATGCGGACATTTTGGTTTTACCCGCATAAAGCTGTCATTATGTATACTGATTGCTTGCGCGTTCTCAAAGGTAGGCTTTTTGCGAAAGCTACTGTAGCTCACCGTCTCAAATGGCAACGCCCCATCGATAAAAATAGTTTTACCGTCTTCGGTGTGCGCAATGCCATGACCTTCATGGCTGAGAGATTCAATCTTGGCTGTAGGGTTGTTCATCTTGAGTCGATTTATTGGCAAATAGGGCTCAATTATAACTGAGCTTGTTCTGCCTTGCCGCGCTAGTGGTTGGTCATACTTTGAAATTAGGTCGTATTAAAATGAAGCTCGAATCGGTACTGAATTTAACTGCATTGCTCGATGCCCAAACTTGGGATGTATTTGCCGAGCAGCTGGTCGATGCCGTGCGCACTTCGTTTGACGCCAAGCGTGTCTTCCTGATTTTACCTTCCGAAGAACAAACCCTGCTGGTGCACGCTCAATCTGTCATTGGTTTGCGTGCGCTGTGTTTTTCCGAGCCGCAAGACCCGAATGCTTTTTTTGGCATGGCCGTCGAAGAGCTATTGTGGCAATTGCGTGAGCCTGCTTTATCGGTGCGCCCAGTTGATTTCCAGGTGCAGGATATTTGGGAAGTCGAAGGCGACGATGTGCCAGAACTAGTACGCTGGATTTTACCGCTGGAATTTCATGGCAAATTGCGCGCGCTACTGTATGTTGAGCTTTCTGACGTTCTGCGCCTCAAATCCTATCTAGAAACTGCCTCATTTCGCGTTGAATGCGAAGCTTTGTCGGGCATGCTGGCCGATCGGATCGAAGCCTTATTAACGGGCACCGCGGTTGAGCGCGATGAAATGACGCGCCGCCTGCAAAGTAGCCTACAGCGCGCTGAAGAATACCGCGAGTTATTGCAAAAACTGCATGAGGTCACGCTGCGTTTAACGCAAACCCCCGACTTAGATACTTTGCAGCGTGAAACGGTTCGCGCGGCCATCACCGATCTTGGCATCGATCGTTTGGGTTTATTTACCGTCGACCTAGAAAAAAATCTGATGCTCGGTACTTATGGCACCGACAACGACGGCAATTTAACCGATGAACATTGGTATAGCTGTCCAACCCCGCAGCACCAGATTTTCCAGGCGGCAGCTGAAAAGCCGGGCGAAGTGATTGTTAAAGAAGACGCGCCCATTTATTACAATAAGGTCGTGGTCGGGCGGGGCTGGAATTCTCTCGTTGGCCTCTATGCTGATGGTATCCATTTGGGTTGGATGGCGGCTGATAATTTCTTGCATCGCCGCACTTTAATGCCGTATCAGCGCGAAGTGATGAAGCTATTTGCGGCGATTGTGTCGCAATTGATCCGCGCCAAAATGGTCGCGCAGGAAATGCATTTACTCAATGCTCGGCTTTCGCAGCAAACTGCCGCTTTGGCGCATGCGAAAGACGAAGCAGAAGCCGCCAGCACTGCCAAATCAGATTTTCTAGCCACCATCAGCCATGAAATTCGCACGCCACTTAATGGTGTGTTGGGCTTTGCTCAGCTATTAGCCGATACCAACCTCGATAAAGAGCAAAGTGAATACGTTGGCAATATTCGCAAGTCGGGCGATTCGCTGGTGCTGCTGGTCAATGATTTACTCGATTACTCGAAAATTGAAGCTGGGAAATTCGAGCTTGATGCTGATTTTTTCAATCTGCAAGAAGTACTCGAAGACTCGTGCAGTATGCTGGCCTCACGTGCGGTCGAGCGCCGTTTGGAGTTGGTCCTTGATATTGCGCCGATCTTTCCTGTGCGCTATTACGGCGATGGTTTGCGCTTAAAGCAGGTACTGGTTAATTTAATCTCGAATGCACTGAAGTTCACCGAGCGTGGCGGTGTCTATATCAGCGCCAATATTCAGGGCGCAATGATCGAGTTCCGAATTCGCGATACCGGCATCGGCATTGGGAAAGCGCAACAGGAAATGCTATTTCAGCGTTTCTATCAAGCGGATTCAAGCTCGACCCGTCGCTATGGTGGCACGGGGCTAGGGCTGGCCATTTGTAAATTGATGCTCGAATTAATGCACGGCGAGATTCGGGTTGATTCGGATTTAGGCCAAGGCTCGACGTTTATTGTGCGCTTGCCTATCGGCAAAGACGACACGATCCGTCCGCGCGTGTTGCCGACGCTGGCGGCGCTCAACGGCAAAAAAGTCGCTTGGCTGGGGTTGAGTGATTGGACTGCGCCTTGGGCAAAGCGCACCTTATCGGCCTCGGGGGTGGTGTGGCTAGATCTGAATAATGCCAGTCTGGATGAAGCCGATCTGATTATTGTGGATGAAGATTTACGTCTGCCTACGCGGCTTTCACGTGCTTGCCCGATGTTGGTACTCGGTTGGCAAGCGCCCAGTGGCCATGCAGCTTCCGCCAGCAAATGCTATGTTGCCAAACCGGCCTTATCCGAAATCGGCCTCATACGCGATTTGAAAAAATTATTTGAAATTCAGCCTACACCTGCGCCGGCTCGTCCTGCCAATTTGCGTTACCAAGGGCATGTGCTGGTGGCGGAAGATAATCCGATGAATCAGCGCGTTGTCAGCGCCTTTTTGCGCAAACTGGGCTGTTCGGTCACGATTGCGCATAGCGGCAAAGAGGCCGTAGAGCTGACGCAAACTGGGCAATTTGATTTGATCCTGATGGATTGGCAAATGCCGGAAATGGACGGCATCGAAGCCACGCGCATCTTGCGCGCACAACAACAATTTGAAAATCTGCCCATTATTGCGCTTACCGCCAATGCTTTTGAAAGCAGTGAGCAGCAATGCCTTGAAGCCGGGATGGATGGCTTTTTGGCCAAACCACTGGAGTTTTCTCGTCTGCAAGACACACTGGCCTATTATTTGGCCGAATGTGATGACGATGAAACCTGTGATCAAGGCGCTTAATTAGGGAAAACGCAGGGCGGCAAAAGGCGTGAACTGCAGTATGCTTGACGCTCGCTTTTTGCTGCTGTGAATCCAATGAATTCCAAACTCAAAGGCCATTTACTGGTCCTCTTTTGCGTCCTGGTTTGGGGCGTGACTTTTGTATCCACCAAAATCTTATTGCAATGGCGCAGCCCAGTTGAAATTGCGCTCGATCGTTTTGTGCTCGCCTATGTGCTGTTGCTGGCGATTCACCCGGTACTCAAGCGACCTCAGTGGCGCGAAGAGCTGTATTTCTTTGGCTTAGGGCTGTTTGGCGTTACGCTGTATTTCCTGACTGAAAACATCGCGCTGCAATACACGCAGGCATCCAGTGTTGGGCTGTTGGTGTCGTCTGCGCCGCTGCTGACGGCATTTTTTGCCCATTTTACGACGCACGATGAAAAGCTCAGTGCGCGGCTGATCATAGGCTCGCTGGTCGCGCTGGCGGGCGTCGCGCTGGTGATGTTTAACGGCAGCATTATTCTGAAACTCAATCCGTTGGGCGATATTCTGGCGCTGTCGGCCGGGGCGGCCTGGGCCGTGTATTCTTTGATGCTCAAGCGGGCAGGGCAACGCTACGGTTATCTATTTTTAACCCGCCAAGTGTTTTTCTACGGCATTCTGACGCTGATTCCTGCCGCCATCGTGATGGATTACCGCATGGATTTAGCCTTGTGGCTCAATCCGATTCAGGGCGTGAATATGGCTTTTCTTGGCATTGTCGCCTCGGCGCTGTGCTATGTGGCGTGGAATAAAGCCGTCGGGATCATCGGCGCGGTGAAGGCCAGTAACTATATCTACATTATCCCGATGATTACGATGTTGACCGCGGTGATCATCCTAAAAGAGCGGATTACTCTGGTTGGCGCTGCAGGTGCCAGCTTGATCTTGCTAGGGGTATATTACGCAGAGCACGGTCTGAAATTGCCTACAAGCAAATAGGTAGGGGAGTATATGCAGCTGATTGTGGTAACGGGAGCGCAAAAATCAGGCAAAAGCCGCTACGCCGAAGCGCGAGCGCTCGCTATGTCTGATCGCCCCGCGTATCTGGCGACTTCGCGCGTGTGGGACGATGATTTCGCCGAGCGCATTGCTCGCCACAAGTCATCGCGCGACGCGCGCTGGGTCAATCTCGAACACGACGTTGATCTGGCCGCGCATGGTTTTGACGGCGAGGTGATCGTGCTCGATTGCATTACGCTGTGGCTGACCAATCTATTTACCGACTGCGGCTACGACAGAGACGCGACGTTGGCAGAAGCAAAAGAACGCTGGCAACAACTTGATTCGCTCACGCCACAAACGGTGATCGCGGTGGGCAATGAAATCGGCTGGAGTCTGCACGCCGAAACGCAAATGGGCCGCCATTTTGTCGATCTGCATGGCAGCTTTATGCAGTACATCGCAGCGCAAGCGAACGAAGTCGTGCTGATGGTGGCGGGGCTGCCGTTGAAGGTGAAGTGATCAGATTAAATGCAATTAGTCCAAAAACAATACTTAGCAATAGCAGCAATAGCTGGCTGTTTGTTGGTAAGCTTCACGTTTTCATTTGCAGGCGAATGGGTTCAAACCATCAAGCCTGAAGCTCATGAAGTGGTCGTAATTAAGCCGCCAGAGCCTGTTATTTATCCCAAAATATCCCGTGATCTGGGCGAGAGTGGGCTAGTCAGGGTTGAGCTGCTTGTCGGAGTCGATGGTTTGGTATTGGAGGCGCGCCCGATTACATCTGGCTTCGCGCGCCTAGATAGAGCATGTGTGAATTCGGTATCGCAAATGGCATTTAAGCCATTGTTGCGTGATGGCCAAGTGTCTCGATTCAAGATCATCGTGCCTTGTCGGTTTATACTAAAGTCACTGGATTCGGTTGCATCGGCCATGGAAAAACAAACAAAATAAGGGCGCTGAGCTAGCGGTCAACCCCCTTATTTTCATCCTCTATTGCAGAATATCGCTGAGCGCGCTCACCAGCGCCGCGCACTCCGCATCCGTACCAATCGAAATCCGCAGGAATTGATCAATTCGGTTTTGTTTAAAGTGGCGAACCAGAATCGCGCGTTCGCGCAATGCTTGCGCCAGCCCAGCGGCATCGCGCTGGGGATGACGAGCAAACACGAAGTTGGCCTTGGATGGTAGCACTGAAAAACCCAATTCGCTGAGTTGAGTTGTCAGGGTATCGCGGCTGGCATTAATTGCTGCGCAGGTTTGCTCGAAATACCCCTCGTCTTCAAACGCGGCTACCGCGCCAGCTAGCGCCACGCGATCAAGCGGATAGCTATTAAAACTGTTTTTGACTCGCTCCAAACCAGCGATCAAATCAGGGTGGCCAACGGCAAAGCCAACGCGTAGGCCCGCGAGCGAGCGCGATTTCGACAGGGTTTGCACGACCAGCAAATTGTCGTAACGATTGACGAGGCTGATCGCGCTGTTGCCGCCAAAATCAACGTAGGCTTCATCGACCACGACGATCTGATCGGGATGCGCTTGCAGCAACGCTTCAATCGTCGCCAGCGGCAATAAAATGCCGGTCGGTGCATTGGGATTGGGGAAAATAATCGCGCCACCATCGCTGTAATCGGCAGTGTCGATTTCAAAAGCTTCATTGAGCGGAACGGGGCGATATTCAATGCCATACAGGCCGCAATACACTGGATAAAAGCTGTAGCTAATATCAGGAAACAGCAGCGGTTTATCGTGTTTCAGAAGCGCCTGAAAGGTGTGCGCCAGCACTTCGTCCGAGCTGTTGCCGACAAAAACATTCGCGCGCGCAATGCCATCGGCCTGATGGTAGGCCGCAATCGCGTCTTTCAGTACGTCGCCATTTGGGTCTGGATAGAGTCGCAGATGGTCATTCACCGCCGCCTGCATTGCCGCAATCGCTTTGGGCGAAGGGCCGTATGGATTTTCGTTGGTGTTCAGTTTGATCAGATTGGTGATCTTAGGCTGCTCACCCGGTGTGTACGGAGTGAGGGTGTGTACAACAGGGCTCCAGAAGCGGCTCATTGGCTTTCCTTGAATGCGGTCGTTGGACTTGAGGCGAAGATTGATTTTACCAAGCTCAGCCCTTGGCGGCAAAAGCATCTGGCGGCGCAATGTCGCACGCAGTGATTGTGACCTTGTGCCTGCTGGGGGCGGACAGAATGACAATTCGATTAAATCTGCATGCTTTGAAATGGGAATATGTTGCAGTGCAACTAATTTTGCTGTTGATGGCGTATGATGGAAAAACGCTTGATTTTTCAATGCCATGTAACGAGTTACTCGCGCAGTGAACTCGTCATTATGCACATCATCAAGCGTTGGCCATTCGTGTTTCACTGGCCCAAGGACGGGCAGCTAGGGTTCGACGGCTCGATTGATCGTAGCCAGTATGCTGCTTTATTTTGCTGCACAATTGGAGTGAAAAAATGCCGTATTACTTTGAAGATTTAGCTGTTGATCTCACTGCTGAATATCGTAAAACCTTAACCGAAACCGATGTCGTACTTTTTGCCGGCCTCACCGGCGACAATAACCCGATGCACATTGATGCTGAGTTTGCCCATCAAACCCGCTTTGGTGAGCGCATCGTGCACGGGATGCTGACCGCGAGTTTTTTATCCACCGTCATTGGTATGCACCTGCCTGGCCCAGGTTGTATTTATATGGCGCAAAATATCCGCTTTGTTCATCCCGTTCACATTGGCGAAACGGTTAGCGCCAGAGCGCGCGTGGCGGAGATTTATCCCGAAAAACAAAGAGCCAAATTGATTACAGAATGTTGGGTGCGTGATGTCATGGTATTGTCGGGCGATGCCTTGGTTTGGGTGCCCAAACGCCCTGTGCAATCGGCTTAACTCGTCCGAGCTCAACCCATGAATGGGAAATAATGGCCGATTGTTTTGCGGTCAGTTGGGCCGTGCTTGCGCAGTGGTGAAGCGAAGAAAAGTACGATTATTACCCTAGTGCCGTGCACTTAAGCCAAGTGAACGGCACTATCACTTTGCAATTTTTATTTCATTGCATGGGCGACTAATACCATGACAGCGGCTGAGGCGAGGCGGGTTTTGACATCATCGGCCCGGCTGGTCAGCACAATCGGCACACGTGCGCCAAGGACAATCCCGGCAGAATCAGCCGCGGCAAAATAACTCATCTGCTTGGCCAACATATTGCCCGCTTCAATATCAGGCACCACCAGAATATCGGCTTGCCCGGCGACAGGGGAGTTGATCTTTTTGGTTTTGGCCGCGGCCATCGAGATGGCGTTATCAAAGGCCAGTGGTCCATCGAGAATGGCACCATGAATTTGCCCGCGATCGGCCATTTTGCACAGCAGCGCTGCATCCATGGTTGACGGCATTTTATCGGTCACCGTTTCGACGGCTGAGAGCAGCGCCACTTTGGGGCACTCAATTCCCAGAATGTGCGCCAGATCAATCGCGTTTTGTGTGATATCGACTTTATCGGTCAGATTGGGTGCGATATTGATCGCCGCATCGGTGACGAGTAAGGCACGCTCATAAGCGGGCACGTCCATCACAAAGACATGGCTAATCCGGCGTGCGGTACGTAAACCGGTGGCCGAGCACATCACTTCAGACATCATCTCATCGGTGTGCAAACTGCCTTTCATCAGCGCTTGCGCTTCGCCAAGGCGACATAATTCGACCGCTTTGTGCGCCGAGGCGTGGCTATGCTCAGCGCCGACAATGCGTACGCCTGTGAGCGAGATGCCTTCGGCTTGAGCTACGGCGCGAATTTTCGCCTCGGGGCCAACCAGAATCGGAATGATTAAATTTTCTTGTGCAGCTTGCATTGCACCAAGCAAGGAGTCGCGATCGCAGGGGTGAACTACGGCGGTGGGAACGGGGGCGAGTTGATCGGTTTTCTCACGCAAATGCGCAAAAACGTGATGTGCGCGCAGCGTAAATTGCGGCGCTTCAGCGTATTCGCTTTTTTGGCTCGTCGTCGGCGCGATCACGTAAATGGGGCCCGTACAGAGTTGAATGCCGTGTTGATTTTCGCAGTTGGCCTCTAGTACCACGAGGTTACGCGCTTCATCTTTACTGCTTACGGTCAGGGTGAGCGACAGGATATCGTCTTGTTCAACCCAGCCTTGCGATTGCAATTGATGTTCTTGGATCAGTGAGCCGGGGCCCGGGAAGGAATTAATGGCCGTGGCAGTGAGAAACAAGAATATACCCGTGGCGGGTACCTTCACCAAACCGTCTATTTCAAACTTTCCTGCCATCATACCTAGCATATCGATGTCGCTGCGGCGAACGAGATGCTGGCGGTGATAGTGCTGGCCGATTTTGAGATCGGCAAAGAGTAGGTTTTCTGCGCTCATGATTTTTCCTTAATGCACGTATTCAAATACAGGCACCGCAGCGAATAAAATCGCTGCAGCAGGAGTCAATCGGCACTGCGAGTTAAGCAATAATATTCATGCCGCCATCAATGTAAAACGTTGAGCCCGTCAGCCGTTTTGCGCCTTCCGAGCACAGGAATGCGGCGGCGGCGCCAACGTCGTCGATATCGACTAATTCACGCATCGGGGCGTGTTGCGACGCTTGCGAAAGCAGGGCGTTAAATTCGGGAATACCGCTGGCGGCGCGCGTCATAATCGGGCCCGGCGATACGGCATGGACGCGAATTTTTTTGCTGCCCAACTCATTGGCCAAATAGCGCACGCTGCATTCGAGCGCGGCTTTTACTGGCCCCATGACGCCATAGTTTTGCACGACTTTTTCCGCGCCCAAATAACTCATGGTCAGCAAGGTGCCGCCCTGAGTCATCAGTGGCTCGGCCAATTTGGCCATGCGGATAAACGAGTGGCACGATACATCCATCGCCAGTGCAAAACCTTCTGCCGAGCTATCAACCACGCGGCCGTGCAGATCGTCTTTGAGCGCAAACGCAATGGAGTGCACGCCAATATCGAGCCGGCCCCAGGTTTTCTGGATTTGCTCAAACACCGACTCTAAATCACCGTCTTCCTGCACATTACATTTGAGCAAAATAGCGGGTTCGAGCTCTTCAATGAGCGGCGCAATAAAATCTTTGGTTCGATCGGTTTGATAAGTAATGGCCAAATGCACGCCTTGCGCCTTTAAGGCTTTGGCGACGCCGTAGGCGATGGAATTGGCATTGGCCATGCCAACGATGAGTGCAAATTTACCAGCGAGGGGTTGAGTCATTTTTTGCCTCTACAATCGATATGAATAATCATGATGCCGATTCAGAGTGGCCTGCGCCAAACAAGTGAAAGGGCAGAAAAGATAACGCATTACTAAGTCACTGAGATGATACGCAGCCAGATGCAGGCGCCGCAATGTAATGTTGCACTGCGGTAATTATTCCATCCTAAACCTTTATTTTGTGCGTCGCAACATAAGGGCGGCAAACGGAGTGGCTGCGATAGGTTTAACTGGCTAGTTGCAGGGTAGCCATAAAGCCTGGCTCTGCATTGCGTAAGATCAGATGTCCGCCATGTAGCTCGGCGATGGCTTTGACGAGCGCCAATCCTAGGCCGTGGCCTGCGCTATTGCGGCTGGATTCGGCTTTGAAAAACGGCTCGCTTAAACGGTCAAGATCGCTTTGCGCCACACCCTGCCCATAATCGCGCACCGTGATTGCTTGGGGGCTAATCAACACATCAATCTGACTTTGGCCATAGCGATTGGCGTTTTCAATCAGATTGCACAGCGCAGCAAAAATCAGCTCTCGATCAATGGCGATGATGCAGTGCTCACCCGATAAGGTGAGGGTATGGCCTGCGTCCTCGATCAGTGGTTGGTAAAGCTCAACGACATCTTCGGCCAGCACTTTCAAATCGATCGTTTCGAGCTGCAAGGCCTGCGCGCCTGACTCCAAGCGACCTAAGCGCAATATCGCGGAAAACATGGCTAAAATTTGATCGAGTTGCGCTAGGGCTTCTTGTTTAACCAGCACATCCTGCTGTGGTTCAGTACCTATTTCAAGCAGCTTGCCGCGCAAGAGCGATAAGGGTTGGCGCAAATCATGCGCGATCGCCGATGAGCTTTGGCGCGCATAGGTCAGGAGTTTTTCTTGCTGATCGAGCAGGGCATTGAGCTCGACAATGACGCCATCAATTTCATCGTTACTGCCCGCCAGTGCAATTCGCGATTGCTGATGACCCAGTCGGATCGTATTGGCGGTGTGGTGAATCGCAGCGAGGCGTTTTTGAATGGCGCGTGAGAATAACAGCCCGGCGGCGGTGGCGCTAAACAGCATCAGGGCGCACAGCCAGAGGTAATTTTGAATCAGGTGGCGGGCAACTTGCTCATGAATCGCACGGCGACCAACCAGAAGTTGATTGTCGCCATACAGCAAGATGACCTCGGCGGCGACTTTCTCGCCGGTCGTGGGGTCGATAAATGTGGCTTCCGCATCATCGCGGATGGGTACGTTGCGAGGCCAGATTTTTAAATTGCCAGCAATGTATTCGCCTCTGGCGTTGGTGAGCAAATACACACGCTGCGTTTCATCCTGATGGGCGCGGCGATCGATTGATTTTTTGAGTGCTGTAAATCCTTCTTCTCGGTACAAGAGCTCGAGATTTAAAACTTCTTCGCGTAGGGCGGTTTGAAACTCATTGATTAGCGCGCGCTGGGTTTCCCTAAAGGCCAAGACCCCGAAAATGGTGACGACGATGCACATCAGCAGCGGCATGATGATGGCCCAGCGAGTAAATGGGCTGCGCACCATCGTGTGCCACGAACGGGTCATCACTTCTCGCCCATGCGATAGCCTGCGCCGCGGACGGTATGCAAAAGTGGACGGGGCTGGTCGCCATCGATTTTCGCGCGCAGTTTGCTCATGTGCACATCGATGACATTGGTATTGGGGTCGAAGTGATAATTCCATACCCCTTCGAGCAACATCGTGCGGGTTACCACTTGTCCGGCATGACGCAACAAAAACTCAAGTAATTGATATTCGCGCGGCTGCAAATCAATCAGCTTCCCCGCGCGACGCACTGTGCGAGCGAGGCGGTCGAGTTCCAAATCGGCAAGCTGTAACTTGGATGTGTCGGTCGTGCTAGCCATTTGTGAGCGGCGGGTAATGACTTCGATGCGCGCTAATAATTCGGCGCTATGAAAAGGTTTACTGAGGTAATCATCTGCGCCGGCTCGTAAGCCCTCGACACGATCGTCGGGCTCGCCCAGTGCAGATAACAATAAAATAGGGGTTTTGTTGTCCGAGGCGCGCAGCGTGCGCAAAATCGTTAGGCCATCGACCAGGGGAAGCATCCGATCGAGCACGATCGCATCGTAGTTTTCGGTTGTCGCCATAAATAGGCCTGTGCGGCCTTCTGCTGCGTGATCGACCGTATGGCCGCCTTCTTGCAATGCTTTTTGCGTGTATTGAGCCTGTTGCAGTTGATCTTCAACCAATAAAATCCGCATCGTAAGCTGTCCAAGAAGAGTTAGGGCTTATTGTTACCTTTTACGCCATGCACTTCAATCGGAATAATCTGATTGCCTGGCAGTGTATGGTCGGCATTGCTGGGTAATGGGGTAATGCTTAACAAATGACAAGGATCTGGCTGCGCAGGAAAAATACGCTGCTGAGTTTTGAATCGCCCATGATCAGTCAGCAGATTCAATTTACCTTCAGCGGGCAAGGCTGGGCAGCTTGCGCTGGTACTTAAACGCCATACTTCTTCTTTTCCCAACCACAAATCAAATTGGTGGGCATTAATCGAGCGCCAGTACATATGCTCTGATTGACGTAACTGTGTCCGTTCAACGGGGGGCGTTGTGACGGTCAGTAACGCAAATAACAAGCTAGAGCTAAGTAGCATAAGTGACTTCCATTTGGAGAAAAAAAAGCCTTGCTGTAGGGACAGCAAGGCGAATGGAGGTTGTTGACGCTTTACATCCAGTGAAACAATTACTTAGCAGCAGCTTTAGAGGCCGCAGATGCTTTTTTAGCTTGCGCTTTTTGAGCAGCAGAAGCTTTAGAAGCGTGAGATGCTTTTTTAGCTTGAGCTTTCTGAGCAGCAGAAGCTTTAGAAGCGTGAGATGCTTTTTTAGCTTGAGCTTTCTGAGCAGCAGAAGCTTTAGAAGCGTGAGACGCTTTTTTAGCTTGAGCTTTCTGAGCAGCAGAAGCTTTAGAAGCGTGAGACGCTTTTTTAGCTTGCGCTTTTTGAGCAGCAGAAGCTTTAGAAGCGTGAGATGCTTTTTTAGCTTGCGCTTTTTGAGCAGCAGAAGCTTTAGAAGCGTGAGATGCTTTTTTAGCTTGTGCTTTTTGAGCGGCAGAAGCTTTAGAAGCGTGAGATGCTTTTTTAGCTTGTGCTTTTTGAGCCGCAGAAGCTTTAGACGCGTGAGACGCTTTCTTAGCTTGAGCTTTTTGTGCTTCAGGCGCTTTTTTCACTGTTTTTTTAGCGGTGTGGTGAGCGTGGTGAACGCCTTTAGCTGGAGATACAGATTGTGACGCAAAAGCAGAAGCGCCAAATACAGTCAAAGCTGCAGCCAATACGATGTGTTTCATTGCTTTCATGACATAACTCCAAGAGGTGAGATCCGAGATCCAACTTGTGCTGAATCTTTACGGTGAGGCCATTATGGCTAGGGCGAGTTATGCGGGCGCTGAAGGCTAGGTTAAGGATAATTAATATTCAACTTCCTATGCTGCATACCAACTGGGTGTGGAGCAAAGGCTTTGAAGCCATCTAATCGTATCCTTATTCGCCGCCATACCCTTGCCAGTTACTGGTGAGGGGTGAATACTTCGGCTCTTGATTATTACGGAAGAGCATCGTGTTTGCAGCCGCCTTTGCCGCCCTGATGGCGAACGATATTGAACAAAAAATCGCCTTGCTGGCCGACATTCAAATCCCCGCCACCTTGCCCGAGCTTGCTGCGCAAACGGTTTCGCCCATCGTCGTGGTTGAGTCACCCGGCCGCCCTGCCAAACCCGAATTAATTCCGCCGACGCAATTGCCACGTCGCCGCAATCTGGGCGTGGCCGAAAATCGCGCCGCATTGCTTCACGCCTTTGCACATATTGAATTTAACGCCATCAATCTGGCGCTGGATGCCATTTACCGTTTTCGCGACATGCCGCTGGCCTACTACGCCGACTGGTTGCAGGTGGCTCGCGAGGAGGCTTATCACTTTAATTTGCTGCGCGAACATCTCAATACACTGGGTTTTGACTATGGCGATTTTCCCGCGCACAACAGCCTGTGGGAAATGGCCGTGCGCACCGATGCTGATGTGATGGCGCGCATGGCCTTGGTGCCGCGCATTCTGGAAGCGCGCGGGCTCGATGCCGTACCGCCGATTCAGGAAAAGCTCGCCGCAGTCAAAGACGCGCGCGCGGTGGAAATTCTCGACATCATCCTGCGCGACGAAATTGGCCACGTGCGCATCGGCAATCGCTGGTATCACTGGTGCTGTGATCAACGTGGGCTCGAGGCCATCCCTACTTTTGTGGCCTTGCTGCGCGATTACGATGCACCCGTGTTTCGCGGTACGCTCAATCATCTGGCACGCATTGAGGCTGGATTTAGCGAGGAAGAAATGGTTTTGATTGAGTCGATTAAGCAATAAATCATATCGATTGCGTTGCCATTCACGTGGCTGCCGTTTCGCAATATTTGGAACTCCAAAAGCGAATTGAAAGCCAGTGCTAAAATGCCTCTTCAAATTTCCTTCGGATACCTATGTCCACCTCGACCGATTACTACCGCCAAGTGGCGAAAGATTTATTGCTGTGGTTGCCGCTGGCCTCGGTGGTGGGCGTGTTGGGCGGCGGGGCTGCGGCGATTTTTTTGGCGGCGCTGCAATGGGTGACTGAGACGCGCGTGGCGCATCCACAGCTCATCTGGGGTTTGCCGATCGCGGGTTTTGTCGTGGGCTGGCTGTATTTACGCTTTGGCAAGGACGTCGAAGCGGGAAATAATTTATTAATTGATGAGATACACAATCCCAAAGCGGTCATTCCGCTGCGCATGGCACCGCTGGTGCTGTTTGGCACGCTTGCGTCGCATCTGTTTGGCGCTTCGGTCGGACGCGAGGGGACGGCAGTGCAGATGGGCGGCGCACTGGCCGATCAACTCACGCTGATCACAAAGCGCAATCAAAGCGATCGGCGCGTCTTGCTGATGGCGGGGATAAGCGCAGGTTTTGCTGGTGTGTTTGGCACGCCGCTGGCGGGGGCGGTGTTTGGCGTAGAAGTGCTGGCGCTGGGCATGATGCGCAATAACGCGCTGCTGCCGTGTTTGATCGCGGCGTTTGTTGCTGATTTTACCGTCAGCGTGCTGGGCGGATTCTTGGGAGTCCACCATACGCATTACAGCATTGGTGCTGTGCCCGAATTTAGTCTGTGGCTGGGTTTGATGGTACTGATCGCTGGTGCCATCTTTGGTGGCGCGGGTAAATTATTTGCCGACAGCACGCATTGGCTGGGTAAGCAGTTCAAACGCATTCAGTATGCGCCACTGCGGCCAGTACTCGGTGGGAGTATCTTGGCGCTGGTGGTGATGGTGTTTAGTGCCGAGCGGTATATCGGTCTCGGTATCCCTGTCATCGTCGAGGCATTTCAACAACCGCTGAGCTGGGCTGATGCGCCATTAAAACTCGTCTTTACGGTGTTTTCCTTGGGCGCGGGTTTTAAGGGCGGCGAAGTGACGCCACTGTTTTTTATCGGAGCAACGCTGGGTAATGCGTTAGCGCCCATCTTGGATATGCCGTTTCCGCTACTTGCCGGGCTGGGATTTGTCGCGGTATTTGCTGGTGCAACCAATACTCCGCTGGCTTGCACCTTGATGGCGATTGAGCTGTTCGGCGCACCGATAGCGCCTTTTGCGCTATTGGCCTGCACGATGGCACACCTCTGCTCAGGCCATAGCGGAATTTACAAAGCACAGCGGATGGGCTCCGGTAAAGGAAGGCCAATAGACCCTGAGCAAGCAAAAACTCGGCTAGGGGATTGGACTTAGTGCAATGGAAAAGCTAGCAAGATTGACAACCTTTCTACCCAATTTGAAAAAAGCACTCTGGATTTCGGGTGTTGTTGTAGCCTGCATTACAGCCCTTTACTTCGTTTCGGGAATGTTTTTTATTGTGACTCCCGATGTATTTCTCGGTGTGATGCTACGTTTAAGTGTGCCGATTTTGTTGCTGGTCATGTTTTATTGTGGTCAGTTGTTTTTTGCCGCATTCATCACTGCGGCTTACATATTCGTATTTCTGATGCAGTTTATTGTCGCGCATGATGCGGCTAATCGCATTTATGAGTCGGTGAGTGAGCGGAGTTTTTATGATGCTTATTCATTTGCTTGTGAACCAGTGCTACTTTCAACGTGTATCGGAGTTCGATTACGACAAGCAGATTATCAGCAGTTTATCTCCCAAGCGCAGCGCAATAGCTGCCAATTTCTAAACGGCAAAAGAAGTGCTGATGCTCAGTTTCAACACTTGGTCATTTCTAAGGAACAGCTACTCAATTGCAATAATCACCAAAATTAATGCAAAGATTATTTCGCGGAACGGCTCTTGAATAAATCGAACCGTTGATGGTGGCGGGGAAAGTAAGAGTGCTGATCAAATTCGATGCAACGACGCGCTTATCTGATTGGAGAAAGTCTTAGATACGGTGCAGGGGTATTGGCCTTGATCTAAATTGTTTGTTGATCTGCTAGGGTATACATCGCTCTGCTTCGTGTTGCATATTTGCGGATGTCATCTTTTATTGCTCTTCAATCATAATTAATTAAGTTACAGTTTTAGTCATTAAAACACGATAATTATGTGGTGCAATATGGATGATCCGGCTTACGAGCATTTGCTGCTGGGCTTGCAGGCTCAAGCCGAGCGACGGCCGATTTTGTTTCGCGCTAAAGTCATTCTTATCAGCGCTGCGGCCTATTTGCTGTTATTTGCATCGCTGATTTTGCTGGGCTTGTTACTTTTCTGGGCGTTTTCTACCTGGCAGCAACGCCATTCTGTGATGCTGCTCCTGGCCTTGCTGGGGATGGCGGCCAGCATTATTCCGGTGCAATGGATTGTGATTAAAATGTTCCTGACGCGGCTACCTAAGCCCGAAGGCATTGAAATTCATGCCAAAGACGCGCCGAAATTATTTCACGTACTCAGTCAGCTGCGCCGCCAGCTCAAAGGCCCCGCGATCGATCATGTATTAATTACCGATGACTTTAATGCTGCGATTTATCAGCGAGCTAAAGCGGGGCTGTTTTTCGGTCATCGCAATTATTTAATGCTCGGTTTACCCTATTTAATAGGTATGGCACCGAAAGAAATGTACGCGACTTTGGCGCATGAATATGGCCATATTGCGGGTAGTCACGGCAAGTTGGGGGCTTGGATTTATCGTCAGCGTCGCACTTTTGGTGCCTTGCATGAGCACACAGAAGCCAACCGTGAAGACGACACCATTAATCGGCTTTTTGCGCATTTGCTGGCGCAATTTGCCTATTATTTCAACGCCTATACCTTTGTGCTCTCCCGCGAAGAGGAATATCAGGCTGATGCGGTTGCCACGCGTTTGGCCGGTAGCTTGCATAATAGCCATAGCTTGATTCGCGGTGATTTGCTCGCCCGTTGGTTGCGCGAAGACTTCTGGCCCAAATTATATTCGCAAGCCAAAACCCGCGAAAAACCCGCATTTATGCCCTATACCGCGATGCCCATGGCCATCAAAGCGGCGCGAGACGAATGGTCAACCTTGCCACGTTTGCGCTCTGCATGGGCACAAAATTCGGACTTGCTAGATACCCATCCTTGTTTGCGCGACCGTGTACTGGCCGCAGGTGAACGTTGTGAACTGCCTGCGCAGATCAAGCAAAGCGCCGCCGACTATTTTCTCGGCTCGCAGGCAGCGGTCTTGAGTAAGAAAATGGATGAACAGTGGTGGCAAAAAGAGCAAAAAGAATGGCAGCAATACTATCGCCAGCGCAGCCGAGCTTTGGAAAAAATAGCGCAATTTGGCCAGCAAGCGCTGGGCTCTTTAGCCGTCGGTGAGGCGCAGGAATACGCGGTTTTACTGCACGATTATGAATCCGCAGCAGCGGCGAAAGAAGTACTGGAACATCTGCTGCAAAGGTCTGGGGAAAAATACCCTAAGCCGATGTTTTTGTATGGCCGCATTTTGCTGGATGAAGGCAATCGGCGCGGCTTAGATTATCTGGCCGATGCAGTACGGCTCGCACCGGCGATGTTTGATGAGGCGGGTCAGCTGGCTTATCGTTGGCTGTATCACAATGAAAACGAGTCTGCCGCGGAAGAATGGATTGTCCAGCTAGGTGCAGCGCTGGATAATGCTGCGGTCGAAATCGACCGGCAATAATCTAAGCAGCCAGTTGATGATCGATGTGAATTGGGCATGTTCTCAATACGTGTTGATGATGGTTTAAGTGCCTTCGGCACTCTGTTTTACAGTCGCAATCCGCGACGGGGACCTACTTCTCTTGCTTCGCCAAGAGAAGTAGGCAAGAGAAGGCGCCCCGGGCGAAAAGCGCTCCGCGCTGCCCTTGCTTCGTCGTGAGCCAAACGATAAAGCCGTTCGTCTCCCTCCTCGCCGCGGTTTTCGCTACACGGGAATTCAAGCCCCAGATCGAATAGCGCACTCCGTATCAACACAAATTGGGAACATTGCCTGTGAATTATAGGTATATGCCTGAAGACCTTATTAAAATTGATTTTCAGGCATATACCAGTGATAAATTTCAGTGAGCCGCTGCATCAGCAGAAGCGCGCACCTTGGTTTTCTTCATAAACACCAAGAGCGGTAAAACCGAAATCATCGCAAAACCAAACAGCATAAATAGATGCTCGTAGGCGAGCATTAAGGCTTGCTTGCTGACAATCTGCATCATTAGCGCATTGGCCGCTTGCTCGGCAGCTGCGGCTGGCGTGCCGCTACCCAGTAGCATATTTTTCAGCCCCGCCAAACGCTCCATTGCCGTATCGCTACCCAGATTTTCCAGCAAAACATCGGTGTTGATGTGCGCGAATTTGGTTGCGAATGTCGCCGACAGAGCGATACCCACACTACCGCCAAGCTGGCGCGTCAGGTTGTAAAGCCCGGTTGCGCTGCCGATCTGGGTCGGCGCCAAATTGGCCATCGACAGGCTATTGAGCGGCATAAAAATCATCCCCAGCCCGATCCCACGCACAATCAGCGGTAACATAAAATCGCTGATGCCCGATTGCGTGGTGAAATGGTGATGCATCCACATAGAATACAAAAAGATGCTCGCACCCAATGTAATCAGCAGTCGTGGCGGCATGCCGCGATCAACCAGCTTGGCCGAAATCGGCATCGTTAAGCCCGAAGCCAGCGCTGAAGGCAGAATCAGCAAACCCGTCTGCCACGCGGTGTAGCCCATCAGCGTTTGGGCGTAGACGGGGAAAATAAATACGGTAGAAAAAAGCGACGCGCCGAGCAAAAAGGTAATCGCCAGCCCGGCCGAAAATTGCCCGTCTTTGCACACGCGCAGGTCAACCAGCGGATGATCATGCTCCAATTGGCGAATGATAAACGCGCCAATCGCACCGATGCTGAGCACCGTGTAGGTCACGATTTCCCACGAATCAAACCATTCCAGTTTTTCGCCGCGTTCGAGCAAAAGTTGCAGCGCGCCAATGCCGCTGGCCATCAGCAAGAGGCCAACAAAGTCGATGTGCGTCACCGCCTTTCGCAGCTTGGAGTCCGGCACATACAGCAGCGTGAGCAGCAGCGCGCCTAGCCCCAGTGGCAGATTGATATAGAAAATCCACGGCCAACTGTATTGATCGGTGAGCCAGCCGCCAACGGTCGGCCCCAGCATCGGCCCGAGCATAATGCCCATGCCGAAAATCGCCATCGCCGTGCCCATTTCTTTGGCGGGGAACACTTCAAACAGCGTCATTTGCGCGGTCGCAATTAGCCCGCCGCCGCCCAAGCCTTGCACAATGCGCCAGAACACCATTTCGGGTAACGATGTCGCGTTGCCGCAAGCAATCGACGCGACAATAAATAGCGCAATCGACAACACCAGATAATTGCGCCGGCCAAATAAATTACCCAGAAAGCCCGAAATTGGCAGCACGATGACATTGGCCACGACGTAGCCAATCGATACCCAAGTAATTTCATCCAGCGTCGCGCCCAAGCTACCCATCATGTGTGGGATCGCGACATTCACAATGCTGGTATCGAGCAATTCGAGCACGCAAGCGAGCGTTACCGTCATCGCAATAATGTAGCGATGCTGGTGGATGCTCGCGTCGTCTGTCGAGCGCGAGAGGGAAGGGAGGATGGATTTCATTTCTGAGCGGTTTTCAAATCAATCATTACATCCACCGACATGCCGGGGCGAATATTGGCGTTCGCTGGCAAGGGGTCGAGCTTGATTTTGACCGGCACGCGTTGCACGACTTTGGTGAAGTTACCCGTCGCATTGTCGGGCGGCAGCAGCGTAAAGCGCGCACCCGTTGCGCCGCTGAATGAATCAACCACGCCGCTGATTTTCAAATCGGTATTCGCATCGAGCTTGATTTCGGCTTTTTGCCCGGGGCGAATTTTGCTGATTTCGGTTTCTTTGAAATTGGCCACCACCCACAGATCGCCATCCTGCACCATATACATCAGCGTTTGGCCCGCTTGTATCATCTGGCCTTCGCCGACGTTTTTCTTACTGATAATCCCGGCAGTCGGCGCTTTCACTTGAGTATCGATCAACTGATTTTTGGCTAAGGCCAATTGCGCCTCTGCAGCCAAAGTTTTGGCTTCGGCGGATTTTAGCCCTGCGCTTGAAACGGCCACTTGCTGGCGCGCAGCATTGCTTTGCTCGGCGCTGGCGTGCTGCTGTGCAGTTAGCGTTTGTACTTTGGCTTCGGCTACATCGAGAGCCGTTTGCGCTGCGTCGAGCTGGGCTTGGCTGACCATTTTTTGCGCCGCAAGTTCTTGCGAGCGTTTCAAATCATTGCGTGCTTTGCTGGCATTGGCGCGTGCTTCGGCAATCGCCAATTGTGCGGCTTGGCCTTGCGCTGCGGCTGCCGCAGCATTGGCGCTGGCGGCGCTGATCTGCGCCAAAGCCTGCCCCGATTGGCCAGTTTGCCCAGACACGCTTTGCGCATTGCGCCAATCGGCTTCGGCCAACGCGACGCGTACGATGTAATCGCGCGGGTCAATTTCAACCAAGGTGCTGCCAGGGGCAACGTGGTGGTTGTCTTCGACTTTAACCGATTTCACGTAGCCGCCAACGCGGGCCGAAATCGGCACAATATGCGCTTCAACCTGCGCGTTGTCGGTACTGACGTGCCCGCTCGACCACCAGATGCGGTAGCCGATGGTTGCGGCGGCAACGCCTAAAATTAGCACCAAAATCAATCGGCCTTTGGCCTGTTTTTTAGGTGCGTTCTCGATCGCTTCGCTCATTGTTTATTCTCCGGTGTGGCCAGCAGGCCACGCAATAAAACGTCAATTTGTATTTCGGCGTACTGCATCAGCTCCAAGGGCTGGGCATCGAGATGGCCGTAGGTGTGGCGCCAGATATTGGCCATGAAAATCGGCGCAATCACAATGCGGGGCATATGCTCCAAATCCATTTCGCGGAATTCTTGGCGGGCAATACCCTCGGAGAGTATCTGGCGGATGGCGCGATGCATGGGCTGCACGACTTCGTCGTTATAAAACGCCGCCAGCTCGGGGAAATTGCCCGCCTCGGCGATCATCAATTTGGAAATGCTGCCATTGCATTCATTCAAGGCTTGCGCCATGCCGCGCAACACATAGGCAAGGCAATCGGCGCGACTGCCTGCAAACTGGTTCGCCGCTTCGTTCATCTTGGCCAAATTGGGCAAAACGCGCTCTTGCACTACGGCTTTAAACAGCGCTTCCTTGCTGGGGAAATACAGATAAACCGTCCCCTTGGTGACGCCGGCGGCGATAGCCACTTCGTCGATCTTGGTCGCGGAAAAACCTTTTTGATGAAAAAGCTGCAAAGCCGCCTCGATAATCTCGCTGGGGCGGGCTTCTTTGCGGCGTAAATTGCGTGGTGCTTCGGACATGATCTGGATCTTTACTTAAATAACTGACTGGTTAGTTATTTAATCGCCAAGCGAGATGCATGTCAAATGAATTCTGATTTAAAAAGGGCCGCGTAGGGTCTGGCCGATCGGCGGCAGCGAGCGCAAGAAAAAAGCCCGCAGCAGCGGGCTTGGGGCTTTAGAGTGGCGCAGATTACTTGGCCAATTTACGGCGGCGCGCAGCGAGCAAACCGACCAGACCCATGCCCATCAAGGCGTAGGTTTCTGGCTCTGGAACTGGAGCGGTGCTGATCGTGCGCCATTCTTCGCCATTGGTCTCGGAAATAATTTTCTGCGTCCACGTTCCGGCATTAATACTCAAATTGATATTGCCCTTATTAAAGCGTGACGCGTCAATCACAAAGCTAAATGAGGTTGGGTCAGATGACAAAGCGTGTTGAGTTTGGCCAAATGTTGAATAGTTAGCAGTGCCATTCCACATGCTAACGCTTTCATTAAAACCGGTGAAAGAGCTATTCATATCAATATCAGCTACGGGGCGCTGATTACGCTTGTTGATCAGGGTTGCATCAAAGCTGTTATAGGCGTTCACCGAGCCATTCAAAAAGTTGGGCAGATTCGGTACATCTTTCGCTTTATCATTGAGCTGGAACGTACCCGAAAACATCAACGAGCCCGAACCTGATGCGTCATACAGATAAAGGCCAGCATTAATGTTTAGGCTAGTTTGATCAAATACTTTGGTGTAATTCACAAAACGTTGCTGGGTCTCAATGACATTACCCACTTGGCGAGTGCGTAAATTTGCGGCGCCTGTTTGCTCGATGGATCCTGTTTCTTTAATGCGGATGGCGGAGTAGTTGCTGTTCGCCCAAGGTGCATACGGGATTTCGATCTGCTCTGTTGCTTGGGTGGCAGGGTTGTATTCATATTTGTAATTTTTTGGCAGGTGGAAATCACCTGATGCTTCAGCATGCAGATTGCTGAAATCGACAAAATTCTGCACTGAGCCGAAGTCTTGGATCACTTCATAAGTGAAAATATTGGCGTGAGCATGTAAAGACATGCTCGCGATCAAGGCTGCTAGTAATTTATTGGTGCGGTTCATCAGACTCTCCTAATTTGGCGCTTGGTTTGGTGTAATTAAGCGGTAAGCAATTGGAGATTTTAGCGATGAACGATGGGTAAATAAAACTTGATTTGGAAGAATATGACGAGCGGTTAATTTATATATGACTTGATAATTAATTAGAATATTCTTATTTGGTGTAATTTAATGATTTTATGATGGTTTATTTAGAAAAGATATTCAGTTTCAAAGCAGATGCAATCAATGATAGTGAGCTCAACGCAACAGGAATATCAGTGAATCATTAAATTCTAGCGTGATTTAATTATGCTAAGTTTGAAACCCGTCACTAAAGCTGTGCCTAGCAAAATAATCATTGCGCCAATCAGGGTATTGCCACCAATGTGTTCACCCAAAAATAGCGCGCCCCACAATACGCCAAACAAGGGGATTAAGAAGGTGACGGTTAGCGTCGATGCTGCGCCGATTTCGCGCACGAGGCGGAAATAGAGTAAATACGCCACACCAGTACACAAAATCGCCAAGCCTGCGATGGCGAGCCAAACGGTGGGTGGTGGTGTGCTGACGGGCTGGCTGCTAACAAACAGAGGAAGTAGAAACAAGCTGGCGCCCCACATACTGCCGTTGGCAACTTGGAATGGCGCGATGTGGCTGGCTTTGAGTTTGGTATAGGCGCTGGCGATGCCGTAGCACAGCGTGGCAGACAGACAGGCCACGATGCCCAAGGTCGCGCCGGGTTTGTCGATGATGTGGTCAAAGCCAAGCAGCACCGCAACGCCACTCATGCCGATCAGCAGACCTAGCCCGACTTTGAAACTCGGCATTTTGCGCACGATCAGCGCCATAATCACCGCGCCCCAGATCGGCGCGGTGGCGTTCAAGATAGCCATCATCGACGCATTTAATGTGCGCGCAGCAAAGCCATAGGCCAAAAAAGGCAGGGCGGTATTCAATAGGCCGAGGGTTAAATATTCGCGCCAATGTTTGAATGCAAATGGCTGCTTTAATATTTGAGCCACGAGCGCGAGGAATACGGCGGCCAAACCGATGCGTGCGCTGATCAGCCAAATGGGCCCCAGACTGGGTACGGCGATGCGCATAAATAAAAACGATGCGCCCCAGATGGCGGCGAGCAAGATCAAACGGCAGGCATTGGCGAGATTCATGGCGAGCTTTGGTGGCGGCAATGCCAGATTGTGCATTGCGCCGCCGCATATTGGCTAGCGGTGCCTGCTGTGGTATTTCCCGCATTGCTGCGCTGGCGATTTTCACCGCCAGCGCTTGAGCTAGCAGATTAGTGTCGCCAGTTCAGTTGCTCGTGCAGTTTCACTACGTCACCAATAATCAGTAAGGCAGGCGGTTTGATGTGTGCGGCGCTGATTTGCTCGGCCAGATTGCTCAGGTTGGCAATCACAACGCGTTGCTGCGCGGTTGTGGCGCGCTCGATAATGGCAACGGGGGTATCGGCTGATCGACCATGTCCAATAAGCTGCTCAGCAATATACCCGGCTTGCGCAACGCCCATATACACGACCACCGTTTCGCTCGGATTGACCAAACGTGGCCAATCGAGCTCGAGTTTATCGGCGTCGCTCTCGGTCGCGCGGCGATGACCGGTCACAAAGGTGACCGATTGCGCGTAATCGCGGTGCGTTAGCGGAATACCCGCGTAGCACGATGCGCCAGCCGCCGAGGTGATGCCGGGAACGACTTCAAACGCAATCTCGGCCGCCGCCAGCTCGGCAATTTCTTCGCCACCACGACCAAAAATGAAAGGATCGCCGCCTTTGAGGCGCAGTACTTTTTTGCCTTCCTGCGCCAGACGCACCAGCAACAAATTGATTTCTTCCTGCGGCAGCGCGTGATTGCTTGATTTTTTGCCAACGTAAATACGCTCGGCATCGCGGCGTACCAGCTCCATGATTTCTTTGGACACCAGATTATCGTAAACGACCACATCGGCTTGCTGCATCAGACGCAGCGCGCGGAAAGTGAGCAGGTCTGGGTTGCCCGGCCCGCTACCCACCAGATATACCGCCCCACGTATCGGCTGCTGACCCTTTTCTAATGCTTCGGTCAGGGCAATACGTGCGGTTTCAACCTGGCCGGAGAAGACTTGATCGGGTATCGGCCCCGCCAGCACGTTTTCCCAAAATTCACGCCGTGCGGCGGTGTCAGGGAGTTTTTCTTTCGCTAAACCGCGCAGATCGCTACCCAATTTGGCCAAGTCGCCCCAGCCGTGTGGGATCATCGCTTCGAGCTGCGCGCGCAAATGCCGCGCCAAGACGGGCACACCGCCGCCGGTGGACAGCGCAATCGTCAGCGGTGCGCGATCGACAATCGCTGGCGTGATAAAGCGGCTGTGCGCCGGATCATCGACCGAGTTCACCAAAATACCCGCTGCTTCGCAGGCGACAAACACGGCTTGATTCACGCTGGCGTGATCGGTGGCGGCAATCACGAGGCGTTGCCCCGCAATGTGCGAGAGTGAAAACTCAGTAGGGCGCCAATGGACTTTGCCATGTTTGACCATTTCGCGCATTTCATCGCACAGCTCGGGCGAGACTACGGTGATGTCTGCACCTGCCGCGGCCAATAGACGCATCTTGCGCACGGCGATATCGCCACCGCCGACAATCATGCATGGCTGCTGTTTGAGATTAATAAAAAGCGGAAAGTAGTCCATGGTATTCACCTGCTCAGTAAGGTGGCTATTGTCGCTTGTTCTATGGGTTTTGCGCAGGCTAATTCGTGCATTTTTTTGATTTAAGTCGATTGTGCTTTCTGTATTCTATGCCATGCTCCAATAGCGGCTGTGTAGCCAGTAATCATTAAACTTATTTCTTATTGACCGGAGAAAAGCATGAAAGTGCATCAATTCAGTGTGGCGGGCGGTGCGCTGCTGGCAAGTTTGCTCGTGGCCGGCGTCGCACAAGCGGCGGGTGTTGAAGACCTGATGAAGGCGAAAAGCTGTTTTGCCTGTCATGCCACCGATAAAAAGCTGGTCGGTCCTTCGTATAAAGACGTTGCTGCCAAATATAAAGGCGATAAAGGTGCCGTGACGAAGCTGGCGACGAAAATCCAAAAAGGTGGCTCGGGCGCATGGGGTCAGGTGCCGATGCCTGCTAATGCGGTAACAGATGCCGAAGCCAAACAAATGGCCGAGTGGATTTTGACGCGTCGCTAAGCGAGCGGAGATTTATCACATAAAAAACCTTTGCCTGGTGAAGGCCAGATTGATGACAAATCCTACTCGCGTAGCGAGGCTCCCCTCAAGGAGGGGACGGGAGAGGTGGGAATCAAACATAAAGGCTGCTCATCTTATGCCTTATTGCTGAGGCTCGGCTTTGCCGAGACTTGAAAAAAGAAGTTTTCCACTTTGTCAGCAGCCTGACCTTCGCCTCGCGAAGGTTTTTTTATTTTCAGCGCCGATAGATTGGCGCGGCTGGCGCGACTAAACTGGCAGAACTCACTGGAGAGCTGTTATGTTGATTCGTCGTCCTAGCGATATTGCCCCATCCGACATCACGCCACGCGATGTATTTATCAACCGCCGACAATTTATGACGGCCGCAGCGGGCAGCGTTTTGCTCGCCGGCGAAGCGATGGCGGCGCTCAAAGCCACGCCCAGTGCTTTTTCGACCAATGACAAAGCCAATACGCTCAAAGAAATCACTTCCTACAATAATTACTACGAGTTTGGCACCGGCAAGGACGACCCCGCTGCGAATGCCTCCCGCTTGAAAACCAAACCGTGGCAAATCATCGTCGAGGGGGAGGCAGGGAAGGCGCGCACGTTTGGGATAGAGGATATTCTCAAACTTGCGCCGCTCGAAGAGCGCATCTACCGCCTACGCTGCGTCGAAGGCTGGTCGATGGTGATTCCGTGGATCGGAATTCCGCTGGCCAGTTTGCTCAAGCAAGTAGAGCCGACGGGAAATGCCAAATTTGTGGCCTTTGAATCATTGCATGACCCCAAGCAAATGTTGGGGCAGCTTACCCCCGTGCTCGATTGGCCGTACCGCGAAGGCTTGCGTATCGACGAGGCCATGCACCCGCTCACCATTTTGGCGGTGGGTTTATATGGCGAAGTGCTGCCCAATCAAAATGGCGCACCGATCCGTTTGGTCGTACCGTGGAAATACGGCTTTAAAAGCATCAAAGCCATTACCCGCATCCGCCTGCAAGCGCAGCAACCTCAAACCAGTTGGAATAAATCAGCGCCCAATGAGTATGGTTTTTACTCGAATGTGAACCCCGCCGTCGATCATCCGCGTTGGAGTCAGGCCAGCGAGCGGCGGATTGGTGAAATCTTGAAGCGCAAAACTTTGCCGTTTAATGGCTATGCCGATCAGGTGGCGCAACTGTATAAAGGGATGGATTTGGCGAAGTACTTTTAGGGGTATATTCCTCAGGATATTTTGGATATTTACTATGGAAGCAATACTGGGTGGTGGTATGTTAAGGTCTTGGCCGCGCTGGCTACAAAGCAAGGCGCTGTGGTTTGTTGTGTGCTTGTATCCGCTTGCCCGTGCGACGTATTTGGTATTGGCTGGGGATTTGGTCAATCCAATCGAGTTTATCACTCGCTCTAGCGGAACATGGACCTTGGTGTTTTTGCTACTGAGCTTGGCGATCACGCCGTTGCGCCGCATTACAGGCTGGAGTGGTTGGCAGCAGTATCGACGGATGCTGGGCTTGTACGCGTTTTTTTATGTTGTGCTGCATTTGACGACCTACATCTGGCTGGATCAGTTTTTTGATTGGGGCGCAATCTGGCGTGATGTGGTCAAACGGCCCTTTATCACAGTGGGATTTGCCGCCTTTGTCTTGTTGATTCCGCTGGCGATCACCTCGACCAATGCCATGATGCGCAAGCTCAAACGGCGCTGGGGCTTGTTGCATCAATTGGTTTATCCCATTGCCATCTTGGGCGTGACGCATTATTGGTGGCTGGTCAAAAAAGACCTGACCCAGGCGATGATTTATGCCGCGATATTGTTTGTCTTACTCACTTGGCGGCTGGTAAAACGCTTTGGTGCGGCCAAGTCGTGAGCTGTGGATGGCGCAATGTGTGCGGCGCGCGCGGCTAAATGGCGATAATTTGTAAACGTCGGCGTGTTGCGGCGAGGAGTTCTTGCGCCAGCAGTAGTTGTGAATCGAGCTGATTGTCGCTGTCGTTTTCAAGCTGCGCAAAATAGTCGCCCAGTTGTTCCGCACCAATTTGCCGCGCTATCCCTTTGGCGCTATGTGCAAGGCGGGTTTTTTCGGTTTCAGGCTCGCTGGTCGGCCAAGTTTCAATAATCTCGGCAATTCGATCTAGGCCTTTTTGCGCCATCAATTGATAGCGCTGCATGTTATAGCCCAGCCGCTGACACGCACCCTCTACATCGAGCAGTGGCACTCCGTCTGGGGCGGCGGATTCTGCCTCGGTGAGAGACGCGCTACCATCGCTCGGTAAATGCAGTAGCGCATTCATCGCTTGATGTAATTGCGCGGTAGAAAATGGCTTGCTTAGCCACGCATTAAGTCCACTGCTTTGCATCTCTGCTTCGCTAGGTGGCAGCCCCGCACTAATCATCAATACGGGTTGCGCAAATGAGTTTTGGCGCATTTCCTGTGTGGCAGTCAGCCCATCCATCACCGGCATATTGCGATCCATCAGCACGATGGCAATGTTGGGATGGCGGACTAGGATTTCTAAGGCCTGAGCACCGTGTTCGGCTTTATACACCGTCGCGCCAAAGCGTTTGCACAGATCGCTTAATAATTCGCGATTGATGGCTTGATCTTCCACAATCAGCACGCCAAGCCCGCTAAGGTTTTTCTCGGTGGCATAGTCATTCAGGTTGGGAGCTTCGGCAATGGCTGCAACGACGCTGGCCGTAAATTGGCTACCTTGATCTGGAGCGCTGCAGAACGTTATATCTCCGCCCATAAAGCGCGCATATTCAAGGCTAATTGCCAACCCTAGCCCTGTTCCGCCGATATGTCTGCCACTGGCGGTTTGGGCAAATGGTACAAAGACTTTATCGTGCTCATCAGGTGCAATACCCAGGCCCTGATCCGCGATGGTGCAGTTTAGGAATAAATCATGGTCATTGATCTTGCTGGCGCTTAAATGCAGCTCGATTTTGCCTTGCTCGCTAAATTTGATCGCATTGCCCAGCAAATTGACCAAAATCTGACGCCATTTGCCACCATCCAACTGCACATACGCAGGCACATCACTGGCGATGTGAAACTCAAGTTGTAAGCCTTTGATTTTAGCCTGATGCCAAAACATGCCTTCAAGCTCGTTAATCAAATCGGGAATCGAAATCACTTCATTACTGAGCACGACCCGACCGACCTCGATTTTGCTCATATCGAGTACGTTGCCGATCAAACTAAGCAGGTAACGGCTGGCATGATGAATATGGTTTAGGCTTTGGCTTTGTTTGGCGGTGAGCGTCGGGTCTTGTTGCAATTGCTCGGAATAACCCAATACCGTCGTTAAAGGCGTTCGCATTTCGTGCGAGACATTGGCCAGAAATTGGCTTTTGGCTTCATTGGCTTGCATGGCTTTATCTTGTGCGGCGAGCAGTTCGATCTGGCGCTGCTGGCTGGCCCACAGATTGTGTAGTGCAAAAAAAGCAAAACCGGCCATCACAACAAACATCAATGCATAAAGCCCCATTCGATAGCTGGCCAGCTCGTCGATATGTGCTTTGCTAATTTCCATTTGCGTCGAAAATTCGACCTGCAATGAATGCACGACTTCTTTGAGCTGATCTTCAATCTGGTGCAGCTCGGGCTCCAGTTTTTTGACTTGTTCCAGCGTCATCGGTCCGGTGGCGATTTCCAGATCAGTTTTATTGACCCATTGATTGATGAGCTTGATATTTTTTTGAAATGCACTGTTATGGTTGGTCAGTGCATCGTAGGCGCCATTTTGAAAGGCTGAAATTCGCCCCGCGAAAATTTCATAGCTAAGACGGACTTGCTCTAGTGTTTCTGGCTTAGGGTTGCGCAGGGCGAGTTCAGTAGCGTTATGCAGTTGATGAAATTCTTCCATCGACGAAAAACTATGCCAGACGGCATCTTGCCGAGTGAACTCGCTAAATTGCTGCAAATAAGGGCGCTGCTGATTTTCAAATTTGAGCATCAGGGCAAATGCAGCGGCCAGCACCAGCACAACCATTATGCTTGCAGCACGGAAACTAGGCGGAGAGAACAAGATCGTATGCCGTAAATTAATGAATGCTAATAGTAGTCACTATCAAGCTCATTTGGCGAAAAAATAGGGGCATAAGGTGATAAATGCGCAGCGATGCAACGCGCTGGGCTTTGCTGGGATTAAATTTTGGGCTGAGCACCAAATCCAGATCTAAACCTTGAGCAAGGCTTCGCGCCCGGGCAGCCAGCGATCCAGATGCGGTTGTGCCAGCTGTGGATTGTGCGCCAAGATGCTTTCGGCGGTTTCGCGTGCTACTTCGAGCAAATCGGCATCGGCTTCCAAATCTGCAAAGCGCAGCATCGGCACGCCCGATTGTTTGACGCCAGCTAGCTCGCCGGGGCCGCGAATTTGCAAATCTTGCCGCGCGATTTCAAAGCCGTCGGTATGCTCGTAAATGACCTTGAGACGCGCTTTGGCGGTGTCTCCCAGTGGCCCCGTATAAAGCAAAATACACAAACTGGCATGCGCGCCACGCCCGACGCGGCCACGTAGCTGATGCAGTTGCGACAAGCCCATGCGCTCGGCGTGTTCAATCACCATCAAGCTGGCATTAGGCACATCGACGCCTACCTCGATCACCGTGGTGGCGACCAAAACCTGTATTTCATTGCGCGAAAACGCCGCCATGGTCGCGGCTTTTTCATCGGCTTTCATGCGCCCGTGCAGCAGCCCGACGCTGATGCCTTCGAGTTCTTCCGAGAGTTGCGCATGCGTATCGACGGCGGTTTGCAATTGCAGTGTTTCGGATTCCTCGATCAGCGGGCAAACCCAATACACTTGCCGACCTTCCTGCACTTTGGCCGCGATGCGCTCGATAATTTCATCGCGACGCGCATCTGAAATCAGCTTAGTGACAATTGGTGTGCGCCCCGGGGGCAACTCGTCAATGACGCTAACATCCAGATCGGCGTAAAAACTCATCGCCAGCGTGCGCGGAATCGGCGTCGCTGACATCATCAATTGGTGCGGGCTGCCGCCTTTTTCGCGCAGCGCCAGACGCTGCGCAACGCCAAAGCGATGTTGTTCATCGACAATCGCCAACCCGAGGTTCTTCAACTCTACACTGGCCTGAAAAATAGCGTGCGTGCCCACCAAAAGCTGGCCGCTGCCATCGGCTGCTGCAGCCAGTGCTTCGCGTTTTTCTTTGGTTTTTAAGCTACCCGCCAGCCAGATAACTTTGACGCCGAGCGGCACCAGCCATTGCGATAATTTTTGATAATGTTGCTCAGCCAAAATCTCGGTCGGCGCGAGCATCGCCACTTGAAACCCTGCTTCAATTGCGTGACACGCGGCAACGGCGGCAACGATGGTTTTCCCTGCGCCCACATCACCTTGCAGTAGCCGCTGCATCGGGTGTTTTTGCGCCAGATCTTTATTAATTTCGAGCAGCACGCGCTTTTGCGCGCCGGTGAGGCCAAATGGCAAATTCCCAATCAGTTGCGCCGCCAGACGGCCATCGGGGGCAATTTTCGGCGCGGTTTTTTCACGGCGCACGGCGCGGGCAAGGCGCAGCGACAATTGCTGTGCCAGTAGTTCGTCAAATTTCAAACGTTGCCACGCTGGATGCGTACGCGCAGTGAGCAAAATTTGCGGAATATCGGGCGTCGGTGTGTGCAGCAGTTTCACGCTGCTGGCAAAGTCAGGCAGGCTGATTTCGTCGAGTAGGGCGTGCGGCAGCGTATCGGGGAGCGGCTCGGCCTTAAGCGCTTTAGATATTAAGGTCGCTAACTGATTCTGCGATAGCCCCGCTGTCGTTGGGTACACGGGGCTCAGTGCTTCTTGCAGGCTGACTTCACCACCGACGCGAATTTTGGGGTGCACCATCTCCGGGCCGAAATAGCCACGACGGATCTCGCCGTACAGCCGTACTCGCTTGCCCACCGCGAGTTGTTGCGCTTGGCTGGGATAAAAATTGAGCAGCCGTACCATCACCGAACTACTGGCGTCTTTGACGCGCGCCACGAGCTGTTTGCGCGGCTTGTAGTTCACTTCGCATGACAAAACCTCGCCCTCGATCAACACGCCCGCGCCCAGCGGCGCATCGGCGATCGCGTATAAATGCGTTTCGTCTTCGTAACGCATCGGCAAGTGCAGCACCAAATCAAATGGTCGGCCAATGCCGATTTTGGCGAGCTTGCTTTGTAGTGGGGCAGGGAGTTTGTGGAGATCCATTTGTTGAACATTCGTTCTGTTTGATCTCACTGTAGCGGTTTTTTAGTCTGCTGGCTAGTTTGCCATCGCGGTATCGCACTCGCTGATTACCGCTGGTTTGAAAAAATGAATATTAGTGTTTGCGAGTTTGATTTTCGGTCTACATTCAAACTAGCGGATAAGGCTGTAAGTCATTTTCGATTTTATTTTCAACGGTGGTGCGGCTATGGAACGTCAATCTGAACTACAAAAAATCAAAGACGCCCAAGAACTCAATGAATATCTGGAGCGCGCCAAAGAGCTTGCCGTGATGCCGATCGGCCAAGTTTTGTTGCGTGAAGGCGCAATCACCGAGGAAATGCTCAACGATGCCATCAAGCTGAAAAAAGTAATGCCGGATAAGCGACTGGGTGATGTGCTGCTTGATTTGGGGATGGTCGATAATAAAACCCTGCAATTGCTGCTGTATCGGCAGATTGGTATTCCATCGGTCGATCTTGACGGCTTTACTTTAACGCATGAACTGACGAGCTTATTGCCTGCCGCGGTTGCGCGGAAAAACACTGTTTTGCCGCTACTGAACTTAAACAATACTTTTGTGGTGGCCTCGGATCCAGGCTGTGTAAAAACACATAAACACTCGACCGGTATAATTCTTGGAACTCTCCGCCAAGGATGATTCTATGCCCAGATTCATTGTAGGTGAAAGCAGAACCCAAACATTGCTGCTGCCTGAATGCTTGGAAGATTATATCAGCGCGGACAACCCCGTCCGGGTCGTTGACCAGTTCGTTGAATACCTAGATTTAAAGGCACTCGGTTTCGATGGGGTTGAGCCAGAAGCCACTGGCCGCCCAGCCTACCATCCCAGCACGATGCTCAAGCTGTATATCTACGGTTACCTCAACAGAATCCAATCTAGCCGTCGCTTGGAACGTGAAGCCCACCGGAATCTAGAGCTGATTTGGCTCACCGGTCGCTTAATGCCCGACTTTAAAACCATCGCCAATTTCCGCAAAGATAATGGGCCAGCGATTTGCAAGGTTTGCGGGCAGTTTGTCCAGTTATGTCGGCAACTCAGTTTATTTAGCAACGCCATTGTGGCAATTGATGGCAGCAAGTTCAAAGCCGTTAATCATCGCGACCGCAACTACACCAGCAACAAACTCGCGAAGCAACGGGAGCAAATCGAAGCGAACATTGCAAGTTACCTGCGGGAGATGGAAATTGCAGACCGGCAACAGCCCGATATTGCAGAAGCCAAGGTCGCTCGCTTGCAGGACAAGTTGGCGCGACTGAAGTCGCAGATGGCCCGCCTGGATGAGGTCGAGGCTCAACTCGCCAAGACGCCAGACAAACAGATTTCACTCACCGACCCAGATGCCCGTTCCATGGCGACCAGCGGCCGTGGCAGTGGTGTTGTGGGTTATAACGTGCAAACCGTTGTCGATGCCAAGCACCATTTAATTATTGCGCATCAGGTCACCAATCAAGGGCATGACCGTACGCAGCTGGCCAATATGGCCCAACAAGCCAAAGCAGTCCTCGCACAAGAAACAATAGAGGTGGTCGTAGACCGAGGTTATTACAACGGTGATGAAATACTGGCGTGTGAACAGGCGGGCATTACGGTTTTGGTGCCGAAACCGCAAACCTCAGGTGCTAAAGCAGATGGGCGCTTTGGCAAAGATGAATTCCACTATGACCCAGCTCGTGATGAATATGTCTGCCCAGGCAATAGCCGACTAATTCATCGTTTTGTGAGCTTGGAAGCTGGGCGCTATATGAGCCGGTATTGGAGTTCTGACTGCCCACGTTGCCCGCTCAAGACCAGATGTACACCGAGTGATTACCGGCGCGTGAGTCGCTGGGAGCATGAGGCCGTACTGGAAAAAGCGCAGCAGCGATTGGAATTGCAACCAGATGCAATGCGTGTTCGACGGCAGACCGTTGAACATCCCTTTGGGACGCTAAAAGCCTGGATGGGGGCAACGCATTTCCTAATGAAGACCTTGAAGCACGTCAGTACAGAGATGAGTTTGCATATACTCGCGTATAACATGAAGCGAGTTATGAACATAATGGGAAATCAAGCAATGTTGGTGGCAATGAAGGGCTGAAAGGCCTTTTAATTGCTGTTTTTAGTGGTGTTATTCATGAAGTTTTACGTTTACTTCAAGCAACACGCGCGTGATTCAAATTGGTTAGGCAAAATAACCCACGTAGGGCGTAGCGTTTTTACACAGCCTGGATCATTTACCGACGCAATTGGTGTATGACGAATTGCGATTTCATTTACAGAAAAATGTGATGATCGTTCTGGCTGAGCATAGTCAGATCGAGCTGCGAATTCGTCAGTTTTATGACCTGATTACCGAGCAAATTGAGGAAGAAAGCCGCCGCACGGAGCGGGTGCCCGTGAATAACGATGCCCGAATCTGGCAAGAAGCCGAATTTTTGGCCAAGCAAAAACCCATTGTGAAACTGGTGAATTCGTTTATTTCCGAAGCCGTTACGATGGGGGCGTCGGATATTCATTTGCGCCCCGGTGAAACTGAATTACGGCTGGCATTTCGTATCGATGGCGAGCTGCATCCTGCGCGCTCGATTGAAAAGCATCTGCACGCCGCGCTGGTGAGCCGGATCAAGATTTTGGCGTCGATGAATATTGCCGAACATCGTTTGCCGCAGGACGGACGTATCTTGCTGCATATCAATAATCAGGATGTCGATTTGCGGGTCTCGATTATGCCGACGCCTTTTGGCGAGAATGTCGTGATCCGGATTTTGAACGGCATTAAATCATTACGTTCGCTCGAGGAAATTGGCTATAGCGGCAATGATCTGCTGCGCATTAAGGAGATGATACGCAAAGAAAGTGGCTTGATTTTGGTGACGGGGCCGACTGGCTCGGGCAAAAGCACGACGCTGTACGCGATGCTGCAGGCCATTGTGCGTGAGGGGATCAATATCGTCACGATTGAAGACCCGATCGAGTTTCATCAGCCGCAGATGGTGCAAATCCAGCTTTTGGCGTCGCAAGGCTTTGGGTTTCCTCAGACTTTGCGCCACGTACTGCGGCAAGACCCCGATATTATTATGATCGGCGAAATCCGCGATGCTGAAACCGCTCTGCTGGCGTTTGAGGCCGCATTGACAGGGCATTTGGTGCTTAGCACTTTGCACACCACCTCCGCCTGTGGGGTGGTGCCACGCTTGCTGGAATTAGGGATTTCGCCGCAGTTATTAAAATCGGCTTTGCTGGGCGTGCTGGCGCAACGGCTGGTCAAACACAATTGCCCGCATTGCTTGCAAGCCGAAGTGATTTCCGAGCTGGTGCAACATAAATTAGGTTTGAAAGATGCCAGCCCATATCGGGTAGGCAAGGGCTGTAAACAATGCGATATGCACGGCTACAAAGGACGATTAGCGGTGTACGAATTGCTCGAGCCCGATGCCACGCTGCGGGAGCACTTTTCAAATACGCTTACCGAATACCAGCTTTTCAAATTGGCTAGTAGCGCAGGGATGAAATCCATGCTGCGCTATGGCAATGATTTGGCCAAGGAAGGCAAGGTATCGCTGCTTGAGGTTTACCGGGCCTGTACCTAGGCGAAATTGAGTCGAGTCATTTTTTAATTTTGGCTAAAAAGCGATCGAGCGATTTACCAAATGCTTGCCGATCGGCTTGGCTAAACGGTGCAGGGCCACCTGATTGCAGGCCGCTGCTGCGCAGCTCTTCCATAAAATCGCGCATATTTAGGCGTTCGCGGATATTTTCGGCGCTGTAAAATTCACCACGCGGGTTCAGCGCCGCAACACCTTTTTCTACCGTTCGTGCCGCCAGCGGGATATCGGCGGTAATCACCAAGTCACCGGGCAAAGCTTGCTCGACAATCCAATGATCGGCTTCGTCAAAACCATGTGCTACTTGCACCGCGCGGATCACTTTGGACGGTGGTACGCGCAGTAATTGGTTGGCGACCAAGACGGTCGGCAGGGCTAGGCGCTCTGCCGCGCGAAACAGGATTTCCTTAATGACTACAGGGCAGGCATCCGCATCGACCCAGATATGGGGTCTGCGGGTATTGCTCTCAAGTTTATTATCTGATTGATCTTCTGGCATATACCCTATCTATTGGCTGCGTAGCGTTCATTGAGTTTTTTGCGAATCAGCGGCAAGGCGGCCAGCGCTGCTTTTTCGCCTTCCAAAATGGCGACGTTTTTCTGGTCAAAATCAGCCGCGCCAATTTTGCCGACTTTGGGCGTAATCACGACATCGGCGCGCGCTAATTCTTGCTCGCCCAATTTCTGCCCCATGATGACAATCGCTTGATTCATCATACCCAGCGTGCTGGTCGATGATTTGCCATTGGCTTTGGCTGATATATCGACTGCAATCACAAAATTAGCGCCCATTTCGCGCGCCGCATCCACGGGCACTGGGCTCACCACGCCGCCATCGACATATTTATGACCTGCGATGATGGCGGGGGAGAAAATGCCGGGAATACTGCTCGACGCGCGAACAGCTTGACCGACATTACCGCGATTAAACACCGTGCGATTGCCATTATCCAGATCGGTGGCGACTGCGGCGAAAGGTTTGGCGAGCTTTTCAAATGGGCGATTGCCGATTTGCTGATTGACGTAGTCTTGTAGTTTTTGGCCTTTGACCAGACCGCCGCCAATCAAATTGACATCGCGGATCTGGCTTTCATCGAGCGCTACGGCTTTTTCTTGCAGGGCAAATGCGTCCATGCCGCTGGCGTACAGACTACCCACCACGCTACCTGCACTGGTGCCGCTGACAATATCGATTTTGATGCCATTGGCTTCGAGCATTTTAATCACGCCAATATGGGCAAAGCCTTTGGCCGCACCTCCACCCAGTGCCAAGCCAATTCGCGCTGGCACAATTGGTTTGATGGTGGGTTCGGGGCTAGGGCTGATTTTTGAAGTGCCAGTTGTACTGCATGCGGCGAGTAACACTGCGCCGGCAATCAGCGCCGGAAATTGAATAAAGCGGGGGAAAACCATGTTTTATTCCTTGTGAAATGTGTCGTTGGCGAGCGTCTCTAGCGCTTCGACCCAAGCGATTTGGCCATCACAACGCCATTTAACGTCATAGTGATAGAGCCGAATACCATAAATTCGTTGCGCATCATCCGCATAGGCGGGGCGCGGGTCTTGGGCCAGCACTTCTGTAATCAAGGGCTGCAAATTGGGCAGCTCACTCTGCGCAATTTGCGCCAGCGCCAGCGGGCTAAATTGCACCTGCAATTGCGCTGGCGCGCCAGCGACAAAGCCAGATTTTGCCTCGGGCTGGCTTTCAACAAAAGGCAGATAGGGCTTGATGTCGATGATCGGCGTGCCATCAACTAAATCGACCCCGCCCAATGTCAGCTCAACGCCATGATTGACCTCAACCTTGAGTAAGCGCACCAAGGATAAGCCCAAAGAATTGGGGCGAAACGGGCTGCGGCTGGCAAAGACCCCGACTTTGGCATTGCCGCCAAGACGAGGAGGGCGCACGGTCGGTGACCATTGCCCAGCCACTTCATGAAACACAAATTGTAGCCAGACGTGAGAAAACTCGCTCAAGCCGCGGACGCACTCTGCGCGATTATAGGGCGCGACAAGTTTAAGCGTCCCAATGGCGTGCGGAGCGAGTTGCGGTTGGCGCGGGATGCCAAATTTATCGGCAAACGGCGTCGCGATATAGCCAATTGGCTCAATGGAGTAGGGATTTGTAGTCACGCGCCCATTGTGCCCAATCTGCGCCAAATGTTATAGCGCCGATTGGGCTGTATTTGTTACAGGCTGTGCCACCAGATGGCGCCAATCACGGCTGGAGACACCCAAGCGCATACGATGCGAAATACCGGCAAAATGCGTTCAGAGCCTTCCTGACGCAAATCCTGAGTAATCCGCGGCCAAATCGCCCAGCCAATAAACAGCGCGGATAATAAGCCCCCTGCAGGGAGCATTAAATTGCTGGCGGCATAATCCATCAAATCGAATGGATTTTTACCCGCAATCAGAAAGTCTTTGAGTACGCCAAATGACAGTGCGGCAGGAATACTAAAGGTAAATACACTCAAGCCCGCAGTCCACGTGGCTTGTTTGCGCGCCAAGCCAAATTCATCCATCAGAAACGCGACAATCGGCTCCAAGATTGAAACTGAAGACGTTAGCGCCGCAAAAATCAGTAATAAAAAGAAGGCTATTGCAAATAATTGGCCAAATGGCATTTGGGCAAAAATAGCGGGCATGGTAATAAAGGTCAGCCCTGGGCCGGCAGCGGGATCAACATGAAATGCAAAGACCGCAGGCAAAACTAACAGCCCCGCAAAAATGCACGCCAAAGTGGCCAGCAAGGTAATCCACAATGAGGTTTTACCCAGATTGGTGTCGGGCGCGACATAGGAGCCATAGGCAATCAACAAGCCGCAACCGACCGACAGCGAAAACATCGCCAAGCCCATCGCATCGAGCACCATCGAGGCATTGATTTGCGAGAAATTGGGCGTGAAAAAATAACTAACGCCGTCCATTGCGCCAGGTAGCGTCAGCGAGCGCCCAATCAGCAACAGCATCAGCGTAAACAGCAGTGGCATAAGCACCTTGCTCCAACGCTCTATGCCTTTTTCAACGCCGCGCAACACAACCCACATGGTCACACCCAAAAACATCGCGGTGTACATCACGGCGAGCATCGGGTTGGCAATGAACTGCTCAAATAGCGTATTGAGCTCGCCAATATTGCTCGTGATCGCGGCCCCTGTGATCGATTGGTACAGGTAAGCAAAGGTCCAGCCACCGACGACCGAGTAAAACGACAAAATCACAAAGGAGCACAACACCGAAAGTCGCCCAGCCCAAGGCCAAAGCCCGCCTTTGAGATTGCGAAATGCCGTCGTTGCCGATTTTTGTGCCGCACGACCAATGAGCATTTCAGCCAAAAGCATACCGATCCCAACGGTAAACACGCAGGCCAGATACACCAGCAAAAATGCGCCTCCGCCATTTTTACCCGCCATATAGGGGAATTTCCAAATAGCCCCCAGCCCGACGGCCGAGCCCGCCGTGGCCAAGACAAAGCCCAGTTTTGAGCCCCAGTTTGCGCGCGACATATTGATTTTCCTGAGTTATTTGGCAAGTAGTTTGCCATGACCACAGCATTGCTCGCGCGTAACAATTACCATTTTTTGGGGGAATCTCGCCAATACGCCAGCAAGTTGCAGCGCTTGTGCGCTAGCGCAAACATTGTGTTTTCTTTAATCACGCTTAAATCGTCATCGTGCTTACGCTACAATGCGTTTTTACCGCTTTTTCAGCCCTTGTTTGGAGCCATCATGCCTGTAAATATCGCCCCGCTTGACCCTGCTGCCTTGTTGCCGATTGCCGGCGTTGAAATTGGGATTGCTTCGGCGGGTATCAAAAAAGTAGGGCGCAAGGACACGACCCTGTTTCGCATTGCCCCAGGTGCTCGTGTGGCGGGTGTATTTACGCTGAACCGCTTTTGCGCAGCGCCCGTGCGGCTTTGCCAAAACAATCTTCAGGAGTATCTGTCTACAGGCCAATCAATCCGTGCGCTAGTGATCAATACTGGCAATGCAAATGCGGGTACTGGCGTGGATGGCATGCAACGCGCGCAAGCGATTTGCGCCGCTACCGCGGAGCAATTGGGCATTGCCAGCAATCAAGTGCTGCCGTTCTCTACGGGGGTGATTTTAGAGCCACTGCCAGCCGATAAAATTATCGGTGCTTTGCCAGCGGCTAAAGCTGATTTCTCGGCAACTAATTGGGCCGAAGCAGCCAGCAGCATTATGACGACCGATATCGTGCCTAAAGCATCAAGCACGCAAATCCAAATTGGCGGCAAAACGGTGACGGTAACCGGTATCGCCAAAGGCTCGGGCATGATTCACCCGAATATGGCGACGATGTTGGGCTATGTGGCGACCGACGCGGCGATTAGCCAGCCTTTGCTGCAGCAAATGCTCAAATATGCCGCTGATCACTCGTTCAACAGCATTACCGTGGATGGCGATACCAGCACCAACGACAGCTTTATCTTGATTGCCACTGGCCTAGCGGGTAACGATGAAATCGTTGATGCCAACAGCGCCGACTTTGCTGCGCTGCAAGGCGCGGTGCTGCAAGTATCGCAATTTCTGGCGCAAGCGATTGTGCGCGACGGCGAAGGCGCGACTAAATTTATCACCATCAATGTGGAAGGCGGCGCGAGCTACGACGAATGTAAAGCCGTCGGCTATGCGATTGGCCGCTCGCCTTTGGTGAAAACTGCGTTTTTTGCGTCTGACCCTAACTTAGGTCGCATCTTGGCGGCGATTGGCTACGCCGGTATCAATGATTTGGACGTAGATAATATCGAAGTGCGTCTGGACGATGTGCTGGTTGCCATCAACGGTGGCCGCAATCCAGAGTACCGCGAAGAGCAAGGTCAGGCGGTGATGAATAAGGCTGAAATCGCGATTAATATCAAACTAAATCGCGGTGAGCACAAGGCGACGGTATGGAGCTGCGATTTCTCCTATGACTATGTGAAAATCAACGCCGAATATCGCAGCTAATTGGATTGTTTGAACAAATAAAAAAGGCATACCTTGGTGGGTATGCCTTTTTTTGCTTTTTTAGGCCAATAATATATCGATATACCCCAAGGTTGGTGAGGGCTACTCTTTGCTGACCGTGCTTAATCTTGGTGGCTGGTAAACTTGCGAACTATAGTGCAATCAATCAGCTAGGGAGCACTATTGCATGAGTTTGCCGCCGATTTCTGCACCGCTTCAAGAAACGGTGGATAAAATCGTTAAAATCGCCAATGTCGATCGTTATGAGGCATTCAATTATTGCGAGGCCGGTTTGGCGCTGGCTAGGGCGCAACATGATGACGCGGCATTTATTGCCATTGCGCTGCAGTATGGTTTGGTGATGGATCAGCATGGCTATCCTGATGAAAGTATCAATACGCTGTACGAAGCTTTGCAACTTTCCCAAAGCTATCACCTGTTTGCCGATGAAGCGCGGCTACTTAATGTGATCGGTCGTGCCGTCTATACCCGCGCCGAATATGGTCGTGCCATGCAGGCTTGGGCGCATTGCCTTGAAGTGGCCGAATTGGCGGAGGATCAAATTAGCTGGATCTGGGCCAAGGTTGGTATTGCTCAGATTTATCATGCATTGGATAGCCATTCGACGGCGGTGGTCTTATTAAGGCAGGCGGAACAGCGCGCCCGGCCGCTCAATGACACTATCTTATTGTTCAATATCCTGCTCAATCTCGGGGTCGATCTGTTTCATAACCATGAATACGATCAGGCTTTGCACGCCTATCAAGAAGCGATCGACATAGCTCGGCAGCTCAATCATCTTGATGATATTGGTGAAACTCTATTTCGGATTGCCGAAGTCGATTTGGCTCAAGATCAGCTTGAATTGGCCTTGGCCCATTTGCGCGAAGCCGAAACCATTTGTACTCAGTCGCACCATATGTGGGCCTTGGCCAATATCCATGGACTTAGGGCGCGAATTTATGCGGCGCAATCGGGTCTCGATGAAGCTTTGATGGAAGTACAAAAAGGGCTGGATTTTGCGCATGCCTCAGGTTCAACGCACATTGAGATGCGGCTACTGTTTCTACAAGCAGAGTTGGCCGAGCGAGATAACAACGCAATTTTGGCCTTTCGGGCGTATCGAGCCGCTATGGGGCTGCGGGAAAAAATCAGACCCGATGCCCAGCAACATCAATTGGTCGAGCTGGAAGACCTTGCGGGTGTGCGGCCTAGCCCTGGCCGGGTGTTATTGGAGCTGGCGAATAATCCCAAGCTTGAATCTTGTGATTTAAATGAGTTGGCACATTTGCTGTGTGACAACGCTGCTTTGGCCATTAAGGGAGCGAGTGCGAGTTATTGGCAGTATATGCAGGAAGAGCAATTATTTTATAGAGTACATGCCAATACCCCTCGATCAAATGTACCTGATAAGCAAGATTTTGGGGTGCAATTAACCGTCTCTTTACAGCAGGGCGAGAGCACGGTAGCCCATAATGCACAGCACCATCAGCGCACTTGGAATATCTATGATCAGCTCTTTCGACCTGCGCAAATTGTCTCGGTTGTGTTGCTGCCATTGCGGCTGAATACTCGACTTTTTGGCGTATTGATGATTGAGCAAATCAATCAGCTCAAAAATTGGACTGCAGATGAAGTACAAAGCGCCAATCAACTGGCGATTATTGGTACTCGGGCCTTGGCAAATATCGAACGCCACCATTTTCAAATGGACATTGCCCGGCTCAATGCGCAACTACAGCAAAATAACGTTGAGCTGGAAGCCCGAGTGCTGGAGCGAACCAATGAATTACAAAAGGCAATGGCGCATCTGGTAGAGACGGAAAAACTCGCTTCTTTGGGGAATTTGGTGGCAGGTTTCGCCCACGAGCTCAATACGCCGCTGGGCAACACCTTAACCGCCGCCACGACGCTACTGGCTAAGAATCAAGAATTACTCGATCAGATCAATCAAGGGCTAGTCAAAAAAACATTGCTGCTGAAGTACCTTGAAGACTCCAGCATGATTGCGGAGCTGGTCGAGCGTAATGCGCGGCGCGCCAGTAATTTGATTTCCAATTTAAAACAAGTTGCAGTGGATAAAACCTCTAGCATGCAAAGGGTGTTTAATCTGCACCAAATTATTGAAGAAACGATATCGACGATGTCGATTAGCCTAAAAAATCGCAAAGTCCAGATCATCAATCAGGTGCCCGCTGCGTTGGAACTCAATAGCTATCCGGGCTCACTCGAGCAAGTGATTGGTAATTTCATCACCAATACGCTGGTCCACGGCTATCAGCAAGAAGATGAGGGTTTGATTGAAATATCCGCCAGCCAGCTCAATGCATCTCACATTGAATTGCGTTATCAAGACCATGGAGCAGGCATACCCAATCACATTAAGAAAAGGGTGTTCGAACCCTTTTTTACCACGCGTTTTGGTCAGGGCGGCAGTGGCTTGGGTTTGTATTTGGTTTACTCGCTGGTCAATGGCACTTTAGGCGGGGTATTGGAGTTGCTCGATGCTCCGCAAGGGGGGGCGCTATTTATTTTGAAGCTGCCGATCCAAGCGCCAGCTGAACATCACGATAGTATTAATCTACTTCGTCATTAGCATCATCGGGATAATCGCAAGGGCAGGCAAACAAAAAACGGGGCAATTGCCCCGTTTGCTATGTTACTGATACTGATCGGTGTGGCCGTCGCTACCGAAATGGTTCTGCGATTTCAAGTGCGAGATTTCTCGCGTCATCGTGATCCAATTTAATCGGTGTTTTAAAGGCCCGAAACAAGTTCATCAACGCATCGTTGACCGTACTCGCTAAGCCTTCCATGAAGTTAAAGCGCATTGCGAACTCCTTGAAGGTTTCACTATCTACGTCGCTGATTTTGCTGACAGGTGCAACCTCGAATAGGTCGCTCGTTGCAGGAGTGTCGTCTCCTGCCTCGCCGGCAAATCGATGCCAGCCTGTTTGCACAACCGTACGTGTCACTAGACCCAATGTCTAAGCGACGATTTACTTTAGCTGTAATTACAGAAAAAAGGCAGGTAAATCAGACGTGTGGCAATTTGATTACAGCGACATGGCGGGGCGAGCTAATGAAATGGCGACACCTTGATGTGGATTGGCCAGATCGGTAAACGATTCTATGTTTTGCTCGCATAGCAGGCACGGCTGCAGGCTGACGAGGTAATTGGCTGCTTGTTCGATATCGAGTGGATGAAGAGCTTGGACTTGATTCGGAATATAAAAAATCCGATTGATGCCAGCAATATTGGGTAGTAGCAATTGCAGCAGCTGAATTGGCACATCCCGTAATAGATACCAATCTTGATCATGTACAATAAGCGCATTCAAATGCGCCCCCCAAGCCAGATTATCAACCATCGTTTGGGGGGACACGGCTAAGATAGCGCACACCATCTCGGGCTCGCGAATCAGCGTCATCAGCTGCGCGAGGGTGCGGGTGTCCGAACTATGTTGGAGTTCAATCAGGTTGCGCTTCACGGTAGGTGCAATATTAGGTTTAACTTCCTTAGTTTTAATGAAACATCAGAAATATCAAGCCGCTACTTTCAAATTGACCGACAAACGATGACTTCAAGAAAAATTACCCGCGTTGCTGCCGCTATCTTAATTCAGCCTGATGGCCAATTCTTGCTGGCGAGCCGTCCCATTGGAAAACCGTACGCCGGTTACTGGGAGTTTCCCGGGGGGAAACTTGAGGCTGGCGAAGCGGCGATTGATGCGCTTGCGCGCGAGTTGCATGAAGAGCTTGGGATTGAAGTGAAGCAGGCTACGCCATGGCTATGTCAGCGATTTGATTATCCACATGCGCTGGTCGAGTTGTCGTTTTTTAAAGTGACCGCTTGGGAAGGTGACTTACATGCGCGAGAAGGCCAGTTGTTTGCCTGGCAAAAACCAATGCAGCTCACGGTATCGCCCATTTTGCCTGCTAATGGGCCGATACTCAGAGGGCTCGCGATGAATGAAACTCTTCTTTTCTCGCCCGCGGGCTTGATTGGTGAGGCTGATTTTCTGGAACGCGCCAAACTTCACTGGCAAGCTGGCCCTGCATGGCTGGTGTTGCGTGAGCCGCAATTGGATACGCAGCAATATCGGCAATTATGTTTGAAACTGGCGCAGATACCGCGCCCGCATGGCGGCATGCTCATTGGGCATGGTGAGTTATCTACGTTAGTTGATTTGCCCCTCGATGGCGTGCATCTCACGTCACGGCAACTGATGGCATTGCAGCAGCGCCCAGCTCAGTTTAACTGGGTGGGCGCATCGACGCATAATGAGTCTGAATTGGCGCAGGCCAATCGCCTTGGGCTTGATTACACTGTGCTGGGGCATGTGTGTGCCAGCGCGAGTCATCCTGATCAGGCACCGCTAGGTTGGACGCAATTTGCGGATTTGCTCGCGCAAGGTTGGAGTAGCCCATGTTTTGCCATTGGCGGGCAAAGTATGGCAACGCTGGCGCAAGCACAAGCTGCAGGGGCTCAAGGCGTTGCAATTTTAAGTGCGGCTTGGCGATGAGTCTTTCTCGAATTTTATGGCTTGCGGCTGCAGTATTGGCCTTGCTTCTTGCCTTGGGCTATCAGCAAGGCTTACTCAATTTGGCAAATAAGAGCGCCCCCATCGAGCGAATTGCCTGCCCTGATTTACAGGCGGGCTGTCAATTTCAACTAAATAAGCAGCAATTTTGGGTGCAAAGTGAGCAGGCCATAGGCGGGAATCAATTGTTTACGGTGCTTTTGAAAGGCTCAGCCAAACAAGTATTGGGTAGCTGGCAAATGCAGGGAATGGATATGGGCCCCAATCAGTATCGCTTTATCCAGGAAGGCAGTGATCGGTGGCGGGCCAAAATGGCTTTGCCGATGTGTACGGCATCACGGCAAGATTGGTTGTTTGTCGTCACGGTCGATCAGCAAACGGTTGAGTTGGCACTAACCATCAAAAATAAATAAGCAGCTCAATGGCCGCATGAGCTAAAACGAATGAGTATTTTGTCAGGATTGTTGCGATGCAAGTGAATAAATTAATACTGAGCCTAGTTATTTTCTTGCTCAGCAATCAGGTTTTGGCGGGTAAAGTTTATCAATGGCGAGATGCGGATGGACGCGTTTTTTATTCTGACCAACCGCCGCCTGTGATGGGTGTGAAGGAGCGCAGTATCAAACCCAATGTATTGGGCAATGCCAGCAAAGCGCAGCAAACTGCCAGTCAGGTTAAAGAGTCGCCAACGATCGTGTTGTGGGTGAGCGCGCAATGCGAGCCGATGTGCAGCAATGCCATTGCGATCTTGGATCAACGTAATGTGCCATATGAAGTGCGAAATGCTGATCCTAAAAATGAGAAAAGCATGCTGGCGCTGTTTAATGATGCGGGCACCATGCAGGTGACTCCGCCCATTCTGATTATTGGCAAAGAAGTTTATAAAGACTGGAATAGTGCCGTGTGGCAGGGCGCTTTAACGAAGGCGGGCTATCCATTAGGTAAAAAATAAAGCGGCAAATTGGCCGCTTGAGTGGGGATTATCTGTAAGACTTATTGGGTGCTTAAGTCTTTATCAACAGTATATTTGCTGCCCGTTACCGTCGCTTCTGCGACTCCACCACCTCGGCGAATTGATAGACTTTTGCCCATTTGAATGTCTGCCATCATTGGGATGCAAACTTGCTGTAACTGCCCTTGCAGTCTAGCTTGATAGATAGATCGCTATCGGATTGCATCAAATGAAACTGCTCCAATTATCACCACTCTGGAATTGCCATCGGCAATGGTGCGGCATTTTGCTTAATGGATCAGATCAGAGCTTGGCATTACTCAATACGAAATTGAGCAATCCTACTCACGCGCAAACAATGCTTTTTTTTGTGCGCGAGGAGCAACACCGACCTGAGTATGTCTGTGAGGCCTTGGATTTAGCCCGCTTACATTGTGATGTAGGTGATGTTGAACAAATTTTAGCTCTAGATCCTAATGCGCTGGCCATCGGCAATTGGTACACCGCGCCATCGAGCCAGCAAAGTGCACCTCCTAAATCAGAATTATTAGAATTGATCGCGCAGGTTGCTGCTGATGCTGATGTCCAGGTGATTGAGCAAATATTCGCGCGAGCACCGGATCTCACTTTTCGGTTATTAAAGCTCGTCAATTCGGTCGGCTTGGGCTCAAGGGTTGAAATCAGCAGTATTCGCCATGCCATTACAATATTGGGGCGAAATCAGCTGCAACGTTGGGTGCAACTATTGATCTACGCTGAGCAATTCGGCAAATCAGGTGGCATCGATCCTTTGCTGTTGGCGGCTCTGTTACGCGCTAAACGGTTGGAGGCTTGGGCGAAAAATGGCTGGATCAATGCATCTCCCGACTCGGCCTTTTTAACTGGCATGCTTTCTTTGCTCGATCGCTTATTTCACCAGCCTTTAGCTGACTTATTGCAACGACTCTCTCTGAATGAAAAATTAGCCTCGGCGCTGCTTTACCGAGTTGGTGATTTGGGTTTGGCGCTCAATCAACTGGAAATAATGGAAGCGAGCGATCAGCCACAGCTTTGGCCAATTTCACCTTCCCACGCTGATTTGACCTGGATTGAGTCTGAGTTGGCGGTATTTGAATGGGCGGGCTCGCTGGCAGCGAGTTTATCGAAATGAGTTACAACGAACTCGAACCCGCCATCCGAATTTTGGGCGATATCAATGCATCCTTGATCGCGCTTGATCTGGAAGGCTATATCACGGGCTGGAATGGCGGTGCCGAGCGATTATTTGGCTATGCCAGCGAAGAAGTGATTGGGCAGCATATCTTGATCTTGTATGCCGATGAGGCGGAGGCCGATGCCGAGATTTTTAACCGTGTCATTCTCGATGGGCAAAGCACGCTTGAGGTACGAAGAAAGCATAAAGATGGCCATGTCTTCTGGGCTCAAATTCATCTAACCTTAGTGCGCGATGAGCAAGGTCGGCCGCTGCGCATGGTGGGTTTTTTGTACGACATTAGCCGTCAGGTCGCAGATCAAATTCGCTCTCGGCTATTAAATTCGGTTTTCAAAAATACCCCCGATGCCATTTTGATTACGGATGAGCGCCGTCACCTCATTGAATGTAACCCTGCCTATTTGCAAATGATGGGGGCTGACTTTGAGCATTTGCGTGGGCAAATACCTCAATTGCTGGCGGATTGTGAATTACAGGAAGAGCTAGATGCTCATTTGCTCTCCTTGGGTCATTGGGAGGGTGAGTTATGGGCCAAGCGCGTCAATGGTGATTCCTTCCCGATCTGGTTAAGCATCAGCCAAGTCTGTGGTCGATTGCATTCGGTGGTGAATTATTTTGCAGTCATTGCCGATTTGACCGAAAAAAAGGCCGCAGAGGAGCAGATTTTTAGGCTGGTTTATTTTGACGCATTGACCAAATTACCCAATCGCAGTCATTTCTTTTCCTTGCTTGAGCAATCATTGATCGAAGCAAAACGGCAGCACAATAGTGGTGCCTTATTGTGTTTTAACATCGTGGGTTTTAAGGCGATGAATGACTCATTTACCCATCGAGGGGGCGATCAAATTTTGATTGAGGTCGCCGCGCGGATTCGTGGCTGTCTGCGCGATGAGGATGTGTTGGCTCGATTTGGTGCGGATGAATTTAGCATTGGCCTATTTGATATCACACAAAGAGAAGATGCCGCGATCGTTGCCGAGCGTATTTTGGCTGCAGTAGCTGCGCCATATTATGTGATGCAGGAAGAAATTGTCATCAAGGCGCATATCGGCATTAGTGTTTATCCTGAAGATGGGCATGATCCCGATAAATTACTCAATTACGCGGCCATGGCCATGAATCGGGCCAAGCAATCCCATCAAGCACATCTGTTTTATTCTGCCCAGATGAATCAACGCTCGCTCGCGCGGCTCAAACTCAGTACCGATCTACATCATGCGCTGGAGCGTAATGAATTTCGCCTGTTTTACCAGCCGCAAGTCGATGCCAAAACGGGTTGTTTATGTGGGGCTGAAGCATTAATTCGCTGGCAGCACCCGCAAAAAGGCTTATTAAGCCCCGCAGAATTTATCCCCTTTGCCGAAGAAACCGGCTTGATTGTGCCGATTGGTACTTGGGTTTTTAGCGAGGCATGCCGTCAATTGGCGCAATGGCAGGCTCAAGGACTGCGCCTGGTGCGTTTGGCGGTCAATCTGTCGCCACGTCAGTTTAGTAAAGACTTGGTCAATACTTTGCAAGAGCAAGTGATTGCCCATCAAATCTCAGCCAGTCAAATCGAGCTGGAAATCACTGAAACATTATTAATGCAAATCGACGATGACATGGTCGGTATTTTGCATGATTTGCACGCGCTCGGCTTTAGCTTGGCGCTGGATGATTTTGGCACGGGATATTCTAATCTAGCCTATCTACATACCTTTCCCTTGGACTACCTTAAAATCGATCAACGCTTTGTGCGTGGTGTGCCAAACAATGACAGCAATGTCGCTATCGTCAAGGCCATCATTGCAATCGCAATGAATTTGAATCTGCAGTTAATCGCCGAGGGCGTTGAAAATCAAGCTGAAGCTGATTTTATGAGCCAACTCGATTGCCATCAATTGCAGGGTTTTTACATGGCGCAACCTTTGCCCGTCGAGCAATTTAATCTGCTTTTGGCTCAGGCCGAGCTCAGCCTATTGCCGCATCTTGCCGCGGCACGTTAAGTCCTTCCGCCCAGCCCCGCGAAGGCAGGCTAGGTGCTAATCGTGTTACCATCGCGCTACAATTGCTTGGGGTCGGCGCCGTGCGCAGACCAACTATTGCCAATCTGTATTTCCCATTCTGGTTGTTTTCTTCGGTTTTTTTAAAGTTCATCTATGCCATTTGCTGCTTTGGGTTTATCTGCCGAGTTGGTTCGCGCTGCTCACGATCATGATTATGTTCAACCCACTGCGATTCAGGCGTCGGCGATTCCGCTGGTATTGCAAGGGGATGATCTGATTGCCTGTGCGCAAACAGGATCGGGGAAAACTGCCGCATTTGTGTTGCCCTTGCTGCAGCAGCATCTGCAATGGCGTGCCCAAATCCGCGACATGGATGTCGATCTGCGCCCCAAACAGCGCGTCGTGCAAAGTTTGATTTTAGTGCCAACGCGTGAGTTGGCGATGCAAGTGAGCGAGACGCTGCGCGGATTGGCTAAACGGCTGCCCGAGCAAGCCAAAATGGTCGCGGTCTATGGCGGCGTATCGATCAATCCGCAAATGATGAATTTGCGTGGTGGTGCCGATATTGTGATCGCGACGCCGGGTCGATTAATCGATCTGATTGAGCAAAGGGCGTTAAGCATTGCGGGCGTAAAAACGCTGGTGCTGGATGAGGCCGATCGCCTGCTTGATCTGGGATTTAGTGATGAGCTCAATCGCATTTTAGATTTGCTGCCCCAGCGGCGACAAAGCCTGTTTTTCTCTGCAACTTTTTCGCCTGCCGTTGAGGCGCTGGCCGCCCAATTGCTCACCAACCCGCAGCGAGTTGAAATTGCCGCGACTCCAATTGCTGCGCCTGATATTTTGCAGCGCGCGATTGATGTCGATGAAAGTGCGCGCACGCAATTACTGCGGCATCTCATTATTGAGCATGGCTGGTCGCGTGTTTTGGTGTTTGTTGCCACCCAGTACGCAGCCGAGCATGTCGCCAAAAAACTCAATCGCGCGGGCATTAAAGCGGCAGCGTTTCATGGCAGTTTTGAGCAGGGCAAGCGTAGCCAAGTGATCAGCGATTTTAAAGCCAGTCGTTTGCAGGTCGTTGTCGCAACTGATCTGGCCGCGCGCGGTATCGACATTGCCCAGCTGCCCGCGGTGGTGAATTATGATTTGCCGCGCTCAACCACGGACTATACGCATCGCATAGGCCGCACAGGGCGGGCAGGGGAAAGTGGGGTGGCGGTGAGTTTTGTCACTAGCGATTTTGCCGCGCATTTTCGCTTGATTGAAAAGCAACAAAATTGCCGTGTTCCGCGTGAGCAAATTACCGGCTTTGAGCCAAAACAAGTCAATGCCGTCGCGCCTGAGGCCACCGTCTCGCCCAATAATGGCGGGATTAAGGGTCGGCGCAAGAGTAAAAAAGATAAGCTGCGCGAAGCGGCAGCATTGGCGGCTGCTGAGCAAAAAACAGCTGATTGATGTCGGGTATATACCTGTAGATATTATTCGTATTGAACTACAGGGCAATACCTGACTGAAGTGGTGTATGTCGTTTAGCCAAGATCATGCGCTATTTAAGGCGCTGGCGTGATAGCAGGGCAGGAAAGATGCGCTCTGCGTGACTTGTTTTAGCTGGCAAATTTATCCTGATATTTATCATAAATTTGCTTGAGCTTTTTATCACTGCGCATGCTGTCGAGCGATTTTTGCAGTTGTTCAAGAAGTTGTGGCTTGCTGTTTGGATTGCACGCCAGATATAAATCGACCGTATTGAAAATCATCAGCGGCTCGATTTTATTGGGGGCAATGCCGAGGCGTTTGGCGATTTCTCCTGTGGCAAATGAACCTGCCGGATAAAGATCAATGTGGCCAGCCAGCAGTTTCTTCAGGTTTTGATCTTCGCTATTGGCATAGTCGATTGTAAAGCCCAGCTTTTCCAGCATCACGGCATTCGCGCCTTGGCGAATATCGCCCACGCGCAATTTGCGAGCGTCATCGAGGGATTTGACTTGCAAGTGGCGCTCGCTCAAGCCGAAAAAGACGCCTTGAATACTGGCAATCGGGCCTATCCAGCTATATTTTTTTTCCCGCTCGGCAATGCGCCCCATGGTGTAGGCGCACTGATTCGGGTTGCGGGCCACATTTTCCACCGCGCGCGCCCACGGATAATCTTTTTGAATGCTGCTGATGCCCGAGCGTGCCAGCATTTCTGCGACAACCTCGACTGCCATGCCTTCGGGCTGTCGATTGGTAAAGCTGTTAAATGGCGGGTTATCGCCGACGTATAGGATGAGATCATGCGCATTCGCTACCGTAGACAAGCCGAGGCAGCACAGCAAGAGGCTAGAAATAAAACGACGCATGTGAAGGGGCGATTCCGATTGAGAGCAAGGCAAGAGCCGCGCGAAAGGTGGGTGACGCAAGAAGCACGATCTTACAGCAACACGTTTTTCCTTACACGCTATTTTTGGAGTTGATAGCGCGCCAGAATTTGCGTCAATTGGCCTGAGGTGTGGAGTTGGCTGATCGCGTCTTTGATTTTCTGAGCAGGGATATTGGGTGAGGACGAGATCAGGCAATAGGTGTCTTGGATGTCTAGCGTTTGAATAATTTCGATGCGATTTTTTTTGTCTTGGCTTTGATTGAAATAATCCACATTAATTCGATTGGCGACCGCCAGTGGCAATAGCCCGCTGTGCGTGTGTTTGAGCAGAATGTCTTGCGAGCCTGAGTCTATTCTTCGGATCGAATTACGCGCTAGTGCATTATTTAAACGCGGATAATTAAAGCCCAAAATGGTGCCAATATTCAGATTAAGTAGGTCGGGCGAGTCAAAATTAATCGCCGCTCGCGTGCGACCCGGCGGGGCGATAACGACGTTTTCCTGTTTGATAAACAGGCTGCTCCAGCGCTCGGGTGAGTATTGATTGGAGAGCCATTTGGGATTGGTGTGGCAGATCAGATCGATGTCATTGGCATTTAGCGTGTTGAGCAGCCGTTTGCGCGACAGCAGATGCCATTGAGGGCTTGCACCGGCGTTGATGGCAATTTGTGTCATCAGATCAAAAAATAAGCCGCCCGCCGGCTTGCCCATCTGCTTCATGATTTGCGGCGGATTCCACGCTTCATCAATGGCCATGCGCAAGACTTCTTGCGCGCTGGCCACTGAGGCGGAAAAAAGAGCGATCACTGCGAATGCTAATTTCATGAATGTGACAAAAGATTACAGGTGATTGAATCTTAGGCTAAAAATGCCGCGCCGCCATCAAATTGATGGATTTAGGCTTTGGCCGTAAAACCAATGACATCCATGCCCAGTACGCCCAGCTCAATACTGTGATGCAAGGTGGTCATGCGCGCATCGTCCCCTGCCGCCGCTCGGGCGACCAGAAAGGGCAAAAAATGTTCGCTGCTGGGATGTGCTTGCCGTGCAAAGGGTAGGGCATTGGGGGCGTGATTCCAGTGCTCCCAATCATTGATTTGATAGGTATTGCCAGCAAGATGAACCGCAGCAATGAATTGATCAGCATACCTATCAGATTCGCTATGGCTTTCAGGGTATTGCATGCGGGTAAAGGCATCACGCAGATTGTGCGTGATGCTGCCTGAACCGATTAGCAATACATCATCGGGCAATAGCTCGCCCAGTTTTTTGCCCAAGGCCAGATGTGCGGCATTATCCATATGCTGCGACAGTGAGACGGTAACGACGGGAATATCCGCCTCAGGGTAGATCAGTTTTAACGGCACCCAAGCGCCATGGTCGAGCGCTGTATTGTCGCTCAGTACAATGTCTTCACCCATGGCGGCTAATTGTTTGGCCAGCGCCTCGGCAAAATGGGGCTCGCCATCAGGGCGATATTGCATTTGATACAACTCATCCGGAAAGCCACCAAAGTCATGCCATTCCCGCCATTTTGCGGCCGTACCAATGGTGGTCTGGCGAGCAATATTGTGCGCAGAAATCATCACGATTAAGCGGGGGCGCGGCAATTGATCGCCGAGTTGGCGTAAAAAGTGGTGGGCTGGGCTATCGTCAATAATTAAGGTTGGCGCGCCGTGGCTGATAAATAAGCTGTTTTGCATGTTAGGTCTTTATGCGATGGATATGCCTATCATAGCGATGATGCGCTGGCTCGATGATGCAATGATTTGTGTGACTTATAGTTATTTTTCGAATAAGTGCGCGCTCAGTCAAACTGAGGCGGGCGGTGCTTTGGGAAAGCGGATCTGAAAATGGACGCCGGCTCCGGGCGCACTTTTTAGCTCAATCGTGCCCAATAATTTTTGCGTAATCAGGTTGTAGACAATATTCATCCCCAAGCCGCTACCACCTTGTCCAAGCTTGGTGGTGAAAAAAGGATCAAAGATCTTGCGTTGAATTTCCTCGCTCATTCCGCAGCCATTGTCGCTGTATTCGAGCAGAATTTGGCCGTCATAATCACTTTTTAAGCTGACCTTCATATGGCCGCTCGGTTGATTTTCAAAGCCATGCAAAATGCTGTTGTTCACAAAATTGGTGACAATTTGAGATAGAGCACCAGGGTAGGTATTGGCTTCAAGGTCTTGTTCGCAATAGCTTTCCAAGATATACGGTGATCTTTTTAGGATGGGTGATAAGCTGAGGATAATTTCATCCAAATAATGCGGTAGATGGATTTTGCGCATGACATCGCTATTTTGATCCACGGCGATTTCTTTAAAGCTGCGGATCAGTTGCGCCGCGCGTTGCAAATTGCGCTCGGTAACATCAATGCTTTCGGCCGCCACATGCAGAAAATTATTCAGCATTTGTTTGCCCATTTTTCCGGTATCGAGCTGCAATTGCATCACGTCAATCTCTTCGTGTAATGCACTGCAAGCGGTAACCCCAATGCCAATCGGCGTGTTGATTTCGTGGGCAATCCCCGCCACTAGGCGACCGAGCGAAGCCATTTTTTCATTGCGATGCAGCTCCAACTGAATTTTCTGATTTTCGATATTGCCAAAATCGCGTTCAACCAATTGCACAATCCGGCTGCAATGGGCAACAAGCTCGCGATCCCACTGGTTGTATTCGCTGTGCTGGGCAAAGCAGATGGCGCCGATTTTATTGCCGCGTAATTGCAGGGGCAGCTCCACGGTGGAGCGCAGCGTGTAGCCAGCAAATAGCACTTTCAAATCGGCTGAGCAAGGGTGCAGGCGGGTGTCCACTGCGACAGTTTGCTGATGCAGCTGGCGTAAATACTGGAAGTATTGCGGCAGATAGCGCTGCTTGAGCTCTGCGCCGAGCTTAACGGGAGGCTCACTTTGGCCGTGGCAAAGATAGACATCCTCATGCTCGCTATAAATCCAGACGCCGATCCAGTCGAGTTTCAAAATTTGTTTGGCTTGATTCAAAATCAATTGCAAAGCGCTGTGCGCTGGATTATTGAGCTCGGGGTTGGCGGCTAATTCGAGTAATTGTTCGTGGGCAGGTCGTTCTAGCTGATCGTAAGCGCTGATTTCCTTCACAATTTGCTGCGAGCTAAGCTCGACCATTTGCTCTTTGAGTTTTTTATATTCGCGCAACGAAGACAGCGCCAAAGGTAAATCACCGAGTTGCTCGGCCAAATTTGATCGCTGCTCAAGGAAATTGGCTTGCTGCTGGCGTGAGCCAATTTCGCGGGCAAACTCAATGGCTTGCTCGAACAAACGGATGGCCGCAGGCAGATCGCCTTGTTGGATCAAAATATAACCCATCGTTTCAAATGCCATACCACGCAGCCAGATATAGCCATTTTTGGCGGCGAATTGTAAGCCGTACGCGGTATATTCATTGGCTTTTGTCAGTCGCCCTTGTTTGGCATACAAATCGCCAAGGTGCCAATAGGCCTCGGCAACGTATTCGCCGACATTGCCTAATTTGGCAAAATGCAGGCCGCGCTCGAATTCATGCTCGGCCTGATCGAGTAAATCTTTGCGGTAATAATTGACGCCGATATTGAGCGCAAGCTTGCTCGCCAGATAGGGGTTGTCGAGTTGGCTGATTAGGTTATTGGCTTCGATATAGTAATTAATGCTGACATTGGGGTTGCCAATGTCATTGTTGATCGCGCCCAAGCCAATTCGGCCTTCAATGCCCGAAGTAATATCGCCGGTCAGCTCGCTGGTATCGATGCAGCGCTTCCAGTAAAACAGCGCATCGCGCCATTCGCTGCGGGTGAAGTGCAGTCGCCCCAAGGCCTCATACAGTTTGCCCGCCTGCCACGCTAGCGAGTTTTCTTCGGCCCGAGCCAGCCCCTGTTTGATCTCGTGCATCATGGATGCGGCTTTGCCTAGTCGCTCCAGCGTGAAATAGCGCTGATAGAGCGCGTCGAGCTGGCAAGCCAAATCCCCACGCTCGCTGGCAGCAACTTCGATTTTCTCGTATTGCAGGCACGCAAACATGGGAAAGCGGCGTGCAATACGATTGAGGCGGGCCAAAGACTGATCCATGGAGGTCTACCTGCGACTAGATAGTTTTTTATAGATCAGATCATGATCGAGTGGCAGATTGTTTGCACAATACTGCCGTGATTTATGCCTATCCAATCAATGGATAAAAAAACGCGTTTCTGCTGGCATCCATTACAATACGCGCTGACTGAATTGAATGAAGAGATGAGCGATATGCGCCAGATTTTTCTCGACACCGAAACCACAGGTTTGCGCGTCGAAGACGGCAACCGGATTTTGGAGATTGCGGCGGTGGAAATGATCGACCGCAAGCTCTCTGCGCCCGATCGTCATCTGCATCGCTATATCAATCCGGGTCGCGATTCGGAAGAGGGCGCGTTGAATGTCCACGGCTTAACGACGCAGTTTTTAAGCGACAAGCCCAAATTTGCCGCCATCGTCGATGAGTTTCTCGACTTCGTCAAAGGCAGCGAGCTGATTATTCATAACGCCCCGTTTGACGTGGGCTACCTGAATATGGAGCTGGAAAAGCTCGGCCGCGGCAAGATCGAAGACTACGTCGAGTGCGTCACCGATACGCTGAAAATGGCCAAAGACCTGTGGCCGGGCAAACGCAATAGTCTGGACGCGCTGTGCGATCGCTATGAAGTCGATCGCTCAGGCCGGACTTTGCACGGCGCGCTCATCGACTGCGAGTTGCTCGCCGAAGTGTATATGGCGATGACGCGCGGGCAAGACAGCCTGTTGATCGACTTTGCCCCAACACTGGAAGAAGCCGCCGCCGACGCACTGCGCCGCAAAGAGCGCCCGCCGCTGATTCGTGCGCAAGCGAGCGCCGAAGATCTCGCGCTGCATCAGGCGTATCTGGCCGAACTCGACAAAATTAATAAATCCGATTGTCTGTGGCGCGAGTACGAGCCCAAACCCGAGCCCGCCGCCACGGAGAATCCACAATGAGTGTTTGTATGAATACCACCGAATTGAAAACCGCCGCGCACGCCGCGTGGGAAGAGGGCGATTTACCCGCCGCCGAGCAGCATTTCTTGGCTGCGCTCGCGATCGACGAGCAAGACGCGCAAACGCATTATGACTTGGCGCTGCTGTATAAAAACAGCGAGCCAAGCAATTGGCCGCTGGCGCAACGCCACAATGCGCGTGCCTTAGAGATCAAACCCGACGATGAAGCGGCTTGGTGGAATCTGGGGATTGCCGCCACCGCCAACCGCGACTGGGCGACAGCCGCCAGCGCGTGGGCGAAGTTTGATCAGACGTTTAGCGCCGAGCAACTGGACGCATTATCGAGCGCCACCAGCGGTGAGCGCGTCGCGATTCGGATTCGCGTTGGCAAGCAACAAGAAGTCATCTGGGGCCAGCGCCTCGACCCCGCACGTGCACGCGTGTCGGGCGTACCGCTGCCTGATCTGGAAATCGGCCACGGCGATATTTTGCTGCTCGACGGTGTACCGCGCGGCGCACGTGAATTCGACGGTGTCAGCTACCCCGTGTACGAAGTACTCGAGCGCTGGCATACCGATACCTATGCGACGTATGTGATTGAAGCCGAAGTACATGATGAAGCTGCGCAAGATACCCTATTTAAAGCTGCCGCTGATTTGGGCTTGGTAATCGCCGACTTTGACTTTAACGTCGCCAGCGAAGCGCCAAAATGGCTGGTGGTACGCCAATACGGCGTCGCCGCGATGGAAGACCAACCCGTCGCCGATCTGATCGCCGCATGGCTCAAAGCGCGCGGTGATGTGGTGATTCGCGACGTGTATGTGGCCTATCCGGAAGAGTGAGTCATTAGTATCGTTCCTGCGTTTAAAGGCAATCGATCTTAATTCAGTTATGTGAGGATAAACATGGCATCTGCAGCACTATTGCTGGGATTATTCGTCATTGTGGCGATGCAGATTATGATTTTCTTTATTGCGCTGAGTCAGTCGCCTTCCAAAGCATTGATGTGTTTGGTTTTTCCTTTTTATGTCTATTTTTATGCCGGCAAAGATCCCAAAGCCAAACCATATTTGAACGCATGGTATGTCGGTGCGGCGCTATTGCTCATTGGCACCATTGCAATGAATTAGTGCATTGGGAACGATGGATGGTACGCGTGCGTTGAGATCATCGGCCGTGCCTGTTTAGTTAGAAACCAATCAAAATGAAAAAAATCGCCCTCGTTCCCGCCGCCGGTAGCGGCAGCCGCATGGCCAGCGCCACGCCCAAACAATACCTCGATCTGCTCGGCCAGCCACTGATCGCGCACACGCTGCGCGCGCTGCTCGGTGCTACTGAAATCAATCAAGTCGTTGTCGTGATTTCGCCCGAAGACGAATGGTGGGCTAGCTATGATTGGTCTGCGCTGCTTGGCGATCTGTCGCGCTTGCTGGTGCTGCGTGTCGGCGGCGCCAGCCGCGCCGAGTCGGTGATGAATGGCTTGGCCGCACTTGATGTGCCCGATGATAGCTGGGTGTTGGTGCACGATGCCGCACGGCCTTGCCTGACCAGTGCGCAAGTCAGTCAGATGATTACCCAGCTAGAGTATGATGCTGTAGGCGGTATTCTGGCTGTGCCTGTCGCCGATACCCTCAAGGTCGCCGCGTCTGAATACGATCAACATGGCCACGCCCAAATCGAGCGCACCACGCCGCGCGCTGGTTTATGGCAAGCGCAAACCCCACAAATGTTCCGCCGCGGCGAGCTACTCGCCGCGCTGCAAGACGCCTTGCCGCAACACGTCAATGACATCACCGACGAAGCCAGCGCGCTCGAGCGTCTCGGCAAAACGCCCAAACTCATCATGGGCAGCCCATGGAATCTGAAAGTGACTTACCCGCAGGATTTGCAATTGGCGGGCTTGTTGCTGAAGGCGCAACCATAGCGGCACCTCTTTTGCTAGTTGCTTTACGCATCCAATAAAAAATAGCCTCAATCAGCGAGGCTATTTTTTTGCGCTTAAGCTGGCACTATGAACCTGATGATTATTGCGGTTTCTTTTTCTTTTTGGCGTTCTGTTTGTCGGTTTCTAATTGCGCCTTGTCTGTTTTGACGATGGTTTTGTCGGCCTCTATTTTGGCTTTGTCATTGGCAATGGTGGTTCTGGGGGCTTTGGCAGCTTTATCCGCTTCAAGATGAGCTTTATCGGCTTTACGTTGTTGCTTGTCACTTTCCAGCTTGGCCTTATCCGCTTGTCTTGCCGCTTTTTCGGCGGCATGTTCCGCACTCTCTGCTTGGGCAAGCATGGTCGATGTGGCTAACAGCGTAGCCAAAAATAGTGGGGTCAGTTTGAGTTGCATTTTGGCTTCCTTCTGTTGATGTAAAACTAGGCGAAAAGCAGATGGCTTTATATTTTCGCCCTCCAGCTAGTATAGAAATTGCTTTGATTATTAGTGATTAATTATATTTAATCTGCTACTGCATTCTGGGTCGCGATAAGCGCAGCCGATATCAGCCTTCGGTTTTATGCGGTTGTGCCGAATCTTTTTGGTGCGTGCTCTGCTGCGCAGGCAGAACAGTAGGGTGCAATAAGCGAAGCGCATTGCACCATCGATCATCGTGGTATTAGCCTGCTATCTCAGGCGGTAAATCGGCCGTTTCGCCGGCCGCACGAGCAAGGAGCGGGTCTTGCTCCGCCCCTTGCAACCCCCGCGCGCCCGATCGCCGCGAATTCCCGTTCGTCCGGCAATTGGCAAGGCGCCGCAAAACTCGCTGCGCGAGCTTGGATTTTATGCGGCTACGCCGCGAGTTTTGGTGCGCGTTCCGCCGCGCAAGCAGGTTGGGGGCTTTGCTTCTCCAAAGCCCCCAACATCCCAAAGGAGCCCCCCGCCTGCGGCCCTCCGGGCTACCCTTAGTCGGTCGTGAGCCAAACGAAAAGCTGTTTGTCTCACTCCACTCCCTCGGCGATGGGTGACAGGGGATTTAAGCCCCAGACCAACGAGCGCGTACAAGATGGATATCGGGTATATTCGCCAAAGCCAATTCAGAAATACCATGTAGGATGGGTTGAGCGTAGCGATACCCATCACCGATTGCACGATGGGTATCGGTCTGCGACCTCCACCCATCCTACGAGCTAGGCGGCTTAAAATCTCGCCGTAACTTTTTCAAACGGCGCATCTCCATGGGCAATTCGTTCTAATTGGCGATGGGGGTATGCCCACCAAAACCAATTCATAAAATGCCTTTAGAGCAACACCGTGATGGGTATATGTCAAAAATGGTTGGGCTGCACCAATTCCTCTACAGCTGCGCCGAGCGAGGCATGCCGTAGCTTGGCAACTTGTTGCCTTAGCGAAGGCTGTGCCCTTGGGGTAAACGGGCGGGGCGGGGTTTCGGCGGGGCCTGTTTTGTTAAGCCCCGCCGCCGCCTCGATCCGTCCGCAGTCGAGGCGTGACGGAGCTTGGCAGCTTGCTGCCTTAGCGCAGGCCGTGGCCTAGGGCTAGCATCGGCGTAGCCGACGCAGATGTGGGGTCGCCTTTCTTTGCTTACTTTCTTTAGGCGAAGCAAAGAAAGTAAGTGCCGCGGCGCATAGCCGCCAATCCGTGGTGGATGGAAAATTGCGGGTAAATAAAAACCGCCAAGACTGGCGGCTTCATCATTTCGGGGACGGTGTAATGCGCTTCGCTTATTACACCCTACGTGCTAGGTTTTATGCGGCTACGCCGCGAGTTTTTGGTGCGCGTTCCGCCGCGCAGACAGGTTGGGGGCTTTGCTTCTCCAAAGCCCCCAACACCCCAAAGGAGCCCCCCGCCTGCGGCCCTCCGGGCTTCCCTCAGTCGGTCGCGAGCCAAACGATAAAGCCATTTGTCACGCTCCACTCCCTCGGCGATGGGCGACAGGGGATTTAAGCCCCAGACCACAGAGCGCGGACTAAATATGCATAGGGTATATCAAGCAAGATCAATCAAATAATTAATTTTAGATCAATACCGTGGTGGGTATATGCCGCCATCGTCGGGCTGCACCAATTCCCCTATATCTGCGCCGAGCGAGGAACGGGCGGGGCGGGGTTTCGGCGGGGCCTGTTTTGTTAAGACCCGCCGCCGCCTCGAACCGTCCGCAGTCGAGGGCATCGGCGCAGCCGACGCAGATGTGGGGTCGCCTTTCTTTGCTTACTTTCTTTAGGCGAAGCAAAGAAAGTAAGTGCCGCGGCGCATAGCCGCCAATCCGTGGTGAATGGCAAATTACAGGCAAATAAAAACCGCCAAGACTGGCGGCTTCATCATTTTGCGTGCGGTGTAATGCGCTTCGCTTATTACACCCTACGAGCTCTAACAATCATCACAACTTGTCGGAGTATGTCTTTGGCTTATCCGACCTACGAACTAATAAGGTACGTCCCAAAAACTTCAACAATGAGTAAGTTAAAACAACATAAGCCCCGAGGGCTATCGGGATTAGCAAAAATCCACCAAAAACTAATGCGGATGCAGATAAACCAAGAACAAGGAAGCCAATTAACACGCAGATCAGGATGGCAACACTATAAATAATGAGTTTTGCCCAAAAGGGGAGTTTTGTTACACAGCTTGCTGATATGACTTTGATCCGCTCCCAACCTTGGTTTTCAGCAAAATAGATCCCCAAGAAAAATACAATCCAGACGAGAAGAATGGAAAATATGAACGTAGTCATCAAACTTCACTCATTTTTTGCTAACAACCACATTGGGTGGGTCGTGATCCCGCGCTGAACTCCGATTTGGATCAAGCGCTAAATTGGCGGGTTATACCCCAAGGGTACTTCCTTTGGGCGCGCCTTCGGCTAAACCGTCCTACACTGATGCGGTATGGGTATATGACTCTAGCCCAATCCAATAATTAGCTATAGCCACATACCCATGGAGAAAAATCACTCCCTCGCAATCCCCAACGACCGCGCCAAATAGAGCCCCGTATGACTCGCCATATTCCCCGCCACATCTTCCGGTGTGCCGGTGGCGATGATTTGGCCGCCGCCTGCGCCGCCTTCTGGGCCTAGATCAATCACCCAGTCTGCGGTTTTGATCACGTCCAGATTGTGCTCGATCACCACCACCGTATTGCCGTGGCTCGATAGGCGTTGCACGACTTTGAGTAGCAAGTCGATGTCGTGGAAATGCAGGCCGGTGGTCGGTTCGTCCAAGATATATAGCGTACGGCCGGTGTCGCGTTTCGATAATTCGAGCGCGAGTTTAACGCGCTGCGCTTCACCGCCTGACAGCGTCGTGGCGCTTTGGCCGAGTCGGATGTAGCCCAGACCGACGTCGAGCAGCGTTTGCAGTTTGCGCGCGACGGTCGGTACAGCGTTGAAGAATTCCAGCGCGTCTTCGACCGTCATATTCAGTACTTCGGTGATGCTCTTGCCTTTGTACTGCACTTCCAGTGTTTCGCGGTTGTAGCGCAGGCCGTGGCAGACGTCGCACGGTACGTAGACGTCGGGCAAGAAATGCATTTCAACCTTGATCACGCCATCGCCCTGACACGCTTCGCAGCGGCCGCCTTTAACGTTGAACGAGAAACGACCCGGGCCGTAGCCGCGCTCGCGCGCAACGGGTACGCCAGCAAACAGCTCACGGATCGGCGTAAATAGGCCGGTGTAGGTGGCGGGGTTGGAGCGCGGTGTGCGGCCAATCGGTGATTGATCGACGTTGATGACTTTGTCGAAATGCTCCAGGCCTTTGACTTCGCGATACGGCGCTGGCTCGCAACCGGCGCCATTCAGATCGCGCGCGGCGATGCTGTACAGCGTGTCGTTGATCAGCGTTGATTTGCCCGAGCCCGATACGCCGGTGATGCAGACCATCAGCCCAACGGGCAGCTCAAGCGTCACGTCTTTCAGATTATTGCCCGTTGCGCCGATCAGGTACAGCCAACGCTCTGGGTCGGGCACGCGGCGTTTTTCCGGCTGCGCGATTTTGCGCTTGCCGGTCATAAACTGGCCGGTGATCGAATCGGGGTTGTTGAACACTTCTTCCGGTGTACCAACGGCAATCACTTGCCCGCCGTGCACGCCCGCGCCGGGGCCCATGTCGACCAGATAATCGGCGGCGCGCATCGCGTCTTCGTCGTGCTCGACGACGATTACGGTGTTATCCAGATCGCGCAGATGCATCAGCGTACCGATCAGACGATCATTATCGCGCTGGTGCAGGCCGATCGATGGCTCGTCGAGGACATACATCACGCCGGTCAGGCCCGAGCCAATCTGGCTGGCAAGGCGAATCCGCTGCGCTTCGCCGCCCGATAACGTATCGGCGCTGCGCTCTAAACACAGGTAATCCAGACCCACGTTGACCAAGAAGCCCAGACGCTCGCTGATTTCCTTAACGATTTTTTCGGCAATCTGCGCCTTGCTGCCCTCTAATTCCAGACTTTGGAAAAAGTGGAGTGTGTCTCGCAAAGCCAGGCGGGATAAGGCATGTAGGTTATTACCCCAAACCCGTACATGGCGCGCTTCTTTGCGCAGGCGCGCGCCTTCGCAGGTCGGGCAGACTTGATTATTTTGGTATTTGGCGAGCTCCTCGCGCACCGACATCGAGTCGGTTTCGCGGTAGCGGCGTTCCAGATTGGGGATAATCCCTTCAAAGCTGTGTACGCGCTCAAACTTGCTGCCGCGCTCATTCATATAAATAAACGCGATTTCTTCATGGCCCGAGCCGTGCAGAATGATTTCCTGCAAATCGGGTTCTAAATCTTCCCACGCGGTGGCGGTGTCAAAACCATAATGCGCCGCGAGGCTGGTCAGCATCTGGAAGTAAAACTGATTGCGCTTATCCCAGCCCTTGATCGCGCCAGCGGCGAGGCTGATTTCGGGGTGCGCGACCACGCGTTTCGGGTCGAAAAAGGTTTTCTGACCGAGGCCATCGCAGCTCGGGCACGCGCCCATCGGGTTGTTAAACGAAAACAGGCGCGGTTCAAGCTCGGGCAGGCTGTAGCTGCAGACTGGGCAAGCGAATTTGGCCGAGAACCAATGCTCGTTGCCAGAGTCCATTTCAACCGCGATCGCGCGGCCATCGGCGTGGCGCAGTGCGGTCTCGAATGATTCGGCCAGGCGCTGCTGCAAATCGGCGCGCACTTTCAATCGGTCAATCACGACTTCAATCGTGTGTTTTTTGTTTTTGTCGAGTTTGGGCGTTTCATCGAGCTCGAAGACTTCGCCATCGACGCGCACGCGCACAAAGCCCTGTGCGCGCAGCTCTTCAAATAAATCGACGTTTTCGCCTTTTTTGCCGATCACCACGGGCGCGAGCACCATCAGTTTGGTGTCTTCGGGCAGCGCCAAAACATGATCGACCATCTGGCTGACGGTTTGGCTTTGCAGCGCTTGATCGTGGTCGGGGCAGTAGGGCGTGCCGACGCGGGCGAACAATAGCCGCAGGTAATCGTGAATTTCGGTGACGGTGCCAACGGTCGAGCGCGGATTGTGGCTGGTGGCTTTTTGCTCGATCGAGATCGCGGGGCTGAGGCCCTCGATCAAATCGACATCGGGCTTTTCCATCAGCTGCAAGAATTGCCGTGCATACGCCGAGAGCGATTCAACATAGCGCCGCTGGCCTTCGGCGTACAGCGTATCAAACGCCAGCGATGATTTTCCCGAGCCGGATAGGCCGGTAATCACCACCAGCTTGCCGCGGGGCAAGTCGATGTTGACGTTCTTCAGGTTGTGCGTGCGTGCGCCGCGAATGCGGATCATCGGCTGGTCGGGCGCAAACGAAGCTGGGCGATACATGGCATTGTCCGGCAGATAGGTTAGCCGATAATTGTAGCGCTTTATGCTGGTGCATGATAGTACATAGTACGATTGTTCACTGTGATGGCGGGTAGTGCGTGCAAGCGCGAATGCGGATTTGTAGAGTTCAGTCAGGGTATGGCCTTGTAGAGCTTTTTAATATTGGTTTTGATAGCGATACCCAGTATTAATGAAAATTAAATCGCGTTAAAAGTGGTGATGCGGCGCAATCGGGTAAAATGGGCGCCTTGATGACGTAGCCCCGCGTTTGCGTGAGTTGCGAGCCAGCCGGATGTAATGCGAGATGATGAGTAAATTGGAATTACGCGCCGCCAGTGGTTTGGCGGGTTTGTATGCCTTGCGTATGTTGGGCATGTTTTTGATTTTGCCGGTGTTTGCCGTGTACGCGGGCCATATGCCCGGCGGCGAAAACCATGCTTTGGTGGGCTTGGCGTTTGGCGCTTATGGCTTGACGCAAGCCTTGCTGCAATTGCCGTTTGGCATGTGGTCGGATCATGTTGGCCGCAAAAAAGTCATCTATATCGGCTTGGCGCTGTTTGCGCTGGGCTCGATCATGTGTGCGATGGCCGATCATATCGTCTGGCTGATTATTGGCCGCGCAGTGCAGGGGGCGGGGGCGATTTCGGCGGCGATTACCGCCTTGCTTGCTGACTTAACGCGCGAAGAAAATCGAACCAAGGCGATGGCGATGATCGGTGGCAGTATCGCAACGACATTTGCCGTATCGCTGGTCGCTGCGCCCAAGCTCGCTGAATGGATCGGCTTGCCGGGGATTTTTCTGATGACGGCGGTGCTGGCGGTGTCGGCCTTGATTGGGGTGTGGAAAGTGATTCCGAACCCAACCATCAGCCGCTTTCACTCGGATGCCGAAGCCAATACCCGCCGCTTGCCACAAGTACTGAAACACCCGCAATTGCTGCGCCTTAATTACGGCGTTTTCGCGCTGCACGCGGCGCAAATGGCGATGTTTACCGTGATGCCCTTGCTGCTGACTTCGGTGGGCGGTATCGAGGTGGCGCATCACTGGTATGTGTATTTGCCCGTGGTGCTGGTCGGCTTTGTGCTGATGGTGCCGGCGATTATTTACGGTGAGAAAAAACGCCACCTGAAAGAAGTATTTGTATTTGCGATTGCGCTGATGTTCTTGGCGCAATTGGGCATGACGCTGTGGCTGCCGAGTCTGACCGCGATTGTGATCTGGCTGGGGATTTATTTCATCGCCTTCAATATTCTGGAAGCGACACAGCCTAGTCTGATTTCAAAAATCGCACCGACCGAAGCCAAAGGCACGGCGATGGGCGTGTATAACACTTGCCAATCATTGAGTATGTTTTTGGGCTCTGCGCTGGCCGGCTGGCTTTATCAGCATTACAACAGCGCCACCCCGGTGTTTGCACTGTGCGCGAGCTTGATGGCGATCTGGTTGATCGTGTCGTGGGGCATGCAGCCGCCGCTGCCTGTTAAAACGCAAATGTTTCATATTGGCGAAGATTGGACGGGGAGCGCGAGCCAACTCTCTGCTAAACTAGGCGCTATTCGCGGCGTAAAAGAAGCCGTGGTACTGATTGAAGAACGTGTTGCTTTGCTCAAAGTCCTGCAAGAAGGCTGGGATGAAGCGGCAGCACAACAACTCATTGCGGAGACCAACTAAATGGCATCGTTAAACAAAGTGCTGCTGATCGGTAACTTGGGCAAAGACCCAGAATCACGTTTCCTACCGAGCGGCGGCGCGGTGTGCAATTTCTCAATTGCCACCACCGAGAGCTGGAAAGATAAAAACACGGGCTCCAAACAAGAAAAAACCGAATGGCACAACATCACGATGTACGGCCGTTTGGCTGAAATCGCCGGTGAATACCTGAAAAAAGGTAGCCAAGTGTATATCGAAGGCCGTCTGCAAACGCGCAAATGGCAAGACAAACAAACCGGCGCAGATCGCTACACGACTGAAATCGTGGCCGATGAAATGAAAATGCTCGGCGGTCGCGGTGGCGCGGGTGGCGGTATGGGCGGTGCTTCACAAGGTGGTCAAGGCGGCTACGGCGGCGATGATTTCAACCAAGAATACAGTGCGCCAGCAGCACCACGCCAAGCACCGCAAGCAGCGCCACAGCCTGCTGCGCGCCCAGCGAAAAGCTTTGATGACTTTGAAGACGACATCCCATTTTAATGCGCAGTATATTTAATCTTTAAAGCTAAAAGCCCCTCGGATGAGGGGCTTTTTATTGTGTGCTGATCAGGCTATCGCTGAGTTCTCAACTCAGTAAAGAGCCTTGCCAAACGGGTGAAGATCACAAACTAAAGAGTAAAAATGCGCTACTCAAAGTGAGCCCTACTGCGCTGGCACGCTGGAAATAAGGCAGTGCACGTGCGGTGCCCCATCTTAACCAAATAAATCCGCCAAAATGAAGCGCGCTGGATGCAAGTAGCATGCCGATAATGAACGAACTCGATGCTGTGTTGGTGGGTATTTCCGCTCCATGAACTAGCCCGTGCAATAAACCACTGGAAATAATGATGCTGGCCAGTGCCACGCGCGATAGCTGCCGGGAAAAAAGCAGCGATATACCGAGCAGGCCTACTGAGCTTGCAACTAGGTATTCTGCGCTAGGCATTAAAGATAAAGGTATTGATGAATATACCCCAATAGTTAGGCTGATTAAAAATGCGAAAATCAGCGTCAATTGTACTTTGATCTTGGCCTGTGTCGCAGCGAGCATGCCGACCGCCAGCATGGCCAAGAGGTGATCTGCACCCAGCCAAGGATGGCTAAAGCCATTGAATAAACTCAAGCTATGGCCTTGCGGGTGGGCGTAGGCCATGATGGGCAAGAGTGCCAACGGTACGATCAGATATTTATGTTTCATCTTTACTCCCTTTCCCTTAAATAAAATCATCGGCCTAGTCGCTACGGCGCTGGGTAAATAGCGCGTCGCCGTGACATCTGCCCGATATGCGTTTGAAGTCGTTCGCGGCTGTGTAAGCTGGCGGCCATCGGTGTATCAGAGCATTTCTTTTAATTTGTCGAGCAGCGTTTCGATTTGCACCGGCTTGCTCAGCATGCCGCTAATGGGCGGCAAATAGCTCTGTTTTTCATTGAGCGAAAATCGAAAATGGGTGACTTGGTCGATCGCGGTTAGCAATAAAATCGGTACGTCGCGAATCGCGGTATAGCGAGAATCCGCTCGTTGATCTCGAATCTGGTAGACCAATTCAAACCCGGCGGTGTCGGTTTCCAGCATGGCCTCGGTGATGATGGCGTCAGGCGGGCTGGCCAGTGCGGCTTTGCGGCCTGCAACGGCCGAGTGCGCACACGTTACGGCATAACCATGCTGCGCCAGCGTGGCGCTGAGGTTTTGACAGAGCGCGGTGTCGCCGTCGATAAGCAGGATTTTTTTCATCGGAATTCCTTCGCGGCCTTATTTGAGCAGCTCGTAGATCACATTGCGCTTGTCCCATGCTTCGTTGCGCTCGTACATATCGATTGGGAACTCCATTTGTTTGAGCTCGACCGGTGCGGCTTGCTTGTCGACTAAACCGAGCGCGAGCGCGACGCCGTACAAAATCGCTTCAGGGCGCGGCGGGCAACCTGGGATGTAGTAATTGACGCCGAGCACTTTGTCGACGCCGCCAGTGACGTTATAGGTATCAAACCATGCACCGCCGCCCGTCGCGCACGAGCCAATCGCAAACACCAGCTTGGGGTTGGGGATTGCTTCATAGGCGCGCTTAACGAGCGGTAAAGTGGGGCGAGTCACCGCGCCCGAAATCAGCATGGCATCGGCATGGCGCGGCGAGGCCACCAGCTTGATGCCAAAGCGTTCAACGTCGTAAAACGGCGTGAGGATATTCAAAATCTCGATATCACAACCATTACAAGCCCCAGTATTGCAGTGATAAACCCAGATGGATTTTTTGAACATTCTTTTGCAGAGATTCTTCAGCATGATTCACTCCTTGTCGCTCTGATTCGATTCAACGTCGTTGCAGTGCTTAACCGTCAAATAGGGCTCATTGAACATTCTTGTGCAGAGACTTTTTAACATGCTGGGCTCCTATTTATTGCTCGGGCGGGTGTAGTTATCGGATTCCTTGAGCATCTCGGTCGAGAAGGTCTCGCTCGTTTTGCGGATCAGCGTGCGTTGCTCCAGATTGTCATAACGGAAACCTTTGAGATTGATGCGGTCGATCGCATTGGTTTTTTCCATCTCATAACAACGCCCGCAACGCTGGCAGCTCATCATGAATAATTCCATGCGTGTGGTGACGTCATCTTTATCATCGCAAGCGATTTCAAAGCTATTGCTCATCGTGATGGCTTTTTCCGGGCAAATATCGGCGCAGCGACCACAGTAAGTACAGCGCGAGCCTTCATACAGCATGACCCGTAGTTCTTGGCAGACATCGCGCACCAAAATACAGCGCGCTGGGCAATGATCCGAGCAGCCGCCACAGCCGATACATTTTTGGTGATCAAAGACCGGTTGGCCGCGCAAATTTTGCGGCACGGGCGGACGCTCGTTGGGGTAGTCCAGCGTGACGACGCCCGGTTTTAACACCATCAAAATTTGTTTGAGCTTGCTGCTGAGCCACATGATTTTCTCCTTGATCGTGTTAGAAGATCACCGCCGCACTGATGGCGGCCAGGGCGATCACAAAGAGCGCGGCGAAATACTTGATCGCTTGATCAATCCGATAGCGCGGGTGGGTGGCTGAGAGCAGGCCAATCAGCAGGAAAACCAATCCAGTAAGTAAGATCTGCACCAGCAGGTCGAGCAAAAAGAATCCCGAACTCACTAGCGGCACAAACATCGCGATCGGCAAATAGGCGTAAAACATCTGCTTGAGCATCATGTAGTACTTAAACAAGGCATAGTTTGGGCCGCTGTATTCGATAAATGGGCCGCCCAGCAATTCCTGCTCGGCTTCGGCCATGTCAAAGGGCTGGCGGGCGACAAAGGCTTGCAAACCAAACAAACTAACGACAATCATCACCGCACCGGGCCAGCCAAATTGCGCCAATGGCGTGCCGTAGATCACGGCCGTTAAATCCAGACTGCCGGTTTTTAATACGCCCAAGAGCAACACCATAAACAGGATGGGCTCGACCATAATCATCGTGGTCATTTCACGGCTGGCGCCGATCAAGGCGTAAATATTTTTGCTGGCAAATGCACCCAGCAATACCGCGACACCGCCGAGAGTCAGCAAATAAATCAGCGAAATTGCATCGGCGTAGGGGGTGAGCGCCGTGGCATGACCTGCAACGGGCAAAATCGCGATCACGCAAAGGATAGAAGCAAACGCAATCAATGGCGCGAGGCGGAAGGGCAAGATACCCGATGAATCAATGTTTTCCTTGCCCAGTAATTTCAGTACGTCATAGTAAGACTGCGCCAGCGGCGGACCTTGCCGGCTTTGTACTCGCGCCATCACGCGGCGCACGACACCGTCAAAAAAGGGCGCTAGCGCTAGGAACAGCACCAAGTTGCCAATGACCTGAATGCTGCCGATCAAAATGTCGGGTTGTTGGCTCATTTTTGCATACTCCCCAGATGTTTTCTCGACATTGCATCGAGCTCAGCTTTCGTAATTGAGCTTGATTTGCCTGTTTGCAGATCAACCACGGCCACCCGATCGGTACAGGAGAAACAAGGGTCGATACTGCCCATAATGATGGGGAAATCACCGAATTGTTCGTCGAGCAGCATCAGCGGCACGGCCTGCAGATTGGTGAAGGTCGGGGCGCGTACGCGCCAGCGTTCAGGGCGGTTGTCTTCGCCAGTGATGACGTAGTGCACCGACTCGCCGCGTGGGGCTTCAACCACGGTAATTGCATGGCGCTGAGCTGGGATTTTGTCCTTCATTTCAACGAAGATTTCACCGCCGGGCATTTTATCCAGACATTGACGGATAATTTTGATCGCTTCAAAAGTTTCAACCACCCGCACCACCAGCGTTGACCAGACGTCGCAGCCATCGAGTACCGGCACTTCAAATTTCATTTCGTCGTAGGCGGCGTACGGATGGTCACGACGGGCGTCAATATCGACACCACGTGCTCGCGCAACGGGGCCGATCAAATTCCAGTCGATGGCTTGTTGCTTGGTAATCGTACCGACGCCTTTGGTGCGTTTGTGGATCGACGTGTCTTTTTCGATGGCGCGGTAAATCACCATCAGCTCGTCTTCGATTTTTTTGACTACATCCAGAATGTCTTGCGCAATGTCTGGCGTAATGTCGCGACGCACACCGCCGACCAAAATCATGCCGTAGGTTTTGCGATTACCTGTGAGGCGTTCGCACAACCACATAATTTGCTCACGCACGCGCCAAGCCTGCATAAACACGGTGTCAAAACCGATTAAATGGCCAGCCACGCCGAGCCACAGCAAGTTGGAGTGGATGCGTTCGATTTCGAGCATCATGGTGCGGATAAATTCGGCGCGGCGCGGAATCACCAGCCCGGCGGCAGATTCAACGGCTTGAGAAAAGGCCGTGGCATGTACCGAGCCGCAGATACCGCAAATACGCTCGGCAATAAATGGCACTTCGTTATAGCTAACTTGGGTCTGGCACAGCTTTTCGATGCCGCGGTGGGTCATAAAACCACGGTAATCGCAGCCCTTAATGGTTTCGCCATCGACATACACGGCAAAATGTTCTGGCTCGTGCAGGCTGGGGTGAAAGGGGCCAACCGGTACGATCTTGGTGCCGGGAGGCGCTTCATCGAGTTGATACGCGACATCTTCGGCGCCTTGCGGCACGAAATCATGCGGTACATCTTTACGCAGTGGGTAGATGCCTTCTGGCCAATCATCGGCCAGCACTAATTTTTTGGGTTTGGGGTGACCTGCAAAGCGCAGGCCAAGTAAATCGGTGACTTCGCGCTCCGACCAGCCTGCAGACGGCAGATCGGGCGTGATCGATTCCAGCACCGGGTCGTCCACCGGGGCAGAGGCCCGGCAGCAGACAAATTGGTCGCTATCATCAAGCGCAAAGGTATGCACCATCGCCAGCGTGCCATCGCGGTTAATGTTGTCATAGCCAATACTGCATAGATAGCGCGCGCCAGCGGCGGTGATGATTTGCGTGGCCTCGCGAAAACCAGCGCGTTTGACATCAATATAAATGGTGCGCTCGTCGGTTTTTTCTACGCAGACGACATCATCACGCAAGCGGGCAATTAATTTGGCTTCTAGTTCTTTTCTCATCGTAAACCCCTGGGTGTCTCGAATGTCAGGCGCCGCGTACATTGCCGCCAGTCCACTTCATAAATTTCTTGAAGGCATCGAAAATGTGGCTGCTCAAATAGCGATTGGCGTTGTTGAGCGTTTGATAGCCGCATAACCAAACTGGCGCGGTGCGTTCCTCTGCGCCACCCGCTTTGCGTAACCATTGCGCAAACACGAGCGCCACGGTGAGCATCGCAATCATCACGAGCGGAAATGAGAAGGCGATGGCCGAGCCATTGCTCGCCGCAAAGCTGACCCCTGCATAGCTGTGGGAAAGCGAAGCAAACACTTTGGGTGTACCCAGCGTATGGCTGAGCACGCCTTCAGACGTGGCCAAGACCCGGCCAAATAACTGCACAAATAGCCAAGGACAGAAACCTTGTATTAAGCAAACCGCAGCCAGCACCAGCTTGGGTGCAAGCATGACTTTGCTAACTTCGTGCACATTGCTGTTTTCGTTCCATTCGACGCCCACCGAGGTAAAGGTCATGCCGTAGAGCTTCACATAGGTTGCGAGCGTCATCGCGCTGGTGACCAGTGCAATCACCCCGAAAATCACAAAGATGCCCGCGGCTTTGCCCGATAACAGCGCCGAGCCGACAATCGCCCATTTGCTGGTAAAGCCAGAGAAAGCCGGTACGCCCGAAACGGCGATGGCGGCAATGCCTGCAATCACCGCGGTGATTGGCATTAAGGCAAATAGCCCGCCCAGCTTGTCCAGATCTTTGGTGCCTGTGGTGTACTGAACGCTACCGACGCACAGAAAGAGCAGACTTTTGAAAATGGCGTGATTCAGTACATGCAGGAATGCGCCCAAGATGGCGAGCAGTGCCAATGTGTGCAACGCTGCATTGGGGCCGAGATAGTAACGAGCGCAACCAATGGCCAAAATAATGTAGCCGATTTGGCCGATCGAGCTGTACGCATTTAACCGTTTGGCATCCACTTGTTTTAAGGATTGCGACGTGCCAATAAACAGCGTTACCACGCCGATCAGAGCGACAGCCAGCCCCCAATATTGCACTTCTTGGGCGGGCATCGTGTCGGGCGTCATCCAAAATAGCGTGCGGATCATGCCGTAGATGCCTGTTTTGAGCATCACACCCGACAGCAGGGCACTAATCGGTGATGGCGCAACCGAGTGAGCATCGGGCAACCAGAGTTGGCCCAATGGAAACATACCGGCTTTCATGCCAAAACCGAGCAGCACCAGGGCCAGCAATAAGGTGCGCAGTCCTGTGTCGAGTAGACCCAGTTGCTCAGCAATTTGGTGTAATGGTGTGCCCCAAGTGCAGCCCGGCACCATCAGCGCTGCTGCCAAAACGGCCAGCCAGGCTAATTGCATCAAAATCAGGTATTTATTGGCGCTGCGAACGATCACGGCGTCTTTGTCATCAAAGCGAATCAGGCCGAATGACGCGATGGTCATCATTTGCCAGGCGATCGTAAAGCCGGTGGTAAGGTCATCTACGCTGACCAGTGCAATCATGCCAGCGATAAAAATGGGGTAGCAGAAATAAAACCCGCGCAAGCTGTAATGGCGGTAGTGATCCATCTCCATATAGCCAATGCAGTAAAACGCGGTGACCGCCGCCACGAACGAAATCAGCGTCATAAAGACCGCAGAAAAGCCATCGATCATCAGCGGGATGGTCAGGTTCGCAATCTGCAAATCGAAGGTGGCGGGGGCGGCGTGACCGGCGAGCACCTGATAGGCCAGGCTGGCAAAAATCAGCCCTGAAATCAGACAAGCCAGAAAATTGATCCCGCCAGCGAGTTTTCGCTGGCCTGCGAGTAGCGGAGTGACGATGGCTGAGGCCAGCAAAAGCTGTATGCCCGTCATCAAGCCTTGGTAAATATTGAAATCCATCATCAATGACTCCTTGCGACTTGGGCGACAATCAGCTCGATCACCGTTGCTGCGCTATTTAGAATTTCCGGGCTAACTGACCTGCCAAAATCGATGTTTTCCGCTGCGATCCCCAGCAGGTAAACGTCTTTACCTTGCTGCTCAATCAGCTGTGTCGCCATTGATAGCGCCAGCTTATGCGTAGAAAAACCGCCGCCCACTTCCAGCTCAGCCAGTTTGCCCAGCACCAGCGAGCCACATTCGCCCCCCGTGCCTTGCACTGCGTCAATGACCAGTACATTTCGCACTGCGCTGTCGGCGATCTGAAACACGTGGTTTTCGATGACATCTTCCGCATTAATGACCGTATGACCGAAAGAGGCGGGTAACTCGTTTTCCAGCCTTTCAGCAATCAGGGCGCCAACCGCATCGTCGTTGCGCAGCGGGTTGCCCACGCCGACGATGCAGGTCGGTTGCGATAAAATTTGCTCCAGTTCAGTGGCAAAGCTCATATCTGTTCGCCCAAGGTTTTGATCTGGCGGTAGGTATAAACCGGCCCATCGGTACAGACGAGCGTGCGGCCTACGGCGCAGTGCTGGCATTTGCCGATGCCGCATTTCATTTGGCGCTCTAGCGTCGAGATGATGGCGTCTTCGCTCATGCCGCGTTTCAAAAACTCGCCAATCACGCTGTTGAACATCACCGGCGGGCCGCAAACAAATGCCACGCTGTTATCGACCGGCACATTGGCTTTTTCGATCAGTTGATTGACGTAGCCCACTTCTCCGTCCCAGCCTGCTTCGGCACGGTCAATGGTGATAAAGGTTTCGAACCCTGCGTTCTGTTGCCACTCTTTGATGTCTTCTTGGTACATCAAATCTTTGCCACTGCGCGCGCCATACAGCAGGATGATGCGGCCAAAGTCTTCGCGGTGTTGCAGCGCATGGACGATCGAGCTGCGTAGCGGAATCAGCCCGATCCCACCCGCTACATAGATGATGTTTTTGCCTTTGATGTCTTCAAACGGAAAGCCATTGCCAAATGGCCCACGTACGCCGAGCTTGTCGCCAACGCGCAATGCATGTAGCGCATGGGTGACTTTACCGACGGCGCGTACCGAAATATGAAAGCGGTCGTTTTCAGGGCTCGGTGGCAGTGAAACAGCAAATTCACCCGCGCCAAATACCGTGCACATAATGAATTGACCCGATTTGATGCGAAATTCGCGCTCGACATCCTTATTGGGAAAAGACAGATAAAAGGTCTTTACCTCGGGGATTTCATCGCGAATTTCGTCGATGTTCACCACTTCGGGGAAAGTCACAATAGGGCATAGACCGGTGGTTTTACAGTTGCCTTGCTCGTGATTGCCATGACAATTGGACATCAGTTTTCCCCTCCGGTGATTTCGCGGCGGATGTATTGCACTACATTGGGTAAGCCAATATCGCCGGGGCAAACCCACTGGCAGCGGCCACAGCCGACACAGCCCGGGCGTAGGTATTTCTTCGATTGCGAGTACGATAATTTGCAGAAAAAACGCTTATTGCGGCGGTCTTCCACCGGTTGGCGCGGGTTATGATCACCCGCCATGCGGGCATAGCCTTCAAACGAGCAAGAGTCGCGCATGCGCAAACGTTCGCACTCGCCGCAGGCCGTCTGGGTGTCTTCAATATTGAAGCAACTACAGGTCGGGCAAACGAAGGAGCAAGCGCCACATTCGAGGCACTGATCACCGATGAATTCCCACGTTTCGCTTTTAATAAAGCCCGTGGTAATCCGATTCATCACACGGGAAATCCACGCTTTATTGTCGGTGGCCATTTCAGGAAATAGATCAATGCAATGATCGACCACGGCTTTTTGTTCGGTCAAATGGTGCGCAGCAGCGGGTTTCCATTGCTGCGCGTCGGCAATAGCCTGACCTTTTTCACTGCCCACTTTCACGAGATACCCGTCTTTTAATTTGGTCAGATCAAGGTCAAAGCCTTCATCGGCATCAGGGCCAGAATGCGTACAGACGCAGAAACACTGCGGAAATGGATTGAGGCAAGTATTGCTGATCAACAAGCATTGGCGGCGATGGGTGAGGTAAACATCATCGACAAATTCCTGCCCAAGAAAGAAGCGATCAAGCGCCAAAATGCCCGACAGATCACAAGGGCGCAGCCCAAACAAGACTTTGGGTTTTTCAAAGTATTGTTTCGACATTTCGACGCTTTGCGTTTCGCTGTCGTAGTTGTATTTCAAAATTCGTTCCATCTGCGGGAACAAAATTTCCTTCACGGGCATTGATGGGATGGGCGCTTCCAGATTTAAGGCCGCCACATCATCGAGCTGATCGAAAAACACCTGCTGGGTTTGTGGATCGACCTGCGGGCCATACACTTCGTGAGATGCTTGCAGCGCTTGCGCTAGCTGCTTGATCTCTTGTGAAGACAGAATATACATGGACATGATTTAGCCTCGCCGCTCATGCTTCTTGGATTTTGATTGGAACCACGCTTTCTTCACCGGCTGCATAGGCGTTTTCATACGGCAGCAGAAAATCGGAAATCATGTTCTTGATGAAGTACGGGATATAGGCGGTGCCGTCTTGCACATCGGGGCAGACCTTGACCGCGATCTTCATACAGGTGCCGGTGCTGGAGCAGACATTCACCAGCCATTTGTCACGCACTTTCAAATGCGCGGCATCATCGGGTGAAATCTCGATATAGCCTTGTGGGTACAGCCACAGCGTTTGGTCGTATTCGCGGCGCGGTACGATGGTTTTGCGCATCAGATTGTTTTGATGCCAATAGTGCTGCGCCTTACCAATCATCAGCGCGAATGGGAATTCGGGCGTGGTGGGCGATTCCCAATATTCGATATTGATGGCGTTGAATTTGCGTTTGCGCGAGCTGGCAAAAGCTTTCGGATCCCAATGCAGACCAAACCCTTTGCTGAGCCGGTCATGATTAAGTTCGGCATAGCCGGCGACATGCTCGGCAATATCAGTAAAGACTCCCGCCGCGTCCTGATAGCCCCATGATGCACCGTATTGCTCTGCGATCATTTGAAATAAAGCCCAGCCGGGCAATACCCCGTTGGGGTTTTCGACATTTTTATGGGTGATCTGTACGCGTTTATCAGATGCCGTATATGTACCATCGGTTTCGTTATAAGCCGGCAGCGGGAAGATCACGTCGGCCAAATCCATAAAGGCGCTTTTATACGCACAGGAATACACGACAAAATCGAGTTGGGCGATGCGATCTTTATCGCGAATAATCCCATCGTCGTGATCAATCACAAACAGCGCTTTGATCGTTGAATCAGGCTCGGCCAGCGCCTTAAAGACGCTATTGCCCAGCTCGCCCGAGATGCCCATATCAAAGCTGCCCTGCAAATTGCTAATCCCCGCCACAGGGATGACCGCCGAATTTTCATGATCCATCCGATCGGTAAGCAGAGCCAGATTGGTAATCGCATCGATCGTTGGGCGATCAAGGCCGGAAATCCCGCTGGAGAACAAAATTACAATCGATTTCGCTTGCTCCAAATGTTTGGCTTCTTCCTCGATTTCTTCGTAGCGAATGCCGCTGGCGCGCTCCAGCGCTACTGATGAAATGCTGCGCAGTGCCGCCACATATTCGGCATAACCCGCCATCAAATCGATATTGGCGCGCCGATCGTGATTCACGGTGCGGATCGCCAGCAAGGCTTTGGCCAGCGCATTGACGAGTAAGCCTTTGGTGCCCGGTTTTTGCTGGAAGTGTTTGGTCGAGAGCTTGGCGATCTGGGTGCGAGAGCTCGATAAGGTCACAACGCGAGCACCACGGCGGCGCGCCGCATGAATATTGCCGCCGATGATGGGGTTTTGGCGGGTAATGTCGGTGCCGACCACCAAGATATAATCTGCCTGATCAATGCTGGTCAGCGTGCCATGCGCGCCGGGGTAACCAAACGCATGCTCCAAGGACGCCATACTTTTGCGGTGGCCTGCTTCGGCGCCTATCCCCTGAATGCGGGTATTGAAAACCTCATGCGCTAGGCGGGCCAGCGTGTAGCCATCTTCATTGGATGATCTGGCTGAGGCCAGAATACCGATCTCACCTGCCGCGCCGTTAAATTGCTGCATGCGCTTAGTGACGAGCGCGATGGCTTCTTCGTAGCTGGCCGCTCGTAGCTGGCCATGTTCGCGAATCATCGGCTGGGTAATTCGCTCATTGGTGCTAAGTAGCTCATTGGAATGCCAGCCCCGAATACAGAGCTTGCCCTTACTCACCGGATGAGCAATCAGCGGGGCGACACCAAAGACTTTCTTGCCATCCGTCTTGAGAAACTGTCCGCACCCCGTGCCGCAGAGGTTGCACACGCATGCCTTGTAGTTCTTAAGTTTCATAAGTCCACGAGCCTTTCATTTCACGCAGAGACATCGCCGGAAAAGGAAAGTGGGATCAAGCCACGCTGCGAGAGCGCGTGATGATCCGATGAGGAATTCATCCGCGATGAGCGTAGGCTCAGTCTTTGGCGGTGTTGAAAATTCCTATGTGTTACAACGACTTCCACTCTTCCACTGTTGTGTTGTGCAATCTCTGGTACATGCCAGAAACTGTCTTTTGTAGTGAAAAGTGTAGGGCTACATTTTTCTGGCAGCTTGTGCGAAGTCAAACAATCTGATGTTTAAATTTTGCGAGACGCCATTTTTTGATTTTTGGCAATTGGGCTGATTGTCATTGGATCTACCTATTTGGTGGTAATCTCAAATGCAGTGCGCTGTGCAGGCCTGTTTGCTATTGATTAACACGATGACTGAAGAGCGTGTGTCAATTTCGCAACGATTGATTGTGCGAAGTGTGAGTGTTTGGATGAGGTGTGCGTCGAGCATGATCGCTGAAGTGACATTACTGATTTGGCGCAATTGTTAAGCCGCAATGACTTGCTACGCTAAGCTCACTCACATGGGCTTTTCGAGGACTGAGCTATGCATGAACTGAGCCTTGCTGAAAATGTGATCCGCATTGTTGAATCGGCCGCGCTCAAAGCACGCGCCCAGCGTGTCGGCCGGGTGCGCCTTGGCATTGGTGCGCTGGCGCACGTCGACGCCGATACCTTGCAATTTTGCTGTGAGCTGGCTGCACGCCAGACCTTGCTTGCCGATGCAATATTTGAAGTCGAACAAACGCCCGGGCAAGCGCGTTGCAATGATTGTCAGCAAGAAGTTGCGTTGGAAAAAATCGGTTTTCCCTGCCCGCAATGTGGCGGATTTGATTTGCTGGTGACGGCGGGTGAGGAAATGCAGGTGTTGGAAATTACTGTGGCTTAGTTGGGGCATGTTCAGATTACGTGTTGATGATTTCTAGTGCCTACGGCACGGTGTTTTCAGTCGCAGTCCGCGACGGGGACTTACTTCTCTTGCTTCTCCATTGAGTCAATAAGTACATCAAAATGTTCCGCAACAATTGAATAAAGCCCGAGGAATTCCTCGGGCTTTAAAGTTGCCATGCCATTACTTGCAAACTATTTGATAGCTACCACGCTATCAAATTAAGAAAAACTACCGCCAAGCAATTTTTCCGTACAACAGAACATCGATTCTCTCTTGCCATTTTCTTTCCCACTACAACGGCCAAGTTGTAATCCTGCGTCGCAGGTATCTTGTTTGCACTTGTGAAAGTTGCACAAACAATATTCATATCACAATGAACGGTACTCAAAAATTCTCCCCCTCCTTCTTGCATTCACTGGTGCCAACCAGTGTCCAGCGCAAGCTAGGAGGCTCCCGAGTTAGATAAAGACTACATGCGACTATTTAGCGTCTGGCTCCATCAACAAATTAGTGTGACTCACACACTCTGCGTATTTCAGAGGCCCAATGTTACGAACGGCTCCCTTACTCATCTGTTGACTTCAACACCATTTCCTTAAACGCAATCATAGTCTCGGCAATGCACCCTCGAAGGGTGCAACTTCATGCTTAAGCTATCCAGAGACCTTCAATTTCTCGAAGTGCCGATTCTTCCAGTTTTCACCTCCGAACCCTCTACGATTACTCGCAGCTCATCAGCCCACACGTGCCGCATGCGTTGCCCAGTTTCCCAAGGCCCCACAGCTCCGACTTCACGGAGTTTCATACCTTATCAGGTCTGCATCTGTCACCAGAGCAGCCGTTTCCTCGTCGCCCAACATTCATGTGTATTCGGTCGAAAGACAGCATTTCAGCCGTCCAGCGCCGGTCGTAGCGTAGCGAGCACTATTAGATGCACTACGCTTCGGCAAGAGAATTTTCATTGACTGGCTAAGTCAATTACTTAATCCCGATTTGGCAAATCAGGATTTACTTCGATGTTAGCTTTCATTTAGTGGCAAATAGTATAGACAATGAAATTCAATCTCCTGATTCTATGTAACATTATTATGGTGTTCTTATCAGTTGTGAAATTTCGCATTATTTTTATGCGTGAGTTCGATTATTTGGTGAAATCACACATATACTAATTTTCATCAAATAAGGAGGAGTCACATGGAGCAAAAAACCACATATCAGCCAAAAATATTCAGATCAGTAGCCGTATTCTTGCAAGCAATTCAACTACAGGCATCAAGAGGTTATTCACATTTTATAGAGGGCGAAATAGACGAAGAAAAAATTAATGCGTTCATGATCAAGATGCATGAAAAATTTAGCTGCTGTGCCAGTCATGTACAAAAATGCAGAAATAAGAAATTAGGAATTGCTGGCACATGGCTGGCATTCGTTAAGACCGCCAATATGCCAAAAGCAAAATGGATAATATTGGTTAGTGGTGGCAACAAAGAAATTGGTATATGGAAGGAGGAGTTTCTATATCCAATTAAAAGACTAAATGCGTTCGGCAGGTATGAACTTAGAAAATATTATAGGTCATCTGATAATAAATACAGCTATAGCTGGCAATTGAATGAAAAAACCTATGGACTATTAGTCAATACGATTAAGTCTCACCAGCACAGCAAGAGCAAAATGCAATTCATACTTGATAGAATCGGTAAATTGCCCGGCTTCCATTTGCTCAAAGAACAAAAATCCGAATTAGTTAAAACTCGCACAGCAACGGCGGACAAATCGTTTAGAGAGCAATTGATCTTGCCGCCAAAATTGTTTTTTACAAGATTTATGAAACACGAGCAATAAGTAAGAATGGATGCAGTAATTAGATAAGATGCAACCATTAAGAATTTAAATGAATATCGAACAATAATTAAACCACAAGGAGATATATATTATGAAAAATAAAGTTACCAGAGAATCAATTGACTTGCAGTTTGCTAAAACGCTAAAGGAGAGCGAGTATTACACTACAGGTGGAGTCGTATATAAATGGACAGGAAGCCATTATCAGGCTCAAACTCAACTCAATCTTGAAAATGCAGCATTGAACTTCTTAATTGAAAATTTTCGAGATAAAGCTACGGCAAATAAAGCACGAGCATGTACAGCCCTATTAAGGGCATTCCTACCAAAGCTACCGATATCTCAAATAACGGACGCATGCATCCCAACTGAGACTCAATATATTGCTGTTGGCTGCGAAGGCGATGCAATGGGCGTTAAATCCCTAATGCCACCAGACAAAAACCGTGCAATGACTTATGCGATTAATTGCGACTTCGATGAGAAGCGTAACTTTGAAGGTAGTAAATTTCAGAAGTTCATCGAGCAGATTTTACCTGATACTGAGATCAGGCAGTTGGTGCAGGAGTACATCGGCTATTCCTTACAAAGCAAGCTCAATTATCAAGTTATGCAGCTTTGGTTAGGATCAGGAAAAAATGGCAAGTCAACACTACTCGATATTGTTTGCCAGTTACACCAAAAAACATGTGCACTCGAATTGGATAGATTGGATCCGCAGCATTTACCAAATGTCATCGGTGCAAGTTTGTGCTTCTCGGACGAAGTTCCAAAAAGTGGCATTAATGAACAAAAATTGAAAATGCTCATATCAGGTGGTGTTGTAGAGGTAAAGATTTTGTATAAAGATCCAGTTTCGTATGCATCGCATCGAAAATTCATTGTTTGCGCGAACCATTTCCCAAAGGTGAAGGATCAGTCGAATGGATTTTGGAGAAGGCAACAGATCATCCCTTTCAATGCCAAAATTGAAAAACCAGATCCATTGTTAGCAAAAAATATTATTACAAACGAGCTGAATGTAGTATTGAATTGGGCAATTGAAGGCCTGATTCAGTTAATCAAGAGAGGGCAATTCATCGTACCTAAAGCAGTTCATGATGCTATTGAGGAAGCAAAAACTAGCACAGACAGTGTCAGATCATGGATTAAAGACACAGGGTTAATTGTTAGTATGCGATCACCTATGAGGTATGAATGGAAGCAAGGCTTCTACAAGTGCGATGAAAAATTCTTGAACGATGAAGGGCACTATGAAGCTAATCAGAAATTTGATAGATCTTACATCGGTTGGTGCAAAGCAAACGGAAATAGCCCAGTCTCGCAGAAAGAGTTTTGGTCAAGAATTGCGGCATATTTTAAAGAAAGTGGCGCTGAATTTACCGAAAGCACCAACCGAATCATCAAAGGTGATGCATGGAGCAATGGAAGTAATTATTGCGACAGGAGGCGAAGGCGTGTCAATTTGATGCAGCTGGATCCATGCGCAATTCCATTTTAATTCTAGAAATTCGCACATCCATGCTAGCTATTTTTAAGCAAAAATTATTGGATCAGACTCAACGCGATTTGATATCGCGAAACTTATTTTGAATTCTTGTTCAAGTTTGAGCTAAGTAAATGAAATGTACTTAGCTCTCTTACCAATTTCGCCACTGGTAAGCGAAGGTTGGTGTTAGCATTTAACACATCGGTGTAAACTAATCATCCATGCTTGCTGTTTTTATCTAGCTTGACCCTAGAGAGTAGGTCAGGCATGACAAATAAAAAGATAAACCTGTGTAAGTATATTTGAAATTAACTGACTAAAGGATGTTGTATGGGTTTGTTCGATATCTTCCGTAAGAAACCAAAAACAGCATGGGATGCACTAAATGAAGACCCCGTATTTCAGCAGCAAAAAGAGCTATTCGAAGCAATGAGCCTTATGTGCGAGGATGGGGTTGATGCTGATGAGCTGCCAAACGGTCAAGGCGAATTTGGCGTAACACCTTCTAATCCGATTCCTTGCAAGACAATTTTTGGTAGTACTGCATATCTAGGTTGCCTTCGTACACCTGACGGAACCAAGATTGTTTATGAACGCGTTGGTTCATTTGGCTCTGATGCATCCCCCCATCCTGTAGATGCTTATGAAATATCACACCCTAACGGTGAAAAATTGGCAACACTCTTTATATCTCCTTATCAAAAACGTATATCTGGTAAAGCTCCTAGAGGTTTCAAACTTGCCAATATTGAATTACTTAACTAAGACTTGAAACTACTCGATTGCCAGAATAGTGCTGCTGTAGTTGTAACTTATAGCCTATCACTCATGCATTAGATATATTAGAATTAGCACTATTCAAAGTAGCGCCATTTAGCCCACTTTAAGACAATAGAAGTCAAGAGGCGACCTGAAATAATAATTATTTTTATATTTTAAATTTTTTAAGAAAATAAATTACTTGGATTAGATTTAAATGTTGAGTTACATTTATTCAAAATTTTTTAGTCGTAGATATAGCTCTGATGATATAGAGAATTGCATTTGTCTTCTTGAAAATGGAGATAAAATAACTGCAATTAAAAAACTAAACAAGCTGACTACTCGCGGAAATTTAAAAGCGGATGGGATCCTAGGCGAAGTATACTATATAGATAATTATCTAAACGACGCTGTGTATCACTTCAAACGCTCTAGGTTGTCCAATGATACAAATTTAATTTGTTTGTCAAATCACTACTTGGGACTAATTTTCAATAACAAAGCATATGAACATTATGATCGTGGTTTAGCTTCTAGGTATTTTTTGAATGCCGCATTATGGGGACATATTCCAGCTGCTGTGGAATTAGATATTAGCCGTGAACATTTTACTAAATATTATAACGAAAGGCCAGCTAATGATATTCTTGCTCATTGGGTGGGAGACTCTGCTAAAGAAGGCAATCCTCATGCCCAACTTACGCTCGGTATAATATTTTTACTTGAAATATTTTCCTGCATTGATTTTGATTTAGCAGAGGAGTGGTTACTGCGAGCTACATCAGCCCAAGATGGAGAAGCAGAATATTATTTAAGTGTATTATATGGTTGTGGTTGTGGGCATGACATTTCACATATTCATTACAATGCATATAAAGATAAAGCGGATACCGAAAAATCAATAACCTATTTAATACGTGCAATGGAGCATGATAATTGTGATGCATTTGAGCATGCTGCATTCCTATTTACTGTCGGAAACGAGCGGTTTAAAGAAAATATATACCTATCTTACGCTTTGTGTGCACTACTTATGAAATTAAGTGAAGGTCGGGCTAGCGATCGGATTCAATCACTTGGATTACACGAAAGTATAAAAATAACTAATGCAGCTGAAATGGCAAAGGTTAAACATTATGTAGATGCCATAAAGGATAACGGCATTGCTAAGGTTATTTTAGATGCAATTGATGATAACGGCTCATAGCAACTAAGTTGTAAGATCTATCCCCGAGCATCTGAACAAGTAACTGCACTTATTGAAATTGCAATTAAGTTGTAAACCCAAGCTATGTCGCATCGTGCCGATAGGCGCTGGTGGATTCCAATTTTTGCAGCACTAACAGGCGTAGTTATTGGCACATAAATTAAATCTAATGTTCTCAATGGTTTCATTTAATGTATTTAATCATGCAACATGATGTAATATACTATTCTACAAATCAACGGACTGACTAGCGATTGGCAACCAAGGTTAATAATGTAACTGATATTTTATGTACGGGCATTTAACCAACGAAAGCATGTCTTTTTTAATGAAGAGATGGTTGTTTAAGCTATCAGCCCATCACACAGTTTTCACACTGTTAGATACAGCACTTACACGGGTGCAACCCTCGTTAAATATCACTTACACTGATTACACGGCTTTTTTTATAGAAAAAATATATATTAAGTTAAAGCCTTATTTATTTCTCACCTTAATTCAATAGACCTCACCCCTTATTTTTTTCTTGGATGCGGTTTTGTATTGGTTTTACTCGAAAACTTTTTCTCGTAAAACCCCGTGTTTGCCGTGTGCCACTTCAAACACTTAGACTGTACTTACAGGTTGCCAACGTTGGTGGCATTAGGCATGAGCACTGCGGGGGTATAATATACTATAGAATTGATTAGGCTCGGGTGAGAATTCATAATATATGGTTATCTAAAAATAAATTTGCTCAAGCATTATGAATTAATAAAAATCTTGGCTATACAATATTAGGACAGTAGATTCTCTTAGCATATCTATGTGATCGTTTGATTTTGATTTTTATAGATTTTATCTATCGGCATCCCCCCTCAAACAGGGGGGATGTTCGTTGCGTCAAACAATATCCATTAAAGAGCGAACTCCATAGACGGGATCATCAAACGTCATTACTGAATATTGTAATTTAATTGTGCCATCTAGCTGATAATTAAGTATAGGCTGGCGATGCCTGCCTTTTTCTAGATTTAGGATTATTTGTTTCTTCATGTTTGGGTTACGTTTTAAGATTACTTGAGCCGTTTTTTCATTCCCATTAATGATAATTTTGTCAATCAGCGTACGAAATTCTAAATTAAGTTTTGCCCTATAATCACCTTCCGTAGGATCGTACAATTTCGCTAAATACTCATGGGTTCTATTTCTTACGTCTGAATAGCTTTCACCGCTTGTTAAAATACTACCTTTAACGCTCTGGAGTTTTTGGACTTCCATTTTTAATGTGAGTAGCTTTTCTTCCGCATCAAGAACCTTTTTTTCTAGCGCAGCCAATTGAGCAACTAGTGCATTTGGAGGTTTTATTCCAGCATTCGTGGTCTCTAAAAATACCGCTTCAAGTATTTTTAGAGAATCATTTCCTGTAAGTAACGCACCTTCATGTTCTCGAATCTCAGCTTCAATTCTTTTGATTTCAGGTAGATTCATCTGCTGAATGTTAATCGAAAGCAGTAGCCAGACCAGCTTTTGCTCAATATACGCATGGTTCAAAGACTTACAGGTCGTGATCTTCTGACGCCGACTTCTACATTCATATGATGCATAGTTTTTCAACGTCTGACGATGAGATCCTTTCCTTCGTGTAATTGAAGCACCACATGAGCACTGCAGTAGGTGTGCAAGCACATTGTAAAACCCAGCATCTCGACGGCGGCCAGTACTACGAATTTCCACAGCATGCCGTGATTGATTGAATAGTGCCTCTGAAATTACGGATGGGTAGTAATTATGGATAACTAGTCCAGAGCTAACCTTTTTGGATTTTGAAGTTTTATCAGATAGTCTTGGGGCAAACTCCCCAAGAACAGATCGACTAGTCAAAATTCTGTAAATCTGAGCATCAGTAAAAGGTCTTTTAGGGTATGCCCAATTCTCTTCATTGGCCTTGTGTGATATTGCAAGTGATCCCAATCCCGCCGCGGAATGCTCAAAAATTTTGCATATCGTTTCAGCAAATTCTGGAACAAGCTCAAATTTTGTATCAACTTTAGTTACCCATGCAGGTGTTTTGCCAAAAATAGGTTCTGGTCTATCTGAAATTAAAGCTGCATCTCGACGCCGATTCCACGCATCACGGATGCGCTTAGACTTAACCACACTTTCTTCATGTGCCCGAGCCATACTTATAAGACTAACAAGCAATGGAGTAATTTCGCTTAATGACTCCCGCGTGAATATGCGTCTATCAATTAAAGTTACAACAAGAATGCCTGCATCAATAATTTTTTTCAGTAATTCCAACGCTTCTAAAGGTTCAGCTCTACTTAAACGATCAAAGTTTTCAATTAATAGATAACTTCCAGATTTGATTTTTCCATCAAAAACCGCATCCAAGAATGCCCCTAAACTCGCACGAAGATTGGAGGCATCAAACCCTGAAACCCCCAAGTCACGGAAACTATCAGGGCATAGCTCAACTCCATTTTCAGCGCACCATCGGCGTGCTTGCTCAGTCTGGCGTTCAAGTGAAGCTCCTTGAATTTGTCGTGAGTCAGAAAAACGAATATATGAATAAGCAATTGCCATTGTTGCCACCAAGTAGTAAATTTTATGTACTTATTATATATATGGCTCGCCAAGAGAAGTAAGCAAGAGAAGGCGACCCGGGCGAAAAGCGCTCCGCGCAGCCCTCACCTCGTCGCGAGCCAAACGATAAAACAGTTTGTCTCGCTCCTCACCTCGGTTTTCGCTACACGGGAATTCAAACCCCAGAGCCAACAGTGCGACTTCGTATCAACACGTTATCTGAACATTACCCTTAGTTGGTGGGTATATGATTGAAGGCATTTTTTAGATTGATCTTTGAAGATATACCTCGTGGTATTAATGGCTAATTGAAAGCTAGCCGAGTAACACCCGCTTAGAATTTACAGGTTTATTGTGCGTATAAGTTAAGGCATCCAGCGTGGATGCAAGGAGCTTGAAAATGTGTACCACCTGCGGTTGCGGTCATGGCGAAACGACGATCAATGGCATTGCTCCGGTACGGCGAAAACGCGCCGCTGCTACGGCTGGGGTGGGGCACAGCTATCGCCTGCCGGGTCACGCCGAACACGCGCCCACTGGCCCGCTGGGCGCTGCGCACGCACCTGACGTTGATCCCGAGCGTACCATCCGGCTTGAGCACGATATTTTGGCCAGCAACGACGCGCTGGCCGCGCAAAATCGCGCGCGTCTGGCGGCGCAAGGCATCTTCGCGCTCAATCTGGTATCCAGCCCCGGCTCGGGCAAAACGACTTTGCTGGTTGAAACAATCAAGCAATGGAAACAATCGCAACAATTGCAGAAGCACCCCGCAGTGGCGGTGATCGAGGGCGATCAGCAAACCGCGAACGACGCCGACCGCATCCGCGCGACGGGCGCACCGGCGGTGCAAATCAATACCGGTAAAGGCTGTCACCTCGATGCGCATATGGTGGCGGGCGCGATCGATACCTTGGCGGGTGAACAGGCGCTGGCGGACAACAGCTTGCTGCTGATCGAAAACGTCGGCAACTTGGTTTGCCCAGCGGCGTTTGATCTGGGCGAAGCGCATAAAGTGGCGATATTGTCGGTGACCGAGGGCGAAGACAAACCGCTGAAATACCCCGATATGTTCCGCGCGGCCGATTTGATGATTTTGAGCAAAACCGATTTGCTGCCGTATCTGGATTTTGACGTTGAGGCGGCGATTGCGATGGCGCGGCAAGTGCGACCAAATCTCGAAGTCATTTGCCTTTCGACCAAAACGGGCGAGGGCATGGATCAATGGCTCGCTTGGCTCAAAGCCGGTTGCCGCCAAGCGCAGCAATAATTGATCATGCGCCAGCAAATCAGGGTACGCGGCATCGTGCAGGGGGTGGGGTTTCGCCCCTTTGTGTATCGCTTGGCGCACGAACTGGGCGTCACTGGCTGGGTGCGCAATGACGGGCAGGGCGTTACAATAGCAATCGACGCTGCACCTGATTTGCAAGCTGAGTTTGCGCGCCGTTTGCGTTTTGATGCGCCGCCGCTGGCGAAAATTGACGATCTTCAGATCACGCCGATTGCAGCCAACGAGCCATTCCCCGATTTTCGTATTCTGGATAGCGCTCTTGGCGGTGAAGCTAACACCGCCGCGACCCCTGCTGCAACAATTGGTGCAGATAGCACCATTTGCCCCGCCTGCCTTGCCGAGCTGTTTGACCCCAACAACCGTCGTTATCGCTACGCCTTTATCAATTGCACCGACTGCGGCCCGCGCTACACCTTGGTGTCGCGTCTGCCATACGACCGAGCCAATACCAGCATGGCGGGCTTTGCCCAATGTCCGCCATGCCAGAGTGAATACACCAATCCACTGCATCGGCGCTTTCACGCCGAGCCCAACGCCTGCCCCGATTGCGGGCCGCAACTGCAATTGCTTGATGCGCACGGCAAGGTCACTTCTGCTGATGCGATTGAGCAAACCTTGGCCTTGCTGACTGTAGGCAAGATCGTCGCGATCAAAGGCTTGGGCGGTTTTCATCTGGTGTGCGATGCACGCAATGCAGAAGCCGTCGCCACGCTGCGCGAGCGCAAAAATCGTGAAGAAAAACCGCTGGCGATTATGGTGGCCAATGTCGCTTCGCTGGCGGGCATCGCCAATATGACTCAGGCTGAGCAAGCGTGGCTAGAAAGCGGCGCAAGGCCGATTGTGTTACTGGAAAAAGCGGCAGGCGTGGATACAATACTTAAGGGTATAGCGCCGCAGGTCAATTCAATCGGTGTGTTGCTGCCCTATACGCCAATACAGTATTTGTTATTTCACGAAGCCGCAGGCCGCCCGGCTGGTGTGGCGTGGTTGCAGCAAGCGCAGCCGCTGGCGCTAGTAATGACCAGTGCCAATCCGCATGGCGAGCCATTGGTGATCAGCAATGATGAAGCAATGACTCATCTGGCCGGTATTGCCGATGCCTTATTAATTCATAATCGCGACATCGTGATTCGTTGCGACGACAGTGTGTTGCGCGTCGATACACACGGTGCGCCGCAATTTATCCGCCGTGCCCGTGGCTATACGCCACGCGCAATTTCTCTCTCGACAACGTCTGAACCCGTGCTGGCGCTGGGCGGATTTTTCAAAAATACGCTGTGCGTGACGCGGGGCGAGCAAGCGTATTTATCGCAATACATCGGCGATATGGATCGCGTTACAAACTGTTTAGCGCTGGAAGCCGCGAGCGAGCATTTGCTGCATTTATTGCAAGTGCAGCCGCGCCGTATCGCGCACGATAAACACCCCGACTTTTTCAGCACACAGCTTGCGCAGCGCCTCGCCGCCGAGTTGTCGAAAGATGGGCAGATTCCGTGTATCGCGGTGCAGCACCACCACGCGCATGTCGCGGCAGTGTTGGCCGAACATCATTTGGACGAGCCTGTACTTGGCCTTGCACTCGATGGCGTAGGGTTGGGCAACGATGGTACGGCATGGGGTGGCGAGCTACTGCTCGTCGATGGCGCTGATTTTCAACGCCTCGGCCATTTGCGCCCGATCGCCATGCCCGGTGGCGATAAAGCCGCGCGCGAGCCGTGGCGTATGGCCGCAGCGGCGCTGGCGATGCAGGGGCGGGGCGACGAGATTGCGACACGCTTTGCTGCACAATCGGGCGCAGGCCTCATCGCGCAAATGCTGACGCGCACTCTACCCGCTTCTCATCAGATCAGTACGACCAGCATGGGCCGCTATTTTGACGCCGCTGCAGGTTTGCTCGGCATCACGCCGGTAATGAGTTTTGAAGCACAAGCGGCGATGCAGCTGGAAGGTTTGGCCGCCAAATATGGTGACTGCCTGATAGAGGATGGATTGTTTGAGCTGACCGATATCACGAAGCCGACTGGCTTTATCTCGCAATTAGATCTGTCAGCGTTGCTGGCACGAGTGGCCGATTGTCGCGAGGTCGCCTACGGCGCTGCGCTATTTCATGCGGTACTGATTACAGCGCTGGCCGATTGGGTAGCGCTCGCCGCCGAGCGAACTGGCATCCGCGTGGTCGCGGGCGGTGGCGGCTGTTTTCTCAATGCTGTTCTACTTCGCGGCCTGCAGGCAGCGCTGGCAAAACGCGGTTTACGTTTTTATACCAACCAAAACCTGCCGTGCGGTGATGGCGGCTTGTCGCTGGGGCAGGCTTGGGTGGCGCAACGTACGGTGCTGTAAAAACAGCGGCGATACTGGCTGGCCCAGTACTTGAGTTCACGCCCCGCGCTGACTGTTGCTTTCATGTAGGCTTTAGTGCTTTTTGAATTTGCATCAAACCAATTAATCATTTGCCGTGCTTCAATCGTCTGAGAACGCCATCTCATCAAGGAATTGCCATGTGTCTCGCTATCCCCGCACGTGTGACCGAATTACTCGACGGCGATCAGGCGCGGATCGAGTTGAGTGGCGTGCATAAAGTGGTGTCAATTGCGCTGGTCGAGGAGGTTGCCGTTGGCGATTATCTGATCGTGCATGTCGGCTTTGCCATCGGCAAGCTCGACCCCGACGAGGCGGCGCAAACGCTGGCGCTGTTTGCCCAGATGGGCTCGTCCGTGGACCCTGCAACCCTGATCTGAGTGACCTCGATGAAATACGTAGACGAATTTCGTGATGGTGAGCTGGCGCGTGCTTTGGCCAATGCGATTGCCAAGGCCGCCGATCCGGCGCGCACCTACCGGCTGATGGAGTTTTGCGGCGGGCATACGCATGCGATTTCGCGTTATGGCCTGCTCGATTTGCTGCCGCCCAATGTTCGGATGATCCACGGTCCGGGCTGTCCGGTTTGCGTGCTGCCGATCGGCCGCATTGATAGTGCGATTGCGCTGGCGACGCAACATGATGTGATTTTATGCACCTACGCCGACACGATGCGCGTACCGGCCAGCGGTGGCTTGTCGCTCTTTAAAGCCAAAGCGCAGGGTGCCGATATTCGCATGGTGTATTCGTGTGACGATGCACTGCGCATCGCGCAGGAAAACCCAAGCCGCGAAGTCGTGTTTTTTGCGATTGGTTTCGAGACCACCACGCCGCCGACTGCTGCGATTATCTTGCAAGCGGCGCGGCTCAATCTGACTAACTTCAGCGTGTTCTGCAATCACGTACTGACGCCCGCGGCGATGGTGCACATTATGGAATCCGAACAGGACCCTGCTGCGGTGGCCATCGATGGTTTCGTCGGCCCCGCGCACGTCAGCACCGTGATCGGCTCGGCGCCGTACGAAGCGTTTGTCGCGCGCTATCAGCGCCCCGTGGTGATCGCCGGTTTTGAGCCACTGGATGTGATTCAATCGATACTGATGCTGGTGCTGCAAATCAACGAGGGCAGAGCGGAAGTCGAAAACGAATTCACCCGCGCTGTTACGCGCGAAGGTAACCGCAAAGCGCAGGCCATGTGCGGGCAGGTGTTTGAGATGCGCGAGAGTTTTGATTGGCGCGGTCTGGGCGAAGTGCCGTACAGCGCGCTAAAAATCCGCCCCGAATTTGCCCAATTCGATGCCGAATTGCGCTACCAAATTGCCTATCTACAAGTGCCCGACCACAAAGCCTGCGAATGCGCCGCGATATTGCGCGGCCATAAACGCCCCACCGATTGCAAAGTGTTCGGCACAGTCTGTACGCCCGATCACCCGATTGGCGCGTGTATGGTGTCGTCGGAAGGCGCATGCGCAGCGCATTATACTTATGGGCGGTTTAGGGTGGTTTGAGTAGGATGGGTGGAGCGTAGCGATACCCATCACCGAGCTAACAAAATATCCAAATAGGAGCTTTCATGACCAGTTACCGTCGTGATCGTACCTGTGGTGGCACATGGTTCTTTACCGTTAATCTTGCCGAACGTCATCGACAATTACTGGTGGAGCATATCGATGTATTGCGTGAATCATTTCGACAGGTGATGCGTGTTCATCCGTTCACAATTGACGGCATTGTGGTATTGCCTGAGCATTTGCACGCCATTCTCACTTTACCTGAGGGCGATGCGGATTACGGTATGCGTTGGCGGCTCATCAAAACCGAATTTTCCCGTTCACTTGAGCGTGTGGAACGAATATCGGCCAGTCGGCGCGGTAAAGGCGAGAGGGGTATCTGGCAACGGCGATATTGGGAGCACCTGATTCGCGATGAAAATGATTTTGTACGTCATCTGGATTATCTGCATTTCAATCCGGTGAAACATGGCCATGCACAACACGTTTGCGATTGGCCTTGGTCTTCTTTTCACCGTTATGTGAAATTAGGTGTGTTGCCAGTCAATTGGGGTGATGGTATTGATATTGATATTGATGGTGAATTTGGGGAGATATGATGGGTATCGCTACGCTCCACCCATCCTACGGGTTTATGGGCGATTTAGAGGGAGATTGCAGCATTAAAGGAACAATAGGATATGTCTGTATCACGAAATTATTTAGCAATTGTAAGTAGCATACTTGCATTATCAACTGTAATGATTATTTGGCCTGAACTATTTTTGTTTTCGAAAACTGTTCGACTCCCTGATTGGGTTTTACCATTTCCTACAATTTTTACTTTGTATTTTGTGGGGTCATGCCTAGCTCTTTTGAGTTGTTTACCTGTTGTATATTTTACTGATTCAATTTCAACTCTGTTTGATAGATTGCTTGTAGTTGTGTTGTTATCTCCATTAGTCCCAGTTATCATTTTTGCTGTTAATTTCACTGGTAGTGGTGTGTTTTCTGTAATTAATTCTATTTTTCAGTACTTATGGATTGTTATTTTTCATTTGGCTTTGCCTGTGTTTTTGTTGTGTCTAATTCGCTATTTAGTTAATCGAATGTGAAAATTTGTTTGTAATTGAACGTGTAGTTCGTAACTCGTAGGATGGGTGGAGCGCAGCGATACCCATCATTATTGCCAAAGGTGGTATCGCTTTGCTCCACCCTCCCGACGTACCGTTGAATAACTTATCAGGACAATATGAAAACCTACACCCGTCCCCTCGATTTCAAGCATGGCCGTGTTGATATGACGCATGGCAGTGGTGGCCGCGCGATGGCGCAGTTGATTGATGAATTGTTCGTCAAGCACTTCGTCAAACACTGTTCTAATGACATGCTGGCTGAGCAGGGTGATGGGGCCTGCTTTGCGCTGCCGGCGGGTGCTGGGCGCATGGTGATGGCGACCGATAGCCATGTGGTGTCGCCGCTGTTTTTCCCCGGTGGCGATATTGGCTGTCTGTCGGTGCATGGCACGATTAATGATGTGGCGATGATGGGCGCCAAGCCCTTGTATCTGAGCGCGAGCTTTATCTTAGAAGAAGGCTTTCCGCTGGCTGATTTGCAGCGCATCGTGATCTCGATGGCCAATGCGGCGCGCGAGGCGGGCGTGGTGATTATTACGGGTGACACCAAGGTGGTCGAAGAAGGTAAGGGCGATGGCGTCTTTATTACGACGACGGGGATTGGTGTAATGCCTGAGGGTATTGCTCTAAGGGCTTCAAATATCAAGGTTGGTGATAAGATACTAGTGTCGGGTATGCTGGGCGATCACGGCGTGGCGATTATGTCGCAGCGCGAAAACCTGACTTTCGAGACGACGATTCAATCCGATACCGCCGCACTGCACGGGCTAGTCGCCGCGATACTGGATGCCGTACCGAATCTGCATGTCTTGCGCGACCCAACGCGCGGTGGGCTGGCGACGGTATTGAATGAATTTGCCAAAGCCAGCGGCCACGGCATGGTGATCCAAGAAAAATCCATCCCCGTGCGAGCCGAAGTCGCCGCTGCGTGCGAGCTGCTGGGGCTTGACCCTTTGTACGTCGCCAATGAAGGCAAGCTGGTGGCGTTTTGTGCCAGCGACGACGCCGAGGCCTTGCTGGCTGCAATGCAAGCCCACCCACTCGGGAGAGATGCGGCGATCATTGGTGAAGTGATTGCCGACGAGCACGCTTTTGTGCAAATGAATACTGCCTTCGGTGGCCGGCGTATGGTCGATTGGCTCAATGGCGAGCAATTGCCACGTATTTGCTGAGAACTCGATTTGATTCGCTAACGAGCTCACGCGAGCAAGGCTGCGGTTTGGCGCCAGCATCTGCCCGCATTGAGCAGCGCTACCATCAGGCGCGACAGATTATGCAACGCCGCCACGGGTAGTTCAGCGCGAAAGTGAAGTCGGCGCTATGCTAATGCCTGTCTATCAAAGTAATCATTGGGCAGGATATGCAAATCAAAGTTGCGCAAATATTAAGCGGCTTAGCGTGCTTTTGTCTGGTGTTTTTCTGCCAGAGTGCGGTATTCGCGCAGTTACCCGCTTTGCTCAATGCGGCTGAGAACAGCCCCGCTCCCGAGCGCCAATCGATTGCCATTGCCGATATTCCAAGCCAAATTAGCTCCGATCAGATCTTGTTGCAAGACATGATTAAACGCAGCGCAAATGCCGCGCCGGTGACTGATTTCAAGCCCGAATTAGCGGCGATGAATACGGCGGCGAGCCAGTTGGGGCAGCATATTAATGTGAGAAAACTGGCGGCAATGTCTTTTTCACGCTTGGAAACGTTGGATCGCCATTTAAGCTTTATTGATCAGCAAGCAAGCGCATTACAGGCCGCGCTGACGGTGAGTACGCAGCCTTTGTCCGAGGATATTGCTCAGCTCACTGTCCGCCGCGCTTTATGGCGTGAGACGACGCGGGAAAATACCGGGCTTTTATCGCAGCAATTGCAGAAAAGCATAGAGCAACTGGATCAGGATTTTACGAGCGCAGAGCTGGCCGTTTCTACCCCGTTAAATGCGCTGATGAGCCTGAATCAGCAAGTCGGCGGCTTGCGCAATAGTTTGCTGGATCAGCAAAAGATCGTGCGCCAGTACATCGCCAATACCGATAAATTATTGTGGAATATCGATTCGCCGAGCTTGTGGTCTGCGATGTTCAACGCCGATGTGAGCCAAAGCATCAACAAAGACCAGCTCGCCGATAGCTTTGCGATTGAAACCGAGTTTATGCAGCAATCCCAGCAATCTAGCCGCGGCTTGCATTCGCTGTTGCTGGTGCTGATTGCGGTGTTGCTGATTTTGCTCTTGTGGCTGGCAAAACAAGCCAAGTCTTTGCCGCCAGATTTGATGCAGGCGCGTTATCGTCCGATCTTAGCCCGCCCCATCTCAGCTTGGTTGCTGCTCTCTACCACGATTTATCTGATCGAAAATGTAAACGGCTCGTATCTGCGGCTGCAGATTTTGCTGCTGCTGGCTTGGTTGCCCGTCATGCGGCTGCAGTCGGTGCGGATGCATCAAGCTGTTGGGGTATGGATGTACAGCACGCTGCTGTTCTTTTTTGTGCATGTAATGGGTAATGTCGTGGCCTATGAGCCACTGGAGTTCCGGCTCTGTCTACTGCTCAATGCCAGTTTAATGCTTGGCACTATGCTGGTGATACTGATGAGGCTAAGGGCAAGAAAACTGGATCTGAGCCCTCGGATTCAACAGCTTTCGATGGGCTTTGTCGGCCTTGCGGGCGCATTGATGGTCGTAGCACTGCTGTGCAATGTATTTGGCAATGTCCATCTTGCAACCTTGCTGGTGCAAGGTACTTTGTACAGCATCTATATGGGTTTATTTATTCTTGCGGCGCGAAATACGGTGCTGGCGTATGTGCGCTTATTTCTGACAAGTAGTACGCCCCAACTGCTGCAACGTACCCAGCATGCGCATCGTTTGTTTGGGGTTTCGCAGCGCTTATTTAATTTGGCACTGATGTTGGCGTGGCTGATTGGGGTGTTGGATACCTTTCGGGTGTTACGTTCGACACAGGATATGCTGGCGGCGCTCGGTGCGTTTACTCTGGCATTTGGTTCAATCTCGATTACGGTGGGTGGTATCGCGCTATTTTTTGTTTCGGTGTATTTGTCATTCTGGTTGGCGCAAACGCTGCGCAGTATTTTGAGCGAAGACGTCTTGCCGCATATGACGCTACCGCGAGGCGTGGCCAATAGCGTTTCGACGATGTCGTATTATTTTTTGCTGATGCTCGGCTTGATGGTGGCACTCAGCGCGGCAGGTTTTCAATTGACTCAATTGGCCATGGTGCTGGGCGCGTTGAGCGTGGGGATCGGTTTTGGCTTGCAAACGGTGGTCAATAATTTTGTATCCGGTTTGATATTAATGGTGGAGCGCCCGATTCAGCCTGGCGATACCGTAGAGCTGTCTGGTACGACAGGTAGCATTCGCGACATTGGAATGCGTACCACGACCCTGTCTACTTTTGATGGCGCGGATGTGGTGGTACCCAACGGGATGCTGCTGTCCGAAAAACTCATCAATTGGACATTAAATAATCAGCGCCGTCGGATTGAGATTCCGATCGGCGTGAGCTATGACTGTGACCCTCGATCCGTGCAGGCGATTTTGCTGGAGGTCGCTCGCAAGACGCCGGGCGTTAGTTTGGAGCCAGCACCTGCCGCCGTCTTTATGGGCTTTGGGGAAAGTTCACTCGACTTTAGCGTACGTGCTTGGACCGATCATTTTGATCAATGGTTGATGATACGTAGCGAAATGGCTTTGGAAATACACGCAGCGTTAAAAGCGGCCAATATTGAAATACCTTATCCACAGCGTGATATTCACATTCGCACCGTGGCTGATAAGACCATCACGGGTAATGCTGATTAAGATAGGCAGATTACTCACTGATAATTAACGGCTGTTAATTTCTTTTGTTGTAATTTAATTGATTGTTTTTGGTAATTATTTGGTGGCTTGTGTATTACATTCGTGTGATCGGGTGGGATAGAGCGCATTCAAATTAGAATATGAATTTTGATCCCTTAGCAATCAAGTCGCCGTGTGCTAAGAAATTATGTCAATGGGTTTTATGCATAGGTGGCTACAGAATGCTGAGGTATCATGTGCTTAATGATGATCGCAAAATTAGGGAAGTTGCTCGTTAATGAAAATCGCCACTTGGAATGTCAATTCACTCAAGGTTCGTTTGCCGCAGGTGCTTGAATGGCTCGCCGCCAATTCGGATGTGACCGCGCTGTGTTTGCAAGAAACCAAAATGGATGACCCGGTTTTTCCGCTTGCGGAAATCACCGAGGCGGGTTTTCACGTTGCCTTTGCGGGGCAAAAAACATATAACGGCGTTGCGATTATTGCGCGTGCACCGATTGAAGATGTCGTGATTAATATTCCGGGTTTTGAAGATGCGCAAAAACGCGTGATCACCGCGACGGTCAATGGCGTGCGTCTAGTCGGTGCCTATATTCCGAATGGACAAGATTTAGAGTCAGATAAATACCAATATAAATTGGCCTGGCTTAATGCATTGATTTCGTGGCTAAAAACTGAAATGGCGGCTTATCCGCAATTGGCATTACTGGGCGATTACAATATTGCGCCCGAAGATCGTGATGTACATGATATTAAAAAATGGCAAGGTGGTGTATTAGTATCCGAGCCTGAGCGTGCAGCGTTTGAACAATTGCAAGCTTTGGGCTTGGTTGATGCATTTCGCCTATTTGAGCAAAGCGAAAAGTCATTTAGTTGGTGGGATTACCGCGGATTTTCATTTAAGAAAAATGCAGGTTTACGCATTGACCATATTTTATTATCGCAAGAATTGGCCGCTCGTTGCCGCGCCTGCTCGATCGATATTGAGCCGCGCAAAAATGAGCGTCCTTCCGATCACACCCCTGTCATAGCGACTCTGGATTAAGCATCATCATGGATAAAGCCAAACTTCTTTCTGGTAGTAGCCTGTTTTGTGAACTCAGCTACGCCGAATTGGCCGAATTGGCACAGCACGCGCAATCACGTTTAGTCCGCGCCAAGCAAATTGTATTGGCACAAGGCGAGCGCAGCGATGAAATGTACGCTGTTTTACATGGTCGCTTGAAAGTCATGCGCAGCAATACCGAAGGCCGCGAATTAACGCTGGCGATACTGGAAGCGGGCGAAGTATTCGGTGAGCTGGCCATGCTCGATGGTGGCCCGCGCACGGCGACGATTGAAGCACTGGAAGACTGTGAATTGCTGGTGCTGCAACGCGCGATGGTGGATCAATACCTCAACGCCCATCCACGTGTGATGCGCTCGATGATTCAAACCCTGTGCGAGCGTTTGCGCAGCGCCGATGAATTAGTGCAAGACACGCTCTTTTTGCCATTGCCGCAGCGTTTGGCCAAAGTGCTGCGCCAGTTGGCGCAAAATCACGGCGAGACGACCAATGAAGGCATTCGGATTGATTTGAAACTCACGCAGCAAGAGCTGGCCAATTTTGTTGGCGCGACGCGTGAGAGCGTGAACAAGCAACTTAGCGCTTGGGAAGCACAAGATTGGTTGCGGATGCGCGGGGGTTTTATTTTGCTCACGCAGCTGGATTTATTGCCCTAAATTGACACTTGCAGAGTGATGGCCATTCCCACTCGCGAAGTGCGGCGCCCATAAGGCGCGCAAGGGGGAAAAAAAGTCTGCGCTGCATGCTTTATTTTTCAGCCTGAGCTTTGCCTAGACTTGGAAAATGTGATTTTCAACTTTGTGGTCAGTTAGAAAAGCCGTCGCATGCGACGGCTTTATTTATTTCTGCGCTACCTTTTCGCCGATCGCCGAGCCCCAATCGTAATTGGCTTTCCACGCGCTATATACGAGGTTGGGGTACTCTGCTTTACCCAAGCTGCCGTTGTAACGGCCGAGTGCTCGGAATAAATCCCCATTCTCGATGTCAAGGTAGTGCCGCAAAATCGTACAGCCGTAGCGTAAATTGGTGTTGGGATCGAACAGGTTTTGTTCGGGCGTGCCGATCGAGCGTTGCCAGAAAGGCATCACTTGCATCAGCCCGCGTGCGCCCACGGGGCTAATGGCGTAACGATTAAACCCGCTTTCAATATGGATCAAGCCCAATACCATTTGTGGGTCTAGCCCCGCGCGTGAGGCTTCGTAATGAATGGCGGTTAATAATTTTCGACGCACAAATTCATCGGGAATACGCTTTTGCAGGCGAGCTGACATATCGGCCAGCCATGCCTCACCTTCGGCTTTATTACTGAAAATGAGTTTGGGCTCCATCCGATCGGCAATCGAGCGCTGCAAACTCGATTGCACCGAGGCCGAAAGATCTTCTTCACGCTGAGCACCTGCATAGGCTGCGGCGCTGAGTAATGAGCCAGCGAGGGCGATGGGCAGTAAAAACTTCAACATATTGAATTGCTTGACGATCTAATGAGCTTGAATTCTGGCGCTAAGGTGCGGCAGGGTCAATGCCTTACAGCGTTTTTCTACTTACCTGCGGTTCGATCTAGGCGCACTAAAAATAAGCAAGTAAGCAAATTCACCGTTTGCCTATCGGAAACAGTGAACATGGGGTTTACAGCATAATCCGAGCGCTATGATGAGTGTACGGGCTCGCTGCACTGGCGAGACTAGTGCAATTGTCCTTGGCTACACAAGGGGCTGCATCATGAATACGCAAAATACGCGGCAAAACGGGGTGGCCTCATTCACCGATCCACAGAATTTTTCGCTCGTTTTGGGCGGGCCTTTATTTCAATTGCTGTATCGGGCGCATTTGGTCGACGATGCTGAAGGCTTGGTTTGGCGACGGATTTGGGTGATCTCAGGTTTATGCTGGATCCCGCTGCTGTTGCTAAGCCTGCCTCACCATCAGGCCACGCTGGCCTCAGGCGCGTTGCCATTTTGGCAAGATGCCGATGTCCATATTCGCTTTTTGCTCGTCATTCCCATCCTGATTGCGGCCGAACTATTGGTGCACCTTCGGGTGCGCGGCGTAGTGCAACAATTCTTGCTGCGCGATTTAATCCCCGATGAAGCCATGGCGCAATTTAATGTCGCGATCGAACGGGCACTGCGGCTGCGCAACTCGGTGCTGGCCGAGCTGATTATTATTCTGGTCGTGACGCTGGGGTTTTATTTTCTCTGGCGCGATTATATGCAACTGGGCGTTAATACGTGGTTTGCCGTACATACGGCCGATGGTGTCGCATTCACGCCGGCGGGCTGGTGGTATGCCGTGGTGAGTTTGCCGGTGCTGCGCTTTTTATTGCTGCGTTGGTATTTCCGCGTTTTTATCTGGATCCGCTTTTTGTGGCAAGTTTCGCGCATAGAGCTGCGGCTTTTGCCGACGCATACCGACCGTTTGGGCGGCTTGGGTTTTATTGCGGGAACGTTTTATATTTTTATGCCACTGGCTGTCGCGCATGGTGCTTTGCTGGCGGGCGTATTGGCCAATCGAGTGCTGTATGACGGCGCGGTACTCACCCACTTCAAAGTCGAAATCGGCTTGATGGTGGTGTTTGTGCAATTGATGGTGCTAGCGCCGTTGTTGGTGTTTACCCTGCAACTGTCGCGCGCCAAACGCGCGGCCAATCGCGAATATGGTGCACTGGTCATGCAGCATAATCGCCAGTTTGAGCAAAAATGGCTGAGGGGAGAGACGAAACAATATCCCGACGATGAAGCAATTTTGGGCAATCCCGACGTGTCGTCCTTGGTCGATTTGGGCAGTAGCTACGATGTGGTGCGGCAAATGCGGATCGTACCAATTACCAAGGATGCAGTTTTAACTTTGGCCGCGGCCACCTTGCTGCCCTTAGTGCCTTTGCTGCTGACGATGATGCCGATGGAAGAGTTATTAAAACGGCTGCTGGGAATGTTGTTTTAAGCTGGATTTAATCGTGCCAAACCAACAAAAAGCCCATCACGAGGATGGGCTTTTTATCGGGTATATCTAGCAAAATATTGCAGCTATTTGCTTTGCTGCATATACCTGCTTAGGCAAGTTGTGATTTTACAAAGCTCACCGCTTCGCCAATCGCCACTTTCTGCATTTCACCTGCGCGGCGCGATACGTATTCCACTTCACCATTGGCCAGCGCTTTATCACCTACTGTGATGCGGTGTGGAATGCCGATCAATTCCATATCGGCAAACATCGAGCCCGGGCGCTCATTGCGATCGTCGAGCAATACGTCCACGCCCGCGGCGCTCAGATCGGCGTAGAGCTGATCTGCTGCGGCTTTGACCGCTTCCGATTTGTGGTAACCCACCGCCACCACCGCAACGGTAAATGGCGCCATCGCTTCAGGCCAGATAATGCCGCGTGCGTCATGGTTTTGCTCAATGGCCGCGCCGACAATGCGCGATACGCCGATCCCGTAGCAGCCCATTTCCATTGGCAGCAAGGTGTTTTGCTCGTTCAAGAACGTGCAATTCATCGCCGCTGAATACTTGGTGCGCAATTGGAAAATATGGCCGACTTCAATCCCACGGCACAATTCCAATACGCCACCTTTGCCATCTGGGCAACGATCGCCATTCACGACATTACGAATGTCAGCAACGACCGCTGGCTCGGGCAAATCACGACCAAAGTTCACGCCTGAGAGGTGGAATTTCGGTTTGTTGGCGCCACAAACAAAGTCGCTCATCGCGGCCACGGTGCGGTCGGCAATGATGCGGATATTTGCATTAACACCGACCGGGCCGATAAAGCCTGGTGGGCAGCTCAGATTGCTGCGAATTTCTTCTTCGGTTGCGAAGCGGAAATCAGCCATGCCTTCCACTTTACCGATTTTTACTTCGTTCAGGTTATGGTCGCCACGCAGCAGTGCGAGCACGAATTCGCCTGTTGTCGTCACCAAGGCAATCGCTTTCACAGTTTGCGTGACGCTGATACCCAGCAGGGCGGCAACGTCTTCGCACGCGGTTTGTTTCGGCGTATCGACTTCGGCCATGGCTTGCGTGGCCGCGGCGCGTGGGGCTTCGGGCGCGAAAGCCTCGGCCAATTCAACGTTGGCAGCGTAATCAGACGTTGGGCAGTAAGCCAACAGGTCTTCACCTGCGTCAGCCAATACGTGGAATTCGTGTGAGCCATCGCCGCCAATTGCACCCGTATCGGCTGCAACAGCACGGAATTTAAGGCCTAGGCGCGTAAACACCTGGGAGTATGCGCCGTACATTACATCGTACGTGGCTTTGAGTGAGTCAAAATCGGCGTGGAAAGAGTAGGCATCTTTCATCATGAATTCACGCGCGCGCATCACGCCAAAGCGGGGGCGGATTTCGTCGCGGAATTTGGTTTGCACCTGATAGAAATTCACTGGCAATTGCTTGTAGCTGCGCAACTCGGCGCGCGCGATGTCGGTGATGACTTCTTCATGCGTTGGGCCAAAGCAAAATTGACGCTCGTGACGGTCGGTGATCTTCAGCATTTGTGGGCCAAACACGTCCCAACGACCCGTTTCTTGCCACAATTCTGCTGGCTGTACCGCTGGCATCAGCAATTCTTGCGCGCCCGCGCGATTCATTTCTTGGCGCACCACGGCTTCCACTTTGCGCAGTACGCGCAAACCCAGCGGCATCCACGTGTAGAGGCCAGAGCCCAAACGTTTGATCAAGCCAGCGCGCAGCATCAGCTTGTGTGATAACAGCTCCGCCTCGGAAGGGGCTTCTTTTAAAGTCGAAATGAAAAGTTGCGAAGTGCGCATAATGGCGAATCCAGTTAAATTGCGTGGCCAGTCATAGCTGGGCAAAAGTTCCCGAGCAGCGTTATTTCGTCTTGCCGTACTCAATGTACTGTCTGCGACTCGATGCCTTGCCCGAGAATTTTTGCAGATTTAGGAGACCGAAAAAGGGGGCTATTTTAGCCGATCTGCGCTGATTATTCAGCAGCCTTGCTCTCATTCTCGGCGGCGCGTTCGGCTTCGAGCTTGGCGATTTCAGCGGCTTTCTGCTCAGCGCGTTTCACGGCAAATTTCGGGCGCAGCATATTCATCAGCACAATGTCGCGGCCTTTCATCAACAGCAGCAGCCAGATCACCAAAATCACGGCGTAAATGACGCTATCAGTGCGGATTGTCGGTGCAAAACGCTCCAGCAGCGGGTTGATGGCAAATTGCACGCTACCCAGTACGGCGAGCAAGAGCACGACGGTTGAAATGGCGCGTTCACGCAGGAAAGTACCGCGCAGCAAAACGCGCTGTTCCCAGCTGCTTAAACCAGCAAGTTCGGGTACGGAATCTGGACGGAAATAAATGGTCATATTCAGGCTGTTAAGTAAGTCACAATGGCGGCCAATGTTACGGGAAAAAGCATATAAAGCAAGCCCATACTTCCCGTTTTGCGCTTTCCATGTTATCAAGTAGGGATAAAAACGGAGACGATATCAATGAGTACGTGCTTTAAACAAACGACGCTTTCTCTGTGCTTGCTCGGGGCTGTGCTGAGCGGCGCAGCGTGGGCGGAAGAAGAACTCAAACGCATTCCTGCGCCTGAATTTGTGCAGGCCGAAATGCGCGGTGTTTTGTTGCCTGCTCAGCGTAAATTGGCCGCGACCAGTGCCGAGCTGAAACAAGCGAGCATCAATTTTTGTGCGGCACCTGATGCCGCCAATTTTGGCAAACTTCAGGCGCAATACCTCAATACCTTGTTGGCTTGGCGTGCGATTGAAGTGGCGCCGATGGGGCCCAGTAGTGAAGCCTCGGTCGGGCGAATTATGGCCAGCGATAGCGCCGCACCCGATAAAATCCTGACCTTGGCGAAGGATATGCCAGCGCTGCCCATGGTCGATGGCAAGGCATTGCATGAGTCCGACACATTGCCTGCATGGGGTATTGGCTTAAAGACCATTGAATCTCTGCTCTATACTAATAAACCCGAGCAGAGTATCAAGTTGCTCAGCACGGGTAAAAACTGTGATTACCTGCAATGGCAAGGGCAGATTGTGGCTTATAAATCAGAAACCCTGCTGCGAGCTTGGACGGGTTTTAGCAATGGCGTCGGCTACGATGTCAGCTACCCGCGACAATTTCAGACTGAATACCTCAATCGCTTGGTCGAAGGCGCGCGTGAAATCGCGCAGCAAAAAGTGGGCTTGACCCCTAAATCGGTCTGGCAGGATCAGCTATCAGGTGCCACCGCGCAAGGCTTAATGGCCAATGTGGCGGGGATGCGGGTACTGCTGTTGGGGGCTGATGGCGGGGTGGGTCTGGATGACTTTCTGATTAGCCGTGGCCACCAGAAAATTTGGGATCAAGTCGCGAGCAAATTGGCGCGCCTCGAGGCCGTAACGCGGCTCACGGTAGATAGTCGCAGTGAACAAACAGCCCAAAATATCGCCAATGCGGCCAATGCGCTGGCTGATGTGTTGGAGAAAGACGTAGCTGCTGCGCTCAATATTAAAATAGGCAAAGCAAAATAACTCGCTCTAGCCAGTAAAACCGCCTCCGACCACTGCTAATCGAGTGGCCGGAATGGCGGTTTTTTTACGCCTATCGTTTTGATCAAAGCTCGTCGAGCAATTTGCCGCCCCAGCCCCAGTCTTCCTCAGGTTTTTCATCAATCGCTACCACGACATATTCGGCGGGTTTGCAGGCGATGCGCACCATCGTATCGGTAAATTCGGCGACGATTTTCTGTTTTTGCTCGCGGCTTAATTCGCCGGCGATTCGCAAATTGATATAAGGCATGGCTGACTCCTAATGGAAAAAAGTTTTAACGAAAGCGTCACATAAGAGTTCTATGATGCGCGCTTGCTGATCCTAGGGATAACCCTCATGTTACGCCGTTGCCTCGCGATTTTGTTGCTGAGTTGTTCTGCCGCGACTTATGCCGATCTCACCGTTGGTCTTTTAACATCGCGCGCTTCCGAGCAAACCGTTGAAGATTGGCAACCCGTACTGGATGATCTGGCCGCGGCCACGGGGCAAAAAGTGAAGGGCGTGGTGCTCACCGATCATGCTGAACTTTTACGCCGATTGCAAAGTAAAGAAATCCAAATTGCCCGCGTCGATAATAAATTGGCACTCGATGCGGTGGAAAAAGCCAATTGCGAGGTATTTGCCCGGCTGGCGATTACCGGTGGCGTGAGCGAATACCGCAGTGTGATGTTGGTGCGTAAAGATAGCCCGATTAAAAATGCAGATCAGCTGCTCGATATGCCGAAAAAGTTGCGCTACGCAGGCGGCAAACCAGGCACGACGGCCGAATACCTTATTCCGCAATATCATCTATTCATGAAGCGCAATGTACTCAGTGAGCAGTACTTTACGCAAAACATGCAAGTGGGGACGGAGGACGCATTTATTGCGCTGGCCCGCAAGCAAGTCGATGTGGCCGTGAGCAATACGGTGGACTTAGAACAGCTCAAAGAAAAATATCCGCGCGATTTTTCGCAAATGCGCGTGGTGTGGGAGTCGCCCAATTTTGCATTTGACCCGCTGATTATGCGCAATGATTTACCGGCAGCGCAAAAAAATACCATCAGCCAGTTTTTCCTCGATTATGGTCGTAAAGGCGCGAACGTAGCACAGGCTAAGCAGCGCTTGTATTACGCTGACCAGCTTTCAGGTTTTGTGCGGGCGGATAATCGCACCTTGCGCCAAGTGACTGATTTGCAATTGTTTCATGACTTATTTCGACTGACTTTTAATAATCAATTAGCGGCGGATGCCAAAAATGCGCAGCAAAAAGCCTACTACCAGCGCTACAACCAATTGGTGGGTTTGCTCGGCGGCGCTAAGTAATTTACCGCGGTTTTGGCATCGAATTTCAAAGTAGCTTTAAAATTTTTTTAAGTTTTTTGCATGAGGGGGTTGACGAGATCTGGCGATTCCCATAATATGCGCAGCCTTGAGGGGGGATTACCCCAGCGGTCAACGGGTCCGGACTGTAAATCCGGCGGCTCAGCCTTCGAAGGTTCGAATCCTTCTCCCCCCACCAGATTCAGCAAAAAAGCCCTAGTCGAAGGACTAGGGCTTTTTTGTTTTACTGCGTCGTAAATGACCAGCGTAAATCAAATGTGCGCAGCTCTTTGCTGGCGCTTAAATATTGCCCGGTGGCCCAAACTGTATAGTTTGTGCGTGGCGCCAGCGGTGTATGCGGTACGGCAATGATGACATTGCTGGTTTCGACAATCTGCGGGCTGCTGCTATGATCTCGCGCAGTGACTGCAATTTCACTGCTGCAATTGGCATAGACTTTCAATTGGGTGAGCGTGAGCTCGCTGCCAAAATTGCCTTGCAAGCTAATCGGGTAACCGACGTTTTTGTGGCTATAAGGCGTGCCGCCGAGTGGGTCGGGCGTTTCACTATCCTGCCAATAGCTGCGAATTTGTGTTGCCCCTGCGTAGGGGTAGGCCACAAGCTCAAAATCGCTGATTCCCGCGCGGTAGTTGGCAAAATCCTGTGTGCTGTAGGCTACGCCTTTGCTACTGACTGCATAACCACTGCCCATGGCAAGATATTCACTCAACATGATGACTCGGTGCAGTGGGGCGTCAAATAAATCGGCGATGGCGCGACTGGCTGAGGTGCCCGAGCCGCTCATCGCGCTGGCGATTTCGCCACTAAAACTGAGTGGCGGATCATAGACCTGTTGGATACGTTCAAAGGGTGTTGCAGCGGTAAAGCCGATATTGCCCGGTATTTCGTCATGGCTGAGGATTTCATTGAGCTGCATATAGCTGCTGTGTTGCCCGGCGGAGAGGTTTAATGCGGGCTCTACGGTGAGTGCGGGTAGGCTCAATTCGGCGCGGATGGCATTGGTGTATTGATTGAGGTCGCCAATGTTATCGCCAGTACTTTGAAAACCATTGGCACTTGGCCCCGCAGCGGCTTTGAGGATGACGGCGTTTGAGGTACTGGGGGGAATCTCGGTACACAGATTGTTACTGCTTTGCTGTGGAGGCTGCGAGCTGTTGCCGCTAGTGCTACTGTTGTTGCCACCACTCCCTCCACCGCAAGCAACCAACAGCAGCGCGAAGCTGAAGACGCCGATTGAATAGAGCCGTTTGATTTCGGTCATCAGGGTCTCCAGCATGCCAATGGTTAAGACGAGTGTTGTCCACTGATCTCAATATAGCGATGCTGGCGTAAAGGCCAAGCTGGCCCCTATAAGGTATTTTGCTTAGCAATTGCCCGATTGCGACAGGCTGCGTAGGGGCGCTTCGGTCATTAAAGCGATTTGCTCGCGCAGCTCCAATATCCGGTCTTGCCAATAGATGGGGGAATTAAACCAAGGAAAGGCAGCAGGAAAGGCTGGATCGTGCCAGCGGCGCGCCAGCCAGGCGCTGTAGTGCAGCAGACGCAGCGTGCGCAATGCTTCCAGCAATTGCAGCTGCATGGGGTCAAAATCCATAAAGTCTTCATAACCGGCCAGAATGTCATTGAGCTGCGCCTGTTGTTCCTGGCGCTCGCCCGACAGCAGCATCCATAAATCTTGAATCGCAGGCCCATTGCGCGCATCGTCAAAATCGACGAAATGCGGCCCAGCGTCAGTCCACAGGACATTGCTGGCATGGCAATCGCCGTGTAGGCGAATTTGCTCCACATCGCCCGCGCGATCAAAGCAAGCTGCGATACCTTCGAGTGCTTGTTTGGTGATGGCCACGTAGGCGGCGCGTAAATCGGCTGGAATTAACTCGCTGGCAAGCAGATACTCGACTGAGTCACGACCAAAACTTTGCAGATTCAGGGTCGGGCGCTCTGTGAAATGATGCGTTTGCCCAACGGCATGAATGCGCCCCAGAAAGCGCCCCAACCATTCACGGGTATCGCGCTGATCCAGCTCAGGTGGGCGGCCGCCGCGACGTGGGAAAATCGCAAAGCGAAAACCTTGTTCGCTATGCAGGGTATTTCCATCAAGGCTAATTGGTGCAACGACTGGAATCTCATACCCTGCCAATTCTTCGCAAAAAGCGTGTTCTTCCAAAATTTGCGCATTACTCCAGCGCGCAGGGCGGTAAAACTTAGCGATAATAAAACGTCCCCAAGGATTGTCTTCTTCCAGGCCGATTTGATAGACGCGATTTTCATAGCTATTGAGCGCCAACAAATGGCCCGAAGTGCGCAGGCCTAATTGTTCAATTGCGCTTAATATCAAATCGGGGGTCAGTTCGGCGTAGGGCGCGGTGAGGGGGGCTGTGTGGGGCATGTGGCTTAATATCAAAGACAGAAGCTCGAACATACGGCAAAGTGGGGTCGATGACCACCCTTTACAGGCCGCAATCGGCAATTGAAAGTGCTCATTGTGTGCAACGTGATAGCTAAATTACGCAAATACGCCTTAAATGCGGTGCTGAACAAGGCGTTAGGTTTTTTCATCCAACATTAAACGCTAAACTAACGCGACTAACCATTGCCATCAATCTTGCGGGATACCCGTTTTATGAGGCCTGATTTATTGTCTCCCACGCTGGAGTCACCCACCGAGCTTGCTGCTTTGCGCCCCAATGACGAAGGCTTGCAGCGGCACTCTGCACGCGTCAAACGCGAGCGCCGGCTACAGCGCGAACATTTGGCGCTTAGCTTGGCATGCTTGTCTTTATTGCTGCCATTATTGCTTTTGCAGCTGGACTGGTCTTGGTGGCAGGTGTGGGTATTGCCGCTGATTTCTTCCGCTGCTTTTTTTCGCGCGGCTTGGGCTTTGCATCAGGAGCAGTTGGAATGGGAGCTGCGGCTGGTGACGCTGGCCGTTGTGCTGCCGATTGCGCTGTCTGGGCTTTGGGCTTGGCAGATGAAAGACGCTGTGCCGCCTTCAGCGCTGATCTTGCCTTTTGTGTTGCCACCGGTGTTATTGCTGCTGGCCGGATTGCCCACGCCCCGTTATGCCTTGGCTGCGCTCGCTAATGCGGCCGTGATCGCGGGTATTTTGACGGCGAGTGTCTGGCCATTTTTGCCGTGTGCCGCTGCACTCTTGGTGTTGGCTCTTGTTACTGTTGTTGGGATTAACGTTGTGCAGCGTTTGCAAAGCCATCAGATGCGCCTGTGGACGATGCGCCAACGGGTATCGGAAAACGCCGAGAAAATGGCCGAGCGCAATCAGAAAATGCGCAAATTGGCTTTTGAAGACCCACTCACTGGCCTATCAAATCGGCTTGATCTGATCAATAAATTACGCCAAATCTTAAAAAATCCACATGAAGAAGCGATCAATACCGTGGTGTTTCTAATCGATTTGGACTTTTTCAAAAATGTGAATGACGAATATGGTCATGCTGCTGGCGATGCTTTGTTGATTGAAATTGCGCGTCGTTTTAGGGCTTTGGTGCGCAAAGGCGATCTGGTGTGCCGCCTCGGCGGCGATGAGTTCGTCATTATGTTTCGCGGGATTAGCTCGAAAGACGAAATCACATTGGTCGCAGACAAAATCTTGGCCAAATTAGCCGAGCCAGTTTGGTATAAGGATCAACTGCTGCCGCTGGGTGGCAGTATCGGCATCGCGCCGTGGGAGCCTGATTTACGCTCGCCAGCGAGCTGGTTACAGCAAGCCGATGGTGCGATGTATCAGGCCAAAGCGGGTGGGCGCAATCGCTATATGATGGCTGGCGTCGCGGACACGCCGATTGAGCCCAAGGTGGCGCAGTGAGCGACGCCTTATTGCAATTGCAAAATCTGACGCTGCGATTTGGTGCGCAGGCCGAGCCGGTGGTGCGAGAAGTTAATTTAACGCTCAAAGCGGGTGAAAAACTCGCCTTGGTGGGCGAATCTGGCTCGGGTAAAAGCGTCTTGGCGCGATCGATTTTGCAACTGGATCGCCATGTCTTAGGCTCGGGTGCAATTCAATATGCCGGCCAAGAGCTGCTGGGTGCACCCAATGCGCTATTGCGCGAAATCCGTGGGCGGCGGATCGCGATGATTTTTCAAGAGCCGATGACGGCCTTGAATCCTTTGCAGACCGTAGGCCAGCAGATTAGTGAAATTTTGCTGATGTCTATGGGGTATTCGACCAAAACGGCGAACCAGCGGGCGATTGAGCTATTACTCCGTACCGGTATATCGGATGCCGCTGACAAGCTAAATCGCTTTCCACACCAGCTTTCGGGCGGCCAGCGCCAGCGCGTGATGATCGCCATGGCCTTGGCGGGTGAGCCCGAGATTCTGATTGCCGATGAGCCAACGACCGCGCTGGATGTGACCGTGCAGGCGCAAATTCTGACTTTGCTGGCCGATATTCAGCGCGAACGAAATATGGCCGTGCTGCTGATTTCGCATGATTTGAATCTGGTGCGGCGCTTTTGCAATCAAGAGGGCGATCATGTGGCGGTGATGCAGCGGGGGCAAATTGTGGAGTATGGCCCCACAGAAGCCTTGTTTGCCGCGCCACAGCATCATTACACGCAAACCCTCCTCGCGGCCCGCCCACAGCGGATGGCTGCGTTGCAGCCTGCGCCGCAGCCTGCCAGCCTGCTCGTGCGTCAACTGAGCCATGCCTACAGTCAGGCGGGGCGCTATTTCTGGCAGAAAGCATGGGTCACGGTGTTGCAGCCTATCGATTTAACGCTACAAGCGGGCGAGACGTTGGCGGTGGTGGGTGAGTCCGGCAGCGGTAAAACCACGCTGGTGCTTTCGCTCTTGCGCTTACTGCAAGCAGGGCGAACGGGGGGCGAGGTTGATCTGAATGGCGAGCGTTTTGACGCTTTGAGTGGCGATGCCCTGCGCACGGCACGGCGCGAAATACAAATCGTTTTTCAAGACCCATTTGCCGCCTTATCGCCACGGATGAGCGTGGCCGAGATTGTTGCTGAGGGTTTGCGGGTTCATCAGCCGACATTGAGCGCGAGCGAGCGTCGCCAGCGTGCGGCGCAGGCCTTGCTAGAAGTGGGGCTGAGCGCTGAAATGATGGATCGTTTTCCGCATGAATTTTCGGGCGGGCAGCGGCAGCGTATTGCCATTGCGCGTGCCTTGATTATTTCGCCGCGCATTTTGATCTTGGATGAGCCGACCTCGGCGCTGGATGCCACGATACAGCAACAGATTTTGCAGTTATTGGCCGATCTACAGCGCCAGCGTGGTTTGAGTTATATCTTGGTGAGCCATGATCTGGCGGTAGTGCGGGCGATGGCGCATCGGGTGATTGTGCTGCGCGCAGGCGTGGTGCAAGAGCAGGGCGAGATTGATGCTGTTTTTCAGCAGCCCCAATCAGTTTATACCCAGCAATTGCTCAGCGTTGCTATTGAATAGATATGTTGGGTATATCATTGAAACCAAATTAGATGAAGGGCTTCATGAATATACCCTTTGTATTTTTGAGAAGCCTCAGAATTTAATGCAAGGTCGCCCTTCTTTGAGTGCATAGCACGGGCAGTTTTCAAATCGCCCGTTCGGTGCAACGATGAGCGTGTGCTCGCCCAGCTTGCACCAGCGCCCTGTACCGGGCTCTTTCGCGTGATCGATATCCAAATTTCGGCTACTTTCTGATTTGGCCGCCACACTGTAGTGGCCATGATCATCATCCCAAACTTGAATCACTACATCACTTTGGTTGTGTATCTGGCCATTCAATGGCCATGGCCAATGACCATCACGTTCCTTTTCCTGCATGATGGTAAAAAATAATCCAAAGGCCACTGCGCACAGCAGCGATAAAGCCAGAATGACGGTGCGTATTTTCAATTTGGAAATCCTATCCAGTGTTCTTAGCGATTGCTTTTGCGCCAATCCCAAGGCGGGGTGGGGTTGGCATCGGCCCACAGCCCTTTTTGCTGCTGCTGAGCAGCGGCTTGGGCGGCTTCATACGCGGCAAAATCAGCACCACTTTGCGATTTACGCGCATATTGCGTGTAATGCCAAGCGTAGCCTGCGCTCAGTTGCGCCAGATTAATATCGCGCTGATCTTTTTCGATGCGCGCCACGCCGCGGCCGTAGCGATCCACTTCGTCAATATGCGCGGTGACTTCTTGTCGATAGACCAGTTCAGATAATTGCTGTTTCGCTGCTTGCCCGAAAGGCATTGCTTTTTCTGGGGCATCAATATAAGCCAAGCGCAATTTGTACTGCTTTTTATCCTGATCGAGCAAAGTAATGGTATCGCCATCGGCGACGCTCACCACTTCGCCTGTGACCGTGCTGTTGGCCGTGATTGCGCCTGGTGCGCTTGGGGTTTGATTCGTCCAGCTCCAGATGGCGAGCGCCACAATAATCAGCGCTGAAAGACGTTGCTTCCAGTTGCTGGCGGTGAATAAGCGAATAAAAGCGCGTTGCTGAGATTGGGTAATTTTCATTCAAATTAATGGCAAGTTGGAGGGGCGGAAGGTTTCACAAAGCCAGCTTTGATCGCCTGATACAAAATAATCGGCCAATCGAGGCTGCCCAGCGTGGGGCGTGCAGTATACACGTCGTAATTCACTGCTTTCAGTTTGCTAATGATGCGATCGGCCGAGAGCACGATGGTTCGAATCTCTAGCCCAATGCGTCCCGGCAAGGCGACACCCAGTGGCGACCCGGCTCGCAGCATTTTACGGCTGCGATCGCATTGATAAGCCAGCAGGCGCGCAAAGGCGGGGCTGGTTTGGCCAGCAAAGAGCATAGCTTCAGTGAGGCCAAATTTGGCTAATTCATCCTGTGGCAGGTAGATGCGGTCTTTTTTCAAGTCGATCGCGACATCTTGCCAGAAGTTAATTAATTGCAGTGCGGTACAAATGCCATCGGATTGCGCCAGCATTTTGGCATCGGTAAAGCCGAAAATATGCAGCAGAATACGCCCAACGGGGTTGGCTGAACGGCGGCAATAATCGATGACTTCACCAAAATTTTGATAGCGGGTTTTCACGACATCTTGTCGAAAAGCGGAAAACAGATCTTCAAACAATTGCAAGGGGATTTGATATTGCGCCACCACAGCCGAGAGCGCTTGAAACCGAGCGGTCAGAGGCGTTTGGCCTAGCTCAATGCGCTGCAATTCAGCGCTGCATTCATTCAGCGCCGCAATGCGATCTTGAGCCAATGCATCGCCTTCATCCGCCAGATCATCGGCATAGCGCGCGACGTGATAGACCACCGCAATCGGCTTGCGAAAGGCTTTGGGCAAGAGAAAAGACCCCACGGGGAAGTTTTCGTAATGCTGGACTGTTTGATCTGGGGTAAACATAACAAATCCTTAACAAGTGCTGACGATTGCTGGTTTTATTTGTCGTCAATGCTATAGTAAGCACACGTAAATCGCTTACGTATTCAAACTAAGTAGTAAAGCAAAAATTCCCACGCTGAGTAACAATGCCTTGCAGCACGATTTGTACTGATCTTCGGCTGAGTGCCTTGCGTGAAAATTTTTGTCCAATAACTCATATTTTAGGGGAAAGCAATGTTGAAAAAACTACTATTGGCTGTTGTGACTAGCGTGGCATTAATGGGCTCAGCTTGGGCTGCGGTTGATCTCAATACGGCCAATCAGCAACAACTTGAATCACTGAAAGGCATCGGCCCAGAAAAAGCGAAAGACATTATTGAATACCGTAACAAAAACGGCGCATTCAAAACCCCTGAGGACATTATGAAAGTGCCTGGCATCAAAGAAGGTACTTACGCCAAAATCAAAGGCGAGATCAGTGTTGGCGGCAAAGTTGCTGCGCCTGCTGCTGCAGCGAAAGCGACCGCTAAACCAGAAGCTGCTAAAGCTACTACTGCAGCACCAAAAGCAACCGCAGCGCCAAAAGCGAGCGCTCCAGCTAAAAAATAAGCCGCAATTGAGCGATAAAAAAACCGGATCAATGATCCGGTTTTTTTATGTGCGAGGCGTCAAAGCTGAAAATTACTCAGCGATTTTCGCTTTAGCTACCAAGTCTTCCACCATTTTTTGGATACGCTGAGCTTGCATTTGCTGTTCCAATTGTGGTTTTACTTCTTCGTAAGAAGGACCTTTGGCATCACGAACGTCGTCCACTTTGATGATGTGGAAGCCAAATTGCGTTTTCACAGCTTTTTCGCTGATTTTGCCTTTAGGCATTTTGGTCATTGCTTCGCTAAATTCTTTCACGAAGTTGTTTGGATTAGCCCAACCCAAATCGCCGCCGTTGCTGCCGCTGCCTTTGTCCATTGATTTGTCTTTGGCCAAGTCTTCAAACTTTTTGCCTTTTTTCAAATCAGCCAAGATAGCGTTAGCTTCTGGTTCTGTTGCCACCAGAATGTGACGAGCTTTGTATTCTTTGCCGCCGAAGTTAACTTTGATTTTGTCGTATTCTTTGCGTACTTCAGCATCAGTAATTGGGTTAGCTTTCACGTACTGGCTAACAAAAGCACCAATCACCAGACGCTGTTTCATCATTTCCATTTGCGCGATCAGATCAGGGTTTTTCTCAACGCCTTTTTTCAGCGCTTCTTGGTAAACCACTTCGTTTTTGATCAATTCATCTTTGACTTTAGCACGCAGTTCTGGCGTGTCTTTCTGGCCGCGTTGTGCCAGATCTTTTACAAACAGGTCAGCGCGCGCTGCCGGAATTGCTACACCATTTACTGTGGCCAAAGTGCCTGCTGGCGCTGCGAATACACCAGCTGACAAGCTAACAGCAGCAACAGCCAAGGCCAAACGGTTTGCTTTAAACATTCGATTTCCTTCGTAAATAAAAACAGCTAAATCAAAATTCATCCGGTGTTAAAGCGCGGATACTGAGGGCGTGTATGCGATGCGGAATCAAGTCAGCTAAAGGTTGGTACACCATCCGGTGCCGCTCCAATGACTTTTTGCCGACAAACTCGTTCGATACGACGGTTAATTCAAAATGCCCACCGCCGCCGGCTGCGCCAGCGTGGCCAGCGTGTGAGGCGCTATCGTCAAAAAGCTCAATGCTTTCAGCGTTTAAGGCACTCAAACGGGCGCGGATTTCTTCGGCGATGCTCATGATACCAGACTCTTAAGGTAAAACATGACGGAAGGGTTTTACCACGACTTCGGTAAAAATGCCATTTGTGGTGTAAGGGTCTTCACTGGCCCAGCTTTGCGCCTCTGAAAGGCTGGCAAATTCCGCCACAATCAGGCTGCCACTAAACCCGGCCGGGCCTGGATCGACATGATCGATCGCAGGAAACGGGCCGGCTAAAATCAAACGACCTTCATTTTTTAGGATTTCCATCCGAGCCAAATGCGCTGGGCGTACTGCGAGGCGATCGGCCAGCGAGTCTGCTTTATCGGTGCCAATGATGGCATATAAAGGCATACAAATTCCTTATTTTTTATTCAGAATCGGTGGGTTTTTCATCTTGCTCGGGCACGATGTGTTTGGATAAATAAACACTTTGCGCCACAACGAAGACCAAAGTCAGTACCAAAGTACCAAACACTTTGAATTTCACCCACAGTGCTTCAGAGAAGGTGTGAAAAACATAGATATTAAGTGCGCCCATAATCAGAAAAAACAAGACCCAGGCGTACATGACATTGGTCCAGATCGGACGCGGCAGCTCCATCGAACCACCCATTAATTTTTCGATTAGGTTGTTTTGTTTAAGGTGCCAAGCGCCCAGCAAAACCACGCTAAATAGCCAGTACAGCACGGTCGGTTTCCACATGATGAATTGTTTGTTGTGGAAAATAATCGTGAGCCCACCCATCACCGTAATCAGGACCAAACTAATCCACAGCATTTTGTCGACATGACGATGGCGAATCCAGCAATAGGCCACTTGTGCAATAGTCGCGGCAATCGTTACACCCGTGGCAAAGAAAATGTCATCGGTGTAGCTATATGCGCCAAAAAACAAGAGGATAGGAAAGAGGTCGAAAAGAAATTTCATCTGCGGGCTCGCCAAGAATTAGTCGGGCGATTATGCAGTGGGGAGAGGCAAGAAACAAGAAATTAGGCGAAAAAAAACGCCGATCAAAAGATCGGCGCTCAATGACCACTGGAGATACACGAAGCATCAGCTTGCGAAACGAATAGTGCGCTTTTGTGGCGGCTACCGCTTTGATGTGGCGCAATAAATCGTAAGGTGCGAATAGATGATGGAGAGTCTTGCAGGGGTATTGAGCGCAAAGGCTTTTAAATGCTTATATGCGTGCGAATACATGCCGACGTATATTGGCTGTAAAACTGCAAATCGGATGAAAACAAAGGGAGAGGTGGCGAGCCCGACCCCCGGCACTAGCATCAAAAGCTGTGGCTGCTTCCTTCCGGACCTGACCAGGTTCACCTTCTAGCTATGCGGGGAGACCCGCCGTCGAAGCCTTTAATGTGAAAAATCACAGCAAAGAATCGTGGCGTTGCAATTTAGCGAGCGCCAAATCACAACAGGCCGCGACTATATCACAGACTGGCAACAGATTGCCACGCCTGCCGTAAAACTTCTTTGTCAGAGCGCCCTAGGTGCGTGTAGAGCCAGGTCCTTGCGGCTTCGACCGTACGCCGTCCGGCGGGCCAAGCGCCCAGAGTGTTAAAGACATCGCCTGTGGCATAGAGCCCTTGGCGGACTTCACCGGCAATGCATTGCGTGCAATTAATGATGATGGCGCCGCGCTGGGCTTGCTCATTGAGTGCCTGCGTTAAACCGTCATGGCTGGGTAAATTACCGCTGCCATAGCTCTCGATCACCATGCCGTCCCACGTTTGAGTTTGGATCATGCTGGCGATCGCATTCTCGCAACCTGGATAGAGCTTGAGCGCCAGAATGTTGAGGGCAGGATTAATTGCGCGCAGTGCAAATTGATCCGTCGGCATGGCGTTGGTGTGCGCGGCGTTGGGCGCCCCATAGGCCGTATCGTGATCGGCATCGAGTTTCTTGACGCAATGGGCGGGTAATACCAAACCGCCAAAGGCCACGTGCACGCCTGTGATATCCGACGCCGCAGTTTCAAGGGCAAGTTGCATATTGGCTGGCGCATCGCTGCCTGCATGAATCCAGGGGCGTTGCGCGCCCGTTAAAATCACCGGCTTGTGGATATTTTCGAGTTGCCAATGCAGCGCAGCGCCTGTCCACGCCATCGTGTCGGTGCCATGCAGCACGACAAACCCGTCGTAGTGCTTGACTCGCTCGGCAATGTCGCAGGCGATATGTCGCCAATGGGTCGGCGTCATGGCCGCCGAATCAAGCGCCTGTGCATATTCATGCAAGGTCACCTCTATCGAAGGTATATGGCTACAGGCCAAATCAGAAATTAACTTTGGCAAAATACCATGCTGGGGTATGAGGCCGTTGGGGCTGTCGACACAGCCAATGGTGCCGCCGGTATATAGGCAAAAAATACGTTTCATGGTCAGCAGTGTCTTGAGAGTGATAGAATTCTTTCTTTTTGCAGTACTAGGATGATACGGCATGGTCATCGCCGACAACCGTAAGGCGTTTCACGAATATTTTATTGAAGAACGGCTCGAAGCGGGCATTGTTCTGGAAGGCTGGGAAGTGAAATCGATCCGAGCCGGCCGCGTGCAGCTCAAAGAATCGTACGTGATTTATAAAAATGGCGACTTCTGGCTGTTCGGTTGCCATATTTCCCCGCTGATTAATGCGTCATCGCACGTCTTGCCCGATGTCGTACGCACGCGCAAATTGCTGCTCAAGCAACGCGAAATCGAAAAACTGGCGATCAAAGTTGATCGCGCGGGTTATACCATTGTGCCAGTGAATATGCATTTCACACGCGGCTATATCAAATTGGAAATCGGCGTTGCTAAAGGTAAAAAGCAACACGATAAACGCCAAACCGAGAAAGATCGCGAATGGCAGCGGGATAAAGCACGAATTGTGCGCGACCACACTAAACAATCGAGCTAAGTCTTGCACGCATAAAAAAACCGAGCCTAGTGCTCGGTTTTTTTATTCTGCTAGGAAAACATCAAGCTTTCTCGCCGATTTTGCCTTCCTTGCCGCTGAGCAAGCCGATGATATTTTGCTTGTGACGCACAATGAGCAGAGCACTAATCGCAATTACGGCGGCGATATAGACGGGTACGGGCAATAGCCACCAGCATAAAAACGGCGCAGCAATCGCAGCGGCAATGGCGGAGAGCGAAGAAATTTTTAAGCCTTTCGCCACGAACAGCCAAATTCCCAAAGTTGCCAAACCCAGCCAGCCATTGAGTGCCAGCAAAATCCCCGCCGCGGTGGCCACGCCTTTGCCACCTTTGAAGCTAAAAAAGATCGGCCACATATGGCCAATTGTGACGGCCAGTGCCACGGCCGCAATGGTTTGTTCAAACACTGGTGTAGCGCCTAAACCGAAAGTTGGTGCAAGTTGCTGGGCGATAAACACGGCGACCCAGCCTTTGAGCGCATCACCCAGTAGCGTGAGGGCGGCGGCTTTTTTATTGCCCGAGCGCAGTACATTGGTCGCGCCGGGGTTGTTTGAGCCATAGCTGCGTGGGTCGGCCAAGCCCATGACCCGACTTACTATCACGGCAAACGATAAAGAGCCGATCAGATAAGCGGCAATGATGAAAATTACTAAGGTGAGGTTCATCCCGAATTCCACTACAATCATGAGCTTTTGATTCTAAGCTAATCTGCTAATGCCCTCAAACGATTCAACCACGTGAGCGCAAGGGCAGAGGGGCGATCCGATATGGACATTATTTATTTGCAGCAAGTGCGCGCCGAAACAGTAATCGGCTGGTATGACTGGGAGCGCACCCAGTCGCAAGCGGTGGAGCTGGATCTGGAGATCGGCTTGCCATCGGCGCGGGCCTGTGTCAGCGATGATCTGGTCGATACGATTGATTACGATAAGGTGGTGACGCATTTGCGCGCGGTCATGGCTGAAAAGCACTTTTTATTGCTTGAAGCATTGGCTGAACACATTGCCCATATTTTGCTGCATGATTTTGGCGCGCCGTGGATTAAGGTTTCGGTGACTAAGCTTAACATCCTCAAAGATGTGGCGCGGGTTGGTGTCACCATCGAACGCGGTCATCGCACTAGCTAATTTCAATTTGATACCTGCATTGGTATGTGCCTGAAGGGTATGTTTCACTTGGTTTGGTGAAGCATACCCTTTATTGTATGTGCTCCAATATGATTTATTTATGGCCCATGATTGAACTTGTGCACGTATGCCCACACTAAGTAGGCATACAAAATGCGGTTTAATTTTTAAGGATAGAAATTAATATGGCTCGATTTAGTCAGACCTTGATGGTGGTTTTGATGAGTACGACCTTGTTTGCCAGCCACATTGCCGAGGCTAAACGCATCGGTGGTGGGCGCTCGACAGGGATGCAGCGTCAGGCGGCTCCGGCGCCACAACGTCAGGCTCAGCCTCAGCAGCCAGCGCCAATGCAACCAGTTCCAGCGCAGCAAAAACGCAGTGGCATGGGCATGATGGGCGGCGTGTTAGGTGGCTTAGCGGCTGGTGGTTTGCTCGGTTATATGCTGGGCAATAATGCTTCGGGCTCGGCGCAAGGCGATGGTGGTATTCCGTGGGGCACTTTACTCTTGCTCGGCGCATTAACGGCGGGTGGTGTCATGCTGCTGCGTCGTCGCAATACCAAACCTGTGGCCCAATCACATGCTTATGCCGGCGTACCAGCGATGAACCCAGCGCAAGCAGCGCCAGCGAGTCAACCACACGCGTTTCAATCTGCACCGCAAGGTCAGGATTTGAGCGGTGGTTTCCGGATTGGACAAGGCGCAGGTGGCACCTATTCAGCGCCTGCAACACCAATCACGCGTTTGCCAGATGGCACTGATGCAGCGGCATTTTTGCGCCAAGCACGAGCCAGCTTCTTGCATATGCAAGCCTTGAATTCGCCCGACCAGGTAGAAGAAATGCGCCGTTATATGACGCCAGAGCTGTTTGCCCAGCTCAAGGATGAAATCGGTGGCAATCAAGATTTGGCTGAATTCCCTGAGTTGAATCTGCAGGTGATCGAGGCTGTTGATGAAGGTGGTCGCATGGTGGCGAGTGTTGAATTTGCCGGTCGTGTGAGCGAAAGTTTGAATTCGCCTGCGGTGCCATTTAAAGAAATCTGGCACTTTGTACGCCCGATGCAAGGTGATCCACGCTGGTTGTTGGCGGGTATTCAGCAGATTTAAGGCTGAAATCTGTCAAAAAAACGAAAAGCCCGTTAGGTTATTGCGACTTAATGGGCTTTTTGTCTTACAATTTACCTTGATTTCATGTCTGAAGGTGTGCATGTGAAGGCGCTAAAAACAATAGCTTTGCTCTTGCCGCTGACTTTGATGCTCGGCGGTTGCGACCAAGTGCTGGAAATGGCGAATAAGCAAAAAGCCAACGGCAAAGCCATCGGTGCGGCTTGCCGGCACAGTGGCCGATCATTGGAAGATTGCTATCAGCGTAATTCGCGTATCGCCAAAGCTGATATTTTTGCGGGCTGGAAAGAAATGAACGAGTACATGCAAAGCAAAAAAATCGATGTTGTTCCGCCGCCGCCTGATTTAAAAACAGGTACTTTATCGCCTGCAGAAATGTCGGGCGAAGGTTTAAGTGATTTATCGGTTGCAGCTAGTTCAGCGGCATCTGCTACCAGCGCCGCACCGAAGAAGCACTAAATCAGGCTATTAGATAAGAGAAATCTATGCGATCAATTTTAGCCAGTATCGAACTCTTTTCTTCGCTCTCGACTGAAGAGTTGGCTCAGGTTGAGGCGATTGCCATTCGTCGTAATATTGCGAAAGGCGTATTGCTGTTTAATGAGGGCGAGCCGATCGAGCATCTGTATGTCTTGATTGAGGGAAGCTTGAAGTTATTTCATGGCAATGATTCTGGCCGCGAGTTTGTCTATGGCCTGGCGGAGCCTGGCGCTGCATTTGGCGACTTGGCCTTATTTGATCCCGATAAAAAAGAAGTGCGGCAAGTATCGGCCGAGGCGGATGAGGATTGCGTCGTGTTGGCGATTTCAAATGCCAATTTTGCGCAGTTGCTCGTCGCATATCCACAGATGAAAGACGCTATGTTGCGTCGAGCGGTGGAGGTGATTAAGCACCTGACCACCGTGGTGAGTGATTTAGCGTTGAAAGATGTGTACGGGCGTGTCCGCAATGTCTTTGAGAGTTTGGCGGTGAAAACAGATGAAGGTTGGTTGATTGATGATCAATTAACACAGCAAGATTTGGCCGATCGTGTCGGAGCATCGCGCGAAATGATCGCCAAAGTGATGAAAGAGCTGGTTTCTGGCGGGTATGTGCAAACAGGTCGCCGTAAAATTCTGATATTAAAAAAATTACCTGAGCGCTTTTAAGCTGCTTGTGAGCCCTAATTCATAAATTAAAGGTGTGCCTATGATAGAAGTTTTAAAGTCGATTCCATTGTTGCAAGGTTTTCCTGATGACCAGCTCGAATACATTCTGGCGACAGGTTTAAAACGCAATATGGCCAAGGGCACTTTTGTGTTCCGCGAAGGCGATCCGGCTGAGTCGATGTATGTCTTGATCGAAGGTCGTGCGCGCTGCTTTGCCAGCGATAATCAAGGCAAAGAATTTGTATTTATGGTGGTTGAGCCCGGTGATGCCGTGGGTGAAATTTCCCTGATCGACAATGAGCCACGTGGTTGGTCTTGCCAATGCGAAGAAGATTCGAGCTTTTTAATGTTCAGCAAGCAAGAATTCCGCGAAGCAATGGAACGTGAGCCGCATGTGAAAGACTTGGTCGTTCAAAACTTGGCTGCGATGGTGCGCCATTTATCGACCACGATGAAAAACCTGGCTTTGCTCGATGTCTATGGTCGAGTTCGCGCCTTGTTTGAGTCAATGCTGATTGTCGAAGATGGCGTGGAAATGGTCAGTCAGCCATTGACCCAGCAAGCGATCGCCGACCGTGTTGGTTCGTCGCGTGAAATGATTGCCCGTATTTTGAAAGAGCTGGTCTTTGGCGGTTATATTCGCTTGGAAAATAAAAAGATTATTATTATCCAAAAATTACCAGAGCGTTTCTAAGGTATTGATTGCAATAAAAAAGCGGCCATTGGCCGCTTTTTTATTGGCTGCTAATTGCTGAGGCCGCCGAACTCTGGCTCGCCTTGCGCGTCGAACTGGCAATGGCTGCACTCGTCGTGGCGCTCGCTACCGCTGAGCTTGCCGCGGGTGGGCTGACTTTGGGTTTAGGTAAATACAGCGGACCTTTAAAGCCACATGCACTGAGCAGGCCTGTGGCAGAGATCGCAACAAAGATAAATACAATCAGCGCACGCATAAAAGTAGTAACAGTGGCAAAATTGCATTTTAACATGGCAGGGTAGGGCAATGACGGAATCTGAATTTTTGAATCAGAGCGATGCGATTTTTGCGCAGATTGAAGCTGCGCTGGACGAGGTCGATTTTGATGTTGATCCGCTGTTGTCGGGTAATGTGCTGGAAATCGAGTTTGAAGACGGCAGCAAAGTCATTGTCAATCGTCATTCGGCCAATCAGGAATTGTGGATTGCGGCCAAGTCGGGCGGTTATCACTATCGCTTGCAGGGCGATCGTTGGGTGAATACTCGCGGTGATGGTGAGTTTTTTGCCGATCTTGCCGCCGCAATCAGTGCGCACGCGGGTGAACCATTTGGCTTTGCTGCCTAATCAATGACGACATTGAGCTGGCTAGCAGGGCTGTGGCTGTCGGCATTTAGCTCGGCGACGATTTTGCCGGGTAATTCGGAGGCGGTGTTTGCCGCCGCTTTGCATTTCCAGCCGCAACTATGGTTGGCTGCGTGGTTGGTGGTGTCGATCGGCAATATTATGGGCGGTGCTATGACGGCCTGGTTGGGTTGGCGTGTGCCTGCCCCGCCCAAGCAAAGTCGCTTAACTCCTTATTTACGGCATGCCGAACGCTTGGGGCCGATTAGCCTCTTATTGTCATGGGTGCCAGTGGTTGGGGATGCGCTCTGCGCGCTGGCGGGCTGGTTGCGCTGGCCTTGGCTGGCGGTATTGATTTATTTGAGTCTTGGTAAAATTGCCCGCTATGGGGTAATGGTTTGGCTGCTTTTGTAGTGTTGGTTTCTGCATAGATACGCATTAGGGGTATATCCATTGAGGATGAAAATAATTGCGGCCGCAATGGCTGCGGTGCTGATGGTGCAGCCGGTGATGGCGGAACGATTGCCCGAGCTGGGTGATGCTTCGCAAGAGGGACTGACGCCGCAGCAAGAGCGCGAAATCGGCGAAACGGCGATGCGCGAGATTCGTCGCAGTGGCGAAATGGTGGATGACCCCGAAATCATTGCCTATATCACTTGGCTGGGTGCTAAGCTCACCTATGCTGCCGAGGTGACCGAGCCTCAATTTACTTTTTTCCCTTTGCTGGACCCCAGCATTAATGCGTTTGCGATGCCGGGCGGTTACGTCGGTGTGCATACCGGTTTGATTGTGCAGGCTCAGCATGAATCCGAAGTGGCTGGAGTATTGGCGCACGAGATTGCCCATGTTACGCAACACCATATGGCGCGGATGGTGGAAGGGATGAAGTCGGCGCCTTGGGTCACGCTGGCTGCTATTGCGGCGGCGATTTTGGCGGGAAGCGCAGGGCGTGGTGATGCTGCCGCGGCGATTATTTCTGGGGGCATGGCGGTGCAGGTGCGGCGTCAGCTGGATTACACCTATTCCTTTGAGCAAGAGGCCGATCGGATTGGCATGCAAACCCTGCAACAATCGGGTTTTGATCCTTCCGCCATGGCGACTTTTTTTGAAAAGCTACAAAACTACAATCGAATTGTTGAAAATAACGCGCCCGAATTTCTGCGTACTCACCCCGTAACCAGTAAGCGTATTTCCGAAGCGCAAAGCCGTCTGGGGCAAATGCCGTACAAGCAAGTCCCTGATTCGGCAGATTTTCTGTTTGTGCGCGAAAAGTGTCGCACTTTGCAGATGAAAGGGCGTGAGTCGATTAATTATTATCAGAAAATGATTGCCGAAAAACGCTACGCCAACGAAGCGGCGCAGCGCTATGGCTTGGCTTTGGCGCATTATATGAATCGTGAGTACGAGTCTGCTTGGCAAGCGTTGCAAAAAGCAAAAGCCAGTTTCGAGGGTGGGAAAACATCACATCCGGCATTGGAGTATCTCGCGGGAAATATCCGCTTGGCGCAGGGTAAGAATACTGAGGCGGTCAATATTCTGACCGCAGCAAGTCGACGCTTTTCCGCGAGTCGGGCGCTGACCTATGGTTTGATCGATGCGCAAATCGCGGCGGGCGATTATAAGGCGGCGCAGGATGAAATCGACGATGCTTTGTCGATGTATGCGAGTGATCCGCAACTGTATCTGCGTTCAGCAAAGTTATATGCCAAACAAGGCAAAATCATGCTGCAGTACCAGATGCAGGGTGAGTATTATGCGCGTCTGAAAGAGTACACCATGGCGCTGGAGCAATTCCAACTTGCGCTGCGCCAGCCGGGTGAAGATTTTTATCTGCGATCCGGTATCGAAGTACGAGTGCGGGAGCTCACCCCGCTAGTGATGAGCGATCAGAAGAAATAAATCGGGCATGTTCAGATTGTGTGTTGATATGAACAGAACTTGGTTTGACTACGAAAAACGATATTCGTAGGGTGGGTTAGGCTAAGCCGTAACCCACCGTTACGCTGCTTTTCTTTATGTCGCGTCACGGTGGGTTACGCCCTAAGGGGCTAACCCACCCTACGATTCTTGTTATCAAGGCTTTATCTGAACATGCCCAATAAATCGGGGGTATGTCGTGCAAGACGAATTATTGACTTGTTTTCGGCGATATACCCTGCCTGATCTTAGCGGCTGATTTTAACTCGGGCGCGTAAGCCATTGAGATAAATAGCGGGATCGGGTGCGGTATTGTTGCGTTGCGCTTGCCAGATCATTTCGCCCAAGCACTCGAGCATATCGTGCAAAGCTTTGTGCGCATCACCGTGCTGGGTATGCAGTTGCGTATAAAGTTGACGCACGCCGGCGGGCTGATCGATGGAAAGTTGTTCCGCAATCGCTAAATGCAGGCTGATGTGCAGAAATGGATTACTGTCGCCGTGCTCAGGCGGCCAGTCGCGATCAATATAGTCTTCGCTTAAATACTGATGGTATTCAGGGTGCGCCATCAGCACATCAATCACGATTGCTTCCAGATCGGCCAGTTGCAAGCCTTGCTGATGTTTTTGCCAGCTGGTAATGAAAAAACGGCGCGCTTGATCGCGGCTAGGGCTAAACAGCATTTTCAATCAATCAAATAAAGCCAGAAGAACGCTATTGTCGACGACTCGATTGATTTTGGCGAGAGGGATGATTTGCCCATTGCCATAAAAGCCGGCAAATGGCACGTCAGGTAATGTTTTGCGCAGCACATTCCAATCGGGCTCGCTCAACCCATCGCCCGCCATGGCGCGACGATGGCTGGAAAATGCCAGTGCCCATTGCGGTTGCGCTTTGCCCGCAATGCTGTGAATGATTTGCTGCGCCAGTTCGTTGCTGGCGGAATGCGCGTCAAAATGCCCCCAGCGTAATTCGGCGCCGAGTGGCAGTTCGTGCGCCAACATCACCGAGCCACGATGAAGGTCGGTACCGATAACGGGCACCCACAGCGGATTGGGGTTGACTTCATTGCTCGAGCTGATTTGGGCGAGTAATGTTTCGCTGGGAAAGCGGGCCAATAATGGACCAAGTGTATTCAGGGCGGGGAGATGATCGAGTGTTTCTAGCGTTAAGCCGTGGCTGGCGGTGATGGTTAAAGCGGGGCTGAGGGTTTGTGTACCGTCCGAAACAATAATATTGCGGGCTTCCAGTGGGATCTGGATATAACTAAAGCGTTGTTGTGCGGCTTGCCAGAGGGCGAAATGGCCTTGTCCGGTGGCGTCGCCCGCAATGCCGCCAAATTTAATCGCGCCGTCGTTGAGCCAAAATTGATTGACGGCATTGGGCGCGGCCAGCGCCAAATGCGAATTGCGCTGTTGTGTCGGAAAGTTGATCGGCAGTACGAGCGCAGCGGCAGCTGGTGAGTCGAGTGACCAGTCTTGTTCGGTAAATACGCCGGCTGCACTGGCGCCAACAATATCCAAGCTACCGCTAATTTGCACAATCGCGCGCAAGCAATCATCGATCAAGGGCTGAAAATGCGTTGATAAGAATAAAAAAACTTTGCCCGCGTGCGTGATGCCGCCGCGTGCCATGGCGCTGCTGACGGCGGCAATGGCAACTTGGGTGCTGGCTTTGGGGCCGTAGGCGTATCCGCTGGCTGGTTTCATAATGAGGCTGGCGCGTTAGAATCAATCATTAATTAAAGCCAAGGAGGCTTTATGTCGACGCTCTACGATATTCCTTTGGTCTTGCTTAACGGACAATCTGCTTCAATGGCCGATTTTCGTGGGCAAGTCATTTTAGTGGTGAATGTGGCAAGCCGCTGTGGTTTTACCCCGCAATACGCTGGATTGCAATCTTTGTATCTGCAATATCAAGCACAAGGATTCGTTGTGTTGGGTTTTCCCTGCAATCAGTTTGGTAGCCAGGAGAGTGGCTCTGAGGATGAAATTGCCGAATTTTGCAGCTTGAACTATGGCGTGAGCTTTCCGATCTTTGCTAAGACTGACGTGAATGGCGAGGCGGCGCATCCTTTGTATCAATATTTGAAAAGCCAACAGAGTGGTTTTCTCGGAACGGAAAATATCAAATGGAACTTTACCAAGTTTTTGATAGATCGCGAGGGAAGGGTGGTGTCACGTCACAGCTCGATGACCAAGCCCGAAGAATTGGCTCAAGAGGTCGAAAGCCTCTTGTAATTCCTTATCTTTCTGCTGACTTGTGCAGGGTTTGGCATTGATGGGGAAGGGCTTTTAGGGTAAAATTCGGCCAATTTTGTATGCGTGAAACGGGGTGGGGCAACCTAATCCCGTTTTTCTACGCCTACCCCACGGATTTTGACTTATCGGGCGCAATGCCCTGGAGCCGCCTAGTGTCCACACCAGCCCCCACTCCAGCCCCAACTCAAGCACTGTTAGCGCTTGCCGACGGCACCCTGTTCCACGGTATTTCCATCGGCGCAGACGGTGAAACTCTCGGTGAAGTGGTATTTAACACTTCTATGACGGGTTACCAAGAAATTCTTACGGATCCTTCGTATACCAAGCAAATCGTCACATTGACCTACCCGCACATCGGTAACTACGGCGTGAATGCCGAAGATGCTGAAAGCCGCGGTGTTTTTGCTGAAGGTCTGATCATTCGTGATCTGCCTTTGCTGCATTCTAACTTCCGCTCAACGATGAGCTTGGGGGAGTATCTCAAGCAAAACGGTGTTGTGGCTATTGCGGATATCGATACCCGTAAACTGACTCGCATTTTGCGCGAAAAAGGCGCTCAGCCTGGTTGCATCGTGACGGGCGACAATATCGACGCAGCCGCAGCGATTGAGAAAGCCAAATCATTCGGTTCGATGGCTGGCCAAGATTTGGCCAAAGTTGTGTCTTGCGAGAAATCATTCGAGTGGACTACGGCCGAGTGGAAACTGGGCGTCGGTTACACCGTGCAAAGCAATCCAAAATTCCACGTTGTGGCGTACGACTTTGGCGTGAAACACAACATCCTGCGCATGCTCGCTGAGCGTGGCTGTAAATTGACCGTAGTGCCTGCGCAAACGCCAGCGGCTGATGTGTTGGCGCTCAATCCCGATGGCGTGTTCTTGTCGAACGGCCCTGGTGATCCTGAGCCATGTGATTACGCGATCAAGGCGATTCAGGAATTGCTGGCGACCAGTTTGCCAATTTTCGGCATCTGTTTGGGTCACCAATTATTGGGTCTGGCTGCTGGCGGTAAAACCAGCAAAATGAAATTTGGTCACCATGGTGCAAATCATCCAGTGCAAGATCTGGATACCAAGCACGTGATGATCACCAGCCAAAATCACGGCTTCCAAGTGGATGAAACCAGCTTGCCAGCCAATGTACGCGTGACTCATCGCTCATTGTTTGACGGCACAGTACAAGGGATTGCGCTGACGGATAAGCCAGCTTTCTCGTTCCAAGGTCACCCTGAAGCGAGCCCTGGTCCACATGATGTGGCCTATTTGTTCGACAAATTCATCGCCAGCATGTCTGAGCGCAAGTAAGAGGTTATCAGCATGCCGAAACGTACCGACTTAAAAAGCATTCTGATTATTGGTGCTGGCCCGATTGTGATTGGCCAGGCCTGCGAGTTTGACTACTCTGGCGCGCAAGCGTGTAAAGCGCTGCGTGAAGAGGGTTACAAAGTTATTCTGGTGAACAGCAATCCTGCCACCATCATGACTGACCCCAATATGGCTGACGTCACTTATGTCGAGCCCATTACTTGGCAAGTCGTCGAAAAAATTATCGCAAAAGAGCGTCCAGATGCCATCTTGCCAACCATGGGTGGCCAGACTGCACTCAATTGCGCGCTGGATCTGTGGCGCAATGGCGTGCTCGACAAATATAAAGTTGAGCTGATCGGCGCAACACCAGAAGCGATCGACAAAGCGGAAGATCGTCAGAAATTTAAAGCGGCGATGGATAAAATCGGCTTGGGTTCGGCGCGATCTGGCATTGCGCACAGCCTGGAAGAATCGCTGGCGGTGCAGTCTCAAGTGGGCTTCCCAACGATTATTCGTCCATCGTTCACGATGGGTGGCTCGGGCGGTGGTATTGCCTACAATATGCAGGAATTCATCGAAATCTGTACTCGCGGTTTGGACTTGTCGCCTACCAAAGAATTGCTGATTGAAGAGTCTCTGCTGGGCTGGAAAGAGTACGAAATGGAAGTCGTGCGTGACCGCAACGACAACTGTATTATCGTGTGCTCGATCGAAAATCTGGACCCAATGGGCGTGCATACCGGTGACTCGATCACCGTCGCACCCGCGCAAACGCTGACAGATAAAGAATATCAAATCATGCGTAACGCATCGATCGCCGTACTGCGCGAGATCGGTGTCGATACTGGTGGTTCAAACGTTCAATTCTCGGTCAATCCTAAAGACGGTCGTTTGATCGTGATCGAGATGAACCCACGTGTGTCACGTTCATCTGCTTTGGCTTCTAAAGCGACCGGTTTCCCGATTGCGAAAATCGCAGCCAAATTGGCGGTGGGTTACACGCTGGACGAGCTGAAAAACGAAATTACCGGCGGCAAAACGCCAGCATCTTTCGAGCCATCAATCGACTACGTGGTGACTAAGATCCCACGTTTTGCGTTTGAGAAATTCCCACAAGCGAATGATCGCCTGACGACACAAATGAAGTCGGTTGGCGAGGTGATGGCGATTGGCCGTACGCAACAAGAATCGTTGCAAAAAGCATTACGTGGCCTGGAAACAGGTATGTCAGGCTTTGACGAAATCTGCACCGATCGCACCAAGATCGAATCAGAAATTGCAACGCCAGGCCCAGAGCGCCTGTGGTATGTGGCTGATGCGTTCCGCGTTGGTCTGAGCCGCGATGAAATTCACAATATTTCTAAGATCGACCCATGGTTCTTGGTTCTGATCGAAGACATTTTGAAAGACGAAGCCTCGCTGCGTGGCCGTAGTGTTGATAGCTTGAGCAAAGAAGAATTCCGTAAGCTGAAACGCAAAGGCTTCTCGGATCGCCGTTTGGGCACTTTGCTCGGTTGCGATCAGAATGCAGTACGCAAAGCGCGTCATGCTTTGTCGATTCGTCCAGTGTATAAGCGTGTAGATACTTGTGCAGCTGAGTTTGCGAGCAATACCGCCTATATGTATTCGACTTACGAAGAAGAATGCGAAGCGGCGCCAACGGACAAGAAAAAGGTCATGATCTTGGGCGGTGGCCCGAACCGTATTGGTCAAGGTATTGAGTTTGACTATTGCTGCGTTCACGCGGCAATGGCACTGCGCGATGATGGTTACGAGACCATCATGGTGAACTGCAACCCAGAAACTGTTTCAACCGATTACGACACTTCAGATCGTCTGTATTTCGAGCCATTGACGCTGGAAGACGTGCTGGAAATCGTTGCGGTTGAAAAACCAATTGGCGTGATTGTGCAGTACGGTGGCCAAACGCCATTGAAATTGGCACGCGCTTTGGAAGCGAACGGTGTGCCTATCATCGGTACGACGCCAGACATGATCGACGCTGCAGAAGATCGCGAACGCTTCCAAAAATTATTGCAAGACTTGGCCTTGCGTCAGCCGCCTAATGCGACTGCGCGTAATGAACAAGATGCCTTGCATTTGGCGCGTGAATTGGGCTACCCATTGGTGGTGCGTCCGTCTTACGTACTGGGTGGCCGCGCAATGGAAATCGTTCATTCAGACAAAGACCTCGAGCGTTATATGCGCGAAGCGGTAAAAGTGTCGAATGACTCGCCCGTATTGCTTGATCGTTTCTTGAATGATGCGATTGAAGTTGATGTGGATGCGATTTCTGACGGTACCGATGTGATCATCGGCGGCATTATGGAGCACATTGAGCAGGCCGGCGTTCACTCAGGTGACTCAGCATGTTCATTGCCACCGTATTCTTTAAGCAAAGAGCTGCAAGACGAATTGCGTCGTCAAACTGTGTTGATGGCCAAAGGCTTGAACGTTGTTGGCTTGATGAACGTACAGTTTGCGATTCAAGGCAAAGGCGCGGATGCCAAAGTATTCGTGCTGGAAGTAAATCCACGTGCTTCACGTACCGTGCCGTATGTATCGAAGGCAACAAGTGTGCCGTTGGCGAAAGTCGCTGCACGTTGCATGGTTGGACAAACTTTGGTGCAACAAGGTGTGACGACTGAAGTGATTCCGCCGTACTACTCAGTCAAAGAAGCTGTATTCCCATTCGCGAAATTCCCTGGCGTGGATTCTATCCTCGGCCCAGAAATGAAGTCGACCGGTGAAGTGATGGGCGTGGGCGCCACCTTTGCTGAAGCCTTCGTGAAATCACAATTGGCTGCGGGTGTGGTCTTGCCTGCATCAGGTAATGTGTTTATTTCGGTGCGTGAAGGTGATAAAGCCCAAGCCATTGAGTGCGCACAAGTCTTGGCTTCGCTTGGTTTCAAAGTCATTGCGACCAAGGGTACTGCAGCGGCAATCGACGCGGCCGGTGTTGCTGTTACCGCGGTGAATAAAGTGACCGAAGGTCGTCCACACATCGTTGATATGATCGTCAATGGCGAGATCGGTATGATCTTCAACACCGTAGATGAGCGTCGTCAGGCGATTCAAGATAGCTACTCGATTCGTCATGAAGCACTTAAAGCAAAACTGCCAGTGTTTACAACGATCGCAGGTGCGAAAGCGGCGTGTATCGGTTTGCGCGATATGAAAGAGTTGAATGTTTACGACTTGCAGGGCTTGCATCGTCAACTGAATAACTGATATTTTATCGTTAGTTAAAAAGCCGCCACCTCTTTATTAGGGGTGGCGGCTATTGTTTTTAGCGGCGCAGCTGCGTGTATGCGGACGTCGCGCGGAGAAAAGTATGATTAAAGTACCTCTGACCGTGATTGGTGCAGAATTATTGAAGACTGAATTGGCGCACCTGAAAAGCGTAGAGCGTCCTGCAGTCATCGCGGCGATTGCCGAAGCACGTAGCCATGGCGATTTGTCGGAAAATGCCGAATACGATGCCGCCAAAGAAAAGCAAGGCTTTGTGGAAGGTCGTATCGCCGAGCTAGAAGGTAAATTGAGCAATAGCCAAATTATCGACCCCAAAGAAATGGCTGATACCGCAGAAGGTCGTATCGTATTTGCCGCGACGGTAGTGCTGCAAGACTTAGAAACCGAAGCAGAAGTGACTTATCAGATCGTGGGCGATGATGAAGCTGATATTAAGCAAGGTAAAATCTCGGTATCTAGCCCGATTGCCCGCGCTTTGATTGGTAAATATGAAGGCGATATCGCCGATGTGCAAGCGCCTGGTGGCGTGCGTGAATATGAAGTCTTGGAAGTAAAATACATCTAAGCGAGGAGTGGGGTATTGCTTTCTAGATTAATTAAAGTCTAGTTTGCACCCCGATACATCATATGGGTAATGGGATCAAAAATCTGCTGACCACATTGTGGATAGGTGGAATGTGGATTATCGGTGTGGTGGTGGCTCCGGCTTTATTCAGTAGCTTAGATAAAGCGGTAGCGGGTATGGTGGCGGGCAAATTATTTCACGCCATAGGCTGGATCGGTATTGTCGCAGGCGTATTTTTGACGATCTGGTGGATCTGGATGGAAGGCGCACGCGCATTCAAGGGTGGCAAGCTATGGCTGATCTTGGGGATGCTGTTGTGCACGCTGATTAATCAGTTCGCTATCTTTCCGCTGATTGCTGAAATTAAGCCGGCCGTGAGTAATGCGGCCGAAGGCATGTTCGGTGGCGGCTTGGCACAATGGCATACGATTTCAAGTCTGATTTATTTGCTGCAAAGTGTCCTAGGCTTGATCTACATTTGGCAGCATGATTGACTAGGATGCGATAGCCAATAAAAAGGGCGCTTAACGCGCCCTTTTTGATCTGCAGATGTTTATTTTTCTGCTTTTTTAGGTTTTGGTAATTTGATTTTGGGTTTGTCAGTGCTGCTTGAGCGGTAAATAAGAAGCAATTTACCCAGCATTTGTACCGGCGCAGCGCCCAGATCGGTGCAGATTTGTTGCATGTATTGCGCACGCGCTTCGCGGTCATCACCCAGAACACGCACTTTAATCAGTTCGTGTGCATCGAGGTTAAGCGCAATTTCACGCATCACAGAATCAGTAAGACCATTGTTCCCAATCATAACCACCGGATTAAGGTGATGCGCTAAACTGCGCAAATGACGGCATTGATCCGGGGTAAGTTCTAACATAATGATTGAATCCTTCAAATCCTTGACTAACAGGACAGTTTAACCGATGGCACGTTCCAATTCCAGTAACGCTTGGTTACAGGAGCATGTAAATGACCATTATGTGCATATGGCCAAGAAAGATGGCTACCGCGCACGCGCGGCGTATAAATTGCTCGAAATCGATGAAAAAGATAAATTATTAAAGCAAGGCTTCTGGGTGGCCGATTTGGGTGCCGCGCCAGGTAGCTGGTGCCAAGTTGCCAAAGACAAAGTCGGGCCTAGTGGCCGAGTGTTTGCGCTGGATATCTTGGAAATGGATCCAATTCGTGGCGTCGAGTTTATTCAGGGCGATTTTCGTGAGGAAGCCGTATTGAATCAATTTAACGCGCTACTCGGTGGCCGACAGGTAGACCTTGTAATCTGCGATATGGCCCCCAATATTACAGGTACGGCTGTCACCGATCAGGCGCGCAGCATGTATTTGTGCGAGTTGGCTTTGCAGTTTGCACAGGATCAGCTCAAGCCCGGTGGTAATTTTCTAGTGAAAGTGTTCCAAGGCAGTGGTTTTCCGGAATATATGTCAGCGATGCGTGAAACTTTTAGCAGCGTTGTGTCTCGAAAACCTAAAGCATCACGCGATCGTAGCTCGGAAGTCTATCTTTTGGGTAAGCAAAAAAAGGCTTAACCATCAGCATGAACCGAGTAAAATAGTTTTGTCATTCCCGCGTTCGGGAAACACAGGAGTAAAGCCGTGAACAATCTCGGCAAGAATGTCGCCATTTGGTTAGTTGTTGGCTTGGTGCTGATGACTATTTTTAACCAATTTTCCAAGCATCAAGATAGCTCGGCCCAAATTCCATACTCGCAATTTATGGTGGAAGTAGAGCAGGGGCGTATTGCAAGTGCCGAAATTGAAGGCAGCCCACTGCGTGGTCAATGGATTCGCGGTAAAAAAGCCGACGGCAGTAATTATGCAACTTTGGCGCCATTCGACTTCCGTATGGTTGATACGCTGATTAAGCACAACGTTAAATTTGCAGCTAAACCCGAAGAAGAGCCTAGCTTGTTGATGAGTATTTTCGTCAACTGGTTCCCTATGTTGCTCTTGATCGGTGTTTGGGTTTTCTTTATGCGCCAGATGCAAGGTGGCGGTAAAGGCGGCGCGTTTAGTTTTGGTAAATCAAAAGCAAAAATGCTTGATGAAAGCAATAACGCCGTGACCTTTGCTGACGTCGCTGGTTGCGATGAAGCCAAAGAAGAAGTTTCCGAAATCGTTGATTACTTGCGTGACCCAAGCAAATACCAAAGCCTGGGTGGTCGTATGCCACGCGGTATCTTGATGGTGGGTTCACCCGGTACTGGTAAAACCTTGCTGGCTAAGGCGATTGCGGGTGAAGCGAAAGTACCTTTCTTCTCAATTTCGGGTTCCGATTTCGTCGAAATGTTTGTCGGTGTTGGCGCTGCGCGTGTGCGTGATATGTTTGAAAACGCCAAGAAAAACGCACCGTGCATCATCTTTATTGACGAGATTGATGCAGTAGGTCGTCAGCGTGGCGCCGGTATGGGCGGTGGTAATGACGAGCGCGAGCAAACCTTGAACCAGATGCTGGTTGAAATGGACGGCTTTGAAGGTAACTCGGGCATTATCGTCATTGCTGCGACCAACCGTCCTGATGTGCTGGATCCAGCGCTGATGCGTCCAGGCCGCTTCGATCGCCAGGTTGTGGTGTCATTGCCTGATATTCGTGGTCGTGAGCAGATTCTTGGCGTGCATATGCGCAAAGTACCGATCGCCAATGATGTAGATGCTTCCGTATTGGCCCGTGGTACACCAGGTATGTCAGGTGCCGATTTGGCTAACTTGGTCAATGAGGCGGCATTGTTTGCGGCGCGTCGTAACAAGCGTCTTGTTGATATGGCTGATTTTGAATCAGCTAAAGACAAAATCTACATGGGCCCTGAGCGTCGTAGCATGGTCATGACCGAAGAAGAGCGTCGTGCAACGGCTTATCATGAGTCGGGCCACGCCGTTGTGGCAGAAATGCTGGAAGGAACTGACCCAGTTCACAAAGTAACCATCATGCCGCGTGGCCGTGCCTTGGGTCTGACTTGGCAGCTACCAGAGCGTGATCGTTTTTCACACTACAAAGATCAAATGCTTAATGAGCTGGCGATTTTGTTTGGTGGTCGTGTTGCGGAAGATTTGTTTATCAATCGCATTTCGACGGGCGCTTCAAATGACTTTGAGCGTGCTACGGCGATGGCTCGTGATATGGTGACGCGTTACGGTATGACCGAGAAAATGGGGCCGATGGTCTACGCCGAAAACGATGGTGAAGTATTCTTGGGTCGCTCTGTTACAACGCATAAGAATGTGTCTGAATCGACGATGCAGCAAGTGGACTCAGAAATTCGCCGTATTATCGATGAGCAGTACGCCTTGGCTGTGCAGATTCTCGAAGAGAATCGCGATAAAGTTGAAGTGATGACTCAAGCCTTGATGGATTGGGAAACGATTGATCGCGAGCAAGTACTTGATATTATGGCTGGTCGTCCTCCACGCCCACCAAAAGAATTGCCACCAGTTCGTAAAGTAGCTTCGAAAGAAAGCGACACGCCTACTGGTGGTGCAGAGGCACCAAGTACTCCGGCAGCAGAAGCTTAATATTGTTGATGTAGTCTGATAAAGGCGGCTTAGGCCGCCTTTATTGTTTTACGCTGGGTAGCATGAGATTGTGTATGACGAATTTTTTTCAGTGCGGACGCTTTCAACTTTCTCTCTCTCGCCCTCTGGTGATGGGGATTGTGAATGTGACGCCAGATTCATTTTCCGATGGTGGGCAATTCAATTGTTTACCGAATGCGCTAAAGCGTATTGAGCAATTGATCGAGCAGGGGGCTGACATTATCGATATTGGCGGTGAGTCAACGCGTCCAGGCGCGACGCCTGTTCCGATTGAGGAAGAATTGGCGCGTGTTATTCCTGTGATCCAAGCCGCCGCTTCGCTCAATGTTCCGCTCTCTATTGATACTTGCAAGCCTGCGGTGATGCGAGCTGCACTGGAAGCAGGAGTCGATATGGTCAATGATATTGCAGGTTTAGAGGCGCCGGGCGCATTAGCGGCGTTACAACAAAGTAATGTAGGGATTTGCCTGATGCATAAGCAGGGTGATCCACAGACCATGCAAAGCCAGCCTGTTTACAATGATGTCGTGGCGGAGGTGACTCAGTATCTACAGCAGCGCTGTGCCGCAGTGCAAGCCGCTGGGATTGCCAGTGAGCGAGTTTTAATAGATTTGGGGTTTGGCTTTGGCAAAAATCTAGCCCATAACTGTGACTTATTTCGTGCCCAGCAGAGCATTGTTGAGCAAGTCGGGTACCCGATGCTGGTGGGGGTATCGCGTAAACGAATGTTAGGTGAAATCACTGGGCGCGAAGTCCAAGACCGTATGGTGCCAAGTGTCGTTGCTGCACTCTTGGCAGTACAATCTGGGGCGCAAATTGTGCGTGTGCATGACGTAAGGGAAACAGTGGATGCGTTAAAGCTTTGGCGTGAGTTAAAATAAGCCGCAATTTGATAAGGGTATTGAAGCAATGGCACGTAAATATTTTGGTACTGACGGTGTCCGTGGTTTGGTGGGTGAGTATCCAATCACACCAGATTTCGCAATGAAACTCGGCTACGCTGCAGGTCGCGTATTGGTAGCTGAAGCGATTAAGAAAGGTATGCAAGAGCATCCGGGTGTTTTGATTGGTAAAGATACCCGTATTTCAGGTTATATGCTTGAAGCCGCCTTGCAGGCGGGCTTCAACGCCGCGGGTGTTGATTGCCACTTGACTGGCCCTCTGCCCACACCTGGCATCGCCTATTTAACACGCGCGCTGCGCCTGTCGGCCGGCGTCGTAATTTCGGCCTCTCATAATCCTTATCACGATAATGGAATCAAATTTTTTGGCTCCGGCGGTAAAAAATTGCCAGACGATGTGGAGTTGGCGATTGAAGCGGCGATTGATGAGGTGCAACCCTGTGTCGCATCGAAGCAAATCGGGCGTTCTTGGCGTATCAACGATGCGGCGGGTCGTTATATCGAGTTTTGCAAGTCGACCTTTCCAAATGATTTGGATTTGCGCGGTTTAAAGCTCGTCATTGATTGCGCACATGGTGCTACTTACCATATTGCCCCACATGTATTTCACGAACTCGGCGCCGAAGTGGTGACGGTGGGTGTTAACCCAAATGGTTACAATATCAACGAAGAAGTTGGTGCCACTCACCCTGAAACTTTGCGTTTGAAAGTGTTATCCGAAGGTGCGCATTTTGGCATCGCTTTGGATGGTGATGGTGATCGTCTGATTATGGTTGATCGCGATGGGACTATCGTCGATGGCGATCAGCTCTTGTACGTGTTGGCAGTACACCGTCAGCAAAAAGGGACGTTAGGCGCAGGCGTGGTTGGTACATTGATGACCAACTTAGGTGTTGAGAATGCGCTAAAAGAGCGCGGCATTGGTTTCGTGCGCGCTAAAGTGGGCGATCGTTATGTCCTTGAACAATTGCAAGTGAATGGCTGGATCGTGGGTGGTGAAGGTTCTGGCCATCTTTTGTGTCTTGATAAACATACGACAGGTGATGGCATCGTATCGGCCTTGCAGGTAATGCAGGCGTTAAAAGAAAGTGGACAAACCCTAGCTGGCTTTTGCAAAGACCTGCAGCTTTCTAAGCAAGTCTTGAAAAATGTTCGCATTGCGAAGGGTTTTGATTGTTCTGGTTCACAAGCAATACAAGCAAAAGTTGCTGAAGCTGAGTCGGCGATGGGAACGGATGGGCGAGTATTGCTACGCCCTTCAGGCACTGAGCCCGTGGTTCGTGTCATGGTTGAGCATGTCAACCCCGTATTGGCGCGTGAATGGGCCGATCAGATTGCCGCTGTGGTGAGTGCTGAGGCTGCACTGCATGAAGCTTGATTGTTGGTGGGTATTGCCTTGAAGTTAAGGTGATGTATTAATTTTGAGAAAATACCCCTTAGGAGTAATAAAAAAGGACTGCATTTAAATGCAGTCCTTTTTGTTTGGTGCTTGGCGCTAGATTAGCCGAATTTACCAGTGATGTAGTCTTCTGTCGCTTTGACTGTTGGCGAAGTGAAAATCGTGTCTGTTTCACCCATTTCAATCATTTCACCGAGATACATGTAGGCCGTATAGTCAGAAATACGCGCAGCCTGTTGCATATTGTGCGTCACGATGGCGATGGTGTAGTCTTTTTTCAGCTCATGAACCAGCTCTTCGACGTGCGCGGTAGAGATTGGGTCTAGGGCAGAGGTCGGCTCATCCAGCAGCAATACTTCTGGTTTTACCGCCACAGCACGTGCAATGCACAAACGCTGTTGCTGACCACCAGACAGACCCAAACCAGATTGTTTGAGTTTGTCTTTGACTTCATTCCACAATGCTGCTTTCGACAGTGCCCACTCAACTCGATCGTCCATCTCAGATTTAGACAGGCTTTCATAGAGCTTTACGCCGAAAGCCACATTGTCATAAATCGACATCGGAAATGGCGTCGGCTTTTGGAAAACCATGCCGACCTTCGCGCGCAGCATATTCAAATCGATGCCCGAGCGAAGGATATTTTCACCGTTCAGCAAAATTTCGCCTTCGGCGCGCAATTTTGGGTAAAGATCGTACATGCGGTTAAAAGTGCGCAATAGCGTCGATTTGCCGCAGCCAGATGGGCCAATAAATGCGGTGACTTTGCCTTCACGGATATCAAGATTAATGTTTTTCAGCGCATGAAAATTGCCGTAGTAAAAATTCAGATTTTTTACGGCTAAAGTGGCTTTGTGTTGAGAAGTCATGATCAATTAATCCAAATCTAATTAATGTTGTTTTGGCTGGCGTAGCATCACGCGAGCAATAATGTTCAGGCTCAATACAAACAAGCCAATCAACAATGCACCTGCCCAAGCGAGGGTGTGCCAATCTTCATACGGGCTCATCGCAAACTGGAAAATCACCACTGGCAAGTTGGCCATCGGCTGATTCATGTTTGAGTAGAATTGGTTATTCAGTGCGGTAAACAGCAGTGGTGCCGTTTCACCCAAGATGCGAGCAACTGCGAGCAAGATGCCCGTTGCAACACCCGCCTTAGCGGCACGCAGCGTAACAAAAAGAACCATCTTCCATTTTGGTGCGCCCAAAGCGTAGGCTGCTTCACGCATCGCTGAAGGCACCAATTTGAGCATGTTTTCGGTCGTACGCAATACCACTGGAATTACCAGTAAAGACAGCGCTAAACCACCTGCCCAGCCTGAAAAGTGCTCAACTTGAGCGACGTACAATTGGAAAATGAACAGGCCGATCACAATTGAAGGTGCGGCCAGTAAAATATCATTAATAAATCGCGTCGCAGGCGCAAGCCAACCACGGCTGCCAAACTCGGCAAGATAAGTACCAGCCAGAATACCAATCGGCGTACCTACTGCCACGCCGACGAGTGACATTTGCAAGCTACCTAAGATGGCATTAGACAAACCACCGGCGCTACCCGGCGCGGGTGTGGTTTTGGTAAATAGGTCTAGGCCTAGGCCTGGAATGCCATTGCTAAACAGGGTGTGCAAAATCCAGAATAGCCAGAACAAGCCAAAAGCCATGGCGAGCATCGAAATGCTCAGGCTGATGAAATTAATTAAACGACGACGTGCATACAAATTCATGATCATTCCTTAGGAGTGAGCGCCTTCATTGCGTTGCAATTGCAACAGCAAGAGTTTGGACAGAACCAATACGAAAAAGGTGATCACAAACAACAAGAGCCCCAGCTCAATCAACGATGAGGTGTAAAGTTCGCCGTGCGCTTCGGTGAATTCATTAGCCAATGTGGCAGAAATCGTCGTTGCAGGCTCGAACAGCGAAGGCATGATTTGTTGAGCATTACCGATCACAAAAGTCACGGCCATTGTTTCACCAAGTGCGCGACCGAGCCCGAGCATGACACCGCCGACAATCCCGTTTTTGGTGTATGGAACCACGACGTTCCAAACGACCTCCCAAGTGGTTGAGCCTAGGCCATATGCTGATTCTTTCAGCATTGGAGGAACCACTTCAAAGACATCACGCATCACGGATGAAATAAAAGGAATTACCATGATGGCCAAAATCAAAGAGGCGGTGAACATGCCAATACCCATCGGCGGGCCATCAAACAGCGTGCCAAGAAATGGAATGCCAGCGGTTGCAGATGTCAGCCAAGGCTGAACATGATCGGCAAACAACGGCGCGAAAACGAACAAACCCCACATGCCATAAATAATTGATGGAACACCGGCAAGCAATTCAATCGCGACACCCAATGGGCGACGCAGCCAGACCGGAGAGAGCTCAGTTAAGAAAATAGCAATACCAAATGAGATTGGCACTGCAAAGAGCAGGGCGATAAATGACGACATCAATGTACCGCGAATAGAAGGCCAAGCACCGAATTGTTCGGTTACAGGGTTCCAGTCGCTGGAGGTAATAAAGCCGAAACCAAATGCTTTGATGCTAGGTAACGCGCCATATATGAGCGATATGATGATGCCGCTTAAAACGGCGAGTACAAAAAATGCAAAAAAGCGGGTGGTGCCAACAAAAATAGCGTCTTGAAGGCGCTGAATTTTCATTCGCTTATTTAGTTCGGACATCAAAAGTTCTCCACTGCACGGCTACAACATGTAAACACCCAACCAGTCGTTGAACTGGTTGGGTGTAATGGCCAGACGATTTGTTCGCGGGCGAATTATCGCATGGCTGTCAGCATTATTTCCAAATCTTGTTTGCACCGTCGGTGATTTGTGCAGTCCAGTTTGCTTTGATCATGTTAACCACTGAATCAGGCATTGGGATGTAGTCAAGATCAAGTGCTGTTGCATCGCCGTTAGCGTAAGCCCAATCGAAGAACTTCAATACTTCAGCCGCTTGTTTAGCATTGTCTTGCTTTTTGTACATCAAAATGAATGTGGCACTAGCAATTGGCCATGAAGTTTTGCCTGGTGCATTTGTCATCACCAGATACATGCCTGGAGCTGATTTCCAATCTGCGCCAGCAGCAGCGGCTTTGAATGATTCTTCAGACGGTTCAACCATTGCACCTTCTTTGTTTTGCAATTGAGTGTGAATCATCTTGTTTTGTTTCGCATAAGCGAACTCTACGTAGCCGATCGAGCCTTTAATGCGCTGAACGTAGTTGGCAACACCTTCATTGCCTTTACCGCCCACGCCCGCTGGCCATTGAACTGAGGTGTTAGAGCCTACTTTTTCTTTCCACTCTGGAGATACTTTAGACAAGTAGTCAGTGAACAAGAATGTAGTACCTGAGCCATCTGAACGACGAACTACAGTGATGTTTTGATCCGGCAAAGCAACGCCAGCATTCAAAGCAGTCAAAGCGGGGTCATTCCATTTTTTGATTTTACCCAAGTAGATGTCAGCTAATACTTGGTTGCTAAGTTTAACTTGACCAGGTTTAACGCCAGGAACGTTGATTACAGGAACAACGCCACCCACTACAGTTGGGAATTGCAATAAGCCTGATTTATCCAGCTCTTCAGGTTTCAGCGGCATATCTGATGCACCGAAATCAACAGTTTTAGCTTGGATCTGCTTGATGCCGCCACCTGAACCGATGGATTGGTAATTTAAGCCAATGCCAGTTTTAGCTTTGTACTGCTCGGCCCATTTAGCATACAGTGGGTATGGAAATGTTGCGCCAGCGCCAGTGATGTCCGCTGCGATTGCATGAGTAAAGAGGCCTGCCAACAAGCCAGCGCTAACGATCAATTTACGAGCCAAAGTCATGCTAAAAATCTCCAAAATAAATCTGTGAGTTAATTCGATAGGACGCATCGTAAATGATCAATGTTTCGGAAATATTACAACTTTATTTTCCGTCCCGATTCAATAGTTAAAACAAGGTTTGACGGTCTATTGCTGGGGTTGTTACCATCACGCCCTAAGTTTGCGTAGGAGTGTTGTGCATGGCCAAGCAGATGGTGATCGGTAATTGGAAGTTGCACGGCAGTATCGGGCAGCTAAAGTCGGTGCTCGGTGAGGTGGCCCAGGCAAAACTGGATGCAAATGTGGGTGTCTGCGTGCCGACGCCTTATATTATGTTGGCAAAGCAGATTTTGCAGCATACCCATGTGCAGTGTGGCGCTCAAGACGTTAGCCAATACCATATAGGGCCATATACTGGGGAGGTTTCCTCGGGGATGTTGGCGGATGTGGGCTGTGAAATGGTAATTGTAGGGCATTCTGAGCGTCGGCGATTGTTTGGTGAAACCACCGAGCAGGCTGGAGTAAAACTGCGCTCTGTGCTCGATGCAGGCTTGTTTGGCGTGTATTGTGTTGGTGAATCCGCAGAGGAGCGTCGCCAAGGTAATGCAGAAAAGGTGGTGGCTACGCAGCTCGAAGTGTTGCGCGGTTTGCCAATAGGATTGTTTGCGGTGGCTTATGAGCCTTCGTGGGCGGTAGGTAGTGGTGTTGTAGCTTCAGGTGCGCAAATTTCACCCATGCATGTGTTGATCAAAGAGCATCTTGATGAACGGGTTAAGGTGCTGTATGGCGGAAGTGTGAAGTCTGGTAACGCTGCTGAAATTTTAGCGGTTGATCATGTGGATGGTGTTTTGGTGGGCGGTGCAGCGCTCTCGGCCTTCGAATTTGTCGAGATTTGCAAAGCGGCACGCTGATTGGTACAATTCACGCCGCCATAGGAATGGGAAAAAATGGACTTTATTACTAGTTTAGTGCTGATCTTGAATGTGATTGCTGCCTTGGCGGTGATTGTTTTGGTGTTGATGCAGCATGGTAAAGGTGCTGATATGGGCGCCGCGTTTGGTAGTGGCTCTGCTGGCAGTGTCTTTGGTTCGTCAGGATCTGCGAACTTTTTGAGTCGATCAACTGCTGTTTGTGCCGCAGTGTTTTTTATTTCTTCTATGGCTTTGGTGTTGTTGACCGCGCCGAAGTCTCACAAAAACGATCTGGGTGTTATGTCTGGTGCTAAGCCTGCTGCAGCCGCTTCTCAGGCTGCAGGTCAAAAAATACCTGATTGATTGTGAAGTGTTTAAATTTAAGCCTACATCTCGATGTGGGCTTATAAGTAATATCTAGCTTGGCGTTGGCTTGCTCAAGTTATTTATATAAAAAAAAGCAGTAACTAATGCTGCTATTCTGTCTTTTTGTATTACTTCTGAACTGGGGATTTTCATGCTGCAAGACTATTTCCCCATCCTGCTTTTCCTGTTTGTTGGTTTGCTAGTGGGCGTTGCTCCGTTGGTGCTCGGCTTCGGGATTGGTAAGGTCTTGGGAACGGTTCGGCCAGATTCGGCAAAATTATCACCTTACGAGTGCGGATTTGAAGCATTCGAAGATGCGCGTATGCAGTTTGATGTGCGTTATTACTTGGTGGCGATTCTGTTTATTCTGTTCGATTTGGAAGTCGCGTTTTTGGTTCCTTGGGCTGTTGTGCTCAAAGAATTGGGTATGTTCGGCTTTGTATCGATGATGATATTCCTGGCCATTCTGGTGGTCGGCTTCGTCTACGAATGGATGAAGGGTGCACTGGAGTGGGAGTGAGATAAATGGAAGCTCAAAGTCTCGAAAAAGGGTTTGTTACCACCACGGTTGATGCAGTTGTTAACTGGACACGCACTGGCTCTTTGTGGCCAATGACGTTCGGTTTGGCTTGCTGTGCTGTGGAGATGATGCATGCGGGTGCGGCGCGTTACGACTTGGATCGTTTCGGTATCGTATTTCGTCCGTCACCTCGTCAATCCGATTTGATGATTGTTGCGGGTACCCTCTGCAACAAAATGGCGCCAGCATTGCGCAAGGTTTACGATCAAATGCCTGAGCCTCGTTGGGCGATTTCAATGGGCTCCTGTGCGAATGGCGGTGGTTATTATCACTATTCGTATTCAGTAGTTCGTGGCTGTGATCGTATTGTTCCAATCGATATTTATGTGCCGGGCTGTCCACCGACAGCTGAAGCGCTGTTGTACGGTTTGATACAGTTGCAAAACAAAATCAAACATACCAACTCTATCGCGCGTTCTTGAGGTGAGCCATGGCAAATAAGCTAGAAACACTGATTGAAAGCTTGCGCACTGTTTTGGGTGAGGCAAAAATTGCTTCACTGAAAAATGCGCTGGGCGAAGTAACAATCGAAGTGCCTGCCGTGCATTGGCCTGAAGTGGCTTTGCAATTGCGTGATGACGCCAGTTTGCATTTTGAGCAATTGGTTGATGCCTGTGGCGTTGACTATAGCGAATACAAAGATGGTGCGTGGGAAGGTCAGCGCTTTGCTGTTGTCTACCACTTGCTATCGTATAAGCACAACGTGCGCCTGCGGGTTCGCGTATTCTGTACGGATGATGCCTTCCCTCTGATTAACTCAGTGGTTGATGTTTGGCCTGCGATTAACTGGTTTGAACGCGAAGCATTTGATCTGTTTGGTATCGTTTTCCAAGGGCATCCAGACTTGCGCCGCATTTTGACTGACTATGGTTTTGTTGGTCATCCTTTCCGCAAAGACTTCCCGCTATCGGGTTACGTAGAAATGCGTTATGACCCAGAGCAAGCACGTGTTGTTTACCAGCCTGTAACCATCGATCCGCGTGAAATTACACCGCGCATTATTCGCGAGGAGAACTACGGTGGCTGCTGAAATCCGTAATTACACCTTAAACTTTGGTCCACAGCACCCTGCTGCGCACGGCGTTTTGCGCTTGGTGTTGGAGTTGGATGGTGAGGTCGTTGAACGTGCCGATCCGCATATCGGTTTGTTGCATCGCGCGACTGAAAAACTAGCTGAACACAAAACGTATATCCAATCATTGCCATACATGGATCGTCTTGACTACGTATCGATGATGTCAAACGAGCATGCTTATTGCATGGCAATTGAAAAATTGCTCGGCTTGGAAGTGCCTATTCGTGCTCAGTATATTCGTGTGATGTTCGATGAAATCACACGTGTATTGAATCACTTGATGTGGATTGGTGCGCACGGTCTGGACTGTGGGGCCATGACAATCTTCTTGTACGCTTTCCGTGAGCGTGAAGATTTGATGGATTGCTATGAGGCTGTATCAGGTGCTCGTATGCATGCGGCTTACTATCGTCCAGGTGGCGTTTATCGCGATCTGCCCGATGAAATGCCACAGTATCAGGCTTCTAAAGTTCGAAATGCCGCTGCGATTAAAGACTTGAACAAGAACCGCCAAGGTAGCTTGCTCGACTTTATCGAAGACTTCACAAACCGCTTCCCAACTTACATTGATGAGTACGAAACACTGCTCACCGATAACCGTATCTGGAAACAGCGTACTGTAGGTATTGGTGTTGTCGATGCTGAGCGTGCAAAAGCAATTGGTTTTACTGGTGCAATGTTGCGCGGTTCAGGTGTTGAGTGGGATTTGCGTAAAACTCAGCCTTATGAAGTTTACGATCAATTGGATTTTGATATTCCAGTTGGTAAAACAGGCGATTGCTATGATCGTTATTTGGTACGTGTTGAAGAGATGCGTCAATCAAATAGCTTGATCAAACAATGCGTGGCATGGCTGAAAGCTAATCCAGGCCCAGTGATTACAGATAATCACAAGGTTGCACCTCCTTCACGCGAAGCGATGAAGGAAAACATGGAAGAATTGATTCACCACTTCAAGTTGTTCACTGAAGGTATGCATGTGCCGGAAGGTGAAGCATATGCAGCAGTAGAGCATCCTAAAGGTGAATTTGGTATCTACATGATTTCTGATGGTGCAAATAAACCATACCGACTGAAAATCCGTGCGCCAGGTTATGTGCATTTGTCAGCGTTAGACGAAATGGCGCGTGGCCATATGATTTCTGACGTGGTGGCAATCATTGGTACACAAGATATTGTATTCGGGGAGATTGACCGCTGATGTCTACAAACAATCTGACTACCAACAATATTCTCTCTGCCGAGTCTTTGGCGCAGATTGATCGTGAGGTGGCCAAATACCCCGCTGATCAAGCTCGTTCTGCGGTCATGGGCGCCTTGCGTATTGCTCAAGTAGAAAAACGCTATCTGACAAACGATATGATTGAGTTCATTGCTAATTACCTTGGTATCGCCCCAATGATGGCGTACGAAGTGGCAACGTTCTACAACATGTACGATATGAAGCCAGTCGGTAAACATAAGCTGACTGTGTGTACCAATTTGCCCTGTGCTTTATCGGGCGGTTACACGACGGCGAATTACCTGAAGCAAAAGCTGGGTATTGATTTTAATGAAACGACGGCTGATGGCAAGTTCACTTTGAAAGAAGGTGAGTGCATGGGGGCCTGTGGTTATGCGCCAGTAATGCTGGTCAATAATCACAGCATGTGTAATCACATGACACCTGAAGCCATCGACAAAAAACTGGCGGAGCTTGAATAATGACCGTCTATGTAAAAGGCGTTGTGTTTGAGAACGTCAATTTTGAAGATCCAAACTGCTGGCGCTTAGAAGAGTACGTCAAGCGCGGTGGCTATGCCGCACTAAAAAAAATCATCAATGACAAAATCACACAGGATGACATCATTGCTGATATGAAAACATCAGGCTTGCGTGGCCGTGGTGGTGCGGGCTTCCCGACAGGCTTGAAATGGTCATTTATGCCCCGTAGTTTTCCGGGGCAAAAATACCTAGTCTGCAACACGGATGAAGGTGAGCCAGGTACTTTTAAAGACCTCGATATTATGGTCTACAACCCACATGCTTTGATTGAAGGCATGATTATTGGCGGATACGCCATGGGTATTACCGTAGGTTACAACTATATCCACGGTGAAGTCTTTGAGGCATATCAACGCTTTGAAGAAGCACTGGAAGAAGCCCGTGCAGCAGGTTTCTTGGGCGACAATATTTTAGGCTCGGATTTCTGTTTCCAATTGCATGGTCACCATGGTTATGGTGCTTATATCTGCGGTGAAGAAACGGCTTTGCTTGAATCACTGGAAGGCAAAAAAGGCCAACCACGCTTTAAGCCTCCCTTTCCTGCGTCTTACGGTTTATATGGCAAGCCAACCACGATTAACAACACTGAAACTTTTGCATCAGTGCCATACATTATTCGTGAAGGCGGTCAGAAATTCCTTGAACTGGGTAAGCCAAACAATGGCGGTACTAAGTTGTTCTCGGTTTCTGGTCACGTTAATCGTCCAGGTAACTACGAAATTCCATTGGGCACGCCATTCTCAGAATTGCTAGAGATGTGTGGCGGTATGCGTGACGGCAAGAAACTCAAAGCAGTTATTCCTGGTGGTTCATCTGCCCCAGTTTTGCCTGCCGATGTGATGATGCAATGCACTATGGATTATGACTCAATTGCTAAAGCCGGCTCGATGTTGGGCTCTGGTGCGGTAATTGTGATGGATGAAACAGTTTGTATGGTGAGCGCTTTGGAGCGTTTGTCGTATTTCTATCACGAAGAATCATGCGGTCAATGTACTCCATGTCGTGAAGGAACAGGCTGGTTGTATCGTGTAGTGCACCGCATCGCAAAAGGCGAAGGCCGCCCAGAAGACCTCGATTTGCTGTCACGCGTTGGTGACAATATCGCTGGTCGCACAATTTGTGCCTTGGGTGATGCTGCTGTGTTCCCTGTGCGTGGAATGTTGAAACACTTCCGCCATGAATTCGAAGATTTGATCAATAAAGCACAAAAAGCGAAAGGTCTGTAATTTCGCGCTGTATTAGTCGAGTTTTCTTTTGAATTATTGCCTTTGAATCGAGTCGAGCATGCTGGAAATCGAAATCGACGGTAAAAAATTGACAGTCCCTGGTGGTAGCACTGTGATGGACGCAGCCAATTCAATTGGTGTGCATATCCCTCATTTTTGCTATCACAAAAAACTCTCAATTGCCGCAAACTGCCGTATGTGCCTTGTTCAGGTTGAAAAAGCACCTAAGCCTTTACCGGCCTGTGCCACACCTGTAACGGATGGTATGAAAGTATTTACCCATTCTGATCAAGCGGTCACCGCTCAGAAAGGGGTTATGGAGTTTCTGCTGATCAACCACCCACTTGATTGCCCAATTTGCGATCAAGGTGGTGAGTGTCAGTTGCAAGATTTGGCTGTAGGTTATGGCCAATCGGGCTCGGACTATGCCGAAGAAAAACGCGTTGTTGCCAATAAAGATCTTGGTCCATTGATTTCAACGGATATGACGCGCTGCATTCATTGCAGCCGCTGCGTTCGCTTTACTGAAGAAATCGCAGGTTTCCAAGAGCTCGGTATGGCTAACCGCGGTGAATTTACCGAAGTGATGCCATTCATTGGCAAAACGGTTAATTCTGAAATCTCTGGCAACGTGATTGATTTGTGTCCGGTTGGCGCTTTAACCAGCAAGCCATTCCGCTACACCGCGCGTACTTGGGAATTATCTCGCCGTAAATCAGTCGGTGCGCACGATGGCTTGGGTTCTAACTTGGTCGTTCAAGTGAAGAACAACAAAGTAATGCGTGTGTTGCCGCTGGAAAACGAAGCGATTAACGAATGCTGGTTGTCTGACCGCGATCGTTACTCATACGAAGCTTTGAACAGCCAAGAACGTCTGACCAAGCCAATGATTAAGCAAGGTGGCGTTTGGCAACAAGCTGATTGGCAAACTGCGCTTGAATACGTTGCTAATGGCTTGAAACAAGTCGTTGCCGAGCACGGTAAAGACAGTGTTGCTGCAGTTGCTTCTGCTAACAGTACCGTTGAAGAATTGTTCACGTTGCGCAAGCTGATGGCTGGTTTAGGTGTTGAAGCAGTTCAAGCCTTTGCGCGCAATGCTGACTTCTCGGTGAAAACCCAAGGTGCTAAATGGCTTGGCCAATCACTGGAAGAGTTGTCGCAAAACGAGGCAGTTCTGATCGTTGGTTCAACGGTTCGTAAAGAACAGCCTTTGCTGGCACAGCGTCTGCGTCAAGCAGTGAAAAAAGGCATGGCCTTGTCACTGGTGAATGCGCATGCTGATGACCTGCTGACTAAGTTGGCTGGCGAAGTCATTGTTCGCCCAGATCAATTGGTTGAAGGCTTGTTGCAAGTTGTTAAAGCGGTGGTTGAGCTCAAATCAGTTGCTGCGCCTGCTGGTATCGATTTGTCTAACGTAGTCGTTAGCGACGCTGCACGCGCAATTGCAAATAGCTTTGAAGGCAAAGTAAAAGCGGCTGTCTTGCTAGGCAATATCGCTCAAACATCGGCGCGTTACGCTGAAATCTACGCTGCTGCTGCTGCATTGTCTGCCTTAACTGGCGCTAAGTTGGGTGTTCCTGCGGTTGCCGCCAATAGCGTAGGTGCAGAACTGATCGGCGCTGATGTTGGTGGTAACGTTTTTGCTTCGGCTAAAAAAGCTTATGTATTTGTTGGTGTTGAGCCTGAATACGATGTGCACAACGGTGCACAAGCATTGGCTGCAGCAAAACAAGCTGAAATGGTTGTTGTGATGTCTGCGTTCCAAAGCTGTGCGATGGATTACGCTGATGTCTTGCTGCCAATCTCTCCATTCACTGAAACGTCAGGTACGTTTGTGAATATGGAAGGTAAAGCACAAAGCTTTAACGGCGTAGTTCGCCCATTGGGTGAAACACGTCCGGCTTGGAAGGTCTTCCGCGTGTTGGGTAATGTCTTGGGCTTTAACGGCTTTGACTACAACTCGTCCGAAGAAATCCGCGATGAAGCACTAGCTGGCGATACCGCTGCTCGCTTGAACAATACTTTGACTTCATCTGTTGCGGTTTCTGCCAAGTCAGCACAAGGTCTGGTACGTTTGGGTGAAGTGCCTGTTTACCAAGGCGATGCAATCGTTCGTCGTGCTCCAAGCTTGCAAGCAACTGCTGATGCAGCTTTGGCAACTACAGTTCGCCTCAATGCTGCAACCATCGCTAAGCTTGGCCTTGTTGATGGCGGCAAAGCTTTCGTTAAACAAGGGCAGGGCAGTGCTGAGCTGACAGTGAAGCTTGACGCTGGCTTGCCTGACGACGTCGTGCGTGTTGCAACTTCTCATTCGCTAACTCGTGATTTGGGCGAGATGGTGGGTGCTGTTGAAGTACTCAAAGGATAAGGGGGTAGATAATGGAATTTCTACAAAACATCCTCGCTGGGTACTTGAGCGCAGAAACTGCACATCAAGTGGCATTCCTGGTTTGGACTTTGCTGAAGATCGTTTTGATCGTTGCGCCGATTATGGGGGCAGTCGCTTACCTGACTTTGGCCGAGCGTAAAGTAATTGGTTATATGCAGATTCGTATCGGCCCTAACCGGGTCGGTCCGTTTGGTTTGCTGCAGCCAATCGCTGACGGCGTGAAGCTGTTGCTTAAAGAGATCATTGCACCAAGCGCAGCCGATAAGAAATTGTTCTTCTTGGCGCCAGTGATGGTATTGGTCCCTGCGCTAGCTGCATGGGCAGTTGTACCGTTTTACCCTGGGTATGTATTGGCTGATGTTAACGTAGGTTTGCTCTACGTAATGGCCATTACATCAATGGGCGTTTACGGTGTGATCTTGGCCGGTTGGGCGTCTAACTCGAAATACGCGTTCTTGGGTGGTATGCGTGCTGCGGCTCAGGTGATTTCGTACGAGTTGGCCATGGGCTTTGCGCTCGTTGGTGTGATCATGGTGTCGGGCAGCTTGAACCTAACGAAAATCGTTGAGCAGCAAGCGTCTGGCATGATGGGCGGCTCGATCCTGTCTTGGAACTTGATTCCACTGTTGCCACTATTCGTTGTGTACTTCATCGCAGGTGTTGCCGAGACTAATCGCGCACCATTTGACGTAACCGAAGGTGAGTCTGAGATCGTTGCTGGTCACATGGTTGAATACTCAGGTATGAGTTTCGCGCTGTTCTTCTTGGCTGAATACGCCAATATGATCTTGATTTCGGCAATGGCATCGGTGATGTTCTTGGGCGGTTGGTTGTCTCCGTTCCCTGCGTCTATCCCGGTACTCGGCGCTGCAAGCCCACTGTGGTGGGTATTGAAAGTAGCTTTCTTGCTGTTCTGCTTCTTGTGGTTCCGCGCTACTTTCCCACGTTATCGCTACGACCAACTGATGCGTCTGGGCTGGAAAATCTTCATCCCAGTGACCTTGGTGTGGATTATCGTGGTCGGTGCTTGGATGCAGACCCCTTGGTCGATCTGGTAAGAAGAAAAGGACAGAGACCGTGGAAAAAATTTCGTATTTCTTTAAGACCTTCTTGCTATGGGAGTTGGTGCTCGGCCTTAAATTAACTGGCCGTCACTTTTTCCAGCGCAAGATCACCGTGCAGTTTCCGGACGAAAAAACGCCTTACAGCCCACGTTTCCGTGGTTTGCATGCGCAGCGTCGTTACGCCAATGGTGAAGAGCGTTGTATTGCTTGTAAATTGTGTGAAGCAGTTTGCCCGGCAATGGCAATTACGATCGAATCAGAAGCGCGTGAAGACGACAAAACTCGTCGTACTAGCCGCTATGATATCGACCTGACAAAGTGTATTTTCTGTGGTTTCTGCGAAGAAGCCTGTCCAGTTGATGCCATTGTTGAAACACATATTTATGAATATCACGGTGAAAAACGTGGCGATTTGTATTACACCAAGCCAATGCTATTGGCAGTTGGTGATAAATACGAAAAAGAAATCGCTGAACGTAAAGCTGCTGATGCTAAATACCGCTAAGGATTCAGAGCTATGGATATGAGTTTAGCGATTTTTTATGTCTTTGCTGCCGTATTGGTCTTTGCTGCATTCCGCGTGATTACAGCGAAAAATCCAGTACATGCAGTGCTGTACTTAGTGCTTTCGTTCTTTAATAGCGCCGTTCTTTGGATGCTGATGAAGGCCGAATTCTTGGCGGTGTCTCTGATTGTGATTTATGTCGGGGCAGTGATGGTGCTGTTCCTGTTTGTGGTCATGATGTTGGATATCAATTTCGAAGCTTTGCGCAAAAGCTTTTGGAAGTTTTTGCCTGTTGCCGGTACGGTCGCAGCAATTATGCTGGCCGAAATGGTGATGATTTTGACTCATCGCTATGCAAAAATTGGCAATGTAGTTGAGCCTTCATTTAATACAGCATCTGCTGAAGTATTGGGTAAATTGATTTACACCCAGTATTTCTTGCCATTCCAATTGTCAGCGGTGCTGCTATTGGTGGGTATGGTTGCAGCGATTGCCTTGACTTTGCGTAAGCGTAAAAACACCAAATACATTAATCCGGGTCATCAAATCCGTGTTAAGCGTGAAGATCGTGTGCGCATGGTAAAAATGCAATCTGAACCTAAATTCGTAGCTGATGAAACATCAGCCGATGACAACAAGCCTGCGGCATAAGGGAGACGATGGTGCTTACGCTTACACATTACCTCGTACTTGGCGCAATTATGTTTGCTGTCAGTGTATTTGGCATTTTCATGAACCGAAAGAATCTGATCGTATTGCTAATGGCAATCGAGTTGATGCTTCTATCGGTGAATATGAATTTCATCGCGTTTTCGCAGTTTTTAGGCGATACCGCGGGTCAGATTTTCGTCTTCTTTATCCTTACCGTGGCCGCAGCTGAATCAGCAATCGGCTTGGCGATCTTGGTTGTTCTGTTCCGTAATATTCGGTCGATCAACGTCGAAGATCTGGATAGTCTGAAGGGTTAAACCGGACAACATTAAATCGGACAATAATACCAATGGACATGAAATCGATTTATCTGCTGATCCCGCTTGCGCCGCTTGCCGGTGCGCTGATTGCTGGCCTGTTTGGCTGGCTAATCGGTCGCCGCGCAGCACACTGCGTAACAATTGCGGGTGTTGCCACTGCATTTGGCTTATCAGCTTACGTACTGAATTATTTGCTCAATGGTGGCGAATCTTTCAATGGCACGGTTTATACCTGGCTCACCGTCAATGGCGTTGATCTAAATGTCGGCTTCTTGGTCGACAATTTGACTGCCATGATGATGTGTGTGGTGACATTTGTATCGTTGATGGTGCACTTATACACCATCGGCTATATGCATGAAGATCCAGGCTATCAACGTTTCTTTAGCTATATTTCCTTGTTTACCTTCTCAATGTTGATGCTTGTTATGAGCAACAACTTTGTTCAGCTGTTCTTCGGCTGGGAAGCAGTGGGCTTGGTGTCATACCTCTTGATTGGCTTCTGGTTTAAGCGTCCAACCGCAACATTTGCCAATTTGAAAGCCTTCTTGGTTAATCGTGTAGGTGACTTTGGTTTTCTGCTCGGGATTGGTTTGGTGTTGGCGCATTTTGGCTCGCTTGATTATGCCGAAGTATTTGCTAAAGCCCCTGAGTTGAAAGATGCGACGGTGACTCTGTTCCCAGGCGCTACTTGGTCTTTGATGACTGTGACGTGCATCTTGCTGTTCATTGGCGCGATGGGTAAATCGGCACAGTTCCCATTGCACGTGTGGCTGCCAGATTCGATGGAAGGTCCTACGCCGATTTCCGCTCTGATTCACGCGGCGACGATGGTTACTGCAGGTATCTTTATGGTATCTCGCATGTCACCTTTGTTCGAAATGTCTGAAACGGCGTTGAATTTCGTCTTGGTGATTGGTGCTATTACTGCGCTGTTTATGGGCTTCTTGGGTATTATCCAAAACGATATTAAACGCGTGGTGGCCTACTCAACATTGTCTCAGCTCGGTTATATGACTGTTGCTTTGGGCGCTTCGGCTTACTCAGTTGCGGTGTTCCACTTGATGACGCACGCTTTCTTTAAAGCATTGTTGTTCCTTGGTGCCGGCTCAGTGATCATGGGTATGCATCACGACCAAGACATCCGTAATATGGGTGGCTTGCGTAAATACATGCCTATCACATGGATTACGTCGTTACTTGGTTCTTTGGCTTTGATTGGTACACCGTTCCTTTCAGGTTTTTACTCGAAAGATTCAATTATTGAAGCGGTACATGCGTCACACTTGCCAGGTGCTGGTTTTGCATACTTTGCAGTTGTTGCAGGTGTATTTGTAACAGCGTTCTATTCATTCCGTATGTACTTCTTGGTATTCCACGGTAAAGAGCAGTGGATGCAAAAAGGGCATGGACATGATCACGCTCATGACGATCATTCGCATGATGAAGATGAACATCATCATGGCCTCGGTCCAAATGACAAGCCGCATGAAAGCCCTTGGGTTGTGACTTTACCTTTGGTGTTGCTGGCAATCCCATCGGTATTGATTGGCTATTTTGCTATCGAGCCTATGCTCTACGGTAACTTCTTTGAAGGCGTGATTTTTGTAAATCATGAATTGCATCCAGCAATGGAAGTAATGAAAGAAGAATTCCATGGCGCTGTTGGCATGGCATTGCATAGCTTAAGCACTCTGCCGTTCTGGTTGGCTTTAGGCGGTGTTGTGACTGCTTATGTGTTCTACATGGTTAAACCTGCAATTCCTGCAGCTCTTGATCGATTCTTTACCTCAATTGGTATCAAGAAATTGCTCGAAGAGAAATACTATATGGATCACTTGTACATCAATGTGTTTGCCGCTGGTGGACGTGCATTGGGTACTGTGTTGTGGAAAGTGGGTGATACCCTGCTGATTGATGGTTTAGTTGTGAACGGTACGGCTAAATTGGTTGGATTGTTCTCTAATCTGACTCGTCGTATTCAAAGCGGCTATATCTATCACTACGCTTTTGCCATGATCCTCGGCGCATTGTTGCTGCTGACGATTTGGTTGGGTGGTTTACTGCAAGTGCAGTAATCAGTGGGTTCACTGATTGCCAGATTTAATAATTAATAAGTAGGTTAACTATGACGGGTAATCTCCTCAGCCTTGCGATCTGGATGCCAATTTTGGCAGGCTTGATCGTGCTCGCAACAGGAAGCGATAAAAATGCTCCTGCTGCGCGCTGGCTGGCGCTCATTGGCGCTTTGGCCTCTTTCCTCGTAACGATTCCACTGTATACCGGTTTCGATACATTCCATGGCGGTATGCAGTTTGAAGAGCTGAAACCTTGGATTCAGAGCTTAAATATTAACTATCACTTGGGCGTTGACGGTTTGTCGATGTTCTTTGTGATTTTGAATAGTTTTACTACTTTGATGGTGGTATTGGCTGGCTGGCAAGTCATTGAAAAGCGTGTAGCGCAATACATGGCTGCATTCTTGATTATGTCTGGCTTGATTAATGGCGCTTTCGTAGCTCTAGATGCGATTTTGTTCTACGTATTCTTTGAAGCCATGTTGATCCCGATGTACCTGATTATTGGTATTTGGGGTGGTCCTCGTCGTGTGTACGCATCGGTGAAGTTCTTCTTGTACACCTTGATGGGTTCATTGCTGACATTGGTTGCCTTCATTTATCTCTACTACCAGTCTGGTGGTAGCTTCGAGATTGCAGAATATCATCGTCTGCCACTGGGCATGGCTGCGCAAACTATGTTGCTGGTTGCTTTCTTCTTCGCGTTTGCGGTGAAAGTGCCTATGTGGCCAGTGCATACATGGTTGCCTGATGCACACGTTGAAGCGCCTACAGGCGGTTCGATGGTGCTTGCTGCGATTACTTTGAAGCTCGGTGCATACGGTTTTCTGCGATTTGCATTGCCAATTGCACCAGATGCCTCACGGGAGTATGCCTGGGTATTCGTTGCTTTATCACTAGTTGCAGTCGTATACATCGGTATGGTTGCCTTGGTGCAAACTGATATGAAGAAATTGGTGGCTTACTCATCAATTTCCCATATGGGCTTCGTATCACTCGGCTTCTTTATGTTTGGCGGTGTTGGCGGTAATCAATTGAATGCTTGGGCGGTTGAAGGTGCCCTGGTACAGATGATTTCGCATGGTTTTGTTTCCGCTGCAATGTTCTTCTGTATCGGTGTGATGTATGACCGTGTCCATAGTCGTAAGATTGCCGATTACGGTGGTGTTGCGAACAAGATGCCAATTTTTGCTGCATTCATGATGCTGTTTGCCATGGCTAACTCTGGTTTGCCTGCAACATCAGGTTTTGCTGGCGAGTTTATGGTTGTGCTGGGCGCCGTACAGGTTAATTTCTGGTACGCCGTTGCTGCAGCAACAACTCTGATCTTCGGTGCGGCATATACCTTGTGGATGTATAAACGTGTCATTTTCGGCGATGTTGCTAACGACAATGTGGCGGAGCTGAAAGATGTGAATGCACGCGAATTCTTGGTTTTGGCGATTTTAGCCATTGCAGTATTGGGTATGGGTTTGTTCCCCAAACCATTTACTGATGTGATGCACCAGTCGGTGAACGATCTGATCTGGCATGTTTCACAATCCAAGCTCCACTAATAATCGACTATAACAGTAGGCTAGAACCATGACCTGGACCAGTCTTAATCCATGGGTGGCAACGCCAGAGATCTTTTTGCTCTGTGCGGTATGTGCCATCCTGCTGATTGATTTATTTATCAGTGATGCAAAACGCAGCGTCACCTATGTATTAACTTTGCTCACATTGGGTGTGACTGCCGCCTTGGTCGTTAGTGGCCACGAACCGCAAGCACGCCTGGGTTTTAGCAATTCATTTCTGGCCGATGCACTTTCTGATTATGCAAAATTGGGCATGATCTTGGGTGTAGCATTAGTTCTCATTTATGGCCGCTCATATGCGAAAGCTCGCGGTTTATTTCGCGGTGAGCTGTTTACCTTGGCGCTGTTTTCCCTATTAGGGATGATGGTGATGGCATCTGCAATTAATTTCCTGACTTTGTATGTCGGTCTGGAATTGATGTCGTTGTCTATCTATGCCATGGTTGCACTAAATCGTGAATCTTTTGCATCGACTGAAGCGGCGATGAAGTACTTTGTGCTTGGTGCTTTGGCGTCTGGTATGTTGCTGTACGGTATGTCAATGCTATACGGTGCAACGGGTTCATTGGATGTCTTTACCATTGCTCATGCGATTCAAGCGGGTACAGCTAATAATTTATTGGTTGTGTTTGGTTTGGTATTTGTAGTTACCGGTCTTGGCTTTAAGTTTGGTGCTGTGCCATTCCATATGTGGGTGCCAGACGTTTACCAAGGTGCACCAACACCAATGTCTCAGTTGATTTCAACTGCGCCTAAAGTAGCCGTATTCGTATTTACTCTGCGTGTATTGGCGCAAGCTTTAGAGGGTTTTGCACCTGACTGGCGTGGCATGTTGATGATCTTGGCTGTCTTGTCTATCGGCTTGGGCAATTTAACTGCAATTGCGCAAACCAATATCAAGCGTATGTTTGGTTATTCAACCATTTCCCATATGGGTTTTGTATTGCTTGGTTTGTTGGTTGCAACACCGAACGGTTATGCCGCTTCATTCTTCTATGTGATCAGCTATGTGTTAATGGGCGCGGCAGGTTTTGGTGTCTTAATGCTCTTATCTCGTGAGGGTTTTGAAGCAGACCAGATTAGTGATCTGAAAGGGTTGAATCAGCGTAGCCCATGGTTTGCATTGATGATGCTGTTTACCATGTTCTCGATGGCTGGTATTCCAGTGTTTTTGGGCTTCTTTGCTAAGTTGTCGATCTTGAAAGAAATCGTCAATATGCAAATGGTTTGGTTGGCTGTATTTGCGGTTATCTTCTCATTAATTGGCGCTTTCTATTACTTGCGTATTGTGAAGGTAATGTACTTTGATGACGCAGAAACAGATGCGCCCTTGAGTGCGTGTATTGATATGAAAGTAGTTCTTTCTATCAATTGCTTGCTATTGCTCGTGCTTGGTTTAATGCCAAACAGCTTGATGTCTGTGCTGACTGAAGCTGTTCAGCGCTCTATTCCAGCTGCTTTCTAATAAGATTAACTGCATGCAAAATCTGCTTTTGATCGGTACATTGGCTGCGGTTGCCGCCAATGTACCTTTTTTTTCTGAAAAGATTTTTTTCTTTCGTGCACCTCAATCTGGCACTAAAAACTTCTTTTGGCGCCTTTTGGAGATGATGTTCTTATTCGTTTTAGTTGGTGGTTTTGCGCGCTTTCTTGAGTCACGCTTTAGCCCTGTCCATGAACAAAACTGGCAGTTTTACGCGAGTGCTTTGGCTTTGTTCTTGGTATTGGCCTGGCCTGGTTTTGTTTGGCGTTTCTTTTGGCGTAAACCTGGCCTTTAATCCTGTGATTAACGGCATTGCGCAGTGAAAATCTTGCCAAAGCGGTGTAAGCCGTTTATGATTGCGCTTCTTTAGGCACGTAGCTCAGCTGGTTAGAGCACCACCTTGACATGGTGGGGGTCGTTGGTTCGAGTCCAATCGTGCCTACCAATACAGAGGAATTTGACATGCAACGAACGAGCACTACGACCTTTGCTTTATTGGTTTAAGCCGTTCACAGTCAAATTTTTAAAAGTGCGGCTAAGCCCGCACTTTTTTTTTGTTTTGTTAAATGATCAAATCGGCGTAGCCGATACTTGTAAAGGCGAAAATAATGCCAGTAGTTACTCTTCCTGATGGTTCGCAACGTCAATTTGAAGCTGCGGTCACGATTGCTGATGTCGCTGCAAGTATCGGCGCAGGTTTAGCACGCGCAGCTCTGGCAGGTAAAGTTGATGGTCAATTAGTAGATACGAGCTACGTGATTGATCGTGATGTAAATCTGGCGATTATTACTGAAAAAGATGCCGATGGCCTTGAAGTGATTCGGCACTCAACCGCCCATTTACTGGCCTACGCGGTCAAACAATTGTTTCCGACCGCACAAGTTACCATTGGCCCAGCCATCGAGAATGGTTTTTACTATGACTTCTCGTATGAGCGCCCATTCACACCGGAAGATTTGGTGCTGATTGAAAAGAAAATGCAGGAACTGGCCAAGCAAGATATTCCGGTTGAACGTTATGAGCTGTCTCGCGATGAGGCCGTTGCCTACTTCAAAAGTATCGGCGAAATTTATAAAGCCGAAATTATTGAATCAATTCCTGCGGATCAAACCCTAAGCCTCTACCGCGAAGGTGAATTCACCGACCTGTGTCGTGGCCCACACGTACCATCAACTGGTAAGTTAAAAGTATTCAAGTTAATGAAGGTTGCAGGTGCCTATTGGCGTGGCGATAGCAAAAATGAAATGCTAACGCGCATTTACGGTACTGCATGGGCTAAAAAGGAAGATTTGGCTCAGTATTTGCATATGCTCGAAGAGGCCGAAAAACGCGATCACCGTAAAATTGGTAAGCAACTCGATTTATTCCATATGCAGGATGAAGCGCCTGGTATGGTGTTTTGGCACCCGAAGGGTTGGACGCTGTGGCAAACGATTGAGCAATATATGCGTCGCAAGCTTAATCAGCATGGCTACGATGAAATTCGTACCCCTATGGTGATGGATCGTACTTTGTGGGAAAAGTCGGGTCACTGGGAAAATTACCATGACAATATGTTCACCACTGAGTCTGAGAAACGCGATTACGCCGTAAAACCAATGAATTGCCCGGGGCATATTCAAGTCTTTAACCAAGGCTTGCGTTCTTACCGTGATTTGCCCTTGCGCTACGCAGAGTTTGGTTCTTGCCACCGTAACGAGCCATCGGGCTCGCTGCATGGCATCATGCGTGTACGCGGCTTTGTGCAAGACGATGCGCACATCTTCTGTACCGAAGATCAAGTTCAGCAAGAGGCTGCCGCATTCATTGATTTGCTCAAAGAAGTTTATGCAGATTTTGGGTTTAGTGAGATTCTCGTGAAGCTCTCTACTCGTCCAGAAAAACGCGTAGGCACAGAAGAGAGCTGGGACAAGGCCGAGGCGGCATTAGCCGCTGCATTGCAGTCTCAGGGTTTGGAGTTTGAGTACCTGCCTGGTGAAGGTGCCTTTTACGGCCCTAAAATCGAATTTACCCTGAAAGATTGTTTAGGTCGCCTGTGGCAGTGTGGTACTTTGCAAATTGATCCAAACTTGCCCGAGCGTTTAGGTGCGGAATATGTTGGTGAAGATAACGCTAAACACCGTCCAATCATGTTACATCGCGCTGTCTTGGGTTCGCTTGAGCGTTTTATCGGTATTTTGATCGAAAACTTTGCTGGTGCGTTCCCCGTTTGGTTGGCTCCAGTGCAGTTGGTGGTAATGAATATTTCCGAATCACAGCGTGAATATGCGCAAAATGTGACCGCTCGTCTCAATCAAAGTGGACTTCGTGCCATTGCAGACTTGAGAAATGAGAAAATAACCTATAAAATCCGCGAACATAGCTTGCAGCGTTTGCCTTATCAGCTGATTATTGGTGATAAAGAACGCGATGCTGGCTTGGTGGCCGTGCGAAATCGCAGCGGTGAAGATTTGGGGCAAATGACAGTCGAGGCGCTTTGTGCTTTGATTCAGTCTGAGATGCCTCAAGTTTAACGCTTGCAGATGCACGGTTTTGTTTTTGAATGACTTGGAGTAATGACAATAGCTGCTCAAGATAAAGGCCCGCGGATCAATGGTGAGATCACCGCGCGCGAAATCCGTTTACAAGGTGTGGATGGCGAACAACTCGGTATTGTTTCGCTAAATCAAGCTCTTCAAATGGCTGAAGATGCAGACGTTGATCTGGTTGAGATCGCGCCAAATGCACAGCCACCAGTTTGTCGACTGATGGATTTCGGCAAATTCCGCTACGAAGAAGCCAAGAAAAAGCACGCTGCCAAGCTCAAGCAAAAGCAGGTACAGGTTAAAGAAATTAAGCTGCGTCCGGGCACAGACGAAAACGATTACCAAGTTAAATTGCGTGGTGCGATTCGTTTTCTGAATGATGGCGACAAATGCAAATTCACTTTGCGTTTCCGTGGTCGTGAAATGGCCCACCAAGAAATTGGTATGGCACAGCTTAAACGTGTAGAAGCAGATTTGGCCGAGTTAGCAACCGTCGAGCAATATCCAAGACTCGAAGGTCGTCAGATGGTCATGATGTTGGCACCGAAGAAAAAATAACAGACTGGCGACTGTGTCTGTTAAGGCGTGATCTCACGATGACGTCAACAGTCGTAACAAAAGCGGGGTGGCGGGTACTAAGTTCTTGATGATTTCATTAAGACGCCTGTCGCCTGATCTAATAGCTCATCGGAGCAATGCAATGCCAAAGATGAAAACCAAGAGCAGCGCTAAAAAGCGCTTCAAAGTACTTGGCGGTGGTGGTGTTAAGCGCGGTCACGCGTTCAAGCGTCACATCTTGACCAAGAAAACGACTAAAACTAAGCGTCAATTGCGCGGCACTTCTATGGTCGATGCGACCAATATGAATTCCGTACGTGCAATGTTGCCCTACGCATAACCAAGGAGAAGAACCATGCCTCGCGTTAAACGTGGTGTAACCGCTCGTGCTCGTCATAAGAAAGTTTTAGCTCTGGCTAAAGGCTATCGTGGTCGTCGTAAGAACGTCTATCGCATCGCTAAACAAGCGGTGATGAAAGCCGGTCAATACGCGTACCGTGACCGTCGTCAGAAAAAACGTCAATTCCGTCAACTCTGGATCGCTCGTATCAACGCAGCATCTCGTGAGTGTGGCTTGGCGTACAGCCGCTTCATGAACGGCCTGAAAAAGGCTGGCATCGTGGTTGACCGTAAAGTGTTGGCTGACTTGGCCGTATTCGACAAACCAGCATTTGCTGCTTTTGTTGAACAAGCTAAAGCTAGTCTCGCTGCCTAATCGGTTCTGCTGATGAGAAGGGAGGCTTAGCCTCCCTTTTTTATTCACTATTTTTTGCTTTGTACGCTGCAAGATTGTTTCGTCAACACAACTGAAATACCCGCTACGGGTGTGTTTTAGTTGGTTTGCTTAAACAATTTCCTTCCACATTTATTTAGATCGGGCGCAAAACCATGGTTGCGAACGTGCAAACGTTACTGGAAGCCGGTTTGGCCGCATTAGATGCGACCAATGATCCGGTAGAGCTAGAAAATGTCAAAGCCCTTTATGTTGGCAAACAGGGCGAAATCACTCAACTGATGAAGCAATTGGCTGCTTTGCCACCTGAAGAAAAAAAATCTTTCGGCGCAACGGTCAATCAAGCTAAGCAGGCCTTTGAAGCAGCTTTGAATGCAAAGCGTGATGCCATTGCTGCTCAAAAATTAGCCGCGCAGCTTGCTGCAGAAGCCCTCGATATCAGTTTGCCAGGCCGCGGTACTAACAAAGGCGGCTTGCATCCCGTTACGCTGGTACAACAACGTATCGAAACTTTGTTTGCCAGCATGGGTTTTGCAGTGGCCGATGGCCCAGAAATCGAAAATGATTTCCATAACTTTGAAGCGCTGAATATTCCAAAAAACCATCCTGCTCGTGCAATGCAGGATACATTCTATGTTGAAAACGCTGGCGAGCCATTGGTGTTGCGCACGCACACGTCACCGATTCAGGTGCGTTATATGCTCAATAACGAGCCGCCCATCAAGATCGTGGCGCCGGGTCGCGTGTATCGCGTTGATTCTGATGCCACACACTCACCGATGTTCCACCAAATGGAAGGTTTGTGGGTTGATCAGGATGTGTCGTTTGCCGATCTAAAATCGGTGATCGTTGATTTCTTGCGTCGCTTTTTTGAGCGTGACGATCTGGAAGTGCGCTTCCGCCCATCGTTCTTCCCATTCACTGAGCCTTCGGCTGAGATTGATGTGAAGTGGTCGAAAGGCTGGATGGAAGTCGGCGGTTGCGGCATGGTGCATCCGAATGTGTTGAAAAACGTGAACATCGATGCTGAGAAATACACCGGCTTTGCGTTTGGTATTGGTCTGGATCGTTTCGCGATGTTGTATTACGGCGTGAACGATTTGCGTCAGTTCTTCGAGAATGACCTGTCTTTCTTGTCTCAATTCAAATAAGCCGAGCCGGTAATTATGAAATTTTCTGAACAGTGGTTGCGCAGCTGGGTAAATCCCGCGATCAATTCTGACGAGTTGGCTCATCTGTTGACGATGGCCGGCCTTGAGGTGGAAGAGAACGATCCTGCGGCGCCTGAATTTACTGAAGTATATGTCGCTGAAGTGCTGAGTGTGACTAAGCACCCCGATGCAGATCGTCTGAATGTATGTAGCGTCAATGTTGGCGAAGCAGAGCCATTGCAAATCGTGTGTGGTGCTGCCAATGTCGCGGTTGGGATTAAAGTGCCCTGCGCGCGCGTTGGCGCAGTGTTGCCGGGCGACTTTAAAATCAAAAAAGCCAAAGTTCGTGGCGTTGAATCGATGGGCATGTTGTGTGCCGAACAAGAAATCGGTTTGGCGGAAGAATCTTCCGGCTTGCTGATTTTGCCGGCTGATGCGCCTGTGGGTATGCCGATTCGTGAGTATCTTGATCTTGATGATCGTTTGATGACTTTGAAGCTCACGCCAAATCGTTGTGATTGCTTGTCAATTCGTGGCTTGGCACGTGAAGTGGCTGCGCTGACTAAGGCCGAACTTTGCGCGGTTGAAACGCCAGCTGTGGCTGTTACTGCTAGCCAAGCACGCGCAGTTAAGCTAAATGCTGGTGATGCCTGCCCACGGTATGCGGGTAGAGCCATTATTGGTGTTAATCAAGCGGCCAATACCCCTGATTGGATGAAACAGCGTCTAGAGCGTTGTGGTGTACGCTCGATTTCTGCAATTGTCGATGTGACCAACTACGTGTTGCTCGAGTTAGGGCAGCCAATGCACGCGTTTGATTTGGCGAAATTGCAGGGCGATATCAATGTTCGTTTTGCGACGCCTGGCGAAAAAATCAAATTGCTCAATGAGAAAGAGCTTGAGCTGACTGATGATTTGTTGGTAATTGCCGATGATGTGAAGCCAGTTGCCTTGGCGGGCATTATGGGCGGCGCTGAGTCGAGTGTTGAAGCGGGTTGCACAGATATTTTCCTTGAGTCGGCTTTCTTTGCGCCGAATGTGATTGCGGGTAAAGGCCGTCGCTTTGGCTTCTCATCGGATTCTAGCCATCGCTTTGAGCGTGGGGTTGATTTTGGCTATGTGCGTGAAGCGCTTGAACGCGCAACCGCTTTAATTATTGAGATTTGTGGTGGTCAGGCCGGGCCAGTTACCGAAGCATTGGCTGAATTGCCGGCTCGTCAGTCGGTGGCTTTGCGTGTGTCTCGCGTAGCCAAGGTGTTGGGTATTACTTTGCCTGCTGCGGATATCGTCGCGCTGCTGCAAGGCTTGGGCTTGCAGAGCGAATTGGCGGGTGATGTGATCACGGTAACGCCACCGTCGTATCGCTTCGATATCGAGATCGAAGAAGATCTGATTGAAGAAGTCGCTCGCGTGTTCGGTTACGACAATATTCCGGTGCAGCCAAGCAATGCACGCAGCGCAATGTTGCCGCAGCCTGGCCATTTGCGTAGCAAAAATGTACTGAAGCAGATCATCGCTGGTCGCGACTATCAAGAGGCGATTTCCTATGCCTTTGTTGAGGCGCAATGGGAAACTGATTTTGCCAATAACGATGCGCCAATCAAGCTGATTAACCCCATCGCCAGTCAAATGAGTGTCATGCGCTCAACGCTGCTGGGTGGCTTGATTTCCGCTTTGCAGCACAATCAAAACCGCAAACAGGATCGCGTGCGTCTGTTTGAAGTGGCGCGCGTGTTCAATGGCTTGAATGCTGAGCAGCAACCTGAGAAAATCGCCGCCCTTGCATGGGGTGGTCGTGTGGCTGAGCAGTGGGGCGCAGGCAAAGAGCGCGTTGACTTCTTTGATGTCAAAGCTGATGTCGAAGCTTTGCTCGCTCCGCGTGTCGCAGAGTATCGCCGCGCTCATCATCCCGCTTTGCATCCTGGTCGTTCGGCTGAAGTGGTGCTCGATGGCAATGTTATCGGTGTCTTGGGCGAGTTGCATCCGCAATGGGTACAAAAATACAGTCTGCTGAATGCGCCGGTGGTGTTTGAATTGGATGTGGCTGCGTTGACTCAGGTTGAAAAATTAACCGCAGGCGCGGTTTCAAAATTCCAAGCTGTGCGCCGTGATTTGGCATTGCTGATGGATGAGTCCGTGACTGTTGCGCAGCTGCAAAGCGCTTTTGCAAGTGCAAAACAAAGTATCGTGGCAAACATTGAGGTATTCGATGTTTACCGCGGAAAAGGTTTGCCGGAAGGTAAAAAGAGCCTTGCATTCAAAGTGTTATTGCAAGATACTCACAAAACTTTAACAGATGAAGAAGTTGATGCTGCAGTAGCAGCATTGATTAAGAAGGCAGAAACATGCGGCGCGATCTTGAGAACATAATGCAGTACGAAGCAAGTACTTTGACTTTAACTAAAGCCGATCTGGCTGATATGTTGTTTGATAAAGTGGGTTTGAATAAACGCGAAGCCAAAGACATGGTCGAAGCGTTTTTTGATGAAATCCGTGCGGCTCTGGCTGAGGGTGATACGGTGAAATTGTCGGGCTTTGGTAATTTCCAATTGCGCGATAAACCGCAACGCCCAGGCCGTAACCCAAAAACTGGTGAAGAGATTCCAATTTCTGCCCGTCGCGTGGTGACATTCCACGCCAGCCAAAAACTAAAAGGTATGGTTGAAGTTCACTATGCAAAACTCCAGCAGCGTTATTCCAACCAATGATTTACCGCCGATTCCCGCAAAACGCTACTTCACCATTGGTGAAGTCAGCGATTTGTGCGGTGTCAAACCTCATGTTCTGCGCTATTGGGAACAAGAGTTTACGCAGTTAAAGCCCGTTAAGCGTCGTGGCAATCGCCGCTACTATCAGCATCATGAGGTGTTGCTGGTGCGACGGATTCGCTCGCTGCTCTATGAGCAAGGTTTTACCATTAGTGGTGCTCGTAATCAGCTTGGTACTCATCTGGCTGATATGGGGCATATGATGGATTCCGGTGAGGTTACGCTGACCGAAGTTCGTCATGAGCTCGAAGACTTACTGGCTTGGTTGGAAGACTAAAATTCCGTACCTGCATGGGGTGCAAGGGGTCGCATAGCGATAAATATTGTATGTTGTTCCCTTGAGCTAAGAGTCTAGCTCTGCTAATATGCATCTCTCTCGGAATATGGCGCAGCCTGGTAGCGCACTTGCATGGGGTGCAAGGGGTCGCGAGTTCGAATCCCGCTATTCCGACCAAAACTTCAAGGCCTTGTAATCGTTAGATTGCAAGGCCTTGTTCATTTCTGCAGCAGTAATTCTACTTATTACCAAACAAATACTTCAAAACAAACTATCTTGCTTGCGTACTGAGGCTTTTGGCGTTGCGATCGCCTGAAGTTGCTCGATCGCCGTATGGCGCAGCAATGTTCTCGCAAGCTCCGGTTTTTGGCAGTCCAGCCACGCGTCGTAATCTCGTTCTTCAATTAAGACCAAGCTGCGCTTCTCTTCGTTTGCTTTGTGCATTCGCTTCATGAGTGGATGCTGATCAGCGTTGATGGTGATTTGGGTGAAGGAGTGGCTAATCTTGCCATTTTCCTCCTGCCATTCGCGCCAGATGCCGGCGACTGCAAATGGTTCTCCGCTTGCCAGCTGGATGAGCTGTCGCTCTGCTTTGCCACTTTCGTAACACGGCTCGAAAAAACCCTGCATAGGGATGAGGCAGAATTGAGTAGCGTGCCATGCTGAGCGGTAACTTTTGAGCTGGCCTATCGTCTCTGCGCGGGCGTTCATGGTGCTATAGCGTGTGCCGGTGGGGAGTTTGCGTTGGGGTAGAAAACCGTAATTGGCGACAATGGTCTGGCGTGCAAGATCGCCTGCGATCAAAATCGGCGCGGCGTAGTCTTGCCATACTTCTTCACGCCAGTCTTCATCTGGCGCTGACGCATCAAAATGAGTTATCAGCGTGCGCTTGGGGACTGTTAGATAGTTAACACACATCGCAAAAAGAGAACGAACGTTCTATAATATCCTGATTGAAGTTAGATAAGGATACTGCGATGAGTAGTTTTTTGCATGGCCCGTTTGCGGCGCACCAGAATCCCGTCCTGTGTTATCTGCCGTTTGTCGACGTTGCAGTGCCTGCGGGTTTTCCTTCGCCAGCATCGGATTGGGCCGAGGATCGCGTCGATTTGAATCAGCGCTATGTGCCGCACCCAGAGGCGACGTTTTACTTTACGGTTTCGGGCGATAGCATGATAGGCCCTGTATCAGGTCGTTCGATTCCAGATGGTGCGACGCTGATTGTTGATCGAGCGCGTGAGGCGGTGCATGGAGATATTGTTGTCGCGGTGATTGATGGCGACTTCACGGTGAAGCGGCTGTATCAACGTCATGGCCGTTTGGCGCTAATGGCTGAAAATCCAGCCTATCCACCTCTGGTGCTGGGTGATGAGCAGGAGCTGCTCATTTGGGGTGTGGTAACGGCGTGGATTGCACGTCCACAATGATTGCTCTGGTTGATGTGAATAACTTCTATGTGAGCTGCCAGCGGGTCTTTGAGCCTCGCCTGAATGGTCAGCCCGTGGTGGTGTTGTCGAATAATGACGGCTGTATTATCTCGCGTTCGGCGGAGGCTAAGGCGCTCGGTATCAAGATGGGCGCGCCGTGGCATGCGTTGCGAGCCTGGGCGCAGGAGCAGGGTGTGCAAGCGTATAGCAGCAATTATGCGCTGTATGCGGATATGAGCAATCGCGTGATGCAAATTTTGGCTCGTTTTAGTCCGCAGCAAGAAGTGTATTCAATTGATGAATGCTTTCTTGAATTGATGGCGGGGGCAGAGAGTTATGAATGCGTAGGGCGTGGCATCAAAAAAACGGTGCAGCAATGGACGGGTCTGCCGGTCTGTGTGGGGATTGCGCCGACGAAAACGCTGGCCAAGTTGGCGAATCATCTGGCCAAGAAAAACCCTGAGTGGGGTGGGGTTTGTGATTGGACGCAATTGAGTGTGCAGGCGCAAGCTGAGGTGCTGCAGGGATTTGAAGTTGGAGATGTTTGGGGTATAGGCCGAAAGATCTCATCGAGAATGGCTTTGGAAGGTATACATACGGTTGCTGATTTGCTGGCCTGCCAGTCAGAGTCGATCCGGCAGCGGTATGGGGTGACGGTGCAGCGAACGTGGACGGAATTGGGTGGCGTAGTGTGTTCGGAATTAGAGGGGCTTGCGGCGGATAAGCAGCAAATTTTGTGTTCACGCTCATTTGGCCAGCCTATTTATGCAGAGCAAGAGCTTGGTGAAGCGGTGAGTACTTATGTCGCGCGGGCCGCCGAAAAATTGCGGCGGCAGCATTCGGTGGCGTCGAGCCTGAGTGTCTATATCCGCACTAATCCGTTTCGGCCGAAAGAGCCGCAATATAGTCAGCATGTCATGGTGCCGCTGTTGCAGGCGAGTAGCGACACAATCAAGCTTACTCGCGCCGCGTTGTGGATTTTGGCGCGGATCTATAGGCCGGGTTTTGCATATGCCAAGGCGGGGGTGATGCTCTGTGGGCTTCAGTCAGAGACCGCGATTCAGGGAGATTTGTTTTTGCAGTCTGCGGACCCGCTGAAACGCGCCGAGCTCAATGCGACGATGGATAAAATTAATCAGCGTTGGGGGCGTGGCAGTATTGGTGTGGCGAGTGCCGGGCTTGAGCAGCGCTGGAAGATGCGACAAAACCATGTTTCGCCACATTGGACAACGCGGTGGGATGAGATTCCGGTGATTAAAGCTTGAATGCTTGAAGCTCGGTTTTGCTTGCGGGTGTGCGTTGCTAGAACGGCAGGCAACAAAAAACCCGCAAGAATAAATCTGTGCGGGTTTCAGTAGTAACAGAAGCTTGTTGGTGCCCAGGGTCGGACTCGAACCGACACACCTTGCGGCGGGGGATTTTGAGTCCCCTGCGTCTACCATTTCGCCACCTGGGCAAGCTCTGTGTAGGAGGCGAATAATAGAGGAGGTTAACTGTTTTGGCAAGCCTTTTCGAAAATATTTCTGCTTATTCGGCCTTTTTTAATTCTAAAGCGCGTTCGTAAAGCGCATTGCGCGGTGCGCCCGAGATCGCTTGCGCCAAAGCAACGGCTTGTTTGAGCGGTAATTCGGCAATGAGTGGTGTCAAAAGAGCGTCGTAGCTACTGCTTTCTGCTTTTTCGGCGGGCGCTGCCGCGTTCACTACAATGACCGCTTCACCACGTTGCTGATTGCTGTCATTGGCAATCCACTCGGCCAATTGCCCGAGTGGCGCTCGGCGGATGGTTTCAAATGTTTTGGTCAACTCGCGCGCGAGTACCGCTTCACGCTCAGGGCCAAACACTGCAGCCATATCGGCTACGCAATCGGCAATACGATGTGGGGCTTCATAAAAGACCGTTAAATAGGGAAGTTCGGCCACTTTGGCTAATTCATCGCGACGTTGCTTGCTTTTGGGCGGTAAAAAACCATAAAACAAACTATGTGCGCACGTAAATCCGCTCGCAGATAAAGCACTGGTTAAAGCTGAAGCGCCAGGAATCGGGATAACTTGGAAACCTGCCGCATGAACTGCTGCGGCTAGCACTGCGCCAGGGTCGGAAACTGCGGGTGTGCCGGCATCAGAAACTTGAGCAACGGTGTCACCTGCGGCTAAGCGAGCGATGATTTTGTCGGCCATGCTGTGCTCGTTATGCTCGCGCACTGAAATCATGGGGGTATTGATGCCAAATTGCTTAAGTAATTGGCCTGTAACCCGGGTGTCTTCTGCTGCAATGACATCCGCTTGGCTTAAAACGGCCAATGCGCGGGCGGTAATATCACCGAGATTACCGATTGGCGTGGCAACCACATATAATGCAGACTTGACTATCTGATTTGAATTATTCATTAATAAACAGCAGTTTATCTGCTTTTGAACTTGGTTGGTTGAAGGGGGCAGTGTAGCAGTTAGGGGGCGATTTTGCGAGCAGTCTGTTGAGGCGCACTGAATATTGACCAGCTGTGCGCGTTGAATTTTGACCAGGCATTTTTGCCGTACACCCTCGTGTACGACCCTCTTTAGCCTATCGGCTTTTGCTGCTTTTTACTACTTCTTCAGAACAACTCCCCACGTTCGGGCAACTGTTCTTTTTGTCTTTCTCGCTCTTGAATCTTCAATTTTGCATTCGCACTGCTTTGCTTAAATCGCCACGATTCATTCCCCGTTTCAATAATGTGGCAATGATGGGTCAGTCGATCGAGTAAAGCCGTGGTGAGTTTGGCGTCGCCAAAGACCGTGGGCCATTCTGCAAAGGTCAGATTCGTCGTGATAATCACACTGGTGCGCTCGTACAGCTTACTCAGCAAATGAAACAGCAATGCGCCACCCGCTTGTGAGAATGGCAAATAGCCCAGCTCATCCAGAATGACCACATCCATATGCATTAAGCTATAGGCCAACTTGCCTTTGCTTTTCTCTTGCTCTAATCGGCTGACCAATTCCAACGTGGAATAGAAACGAACCCGCAAACTATGTTGCTGGATGCCATGAACACCCAGCGCAGTGGCGAGGTGGGTTTTACCGGTTCCTGTACCACCAATCATGACGATATTGTGTGCCGCCTGAACGTATTCACCCTGTGCCAACACACGAATCAAACGTTCATCGACTTTCGACTGGCTAAAATCAAAGCCCGCGAGATCCCGATGATGCGGGAAACGAGCCGAATGCATCTGATAGCTGATGGAGCGTACGTGTCGGTCGGCATGTTCCGCATCGATCAGTTGCGTGAGGTTGGCATCGAGGATGTCCATCGTGCCACTGCTGCTGGCTTGCTGCAGCTCAGCGTAAGTGGCGGCCATACCATGCAGCTTGAGCCGCTTCAGTTCGGCTTGAATATCCAACTTCATCATGACACCCCCAACCCTTGATGCAATTGATCGTAGCGCTGGCTATCTGCCAGTGGTGGCTCATTCAGCGCCAATGCCACTTCAAGGGCATCTGGCCGAGGTGCTTCATGCAGTCTGGCCAGCACATTCAGGACATGCTCAGCACTGACTTTGCCCGTTTCAAGCATCAACGCGACGGCGACCTGAACGGTTTCTAAGCCGTATTTGGGTACACAACCCAAGACCTTGGCCATGATGCGATCTCCGCCTTTATGGCGCAATAAGCGCTGTTGTAGTTGCCGCAAATCTGCGGGCATTTCATTGAACGGAGCTCCGTTGCGCAACGCGCCAGGCTTTTGCTCGAGCAAAGGAAGATAGTGTTGCCAGTGATAAAACGTCTGACTGCGCTCAAAGCTGCGTACATGCTCTGCGATCACTTGCTGGTCGGCATAGATAACCAGACGGCTGGGATATAGCCGCACACTCACCATTTGATTGGCCCAATGACACGGTACTGAATAGCGATTGCGCTGGAAGGTAATCAGACACGTACTTGATACCCGCGCCAAGACTTCGGTGTAACCATCAAATGCACCTGGAAATGGCATCATGTGAAGCTGCTCATCTTGGCGTAATTCGGCTAATGTGAGCTCAGGATACTCTGGGTGACGCAATTGCTGCCAAGCCAACTGACATTGTTGCTCAAGCCAAGCATTGAGCTCGTCAAAGCTCGCGAATTTGAGCGCCAATGCGGCTTGCCAGATGTGTCGGCGCCGGTCTTGTACATTCTTCTCGACAATACCTTTCTCCCAGCCGGAGGCGACATTGCAAAACTCAGTATCAAACAGATAATGGGCAGTCATCGCATGAAAGCGGGCGTTGATGATGCGTTCCTTGCCGGGCAGCACCTTGTCGACTGCCGTCTTCATGTTGTCGTAAATCCCTCGCAGCGGCACGCCCCCTAACATCTGAAAGGCGCGAGTATGCGCATCAAACAGCATTTCATGGCTTTGGCTAGGATACGCCATCAATGCAAAAGCGCGACTCGCGCACAGCTTCATGTGGGCCAGCAAGACTTTGCGATGAATACCACCAATGAATGCATGCTCTTCGCTCCAATCGAACTGAAATGCCTCGCCCAAGGCAAAGCGCAGTGGCACAAATGCAGACTTCAAGTGATGCCCCATCGTTTGCGTGCGCCAGTGACGAATAAACGCAGTGACTCGGGAGTAATCGCCGCCAAAGCCCGCAGTCACTAGCTCCTGGAACAATACCTTGGCAGTACGCCGGTCTCGTTTGGGGCGATGTAGATCGGTTTGTAATGCTTTAACGAGTTGAGGAATAAAGGGAGACAGCTTGGTTTGGCTAGACTTGCGTCGATAGCGCGGCTCGGTAGCTGAGTCGGTACGTAGCCATTTCTTGATGGTATTGCGCGTTAAGCTGGTGCGCCGTGCAATCTCGCTGATCGAGAGTTGGTCGCGAAAATACATGCGGCGAACTTTAGCAAATGTGGCCATGGTAATCACCTCAAAATCCTTGCTCGATGAATGAGCTTGGAGATTAGTTACCCTGGTCAAAATTCACTGCGCAAAACCGCAGTTTGCTGGTCAATATTCAGTGCGCCTCAACAGCCATAGACCAGCAACTTTTAACTGAAGTTCGAGCAACTCTTGCTGGCGTAGGAAGTCTTTATATAGCCAGCCCCCAGCCATCTTCAATGCAATATCGGTACGTTCAGCTTCAGTTTTGCATTCAATGAAACGCTTCTGGACGTATGGTAAAAATTCATCGAGGTACTGCTTTTCCTTGGCTATCATTGCAGCCAGTAGACCGACTCCTCGGTTTTCTGCTTCTCGTTTGTCGGATGTGCCGGTGCTCTCCCAGATGTCTTTGCGGTTATCAAAGGCGGGTAAAGCGGCTTCGGAGGGTTTGTATCTAACGTAGTAATTTTTGCTTCCTGCGCGCTGAAAAACATGAACCACTGTAGCAGTCTCGGTAGCAGTTCGTGTAGCAGTAAGTGGCTGTTTAATATCAACAATCTTCATAATCAATGACTTGGGGCTTGCGATGCTATAATGCAGACTTGCTGACAGGAATATCAGGCTTATGCACGTGAAAACTCTCCTTGGCTTGCGCGCGACGGCGCAAAGCGCTGCTACTGTAGCCAAAATGGCTGCAAAAATGACCCGCCTCGTTGGCGCTAGTGCTCTACTATACGGGGCGCTGGCATCTACGGCCACTATTGCCCATGCGCAAGAGACGGTAGAAAGCCTGAAGCCTAGCTATATTGCGCTACTTTTGCCCGGCAATGCCAAGGCGTTTAAGCCTGCCGTGGATAGTATTCGTGCGGGGGTTTTAGCGGCTGAGCGGGTGTATGGCGGCGCCGATTCGCCGCTGGTTCGTGTCTTTGATACGACGGATAAAGAAGAAGATATTCAGGCGCAATATAAAAAAGCCGTCGAAGGTGGTGCAAAAGCGGTCATTGGGCCATTGACCAAGTCGGCGTTAAATTTCCTTGCTGATAGCACGGAGATTAAAGTCCCTGTGGTCGCGCTCAATGGCTTTGATCAAACAACCTTGCCGCAAACAAAACTATATAGTTTTGGCCTTGCGGTAGAAGCCGATGCGATGGATACAGCGCAGCAAATGAAGCTCGATGGCTTGCACCAAGTGGTTGTATTGCAAAGTGCCGATACTTTGGGGCAGCGATTGGCGCAAGGCTTTGCAAGCGCGTGGGAAGCGAAAAATGGCAGCAGCCCCACCATCATTAGCATCGGCAATGCCAAACGTGATGCCAGCGGTTTAAAAGAGCAATTAAGCCAAGCCTATGCCGACTCAGTGTTTTTGGCGATGGATGCGAAAAATGCCCGCATTATTCGCCCCTTCTTAGGCAATGAGCGACCTGTCTATGCCACCAGCCAAATCGACCCCGGTCGCCTTGGCGCGACGACGATGGTGGATCTGACAGGGGTGAAATATTTGGATATGCCCTGGCTGGCAAATCCAAAGCAAGAAGGCTATGAGCTATATAATCGCACGCGTTCTAGCTCAAATGATTTAGAACGTTTATTTGCTTTAGGGGTTGATGCTTGGCGAATCGCCGCCATCTTAATCAATGATGGCACCATCGATCATCTGGAAGGGCTCACCGGCATATTAACGATGGGCGACAATAATGTGATCTCGCGCGAAATGGTACTGCGTACGATGGGCCGTAGCGCGAGCGCACCATGAATTTAAAAGGCAGCCAAGCCGAGCAACAAGCGGCCGAATATCTGCAGCAACAAGGCTTAACCATCATCACCCGCAATTGGGCTTGCCGAGCGGGGGAAATCGATTTGATCGCCAAGGATGGCGCGCAATTGGTGTTTGTGGAAGTCCGCATGCGTCGGGCTAGCCGTTTTGGTGGGGCTGCGGCCAGTATTACCGCAGCAAAGCAGGCCAAATTATTGGCGACTGCCCAATATTATTTACAAAGTATCAAATCCACGCCCGCGTGCCGATTTGATGCCATTTGCATTGACGATCAAGCCATTACTTGGCTGAAGAACTGCATCAGCGCATAGCGCAAAATGCAATTAATAAGGATAAACCATGGATTTAATTCAACGCGTGCAGCAGCATTTTGAAGAAAGCATCGCCGCCAAACAAGCCGCGATGGAAGTGCTTAGCCCCGCTATTGCGCTGGCGGCCGAGAAAGTGGTCCAGACTTTAATTGCCGACGGCAAAATTTTGGCCTGCGGGAATGGCGGCTCAGCGGCCGATGCGCAGCACTTTGCCGCTGAAATGGTCGGGCGCTTCGAGCGTGAGCGCCCAGGTTTGCCTGCCATTGCACTGACGACCGATTCATCGGCGCTTACCGCGATTGCCAATGATTATGATTTTGATCTGGTTTTTTCCAAGCAGGTCCATGCCTTGGGTCGCGCCGGCGATATCTTGGTGGCCATTTCCACTTCAGGCAATTCAGCAAATGTGATTTCAGCCATTCATGCCGCGCACGATCGACAAATGACAGTACTGGCATTTACCGGTCGCGATGGCGGACAGATTGCCGATTTAATGACCGGAGACGACGTCAATATTTGCGTGCCACATCCACGCACCGCGCGGATTCAGGAAGTCCATATCACGGCGATTCATGCGCTGTGTGATGCGGTCGACTTTATGCTGTTGGGGGGTGATTAATGAAGCGAGTTGTGAGCGCTGCCATTATCGCCGCCAGTTTGGGGCTGAGCGCATGTGTGCCTTTGGTGTTGGTCGGTGGCGTTGCGGTCGGAGCGTGGGTTGGGGCAGATCCGCGTCCAACGGCGATGATTAAAACCGATACGGAATTGGGCGCCAATCTCAGTGCCAAAATCATAGATGAATGGAAAGACCGCGCGCATGTCTCGGTGAATACATTTGGTGGTGCAGTATTGCTGACGGGCGAAGTGCCCGATGAGGCGGCAAAAGCCAAAGCCGAGCAAATTGCGCGTTCTTTCCCACAAACCAAGCGCGTGTTTAACGAGCTGTTTGTCGGCCCAGTTTCAACGACCACCGAGCGGCTGAATGATACGCAGCTCACCACCCGAGTAAAAAGCGCGATCTTTACCTCGAGTGGCGATCCGTCGAATATTCATATCCAAGTTATTACCGACCGCACTGTCGTGTATTTGCTGGGGATGAGTACACCGGCCTTGGCGGATAAATCAGCTGCGCTGGCCGCTTCCGTCTCGGGAGTGAGTCGTGTCGTGAAGCTGATCCAGCCATTAGCACCCATGCAGTAGTAACCGAAAAACGCCACAGGATGTGGCGTTTTTTTATGGCTGAGTTAGATTGTTTTTGGGCATGTTCAGATTATGTGTTGATATGAACAGTACTTGGTTTGACTAGGAAAAACGATATTCGTAGGGTGGGTTAGGCTAAGCCGTAACCCACCGTTACGCTGCTTTTCTTTATGTCGCGTCACGGTGGGTTACGCCCTAAGGGGCTAACCCACCCTACGATTCTTGTTATCAACACGTCATCTGAACATGCCCTTGTTTTTGTGGGTATTGCCTCGAGGTTATTTATTTAAAATGATTGCAAGGCTATACCTTGGTGGGTATTTATAGTTTTAGATCTTGCAAAATCGCTTTCAGCAACAGTGGCTGCGCTGCCGCAGTCGGGTGAAACTGGTCCGCTTGAAAGTAGTTATTTTGCTGAATGATCGGTGCTAATAAAAATGGCGTCAGGCTGGTGCGATATTGTTTGGCAAGGGCGGGGTAAACCGCGGCAAATTGCTGGGTGTAGGCCGCGCCGTAATTGGGCGGCATTTGCATCCCGATTAAATGCACTTTGGCGCCGCTGGCTTGAGACTGGCGAATCATCTCGGCCAGATTGTTTTGCATGGTCGCGATGGGTAGTCCGCGTAGCCCGTCGTTCGCGCCCAGCGCCAAAATAACCCATTTAGGCTGATGTTGTTTGAGTGTCGCAAGGAATCTTGTTAGCCCTCCCGCTGTCGTTTCACCTGACACACTGGCATTGACCACGCGATATTTTTTACCTTGTTGCACCAACTGTTGTCCGAGCAAACTAGGCCAAGCCTGATTGGCCGCGATGCCGTAACCCGCCGAGAGGCTGTCGCCAAACACCAGTATCACGGGGTCGGCCGCAAAGGCCGCGTGCTGCAAGCTTAAACCGCCGAATAGGCTGATAAGGAAACGTTTGAACATGTCTGAATTTACTCCAAAAGCTGCCATGATTGCGGTGCATCATTTGCATAAGTCGGTCGAGACCGAGGCGCAGTCGCTGACGATTTTGCATGATATTAATTTCAGTGTACCAGTTGGCGCTAGTTTGGCGATTGTGGGGCGCTCTGGCTCAGGTAAATCGAGCTTGCTGGCGCTGTTGGCGGGGCTGGATTTACCCACGCAGGGTGAGGTGCTGTTGCAAGGACAAGCTTTGCAATTGCTCGATGAAGACGGCCGCGCGCGTGTTCGTGGCCAATTGGCTGGCTTTGTCTTTCAATCGTTTCAATTGCTGCCCGAATTAACGGCTTTAGAAAATGTCATGCTACCGCTGGAGTTAATCGGCGACGTCGATGCCGAGGCTCGCGCCTTGAAATGGCTAGAGCGGGTGGGTTTGAAACATCGTCTGAATCATTTACCGCGCCAACTTTCGGGCGGCGAGCAACAGCGGGTGGCGCTGGCGCGGGCCTTTGCGCCCAAGCCTGCCGTCCTGTTTGCCGATGAACCTACTGGCAGCCTTGATACCGCGACGGGGGCGGTGATCGCCGATTTGCTATTTGAGCTCAATCGCGAAATGGGGGCGACGCTGGTGCTGGTGACACACGATGAAATGCTGGCTGCACGCTGCTCACATCGTTTGCGTTTGCAGGGTGGTGAAGTCATTGAATGGTTGGCGCCAACGACTGAGGAGGCGCGATGACAGCACCTAGCTTAATGCCATCGCGCACTCGTTGGGCGCTAGATTGGAAATTGTTTCGTCGCAGCATGAGCGCTGGCGAATATAAAACGCTGCTCTTGGCGCTGACGATCGCCATTGCTTCGCTGACCGCAGTCGGGATGCTTACCGAGCGCGTCGAGCGATTGCTACTCGGGCAAGCCAATCAACTGCAAGCCGCAGATGCGGTACTGATTGCCGATCATGCGATTGCCCCCAAATACGCGCAATTAGCCCAACAAGACGGTTTGAGGTTGGCCAGCTCAGCCACCTTTCCATCGATGGTCAGTGCGGGAGAGCAAACGAGTCTGGCCTCCGTGAAGGCGGTGAGTGCAACTTACCCACTGCGCGGTCAGTTGACCGTGCTGGCCCCTGATGTGGCGCAGACCCCGCGCGCAGGCGAGGCGCTGATTGATCAGCGATTGCAAGCGGTGTTACGGCTCAAGGTCGGTGATGACATTAGCCTGGGTCAGCTCAAATTAAAAGTACGCGGCATTATCGACCGCGAGCCGGATGCGGCCTTTGATTTTTCTAGCTTGCAGGCCCGCGTATTGATGAATGAGGCCGATTTGGCGCGCAGCGGTCTATTGGGCTTTGGCAGTCGGGTGAAGTATCGGCTGATGGTCGCGGGTGATGAAGCTAGCCTTGCGCGCTGGCAGCAAGCGGTAAAACCGCAATTGGCTCGCGGGGAAAGCCTCGAGAATGTGCGTGACTCGCGCCCCGAGCTCAAAGAAGCCATTGATCGCGCCGAGCGCTTTTTGCGTCTGGCTGCACTCTTGGCGGGTGTCTTGGCGGCGGTTGCCATTGTGCTGGCGGCACGACGCTTTGCTTTGCGCCATTTTGATACGGTCGCTTTGCTGCGGACGCTGGGGGCGAGTCAGGCCATGGTGCGGCGGCTGCTGTTAAGTCAGTTGCTATTGCTGCTGGGTTTTGCTGCAGTAATGGGCGGCGCGCTGGCCTGGCTGGCGCAGTTGATTTTAGTATTTGCGATTGCCGATCAACTTCCCGCTGCATTACCGGCCGCGAGTCTTGCGCCGTGGTTGTGGGCGAGTGGACTCGGTTTGGTTTTATTGTTGGGCTCGGCGGGCCCAGTATTGCTGACTCTGGCCAAAACGTCGCCATTACGCGTCTTGCGCCGCGAATTAGTCCCTAGCGCCCATTGGTTGTGGCAATACGGCATAACGATATTGGCCATGGCGGGTATATTGATACAAATATCTCAGGATATTAAGTTGGCGGCTATAGTGGGTGGGGGTATTGTGCTAGCGCTCTTGCTGGTTGCCGCCTTGGGTTGGGCGATACTCAAACTATTGCAGCGATTATTTCCGCGCGGTGCGGCGAAAATTGCCTTGCGGCAGATGCTGCGTCAACCCGGCTTAGTGTTGGCGCAATTAGCCGCGCTGATGCTGGGTTTGTGCGGTTTGTGGCTGCTCACCGTTGTGCAGCAAGACCTGCTCGCCGCTTGGCGCAATCAAGTGCCCGCTAACGCACCGAATCATTTTGCCGTGAATATTCAGCCCGAACAGGAGGCACAATTTGCGCAATTGTTTACCAGGGCAGGGCTCGCTGAGCCGAAAATCTTACCGATGATACGTGGCCGCTGGACCTTGCACAATCAGGTCGCGGTCAATCCACGCGCTTTTACCGAAGAGCGAGCGCAGCGCCTTGCAGAGCGAGAATTTAATCTCTCATGGGGCGATGATGAACGCAGCGATAATCAGCGCGTGGAGGGGCCAGCATTGCGCGTAGATCAGCCCGGTTGGTCGGTTGAAATTGAGCTGGCGAAGCAATTGGGCATCAAGCTAGGCGATGTGCTGACCTTTGATATTGCTGGTACGGCGGTGAGTGCGCCGGTGGTGAATTTTCGCAAAGTCAATTGGGGCTCGTTTCGCGCGAATTTCTTTGTGATCGGCAGCGAGTACATGATGCAGGGACAGCCGAGCAGTTTGATCAGTAGTTTTTATCTGCCGCCGAGCGCCAAGCAACTGGTGCCAGAGCTCGTGCATGCGTTGCCGAATGTGACGGTGATCGACGTGGGGCAAGTGCTGGCTCAAGTTGAGTCGGTGATCAGTCTGGCCAGCGCAGCCTTGCGCTTGGTATTTGTGATGTGTTTGCTCGCAGGCTTGACCGTCTTGCTGGCGGCGCTCGACACCAATGAAGCCGAACGTCGTTACGAGGCGGCGTTGATGCGGGCGTTGGGGGCTAGTACGCGCAAAATCGCGCAGATCTGGTGGCTGGAAAGCCTGTTGCTGGGGGCTGTGGCGGGCTTACTGGCCGGCACGGTGGCCGCAGTGGGGGCTTGGTACGTCGCCCAGACCTTGTTTAAATTGCCTTGGCTAATCAATTGGAGCTTGCCATTCTACTCGGCGCTGGCGGGCATGTTGCTGGCGGCGGTCACGGTAGGGCGGCGTTTATGGCGGCTGTCGAAGACCTCACCTTTACAAATCTTGCAATAAAGGCACCAGAAGTTGCGGTAAAAGTAGGAATTCAAATTCCGATGTGAAGTTTTTTTGTGCCAGCGCAAAACATCGCTTACGCCGAAAGCGCATCCTCAGTGCCAATGATGACGTAGAGGTGAGCCATGTTTATTCTCGAGCAAGGGCAAGTGGAGCGGTTGTGCCAAACCTATTTGGGCGCAAATGCCAGTTCCGTGGAAAAGATTACCGGCTTTCAGGCCGATGTTTATCTCGTGCAAGTTGGCCGTCTGCGTGCTGTGCTCAAATGTTATCGCCAGCCCAATCAAGCGCAGCGCGAAGCGGATGCGCTCGGTGTTTTGCGTCGTTATGTGCATGGCTACGCTTTGCCTGAAGTCATCGCCGTTCATCAGCCTGGCGAGCGCGGTGAGGCGCTGATCTTGACCTATATTCATGGTGCGCCAGCTAGTCATGAGCTGGAATCGCCGATTGAAATTGACCGCTTTGCCGATGATTTTGTCGATTGGCTGAGAACACTGCACGCGATTTCCTGCGAAAAAGGATTTCAAGATGAAACCGGGGCTTGGCACGACACCTTTGCGCAAGCTTATCTGAAAGACTTGGCCAATCGGGTTGAGTGGCTGCAAAGCCCCGAGGCGAGCGAGACAGTGAGTGCAGCTCTGCGCACCAGCTTGATTGATCTGGCCGCTGTCTTTGAACGTATTCCACCTTCCAACGTGACGAGCAGCAGCATGATTCATGGCGATGCGCACGCGGCTAATTTTCTGGTTGATCCCGATACACACCGTTTGTGTGGCGTGATTGATCCGGGTATGGCGCGCTTTGCGCATTGCGAGCTCGATTTGGTGCACCTCGATGCGGTGCGGCCTGATCTGAAGCTGCTGAATAACTACCTGAAAAAATCCAGTTTTGACGCTGCGGTTAGGCTGCGTTTGGCTTATTTTGGCTTATTTTGCGATGTGCGCCAGATTCGTCAAACGGGCGTCTGCGATGAAGCTATTTTGGCGCGTAAAATCGCCAAGGTGCAGCAATTACTCAAATCAGAGCCACTATTGGCCGCAATTTAAGTTGTAAAGATAAAAAAAAGCCCCACAAAAGTGGGGCTGGAAAAAATTTAATACAGTCGAGACAGCATCGGGCAACGCCTTCCAAACGCCAGCCAAAGTGTCAATGCTCAATCTAGGCTTCGGCCAAGCGACTGTCAATGTAACTTGTTGGGACGCAACACAAAAACAACGCTGAAAGTGTTCCTGCACGTAATTTGGGTAAACATTTGTAACTTCTGTCGGTTTACTACATCTTTAAGGCGCGCAGCGTTGCGAGCCGCATTATTGACTATTGAGCACCCGCAAGAATGCGTCGCCATATTTTTCAAGTTTGCGATCGCCCACACCGCTGATCCGAGATAGCTCGTAATGATCGAGCGGCCGCAGGCGCACCATTTCTTTAAGCGTGGCATCACCAAAGACATGGTAAGCAGGGGCTTCTATTTCGTCGGCCAACTGTTTGCGCAATTTGCGCAAAGCCTGCCAGAGTGCCTGATCGGCGGGCGAGCTAAATTCACTGTCTTTATCGCCCCGGTAACTAAATTTCTCAGTCCTTGCGCGCAAGTAGAGCGGCGTTTCGCCCTTTAAGAAGGGGCGCGCTGAGTCGGTCAACTGCAGACCGCCATGCCCTTCGGGAGCGAGTTGCAAGGCACCTTTGGCCAATAGTTGACGAAATACGGCACGCCAGCTGGCTTCGTCAATGTCTTTGCCGATACCAAAAGTGCTGATTTTGTCGTGCAGGTATTCTTTGACCTTGGTGCTACTTTTTCCGCGCAGAACATCCACCAAATGCCCGACGCCAAAGCGATTGCCAGTACGATAAACGCAGGAAAGCGCCTTTTGCGCTGCTTGGCTCATTTCAACCAATTGCGGCGGATTGAGGCAATTGTCGCAATTGCCGCAAGGAACGGTTTGTTCGCCAAAATAGCCCAGCAACACAGTACGGCGGCATTCGGTCGCTTCCACCAAGCCGAGCATGGCGTCGAGCTTGCGGCGTTCGACGTGTTTTTGCTCATCGGGGCTGCCGCCTTGTTCAATCATTTCGGCCAGCAGCATGACATCATTGAGGCCATAGGCGAGCCAAGTATTGGCAGGCAAACCATCGCGTCCTGCTCGGCCCGTTTCTTGATAATAATTTTCGATTGATTTGGGCAAGTCCAGATGCGCGACAAAGCGCACATCGGGTTTATTGATGCCCATGCCAAACGCAATTGTTGCGACCATGACGACGCCTTCTTCGCGCAAAAAGATTTGCTGATGTTTCGCGCGCGTGCTGGCGTCAAGCCCTGCATGATAGGGAAGGGCTTTGATTTCTTTCGTGCGCAGCCAAGCGGCGGTGTCTTCAACTTTTTTGCGCGACAGGCAGTAGACAATGCCAGAGTCGCCTTCGTGTTCGCGGCGTAAAAAAGTGAGTAATTGGTCGCGGGCGGTTTTTTTCTCGACAATGGTGTAGCGCAGATTGGGGCGGTCAAAGCTGGCGACAAATTCGTGGGCGTGTTCTAAATGCAGCCGCTGCTTCATTTCTGCACGGGTTGCATGATCCGCTGTGGCGGTCAGTGCGATACGTGGTACATGGGGAAAATCGTCGGCCAAGACCGAGAGCGCCAAGTATTCGGGTCGAAAATCATGGCCCCATTGCGAGACGCAATGCGCTTCATCAATGGCAAATAAGGAAATATGCGCCTGACGCAAGAGCGATTGGAAGCGCTGCGTCATCAATCGTTCGGGCGCGACGTAGAGCAATTTGAGTTGACCATTGAGCAAGGCCTGCTCAACGTCACGCGCGGCTTGTGCATCCAGGGTCGAGTTCAGAAAAGCGGCCGCAACGCCGACTTCCTTGAGTGCTTCTACCTGATCTTGCATTAAGGCAATGAGCGGAGAAACCACAATGGCACAGCCTGCGCGCACCAAGGCTGGGATCTGATAACACAGCGACTTGCCGCCGCCAGTGGGCATCAGAACGAGTGCATCTTCACCCGCGCAAAGCGCAGTGACGATTTGTTCCTGCATGCCGCGAAAAGCACGGTAGCCAAAAACATGCTCGAGAAAATGCAGGGCTGTGGAGTGAGGTGGTGTATTGGACATAAGCGATCGTATTGTACGCCGCTTCGTCTGGATCGTCGCTGTTCGGGATCGGGGGAAATTACGCGAGTTGTTTCGGGTGGGGTATGGCTGGGTAGGGCTTGGCTGAAAAGGATTTGGAGGTAATACCCGCCTTAATCTTTTTCATCTGGATCAATCGGACCTGCAATCGTTGTGAGCGGATGGAGGTGTTGATCGAGCAAGGATTTCTTTTTTCCCCATTTTGGCCAAGGAATAAACGGCAAACAGGCCAAGACAATCAGGGTGATAATCAAAAATTCCAGCATGAAACGCTCGCGCAGATAACAATTGACCGACAGTATAAAGATTGCTGACGATGTTTGACAAGATCGTATTGGGTCATTCATCAGAAATTCATGCTTGCTAGTAAAGGCTTAGGCCGCGTGATGGCCAAAATTTGCTTTTAAATAAGTATGGTAGAGCGTGTGATGGGGCAAATATTGCCATTGCCGCTAGATTAGCGATTTGAAATGAATCTTTCCGTATTCAAAGACTCTGATCAACTAGAGTGAAAGAGAGCAACCAATGGCATCCGACCCTAACTGTTATGTCGCTTCGTGCTGCAGTATGCACCTTAATTTCGGTGGTTAATCTATGACAAATCGTGCATTAAATATTTTGCGCATCGCAATGCTGAGCTTAATGCTGCTGTCGATCTGCTTATTGCTGTGGCAGCATTTTGGCATGACCCGAGTGCTACGCATTGATGGCCAGCAGGACAGCAAGCTCTTCTCGCCCATTGATGATCGTTCGCTAGGGGGGAAGAGTATTGCGCAGCTTGAGCAGGCTAATCAGGCCACGATTGTAAAGTGCGCGCTGGATGCCACAGCATATCAATGGCCATTTTGCGAGGCGAGTTTGCGGCTGGCGGCGCCTCCTGCTGGGGTCGATTTATCTGAATTCGACACGATGGCGTTAGATGTTCGTCTGGTCTCGCCGGGCAATAAGAAATTGCGCATCTATTTGCGCAACTATGAGCCCGAATTTTCTAATCTAACCGACCCATTGTCATTAAAAGTGAATGAACTTGAGGTCGTGGTGCCTGATGATGGCAAGATTGTGATTCCCCTGCGGTTTTTCCGGGTGGCGACATGGTGGGTTGATGAAAAAAATATCCCATTTCTACTCACCGATATGAAGCTCAATAATGTGCCGCAAGTCGAAATTGCCACACCCGGCCAAGTCGTGAGCGGAAATTATCAAATCGAAATCCGATCAATCGAATTTCGCGGGAAATGGATCAGCCTGATTAATTTGCTGCTCGGCATTGTGATTGCATGGATGCTCTTCGGCTTTATCTGGTTGCTGCTGGAGTTACTAGCGTATCGCGAACGTTTTCATCTCAAGCGGGCACAAATGAGCGAGCTTGAGCAAATAAACCGAGTACTGGAAATCCAAGCCCAAGTCTTGAGCAATAAAGCCCAAATTGATCCGCTCACGGGCGTGCTCAATCGCGAGGGTTTGCGCGATTTTCTGTTGCTGCAATGGCATGACGATTTACCGAGCGAAGCTGGCCTAAGTGTTGTGTTTGTCGATCTGGATTTTTTCAAACGGATTAACGATCAATATGGCCATGCGGTTGGTGATGAGGTGCTCAAACAGTTTGCGCTCTTGGTGGGGCGTGAAATACGACACGCAGATGCTCTCGTGCGCTGGGGGGGCGAGGAGTTTTTGGTGGTGAGCCCGGGCTTGCCTCAGTTAGCGGCGAGTGCTTTGGCGGAGAAAATTCGCGCCATCGTTGAGGCGGCCAGCTGGCCAGAAGGGATGAGGGTAACTTGTTCGTGCGGCGTGGCAACGCGGGTGCCTGGTGAGCAGTTTAGTGCTCTGATCGAGCGCGCCGATCAGGCCCTATATCGAGCCAAAGGCGGTGGCCGAAATCGCGTTGAGTTGGGGTGATGGTGAAGGGTATATCAATGCAGATCTTTTAAATAAAGCATCTCATCAATATACCCTTTAGTTAATTACAAGCCAGCTTCAACCAGCATTTCGCGCGTCAACAGGAATACAAATCCATCGCCCGATTCAGTCGGCAACCAGATAAAGGGCAGCGTTGGGTATTGCTCTTCCAGTACATCGCGGTTGTGACCGATTTCAACGACCAGAACGCCTTGCGGATTGAGGTGCGTCGTCGCTTCAGCCAAGATGCGGCGGGTAATATCCAGACCGTCTTCACCGCTACCCAGCGCCATTTCTGGCTCATGCAGATATTCTGGCGGCAATTCTTCCACGCTGTGCGCATCAACATACGGTGGGTTTGAAATAATCAAATCGTATTTCATATCCGAGACGGCGCTGAATAAATCCGAGTCGAGCAAATCGACGCGATCGCCCAAGCTGTAGTCGAGCACATTGATTTCCGCGACATCGAGCGCGTCCGGTGATAAATCAACCGCATCAATTGCCGCATCTGGGAAGATGTGCGCCATCAAAATGGCCAGGCAACCTGAGCCCGTACACAAGTCGAGCGCATTGTGAATCAGCTCTGGATATTCGATCCAAGGCTCTAGTGCGCCATTCATCATGATCTCGGCGATGAATGAGCGTGGCACAATCACACGCTCATCGACGTAAAACTTAAACTCGCCCAGATAGGCTTCTTTGGTGAGGTATGCCGCAGGTTTGCGCGTGACGACACGTTCTTGCAGCACATTGAGCACTTGCTCTACTTCTTCGGGCAAGAGGCGCGCATCAAAAACAGGTTCAAGGCGATCGATTGGTAATTTCAGCGTGGCCAAAATCAGATAGGCCGCTTCATCCCATGCTTCACTTGTGCCATGGCCATAAAACAGCTCGGCAGCATTGAATCGGCTGACGGCAAAGCGGTGCAGGTCACGCACAGTAGTCAGGTATTCGCGGGCGGTTTCGTACATGGGTTTTCTCCAGTCAGAGTGGGATTTTCGCCAGTTTACGCAAAATTGAGCGCGCTGTGCTTAGTACTTGCAGAGCCAGCGATTTTTCAACTTGGACGTCGTGGCAAGGCGTTGTCGGTTTGTGAGTGCGCCGTGCCTACTTTGGCATGGCTAGAATGAACCTGCGATCAGCGCAATGCCTTGATTCATCGCAAAAACTGCCAATCAACGGCAAAAAGAGCGCTTAGGTCGCCGTACAGCTTCATTCGAGTCGTTTACGGTATTCAGCAAGGCGCGCATGGTGTAAAGTGCCGCTTTAGTTGAAATTGCACATTGGAGTGGTATGGGTATGACATTTGCGACGCTTGGCCTTGCGCCTGAAGTTCAAAAGGCAGTTGCCGAGCAGGGCTATGAAAACCCGACCGCGATCCAGTCGCAAGCCATTCCAGTCATCCTCACCGGGCAAGATGTGTTGGGCGCAGCCCAAACCGGTACCGGTAAAACCGCCGCGTTTACGCTGCCGATTCTGACCAAAATTATCCGTCACGCCAGTACCAGTGTGTCACCCGCGCGCCATCCGATTCGTGTGTTGATCTTGGCGCCAACACGTGAGCTGGTCGATCAGGTTTACGATAATGTGGCGACTTACAGCAAATACACTGGCTTGCGCAGCCACGTGGTGTACGGCGGCGTGGATATCAAGGCGCAGATTCCGGCTTTGCGTAATGGGGTGGAAGTGCTTGTTGCCACGCCAGGCCGTTTGCTTGACCATATTCAACAAAAAAATATCAATTTGTCGCAGGTTGAGATTTTGGTGCTCGACGAAGCCGATCGTATGCTCGATATGGGCTTTATTCTCGATATTCGCGAAATCTTTAAGTTGTGTACCAATCGCAAGCAAACGCTGCTGTTCTCGGCTACGTTTGCGCCGGAAATCGTCAAGCTCAGCAATGAGTTTATGAATAATCCGGTCAAGATCGAAGTCGCGCGCCAAAACTCGGCCAATGAATCGGTGAAGCAAGAGTTGCACCCCGTTGAGTCGGGCCGCAAGCGCGCCTTGCTCGCACACCTGATCCGCATTCATGCGATGACGCAGGTGATCGTATTTTGTCGTACCAAAATTGGTGCGGAGCAGGTTTCACGCGATTTGAAACGCGCAGGCTTTAATTGCGAGGCGATTCACGGCGATCGCGATCAGAAGGCCCGTACTGAAGCGCTGAACAAATTCAAAGCGGGCGAAACGAAAGTATTGGTGGCGACGGATGTTGCTGCGCGGGGTTTGGATGTGACCGATTTACCGTTTGTGGTGAATTTTGAGTTGCCAACCAATCCTGAAGATTACGTGCATCGCATTGGCCGTACAGGTCGCGCGGGTGCAACTGGCATTGCGATTTCGCTGGTCGCGCCCGAAGAAGACAAAGCCTACAACGGCATCAAAGCCTTGCTTAAACGCGATTTGCCATTGATTCCAGTGCCCGGTTTTTCGCCAGGAACGATCCAGATTATCGACGAGCGCGAATCAACGCGTGAACGCATCGGCTCAGATCGTGGCGAGCGCGGCGCTAGCCGTGGTGGTGCTCGCAATGAGCGTGATCGCTTTGGGAAACGTGATTCACATGTTCGCGATGCTGCTGTTCGCGAAGGTGTGCCAACAGGTGATCGTATGCCATCGCGCGCGGCGCGCGATGCGATGGATATTCCGGCGCTGCCCAATGATTTGCCCAAATTGCCAAAGCGCGCACCGCAAATTGCGGCCCTGTTTTTGCCAAAACGCCCTCCGCTCGGGCAAGAATAAGTCCAAAAATTGGGTTTGCGTCGGGATTAAAAAAGGGCCAGCAATTGGCCCTTTTTTTGTGCAAAAAGAAAATACAGTCACTGCCTGATGGCTCTTACCACATATACCCCAGCCCAGCGATCACATACAGTTCCCCGCGATGTTGCACCAATGGGCTATTTCTGATGCTCGAGTCATACAGCTCATAATTGGCAGAAAAAGTGCCTAGCCAGTTTTTATTAAAGCGATACGAGGTAATTAAAGAGAAACCAACATCGACGGTGGTACCCGTATTCCATGCGGGACGCGTGGCAGTTGCTTCGCTTGCCGATACGCCGCCGAAATAATAGTTCGAAAAGTTGGCGCTACGGATGAAAACGCCAGCGCCGGGCATAATGAGCCAATTGTCCCTGCTGATCGGGAAGTCTGCCCACAGCAGTAATTCTTGCCCATTACTGGTGCCGGTGACATCGCTCGCTGCGCGGGTCGATAATACCGCGTAGGGTGTGATGTAGGAGCCGCCCAAACCCGCTTCTAACTCCCATTTACGTTTGTTCATGCCTGCAAATGCGGCATTGTCAGCGGGGTTGAGATTACCCATTCGCACTCGGCCGTAAAGATAAGCTGAAAGCGCGTCTTGGTTATACACGTAGTAGCGCACCCGATCGCCGAGAAACAAAAACTGGCTGCCAAAATACAGAAAGCCAGGAATCGCCATCGTAGTATTGCTTTCGGCTTGATAACGCGACTGTCCATAGAGCCCTACACCGCCGACGATAAAGCCATCGGGTATAGGGCTAGAGGCCGAGTGATTGCTCAATGGTGATACAGCAAGACTGCCCATATCTACTTCGGCATGGCAGGGTATGCTGCTCAATGCGAGTGCTGAAAAGATAAGTTGGGCTATACCCTTGATTGTACTTGTCATGTGGTCGTGGCTCTGCATATGAATGATGCTAATTTCCGATTGTATCAAGCGCAACCTTGGCCGAGTCTCCAGTGTCTATCAGCCCAATGCTGCCGTTGACTGGCGGTGTTGTATTACGCGGCAGCGATCAATCGTACGGCCAAAGGTGTTGCGCCTTCGGCAATTGGAAACAAGCGATCAATATTGGGGTGTTTGCCAGGGTTTAACTCGGCGTCAGCAGTATGCTCGGCGTAAATGCGCAGACCCTTTTGTGCTGCAATATTGCTGATGGCGCCAAATTCTTGAAACAAGGCGTGATACACGCGAACACTGCCAGCTTGGCCGGGTTTGTTTTCAATACGAGCAATGATCTCATCACCATGCAGTAATTCGATGGCGGCTAAATGATCGATGGTTGGCAGCTGGGCCAGTTGTTCAGCGAAATTCATAATCTACCTTGTCAACGGTTTGAATGAGTCAGGCGTTATAACATACAAGCGCGCTATTGCGCTCTAACCCGAGGAAAAGAAAATGCGTCACTCTATCAAAGCACTGTGTATTGCAGGCCTGTTGTCTGCTGCTTCTTTGGCGATGGCAGCGCCTGGGAACGGCCCGGGGCCGGAAGGAATGCCTAAAGGTGATGTGACCCGTGCAGAATTCATGAAACATATGGACGAGCGCTTCAATATGATGGATACCAATAAAGATGGCGTCATCTCTGAAGCTGAGCGCAAAGCGGCGCATGAAAAAATGCGTGAAATGCGCGATCAGCGTCGCGGTGAGCGCGCAAGTATGCCGCGCCCATGTGCTAAGTAATTGCATGAGTCCACACCATAAAAAAAGCGGCTGTAGCCGCTTTTTTTATGCATTGCTGTTGGTTAATTTAAGCTTGAGCCGCTTCGCCCCAGATATTTACCATCGGTAGCTGCCCCGCAATAATCCGGCTATCGAGCAGATTAATCACCGACAAGTCAAAGTCTGCGGTGTTACGCAACACCGGGTGGCTAAGTAAATTATCTTTGGCGTCAAACAGCGCCAAGACCAAGGGCGTGCTATCGAGTTTGCCGCGCTTGACGACGACGGCGGTTTCGCCGTTGAGCAAGTGCACAATACTGCCGGGCGGGTACAGCCCCAGCGTGGACAGAAACAGTTGGGCCAATTTCTGATCCAGACTGCCTGCGCCACTATTCAGTGACGTAAACATGGCCGCATCGGCCAAATGACGGCGACGGTAGCTGCGATTGGCCAGCATCGCGCAATAACGATCGGCTAGCCCCAACAGGCGGGCATCAAAGGTAATTTCTGAGCCTTTGAGTTTGCGTGGATAGCCCGAGCCATCGGGCGCCTCGTGATGTTGCTCGACGCAATCTAGCCATTGAATATCGGATACACCGAGCATGCGCAATTGATCGCGGCCGATCAGTGGGTGCGCTTGCATCTGCGCCCGTTGCTCAGAGGTCAAAGGGCCGTCTTGTTCGGCCAAGATGGCCTCCAAAGCATGCATGCCCAAATTCATGGTCAGCGCCGCCGCCAAGATGGACCCGCGCTCAAGCTCGGTGCGACCCAAATTAATCAGCGATATTTCGGCCACGATGGCCACATCAACGGCATGGCGAATCGGGTAGGGCGTCTCGATTTCGAGCAAAATCGTCGCTAGCGAGACTTCAACGGATTGTTGGCACGCAGATTGTATGAGCTGAACAATATTAGACACCGCCGCGACAAAATTGTCGGCGGCAAGCGGATCAGCCAGCAGCGCCGCTAAATCAATGCGGGCTTGCCGAATGAGCTGTAAAGCGGAAGTGGGCTCAGGTGACATTCAAATGCTGCCGATGGTGCAAACTAGGTTTCACTATATTAGCGTATTCAAATGAAAACAGCGTGAGATTAAGCCCACGCTGTTACAAATTATGCCGATTCGATAAATAAAGTCGAAATGATTATTCGGCCTCATCCATCCACGTCATTTGAATCGCTTCGAGGATTTTTTCCCCACAATGTTTCGGGTCATCGTCAAAGCCTTCTAATGCCAACACCCAGTCGCGCAGATCGGTAAAGCGGATGGTTTTGGGGTCAACATCAGGAAATTTATCGGCCAATTCAATCGCGATATCGCGGGTGTCTGTCCATTTCATTATTGATACTCCTGTCATGTATTGCCATGAAGGCTAATCAATCAAAGGTTTTCAAGCCAATACGCTTAGTGATGTTCGCGTGCGTGATTGATCGTGTATTTAGGCAGCTCAACGACCAAATCCGTGTCAGCCACTTCGGCTTGGCACGATAGGCGTGAGCAAGACTCCAAGCCCCATGCTTTATCAAGTTGATCTTCTTCGAGCTCATCGGCTTCGTTCAGGCTGTTAAAACCTTCGCGCACCAATACATGGCAAGTGGTACAGGCGCAGGATTTTTCACAAGCGTGTTCGATTTCAATGTCATTGGCGAGCAGTGCATCGCAAATGGTCGTACCCGGCTCAACGTCGAGCACTGCACCATCAGGGCACAGCGTCGCGTGCGGCAAAATAACGATTTGAGTCATGGTGGATCAGTCCTTAAAGCTCAGTAATTTTATGGCCAGCCAAACCGCGTTTGACTGCGGCATCCATTCGGCGGCTGGCAAAATCGCCCGTGGTGGCATTTAAATGTTCGGTGGCTGCGATTATGGCATTCGCATCTTGTGCCGCGTTGGCGGCGCGTAGCTTGGCAATCGCGTCGTCAATTTGTGCCCGTTCATTGGCATTAATCAGGTCGCCATCGGTATCGAGCGCAACCAGCACGGCGGCGACAATGCTGTCGGCTTCGACGCGTGCTTCAGCGAGTTTGCGCGCCTGTACGTCGATTTGCGCGTGCGTCATTGATTCGGTCAGCATGCGGCTGATTTCATCGTCTGATAAACCGTACGATGGCTTCACGGCAATGCTCGCTTCAATTCCTGTCGATTGCTCACGCGCAGAAACGGACAGCAAACCATCGGCGTCGACTTGGAACGTCACGCGAATGCGCGCCGCACCCGCCACCATCGGTGGAATGCCGCGCAGCTCGAAGCGCGCCAAGCTGCGGCAATCGCTCACCAACTCGCGCTCGCCTTGCAGCACATGAATCGCCATCGCCGTTTGGCCGTCTTTGAATGTGGTGAATTCTTGCGCGCGTGCAGTCGGGATCGTGCTATTGCGCGGAATGACTTTTTCCACCAAGCCGCCCATCGTTTCCAGACCGAGCGAGAGCGGAATTACATCGAGCAGCAACCATTCGTCGTCGCCCTTATTGCCCGCCAACACATTGGCCTGAATCGCCGCGCCAATCGCCACAACTTTATCGGGGTCTAGGTTGGTGAGTGGCTCTTGGCCGAATAATTCGCGCACCGCTTTGCGGACATGCGGCATGCGCGTTGCACCGCCAACGAGGACGACGCCTTTGATGTCTTCAATCGTTAATTTCGCGTCGCGTAGCGCTTTTTTCACCGGCAGCAACGTTTTGCTGATTTGATGCGCGGTCATTTTGTGGAATTGCTCGGCGGTCAGTTCCAAATCAATCACGGCGCCATCGGACAACACGGCGGTGATGCGCGTGCTATCGCGGTCGGTGAGCGATTCTTTCGCTTCGCGCGCACGCGTTAGCAATAGGCGCTGATCGTTGGCGTTCGGGCCGTGAATATCGGCCTGCTCCAAAATCCAGCAATAAATACGGTGGTCAAAATCGTCGCCACCGAGTTGGCTGTCGCCGCTGGTCGCGCGCACTTCAAACACGCCGCGCGTTAGCTCCAGAATCGACACGTCAAACGTGCCGCCGCCCAGGTCGTAAATCACATACGTGCCTTCGGAGGCATTATCCAGACCATAGGCAATCGCGGCCGCGGTCGGTTCGTTCAGTAGGCGCAAGACATTTAGCCCCGCCAATTTTGCCGCGTCTTTAGTCGCTTGGCGCTGCGCGTCGTCGAAATAGGCGGGCACGGTGATCACGGCGCCAACGAGTTCGCCGCCCAGACTTTCTTCGGCACGTGCTTTCAGGGCTTTCAGGATTTCGCCTGAAACTTCTACCGGGCTTTTCACGCCGGCGCGGGTTACTAGTTTGAGCATGCCCGATTCGCCCGCCGACTGTTCGGCTGACTGATTTGTAGATGGATCGGCGAAGCGATACGGCGTTGCCAGGTCGGCGATGTCGTTAATGCCGCGGCCCATAAAGCGCTTCACCGACACAATGGTGTTGCTGGGATCTTCGTTTTGCTTGGCTTGTGCGCTGCGACCGACTAACAAATCGCCTTCACGACCGTAATGCACGACCGAAGGCAGCAGCTCGCGGCCATCGTGATCGGGCAGGCAAGCGGCGCTGCCACTTTTGACTGTCGCTACCAATGAATTGGTCGTCCCCAAGTCGATCCCCACCGCCAATCGGTGTTGATGAGGTGCGGCTGAAAGGCCGGGTTCGGAGATTTGCAACAAAGCCATTGGCTTAAATCCTAAAATAATCAGTGAAGAATAATTAGGGTATATGCCTGAAATTATTTATCTAAAACGATTTCAGGCATATACCCTGGCTGGGGTGTGCGAGAGCGTTTAATACAAAACCGCTTCTATCGCGTCACCAATTTCCTGATCCAGCTTTTCCATAAAACGTAATTTTCGCACGCTCATCGCTGCATTGACAAAGTCTTGTTGCGCGTCGATTTGTGTGGCGAGTTTATCTTCTAAGGCTTGCATTTCAGCGCGCATTTCGCGCGCTAGATTTTCCAGTGCATCGACATTTTGGCTGGCTTTGGCATCGGCAATACTTTCACGCCATTCCATTTGCGCCATCAAAAAATCCATCGGCATTGCGGTATTGGTTTCTTCCTGCGTATCAACGCCCGCCAATTGCAGCAAATAACGCGCGCGGGGCAGGGCGGATTTCAGCGTTTGGTAGGCTTCGTTGATGTGCGTGGCCGCTTGCAGGCTAGCGAGACGCTCGGCATCGGCGGCAGTCGCAAAGCGATCGGGGTGATACTGCGCAACTTGCTCACGATAATGCGCATCGAGGGTTTTCGTGTCGATGCTGAACGCGGGGGTGAGGCCAAACAGGACAAAATGGGATTGCGCGAAATCTATCATGGGAATAGTGAGCTGGTAGGGTGCAATAAGCTACGCGCATTGCACCGATTTTTAGGACGATGGCGCAATGCGGCTCACGCCTTATTGCCCCCTACGTTGCAAGCCCTTAAACGCCGAAGCTTTCACCACAACCGCATTCGTTTTTCACGTTCGGGTTGTTGAATTTGAAACCTTCGTTCAAGCCTTCCTTGGTGTAATCGAGCTCGGTGCCATCAAGATACGCCAATGATTTGGCATCGGTATAAATCTTGGTGCCAAAGCTCTCGAATACCAGATCGGTTTCGCTTTCAACGTCAACGAATTCGAGCTTGTACGCCATCCCTGAGCAGCCTGAGGTTTTCACCGCTAGACGAATGCCAAGGCCTTTGCCGCGTTTTTTGAGGAAATTGGCAACGTGGTTGGCTGCCGCTTCGCTTAATGTCAGTGCCATGTTTTACTCCAGTAGGGTATTGCGCCGAAAATCAATTGATGAAAGATCTTTGGCGCTATACCCAGGGAATTAATTGCCGTGCTTTTGCTTGTAATCTTCAACCGCCGCTTTGATCGCGTCTTCAGCGAGAATCGAGCAGTGAATTTTAACCGGTGGCAAGGCCAATTCTTCAGCGATTTGGGTGTTTTTGATCGCCAAAGCTTCGTCGAGCGTTTTGCCTTTCACCCACTCAGTCACGAGTGATGATGAAGCAATCGCCGAGCCACAGCCGTAGGTTTTGAATTTTGCATCGGTAATCAAGCCGTCTTCGCCGACTTTAATTTGCAGCTTCATCACGTCGCCACAGGCTGGCGCGCCGACCATGCCAGTACCTACGGTGTCGTCGCCTTTATCAAAAGCGCCAACGTTGCGCGGGTTTTCGTAGTGGTCGAGTACTTGTTCGCTATATGCCATTTCGTGTGCCTCTTCGTAATAAGCCAAAAATCCGCTGTCTGGGTCGCTTCGCCTTGCCGTACTATTTGTACTGTCTGCGGCTGTGCTTCTTGCCAGCGAATTTTTGTATTGTTCTCAAATTTTATCAGTTGCCTGAATCTGATTTAAGCCAAGCAAATTGGCGTGGATCGTGATGCCAGACAAGGCGCGGAGCCGCGCCGTTTACTGCTGTAAACAAGCGGTTTCGCAACGCCGTATGGCGTCACGAGCCGCAGTCAATTTTTAGTGGGCTGCCCATTCGATGGTACTGATATCGATACCTTCTTTGTACATATCCCACAACGGCGACAACGCACGCAGCTTGTCGATCTTGCCTTTGATCAGCTCAATCGCGTAGTCGATTTCGGCTTCCGTGGTAAAGCGGCCAATCGTGAAGCGAATCGAGCTGTGCGCCAATTCGTCCGAACGACCCAAGGCGCGCAATACGTAAGATGGCTCCAGCGAAGCAGAGGTACAGGCCGAGCCTGACGATACCGCCAAGTCTTTCAGCGCCATAATCAGCGATTCGCCTTCAACGTAATTGAAGCTCACGTTCAGATTGTGCGGCACGCGTTGCGCCATATCACCGTTCAAATGCGTTTCTTCGATGGCTTTTAAGCCATTCCACAAACGATCGCGCAACGCGCCGATGCGTTTGTTTTCCTCAACCATATCTTCCCGCGCAATGCGGAATGCTTCGCCCAGACCGACGATCTGGTGCGTCGCCAAAGTGCCAGAGCGGAAACCGCGCTCGTGACCGCCGCCGTGCATTTGCGCTTCTAGACGGATACGTGGTTTGCGGCGAATATACAAAGCGCCAATGCCTTTCGGACCGTACGTTTTGTGGCCAGAGAAGCTCATCAAGTCAACTTTTAAGCTCGACAAATCAAGCGCGATTTTGCCCGTGGCTTGTGCGCTATCCACGTGGAACACGATGCCGCGCTCGCGGCAGATTTCGCCAATCGTCGCGATATCTTGAATCACGCCGATCTCGTTGTTCACTGACATGACAGAGATCAAAATCGTATCTGAACGGATCGCAGCTTTCAGTGCTTCTAGATCGAGCAAACCGTTTTCTTGCACGTCCATGTAGGTGGCTTCAAAGCCTTCGCGCTCCAGTTCACGCACGGTGTCGAGCGTTGCTTTGTGCTCGGTTTTTACCGTGATGATGTGTTTGCCTTTAGTCTGGTAAAAGTGCGCCGCGCCTTTGAGCGCCAGATTGATCGATTCAGTCGCGCCAGAGGTGAAGACGATTTCTTTCGGATCGCAATTGACGAGCTTGGCCACTTCCTCACGGGCTTCTTCCACCGCGGCTTCTGCTTCCCAACCAAATGGGTGCGAACGGCTGGCTGGGTTGCCAAACATTTCGGTGAGGTAAGGAATCATCTTGGCGGCAACGCGCGGATCAACTGGTGTCGTTGCTGAGTAGTCAAGATAGATTGGTTTTTGCTGAGTCATGAGCTTTGCTCCGGATGCAATACGACTAAATTAGGCGATAAATTAATGGGCATTCAAAACGCTAAGGCGCTGGTCTTTCACTACCGTGAGTGTGTCCGCGCAACGTTTGGTTTTCTCTTGCTGTTTCTCGATCAGGCTGGCGAGCGTGACGCCCGATAAAAAGCCATGGATCGTGGTGTTTAGTTCGGTCCATAAATCGTGCGTCATACAGCGCGATTCGTCGCGACAGTTTTCGCGGCCGCCGCATTGGGTGGCATCAATGGGCTCGTCGACCGCTTGGATAATCTCGGCGACGGTGATCTCACAGGCGGCACGCGCCAGACAGTAACCACCGCCGGGGCCGCGCACGCTTTCAACCAATTCACGACGGCGCAGCTTACCGAACAATTGCTCCAGGTAAGACAGCGAAATATGTTGCCGCTCGCTAATGCCCGCTAGCGTGACGGGGCCATTGGCTTGGCGAAGGGCCAAATCCAGCATCGCAGTAACGGCGAAGCGGCCTTTTGTGGTCAAGCGCATGGTGCATCCTTGGTGAAAAGCATAGAGCGAATCGTAAAATAACCTAGTGTTTTAGTCAAGTAAAAACCCGACTAGTTCAGTCAACTATATTCTTGGGGGCTAGGTGGTCTTAATCAACGATTTTATTGAGGTAAGTTGGGTCAAACTTATCGGCTGTTGCCCTTTCTTCGGCGCAGTCAACGCCCAAGGCTTCAAGACGAGCCAGCACCATTTCCAGGCGTTTGTCGGTGGTGACCGAATGATCGAGCAGGCCATGGATCGCTTTCACCATCGGATCGTTCATATCAGCGCCCACGCCGTAAGCAGAAAAACCGAGTTGTTCGGCTTTTTCTTCACGAGCTTGTTCGATTTGCGCCGCCAGTACGCGAGCTGGAATGCCAATTGCAGTGGCGTTTTCTGGTACGTCTTTGACCACAACAGCGTTTGAGCCGACCTTAGCGCCGTCGTGCAGCGTAATTGGCCCAAGTATCTTTGCGCCCGCGCCAATGATGACGCCCTTGCCCAAGGTCGGGTGGCGCTTGCCATGATTCCATGAGGTGCCGCCCAGTGTGACACCATGGTAAAGCGTGCAATCGTCGCCAATTTCGGCCGTTTCACCGATGACAATGCCCATGCCGTGATCGATAAAAACCCGTCGGCCGATAGTGGCTCCGGGGTGTATCTCGATGCCAGTCAAGAAGCGTGAGGCGTGCGAGACTATACGCCCCAATAGTTTCCAGTCACGCTTCCACAATCCATGCGCCACGATGTGCAGGGTTAATGCATGAAAACCTGGATAACAGATCACCACTTCCAGTGTCGAGCGGGCTGCAGGGTCGCGGTCAAAAACCACGCGAATATTTTCACGCAAACGGGCTAGCATGGCGGTGATTTCGGTCTGGCTAGAAAGACTGACTATTTTACTCGGTTTCTGCCCATGCCGAAAGTTTACGGTGGACGTGCTGGTTAGGTGGGTGGGGTATTGCCATAAAAATCAACATTTATAGTGATTTCATGGCAATACTCTACTAGGTAAGGAAGGAAAAACGGCTCGCAAGGCGAGCCGTTGTGATACTAGTGATGAATCGCTTCAATCAAACGCCAATCAAGCTGCCTTCATTTTGCGACGGCGCGCGGCGATTAATGCAACTAAACCCATACCCATTAAGGCATAGGTCTCTGGCTCTGGCACAGGCGCAACATTGACTGCGACGTTATCAAGGAATGCCGCAGTATCGCCCGCATGGAGTGGGTTTACCCCGATAAAGGCCAGTGTGTGGCTACCTGCATTTACATTGTTAACCGTAAAGCTAAAGCTGCCCCACGTATCCCAGCCCAAACTGTTTTTTGGAGTAAAGCTGGCGTATTTTTGATTATCAAACAGCACGTCAATCGTTTGCGCTCCGCCATTATTCCATGCGCTACGCTGCGCCAAATCGAAGCTGAAGCTCAAGTTAGCCGCATTCGTATTATTGAAAGTCTGGCTAATTGAAGCTGTATTTTGCAAGAAGGCAAAATAATTGCCGCTCTGGGTGATACCACCCCACGCCGTGCTATTAGCGGAAACTCCTGCGCCATTGGCAAAACTCCAGCCGGTGGCGACAACTTGGGGAGCATATAAATACCCGCCGCTAACGTTGTTGTTTTCAAAGCTGGCGTTGCTAAAGGAGGCCTGCGCAAAGCTTGCTGCTACTAAAGTGCTTAGCAAAACTGCTAGTTTGATCAGTTTCATTTCTATTCCTAGTTTTTTTCTTAAGCCGAGAGTCAGATTTTGCCACGGGTATGGCGCAAAGTCTGTGTTCTAGGTCTAAGTGTTGCATATGGTTCTAGAAGGCAGCGGTGCTTAGATGATGCCGAAATACCCGCCCCAAGCTTGCAGCACAATTTGCTTTTTATTCACCGCGCCGCCCATCAAACCGTGCCCATCCATGGCGGTGATTTTTTCCCAGCCTTTGGGGGGGTCGATTTTTTGTGGCTTGTCGCTGAGGTTAAAGGCGATCAGTACTTTGTTTTTGTCATCGACGCGCTCAAACAGCAATAAAGGCTCGGGGGCGGGGAGGAATTGAATTTCGCCTTTGACGATGATGGCCTGCTTGCGGCGCCAAGCCAAAAAACGCCGTGTGAAATTCAAGATTGATTCGCGAGGTTTTTCCTGCGTGTCGGCGCTGGCCAAGACGTGTTCGGCGGGAATGGGGAGCCAAGGTGTGCCGCTGGAAAAGCCCGCATTGGGTTTGCCCGCTTCCCACGGCATCGGCGTGCGGCAGCCGTCGCGCCCTTTGAATTCGGGCCAGAAGGCTTTGCCGTAGGGGTCTTGCAATAACTCAAACGGAATATCGGCTTCGATCAGGCCGAGTTCGTCGCCTTGGTACATGCAAAATGAGCCGCGCAAGCTGCCTTGCAGTGCGATCATCAGCTTGGCAAATTGAGCGCCGCCTGCATTTTTCCCCCAGCGCGTTGCAACGCGCGGTACGTCGTGATTGCCGATGGACCAACACATCCAGCCTGGTTTATCGAGCTGAGCAAATTTCTGCTCCATCGTTTCGACTTGCTGACGGATGTGTGCGGCGGTAAAGGTTTCAGTGAGCAAATCAAAGCTATAGGCCTGATGAAATTTATCGCCACCTTCGGTGTACTCGGCCATGCGGCTCGGTGAATCATCGTCGCCAATTTCGCCCACGCTGGCGGCGCCATATTTATCGAGCAACTTGCGCAGTTTTTTCAAAAATTTAATATTTTCTGGCTGCGATTTATCGTATTTGTGTTGCTGCATGCCGTAAGGATTGGTCGCCGCAACGCTGGTGGTGTCGGCAACGAGGGCGGCTGGATTGTTGCGCAGTTTTTTATCATGAAAATGGAAAATGCAGGCGTCAAAGCGAAAGCCATCCACGCCACGTTTAAGCCAAAATTCCACCTCGCCCAAAATGGCTTTTTGCACTTCTTTATGATGGAAGTTCAAGTCGGGCTGGCTGGTGAGGAAATTGTGCAAATAATATTGGCAGCGGCGACTATCCCATTGCCACGCGCTGCCGCCAAAGACCGATAGCCAATTATTCGGAGGCGTGCCATCGGGCTGGGGGTCGGCCCAGACGTACCAGTCTGCTTTTGGGTTAGTGCGTGAGCTGCGACTTTCTTTAAACCAGGCGTGTTCTTCTGAGGTGTGAGACAAAACTTGGTCAATGATGATTTTGAGCTTGGCCTTGTGTGCGGCTTTGAGCAGAACATCGAAGTCAGCTAGCGTGCCAAACAGGGGGTCGACATCGCGATAGTCGCTAACGTCGTAGCCAAAGTCGGCCATCGGTGATTTGAAGAAAGGCGAAATCCATATCGCATCGATGTTTAGGTCGGCCAGATAGGGCATTTTGCTGATGATGCCGGGTAAATCGCCCACACCATCGCCATTGCTATCTTGAAAACTTCTGGGGTAAACCTGATAAATCACCGCGCCACGCCACCAGTCAGGGTTCTTTTTTGCCATGGCCAATATCCTTGCAGAATTTGTGTGTAGTTTTACGGAATTATGCGGGTTTTTCCGTACTTTGCTTGCGTCATCGTAAGCCGAGCGCATAAGATTCTTGTGCAGTGCAAACTAGTTAGCTTTGACTATAAATAATAATTGCGCAAGAAAACAAATCTTACCTCGAGGCATGAATGATTCCTGTCGATTCTGCACAAATCGCCGCCGTATGTGCTGGCCTGCACGCTGATCCATTTTCTTTTTTAGGTATGCATCTTTGCGATGGTGCTTTGCAAGTTCGAGCTTGGCTACCCAATGCTAGTGAATGCAGCTTGATTGAAAGTAAAACCGGCAAAAAACTCGCTCAGCTAGAGCGCATTGATGATCGTGGTTTTTTTAGCGTAGTGGTGCCGCGGCGGAAGAATCACTTTGCGTATCGCTTGCAGGTGACTTGGCGTGGCGAAACGGTGGATATCGAAGATCCTTATCGTTTTCCGCCGGTGTTGGGGGATATGGATTTATGGTTGCTCGGAGAAGGCAATCAGCTGCGTCCGTACGAGCGCCTCGGTACACATTTTCGCACTATGGATGGCGTCGATGGCGTGGCTTTTGCCGTCTGGGCGCCGAATGCGCGCCGTGTTTCGGTAGTGGGCGATTTTAATTACTGGGATGGTCGCCGCCATGTGATGCGTTTGCGCCGTGAATGTGGCGTGTGGGAAATCTTCCTGCCGAACGTCCAGGAAGGGCAGGGTTATAAATACGAAATCATCGATCAACATGGCGCGTTGCAAATTAAAGCCGACCCATATGGTTTTTCGGCTGAAATGCGGCCCGCAACTGCGTCGCGTGTCGCACGCCTGCCTGCTTGGGTTGAAGGCACGCAAACGCGTAAAGCCGCCAATGCTCTGAATGCGCCCGTTTCGATTTATGAAGTACATCTGGCTTCGTGGCGCCGTCGCCCCGAAGAAGGTAATCGCTGGTTGAGCTACCGCGAGCTGGCGGTCGAGCTGATCGATTATGTGAAATATATGGGCTTTACCCATATCGAATTATTACCAGTGAACGAGCATCCATTTGATGGTTCGTGGGGGTATCAGCCGCTAGGTCTTTATGCGCCGACATCTCGATTTGGTACCCCTGATGATTTTCGTCATTTAGTATTGACCGCACATGAAAACGGCATCGGTGTCATCCTCGATTGGGTGCCTGGTCATTTTCCGACCGATAGCCATGGCCTCGCGCAATTTGATGGCTCGCATCTGTATGAGCATAGCGATCCACGCGAAGGTTTTCATCAGGACTGGAACACGCTGATTTACAACTTTGGACGCAATGAAGTACGCAATTACCTAATTGGCAATGCGCTGTATTGGATTGAGCGTTACGGTATTGATGGTCTGCGCGTCGATGCTGTGGCCTCGATGTTGTATCGCGATTATTCGCGTAAAGACGGCGAATGGATTCCGAATCAATTTGGCGGGCGCGAAAATCTGGAAGCCATTGATTTTATGCGCCGGATGAATGAAGTCGTTGGTGTTGAGCGGCCTGAAGCGATTACGCTGGCCGAAGAGTCAACTGCGTTTCCATCGGTGTCACGCCCACCGGCGATGGGCGGGCTGGGATTTCATTACAAATGGAATATGGGCTGGATGAACGACACGCTGCGCTATATGCAGCAAGACCCGGTGCATCGCAAATATCATCATCATTTGCTGACGTTTGGCTTGGTGTACGCATTTAGTGAGAATTTTGTACTACCAATTTCGCACGATGAAGTGGTGCATGGCAAAGGCTCGATGCTGGCCAAGATGCCCGGCGATTGCTGGCAGCAATTTGCTAATTTGCGCGCTTACTACGCCTATATGTGGGCGCATCCGGGCAAGAAATTGCTGTTTATGGGGTGCGAATTTGCGCAAGGCCGCGAGTGGAATCACGATACTAGCCTCGATTGGCATTTAGTCGATGATCCTGATAATGGCTGGCACCGTGGCGTGCAACATCTGGTGCGCGATTTGAATCAGGTGTATCGCGATTCGCCTGCGCTCTATCAAATTGACTTCGATCATCGCGGTTTTGAGTGGATTAGCCATGATGACGCCGATAATTCGATTTTCAGCTTTATCCGCAAGGGTGAAGACGAGAATGAATTTATCGTGGTCGTGAGTAATTTCACCCCTGTACCACGCCACGGCTATCGCCTCGGTGTGCCTCGGGCCGGTGTATATCGTGAAATTCTCAATACAGATTCTGAATATTATGGCGGCAGCAATACCGGTAATTTGAAGTTACCTACCGAATGTATTGCTGCTCACGCTAGACCAGAGTCAGTTTGCATGACAATACCCCCATTAGCGACAGTGTATCTGCGCTGGAGTAAAGATTAATGCTAGAGGCTGGCACTCCTTATCCGCTCGGTGCAACCTTTGATGGCGACGGGGTTAATTTCGCGCTGTTTAGCGAGCACGCCAGCAAGGTCGAGCTGTGCTTGTTTGATGCGAATGGCATTAACGAAACGGCGCGGCTGGCTTTGCCCGAATGTGCGCATGGGGTGTGGCATGGTTATTTACCCGATGCCAAACCGGGGCAGGTGTATGGCTATCGGGTGCATGGCGAATATCTGCCGCAGCGTGGTCATCGTTTTAATGCCAATAAATTGCTACTCGATCCATATGCCAAGGCGGTATTGGGTCGCTATGTGATCGATGATGTTAGCCTAGGGTATAGCTCGCTAGATCATAATCAGCCTGATGCGCAAGATAATACCCATGTGGCACAAAAGGCAGTCGTGGTTTCCGAGCCTTTTGATTGGGGCGCCGATGCCGCGCCAAAAACACCATGGGCACAAACGGTCATTTATGAAGCGCATGTCCGCGGCTTGACACAACTACACCCCGATATTCCGGCGGAAATTCGCGGCAGCTATGCGGCTTTGGTTCACCCCGTGATGCTGGCGCATTACAAGAAGTTGGGCATTAGCGCGATCGAGTTATTGCCCGTGCATTTGCATGCCGATGAGCCGCGTTTGCAAAAGCTCGGATTGCAAAATTACTGGGGCTACAACACGCAAAGTTTTTTTGCGCCGGAATCAACATATTGGTCAGGTCGGGTCGGCACTACGCCCTTGTCTGAATTTCGCGAGATGGTCAAAGCGCTGCACGGCGCGGGCATTGAGGTGATTTTGGATGTGGTGTTTAACCACACTGCCGAGACCGATGAACTCGGTCCGACCTTGTCATTTCGTGGTATCGACAATGCCAGTTACTACGTTCTAAATCCACAACACCCCGATCAATACGAGAATTGGACTGGCTGCGGCAATGTATTGAATATCAGCCATCCTCGCGTATTGCAGCTGGTGATGGATAGCCTGCGCTATTGGGTGAATGAATGTCACGTCGACGGTTTCCGTTTTGATCTGGCGCCGATTTTGGGACGCTTGGATGGCAAATATACGACGTTTGCGCCGTTTTTCTCCGCCATTGCGCAAGACCCGCAATTATCGAGTGTGAAATTGATCGCCGAGCCGTGGGATATTGGCGCTGGCGGTTATCAACTGGGGCATTTCCCTGTTGGTTGGGTCGAGTGGAACGACCAATACCGCGACGTAATGCGCAAATTTTGGTTGCACGATGGTGTGACGCGCGCGATGTTTGCGCGCCGCTTTGCCGCCTCAAGTGATACCTTTCATAAAGGTCACCGTCGCCCCGAAGCGAGTTTGAATTTCATCACCGCACACGATGGTTTTAATCTGCGCGATTTGGTGTCGTACAACCACAAACACAATCACGCCAATAAAGAACACAACCGCGATGGCCATGGCCACAACCTGAGCTGGAATTGCGGCTTGGAAGGCCCGTCGACGGATGAAGGCGTGAATTTACTGCGGCTCCGTGCCAGCAAGGCTTTGCTCGCCACCGTATTGTTAAGCCAAGGCACGCCGATGTTGCTGGCGGGCGATGAGCTGGGGCACAGCCAGCAAGGCAATAACAACTCCTATTGCCAAAACAATGAAATAACTTGGCTCAATTGGCAAAACGCCAATTCAGAATTGACCAACTATATCGCCGAATTGATCGCCATTCGACGCGAGTGTCATGCATTAAGCATAAATGATTGGTGGACCAGCCAGCCCGATGCGGCGGGCATCACCGATGTGGTTTGGCTTAATCCATCCGCTAGCCCAATGCAGCCCCACGACTGGGATGACCATGGTGGGCGCGCGATGATGGTGTTGTTGTCGAATCAATTTCTCGTGCTAATTAATGCGTCTGCGCATCAGGTGCATTTTCACTTGCCACCATTGTCTGTGGGCGAATGGACGATGCGCTTGGCGAGTACGGGTGATACCCAATCGGATTTTTCTGGTCGCGACTGCCGAGTGGCGGCGCGCAGTATTACGATTTTGCAATTAAAAACAAACTAAAGAATAGATTGAAGAGGGTAGGTAATGAGTATCACAACAGTTTCAACTCAAGCATTTGCTGGTCAACGCCCAGGTACTTCGGGTTTGCGCAAGAAGGTGACGGTATTTCAGCAGGCCGGTTATCTGGAAAACTTTGTGCAGGCCATTTTTGATGTGGTGCCCGAGCTCAAAGGCGGCACGCTGGTGCTGGGCGGCGATGGCCGTTATCACAATCGCGCCGCAGTACAGACCATCCTGAAAATGGCGGCTGCCAATGGCGTGGCCAAAGTCTTGGTCGGTCAAGGCGCTTTGTTATCGACGCCTGCGGTGAGTTGTGTGATTCGCAAGCACGGCGCTGTGGGTGGCATTGTACTGTCTGCCTCGCATAATCCAGGCGGCCCCGATGGCGATTTCGGGATTAAATACAACGTAACCAACGGCGGCCCAGCGCCAGAGAAAATCACTGAGGCGATCTACACTCGTACAACGAATATTACTGAATACCATGCGTATCTTGCTGAAGATATTGATATTGAATCTCTAGGTGAATATACCCTTGGTGGTATGCAGGTGGTAGTGATTGACCCAGTGAGTGATTACGCCGAGTTGATGGAAAGCTTGTTTGACTTTGCCGCCATTCGCGCTTGGTTTGCCTCGGGCAAGCGGATGCGTTTTGATGCGATGTGCGCCGCCTCAGGCCCTTATGCCACCCGTATTATCGAAGGCCTGCTTGGCGCGCCCAAAGGCACGGTTGTAAATGGCGTTCCGCTGGAAGACTTTGGCGGCCTGCATCCCGACCCCAATCCGGTGTATGCCGAAGATTTGGTAAGCCACTTGTTTGCCGCTGATTCGCCCGATTTTGGCGCGGCCAGCGATGGGGATGCCGATCGCAATATGATTTTGGGCCGCAACTTTATTGTGACTCCGTCAGATAGTTTGGCGGTAATGGCCGCCAATGCGACCTTGATCAAAGGCTATGCCGCTGGTATCGCGGGTGTTGCGCGCTCGATGCCAACGTCGTGTGCGGTCGATGCCGTAGCGAAAAAATTGGGTTTGCCGTGTTTTGAGACGCCAACGGGTTGGAAGTTTTTTGGTAATTTGCTCGATGCGGGCAAAGTAACTTTGTGCGGTGAAGAAAGCTACGGCACCGGTTCTGGCCATGTGCGCGAAAAAGACGGTGTTTGGGCTGTGCTGTTCTGGCTCAATTTGCTCGCCGTGACTGGCAAGTCGGTTGAAGAGATCGTGACTGCACATTGGCAAACGTACGGTCGTCATTTCTACTCTCGCCACGATTATGAAGCGCTCGACACCGATGCCGCGAATGGTTTGATGGCGCACTTGCGGGCGCAGTTGCCGACCTTGGCTGGTCAGTCATTCAATGGTTTGAGTCAGCAATGGGCTGTCGCCTTGGCTGATGATTTTGCTTATGACGATTCGGTGGATGGTTCACGCAGCGAAAAGCAAGGTATCCGCATTATTTTCACTGATGGCAGCCGTATTGTATTTCGCCTGTCGGGGACAGGTACGGAAGGCGCGACCTTGCGTGTTTATCTAGAAAAATATGAGGCCGATACCAGCCAACATGCCATCCCGACGCAAACTGCATTGGCTGATTTAATTGTGATCGCTGGGCAAGTGGCACAAATTACTGAGCGCAGCGGCCGTGAGCAACCAACGGTTGTGACCTAATTTCGACCAACAATAACTCAACTCTAATAATGCGCAAGGCCGAGCACGGCTCAAAATCAGGAGAGGAATCATGGAAGTTCAGTTAATTGACAAAGCAACCTTAGCCCGCCAACTACCAAACCGTGCTGTGGCCTTGGTGTTGGCCGGTGGGCGGGGTTCACGGCTCAAAGCACTCACCGATCATCGTGCCAAGCCGGGTGTGTATTTCGGCGGCAAATTTCGGATTATTGATTTTGCCTTGTCCAATTGCATTAACTCAGGCATTCGCCGCATCGGCGTGATTACGCAATATAAATCGCATTCCTTAATGCGCCATTTGCAACGCGGTTGGTCGTTTTTGCGTAATGAAATGAATGAGTTTGTTGATGTGCTGCCAGCGCAGCAGCGTGTTGACGAAGAGCACTGGTATCGCGGTACCGCAGATGCAATTTATCAAAATCTGGATATTTTGCGCACCTACCGCTCAGACTATGTCGTGATTCTGGCGGGCGATCATATTTATAAAATGGATTACTCGCGCATGCTGGTCGATCATGTCCTGCTGGGCGCAGAAGTCACCGTCGCTTGTATCGAAGTGCCACGGGTTGAAGCGAGTGCTTTTGGCGTCATGGCCATTAGCGAAGACCGTAAAATTACCGCTTTTGTTGAAAAACCCGATAATCCACCCGCGATGCCGGGGAATGACGCTGTGTCGCTGGCGTCGATGGGTATTTATATTTTCAATACGGCCTATCTGGAACGTTTGCTGGAAGAAGACATCAAGCTCGAAGGCTCGACGCATGATTTTGGTAAAGACCTGATTCCAAAAGCAGTATCTGAAGGTAAAGCATTTGCGCATCCATTTGGCCTGTCTTGCGTACTCGAAGATCAAAATGCAGCCCCTTACTGGCGTGATGTTGGCACAGTTGATGCGTACTGGGCTGCCAATCTGGATTTGGCATCCGTTACGCCAGAGCTCGATGTCTATGACAAAAACTGGCCCATCTGGACGCTACAAGAGCAATTGCCACCCGCTAAGTTTGTGCAAGACCGCAACGGCAGCCACGGGATGACGCTCAATTCGCTGGTGTCAGGGGGATGTATTGTTTCTGGCTCACTAGTGATTAACTCTGTTCTATTCTCACAAGTTCGCGTGCATTCATTTTGCACGATTGATTCAGCGGTGATCTTGCCCGAAGTCGTGATTGGGCGTGGTTCGCGTTTACGCCGTTGCGTGATTGATCGCGGCTGCGAAATCCCTGAAAACCTAATCGTTGGGGAAAATGCCGAAGAAGATGCGCGCCGTTTCTATCGCTCGGAAGGTGGCGTGACGTTGATTACCAAAGATATGTTGGCGAAATTGAAATAATTGCACCTTGCCATCAGTCGGTCATTTTCTCTATCAATAATGAGAGTCAATGCGTGCTGATGACGATAAGAGGATAGATTGATGCAGATTTTACATGTTTGCGCCGAGATGTTTCCGCTGCTCAAAACAGGGGGCTTAGCCGATGTCAGCGGCGCTTTGCCGATTGCACTGCGCCCGCTCGGTGCGGATGTCCGTGTTTTGCTGCCAGGCTTTCCTGCCATTATGCAAGGTCTGGACATCAGCGGCGAGGTCGTTAGCCTACACAGCTTCGCAGGTGAGTTGCGTATCTTGTTTGGGCAAACCGCCGAGGGTGTCGGAGTCTACGTGATTGATGCGCCGCATTTGTATGCACGGGGTGGCAATCCTTACCAAGATGGCAATCAGCATCCGTATTCGGATAATCATGTGCGCTTTGCAGTCTTGGGTTGGGTCGCTGCACGCCTAGCCGAAGGTGTTGATCCATTTTGGCGTCCGAGCGTGGTGCATGCACATGACTGGCATGCAGGTTTAGCGCCTGCGTATATTGCTGCAGTGGGTCATCCAGCGCGTACGGTATTTACGATTCACAATCTGGCCTATCAGGGGGTGTTTTCGCCGTCTGATTTTGCTGCCGTCGATTTGCCTGCTCATTTCTTTAGCGTGAATGGCGTGGAGTTTCACGGGCATTTATCGTTTATGAAGGCGGGCATTTATTTTGCCGACCGCGTCACGACCGTATCGCCAACGTATGCGCATGAAATTGCGGGGGCAGAGCAAGGTTGCGGTTTGGATGGTTTGCTGCGTGATCGCGGCGAAGCTTTGTCTGGGGTACTCAATGGTGTGGATGATGCGATTTGGAATCCAGCCAATGATGCACTCATTGCGACCAGCTACAGCGCGGAAAAACCAACTGCTAAGGCTAAGTGCAAAGCTGCGTTGCAATTGAGCATGGGTTTGCAGGAAAACAGCGATGCCCCTTTATTTGCCGTGGTCAGCCGACTCACCGAGCAAAAAGGTTTGCATTTAGTGCTAGAGCGATTGCACGAAATTACCTCGCGAGGTGGTCAATTTGTCTTGCTCGGCAGTGGGGATGCCAATATGGAGGCGGCATTCCGTGTCGCTGCGGCAGCAAATCCGACGCAAATTGCGGTCAAGATAGGCTATGACGAAGCGTTTTCCCATCAGATTATGGCCGGCAGTGATGTCATTATGGTGCCCAGCCGCTTCGAGCCTTGTGGGCTGACGCAGCTCTATGGTTTGAAATATGGCGCATTACCTTTGGTGAGACGAGTTGGCGGCTTGGCCGATACGGTGGTTGATTGCAGTCTTGAGAATTTGCAAGAGGGTATTGCTACAGGTGCAGTATTTGATGGATTTTCTGGCGATGAACTGGCTAGGGGTATACGTCGCATGTTTGCGCTATGGGCTCGACCCAAAGAGTGGAAAGCAGTACGAAAAACGGCGATGAGCCGTGATTTTGCCTGGCATGCCGCCGCCGAGCAGTATCTGCAACTGTACCGTGCCTTAGGTGCTTAATACGTTTTTAGACGGGCGATGCCAAATCAATCATTGAGTTGATTGACTTAAATAATAATGAATTTACGGAGAACACTTGATGAGCATGCCGTTTCAATATGATGTAACGAATCATCATGATGTCAGTGAAGTTAAAAAAGCGATTGCCAATAAACTGATGTACACCATCGGCAAAGACCCGGTCGCCGCCCAACCCAAAGACTGGCTCGATGCGACTTTTCTGACCGTGCGCGATCAAATGGTTGAGCGCTGGATGCAAACAACGCGTGCCCAATATTCACAAGATGTTAAACGCGTCTACTATCTCTCGATGGAGTTTTTGATTGGTCGTGCACTATCAAATGCGCTGCTTGCACTTGATATGGAAGAAACCGTTCGTACCGCACTCGATGAGATGGGTATTGATTATGATGATCTGGTGCATATGGAGCCTGATGCCGCGCTGGGCAACGGTGGTTTAGGTCGTCTGGCGGCATGCTTTCTCGACTCGATGGCAACATTGGGTATCCCTGGCATGGGTTATGGTATCCGTTATCAATTCGGGATGTTCAAGCAGCGGATTATTGAAGGTCGTCAGGTTGAAGTGCCAGATACTTGGCTGGGCTCGGTCAATATTCTCGACTTTCCGCGCGATGAAGTTTGCTACCGTGTCCGTTTTGGCGGGCGCTTGGAAACTGATGGTAAAAAGGTGCGCTGGCTAGATACGCAAAATGACGTACTCGCGGTCGCGCACGACATTATTATTCCAGGTTTTGATACCACGGCCACCAATACCTTGCGCTTGTGGACTGCCCGATCAACTCGTGAAATTAACCTCTCTAAATTTAATGAGGGGGATTATTTTTCTGCGGTTGCTGAGAAAAACTTGTCAGAAAATGTATCGCGCGTGCTCTATCCCGATGACTCAACCTACAGCGGCAAAGAGTTGCGTTTGCGCCAAGAGTATTTCTTTGTTGCGGCGAGCGTGCAGGACATCCTGCACCGCTATCGCATGACGCATGACAATCTGGATAATCTGGATGACAAGGTCGCTATCCACTTGAATGACACGCATCCCGTGCTGGCGATTCCTGAGTTGATGCGGGTTTTGATCGATGAAGCCAATTACGAGTGGGATGAAGCTTGGGCGATTACGTCCAAGGTCTTTAGTTATACCAATCACACCTTAATGTCTGAAGCTTTGGAGACTTGGCCTGTCGACATGTTGGGACATTTACTGCCGCGTCATTTGAAGATTATTTTTGATATTAACGAAAAGTTCCTCAAAGAAGTTGCGGCTAAATTCCCCGGTGATCATGATTTACTGCGTAATGTTTCTTTGATTGAAGAGCATGGTGATCGCAAAGTCCGGATGGCTTATTTGGCCGTGGTGGCCAGCCACACGATAAATGGTGTTTCTGCGCTCCATTCTGATTTGATGGTGGAGTCGATTTTTGCTGATCTGGCCAAAATCTATCCTGAGCGTTTCACCAATGTCACTAATGGTGTTACCCCACGTCGCTGGTTGGCCTTGGCTAATCCACAATTATCGAGCTTGATCGATCGTGAAATCGGCCAAACTTGGCGCGTGCGCTTGGATGAATTGGCCGAGTTGAAATCGCACATCGACTTTCCTAAATTTGTGCAAGATTTCCGCGATGCGAAGCATGCGAATAAAGAGCGACTGGCGAAATATGTGGCGCGCAATCTGGGCGGGGTGATTAATCCTGATGCGCTGTTCGATGTACAGGTAAAGCGAATTCACGAATACAAACGCCAGTTGTTAAATGTGCTGCATGTGATTACGCGGTACAACCGCATCTTGCGTGACCCAGATGCAGCGATTCAACCCCGTGTTGTTGTGTTTGCTGGTAAAGCGGCATCCGCTTATCGCATGGCTAAATTAGTGATTCAGTTGATTAATGATGTGGGTATCAAAATCAATAATGATTCACGCGTCGGCGATAAACTTAAAGTGGTGTTTATCCCCAATTACAGCGTGAGTTTGGCCGAGATTATTATCCCGGCCGCTGATTTATCCGAGCAAATTTCCACCGCAGGGACTGAAGCTTCTGGTACGGGGAATATGAAGTTTGGTCTCAATGGCGCTTTGACAATTGGTACGCTGGATGGTGCCAATGTTGAAATGCAAGAGGCGGTGGGCGCGGATAATATTTTCATCTTTGGCAATACCACCGAAGAAGTGAATGCACTGCGCCGCGATGGATATAACCCACGTGCTATTTACGAGAGTAATAGTGAATTGCGTGAGGTGCTCAATCAATTGGCCAACGGCTTTTTCAGCCCGCAAGATCCAGAGCGCTATCGCGTGATTTTCGATGTGCTAGTGAATTGGGGCGATCATTATCAACTGCTGGCTGATTATGAGTCCTACATTGCCGCGCAGGATCAAGTCGATGCACTGTATGCCAAGCCTGAAGAGTGGGCGAAAAAAGCCATTCTGAATGTGGCGGGGATGGGGTATTTTTCTTCTGATCGCACTATTTCGGAATATGCAGAGAAAATCTGGCATACGACGCCGGTCAAACTTTAATTTTACTTTTTGCAGTAAACTCACGGCAGCCTTTTGGGCTGCCGTTTTTATTGTCTAAATCAGTCGAGAACTTGAGAAAAATAATGAGCGAAAATCAGCCCCCACAGGATAGCCATTTGTATGAAGAGCCGCTGAGCAGTCAGCGGGTATTTGATGGAAATTTATTGCATGTAAACCGTGACACTATTCGCCTGCCTGATGGCTCTGAAGCGACTCGCGAATATATCTTGCACCCCGGTGCGGTCATGGTCATTCCGCAACTCCCCGATGGTCGATTACTGCTGGAGCGCCAGTATCGCTATCCCTTGCACCGCGTCTTCATTGAGTTTCCTGCGGGTAAGCTTGAAGCAGGGGAAGACCCGCTAGAGTGTGCGCAACGTGAATTGCTCGAAGAAACGGGTTATACCGCTCAGCATTGGGAATACCTAGGCGTATTGCATCCCATTATTAGTTATACCGATGAAGAAATTAAACTCTTCCTCGCCAAAGATCTCAGCGCTGGTGAAGCCAAGTTGGATGCTGGCGAGTTTGTAGAATGTATTTCGATGAGTATGGATGAGCTGGTTACTGGCGTGATGGATGGTTCGATTACCGATGCTAAAACCGTCAGTGGGATTTTTTGGGCGCAGCAGAAAGGGTTGAAGTGAAGTTGGGGTATATCGCTAAAGTCATTGTTCTAAAATGACTGTAGCGATATACCTAGCAATTAGTCTTCAATATCTTCACAGAGTAATGCTTCTTGTACGACTGCGCGGCTTAAGTGTGGTGCGAATAAAGCGATAAAGTCATACGCATACCCACGCAGGTACGCATCTTTGCGCATCCCGATATGGGTTGTGGATTTTTCGAATAAGTGACTGGCATCAATGGCGGTCAGTCCAACATCGCGTTCAGGCTCAAACGCCATGCCAGCCAAAATACCAATGCCCAAACCAAGCTCAACATAAGTTTTGATCACATCCGAGTCGATCGCGGTCAGCACCACATTGGGCGTTAGGTTTTGCTCTTCAAATGCGCGGTTTATTTTTGAACGGCCAGCAAAAGCAAAATCATAGGTAATGAGCGGCCATGCTGCGATATCTTGCATTGTGAGCTTGCGATTAAGCTGTGTTAGAGGGTGCTGCTTGGGCACAATAATGCAGCGATTCCAGTCATAGCAGTCGAGCATGGCCAGCTCTGGGTAATGATCAATCCCTTCTGTGGCGATTGCAAGATCCGCGCTACCATCAACCACCATTTCACTGATTTGAGTGGGGCTGCCTTGCTTGATGGAAAGGCGAACTTTAGGGTAGCGCTGCAAAAAAGCATGAATCACTTTCGGCAGGGCGTAGCGCGCTTGGGTGTGCGTTGTGGCAATGGTGAGACTGCCATTTTCAACTTGGATAAATTCTTCACCAATACGTTTAAGGTTTTGGGATTGCATTAAAATGCGTTCAGCAATTCGTAAAATCTCGCGTCCCGGTGCGGTAATATCGACGACTCGTTTGCCATTACGAATAAAAATTTGTACACCCAGCTCGTCTTCAAGCAGGCGAATTTGCTTTGAGATCCCAGGTTGTGAGGTATGCAGTTTTTCAGCTGCCTCCGAGACATTGAGACCTTGTTTGGCGACTTCGACCAGATAACGCAGTTGCTGCAGTTTCATCACTCACCCCAAATCAAAAGAACGAATCCTTCTATCATGGTAACAGAATAGTCTAAAGGCTTCTATTTGTGGGCGTTATCATGTCCACACTCATAAAAATAACGGGTGTAAGAGATGGACGTAGCTTGGTATGGTTTTGTCGTCGCGGGATTAGTCGTTGGTTTTATCGTTGGGATGACCGGCGTGGGAGGTGGCTCTTTAATGACGCCCATCCTTTTATTTTTCGGGATCAATCCAGCGACAGCGGTGGGCACCGATTTGTTATATGCCGCCATCACTAAGGCTGGTGGGGTGTATGTCCATCAGAAAAATAAAAATATCGACTGGAAAATCACGGGTTGGTTGGCGCTAGGTAGTGTGCCAGCTGCAGCGCTGACTTTGCTGGTTTTACATAATTTGCACACTGATACCAAGGTGCTCAATAGCATCATTAAGCAAGGTTTAGGTTTTGCTTTGTTGTTTACTGCGGTGGCTATTGTGTTTAAAACGCAAATGATCGCATTCTCACAAAAACATGCGGGCGATGCTTTTCATGTGGCAGGCCCACGCCTGAATGCTCTGACGGTTCTCGTTGGAGTATTGCTGGGATCTATCGTGACGTTAACATCGATTGGTGCAGGTGCATTGGGTACTGTCGCATTATTTATTTTGTATCCATTACTGCCGACTAAGCGTTTGGTGGGAACCGAGATTGCCCATGCAGTACCTCTGACCTTGGTTGCAGGCTTGGGTCACGCGGGCATGGGTAATATGGATTGGAGTTTGTTGGGATATCTATTAATGGGCTCATTGCCAGGGATTTACTTGGGTAGCCATCTTTCGGGTCGGGTCTCTGATAAAGTATTGCGTCCGTGCTTGGCGGCAATGTTGGTGTTTATTGGCTGGAAACTTGCTTTTTAAATTTCACAAGACGAGATTGAGATGAATTTCGAAGAAAAATTAACTGAAACCGTAGCCTTGCTACAGCGTATTGCTGCTGATTTCTCACCTGCCATTTTTGCCAATTCATTTGGTGCCGAAGATATGGTGATTACGCATTTGCTGGCAAAGCATCAAGTGGCAATTGATGTCTTTAGTTTAGATACCGGACGTCTTCCTGCTGAAACATACACATTGATGCAAGAAGTTGCGGCCGCTTATCCTTCGCACCCAATTCAAGTTTATTTTCCAAACACGGCCTCGGTTGAGCAATACGTGAATCAAAATGGCATTAACGCATTTTATGATTCCGTTGAATTACGGAAAGCTTGTTGCCATGTGCGCAAAATTGAGCCACTGCAGCGTGCATTGAAAAATCGTAAAGCTTGGGTTACAGGATTGCGCCGTGAGCAGTCCCCGACCAGAACTGACTTAGGCTACCAAGAGTTTGATACGGGCAATGGTCTGGAAAAATTCAATCCACTGATCGAGTGGACGGAAAAGGAAGTTTGGGCATACATACGCGCCGAAAATATCCCGTATAACAAGTTACATGATCAACGAGTTCCGTCGATTGGCTGTGCACCCTGTACACGCCCAATTGCTATGGGTGAGGATGTTCGCGCAGGTCGCTGGTGGTGGGAAAACCCTGAAAATAAAGAGTGTGGTCTGCACGCGAAGAAGATTTAAAAGCAGTTTTTTTTTGGCTAAACGCAAAACGCCCAATAATTTGGGCGTTTTTTTATGTCTGGCGATTGACACTCATGGTGTGCATCTCTAAATTGGTATGCTTGCGTTGAATGTAACATCAGCTATATTGCATTTTAACGCCGTGATTTTGTTGGTGTTGGTCTAGTTCGTCCTAAATGACACTGATCAACTGGTATGTGTTTTTCCAAACTAAAAGAGTTTGAGTCCATTAACCGTATTAAGTGATTTTCGCAGTGGAGGGGAGTGATTATGAGTCAAATCGAATTTCTGATTGGTGTCGATGGTGGTGGTACAGGTACCCGAGTAACGATTGCTGGTCTGGATGGTGTTGAAAAAGTTCGTGCTGAAGGCGGTCCATCGGCATTGGGTCAGGGTATCGATAAAGCATGGACCAATATCACTTTAACAGTCCGCGAAGCTTTTAAAAAACTGGGCATCGAAAAGTGCGATTTTAGTAAATGTGCCGTGGGTTTTGGATTGTCAGGTGTAACAGTCAAAGCCTGGGCACAAGAATTTGAAAATAAAAACCCTGGTTTTGGTCGCATAATCGTAGAAACCGATGGTTATTCAACTTTATTGGGCGCACACAATGGTGCGCATGGCGCAATTATTGCCATTGGAACAGGTTCTATTGGTGAGGCTTGGTTGCCAAGCGGAGAGCGACTCGAAGTTGGCGGCTGGGGCTTTCCAACTTCCGATGAAGGTTCAGGCGCATTTTTAGGCCTCAAAGCAATCAACCATGTCCAACGCATTATGGATGGCCGTCGCCCAATGACCGATTTTGGTCGTAAGCTACTGACTGTGACGGGCGATACGCGTGAAAAAGTATTCGAGTGGATGGGCGCAATGAAGCAAACTGAATGCGCTTCACTCTCTCCAATTGTGGTTGAGTTTGGGCAAACAGATGATGTTGCTCGCAGCTTTCTCAATGATGCAGGGCAAGAGATTGTCAATATCGCTTCAGCTTTACGAGCTACTGCACCAGAGTTACCCATTGCGATTTGTGGTGGCGGATTGTCTGAAGCGTTGCGCCCCTACATTCCTGCTGAGTTCTTGGCGACCACTGCGCGTCCACAAAAAGATTCATGTGCAGGCGCATTGATTTTGATCGCACGTGAATATAAATAAGCATTGGGTAAATGGTGAGGGTGGAATGCAAAATCTGAATAAATTACTGGTGTTGAAGCCAGATAATGACAGTGCAACACCGCTGTATTTGCAGTTTGGCCACAAATTGGCCGCAGCAATTCATGCCGGGTTTTGGAAAGCGGACGACCCTCTTCCTTCCGAGAGGACATTTTGTGATGTTCTTGGCATTTCTCGTGTGACCGCGCGAAAAGCGCTAGACCTTCTTTTTGAGCAAGGACTCATCCTACGTCGGCAAGGTTCTGGCACCTATATCACGCCGAAATTGGAGCAGCCACTAACCCGACTGACGAATCTGTCGGAAATGCTCAAGCAGCGCGGATTTCGCCCATCGTCAAAATGGCTGAGCCGTGAGGTGGCGTTGGCCAATACTGAGGAGTTGCTCAAGCTAAATCTCTCACCCAATAGTCGGGTGAGTCGTTTGGCGCGCTTGCGGTATGCAAATGATGCTGTTATGGCGGTTGAATACACATCTTTGCCCTATCACTATGTGCCCGATCCAGAGTTGATCGGCGAGTCTTTGTATGACTTCATGCGGGAAGAAGGAATTAGTGTTGTACGTGCGATACAGAACATGGGGGCAGTAAATGCGACAGAGGAGCTGGCTAGGCTTACAGGTGTAGAGCCAGGAGCTGCAATGTTGCATTTGACTCGTGTTGGTTATCTAGAGAATGGTGTTGCTATTGAGCTGACTCACTCTTGGTTTAGAAGTGATTACTACGACTTCGTGGTTGAGTTGCATAAGTAGTGTATTGAAATTTAATGTAATTTTATTTTTCGTGGAAGGCGTTTTGTAGTTTGGCGGCATTAATTTGCTGCTCTTGACTACAGGCGCTTTTTTTTTATTTTTTGAAAAGTTTAAAAATCCAAAAATTGGTTCTGCTGTAAGCAAAATTGGATGCCTTGTGACTTAGTTCACCGGACCGCATTTTTGTTGTAATCTCTGTGCGCATACATAAAAACCGCAATATGGATCTGAACGAACAGGGGTGGGAATCCATGCGCAGTGATGCGTTAGGTTCAACAACTTCTTAAAGCGCAAATAAGACTTTACCTTGCTTGGACACTCCTTAGATGTAGGTGAGAAAATACCTTCGTCATGAAACGTAAGCCATTTTGACGAAGTAGATACAGTTTTTGTTTGGTAACGACGGATTTGATTGACTACCCGATTTTGAGTCGATTATTGTCGTTCCGGTATTGAACACACTTGCAATGCAACCTACTGAAGGATCTTCGCAATGAAACTCAAACGTACTCTGGTTCTTGGTGCTGCTCTGTTTGCCGCCACAATGATGAATGCTCAAGCTGCAGATAAAGTAACTGTTGAATACTGGTCAAATAGCTTGTCGCCGAAGTTTGATGCGGTAATGAAAGATTTGACTGCTAAATTCAATGCGTCACAAACCCAAGTTGAAGCGAAATGGGTTGATGTAGGTTGGGATGCATTCCAAGCACGTGTGGTTACTGCTGTAGCATCAGGTAATGTGCCAGGTTTGGTTAACCTGCCAAAACCATGGATGGATGAATTTGCTCAAAAAGAGTTGATCTTGCCGATTACAAAGCAAGCGGCTTCTTTTAAAAATGTATACACCAAAGGCGCTTTAGCTGACGTAACTGCTAAAGGCCAAGTTTACGGCCTGCCTTGGTACCAAGTTACTGGCGTTATGTTCTACAACAAAGATTTGTTGGCTAAAGCTGGCGTCAAAGAAGCGCCAAAATCTTTTGATGAATTGCTGGCTGTTGCTAAGCAAGTTAAAGAAAAAACAGGTGTGACTGGATTTGCTCCAAAATTAAACGATGGTTTCTCTGGTTGGTTCTTGTACGATGGCTTGCCAGTTATTAAAGACGGCAAAGCGGTATTCAATAGCCCAGAGCACGTTAAATTGGTTGAGAAGTTTGCTGCAGCATATAAGTCTGGTGCGATTCCAAAAGACGCGTACAAAATGGACTTTGAGTCTCAAGTTAACGGCTTTGGCGCTGGCAAAATCGCCATCTTTGCTGAAGGTGCGCATGCTCTGAAACGCACTCAAACTGATGCGCCAAAAACTTATGCAGTGACTGGAGTTGCTCCATTCCCAGAAGCGCGTGGTAAAACCCCGTTCGGCGGCTTCCTGTTCCTGTGGTCTGTACCTAAAGGCGCGAAGAATGTTGACGCAGCAGTTCAGTTGGGTAAATTCCTGACAAACGATGAATCACAGTTGGCTTTTGCTAAGGCCTCTGCAACATTCCCATCTACGAATAAAGCGCTAGATGATGCTTATTTCCAAGAAGGTGCTAAATCTACCGATCCAGTTAAGAAAGCGCTGGCAGTTGCTGCGGTATCAATTAAAAATACGCGCACTCTGACTGTTTCAGGTTTGCCTGATGAAGCAGCAATGAACAAGAAAATGGATGAAGAAGTTGAAGCAGCAATCACTGGCCGCAAGTCTGCTAAAGAAGCGCTGGATGCTGCTGTTGCTATGTGGAACCAGAAATTAGCTAAGTAATTAGCTAGCTCTGTTCTTTGTCAAATTTTGTAACGGCAGTTTTCTGGTAAACTGCCGTCACAAATAAAAATCCGCAAGGCCAAGGGTGGCTGAAGTGGGTGTACTTTTAAGCGAGGAAGAAATTCCGAGCGTTTTGTCGATAACTCAAGAGGAAGACAAGATGAAGCTGAAGAAAATGTTGGTTGTTGGTGCTGCAGTATTTGCAGTAGCTGCTCAAGCGCAAGCTGCTGAAACTTTGGAATTCTGGACCATGAACTTGGCTCCAAAATTCGAGCCATTCTTCAAAGAGCGTGTTGCTAAATTCAATGCAGCAAACAAAGACGTTGAAGCTAAATGGGTTGACATGAACTGGGATCAAATCCAGCCTAAACTCGTAGCTGCAATCGCTGCTGGTAGCCCACCTGCGTTGGTTAACTTCAACGTGCCTTGGGTTCACGAATTCGCTGCTCAAGGCAACATCTTGCCAGTTGAACAGTACATGGGCGCTGCTAAAAACGACTACCTGCCAGCTGCGTTGAAAGACGTAACTGTTAAAGGTCAAGTTTACGCTTTCCCATTCTACAACTCTGTATCTATCATCGCTTACAACAAAGACATCTTTGAAAAAGCTGGTGTTAAAGCTGCTCCAAAAAGCTTCGACGAGTTGATGACAATTGGTAAACAAATCAAAGACAAAACTGGCGTAGCTGCATTCGCTCCTAAATTGTCTAACTTCACTGGCATGTTCTACTATGCTGGTTTGCCAATGATCGAAGGTGGCAAGGCTGTATTTAACGGTCCTAAACACGTTGCTTTCGTTCAGAAATTTGCTGATGCTTACAAATCAGGCGTAATTCCTAAAGACGCATTCAAAATCGAATTCGAACAAGAGATCGCTTTGTACAACTCAGGCAAAATCGCCATGATGACTACAGCTCCTCAAGCTCTGAAACGTACTGAAACTGATGCTAAAGCTATCTACGGTAAAACTGGCGTTGCTGCATTCCCAGTTGGCGAAGGTAAAATGGCATTCGGCGCATGGTTGATGGACTTTGTAGTACCTAAAGGTACTAAAAACCCAGCCGCTGCTGCTAAATTGGGCTTGTTCCTGACTAACGATGAGTCTCAAGTTGCTTTCTCTAAAGCTACTGAAACTACCTTCCCATCGACTAAGAAAGGCAACTTGGATCCATACTTCCAAACTGGTGCTAACAGCGCTGACCCAGTTGACCAAGCACGTGCTGTAGCTGCTAAGTCTATGGACAACGCTCGTACATTGACTATTCCACCAGGTGTATTGCCTGATGAGGCAGCAATGACCAAAAAACTGCAAGACGAAGTTCAGAACGCGATCGAAGGTCGCAAGCCAGTTAAGGCTGCTCTGGACGCTGCTGTTGCAGCTTGGAACGAAAAACTGGCTAAGTAATTTTAGTTAGTTTTTTATGAACGAGACTGCCCTCGCGGCAGTCTCGTTTCTCTCCTAAAAAAATCAAAAACAACAGTCGAGTGGCGCCGTGAAAAATTCCAATAGCTATACCGCCATAGCCTATCTCTTCTTGGCTCCTGCCTTGATCTTGATGGGTATATTCACTTTCTGGCCAGTGGCATTTAACACCTACCTAGCATTCGGTAATTACGATCTGGGTTCCGGTCATGTCACATGGAATAACTTTGAACACTTCAAGTATTTATACAAAGAAGAGTTATTTCATCATGCCTTGAAAAATTCTTTACTCTATTTGCTAATCGTTCCGGTTATTCAAATTTCTGCCTTGGTCGTTGCCAAGCTGGTAAATAATAAATTACCAGGCATGACAATGTTCCGTGCTATTTACTACATTCCAGTTATTGCTGCTGTTTCAATTGCAGCCGTAGTTTGGCAAAACGTCTACAAATACGATGGTATTTTGACTTGGTTCTTCCAAATGATCCATGTCTTGCCAGAAGGCGTTGATGGTCAAATTGACTGGATTGGCAACCCTGATACCGCCTTGTATATGGTGATGGTCTTTACCTTCTGGAAAGGTATTGGTTATTACATGGTGCTGTATCTCGCAGGTTTGCAAGCGATCTCTCCTGAGATCGAAGAAGCTGCGATTCTGGATGGTGCCAATGCTTGGCAACGTTTCTGGAAAATTACTGTACCGCTGGTTAAGCCAACTATTCTGCTGTGTACTTTGCTCTCTACCATTGCTGCGATCAAATCCTTCCAAGAGGTAATGGTATTGACGAAAGGGCAAGCTGATACTTATACCGCGCTCTACTATGTAATCGATCAGGCGTTCCGCAACTACAACTTCGGTCGTGCTGCTGCCGCTGGCCTCGTGGTGACGTTCTTCTGCATGATCTTGGCGATCATTCAGTTCCGTTTCTTCGGCGATAAGAACTAATACAGCGAGGACTAGATAATCATGGCTAAAAGTAAAACAATTACCAAAGCGCTTGAGCTCTTTGGTCAATACACTGGGTTGGTGTTGTTTGCTATCTTCACCATTTTCCCATTCTGGTGGGCTGTATCGGTAGGTTTGTCGGAAGATCCATCTAATACATGGTTGTTCCCACGCTCCTTTATTCCGACTGACCCAGGTCTGATGTGGTTCCAGCGCGTATTTGCTGAAATCCCATTCATGACTTACCTGAAAAACTCAACATTGATGTCAATTGGCACGATTGTTGGTGTAGTTATTATTTCAGTATTGGCAGGTTATCCTCTGGCGCGTCTGAAGTTTCCTGGTAAAAACCTGATTTTCGTTGCCATCATCGCTACGATGATGTTGCCAATGGAAGTGGGTATGATCCCTAACTTCATTACAATGACTCGTTATTTGGGCTTGGGTGATACCTTGACTGGTGCGATTTTGCCGAATTTGGCTGGCGCATTTGGTATCTTTTTGATGAAGCAGGCGTTTGAGCAGATTCCTCAAGATTTGATCGATGCCGCGCGTGTTGATGGCGCGACTGAGTTACAAATCTTGTGGCGTGTGATGGTACCAGTTACAGCTCCTTCTATTGCTGCTCTGGCGATCTTTACTTTGGTAAATGCTTGGAATGACTACGTTTGGCCTCAGTTGATCTTGTCTACCCGCGAGAAAATGCCATTGGCAGTGGGTGTGTTTAACGACTTGACTGGTCCATTTGCTGTTTCAACCAGCTTGGTGATGGCTGCAGTTGTATTGACCATTATCCCAGTTCTGATCTTCTTCGCCTTTACGCAGCGTTACTTTATCTCTGGCCTTGATGGCGCAGTGAAATAAGAGCTGGTTAATTAATCATTGGGCACAGACTGCTTCTAAAAGACACTAAGGAATCGAAAAATGGCTTCGGTTACACTGAAAAATATTAAAAAGAACTACACCAAAGACGTATGCGTTATTAAAGGTGTAGACCTTGAAATTAAAGACGGCGAATTCGTTGTATTCGTCGGTCCATCTGGTTGTGGTAAATCAACCATGATGCGTATGATTGCAGGTTTGGAAGACATCACTGCGGGTGAGTTGTACATCGGTGACACATTGTCTAATGATATCCACGCTTCTAAACGTGGTATTGCGATGGTATTCCAGTCATATGCTCTGTACCCACACATGAGCGTGTATGACAACATGGCTTTTGCCTTGAAATTGTCTGGCACACCAAAAGCTGAGATTGATCAGCGCGTTAAAAAAGCCGCTGAAATCTTGCAAATGACTCACTTGCTTGAACGTAAACCAAAAGCTTTGTCTGGTGGTCAGCGTCAACGTGTAGCGATTGGTCGTGCAATTGTTCGTAACCCGAAAGTATTCTTGTTTGACGAACCATTGTCTAACTTGGATGCGGCTTTGCGTTTAAATATGCGCGTAGAGTTGTCAAAACTGCACCAAGAATTGAAAACTACCATGCTGTACGTAACGCACGACCAGGTAGAGGCGATGACTCTGGCTGACCGTATCGTTGTGTTCAATGCCGGTATCATTCAGCAGGTTGGTTCTCCGCTGGAAATGTACGAGAATCCATCTAACTTGTTCGTAGCTAGCTTCTTGGGTTCACCAAAAATGAATCTGTTTGAAGCTCAATTGGTTGGCGTTGAGCAAGGTGTTGCGGTTGTTCGCTTGCCAAAAGGCATCACGGTTCGCGCTTCAGTAGAAGCTGGCCGCGCTAAAGTCGGCGACAAAGTGACCTTGGGTATTCGTCCAGAACACATTGAATTGTGTGCTGATGGTGATGCGGATGGTATTCCAGCTCGTGTTGATTTGACTGAACACTTGGGCGATATCGTATTGGCTTACATCGAAATCCCTGGTATCAACGAAATTATTTGCATGAAATTACCTGCAAATATGACTGGTCTGAAATACGGCGATGCAATTCGCGTGAAATTCCCAGAAGCTCACAGCATGTTGTTTGATGCTGAAGGTCTGGCATTCAAACGTCTGAAAAAATAATTTCAGACAAAGAAAAAAACCCGCTTCGGCGGGTTTTTTTATGTCCATATATTCTGATTGTCGTGAGTTAGATCTTGAGTGTTGCTGGGGTATTGCTGTGAAATCAATACTTATGCGAGATCTTAGGGCTATACCCCTTACTGGGCAGGACTAGTGCAACGGCGGTGAATCTCTTCAATCCCGGTAATTACTTCTTCTGTTAGCGCTAAATCATGGCACGAGATATTTTGTGCTAATTGCGTCATATTGGTCGCACCAATAATCGTGCTTGCGACATACCAGCGGCTATAGAGCCACGCGAGGGCCATTTGTGCCGTATTCAAACCATGCTGCTGGGCGAGTTGGTGATAGGCCGCAATCGCTGGTGGTACATGTGGTTTGAGGTAGCGTACCCCAAAATTAGCAAATTGCGTCATGCGACCTAGAGCCTGTGGGTTATCGAGGTATTTCCCTGATAACAGGCCAAAAGCCAAGGGGCTATAAGCCAAAAGGCTGATGTTTTCTCGATGGCAGACTTCACTTAAATTGTGATCGTAATTTCGGTTGATTAAGTTGTAGACGTTTTGAATAGTCTTAATTAGCGGTAAGTTGTTGATCTCAGCAACTTTGATAAATTCCGAAACACCCCATGCGCTTTCATTGGAAACACCGATATAGCGCACCTTGCCTGCTTGAACGAGCTGCGCCATGGCGTCGAGTTGCTCTTCAATCGTCGGTGCATTGGGATATTCTTGCTCGGGTTCATAATACGTCTGGCCAAACATCGGAACGTGGCGCGCTGGCCAGTGGATTTGGTATAAGTCCAAATAATCAGTTTGCAGTCGTTTTAAGCTGTCATCGCACGCCGAAATAATCTGACTTTTAGTCAGTTGTGGTCCGCCTCGCATCCATTCCATGCCGCGATTGGGGCCCGCTACTTTACTCGCGATGATTAGCTGGTCGCGTTTTTGGCGAGCCAACCAAGTGCCAATATACGCTTCGGTCAGCCCTTGTGTCGTGGCCTTTGCCGGAACTGGGTACATTTCGGCGGTATCAATGAAGTTGATCCCTTGATCAACCGCATAATCGAGTTGCTGATGTGCCTCCAACTCGCTGTTTTGCTCGCCAAATGTCATGGTGCCGAGACAAATTTTGGATACCTGTAAATCAGTACCATGCAATGTACGCAGTTCCATCTTGAGTCCTTATTTCAATACGGGCGTTACGGTATAGCCAGCTGCGCGCAGGCGTTCGATCAAGCCATCTTTACCAGGTAAATGAAGTGCCCCAATAGCAATGAAAGCATTTCCTTCGAGTAAATGTTCTTGGATGCGCTTGGCCATCACTGGGTTACGCTCAGAGATTAATTTAGTTTGCCATTCCTTAAACCAAGCTTGATCAGCCTCGGGCAAACTAATTTCATCTTGTTCAGCTAATTTTTGTAAAGCATCTAGGTCTTGCTTAACGTAGGCATTCAGCAATTGCTCGTAGGATTTTGCCAATTTGTCTTGTTGACTGATAAGGGCATTGAGCAGAACAATTTGTTTTGCTTCAGGTATATTTTGGAAGTAGCTCAGCTGTTCATCAACCGTTTCAACGCCGAAATAATCTTTTTCATTTTCCATGGCGTGTTTCATCACGCGCATATCCATTGGTATTTCACCTTTGACCTTCGCAGGGGTCATCAGCAGCATGGCTGCAGCCCAAGGTTTAAATTTTGCCGCTGCAACTTCAGGGTATTCACGCGCAGCTAATTCGGGAAGTAGCTTGGTATATTGTTCTGCACTTAATTTTGCAGGCAGCGTTGGCTCTTTGGTCAGCATGGCGTTGCCCATGGCCATCATGGAGCCAAAGTCGATTTTGATCTCGGTACCGATGTGTTTTGATTGATTGAGTGCAGCTTCAACGGCAGGGGAGAATTTGGCAACGCGCGAGTCGCTGATATGGGCGGTGCCAAATAGCCAAGATTCAGGAACTCCTGACTTTTCGATTTTCCACAACACCGCATTACTGGCGGAAGACTTTTCAGAATTTGCGGAGCACCCCATCAGCATTAAGCATGAGGTGAATGCCAGGACCACTAAAGGACGTAAACGTGCAAACATGCTGCCAAACCTTATTCAAGATGCTAAAGATTGGCAGTATATCTTGCCTCGCTCAGCTCAGCAGGGTTTTTGCCGCTTTCAAGAATTGATCAGCATGTTGTGTTGCGGTACGTGACTCACGCAGCGCCATATTCCAGCGCGCCAGCGTGGTTTTTAGTGTTTTTTCACAGCGAATTTCTTCGATTTCTCGAATCAGCGGCTTGGCCATTAGCCCTAAGCATTGCTGACTACTGCTCAACATCAGTTGTTTGACCGCTTCCATACGCTCTGGGTCAATCGTACGGGTCGTTTCGGTGGCTGCGGCGGGGGTTGGGGTCAGAGATAGTTCACTTAATCTGCTCGGCTCTGTCCCAATATAGCCTTGTTCATTGAGTAATTGCAGTGATGCAATTAATTCAACGGTACCCAACATCTGCATGAGGTCAGCAACTGTACGTTCCCCATCAATTAAGATCAACAAGCGGCGCTGCTGGGCATTCAGGGCATTACTATCATCGCGAGTATGGATTGCCTTTAATCCCCGTGGCAGCTTGTAATACACCTGATTGAGGGTACTTGAATGGATAGACATCAGTGCGGCTCATTAATAATCAGTTACGTCAGCTTAAGCGATCGATGTTGCCAGAATGAGAAGAAATACTGACTGAAGACGTAAAGGGAAATATTTCATAGGCTGCTAATTGATAGGCGCTGTCGGTAGCACTTGTGATTGTGCCGTGCAGAAGCACAGGGCATATGTAATGAGCGTGCGGGATTTGGGTTCAGGTTTTAAGGGGGATTTTGATATACGGCATTATTACCAAGAAAATATGTCGTTCTGATATGAAACATTGATGATGCCCAAAGGACGGAGCGAGCTGTAAGGGTTAGAATGCGAGCAAATTTTAATTCGCAAGGAAGCGAAATGTCCCAAGCATCTCAAATTACAGTCACCGATACATCCGCCAACCCCGCACCGCTAGGCCTGATGGGCTTTGGTATGACCACCGTTTTGCTCAACTTGCATAATGCAGGCCTGTTTGAGCTCAACGCGATGATCTTAGCCATGGGTATTTTCTACGGTGGTCTTGCCCAAGTCATTGCCGGGATCATGGAATCCAAGAAAAATAATACCTTCGGTATGACCGCATTTACGTCTTATGGGATGTTCTGGCTGACCTTAGTGGCGCTGATTGTAATGCCTCAGATGGGTATTGCTGCAAAAGCCAGTGAAACAGCCATGGCTTGGTACTTACTGGTATGGGGTATTTTTACTGCCTTCCTGTTTATCGGTACTTTGAGAATGAATTTCGCCACCCAATTTATTTTTGGCTCACTCACCGTATTGTTCTTTTTGCTGGCCTTAGGCGATTTCACTGGCAGCGCCACGATTAAGCAGATTGCTGGCGTTGAAGGCATTATTTGCGGCGCATCGGCCATTTATGCGGCAATGGCTCAGGTATTAAATGAAATCTACGGCCGCGACGTGATGCCATTGGGCGGCTCAGGCCACTAAGCAATTCAATCAAAATAAAAAAACCGCCATCCTTCCTGTGGCGGTTTTTTTTGCTTGGCACTTTGGTTTAGTTCAAACGATTCCAACTTTTGGTGGCGGAGTTAAAAAATCCGGCATCCCGATAGGCTTTATCGATCAGACCTTTTTCCCGTAGTTTTTCCAAGCCGGCATTGAGTTGCTTCGACACTTGGGCACCCATTGGATCAACTTTGCTCACAAAGAAATGGCGGCTGCCTTGCAGGCCAACTTTGACATTCTGGATCGGTACGAGCTTTTTGCCGCCCACATCCATCGACATATCAGGCGTAGGCTGGAAAGGCGCGAGCAGCACATCGGCACGCTTTTTAAATAACATGCCGACCATTGAATCCCAGCTATGTGTTTTGAGCAAAATACTGAATTTAAGGCTTTCCAGTGTGGCCACATCGGGTTTCCAGCTCTCGGCCACCACGGCGGTGAGCTTTTGAATCTCGGGTAATGTGCGCGATAAGCGCGCTTCAGCATTATCAGAGGTGGTGTAGAGGCCCGCTTCGAATTCACCATTGCGAATCACGGGCTCGCTAATCAGTACTTTATCCGCCAATGGCTTCAAATCAATGAGCCAAGCCGAGTTGCCGCCCATCGTCGCGCTGCCGCTGGTGATTTCCTTAATGTAGCGGTTATACGAGTCACTGGTGTTATCGACTTTGACGATCTTGATCGGCAGCTCATTGCCGCCGGCTTTGAGGGCTTGTTGCACCAAAACCAGCTCCACTACATCGCGGCGCGAAGCTGGGCCACCGTATTGGGTGAGGGATAATGGATCGCGCTGGCCGATGAATTTTTGATAGTCATTAAAGACATCTTGCTGCGTTAAGATGGTGATCACTTTGTCCTCAGCCATGGCTGGGGTACTGATCGCAATTAGACCCACAGTGAGGGATAGCGCAAGCTGTTTAAAGATGTGCATGGCGGTATCTCGAAAAATCGCAACCTAACCATCATGGCAACTTGTAAGGAAAAAGGCAAACGGTGTTTTCCCTAAATGTTGTATAAATAGAAATTGCCTATTGGCTAGATGAAAACTCTTGATTTGACGCACCTCGCCCCGATGTCTAAAGTGATGCCACATTTGTTTAAACACACCCACTAGGAGTATTAACATGGCTGTACTCGTTGCAAAGCAAGCCCCTGACTTCACCGCTGCTGCTGTATTGGGCTCTGGCGAGATCGTAGATAGCTACAATCTGAAAGCTGCTACTGCTGGCAAATACGCTGTTATTTTCTTCTACCCACTCGATTTCACTTTCGTGTGCCCATCTGAGTTGATCGCATTTGATCACCGTCTGGAAGAATTCAAAAAACGCAATGTTGAAGTCATCGGCGTGTCGATCGACAGCCAATTTAGCCACGCTGCATGGCGCAACACCCCAGTTGAAAAAGGTGGCATTGGCCAAGTGGGCTACACCTTGGTGGCCGACGTTAAACACGAAATTTGCAAAGCCTACGATGTTGAATTGGCTGATGCTGGCGTTGCATTGCGCGGCTCATTCCTGATCGACAAATCAGGCGTGGTACAACACCAAGTGATCAACAACTTGCCATTGGGTCGTGATATCGACGAAATGTTGCGCGTGGTTGATGCATTGCAATTCACCGAAGAGCACGGCGAAGTTTGCCCAGCTGGCTGGAACAAAGGTAAAAAAGGCATGAAAGCTGACGCTGATGGCGTGGCTAGCTACTTGGCAGAAAACGCAGCTGCACTGTAATTTGCTCTGCAATTGCAAAGAAAAGCCCCGATTTCGGGGCTTTTTTACTTTTTGACTTTATAATCGCCACGATCAAATACACGGAATTGCCCATGTCGCAGCACGTCATTGCCCCGCCCCAATCAGGTGTTAGCCCGCAGACTTGGTATCAATCGCTCGCTAGCCAACCCGGTTTTATTGCCGATGAATCACAAGCGGCCGCAATTGAAAAGCTCGAAGCCTTGTGGCAATTGCTGGTGGTATTTAAACAAAAGCGCAATCGCTTATTCGGCAAAACGCTGCTACCGACGCCAGATTTGCCACGCGGCCTGTATTTCTGGGGTGGCGTAGGGCGCGGCAAAAGCTTTCTGATGGATGCGTTTTACGCCGGGCTGCCCTACAAACGTAAAAAGCGCCTGCATTTTCACCACTTTATACAAGAAGTGCACCGCGAATTGCGCGCGCAGCAAGGCAGTGATGACCCGCTCGCCAAAGTGGCCGACAAATGGGCCAAAGCCGTGCGCGTATTGTGTTTTGACGAGTTTCACGTCTCCGACATCGCCGACGCGATGATACTTGGCCGCCTAATGGAGCAACTGTTTAACCGTGATGTCGTGCTGGTGACGACCTCTAATTATCCACCCGATGGCCTGTATCCCAATGGCTTGCAACGCGCCAACTTCCTGCCAACGATTGAGCTCCTCAAAGCCAAGCTGGATGTGCTGAATGTCGATGGAGGGCAAGATTTCCGCTTGCGCACGCTCACTGCCGCGCGCACCTATTTGCAGCCGCAATCGCCCGAGACCGAGCGCGAAATGGCCGAGCTATTTGCCAAAATGAGTACCGCCCACGACGAAGACCCGCATATCACCATCGAAGGCCGAAAAGTCAAAGCGCGCCGCCGCGCAGGGGGCGCGATCTGGTTTGATTTTGCCGTACTGTGCGGCGATGGCCGCGGTCAGGCTGATTATCTGGCCTTGGCGCAGGAATATCACACGGTGTTTTTATCGGGCCTACCCAAACTCAAACCCGAGCAAAGCAATCTGGCGCGCCGCTTTACCTGGCTGGTCGATGTGTTTTACGACCACCGGGTTAAGCTGATCATTGCCGCCGATGTGCCGGTCGAAGAGGTCTACGTTTCCGGCCTGCAAGCCAGTGAGTTTTTCCGTACCGCCAGCCGCATGACCGAAATGCAATCGAAAGAATACCTCGCACTGGCGCATCAGAGCGTCGAGCAGGCGCAAGCAGGGCTAGTCGAAACCTGATCGCTTGTGACGAAAGAATCTGACTTTGTGCTATGGTTTTGCTTTCGCTAAAAATCAGGGCAAGGCCATGGCCAAAGGATATTGGATCGTCCGCCTCGACATCACCCAGCTAGAAACCTTTCAAGCCTACATCGCCGCCAACGGCGCAGCTCTCGCAGAGTACGGCGCCCAGTATCTGGCTAGAGCTGGCCAGTATCAATGCGTAGAAGGCAATACCCGTTCACGCAACACCATCGTTGAATTCCCCAGCTACCAAGCCGCCCTTGATTGCTATAACTCCGTACCGTATCAAAACGCCAAAGCACTGCGCGACGGAGCCTGTGAGATTGATTTGGTGATTGTGGAAGGGTATGACGGGGTGCAGCCAGGATAAGAATTCTGCCTGATATGGGCTAAGCCCAGCCTAATGATTTGGGCTTCACTGTGCTGATGCTTACCACCTCTGAGTTAAATGGACTTTGGAACTTATGATTAGAGTTGCGCATTATGATGATTTAGCGGGCGTTCTGCGCTTGTATCAAGAACTCCGCCCCCATGATCCGGTATTGGAGAAGGGCTTGGCGCAAGAGCGCTGGCGGCAAATCATCGATGATCCGCAAACGCAGATCGTCGTTGCCGACTTTGATGGTGAGTTGGCAGCGACCTGTGCTTTGAGTATCAATCGCAGCATCGCCAATGGCGCTAGGCCGTTTGGCATCATCGAACATGTGATCACCGCCAGCGCCTATCGCCGCCGCGGGCTGAGTCGCCAAGTGTTGGAATTTGCGCTGGTGCTAGCGTGGCAGCGAGATTGCTACAAAGTGATGCTGCTGTCGGGTGAGCAGCTCACCGCGGCGCATTCGGTATACGAGTCGGTGGGCTTTAAAAGCGGCATTGAAAAAGGCTTTGTGATTAAACCGAGCAGATTCAATGACACTTAAACGACGAGCGAGTGGTTTGGCTAAGCCATTAGGTGTGTCCGAGCCAACTCATAATGAGCAAAATGCTGTAACACAAGGACAATGGCCATGACGGTAATGCAAGCTTGGACAGCCGAACAAGGCGAGCTATTGCTAGGGGACGCGCCGATACCGACGCCGGCTGCAGGCCAATTGCTGGTGAAGGTGGCCGCAGCGGGCCTCAATCGAGCCGATCTGGTGCAGGCCAGCGGCAAATATCCGCCGCCGCCGGGCGAGTCGGAAATTCTGGGGCTGGAAATCGCTGGTGAGGTGCTAGCACTGGGCGAGGGCGTCAGTGATTTTCGTGTTGGTGATCGGGTTTTTGGCTTAGTGGCGGGTGGTGCTTATGCGGAGTATTGCCTGCTAGAGCAATCATTATCTTGCTTGCTGATAGATACCCTGAGTAATGTTGCTGCGGCAAGCTTGCCCGAGGCATGGCTGACGGTGTGGCTGAATTTGATCGAGCTTGGCGCTTTGCGTTTGGACGGCAGCAGCAATGAGCGGCGTGTGTTGATTCATGCTGGTGCTAGCGGCGTGGGAGCTGCAGCAATTCAGCTGGCCAAAGCCTGCGGCGCTTGGGTGGCGATCACGACCAGCTCTGTTGAAAAACAAGCCTTCTGTCGCGAATTGGGGGCAGATTTGGTGATCGATTATCGCAGGCAAGATTTTGCTGCCGAGGTCAAAGCGGCGGGCGGTGCTGATCTTATTTTGGATACCATCGGTGGCGCGTATCTGGCTGGTAATCAACGTTGTTTGAATCAGGATGGGCAGATGATCGTCATTGGCCTCTTGGGCGGCGTTGAGGCGCAGCTCAATTTGGGGCTATTGCTGGTGAAGCGTCAGCGCATCACGGGCTCGACGCTGCGCAGCCTGCCGCTGGGGCGCAAAGCTCAATTAACACAAGCGCTACGAGAATATGTGCTGCCGCGCATTAGCAGCGGCGAATTTCGTGTCACGCTTGATCGGACTTTTGCGTTCAGCGAAGCGGCGGCCGCGCATGAGTATCTGGCGCAAAACCATAATATTGGGAAAGTGGTCTTGCAGACTTTTGGCTCTGTCAAGTGATGTTAGCTGGTAAATCATCAGTAATAAACTGAAGCTTCATCAGGATAAATTATTGCTGCGTTGGATATAGTTTGAGTGCACATCGCGCAAGGATGGCGCAGATGATTTCCAGAGGAACTTACTATGCTAAATGACAAAAAGACCTTGATTGATCGGAAAATGGATAGTCCTTTTGCCCGCATGGGAATGGCTTGGTTCTCCGTTTGGCCAAGTCATTTGCCAATCTTGGCACCAAAAATGGCGCTCAAAGTACGGCTGGGGCTGGTTTTGTGTGTTTTGCTGGCCAGCGCTTATTGGTTGGCTCCACGATTAAGTTGTGCCTTAGAAACGCAGTGTAAAGTAGCTAATATTGATGTGTTTCATTCACGTCAGAATATTGATCAAAGCCGCGTAGCTCAGGTGCTTGTGCTACCTGCATGGTTGGGCAATCAGCCTATAGAGTGGCGTTTGTATCAAAATGCAGGAATATATTCGAATAATATCTTTGTCCGTGTTGATGCGGTTGGTCAGCCTCAACAGATGTTGCAGTCTGCAGAGCTGTTGAATCACCTGCCATTTGAGTTTGATTTTGCCACGCTACGGCGCAATTGGGATGGTGGTTGGCTTGTGAGCTTGAAAAATACCCAAGGCGAATTATTGCTATCGCCTTTGGGTACGCCGCGCTTGATTCGCTATAGAGCGGCAGCAAGCGACGGGAGGTGAGACCAAGTGGTCTGTATGTGACTGCTCAATCGGTTTTCTGGCGTAGCTGCGCACTTTGGCTGGCAAAGATACCGCGGCGGATTTGCTCCATTTTCATAATCATCATTAAGCGACTGGCTGTTTCATACAGATAGCTTTGTGGTTTGCTTTGCTGCATCACGGCTTGAGCTTGATCTTCGAGGGTGATCAGTTCGGTGGTGTCGAGAATTTTGGGGTTCATGATGTCCTCCAATTGGGCTGGTTCTATTGCAGTATATAAAGGTATTGAAGATAGCTGGCTGTAAGCTGATTAGTGGTTGCTGGTATCTAAGCGACTGATTGATTGGCAATAGTTTTTGTTTTTGTTTTTGTTTTAGCTTAGAAATTGAAATAGCTTGGCGATAGTGAACAATACTGAGGTTCAAACTAGGGGTGATGGCGATGTTTCAGGGCAATATGCCGCAACTGATGGCGGCTTATAATCAATGGCAAAATCAGCAAGTGTACGCGGCGGCTGCCAGCCTCACTGATGAGCAGCGCAAAGCCGATCGGGGCGCGTTTTTTGGCTCGGTGCAGCGTACGCTGGATCATATTTTATGGGGTGATTTGATGTGGCTCTCGCGTTTTACGGGCGAGGAGCTGGTCACGACGCCGTCGAGCGAAGCGCTGTATGTTCAATTTGAGCAACTGCGTGCCGCTCGCGAAGCGCTTGATGCGCGGCTGATCGATTGGGCTGCGGGGCTGACTGAGGCCTGGTTGAACGAGCCCGTGACCTGGACGAGCAAGCTGTATGGTTTTACCCAAACGATACCGCGCTGGGTGCAGGTACAGCACCTGTTTAATCATCAAACCCATCATCGCGGGCAAGTCGGAACCTTGCTCAAGCAATATGGCGTCGATGTGGGGATTACAGATATTCCGCTACTATCTATGCTCAACGAATAGCTTTGGATGTATTGCCCTGAAAGTGATGGTTCATAATAAATACAAAGCCATACCGATTGGGGTATGGCTTTGTTGTTTGCTTACTTACAGGTTACATCAATAGCGCTGGGCGCTCGCTCGCGATGAGCTGTTTTTGCGCAAAATTTGATATTTTTGCTGGTATTGAAGTTAAGGCTTTGCTGCAACCAATTGCATATGCCAATTGAATAAAGCGCTTATTCAAGATACCAATCTTGTAAGCCAGCTAATACCTGTTTATGGCTGTGCTGCAATAAAGTTGACAAGCGAATTAACCCTCGTAATGATGGTTTTACGTGATTGATTTTTCAGGTAAAAAACGATTTCAAATCGGCTTAAAAATCAATTGCGCCATAAAAATTGCAAGCTTTTTGTCAGCAAAAGGCGAGCAATAAAACCATTCATGAGAGGATGAGACATGCGCAAAACAAACAATAAAATTCGTACCGCAGTATTGAGCTGTTTACTGGCGAGCCAAATTGCAACGCCTGTGATGGCCGCAGTGCCTGGCTGGTCTAGTAGTAAGATATCAATGGGCGGCGTGATCAATGGTGGCTCTGAATTGCCATTATTGCAGCAGCGCCCAGTGGACGCGCTATTTACCTATGCGGGTCAAGGCGGTGATGGTGATCGTGAGACGATTATTACCAACGACACCAAAATTCAAAAAATCATGCAGTATGTACGCGGCATGGAAAGCAATCTGGCCGGGCAAACTTTTATGCCGACGATTGTGTTCTACACCGTGGATGGCAGCTCTAGCCACTACACCATTCAGCTTGATTTGAGCAATGACAGCACCAAGCACTATTTGCGCAATCACTATATCAACCTGATTAGCATGCTCAAACAGCTTGAAAGCTATAAAGACGCGAAGCACCCAGTGCCAGCAACGCTGTTGCTGAACCCCGATTTCTTGGGCGAGATGCACAAATCTTGCCAACCCGGCTATTGCCCAACACCATTTGATTACGCCGTACCCGTTGCGAGCGGTTTGAACGAGGCGTTTGATTATTTGGGTCTGAGCAAAGCTGATATTCCAGCTGAATTTATGGCCAGCAATACCACATTGCCTAATTACATCCGTTCATTGAACTGGCTGGTGCGCAAATTTGGCCCGAATATCCCTTATGGCTGGCATTACAACGTCTGGGCTGGCGATCAAACTGGTCACGGCTGGTTGCATCAAGCCAGCCAAGACGCTAGCCTGATTACGCCACATGCCACTGCAGTGAAAAACTTCCTGCAAACCATGAAGGTGTATGGCAATCCAGAAGCAAATATGAATCCTGACTTTATCGCCTTTGATAAGTGGGAACGCGATGTGTTTTCGACCATGGCGCAAAATGGTTTGCAAGGCGGCTATTTGTATAACGCGCCAACGTATGGCGTGTATACCGAGTACGTGAAGCAAGTGTCGCAGCAACTGGGTGACAAGCCGGTGATGCTGTGGCAAATGCCTGGCGGTCATTTGCAAGTGACTGGTGATGTGGATAGCCGCGGCGACCACGCCAGCAGCGATGCGACCTATATCTTGGGCGATGCCAATGTGAATTCGGCAGCGAGCAATCTGCAAGCGTACTACGGCGATAAAGCCATGCCGACCAATAGCTCGTATGTGCTCAATGGCGCGGTTACTGTAAAAGATTTCCTCAAATGTCCAAGCACTGAAGCCTCATGCTGGCAAACGGGCCACCTAAATCAATTGAAAGCCGCCAATGTGTTTTCTGTGATCTGGGGTGGTGGTTCAACCACGTCGATTGCTGGCACGGATAATGTGAAAGACGATGGTGGCTGGTTGTGGAACCGAATTAAAGCTCTCGGTCTGAACAACGGCGAAGGCAGCACTAAACCATTGCCTACTTTGGCGCCCACAGCGACGCCAGTTGCTGGCAGCAACTGTGCCGCATGGCAAGTTGGCATGGTGTATCAGGCTGGCGCTTGCGTAACGCAAGGCGGTCAGACCTATACTGCGATGTGGTATACCGTCGGTGATGATCCTGCGACCAATTCTGGCGCTGATGGTAGCGGCAAAGTATGGCGTACCAGCACGACCAGTGGTGCAACCCCTGCGCCAACTGCGGTTGCGACACCAGCACCGACAGCCACTACAGCACCAGTTGTAACGCCAACACCAGCGCCGACGGTAGCACCAACGACAGCGCCTACGCCTGCTTCAACTGCAGTACCAACAGTTGCACCAACGGCCGTACCTACCACTGTGCCAACTGTAGCTCCAACCACAGCACCAACGGCGACGCCAGCAGCGGGTATCACGGTGTGCGCGCCAGCATGGTCAGCGACGACGTCTTACGATAAGGCTGGCACGGTGGTGTCTTATGGCAAGCACAATTACCAGTCTAAATGGTGGACTGTGAATGAAAACCCAAGCCTGACTGGTCAGTGGGGCGTGTGGGCTGATTTAGGCACCTGCCAGTAATTTGCAATATGAAATGACCAAAACGCCTTCATCGAAGGCGTTTTTTTATGGGCGACGACAATTACAAAATACGTCAATTAACTATCTCAACGTCATCTATTACCACTAAGATGCAAAGATATTGACTGCTCGATGTCTTAGCCATGCCTATGCCCGATGAAACTACGCTCAATCATGATGTCGCCAAAGTGGGCGCGTCCTATCTGCGTGCTATCGTGTATATCCAAATGGGCGTTGGGCTATTGCTGATGGGATTTGGTTATTGGACGGGTATTGATCGCTTTGCGCTCATGGTGCGTGGCGAGCAAACGACAGGGCAAGTCGTGCAATACCTCGAGCGTGGCGCTGCCACACCCGGCGCAGAGCGCTGGTTTACTGCCGTAGTGGTTTTTCGCAATGATGCTCAAACGATTTATTTTCAGGACTGGAATGGGCGCGAATATCAAGGTGGCGTGCCAGAAACCGTGTCAGTGATTTATGACCCACGTCAGCCCAGCAACGCCATAATCAATCGTCCAGCCCTCAATTGGCTACCTTGGGCGCCGGTATTTGTGCTTGGGGCGTTTTTATTTTTGCTCGGTGTATCGACTTGGCTACATCGACTGCTATTTCGCCGCACCCCTCGCCATGGCGCGGCTTAACTGGCCATACATCATTTGATATTGTAGATTTTGACGAGGGTATGTGCTCGAATGCTTTGTAAATAATGATTTACAGAGTAATACCTATTTGAGTTTGTTCCACGCCGCAATGGCTTCTTTCTTATTCGTGCCTTGCTGGCCAATTGCGCTGCAATTGCCTTGGCGACCTAATTTACTGCATTGCACCCAGAAGCGGTTTGAACCTGCTTTGTGTTGTTCGGCGGGCGCGCCACATTTGGGGCAGGCTTGGGGTTGGATGGCAGGGGCTTGATCGCTCATATATTCCTCACATTAACTTAGTCGACAAGGATAACGCGTTGGCTAACAAATTTCACCGCTTAATTTAGCCACTGAACTCATCATATGGCAGGCTGACTGGGCGACAAGCCCGATTTAACTGTGCATGGGCTTGGGCTGATTAAAGGCAAAAAAAAGCCGCGGACTCGTGCGAGTCGCGGCCAAGTTTCCCTGAGCGTCGTTCATATTATTAGTGAACGGCTTGCAGCATTTCCTCGACGACTTTTTTGGCGTCGCCAAATACCATCATGGTTTTGTCCATATAAAACAGATCATTATCCAAGCCGGCGTAGCCCGCGCTCATTGAGCGTTTTACCACCATCACGGTACGCGCTTTGTACGCGTCCAGAATCGGCATCCCGTAGATTGAGCTATTCGGGTCATTTTTCGCTGCGGGGTTCACCACGTCGTTGGCGCCAATCACCAGCACGACATCGGCACTGGAAAACTCGCTGTTGATTTCTTCCATCTCAACGACTTTCTCGTAAGGTACTTCAGCCTCCGCGAGCAAGACATTCATATGACCTGGCATACGGCCAGCGACCGGGTGAATCGCATAACGCACATCAACGCCGCGCTCAGTCAGCAAATCGGTCAGCTCTTGCAGGGCATGCTGCGCACGAGATACCGCCAAACCATAGCCGGGGATAATGATGACTTTTTCGGCATTTTCCATCAGGAAGGCCGCATCGTCGGCCGAGCCGGAACGGTAGTTTTTCTGCCCGCTGCCACTTGCGCCAGCCGCTGCCACTTCGGCACCAAAGCCACCAAGCAGCACCGAAACGATTGAACGGTTCATCGCTTTACACATGATGTAAGACAGGATCGCACCGGAAGCTCCCACGCAGGCACCGGCAATAATCAGCACCGGATTATCCAGCGTAAAGCCAATCCCCGCCGCAGCCCAACCCGAATACGAGTTCAGCATCGACACCACCACGGGCATATCGGCGCCGCCAATCGGGATAATCAACAACACTCCCAGCACCAAGGCAATCGCCAACATCATCAGGAAAGCCGCTTGGCTCCCCGTTGCGTAGTAGGCAAAGCCCAGCCCAACCATGGCCAAAGCCAAAATCAGATTGAGTAAATGTTGGCCACCAAAATTGATCGCCCGCGCGCCAAATTTGCCCGATAGCTTGCCGTAGGCAACGACCGACGCCGTAAACGTAATTGCGCCGATAAAGGCGCCGATAAACAGCTCAATTTGTTGTGCGCCAGTGTGGGCAACGCCAGTGTGAAAAACGGCCGCAACCGCGATCAAGACCGCTGATAGGCCAACCAGCGAGTGCATCGCGGCCACCAATTCCGGCATTGCCGTCATCGCGACAGTGCGCGCCTTGTAAGCGCCCACAATCGCGCCGGCAGCCATCGCGCCGACGATCAGCCAGACGACGGGTTTATTGGCAACAAAAAAGGTCGTCGCGACGGCAATCGCCATCCCGATCATGCCGTACAGATTGCCGCGCAAAGCAGTCTTCGGCGATGACAATCCGCGCAGTGACAAGATAAAGAGCACGGCGGCGACGAGGTAAAGCAGGGCAGTGAGGCTGGCCATGATTATTTACCTCCTTTTTTGGCTTTAAACATATCGAGCATGCGCTGGGTAACTAAAAAGCCACCAAAAATATTGATACTGGCGAGGAAAATCGCCAGCGCGCCCAGCACGCTGGTCAGCGTAATTTGCTGCGAATTGATATCAACCACTTGCAGCATCGCGCCGACGACGATGATGCCGGAAATGGCGTTGGTCACCGCCATCAGCGGCGTGTGCAGAGCCGGGGTGACATTCCACACCACGTGATAACCAACAAAAATCGCCAACACAAAAATTGTCAGGCTGGCAATAAAAGGATCACTCGCCACGTGTTCAGTCACGGGGAGCTGGGCAACCGCTGAAGCGGCGATGGATAAACTCGACATAATGCTTCCTTAAACGGTTTCAGTGATGGCCGCCGCTGCGACGACGGTCTCTACAACTGGTTTGGCTGGTGCTGCCGCTTTAGGCGCAGCTTCGCTGCCAAAGTAAATGCTGCCAGCGTGGGTCACGAGCGTGGCCTTGATAATTTCGTCATCCAGTTGCGGCGCGTATTGACCTTCTTTATTGAGCACCAAGCCTAAGAAAGTCAGGACATTGCGGGCAAACATGCTCGACGCATCGGTGGCGACCAAAGCGGGTAAATTGGCTTGGCCGACGATGGTGACGCCGTTGGCGGACTTCACCACTTCATCGCTACGCGACAGCGGGCAATTGCCACCTGCGGCTACAGCCAAGTCGATAATCACAGAGCCCGGCTTCATCGCAGCAACGGTTTCTGGCGTAATCAGCACGGGTGCAGGTTTGCCGGGAATCAGGGCGGTGCTAATGATGATGTCGGCCGCGGCGGCTTGTTGTGCAATCAGTGCGCTTTGGCGCGCTTTATAGTCATCCGACATTTCTTTGGCGTAGCCACCGGTGTGCTCGAACGCGGCACGTTCTTCATCGTTCAATTCCACTTCGATAAATTTTGCCCCCAGCGATTCAACTTGCTCGCGCGTGGCAGGGCGAACGTCGAAAACTTCTACAATTGCGCCAAGACGTTTGGCGGTGGCAATTGCCTGCAAACCCGCAACACCGGCGCCCAGAATCAAGACGCGAGCGGGTTTGACCGAGCCCGCTGCGGTCATAAACATTGGCATAAAGCGTGGGAAGTAATGCGTCGCGAGGAGCACTGCACGATAGCCCGCGATATTGGCTTGGCTGGATAAAATATCCATGCTCTGGCCGCGGGTGATGCGTGGGATGAGTTCTAGCGCGTAAGTGTCAATTTCCTTCGCCGCCAAGGCCGGCAAGGATGCAAAACGATGAATATTCATTTGCGCAACCAGCGCCGACTTGGGTTTGAATAAGTCGATTTCTTGGGTATTGGGCTGATTAACTTTCAAAATAAGGGCTGCAGATGAATACAGTTGGGTGGTATCTGTGGCAATGGCTGCGCCTGCGTCGATATACAGCTGATCGCTCCAGGTCGCGGCGAGGCCAGCATTGTGTTCGACCAGCACTTGATGGCCTTGCTGGCAAAGTTTTTTTACCGTATCGGGCGAGGCGGCGACCCGTGTTTCGCCGGGCAGGGTTTCTTTGGGGATCACGATCTGCATCGTCGACTTTCCTTCTGGGCAGGGCGTAGAGAGCAATGGCGTAGTGGCATAAATACCATTTCGTTTAGGGTCTGTTGACGTTTGGTTTACAGATCGCGTTTGTGCTGATTTTGACCTGAAGCCAGGCGCGAAAACCGCCGCATAGTCATTCTATGTAAGGTTTTTGCAACGCAGGGTCAGGTCAAAAGCAGCCAAACCCTCTGGGCTGGGCGATTTTTTCGATGACTCTGCGTTATATGCCGCTCACATAGAATGACTATTGTGTCGCGGCCTATGCCTTGGTTCATCGCAAAACGCGCTCCAGCGCGACGGCAAACCAAACGTCAACAGACCCTGATGCAACCATTTAGCCCCATCTGGCCTTGGCGCTGTTTGACACAGCGCAAATCAGGGTAAAACCTTATGTCGCAGCAAGTTGTTGCCGTTGGCTTGCGGTCAAAGATTTGCGTGCCATCAAATCTTCATTTATCCGTATTGATAATTATTATCATTTATGTGAGAATCATTCTCATCTTATTTAGAGCTTACAAGGTGATGGTCATGAACGCATATCTGGTCGGTGCAGATGTATTGGGCAATATTCCGCAAGTCTTGGCCCAACATGGCATTACGGTACAAAAGCACGTCAATGGCCGCAATGTCGCGCACCAACGCAAACCGCCCAGCCTCAATGGCGCAGATCTTTTGATCCTATTTACCGATTTTTTAAGCCACAACGTGATGAAGGCCTACCGCGAATTGGCCAATGAAGAAAATGTGCGTTTTGTGGCCTGCCGCCGCTCGGTGTGTGCCTTAAGCCAAAGTTTGGAAAAAATGAACGAGGTCAAAGATTGTACGCAGTGCCCCAAGCGTAAAAAATGTAAATAGCGTTGACTCTGGCCTTGTGTGATTTTTGTTCGTGAATGCAAAGGCTTGAACACTTTGGAGTAAAGACTAATACGCCAGTCGATGACTGGCGTTTGTTATGGTGTTTTCTCGTTTGGGTGCTCTTTTCTGACTGCTACAAATCGGACACTGTACCAATTAAATTCGTCTTTTTTCAGTCTATTCCTATACGATTTGCCACTAGCTGGTATTTAACAAAGATGGAGTCGACAATGAAAAAACTATTAATACCTTTGCTACTTGCTTCTGCATTTGCGCACGCAGAAACCGTAGTGTTTGAAGAAGATTTCAATACCGATCTCAAAAAATGGGTCGGCCTTGGTGGGCAAGATAACTCGCCAATGTACACCTCGATTGAAGTGGATCCGCTCAATCCTGCCAATAAAGTGGCGCGCTTTAATAAGCCCGTCAATATTGGCGATATTTTCAGCCGCCAGAAATTCCCAGCGGGCAAATACAAAATCTCATTTGACTACCTTGGTATGTGCCGCAATTGCGGTGGTACTTTAGGCTTGGATGAAGGTCAACCCGGTCGCAAAGAGCAATGGCTGGCCAGTACTGCCAATGGCTTCCCAAACCGTTTGGATGACACCAAAAAATGGGAACACTACGAATTTGAATTCAAAGGTAAATTTGATTTCCATTTGAAATGGGAGCAATGGGATTCGGCCAAGGGTGAAGGTAAAGACGCCTTTATCGATAATGTGAAACTCGTGAGCCTGGAAACAGCCGCGCCAGCAGCCGCTGCGGCGGCTGCAGTGACGCCGATTACGGCTGGCGTCGCAGGCCCAACTTCACCGCAATCGGTGATGTACTTTACCGCTTGGGGTAAAGGTCAGGGTTACTACGTTAAAAACCTTGATACCAGCGGCGCTGCGGGCAAAATCACCGTGGTTGAATACGCGTTTGGTAATGTGAAAGACAATCGCTGCGTGGTGGGCGTTGATAAAGAAGGCGTTGGTGCGGCTAGCGATGATTACTGGAATCCAGTACCCAAAGAATACACTTTGGATGGTAAAGAAGATAAAGGCGATAACGGCCTTTATGGACACTGGAATCAGCTCAAGCAACTGAAGAAAAAATACCCCAATCTCAAAGTTGTGATCAGCTTGGGCGGCTGGAATTGGTCGAAACATTTCTCTGATGCGGCCTTGCCAGCGAACCGCGAATCATTTGTTAAATCATGCGTTGATGCTTATATCAAAGGCAATGTACCGGATAAAAACGGCAAAGTTGTTGCGGGTATGGCGGCAGGCGTCTTTGACGGCTTTGACATCGATTGGGAATACCCAGGCTCACCGGGTAATGATGGCAATATCGTGCGTGAAGACGACACGAAAAACTACACCGCCTTGCTGGCAGAATTCCGCAAGCAAATCGACGCGATCAAGCCGGGCTATTTGTTGACCGTGGCAACCCCAGCCTCGGCGAACAAAACTGAAAAAATTGAGCTGGAAAAAATCATTCCATCGCTCAATTGGATCAACTTGATGACCTATGATTTCTCAGGTCCATGGTCAGGCACGACTGCGCCGCATTCGACCTTGGTGGGTAGTGCCAAAGATCGTGTTTCAGTCGATAGCACCGTCGATGAATACCTCGGTCGCGGCGTACCGTCGAATAAGCTGGTGCTGGGCGTGCCATTCTACGGTTATGGTTGGACTGTCAACAGTATGGAAAACAATGGCTTGTACCAGCCTGCGATTGCTAAAGCAAAAGGTCCGCTCGAAGCGGGCGTTGCACCATACTCTTACCTGAAAACCTTGCCAGGCAAAGTGTATCGCGACGATAAAACTCGCGCGATGTGGAAAGTGAATGGCAAAGACGTTTGGGTGTATGACGACGTTGAGTTGCTCAAAGAGAAAATCGAGTACGCCAAGAAGAAAAAACTCGGCGGCATTATGGCTTGGGAAATTTCTCAAGACACGCCAGATGCTGAGTTGGTAACAACGATTTACAACGGCATGATCAAGAAATAATCAGCAGTGTTTTCAAGCTAAGCCGCACTTGAGTGTGGCTTGACCTGATCCAAACCGCCCCACTAGCTTGGCTACTGGGGCGGTTTTTTTTCGCGATTGATGTCGCTCGCTCGCCAGCATGGTTTGGTTAGATGTTTGTGAGCTCACAAGTGAGTTAAGTGAGCCTGATACCTTGCTGGAACGCGCTTTTGTGATGAACCAAGCTGGGCTCTCGCTCAGTGATTTATCCGCGCTGCGCAAGGCGGTAAAAAACCTGACTATCGCCGATATTCAGCAGGGCGCGCAGCAATTGCTCGCCACCAAATGGATGACGGTAGGACGCTTAACGCCAAATCCACGGATGTAATTGACGGTGTAAAAGTTGCAGAAATAAATAAAGGGGCGTAAGCCCCTTTATTTTTACCGATGCGCCAAGGCGAAATTACCAGTTGGTTTCACGCTCTGGGCTGGCGGAAATCTGATGGATGCTCAAATCCGCGCCATTAAATTCTTCTTCATCAGACAAGCGAATGCCGACAGTTTTCTTCAATACGCCATACACCACATAGCCGCCAACAAAGGCAATCACGATACCCAGTAGCGTACCGACGATTTGCGCAAGGATACTCACCCCACCCATACCGCCCAAGGCTTGGCTACCAAAGATCCCTGCGGCAATACCTCCCCATGCACCGCAAATACCGTGCAAAGGCCATACGCCGAGTACGTCGTCGATTTTCCATTTGTTTTGCGTGATGGTGAACAGATACACAAACATCCCGCCCGCAATTACGCCCACGACCAAAGCGCCCAGCGGATGCATGATGTCGGAACCCGCACACACCGCAACCAGGCCTGCGAGTGGGCCGTTATGGATAAAGCCGGGGTCATTCTTGCCGAGCACGGTGGCCGCCAAAGTGCCACCCACCATTGCCATCAGCGAGTTCATCGCCACCAAACCAGAAATACCTTCGACTTTCTGCGCGCTCATCACGTTAAAGCCAAACCAGCCAACGATCAAAATCCACGCGCCGAGTGCTAGAAATGGAATGCTTGAAGGCGGATGCGCCGCAACGCGGCCTTCTTTGGTGTAGCGACCACGACGTGCACCAAGATGAAGCACGGCTGCCAGACCGATCCAGCCGCCAACGGCATGTACGACCACTGAGCCAGCAAAGTCGTGGAAATTCGCGCCAAACCAGGCTTTGAACAGGTCTTGTACGCCAAAATTATTATTCCACATCATGCCTTCAAAGAAGGGATAGACCAGACCAACCAACAAAAAGGTCGCCGCCGATTGCGGGTGAAACTTGGCGCGCTCGGCAATCCCGCCCGACACAATCGCAGGGATCGCGGCGGCGAAGGTCAGCAGGAAGAAAAACTTCACCATGCCATAGCCGCTGGCGGCGTTGAGCTCGCTCACGGGCACCAGCATGTGAACGCCGTAAGCAATCGTGTAGCCAACAAAGAAATAGGCAATCGCCGATACGGCAAAATCAGTCAGGATTTTGACCAAGGCATTGACCTGATTTTTCTTGCGCACGGTGCCCAGCTCCAAAAATGCAAAGCCGGCGTGCATCGCCAAAATCATAATGGCGCCAAGTAAAATAAACAGTACGTCCGTACTGGTGCGAAGTGCGTCCATGTGTGCTCCATATTGGTGATTATTATGGCGGTTTAGCTAGCAATATTTATGCCAGTGCGCAGAAGTGGTGCAAATGCAGGCGTTGCGGTGAATTAATGCTGAAGGGGAGCGAGATGTGCGCCTTGATCTGGTGCGTGAACTAAAATTTGCACAATGATGGTGCAATTGATTTTGCTTGAAGGAATGCAGATCTGGTGATGGTGGGGTATTGCTTTGTAATCTATATGCAATATAGATTTGAAGGCTATACCTTGGAAGGACGTAAAAAAACCCGCCGAGGCGGGTTTTCAAATAAAGCCAGACTCGCCAAGCGAGGCACCCTCTCAAGGAGAGGGCGGGGGGGAGTGGGTATAGAACATCAGCGGCAGATACATCGTTGCCTGTTCTAGGGCTAGGCCGAGACCTACCAAGCCCAGACTCCCGTGGCACGCCGCTTAGGCGTTTTGCGCGCGCTCGTAGCTGGTCATGATTTCAGCTTCAGCTGCGGCTTTATCGCCCCAGCCAGTCACTTTAACCCATTTGCCTTTTTCCAGATCTTTGTAGTGCTCGAAGTAGTGTTTCACTTGAGCCAACAGCAATTCTGGGATGTCTTCCAGTTTTTCGATGTGAGCAAACATCGCGCAAACTTTAGGTACTGGTACAGCGATCACTTTCGCGTCCATACCTGATTCGTCTTCCATGCCCAATACGCCAACTGCACGGCATTTGATGACCATGCCTGGTGCCAATGGGAATGGGGTGTAAACCAATACATCGACAGGATCACCATCCAATGACAGGGTGTGTGGCACAAAACCGTAGTTCATTGGGTAAGACATCGAAGTACCCACGAAACGGTCAACGATGATCGCGCCAGATTCTTTGTCGAATTCGTATTTTACCGGTGGTGCATTGGCCGGAATTTCAATAATTACGTTGAAATCTTCTGGCAGGTTTTTGCCTGCAGCAATTTTGCTGATGTCCATGAGCTTCAATCCTGAGGATGTAGTTTGAATAAAACCTCGCGATTATAACGGCGAGTCGCCCAGACTGATAGCTTCTGATGATTTTAACTACAGAGTTTCATGTATTTTGCAGTGCAATATATATTGCATTGCAAGGCGAAGATATACAATGAATAGCGCGCCTCACTATTGGAAACTCCGATGAAACCTCATTATTTATCTGCCCTATTTGATCCTCGCTCGATTGCCGTGATCGGGGGCTCGGAAACGCCGGGCTCGGTCGGGGAAAAGGTAATGCGTAATTTGGTTGAGTCGGGCTTTACCGGCAAAACTTTTCCGGTCAATTTACGCAATCAAAAAGTGTTTGGCCTCGATACGGTCAAAAGCATTGCCAAAGTAGCTGAAAAAGTCGATCTGGCGATTTTGACGACGCCCAGCAAAACGCTACCTGAATTAATCGAAGGCTGTGGCAAGCAGGGCATCCGTTTTGTCATGATTATGTCGTGGGATTTTGTCGGCACCGATACCAAGGGCAAAGTCTTGCTCGATAAGATTCTGGCGCGTGCACGGCAATATGGCATCCGCGTATTGGGGCCAACAGCATTTGGCTTTGCGCGCGCGCCCAGCAAATTATTGGCGTGTAATTACCAAGGCAAAATCAAAAATGGCGGTATGGCACTGGTGTCGCAATCATCGGCGGTGACGTCGGCGATTCTCGATTGGGCCGAATCGCACGAGTTGGGCTTTTCATCGGTGGTGTCCTTGGGGACTGCGGCCGATATTGATGTCGGTGATGTGCTCGATTATCTGGTGGCCGATCCCAAAACCAAATCCATTTTGCTGTATATCGAGGATTTGAAAGACGCGCGTTTGTTTATGTCGGCCCTGCGCGCCGCTTCACGCTCCAAAGCCGTGCTGGCGCTCAAAGTAGGGCGCTTTGATAATGATGTATCAATCGGGCGTACGCATTCCGAGCGCTTGATCGGCAGTGATGATGTCTTTGACGTCGCGCTCAAACGCGCCGGTGTCTTGCGTCTGCGCTCGATCAATCAATTATTCACCGCCGCGCGCGTGCTCGATGGCTCGTACAAAACCAAAGGTCGTCGCCTCGCGATTATCACCAATGGTATCGGCGCGGGCATGATGGCGGTGGATCGCGCACATGAGCTGCATGTGCAAATGCCGATGCTGAGCGAGCAAACCATCGCCGAACTCGATCAACTTTTACCGCCGCAAGCGCAGCACCGCAATCCGGTTGATATTCTGGGTGATGCAGGGCCAGAGCGCTTCAAGGCCGCTACCGAAATTGTACTGCGCGACCCGAATATTGATGGCGTACTGGTCGTCTTTACGCCGCAAGCGGGTACCGACGATATGGCCACTGCGGAGGCCATGATTGCGCTGCGCAAAACCAGCGACAAGCCGATTTTACTATCGTGGATCGGCGGCAAGAAAGTCGAAGGCAGCCGCAAATTACTTTCCAAAGCCCAATGTGCGCACTTTAGCGCGCCGGAAAACGCCGTAGAGGTGTTCTATTCACTCGCCTCGTGGCAATACAATCAGCAGCTTTTGCTGCAAACGCCGGCCCCGATTGGCGAAATGGAAGAGCCCGATTTCGAAACAGCCCGCATGATCATCGATGGCGTGCTTGCCAGCGGGCGCGAAGTGCTCGACGAAGTCGAATCCAAAGCTTTGCTGCGCGCCTTTCATATTCCAGTGACGCTGACCGTGCGTGCCAAAACGGCCGACGATGCGGTGACGGCGGCCATGGGCTTGGGCTTGCCCGTCGCACTGAAAATCGACGCCGAAGGCATTTTGCACAAAACCGATATCGATGGCGTTGTGCTTAATTTGAATAGCTTGGTGCAGGTGGCATCTGAATCGAACAAAATGTTGGCAAGAGCGCATGATCGGCTCGGCTCGGAGCAGGTGCGCGGCTTGGTGATCCAACCGATGCACGGCAAAAAATCGGGTCGGGAATTAATGGTCGGTGTCTCGCGTGATCGCGCCTTTGGCCCGGTGATTACCTTCGGTTTTGGTGGCATTGCAGTTGAGGTATTTAACGATGTAGCAGTCTCACTGCCGCCTCTGAACGAATACCTCGCCGAAAACTTGATTCGCCGCACACGCGTTAAAAAAATGCTCGGCGCATTCCGCAACCAGCTGCCTGTCGATATGGCCGCCGTCAAAATGGTGTTGATGCGCGTATCCGAAATGGTGTGCGAGCTGCCGCAAATTCAGCAAATGGACATCAACCCACTGGTCGCCGATGAAAATGGCGTCGTGGCCGTTGATGCCAAAATCATTATTGCGCCCGTACCCGAGCAAGCGCGCCGCTACAGCCATATGGCGATTCACCCGTATCCGGCGCATCTGGCCAGCGTCACGCAGCTTAAAAATGGCATGCCGATGTGCTTGCGCCCGATTCGCCCCGAAGACGCCGAGCTGGTGGCGACCTTTGTGAGCAATTTGTCGGATGAAAGCCGCTACAACCGCTTTATGAGCACGCTCAAAACCTTGCCGCAAGCCTTGCTTGCGCGCTTTACCCAGCTCGACTACACGCGGGAAATGGCGATTGTGGCCACGGTGGAAACGGGCGGGGGCGAAATGATCATCGGTGTGGCGCGCTTTACCGCCAATCCTGATCGCGATAGTTGCGAATTTGCCGTTGTCATCGACGATCGCTGGCAAGGCAAAGGGCTTGGGGTAAGATTGATGGACGCGCTCTTTGCCGCCGCCCGTGATATGAATCTGAAAATCATCGAAGGCGAAGTGCTCACCAGCAATAAAACCATGCTGGCATTTATGAAACATTTAGGCTTTAGCATTGGCCCGCATCCCGAAGATGATGGCCTCAAATGGGTAGTGAAACCGTTAAATTAAACCACAGGAGCAATAAATGACTGCAATCGTTGATATTGAAGGTGTAGGCGAAGCGTACGCGGCCAAGCTGAAAGACGCTGGCGTGAATACCGTTGAAGCCTTGCTCGAAAAAGGCAACACGCCCAAAGGCCGTGATGCATTGGCCGAAGCGACAGGCATCTCGGGCAAATTGATCCTGAAATGGGTTAATCATGCCGATTTATTCCGCATCAAAGGCGTAGCGGGTCAATTTGCCGAATTGCTCGAAGCCGCTGGTGTCGACACCGTCGCCGAGCTAGCCCGCCGCAACGCCGCCAATCTGGCCGACGCTTTGGCTAAAACCAACGAAGAGAAAAAACTCGCGGGTACGACGCCGAGCTTGGCACAAGTTGAAAAATGGATTGCCGAAGCCAAAGACTTGCCACGTGGTGTTGAATACTAATTAGGCAGCATGAATTGCGAATAAAAAAGGCAGCTTAGGTTGCCTTTTTTATTGGGTGGTAATCGGTAATGTAAGCCGAAATCAACTCAAAGTTGTTATTAAATTGAATATCGTAGAGTGCGAAACGCGAAGTGTTGCGCTCCCGAAATAGCATTTTCCCTGTATGCGTAAATTAGAATTTACGCACACAGCAAGGCTCAAAATACGCTATTTGTCGTCTTCATTCGGTGCGCCTAAAAGCAAAGGGGGGTAGTCATCGTTACGTGTTGATTTAAGATGTTTTATACCCTTCCAGGCAGCCACACCTGCTGCTAATCCAGCAGCGCCACCTGCGACAATCGGCCATACCGGAGCAGAAACTATGCCGAGAGAAAGAGCAAGAGCACCTAACCCATGTGAGCCAAGTACAGCAACTGAACCTGTCGCTAAACTACCACCAACCGCTGCGCCAGCAGCCATGCCAGCTCCAGCGCTCACACTACCTGAGGGGGACTGCCTCAGCTCCTTTATGATTTTTTGGAAATCGTCCATAGAAGATACGCCAATTTCACCTGCGTTCTGGCTAAGTTTGAGAACTCCATTTTTTATCTCAGAAACAACCGTCTGTACCCTATCGTCGCCAATAACTCGACGAGCGCCATCAACCAAAAGAGCCAAACCAACAGCAACAATCGAGGCATCTTTAACGAAGTCGGCAAAGTCAGTTTCAAGAAACTTTGACGCCAACCCTGATGTTGTGTAACCAAACATACCCAATATGGCCGCAGAGCCTCCGGCAAGGGCAATAATGGGGATTGCAGGAACAAGCGTGACGCCTTGAATACAAGTCACACCTCCGATGAAGACAGACTTCAGGATGGTATTGGCAATCAAAGGGCCGGCAATTGCCCCAATTCCAGCCGAAATAGAGCCGCCCAAATCCGCCAGCTTGCTTCCGACAATATCACGTCCAATATCGATAAACCCGTTATGAACTCCCCAAGCAATAAGTCCTGCTCCGAAAGCCATTTCTACAACGCCTATTTCGGCTTGGTGATTATTCGCCCATTGTGAACATGCATTACGAGCTTTTATAAATCCATCTTGTTCTGGCTTGCGCAAAATAATGTTACTCATAATTTCTCTCGAAAGTTGATTTGTTAATTCCGTTTGAGAAGAGCTCAATAACTTTCCCTTATGCTGCTTATAGACTTGCTACACCCCTCGGATAGTCACAACAATTCAAACTAATTTGAATGTAACTTATAAATCAATTCCTATGAACCCTGTAATATCGCCCGCTTTGGCCGAGTAACACGAATTGTCGATGCGGCGACTCTCGGATTTGGGGCCGTCAGTTGAATATTTATTGTTGCGTGAGGCTGAAAGGCCGGTTGAGGTCGACCAGCGCTACTCACCCAGTTTACCTCTAGTCCGCAATCTCGGTCTCAGTAGTCCAAGTACTTGTCTTGTTTCAGTAACAAGGTGAGAAGTACATCCCATGAGTGGGGCTTAGAATTAGATCTTCTTTAGGTATGTCTTTAGAGGTTAATAAAAATAATACCTTTGGGTATATACCCTTTATGAAATTAATGGCTCAATCATTGTTGGCGATGGCTGAGCTTTTTCCTTACCAAGCCAATTTCAAATCGTTAATTTCGGCCTTTAACTGGCTGGCGACGAGATTGTGATCTTCTAGATTGGGGTGCCATTGGCAGCCAGTCAGTTGCATCGGATCAAGGCTGAGGTAGTGGATGCGGGTGTTGCCTGCCGCTCGCTCGGATTCGACGACGGCGCGGACATTGGGGCGCTGTTGATCATCTGGCCACAGCTTCATCGCGGTGACGATGATGTGCGGCTGTTTGTAGCGGCCATTGATCTCTTTGATCAGCTGGCGATAGGCTGCCTGAAAATCGGTGGCGCGTTGTTCGGCGTTGCGTTTTTCGCCTGCGTTCACCTGCGTGGAAAAGTCATTGATACCAAGCCCAATCACGACCAGCTGCGGTTGCCAGTTGGCAAAATCGGGCTTGCTGCCTGCGTCGGTTTGCAATTGGCGCGCGTAAAAGGTGCGGAAATCGCGGTCAGGCAGGTTGCCGTTCCAGTTGCGGATCAGCCCCATGCCGGACATGGCGTTGGTTTGCCATTGCGCGCCCAGCTCGCGGGCAACTTTGATCGCAAAGCCTTGGCTGATGTCGGTGCTGGCGCTGATTTCGGCATCATTGCATTCGCGTTTGGTCGATAAATCGGCCAGCGCGGCAGTGAATGAGTCGCCGATAAATTCGATTTTGCGTTTGGGCGTGGCGGGGGCGGCTAGCCATTTGCTGTTCGTACCGTCGAGCGTAAAGCCATACACAGTGCCAACGTAGTCGGGCGTTTCATTGCGTCGGATTAGCTCGACTTTATGCTCGCCCGGGGTCAGGTTTTTGACCCAAATGGTGCGTTTGCCGCTGGCTGGCGCAATTTGCTGCACGGCTTTGCCGTCAATTTCAACCGCGTAATAGCTGCGTTCATCATTGAGCACTACGCCGACAGCGCTGCCGCTAAAGTTGGCGGCCAGCGAAACGCCTGGCCAAGTGGCTTGAAATTGATTGGGGCGCTCCGCCGATTGCGCCCAGCGCCCCGAGGCCAGTACGGTGGGTGATGCGGGCTCGGCAGGATGGGCGGCTGAGTAGGCAAATGCGCTGGCGGCGATGGCCGTGGCGAGAATTAATTTGTGCATCAATCTGTCTCCTTGTTATGGAAACGATTGTACGGTGGAAGTATGTAGATGGCATTGTCCGAAAGCCGCTTTGGATTTGTCCAAAACGCGCTTTCGTGAGTTGGCTCACAAGGCTGTACTAATTAAATTGGGCATGTTCAGATTGTGTGTTGATATGAACAGAACTTGGTTTGACTACGAAAAACGATATTCGTAGGGTGGGTTAGGCTAAGCCGTAACCCACCGTTACGCTGCTTTTCTTTATGTCGCGTCACGGTGGCTTACGCCCTAAGGGGCTAACCCACCCTACGATTCTTGTTATCAACACTTTATCTGAACATGCTCATTTAATTGAGGGTATATGGCTGAAGTAATTTTTGGGTATTGATTTTTGGCATATACATAATGTGGGTATATGAGGAAATCCAGCGCTCTATCTGCATAAAACGCTGGATTTACACATGCTCAAAATGGCCCGAGTCCATTTTGCAGCTGCATTTAAAACAAATCAAAAACCAGTACTTCGGCTGCTTGGCCGTTTTTCAGGGCCAGCTTGCTTTCTTGCGTCAGCATGGCGGCATCACCGGCTTTGAGCGCAATGCCATTGACTTCGACCTGACCACGGGCAATGTGCACATACAATTTGCGCCCCATCTGAATCGCTTGCTCTAGCGCCTCGTCGCCGTCAAAAAGACCGACATACAGCCGTACATCTTGATGAATCAGCACCGAGCCTTGTTCGGCGTTCGGGCTGGCGACCAGTCGCAATTGCCCGCGCTTTTCGGCTTCGGCAAAGATTTTCTCTTCGTACGAAGGTGGAATGCCTTTTTGATTGGGCATGATCCAGATTTGCAGCAAATGCGTTTCTTCGCTGCTGCTGGGGTTAAATTCGCTATGGCGCACGCCAGTGCCCGCGCTCATGCGTTGCACATTGCCGGGGCGAATAATCGAGCCATTACCCATGCTATCGCGGTGTTCAATCGCGCCCGACAGCACATAGGTGATGATTTCCATATCCTGATGCGGATGCATGCCAAAGCCCATACCTGCCGCGATGCGGTCGTCGTTAATGACGCGCAGCGCGCCAAAATGCATATGCGCAGGATCGTAATATTCGGCAAATGAAAAGCTAAAGTTGGAATCGAGCCAGCCGTGGTTCGCGTGGCCGCGTTCGTCGCTTTTGCGTAGGGTGATCATGCTGTGCTCCTTCGGGATATTTGAATGATTCGTGCCATAATAAGCGGCAGTTTGCTATGTTGATAGCAAAAATATTCGCTGAATTCGTTCAAAAATTTCGATATAGGTGCGGCATGTTGCGATTAAGTCTGGAAGCCTTGGAAATCTTGGATGCGATCGCACGCCGTGGCAGCTTTGCTGCTGCCGCCGAAGAAGTCCATCGCGTGCCTTCGGCCGTCACCTATATGGTGCGCAAGCTCGAAGACGATATTGGCGTGGCGATCTTTGATCGCAGCGGCCATCGCGCGACGTTGACCGAGGCGGGGCTGGAATTGCTCAACGAAGGCCGCCACTTGCTGCGCGCCGCCAATGAACTCGAATGCCGTATCAAGCGCGTGGCGACCGGCTGGGAAACCGAGCTGACGATCGCGGTCGATACGATTATTCCGCTCGCGCTGATGTTTCCCTTGCTCAAACAATTTGATGAATTGGGCTCAGGCACGCGGATTCGGTTTTTGCACGAGTCGCTGGGCGGTACTTGGGAGGCGCTGCTGGAGCGCCGCGCCGATATTGTCGTGGGTGCCATCGCGCAAGGCCCTGCGGGTGGTGGCTATTCAACGCAGGTTTTGGGCGGGTTTCAAAGTGTATTTGCCATCGCGCCACATCATCCGCTTGCTAGTCAGCCCGAGCCACTGTCGCCGCAAACCATCACGCAGCATCGCGCAGTGGTGATCCCCGATACTGCGCGGCAAATGCCGACGTATTCCTACAATATTCTCTCGGGTCAGGATGTGTTGCGTGTGCCCGATATGCCGCAAAAAGTCGCCGCACAAGTGGCGGGGCTGGGCTGCGGCTATTTGCCGCTGGCGTGGGCCCAGCCTTACCTTGATCGTGGTGAATTGATCGTCAAAACCGTCTCGGAAGTGAACCCGCAAGCGCGGCTCTGCAATGCTTGGCGCAGCCAAGGGGCAGGGCATGCGATGAAGTGGTGGGTGGAGGCGCTCAGTCAATCGACGGCGATTCAGGATTGGCTGCAATAAGATAATCGCTTTGCTGCTGCCTATTACTTGTGGCGATTGAATCCTGCAGGTATTGCCATGAATATAAATTAATATTTTGATTTCATGGCAATACTATGCGGGGGTATTAGTGCTGTGGCTGCGATACCGAATGCAATAGCTTATCGGTATAAGCCAGCGAGGCTGCCGAAACGAGGAAGGCGAGGTGGATGATCACTTGCCATTTCATCGTGGCTTCGGCCATTTGCGCGGCGTTGATAAAGGTTTGCAAAAGGTGGATCGACGAGATACTGATAATCGCCATCGACAGCTTCACTTTCAATACCGTCGCGTTCACATGATCGAGCCATTCGGGCTGGTCAGGGTGGCGGTCAATGCGCAGGCGCGACACGAAGGTCTCATAGCCACCCACCGTCACCATCAGCAGCAGATTGGCAATCATCACCACGTCGATCAAGCCCAGCACCGCCAGCATGATTTGCGTTTCGGATAGCGTCGTCAGATTGCTCATCATATTGTACAGCGCAGCCAGAAACTTATACGCGTACACGCCTTGTACCACGATCAGGCCAAGGTAAATCGGTAATTGTAGCCAGCGGCTGGCGAAGATGATTTTGCCCAGCAACGGCGTGGGGCGATCAGGAGATGGTTGAAATTCCATAAGGTAAACCTAGTTAATTTGGGCGGTGCCGTATTTTACTGCGGAAAGCGCGCGCTGCAAGATTGACGCGCATGTGGGGCGCAGAAAGCGCAGGTCTTGCCCGCGCAACAATGACAAAAGCCCTTTGCACTTGGGGCGCAAAGGGCTTGGGCGTGAAAAAACGGCTTATTTGCTGGCTTCAACCTGAATGCGCAAAGTCACTTCGTCGCTGACTGCTGGTACATACGCTGCCATGCCGAAATCGCTACGTTTGATCGTGGCCACCGCATCCGCGCCGCAAGCTGGTTTTTTGCTCATTGGGTGTGGTGCGCATTTGAAATTGACGACGTTCAAAGTCAAAGGCTTGGTCACGCCGAGCAAGGTGAAATCGCCGCTGACGCTAGCCAATTTGTCACCGTCAAATTTGAAAGTTTTGCCTTTGAACGTGATGCTTGGGAATTTAGCTACATTGAAAAAATCTTCGCTTTTCAAGTGTTTGTCGCGCGCTTCCCAGCCAGTGTTCAGGCTAGCCGTGTCGATGGTGATGTCGGCGCTGCCAGTTTTTTTCTCGCTATCGAGCGTGATCGTGCCGGCGGTTTTTTGGAAAGCGCCGCGCTGGGTTGAATAACCCAAGTGGTTGATTTCAAAGCTAGCAAACGTATGCGATGGATCAACGTTGTAGGTTTCTGGGGCTGCAACAGCAGTCAAAGTGGCCGCAGACAGGATAGAGGCGAGAATCAGTTTCTTCATTATGTGTACTCCTAGTGGGTATGGTCGTAGACTTCTTTATTTACCTGCTTTACCGGTTAATACCAGCTTGTATTTCACTGCAACTTCGTCAGCTACGGTGCCTGTATCAGCCCAAGCGCCATCGCCGAGTTTGTAGTTCAGACGCAAGAGCGGCACAGTGCCTTCCAGCACCAATTCCGCGCCTTGCTGTTTGGCGGTCATTTGGCCGACAACTTCGCGGCTAATGCCTTTGATCGTGAGTTTGCCTTTAGTTTCAAATTTGCCGCCGCCTAGCGCTTTAACAGTGGTCGCGGTGAACGTGCCTTTTGGATTGGCGGCCACGTCAAACCAAGCTTTTTTCTTGGCTTCGGCGTTGCCGTCAGGGCCACCGACATCAATGCTGGCCAAATCAATGACGATTTGCGCGCTGGCCGCTTCCGGCTTGGCGGGGTCAAAATCGATGGTGGCGGTGTAATTTTTGAATGAGCCATCAACCGGCGTATTCATTTGGCTAAATACAAAGCCGAGTTTACTTTTTTGCGGCACCAAGGTTTGGGCTGCTTGTGCACCGATGGAGGTGGCGAGCAGGGCGGCGAGTAATAAAGGACGCAACATTGATTTCTCCAGTTAATTCGCAATTTTAATTAGCGCTTCAAGAAAGGTAGCATGCGAGCCAGCGTACCATCCTTGTCAATAAAGTAATGTTTCAATGCACCTGCAGCATGCAAACCGACCAAGACCATCAAGCCATTGGCGAGTAATTCATGGATTTCTTTCAAGGTATGCGCCAGCGCTTCATCTTTGGCCACTAAGTCGGGCATTTGCCATACGCCGTACAGCATCACTGGGTAGCCTTTGGCTGAGCTGAGCATCCAGCCAACCATGGGCAAGACCAGCATCAGCAGATACAGCAAGTGATGGACACTGACCGCCATCTTGCGTTCAATCGGTTTGAGCTCCGGGTCAATCGCCGGTGTGCCGCGGATCAGCTTGTAAATCAGGCGCACAAAAAACAGCATCAATACCGTGATGCCTGCCCATTTATGCCAAGCAATCAATTGCAGTTTGAGCTTAAAGGTGTCTGGCGCCAGAGGCGTATTGTCAAAAGTCCAGACCAAAATAAAAGCCGCCAAAATCAGCAGCGCCACCAGCCAGTGCAGACCGATTTGCAGCGCGTTGTAATTGCTGGGGGATTTCTTTGTCATTGCGTTTCCTTATTCAGTAAATCTGAATGTGAGTTGAATAATAAAAGTCTTGTGTATTGATTCATAGCAAAAATACTTGTATTGACTATTCAAAAAAATTGAACATGAGCGTTTTGCTGTGCGCAGCAAGTGCTCGGCTAGCAGTGTTTGATAGCAGATCAAAATTGCTAGCGCATGACTGCGGGAAAACCAGTAGAATTGCGCGAAAATAAAATTCATCATCAGGGAGGGAAGATGGAAGACATTGAAAAATTTATCGGTGGGTTTCGCCGCTTCCAACATAAATATTTTGGTGAACACAGCACATTATTCGAAGAGCTCAAACAAGGGCAAAACCCAAAGACGCTGCTGATTGGCTGCTCCGATTCGCGTGTTGACCCCGCTTTGCTGATGGACTGTGATCCCGGTGATTTGTTTGTCGTGCGCAATGTGGCCAATATGGTGCCGCCGTATGAAATCGATGGTGCTTTTCACGGTGTATCTTCGGCGATTGAATACGCGGTAGTGCATCTGGAAGTCAGCAAAATCATCATCTTGGGGCATTCGGCTTGCGGTGGTATTCGTGCGCTGATGCAAAATCCAGAATCCAAAACTGAGGCCAACTTTGTCGGTCGTTGGGTGCGGATTGCCGATTCAGCGCGTGAGCAAGTTAAACGCGAGTTGGCGCATAAAGATGAAGAGCGCCAGATTCGCGCTTGCGAAATGGCGGCGATTATTGTTTCGCTCGACAATCTAATGAGCTTTCCATTCATCGCCGAGCGCGTTGAGGCGGGCAAGCTAAGTCTGATTGGTTGGTATTTCGATATTCAGCAAGGCTCTTTGTACGACTTTGACCAGGAAATCAATCGTTTCCGTCCTTTGGTGACGTCAATTTCGGCGACTTAAGTATTGAGATCTGAATAAAAAGCCCGCGATGTGCGGGCTTTTTTTATGGCTTATTTTTTTGGTAGCCAGCTCTCGATTTTACCGATGATTTCCTTATCATCGGGCTCGGTCAGCGAGCTGTACGCAGTCACCGTTTTGCCATCGGGTGCGATCAGGTATTTATAGAAATTCCATTTCGGGCTGGTGTCGCTGGCGGTGATCAATTGCTGGTAGAGCGGATTGGCCGTTTTGCCCGTGACGCTGGATTTTTCCATCATTGGAAACTCGACCATGTAGGTGAGTTTGCAAAACTCGCCAATCTCGGCGTTGCTTTCCAGCTCTTGCTTAAAATCATTCGACGGAAAGCCAATCACCAACAGTCCACGCGCTTTGTACTGCGCGTACATCTTTTCCAACTTGGTAAATTGCTTGGTAAAGCCGCATTTACTCGCGGTATTGACCACCAAAATCGGCTTACCCGCATACTGGCACAGATCAAAAGGCTGGCCTTGCAGTGTTTTGAATTGATGCTGGAGTATCGGGCTGCAAGCGGCGTTAGCTAAGCCACTGAGCAAGATACTCCCTAAAAATAAGCTGATACGCATGATTTAAACTCGCCCAGGGTGATTTGGAATTGGGGTTTAGAGTTTAAACATACTCCTTAATTGAGTCGCTACGCCATGATTTTCATTGCTGCCGATAACTGGTAAATCAGGGTGCGCGGCTTTGAGCTTGTCGCTGGCGTTAGCCATGACAAACGCCGTTCCCGCCACGGCTAGCATTTCAATGTCATTCTGCCCGTCGCCAAAGGCAATGCAATGCGATTTGTCCGAATCAAGGCGCGCCAGCACCGCTTGTAGCGCATGGCCTTTGGAAACGGTCGGAGCCATCACCTCTAGGCAATCATGCGCCGAAAACGTGATGTAAACCTGATCGCGATATTGAGCCAGAATTTTGGCTTCAATCGCGCTCAGTGCTTCGTGTTCGCCGATGTATAAAATTTTCGCAACGCCTGCGCCGTGGTGATTGGCCAGATCAACGACCTGATAGCCAAAGCCTGAATCTTTGTAATACACGCCAACCAGCTCTGGGCATTCGCGTTCAACCAACCAACCCTCATCGGTGTACATATTGAGCAAAGAACCTGCTGAAAATTCAGGCTGCAATAGCGCACGCGCCAAAGCAGGGTCGATATTCTCAGCGTAGATTTCGTCATCATTTGGTGCGTGCACGCGCGCGCCATTGGACGTAATCAGATGCGCGGGCACACCAAGCACGCTGCGAATACCTTTGACATCCAAAAAATGGCGACCGGTCGCGATGGTGATGTTGATACCTTGAGCCGCCAGCGCCTGAAAGGTCTCGGCGGTGTATGGATCGACTTTGTGTTCAGAGTCGAGCAGGGTGCCATCTAGGTCGGTAACAATCATCGTGTGCATTGGGTGCTCCCACAGAATAAGTCCTGCTATTTTACGCTAGCGCGACAGTAGATTGTCGCTGTAATAATGCCAATGGGGTTTGACCTTACTCGCGACTCAGATTGGCTGTACAACGCAAAAGCCTGTGCTGCGCGCTTAGAGGTACAATAGTCGCCTTCTGAGGGGTAAAGAATGCAAGAAACGGATGTAGTGATTATTGGCGCGGGCGCCGCCGGTTTGATGTGCGCCGCAACGGCGGGCCAGCGTGGCCGACGCGTGGTTCTGGTCGATCACAGCACCAAGCTGGCCGAGAAAATCCGTATTTCTGGCGGTGGGCGCTGCAATTTCACGAATCTGAATATTCACCCTGATTGCTATCTCTCGAACAACCCGCACTTTGTGAAGTCGGCGCTCAAGCAATATACCCAGCACGATTTTATTGCGATGGTGTACAAGCACGGGCTGAGTTTTCATGAGAAAACGCTGGGGCAATTATTTTGCGATCAAAACTCAGAAGGCATTATTCAAATGCTCAAAGACGAGGTCGAGCAAGGTGATGTGATTTGGCGCATGGGCACGAGCGTCTTGAGCGTGGCGCAGGGCGAGTCGGGTGGATTTATCGTTGAAACCAGCCAGGAAACCTGGCATTGCCAATCCTTAGTCATTGCGTCGGGCGGATTGTCGATTCCGCAAATCGGCGCAACGCCGATGGGCTATGAAATCGCCAAGCAATTTGGCCTGAAAATTGTGCCGCAAGCGCCAGCTTTAGTGCCGCTGACCTTTCAAGCCGAAGATTTATGGGCTGAATTAGCGGGTGTCGCGATCGAAGATGCCATTGTGAGCTGCAAAACGCAACAGTTTCGCGAGGCGATTTTGTTCACGCACAAAGGGGTTTCTGGCCCTGCGATTTTGCAAATATCCAGCTATTGGCAGGCGGGCGACACGATTGAAATTGATCTGATTCCTGATCTGGATTTGCAAGATTATTTTGCCAATGCCAGCCGTGAAGCGCTACTGTCAACGATACTTTCGGATGTGTTGCCTAAACGTTTTGTGCAGGTATGGCTGCAAAAGCTAGGTGAAATAAAACCTTTGAAGCAATACTCGCCTAAGGTATTGCAAGGCTTAGAGGCGGAGCTGCACGCTTGGCAGGTCAAACCCTCGGGTACGGTTGGCTACAAAAAAGCCGAGGTCACACGCGGTGGGGTCGATACCGACGAGCTGCTCTCGAAGACGATGATGTCGCGCAATGTCGCGGGCTTGTATTTCATTGGTGAGGTCGTCGATGTGACCGGCTGGCTGGGCGGTTACAATTTTCAATGGGCCTGGTCGTCGGGATATGTTGCAGGAATGAATATTTAGGACTAGAGTAATACTACAGCAACAAAACAGGAGGCTAGTTTTGGATTCGATGTGTTGTTGTCTAACTAAATTACAGGAGGCCAAATTTGTTTAAGCGTTTTCTGTTCGTTTTAGTACCCAGCCGCAAAGGCTAAACCCTGATCAATTGTGATCTCGTAGCATAAGGTGTACGGTATAAGGCAGTCATAGTACTCGCCTCAATCAATTAAATACCGAGCCAGCCACGAGGTGTCGATCGGGCACCTCGTTGATCTTTAATGATGTTCTTTGCAACATGGTCGTAGATCTTCGCAATACAGTAGTCAGGTTAAGTGGTTTTGATTAACTTTGTATGTAGTGTGATATGACGTAGTTAGTAGCAGTGGTTTTTGATCTACGAAATGATAATGTGGCAGGAAAGGGCGGATAATCAGCAGTTGATGTGATGTGTTTGGTAGGACTGATTATTCATTCATCATTGCAGGGTAAATAAAAAGCGAGGCCATCTGACCTCGCTTTTTTTTCGTGCCAAATTTCTGATGGGCTCGCCAGCGGCAAAGGCATTAGGTGATGTTTTTAAGGCCCAATACATCCTGCATATCATAATGCCCGGTGGTTTTGTTGGCCAGAAAACGTGCCGCACGCAAGCTGCCTTGCGCATAAATGGTGCGATTGCTCGCTTTGTGGGTGACTTCAACTCGCTCGCCAGCTCCGGCAAAAACCACCGTATGATCCCCAATCACATCGCCGCCGCGTAGGGTGGCAAAGCCGATCGTGCCATCTTCGCGCTCGCCCGTAATGCCTTCACGCGACCAAACGGCCACATCTTTTAATGCTTTATCCCAAGCTTTAGTCACCGCTTCACCCATCGCAATGGCCGTGCCAGAGGGCGCATCGACTTTGTGCTTGTGGTGCATTTCAACGATTTCGACGTCATAGCCTTGATTGAGTACGCCGGCCGCAATTTCCAGTAGTTTGAAAACCAAATTGACGCCAACACTCATATTGTACGCCGACACAATCGCGATTTTTTCGCTGCCCGCTTTTACTGCGGCGCGACCGGCTTCATCAAACCCCGTGGTGCCAATAATCATATTCACGCCGTATTCTTGGCAGGCTTTAAGGTGTTCAAGCGTACCTTCAGGGCGAGTGAAATCGATGATAACGTCAGCCCCATTTAGTGCGGCTAAATCGCTGCTGATCAGTACGCCGCTATTTTTGCCCAAAAAGGCCGTCGCATCCGTGCCGATGCTATCGCTACCGACGCGATCTAGCGCCGCAAACAATTGTGCATCAGGTGCATTAACTACTGCTTCGATCAACATGCGGCCCATACGACCGCTGCTACCGGCAATGGCGATTTTCATCGTCATTTAAAATCCTTTATCAATCAGTGGTTTGACTTCAGTTTCAGCATTCGGTGCTGCACTATTGCTGGGGACTGTGTTGTTAGACTTGGAGCTAGTGTCATTGACTTGTGCTGGATCAGCTTTCCTCGCCTCAATACGCTCAATCGGCTCTGGTAGCGCGTCACCTTCCCATTTCACCAAGCTGTTTTCTTGGAAGTAAAGCGTGAGGCGCTTGCTTTCTAGTAGCGTATCGCCACGCGTGTCACGCGATAAATAAACCCATTGAGTTTGATGAAATGGGTCTACCAGCAAAGGGGTGCCAAGTACAAATCGTACTTGATTTTGTGACATGCCGACTTTGAGCTTGGCGACTTGATCGATCGTGATTTCATTGCCCTGTGGAATATCGAGCTTATAGGGCGTGAAAAAATTGACTACGCTGCAGCCCGATAAAAGCAGGCTGCCGCTGATGATTACAGTTAAAATTCTAGCCTTCATGCTCGTACGCTTCACTGTTGGGGTCGGTGCGCGGCACCGAGAAACGCTATATGATAACCGTATTGCGCCAACACCGCACATATTGGGAAGTGGGAAAATTAAAATGAGCAAAGCGGCTGAATTAAAAGGTATGGGTTTAAAGGCGACCGGGCCTCGTTTGAAAATTCTTAATTTATTTGAAACCAGCGCCGAGCGTCACTTAACGGCTGAGGATGTCTATCGTCTGTTGCTGGCCGAAGAAATCGACGTGGGTTTAGCGACGGTATATCGCGTTCTGACGCAGTTTGAGCAGGCTGGTATCTTAGTTCGCCATCACTTTGAAACGGGCAAATCGGTATTTGAGCTCAATCACGGTGAGCACCACGATCATCTGGTGTGCGTGAAATGCAGCAAAGTGGAAGAATTCTACGATCCTGAAATTGAAGCGCGCCAAGATGCCATTGCAGAAAAGCATGGCTTTCAAATTCAAGAGCATGAAATGTATCTATATGGCTTATGCGCCGATTGCCAGACTAAAACGAATAAAAAATAAGTGAAGTCATGATTCCTTGGCTTGATCATCGCCACCAGTTTCCGCCGTTAGAGCAAGCCTTGCCCGAGCCAAACGGCTTGCTTGCGGCGGGGGGCGATTTGGCGCCAGGGCGCATTTTGGCGGCTTATCGGCAAGGGATCTTTCCGTGGTATATGCCGGGCGAACCCATTTTGTGGTGGAGCCCGAGCCCGCGGATGGTGCTATTTCCTGATGATTTGCATGTGCATCGATCATTGGACAAGGTCATTCGTAATCGCGCCTACCGTATTACTTTTGACTCCGCGTTTGCTGAGGTCATGCAAGGCTGTGCAGCACCGCGTGGCGCAGAAACAGGTACTTGGATTTCTGCTGATATGCTGTCGGCCTACCTTGCGCTGCATGAGGCGGGTTATGCGCATAGTTTCGAATGCTGGATGGATGATGAGCTCGTTGGTGGGCTTTATGGCATGGCGATCGGAAAAATGTTCTATGGTGAATCTATGTTCGCCAAACGCGCTGATGCCTCTAAAATTGCCTTTGTCCATGCGGTACGATGGCTTAAAGAACAGGGATTTGGCCTGATTGATTGCCAGATGTACACCGATCATCTGGCACGCTTTGGCGCTAAAGAGATCGAGCGTAAACAGTTTATGAGGCATTTAGGGCAATTGATCGACCAATACGATCTGCTCGGCCCATGGTCTTATCGCTATGATTCAACAGGTGAACCATCGTAGACGACAGGCGAGGCCAATATGAACGATACCTTTCGCAAGCACACGGTCCAGCTCCAGTTTTATGCAACGGCTCCTTATCCCTGTAGCTATCTGGATCAGCAGTATGCGCGCTCGCAAGTGGCCGTGCCTTCTGATTTGATTGGCACTGATGTCTATAGCCAGTTAGTCGAGCAAGGATTTCGCCGTAGCGGTCAGTTTGTCTATCGTCCGTGGTGTGACCATTGCCAAGCCTGTGTGCCAGTGCGCCTGCCCGTCGCGCAATTTCAGCCCAATCGTACCCAGCGCCGAGTGCAGCAGCGCAACCACAATCTTAAAGTCAGATTGATCGAGCTGAGTTTTCGCGATGAGCATTTTCAGCTCTATCAGCGTTATCAACAGTCGCGCCATGCGGGTGGTGGGATGGATCAGGATAATCGCGAGCAATATGAGAGTTTTTTGCTCAAAAGTAATGTCGCCAGCGTCCTGGCCGAATTTATCGAAGACGGTGTCGTGCGGATGGTGAGCCTGATTGACCAGCTCAATGATGGTATTTCATCGGTGTATACCTTCTTTGATCCCGATTTAAGCAGCCGCAGTTTGGGCGTGTATAACGTGCTGTGGCAAGTGGGTTTGGCCAAACAGTTGGGTTTGCCCTATGTGTATCTCGGCTACTGGATCAAAGATTGTCGCAAAATGTCCTACAAAACCCAGTACCGCCCCATCGAGGGGCGGGTAAAAGGTGAGTGGGTTGTGCTAGATTGATGGGTATATCTCAAAAATCATTTAATTGATTAGATTTTGTAGATATACCCCACTTGGTTAGGGCATGTTCAGATAACGTGTTGATAACAAGAATCGTAGTGACGCGACATAAAGAAAAGCAGCGTAACGGTGGGTTACGGCTTAGCCTAACCCACCCTACGAATATCGTTTTTCCTAGTCAAACCAAGTACTGTTCATATCAACACATAATCTGAACATGCCCCTTGGTTAGGCGCTAATTTTCTTTGACCAGGCCGCCAGCGCGATCAATTGTTGGCGAATATTCTCTTTAATTTTCTCATCGGTCAGGTTGCCATCGGCATCAAATGTGCCGGCAAATGCATTGGCAAATACTTCGGGCTTATTGAGTGGATGCACGTCGATAAAAGTGCAAACCTGACGCAAGTGATATTGCGAACGCGAAGAGCCCATGCCACCTGCCGCCCCCATAATCGCCGCCGCTTTGCCGCCAAGTAATGTGTTGCCTTCAGCACGAGAAGCCCAATCAATTGCGTTTTTCAACGCAGGGGCAATCGAATAATTGTATTCGGTGGCACCAAAAATAAATGCATCAGCCGCGTCAAATTGTGCTAACAAGGTTTTGACCGCAGCAGGTTGCTCGGTGATATCAGCATTATAAAAAGGTACTTGGCTCAGATCGGCAATCGTAATTTCCATGCCTTCGGGCGCATTGGCTTGCGCAAAGCGCAGCAAGCCTTTATTGGTCGATTTTTCGCGCAAACTGCCGCAGATGGCCAAAACTTTCATGGTTTGATCCCTTACAGGTTGGTGAGTTGCATTCATCATAAAGCATGAATTTGCGCTTCGGATAGCAAAGAGTTTTGACTGGCATCTTCAGTTTTATTGAAGAATGTTGCCGCGATTTGCGTCAGTACCCATTCCCCGTCATCCAGTGGCAAATCATGCCCTGCATCGGGATGCGTTTGCAGCGGTACCTGCCATTGCGCGGCAATTTGCGCGCTGCAGCGCGGATCGACCAGTTGATCCCCCAAGGCATTGAGCATCAGCAGCGGCACCGCTGGCGCGCAGCTCGGCGCACGATAATGGCTGGCAGCCCAAAGCTGGCGCAATGCATTGGCCGTGCTAATAGGGTATTGCTGCGCATAATTTTGCCATGCCAGCAGGGGGGGCACGTGCTGTCGCTGACTCGTGAGCCGCATGATCATGGCTTCACGTTCGGCGGGGGCTAGTAAGGCAAGCCTGATGAGCACTGGCCATTGTGACCAGCGCAAGCGCTGATGGATGGGGTTGTAGCGACGCAAACTGGTATTGATTAGCGTACAACTGGCCAAGCAGTGCGGGTGGCGATGCGCCCATTCGATCGCCGCCATGGCGCCAAGTGAAATAGCGATCACATGGTATGGCCCGTCAATGCCTTTCTCAATCAGGCTTTGCTGCACATACTCTGCCATGTCGCCAATTGAAGTCAGGCTTTGTTGCTGGTGGAGCAGGCCATTGCCTGGCCATTCAATACAAATAATCTGATCCTGCGGAAAACGAGTTTGTAGTTGATCGACGAAATGCCCCCAATGCCGCGTTTCGCGCATCAGACCGCGTAATAGCACCCATGTTTTCATGGCTGATACCACTGTTGCAGCGCTAGTTGCTGGTGCTGGGCACGATTGTCTGGCTGCGTCAGCCAATGTTGATAATCATGCACCGCACGGATTAAAAATTCGAACAAGATTAAATGCTTGCGCAATACCCTTTGCTGGCGATGCGGCACAATTGGATTGAATAAGCCGCCCAAGGACAGCATCTGGCGCGGGTTTTTTTTAATCCACAACCAAGAGCCGAGCTCAAGGGTGAGCGGCAAAAAGATGCGCTGGCTGCTTTGGCTGTGCTGCAAATATAAATAATCCCAGATATCGCCGTGGGTCAGGTATTGCCGCGCCTGCGGCTCGATTACGTAGGGGTGATTTGGATAGCTACGTTGAAACAAATGTGCCAGCGCATGGACATCGGGCAAATGAGTGATCGGCTCATGCGTGTGTGCATAGGGAAACCAGACCCGATCGCGCAAGCCAAAACCCGAATGGCAATCGAGCGCGATACTCAATGGCGCAGACAATAACTGCTCGCGCACGACTTCACACAAAGCCTGATTTTCTGGTGCCATATCGCCATCGGCGCTCCCCCGATACCAAGGCAAGTGGCGACTTATCCGATGCCCGCCCACGAGCAAGGCGGGACGCTGGCTTGCTTCGACTGGCGCATTGCGCATCAGATCAATGCCATCGCCATTACTGCGCCAGCCTTTGACCATGCCAGCAGGATTGATCAGCGGCATAAACACAATGCGCATCTTTTGGAGTTTGTGCTGCAGGCTGCTATCCCATTCCATGCGCACCAGCAGGCTTTGCAGCAAAGCGAGCAAGATCTGACTGCCGATGCGCTCAAGGCCATGGACGCCGCCAAAAAAACCCAGCACGGGCGCATCGGCAGCAGGGCTGCCTAAACTTAAGCTATACAAAGGATATTGATGAGTTTGGGCGTGAATCACACCATGTTGTTGCACCGATAGCCAAGATGGCGCTTGGGCGATGATTGCTTCGAGCTCGGCTAATTCTGTTAAATCATGCTGCGCATTCATACCTATGCTCAAGCGGGTTATTTTCCCCACTATAGGTCAGCATCGTCCTACTTATGTTACAGCCGCTATAAAGGAAATTACTGCTTGCTGCGCCTTGGCCGGATCAGGCTAAATGCCCGCATATCCTTTCGGCAGGAGTCGTGAATGACCGTTCATGTTTCAACCATCAATACGAGCTGCGGGGCGCAGATTGGCTGTTTGGCGCTGAGCGCGCCCGAGCGGATTAACGCCCAAAATTTGGCGATGGTGCGACAAATGGCCGCCGCCCTCGCCGCGTGGGAGCATGATGCGCAGTTGGTCGCGATCGTCTTGATTGGTGCGGGTGAACGCGGGTTTTGTGCCGGCGGTGATTTGAAAGCGCTGTATCACGCGATGACCAGCGCTGGGGCCATCGGCGAAGGCGATGCTTTTTTTGCCGAAGAATACCGCCTCTGCCAAACGATCCGCGAATATCCCAAGCCGGTGCTGGCGTGGGGGCACGGCATTGTGATGGGCGGCGGATGGGGCTTATTTTCAGCCGCGAGTCATCGCATCGTGACCCCAACAAGCCGTTTGGCCATGCCAGAAACGGGTATTGGGCTATTTCCCGATGTGGCCGCCAGTTGGTGGCTACCGCAAATGGGGAGCGCTGGCCGCTTTTTGGCTCTCTCGGGGGCTGCGATGAACGCGGCAGACGCGCTAGCATTGGGCGCGGCGCAATGGCTCTTGCCCGATGAGCGCCGGCACCAGACGCTGTTGGAGCTGGCGGGCTTAGATTGGCAAGGTGACACGGCGGATCATCAGCGATTGGCTCAATATCTGTCGTCCATTGCGGTGCCGAGCTGTGCCATCGAGCCCCAACTTTTATCCCATCAGGGCGAGTTTGAGCTAGCTGCCAGTGGTGGGTATCTATCTGCAGTTCAATATTTAAAAGATCTTGCAGGTCATACCTGCGATTATTTAGGGCATGTGGCCCAACGTATGCACAAAGCCTCGCCCACATCCTTGTACCTTAGCTGGCGCTTGCAAGACATCTGCGCTGATAAAACGCTGGCTGAAACGGTGGCATTGGAAACGCAAATGGCTGCCTGTGCACTGCGTTATGGTGATTTCCAAGCGGGTATTTACGCCACGCTATTTGATCGCAATCAGCCACACCGCTGGCGCGAAGCAAGTATTGAGTCATTAGATCTGGCTGCCATCGAGCAGGCGTTTGCGCCGGTGTTTGAATGAGGCATGGCAAAAGCTTGAGAATATTGTCAATTTAGCCGCGATGACTTGAAACTTTTCTCATTTCCCCGCATCTTAGTGGCATGGCGCAAGCCGATGATAAAAGTCTAGGAGAGTCTGATCATGCAATACAATCCAGCAAGCTACGGTAGCACGACGCTGGCCGTTGAACGCAACCGCGTGTTGCGCAACACCTATTTCCTGTTGGCGCTGTCAATGTTGCCAACAGCAGCGGGTGCCATTTTGGGTATCTCGATGAAATTTGCGATGAGCCCGATGATGGGTTTTATCGTGTTTATGGCGGTAAGCTTTGGCGCGTTTTACGCCATTGAAAAAACCAAAGAATCAGGCGCAGGCGTTGCGATTTTGCTCGCTTGGACTGGTTTTATGGGTCTGTGGCTGAGCCAAATCCTGCAAGTCGCGCTCAAATTTAGCAACGGTGCCGAGTTGATCGGTATTGCCGCAGTGGGTACTGCTGCGATCTTCTTTACCTTGGCCACCATCGCCACCGTGACCAAGAAAGATTTTTCCTTTATGGGTAAATTCTTGATGATCGGTCTGGTGATTGTGCTGCTGGCTGCGATCGCGAATATTTTCTTCGCCATTCCTGCGCTGTCGCTGACCATCTCTGCCGTAGCGGTATTGCTGTTTTCTGGCTTTATCCTGTTTGATGTCAGTCGCATCGTGAATGGTGGCGAAACCAATTACATTTCGGCCACCTTGAGCCTGTACCTGAACATTTACAATCTGTTCACCAGCTTGCTCAACCTGCTGATGGCTTTCTCTGGTAACAGCCGCGATTAAGCGCGCTCAAGCCGTAATCTAAAAAAACCGCATTGTTCGCAATGCGGTTTTTTTATATGAGCGCTTTAATCGGCACAGAATGCGTTTGTGCCGTATGGATGGGGTGGCTCGTTTGAGCTGCATACAACACAATGGGCTTGATGACTTATTCGATGACTACAAACCACGCCGTTCAATCAGCGCTTGCGCTAATGTGCCTGGATCTACATGTTCGAGCTCGCCGCCGACGGGCAGGCCGCGGGCGATGCGGCTGACTTTGAGTCCGCGTGCGCGCAGCATTTCGGCTAGGTAATGGGCAGTCGCTTCGCCCTCAGTCGTGAAATTGGTCGCTAGCACGACTTCTTCAACAATCCCATCGCTGGCGCGTTTGAGTAATTGCGCGAGTGCGATGTCTTTGGGGCCGATGCCATCGAGCGGCGAGAGGCGACCCATCAAGACAAAATACAAGCCTTCAAAACTGCGCGTGTGTTCGATCGACATCAGGTCGGTCGGCATCTCGACGACGCAGAGCAGGGCATGATTGCGTTGCTCGTCCGAGCAAATATCGCAAACATCGGCCTCGGTAAAGGTATTGCAGTGGCGGCAATGTTTGAGTGTGCCCAGCGCTTCGACCAGCGATTGCGCCAAACGGCCAGCGCCGTCTTGATCGCGCTGCACCAGATGAAACGCCATTCGCGTCGCTGATTTGGGACCAACGCCGGGTAGGACGCGCAAGGCTTCAATCAGATTATTCAGCGAACGGGGTGTGCTCATGGGGTATTGCCTTGAAGAGTAATTCGCAATTGATCTGTGATGTGATACTGCGGTGTGTATCTACACAGTTTCCGAGTGGCGAGCCCACACAGAGTGTAGGAGGACGGAGCGCAGAAACCGCAATGGACTGAAGTCCATGAGGATTTCGAGCTCCGCCCGACTGCAATATGCGTAGGGCGCAGACCTCGGAATTAGAAGGGCAGTTTCATGCCAGGTGGTAATGGTAGTCCTGCCGTCAACGCGCCCATTTTTTCTTGGCTGGTTGCTTCGGCTTTGCGCAATGCGTCGTTAAATGCCGCTGCAATCAGGTCTTCCAACATGTCTTTGTCGTCCGACAACAGGCTATCGTCGATCGCAACGCGTTTTACCACGTTGGCGCAGGTGATGGTGATTTTCACCAGACCGGCCCCCGATTGGCCTTCCACTTCAACTGTGGCCAGCTCATCTTGCGCTTTTTTCATGTTTTCTTGCATTTGCTGGGCTTGCTTCATCAAGCCACCCAAACCGCCTTTATTGAACATACTTTTTCCTTTGTGGTTGATGATCGGTTACAGCGGTTTAATCGACGCTGCGTCGATGGTGCCGCCAAAATCCCGAACGAGGGTTTGAATAAATGGGTCATTTTGAATCGCCGCCACGGCGACTTCCTGCCGCGCTGCATTTTCGCGCACCAGCATGACCGCAGGGGTTTCGCCCTGAATCGTGCCGATATTGACGTTCACCTCAATGTCGCGACCAAAATGTTCGGAGAGCGCTAGGCGCAGTTTATCTTGATAATCGCGAGTGGCGACGGCGCGATGTGCTTCGGCAACTTGTAAATCGAAACGTATATCGCTATAGCTCAATAGCTCTGCGTTCTGCGCCAACATACCTGCCGCGCCCAGCTTGAGTTGCACTACCAAAGCGCGCCAGTCGCCATTGAATGGCGTAACTGGTTTACTCTGGCTCGGCGTAGCAATACTTGGTGCCGGTTCTGTGTGCGGCGCGGTCGGGGCAGGCTCAGAAACGTACTGTGCAGCAGGTTCGCTCGCTTGATAAATGGCCTCGGCCGCTTCGCTATGCCACGGTGGTGGCTCTAAATCATCGTAAGCGGAAGCAGATTCAACTGCGGGGGCCGTGTTGCTAGGCTGAGCTGGTGCTGGTGCTGGTTCTGTTGCCGATGGTGCCATTTGCACCACGCTCGCTGATTCAAGCCGCGCAGGGCTGGCCGCGATCTGCTCAGGCTTTCCCGGCGTGATAGCTCCTGCGGGGGAAGTAGACGCAGCAGGTGTTGCTGTGATTTGCTCGGCTTGCGCTGGTGCGATATTGCTGAGGGCTTGTGCGGAATTAGCCGGAGGGGCGATCACTCCAGAGTTTTGCTCTGTTTTCGCCGGAGTGGTCGTTCCGGTGATTTGCTCTGGCTTGGCCGGAGTGACAGCTCCAGCAATTTGCTCCGGCTTCGCCGGAGCAAAGGCCAGCATTCGCAGCAGCGTCATCGTAAAGCCTGCGTATTCATCCGGTGCCAAAGGTAAATCACGACGGCCGTGCAGGGCGATTTGGTAATACAGCTGGGTATCTTCCGGGCTGAGTGCTTGCGCCGCGGCGACAATCTGGCCGCGTTGTGGCAGATCATCTGCCAATGCGTTTGGCACAGCTTGAGTCAGCGCCACCTGATGCAGCACATTGGCTAGCTCATGTAGTGCAGCTTCATACGACAAGCCGCGCGAGGCAATCGCGTCGGCGGTGTGCAGCAGACGTGGGCCATCGTGCGCAGCGAGCGCATCAAGTAAATCGAATAAATAACTTTGATCCACCGCGCCAAGCATCGCGCGCACGCCAGACTCTTCCACCTGACCCGCGCCGTGTGCGATGGCTTGATCGAGCAGCGAGAGCGCATCGCGCATCGAGCCATTGGCTGCGTGGCCGAGCAGATTAAGCGCCAGTGGCTCAAATTGTACTTGCTCGGCTTCTAGGACTTTATGCAGATGGCCGGTGACTTGCTGCGGCGTCATCTGGCGCAGCGAAAACTGCAGGCAACGGCTCAGTACCGTGATTGGTACTTTTTGTGGATCGGTTGTTGCCAAGATAAATTTGACGTGGCTAGGCGGCTCTTCCAAGGTCTTCAGCATCGCGTTGAATGCTGATTTGGAAAGCATGTGCACCTCGTCGATGATGTACACTTTGAAGCGCCCGGCGGTGGGCGAATATTGCGCGTTGTCCAAGACTTCGCGGATATTATCGATGCCGGTGTTCGACGCCGCGTCGATCTCGAGCAGGTCGACAAAGCGGCCCGCGTCAATCTGCGTACACGCCGAGCAAACGCCACACGGCGTTGATGTAATGCCGGTTTCGCAATTGAGCGCCTTGGCCATAATCCGCGCGATGGTGGTTTTACCCACGCCGCGGGTGCCAGTGAGCAAATACGCATGGTGCAGTCGCTCGCTGGCAAACGCATTTGCCAGTGCTTTGATCACATGCTCTTGCCCAACGAGCTGGGCAAACGTTTTGGGGCGCCATTTGCGCGCGAGTACTTGATAGGCCATTTCGCGATTCTAACAGATTCGCGATTCCAACCGATCGATTTGAGATGGATTTAAGATGGATTTAGAAAAGATGTCACACGCCGAAGATTTGCCCGATTTATCCACGCCGGCCGATGATCCCGAGCCACAAGCGCCGATTGAGCCGCCACTGGAAGCTTGCTGCACGAGCGGTTGCGTGCCCTGTATTTTTGACGTGTACGCCGAAGATTTAAATGCTTATCGTGTCGCACATATGGCGTGGAAAGCGCGCCAAGCGGCCAACAATACCCCGCAGTCTTAACCCGATCAGTGATGAAGACCAATATGAATCGCAAATTTTCCCCGCTGCGCGCCTTATTGGCGAGTGCTGTTTTCGCGCTACACGCGATCCCCTTGGCGCAGGCAGAGTTGCCTGAGTCGGTTAAGCAAAGCCTGAAGTCACTGGGTTTGCCCAGCGAAGCCTTGAGTGTGGCGATTGTGCCGCTCGATGGCGCTGGCACGGCGCAATTTCATTTGGCCGATCAGCCGCGCAATCCGGCTTCGACGATGAAACTGGTCACCACGTGGGCGGGGCTCAATTTATTAGGCCCCGCTTGGCAATGGCAAACTGATTTACTCGCCGACGCGCCGCCAGTGAAAGGCGTGCTCAATGGGCCAATTTATTTGCGCGGTAGTGGTGACCCGAAAATCACGCTGGAGCGGATGTGGCTGTGGGTGCGCGATCTGAAAGCCGCGGGTGTAGAGGAGATTCGCGGCCCGCTGGTGCTGGATGGTAGCTATTTCCAGCGCAGCACGACTTTGGGTGAATATGACGATGACGGCGAAACCGAGCGCGCGTTTATGGTTGAGCCTGATGCGCTCATGACTAATTTTCGCACGCAACGCATTAGCTTTGATTCCACCGGTGAGCGCGTGATCTTGACCGCCGAGCCGCCGCTCAATCAGGTTCGCGTGAGTAATCAGCTGGCGCTGGGTGAGGGCAATTGCGCTACTTGGGCCAAACGCGTGCAACAGCGCCCTGGGCAAGTCAATGGCGTGGAATATATTTTGCAGTATGTCGGTGAAATGCCCGCAGGATGCAAGGCCGAGCGTTATGTGCCCGTGCTCAATGCCCGCAATTACACCGCCGCGCTGTTTTGGTATATGTGGTACCAGATCGGCGGTAAAGGCTCGGGTCAAACGCAAGACGGTGTAACGCCGGCAAAAGCGCTGACCTTGGCGTCATCGCGCTCGACCGATATGGTGAGCAATATTCGCGATATTAATAAATACAGCAATAATCTGATGGCGCGTCAGCTCTATCTGACCCTTGGTGCGCAGCTTGGGAAAACCGCGCCCAATACCGATGAAAAAGGCGCCGAGGCGATCCGTGCTGGTTTGCAAGCGGCAGGACTCAACTGGCCGGAATTGGTATTGGAAAATGGCGCTGGCTTATCGCGCAAAGAGCAAGTGAGCGCACGCCATTTGGCCGACTTACTCGCTAACGCGTGGCGCGGCCCGTTTGCCGCTGAATATATTAGTTCGCTACCGATTGTTGGGGTGGACGGCACGATGAAAAAACGACTAACAGCCAAAGGCCAAGCAGGTATGGCGCATATCAAAACCGGCACTTTGCGCGATGTGCGTGCCGCGGCGGGTTATGTGAAAGACAGCAAGGGGCGCAATTGGGCGGTGGTGGCGATTTTGAACCATCCTGAAGCGCCAAAAGCGGTTCCTGTGCTCGATGCGGTGATTCGCAGTGTTTTAGAAAAATAGCAATTTAATGGGTATTGCCAGCAAATCCTTTTATTGATTGATCTGTATGGCAATACCCAGTAAGTTGTTTTGCAGCTTCTGCCGCTAGTAGCAAGCTACTCGCCTCGAATTCGATAGCACGGTAAAATGTCGCGTTTTACCGCCAACCCACTGGATTAATACGGTATGGATAAGATTCTGATTCTTGATTTCGGCTCGCAAGTGACGCAGCTGATCGCCCGCCGCGTTCGTGAAGCGCATGTTTACTGTGAACTGCACTCGTTCGACGTGTCGCTCGACTTCATCAAAGAATTTAACCCCAAGGGCATTATCTTGTCCGGCGGCCCAAACTCGGTGTACGAGTCTGATTACCAAGCTGACCCAGCCTTGTTTGAGCTGGGCATTCCCGTCATGGGGATTTGCTACGGCATGCAATGGATGGCGCAAAGCTTGGGCGGCAAAGTTGAAGCCGGCAAAGTGCGCGAATTTGGCTTCGCCGAAATCGAAGTCAACAACACCAATCCATTGTTTAAAGGTTTGGCTGACCGCATTCATGGCGACAAAGTATGCCTTGAAGTGTGGATGAGCCACGGTGACAAAGTCACTGCGATGCCCGCAGGCTTTGAAGTCATCGCCAGCAACGCGTCTTGCCCGATCGCGGCGATGGCCGATACCACGCGTAATTTCTACGCCGTGCAATATCACCCAGAAGTAACGCACACGATCAAAGGCCGCGAAATGATTAATCATTTCGTGCTCGATATTTGCGGCGCGACCCCAAGCTGGACGATGCCGAACTACATCGACCAAGCCGTGGCTAAAATCCGCGAGCAAGTTGGTAGTGATGAAGTGATTCTGGGTTTATCGGGTGGTGTCGATTCATCTGTTGCTGCCGCGCTGATTCACCGCGCGATTGGCGATCAATTGACTTGTGTGTTTGTTGATAATGGCTTGCTGCGTCTGAATGAAGGCAAGCAAGTGATGGAAACCTTCGCCGAGCATTTGGGCGTACGCGTGATTCACGTTGATGCCACCGAGCAGTTCATGGGCCACTTGTCCGGCGTGACTGATCCAGAAGCAAAACGCAAAATCATCGGCCGCGAATTCGTTGAAGTATTCCAAGCCGAATCAGCCAAGCTGCCACAAGCCAAATGGTTGGCACAAGGCACGATTTATCCCGATGTGATTGAGTCTGCTGGCGCCAAAACCGGCAAAGCGCACGCGATCAAGAGCCACCACAATGTGGGCGGCTTGCCAGAAACGATGAAGTTGAGCCTGCTTGAGCCACTGCGCGAGTTGTTCAAAGACGAAGTGCGCGAATTGGGCGTGGCATTGGGTCTGGCACCGCAACTGGTTTATCGTCATCCATTCCCAGGCCCAGGCCTTGGCGTGCGTATTCTCGGCGAAGTGAAAAAAGACTACGCTGACTTGCTGCGTTTGGCGGATGCGATCTTTATCGAAGAGCTGCGCGCAGCCGTGGATGAGAAGAGCGGTAAAACTTGGTACGAGCTGACTAGCCAGGCGTTTGTCGTGTTCTTGCCAGTTAAATCAGTCGGCGTGATGGGCGATGGCCGGACTTATGACTATGTAGTAGCACTGCGCGCCGTTGTAACTAGCGACTTTATGACCGCTAAATGGGCCGAGTTGCCATACGATCTGCTTGGTAAAGTGTCTAACCGCATCATCAATGAAGTACGCGGCATCAACCGCGTGGTTTACGATGTGTCAGGCAAACCACCTGCAACGATCGAGTGGGAATAATCCTGCCTTCATTTGAGATTAAAAAGCCCTGTGCATGCAGGGCTTTTTTTATGTCGTGGATAAACACCATTGCATTTACTGCCTAGGCTGGCATTATCGTGCTATCGCTAATGAATATATAGAGTGTTGTGATGAGTCAGACTGCCTATCAAACGGTGTTAGCCATTTTTACCCGCATTTATCGCTATGAGCATTTGCTGGCGCTAGCGGGCTGGGATCAGGCCGCGATGATGCCTGCAGGTGGCAATGATGCGCGCGGTGCGGCAATGGCTGAGTTGGGTGTATTGGTTCACAACACCTTGACTGATCCCCTGTTGGCCGTGGCGATGACAGCCGCAGCGGGTGAGTACTTAACGGATGCTGAGCAGGTCAGCTTGCGCGAGATGAAGCGCCAGTGGGAGCTCGCCAATTTACTACCCGCAAGTTTGGTGGAGGCAAAAACATTGGCTGGATCGCATTGCTCGCACCAATGGCGTACGCAACGCGCGAATAATGATTGGGATGGTTTTCTAGCCAATTTCCGCGAAGTAGTGCGTTTGTCGCGTGAAGAAGCGCAATTGCTGAGCGAGCAAACAGGCTTGTCTCCCTATGAAGCGCTGATGAACAAATATGAGCCCGGCATGACGTGTGCCGAGTTGGATCGGATTTTTGGTGACGTGAAGCAGTGGCTCCCAGGCCTAATTCAGCAGGCGATGGCCAAGCAGGCGCAGGAAACCCTCATTCCCGCACAAGGCCCATTTGCGATCGCCGCCCAGCGAGAGTTAGGGCTGGAAGTGATGAAGTTACTGGGTTTTGATTTTGATGGTGGCCGACTGGATGTGTCGCATCACCCGTTTTGCGGTGGCGTGCCCGAAGATGTTCGCATCACGACACGCTATACCGAAGATGACTTTACGCAAAGCATGATGGGTATCGTGCATGAAACGGGGCATGCGCGCTATGAGCAAAATTTGCCGCGCGACACGGTGCATTTGCCCGTAGGTCGGGCGCGTTCAATGGCGATTCATGAAAGCCAAAGTCTGTCGTTTGAAATGCAATTGGGTCGCAGCCCAGCTTTTTTGGCGCTGATTCAGCCTTTGGTGCAACAGTACTTTGGCGCGCAAGCAGCGTTCAGTGCTGATAATTTGGCCAAAATTTACACCCGTGTGAAACCCGACTATATCCGCGTTGATGCTGACGAGCTGACCTATCCGGCGCATGTCATTTTGCGCTATGAAATCGAGCGGGCACTCATTAATGGCGAGATCGAGGCCGATGATATTCCTGCACTTTGGGATGAAAAAATGCAGGCGTATTTAGGCGTTGATACCAAAGATAATTTCAAAAATGGTTGCATGCAGGATATTCATTGGACTGACGGTAGTTTTGGCTATTTTCCCAGTTACACACTCGGTGCAATGTACGCGGCACAATATTTTGCGATGATCCGCAAGCTGCATCCAGACTTGGATCAGCAAATCGCAGCGGGGAATTTGGCGCCGATTTTCGATTGGCTGAAAGCAAATATTTGGACGCAGGCCAGCCGCTGGGACACTGGCGAACTCATAGTACGAGCGACGGGCGAGGCGCTTAACCCAGTTTATTTTAAGCAGCATTTGGAGCAGCGTTATCTTGCTTAGCAATGCAAGAGATCGCTCATCAATGGTGGCAATTTAAATTGGTGCACTGGTCGTGCCGCAATGCTAAATGGGAGCTTGTATGCGCTGATTCCCACGATTAAACGGTGATGCCAAATTGCGTTCTCATATATAAACACAGCCTGCGTTAGCGGGCTGTGTGCTTTTCGGGGTGTTGATTTCGCTGTTTTCATGCCTTTCGTGCGTTTTCTACCGCTCCTTTGCTTCTATTTCTCGATTTCTAACCGAATCCGCTGGTGCTGCAGACGCGGTTCTTGCGTTTGCGGCAAAAATGTTTCAATCTGGGTTGCTAATCAGATCAACCACTTAGCGCCTTTGTTGGGTTTTATTCGTCGATAGGTGTTGACGGGTTTCGAGGCGGTGGGTATAGTTCGGCCTCTCTGCTGATGACGCAGCGAAACGAAGTGATGTTTCTGCAGTCTCAGATCGATCTTTAACAATATACAGCCGATGAGTGTGAGTGCTTGATTCGTAAGTCGAAACAAGTGCTTGCACTCAATTGAAAAAGTAATATTTGTAGTCTGAACTTCGGTTCAAACTCGGATGTTCTTTTGAGTATTGAAGTACAAGCCAAGTAGTAAAAATAGCATAGCGATTAAACGAAAGAGTTTGATCCTGGCTCAGATTGAACGCTGGCGGCATGCTTTACACATGCAAGTCGAACGGCAGCACGGACTTCGGTCTGGTGGCGAGTGGCGAACGGGTGAGTAATACATCGGAACGTACCCAGTAATGGGGGATAACTATCCGAAAGGATAGCTAATACCGCATACGCCCTACGGGGGAAAGAGGGGGATCGCAAGACCTCTTGTTATTGGAGCGGCCGATGGCTGATTAGCTAGTTGGTGAGGTAAAGGCTCACCAAGGCGACGATCAGTAGCGGGTCTTAGAGGACGATCCGCCACACTGGAACTGAGACACGGTCCAGACTCCTACGGGAGGCAGCAGTGGGGAATCTTGGACAATGGGCGCAAGCCTGATCCAGCAATGCCGCGTGCGTGAAGAAGGCCTTCGGGTTGTAAAGCGCTTTTGTCTGGGAGCAAATCCTTGTGGCTAATACCCACCGGGGATGAGAGTACCAGAAGAATAAGGACCGGCTAACTACGTGCCAGCAGCCGCGGTAATACGTAGGGTCCAAGCGTTAATCGGAATTACTGGGCGTAAAGCGTGCGCAGGTGGTTTGTTAAGCACGATGTGAAATCCCCGAGCTCAACTTGGGAATTGCATTGTGAACTGGCTAACTAGAGTACGGCAGAGGGGGGTGGAATTCCACGTGTAGCAGTGAAATGCGTAGAGATGTGGAGGAACACCGATGGCGAAGGCAACCCCCTGGGCTGATACTGACACTCATGCACGAAAGCGTGGGGAGCAAACAGGATTAGATACCCTGGTAGTCCACGCCCTAAACGATGTCAACTAGTTGTTGGGCTTTTCGGAGCTTAGTAACGCAGCTAACGCGTGAAGTTGACCGCCTGGGGAGTACGGTCGCAAGACTAAAACTCAAAGGAATTGACGGGGGCCCGCACAAGCGGTGGATGATGTGGATTAATTCGATGCAACGCGAAAAACCTTACCTGGTCTTGACATGTACGGAATCCTTGAGAGATCGAGGAGTGCCTTCGGGAGCCGTAACACAGGTGCTGCATGGCTGTCGTCAGCTCGTGTCGTGAGATGTTGGGTTAAGTCCCGCAACGAGCGCAACCCTTGCCATTAGTTGCTACCATTTAGTTGAGCACTTTAATGGGACTGCCGGTGACAAACCGGAGGAAGGTGGGGATGACGTCAAGTCCTCATGGCCCTTATGACCAGGGCTTCACACGTCATACAATGGTCGGTACAGAGGGTCGCTAACCCGCGAGGGGGTGCCAATCTCACAAAACCGATCGTAGTCCGGATTGCACTCTGCAACTCGAGTGCATGAAGTCGGAATCGCTAGTAATCGCGGATCAGCATGTCGCGGTGAATACGTTCCCGGGCCTTGTACACACCGCCCGTCACACCATGGGAGTGGGTTTCACCAGAAGTAGGTAGGCTAACCTTAGGGGGGCCGCTTACCACGGTGGGATTCATGACTGGGGTGAAGTCGTAACAAGGTAGCCGTAGGGGAACCTGCGGCTGGATCACCTCCTTTCAAGAGAAAGACCTGCGGGTCAAGTACTCACACTCATCGGCTGTAGAATTTGAAGATACAGAGAAAGTAACTGCGAGATGAAGCAATTGATCTCAGGGTTACGGACTTGGTTGGAAGCTGGGTCAGTCGCTCTGGCGGCGTAGATTATCTAAGGTAATCTCGAAGTTAGGGTTGATCTAGTGAAGACAAAAGCTGGGTCAGTAGCTCAGTCGGTTAGAGCACCGTCTTGATAAGGCGGGGGTCGCTGGTTCGATTCCAGCTTGACCCACCACTTACCTAGTAAGTGGAAACAGCTTAGTAATGCCAGATTGGGGGATTAGCTCAGTTGGGAGAGCACCTGCTTTGCAAGCAGGGGGTCGTCGGTTCGATCCCGTCATCCTCCACCACACCTTGCGGCGAGCACTGTGCAAACAGTGGTGCAGCAAAAAAGTCACTGTCAAGAATTTAGAATTCAGTCAATAGACGGATCAGTAGTTGGGATTCGGGTTGTTGATTTTGTTCTGGTTTCTTAAATCGGAATGTCGAAAGACATCTGTATCGTTCTTTAACAAAATAGAAGAAGTAATATCTCCTAATTAAACAATGTGAAAACAGGGTGACTTGTTTTTACAGTAATAAATTGGGTTGATTGTATCTGCTGATGTAAAAGTCAGCCGTTGAATAGCGTGAGAAACTATTCAACAAGTCGTAAATACGAAACTCTGACCAAGAGTACGGTAAAACGTGTTTGAGGTTATAGGATCAAGCGAATAAGTGCATCTGGTGGATGCCTTGGCGATGATAGGCGACGAAGGACGTGATAGCCTGCGATAAGCGTGGGGGAGCTGGCAAAGTGCTTTGATCCCACGATTTCCGAATGGGGAAACCCGGCCCTTTTGGGTCATCCTTGACTGAATACATAGGTCATGTGAAGCGAACGCGGTGAACTGAAACATCTAAGTAACCGCAGGAAAAGAAATCAACCGAGATTCCCAAAGTAGTGGCGAGCGAAATGGGAAGAGCCTGTACGTGATAGCAGTCGTGTTAATAGAACGGAATGGAAAGTCCGGCCATAGTGGGTGATAGCCCCGTATATGAAAACACAATTGTGGTACTAAGCGTACGACAAGTAGGGCGGGACACGAGAAATCCTGTTTGAAGATGGGGGGACCATCCTCCAAGGCTAAATACTCATCATCGACCGATAGTGAACCAGTACCGTGAGGGAAAGGCGAAAAGAACCCCGGGAGGGGAGTGAAATAGAACCTGAAACCGGATGCATACAAACAGTGGGAGCGGACTTGTTCCGTGACTGCGTACCTTTTGTATAATGGGTCAGCGACTTACGTTCAGTAGCAAGCTTAACCAAATAGGGGAGGCGTAGGGAAACCGAGTCCGAATAGGGCGCATAGTTGCTGGGCGTAGACCCGAAACCAAGTGATCTATCCATGGCCAGGATGAAGGTGCGGTAACACGCACTGGAGGTCCGAACCCACTAACGTTGCAAAGTTAGGGGATGAGCTGTGGATAGGGGTGAAAGGCTAAACAAACTTGGAAATAGCTGGTTCTCCTCGAAAACTATTTAGGTAGTGCCTCATGTATCACTGACGGGGGTAAAGCACTGTTATGGCTAGGGGGTCATCGCGACTTACCAAACCATGGCAAACTCTGAATACCGTCAAGTGCGAGCATGGGAGACAGTCCTGGGGTGCTAACGTCCTGGGACAAGAGGGAAACAACCCAGACCGCCGTCTAAGGTCCCAAATGATCAATTAAGTGGAAAACGAGGTGGGAAGGCATAGACAGCCAGGATGTTGGCTTAGAAGCAGCCATCATTTAAAGAAAGCGTAATAGCTCACTGGTCGAGTCGTCCTGCGCGGAAGATGTAACGGGGCTCAAATTGATAACCGAAGACGCGGATATGTACGATGTACATATGGTAGAGGAGCGTTCTGTAAGCCTGTGAAGGTGTCTTGAGAAGGATGCTGGAGGTATCAGAAGTGCGAATGCTGACATGAGTAGCGATAAAGGGGGTGAAAAGCCCCCTCACCGAAAACCCAAGGTTTCCTGCGCAACGTTCATCGGCGCAGGGTGAGTCGGCCCCTAAGGCGAGGCAGAAATGCGTAGTCGATGGGAAACAGGTTAATATTCCTGTACTTGGTATAAGTGCGATGTGGGGACGGAGAAGGTTACCTCAGCCAACGGTTGGAAGAGTTGGTTTAAGCGTGTAGGTGTGTGGCTTAGGCAAATCCGGGCTGCTTTAACACTGAGGCGTGATGACGAGTCTACTTGTAGACGAAGTGAGCGATACCCTGCTTCCAAGAAAAGCCACTAAGCTTCAGCTTATATTGAACCGTACCGCAAACCGACACAGGTGGGTAGGAAGAGTATTCTAAGGTGCTTGAGAGAACTCGGGAGAAGGAACTCGGCAAATTGACACCGTAACTTCGGGAGAAGGTGTGCCTCTAGTAGGTGAAGGTGTACAACCGGAGCCCAATGAGGCCGCAGAGAAATGAGGGCTGCGACTGTTTATCAAAAACACAGCACTGTGCTAACACGAAAGTGGATGTATACGGTGTGACGCCTGCCCGGTGCTGGAAGATTAAATGATGGGGTGCAAGCTCTTGATTGAAGTCCCAGTAAACGGCGGCCGTAACTATAACGGTCCTAAGGTAGCGAAATTCCTTGTCGGGTAAGTTCCGACCCGCACGAATGGCGTAACGATGGCCCTACTGTCTCCTCCCGAGACTCAGCGAAGTTGAAGTGTTTGTGAAGATGCAATCTCCCCGCTGCTAGACGGAAAGACCCCGTGAACCTTTACTGTAGCTTTGCATTGGACTTTGAAGTGGTTTGTGTAGGATAGGTGGGAGGCTTTGAAGCTGGAACGCTAGTTTCAGTGGAGCCGTCCTTGAAATACCACCCTGACCCCTTTGAGGTTCTAACCTTGGTCCGTTATCCGGATCGGGGACCGTGCATGGTAGGCAGTTTGACTGGGGCGGTCTCCTCCCAAATTGTAACGGAGGAGCTCGAAGGTCGCCTAGGTACGGTCGGACATCGTACTGATAGTGTAATGGCAAAAGGCGGCTTAACTGCGAGACCGACAAGTCGAGCAGGTGCGAAAGCAGGACATAGTGATCCGGTGGTTCTGAATGGAAGGGCCATCGCTCAACGGATAAAAGGTACTCCGGGGATAACAGGCTGATTCCGCCCAAGAGTTCACATCGACGGCGGAGTTTGGCACCTCGATGTCGGCTCATCACATCCTGGGGCTGTAGCCGGTCCCAAGGGTATGGCTGTTCGCCATTTAAAGTGGTACGTGAGCTGGGTTCAAAACGTCGTGAGACAGTTTGGTCCCTATCTGCAGTGGGCGTTGGAAGTTTGAGGGGGGCTGCTCCTAGTACGAGAGGACCGGAGTGGACTGACCTCTGGTGTACCGGTTGTCACGCCAGTGGCATTGCCGGGTAGCTAAGTCGGGAATAGATAAGCGCTGAAAGCATCTAAGCGCGAAACTAGCCTCAAGATGAGACTTCCCTAGGTCTTTAAGACCTCTAAAGGATCGTTCGAGACCAGGACGTTGATAGGTCGGGTGTGGAAGCGCAGTAATGCGTTAAGCTAACCGATACTAATTGCCCGTGAGGCTTGATCCTATAACCTGAGACGCGTTAAGCGACTGATGGTATAATCGACCCAATGATTAAGAGTAAAAATTACTTCTTCTATTGATTTCGAGTGATTGCAAACCCAATGGGGTAAGCAGTTATTCACCCAGTTTTGTCTGGTGACCATAGCGAGGTGGTCCCACTCCTTCCCATCCCGAACAGGACAGTGAAACGCCTCAGCGCCGATGATAGTGCGGATAGCCCGTGTGAAAGTAGGTCATTGCCAGACTCCCCTAAAGAAAGCCCAGCTCAAACGAGCTGGGCTTTTTGCTTTGCGCTTTGCGTGCAGGAAATGCAGTAAATTGGGGTATATTCTTTAATGCACTGTAGTTATTGAATCCAATGAAGGTACTGTGGTGGTGTATGTGTTTGGGTGTATGTGTTTGTAAAAAAGCCCAGTGTGCTGACTGTGTTCGCGCCGATTGAAATCTGACCCACCGGAGCTGCGGATAAAATCTTGGACTACCAGGAGGTAGTTCATGTATTCGTACGAGGATAGATTGCGTGCCGTTCAGCTATACATTCAACTTGGAAAACGCGTCGGGCCAACTTTACGCCAGCTGGGTTATCCAACCAAGAATGCCTTGAAAGGCTGGTATCGGGAATACGAACAAATGCTCGACTTGCCAGCGGGCTATGCATGCAGGAAACCAAGATACTCGCAAACGCAGAAAAAGGTCGCTGTTGAGCATTACCGCATGCATGGTCAATGCATTGCGAGCACCATTCACGCACTGGGCTATCCCTGTCGTAGCGTATTAAGCGATTGGATTGGCGAAGTATTTCCTGAGTCCAGAAAAAGGATTCTTGGCGGCTTTAAACAAATCAGTTACTCCGATTCAATGAAGCAAGCTGGGGTTATGGCACTTTGCGCTCGAAATGGGAGTGCTCAGGCGATTGCTGAGAAATTAGGGGTCTGCAGAGTGACGCTGTACAACTGGAAAAACCAGTTACTCGGTCATGAGACCCCTGCATCCATGAAACTCAGCGACAATTCTTCGCCAGATCAAGTAAAGCTCCAGCTCGAAACACTACAAAGCGACCTGCGACAGTTTCAACTCGAACGAGATATTTTGAAAACTGCCAATGAAATTCTGGAAAAAGGCTTGGGCGTTGATCCGCAGAAGCTGAGTAACCGAGAAAAAACACTGTTGGTTGAAGCCCATAAAGAACGATACCTGTTGAGGCGCACTGAATATTGACCAGCTGTGCGCGTTGAATTTTGACCAGGCATTTTTGCCGTACACCCTCGTGTACGACCCTCTTTAGCCTATCGGCTTTTGCTGCTTTTTACTACTTCTTCAGAACAACTCCCCACGTTCGGGCAACTGTTCTTTTTGTCTTTCTCGCTCTTGAATCTTCAATTTTGCATTCGCACTGCTTTGCTTAAATCGCCACGATTCATTCCCCGTTTCAATAATGTGGCAATGATGGGTCAGTCGATCGAGTAAAGCCGTGGTGAGTTTGGCGTCGCCAAAGACCGTGGGCCATTCTGCAAAGGTCAGATTCGTCGTGATAATCACACTGGTGCGCTCGTACAGCTTACTCAGCAAATGAAACAGCAATGCGCCACCCGCTTGTGAGAATGGCAAATAGCCCAGCTCATCCAGAATGACCACATCCATATGCATTAAGCTATAGGCCAACTTGCCTTTGCTTTTCTCTTGCTCTAATCGGCTGACCAATTCCAACGTGGAATAGAAACGAACCCGCAAACTATGTTGCTGGATGCCATGAACACCCAGCGCAGTGGCGAGGTGGGTTTTACCGGTTCCTGTACCACCAATCAGGACGATATTGTGTGCCGCCTGAACGTATTCACCCTGTGCCAACACACGAATCAAACGTTCATCGACTTTCGACTGGCTAAAATCAAAGCCCGCGAGATCCCGATGATGCGGGAAACGAGCCGAATGCATCTGATAGCTGATGGAGCGTACGTGTCGGTCGGCATGTTCCGCATCGATCAGTTGCGTGAGGTTGGCATCGAGGATGTCCATCGTGCCACTGCTGCTGGCTTGCTGCAGCTCAGCGTAAGTGGCGGCCATACCATGCAGCTTGAGCCGCTTCAGTTCGGCTTGAATATCCAACTTCATCATGACACCCCCAACCCTTGATGCAATTGATCGTAGCGCTGGCTATCTGCCAGTGGTGGCTCATTCAGCGCCAATGCCACTTCAAGGGCATCTGGCCGAGGTGCTTCATGCAGTCTGGCCAGCACATTCAGGACATGCTCAGCACTGACTTTGCCCGTTTCAAGCATCAACGCGACGGCGACCTGAACGGTTTCTAAGCCGTATTTGGGTACACAACCCAAGACCTTGGCCATGATGCGATCTCCGCCTTTATGGCGCAATAAGCGCTGTTGTAGTTGCCGCAAATCTGCGGGCATTTCATTGAACGGAGCTCCGTTGCGCAACGCGCCAGGCTTTTGCTCGAGCAAAGGAAGATAGTGTTGCCAGTGATAAAACGTCTGACTGCGCTCAAAGCTGCGTACATGCTCTGCGATCACTTGCTGGTCGGCATAGATAACCAGACGGCTGGGATATAGCCGCACACTCACCATTTGATTGGCCCAATGACACGGTACTGAATAGCGATTGCGCTGGAAGGTAATCAGACACGTACTTGATACCCGCGCCAAGACTTCGGTGTAACCATCAAATGCACCTGGAAATGGCATCATGTGAAGCTGCTCATCTTGGCGTAATTCGGCTAATGTGAGCTCAGGATACTCTGGGTGACGCAATTGCTGCCAAGCCAACTGACATTGTTGCTCAAGCCAAGCATTGAGCTCGTCAAAGCTCGCGAATTTGAGCGCCAATGCGGCTTGCCAGATGTGTCGGCGCCGGTCTTGTACATTCTTCTCGACAATACCTTTCTCCCAGCCGGAGGCGACATTGCAAAACTCAGTATCAAACAGATAATGGGCAGTCATCGCATGAAAGCGGGCGTTGATGATGCGTTCCTTGCCGGGCAGCACCTTGTCGACTGCCGTCTTCATGTTGTCGTAAATCCCTCGCAGCGGCACGCCCCCTAACATCTGAAAGGCGCGAGTATGCGCATCAAACAGCATTTCATGGCTTTGGCTAGGATACGCCATCAATGCAAAAGCGCGACTCGCGCACAGCTTCATGTGGGCCAGCAAGACTTTGCGATGAATACCACCAATGAATGCATGCTCTTCGCTCCAATCGAACTGAAATGCCTCGCCCAAGGCAAAGCGCAGTGGCACAAATGCAGACTTCAAGTGATGCCCCATCGTTTGCGTGCGCCAGTGACGAATAAACGCAGTGACTCGGGAGTAATCGCCGCCAAAGCCCGCAGTCACTAGCTCCTGGAACAATACCTTGGCAGTACGCCGGTCTCGTTTGGGGCGATGTAGATCGGTTTGTAATGCTTTAACGAGTTGAGGAATAAAGGGAGACAGCTTGGTTTGGCTAGACTTGCGTCGATAGCGCGGCTCGGTAGCTGAGTCGGTACGTAGCCATTTCTTGATGGTATTGCGCGTTAAGCTGGTGCGCCGTGCAATCTCGCTGATCGAGAGTTGGTCGCGAAAATACATGCGGCGAACTTTAGCAAATGTGGCCATGGTAATCACCTCAAAATCCTTGCTCGATGAATGAGCTTGGAGATTAGTTACCCTGGTCAAAATTCACTGCGCAAAACCGCAGTTTGCTGGTCAATATTCAGTGCGCCTCAACACCGCAAGCTCTAGGTCTGATAGTAGGTGATGCACACGACCTGTTTTTTGGGAAAAAACCCGGTGCGATCTACCCTGTGATGGGACATCTTGAACAAATAGCCAAGGCTTATAGTTTTGACAAAATCCTTGGCCTCGTCCGTCTTTAATCCTGCGAGCTATCTGAAGCTCTGTTAGTGCTTGTTGAGATTTCGACATGAAAAAGTCCAGTACGCTTTTCATTAGCATAGCTGGACTCTCTGAATTTACAACTATTTTGTGTATTTTAGATCTTTGTTGTCATAATTTAGAATTATTTTGTGTATTTTAGAACTATTTTGTTCTCCCACAATAGTCGGAATAATTACCATACCAACTATTCAACCGTGACCGATTTGGCTAGATTGCGGGGTTTGTCCACATCGGTGCCTTTGCGGTGGGCGGTGTGATAGGCCAAGAGTTGGAGCGGAATAGTAAATACAATCGGTGCCAGCGGACCCGTGTTGAGGGGTAAGAAGATGGCTGATTTTACATAGGGTAATGCCGCTTCGCACCCCGGTTCTGCGATCAGATAAATCTGTCCACCACGCGCCTCAACTTCACGTAGATTTGACATGAGTTTTTCAAATAAAGCGTCGTTGGCAGCGCAGACGATGACGGGCATATTTTCATCAACGAGGGCGAGCGGGCCGTGCTTCAATTCGCCTGCGGCATAGCCTTCGGCATGAATGTAGGCAATTTCCTTGAGTTTGAGTGCGCCTTCCAGCGCGATCGGAAATAAGGTGTTGCGGCCTAGGTAGAGCGTATGTGCGTGGTGGCTCAGTGCTTGCGCCCAGCCTTCAATTTCACTTTCTTGACTGAGTGCTGCGCTAATCATGGCGGGCAGCCGCGGTAGCCAGTTGGCCAATTCAGCAAGCTTTTCGTCGCTTAAACTGGATCGTGCTTGGGCAAGGCAGCCGGCAAATACATACAGTGCGGCAAGTTGGGTGGTGAAGGCTTTGGTTGAGGCTACGCCAATCTCTATGCCTGCTTGGGTCAAAATGCTCAGATCTGCTTCGCGGGTTAAGGTGGAGTGGGCGACGTTGCAAAGGGCAAGAATTTTAACTTCGCCGCGTTCTTTGGCGTTTCGGATCGCGGCCAGAAGATCGGCGGTTTCGCCTGATTGCGAGATGGCGATGATCAAAGTGCCACGTTGCTCTAGGCCGTTGCTATACCGGTATTCGCTTGCAATATCCACACTGACTGGCATACCGGTATATGCCTCTATCCAGTATCTGGCGACTAGCCCTGCGTGGTAGCTGGTGCCGCAGGCGATGATTCGGATTGCGGTGGCTTGCTGTAAAATTTGCTGGGCTTGTTCACCAAATTGATCGGGGTTAAAACCTTGGCTTAGCGCTTGATTGATTGTGTTGGCAATTGCAGTGGGCTGCTCGAAAATTTCTTTCTGCATGTAATGCCGATACGGGCCAAGCTCGGCCGAATCGGCACAGACATCGAGCATGCGTGGTTGGCGAATCACGGCAAGGCCGGTGTTATCCCAAATCTGTATTTTTTGATAATCCAGGAGCGCAATATCACCTTCTTCGAGGTAGATCATTTTTTGCGTCAATGGGAGCAGTGCCGCGATATCCGAGGCAAAAAAGAACTCTTGAAACCCCAAGCCAATGACCAGCGGGCTGCCTTGTCGGGCACAAATTACTTGAGTTGGATTTTGTAGGCTTAATACACCAATGGCAAAAGCACCATGCAATTGCCGAATGCTGGCCTGAACTGCGGCGAGAAAAGTTGGGGTCTGTGTTTGCTGATATGCAATCAGGTGCGCAATGACTTCGGTGTCTGTTTCGGACGTGAATGTATAGCCTAATGCAATGAGTTCATTTTTGATGTCGGCGAAATTCTCGATGATGCCGTTATGCACCACCATGATCTCGTTGCCGCCTAAATGCGGATGGGCATTGGCTTCATTGGGCGCACCATGCGTTGCCCAGCGAGTATGGGCTATTCCAATTTGTCCTGTGGAATTGGTGGTCTTGGCGTTCAGATCGGCGACTCGCCCAGCCACGCGAACACGTTCAAATTCGGGGCTGTTAGCTTGATTGAGCACCAAGGCAATGCCGCTAGAATCATAGCCCCGATACTCAAGGCGAGATAAGCCCTCGATGAGCATGGGTACAACATTGCGGGTTGATACTGCGCCAACGATTCCACACATAAGTCCTGTCCTTGAATGATGCAATGCAGCATGCACTGTAGGGCAAACGAGGGGACATGTCGCTAAACAAAACACCTTATATGGGGGCTAATATGGCTTTACCGTTAGACGGATGGTTGTGCCAAATCAGGCTTTGCTCACTACATTGAACTATAAGGTTTCTGCGGCTTGGAGCTAGGTTATGGCCATACAATTATTAAGTTTGGGTGTGATTGGGGTTCGATTATTGGATCGTATTTTGACGTCCAATGCGACCTATCCAGAAGAGCTGGCAGATCAGATTGTCGATGAAATTAATTTGTATCTCAGCCGCGCCCCTGAGGCAGAAAAACCCATGTTGTTTAATTTATCTTGCGAAGTGCACGAGGCACTTTCTGATCGCTTTGGCCGGGTGGATTCTCCGCAAGTGCGTCTGGATATATCGCAAATGATGGGGCTTTTGGTGTATCGGGCCAAAATGAGCGCAGGGCAAGGCCGCTGACTTCTGCTGATTGATTTCTAATGTGGCTTAATTACTTTGCAAGCTCGGTTTGTCACCTTGCATTCCTTTTTTTCCGCTATTCTCTGCCTACCTAATTCTCTAGCTGTAATCATCCCAATGAAACTGAAAACTTCCGATTTGATCGAGCCTCTGGTGGCGCTGGGGGCTATCTTTTTACTGTGTTTAACAGTTTTTTCTATCATGAAGCCCTTTTTGGCCGCCAGTTTATGGGCCGCTATATTGGTGCTGAGTACTTGGAAACCCTATTTGTATTTGGTTGAAAAGTTAAACGGCCGCCGAGCTTTGGCGGCAATTTTAATGTTGCTCACCTTGTGCTTATTTATTTTGCTGCCTGTGATTATTGCAGCGAGCGATTTTGCAAATGTGGGTGTCAACTTTATTAACCAAGTGCGTTCTAGCTTTGATGCTGGATGGCCTGCGCTGCCAGATTGGTTAACGGGCCTGCCTTTGGTTGGTGAAAAGGTCAATGAGTTCTGGGTCGGTTTGGGGGCACATGATGCAAAAACCATGGCGATGATCCGTGGCTTTATTGGTCCAGTTACCGAGTGGGTTATCTTTTTGGCGGGGCAAGTCGGCGGTGGCATGGTGATGATGCTGATGAGTCTTTTCATCGCATTTTTCATTTATCAAGATGGTGAACATATTCGCGAGTGGGTACGGGGGCTGATGGAGCGGGTTGCGGGTGAGCGAAGTACCGAACTCTTAGCGGTGTCAGTGAATTCCACCAAAGGCGTAGTCTATGGTTTTTTGGGCACCGCGGTAGCGCAAGCGCTGCTTTCATGGATTGCATATGTCATTGCGGGTGTCCCCAATGCGATGTCCTTGGGTTTTGCCAGCTTCATTATGGCTTTGTTGCCGGGTGGGCCTGTTTTGTTGGGTTTGCCTGCAGCGGCTTGGTTGTATCATCAAGGTGATGTGGGTTGGTCAATCTTTTTGGCGGCGTGGATGTTAATTGTCGTGAGCTCAGCCGATAATGTGATTAAACCCATACTGATTGGTAAAGGTAGCAACCTGCCATTTATTCTGATCTTGTTTGGTGTGTTGGGTGGCGCTCTGGCCTTTGGTATGTTGGGCGTGTTTATTGGCCCAGTGTTATTGACGATTTTCTATGAAATAGCACGCAATTGGGTCTTGCAACCAAGTTCATTGCCACCTGAAGCAGTAGTGGGTAACTCAACCGACGTGTCCAATATCAAAAACTAAGTCAATATTCGGATCACGTTGAAGCTGGATAGGGAAAGCCACGGTAATCTTGCCGTGGCTTTTTTATTTGGCGGGTATATCTCTGAGATTTATTATTAAATATAATCTTGATTGTATACGGTGGGGGAGTATTTAGTCGGGGGAATGTCCCCCGCAATAAAAAAGCCTGCTATAACAGCAGGCTTTTTTCAGAAGAGATGATGCTGCAATTTATAGTTTAAATTTCTGGACCAAGCTGCCTAGCTGGCTGGACACAGATTTAATCGATTGCGCAGCACCCACCGTGCCTTGGGCTGCGGACATCGTGCCGCTGGATGATTGAGCCACTTCGTCCACATCATTGCGAATTTGCATGCTGGCTCCGACTTGCTCGGATAGGGCATTACCAATGGCGCCCACTACAACGGAAGTGGCCTCGGTTTCATGTCTAATCGCTTTAACTGCTTCGCCACCTTCTTTTGCTTGGCGTATCCCTTCTTTCAATTGCACAAACATGTCATCCATGCGGCTTTTGGCGTTCTGACCACTGCCTTGTACTGCAGTGATCGTTTGGCCAATTTCTTGCGTGGCGGCACTGGTACGTTCTGCGAGTTTGCGAACTTCATCGGCAACTACCGCAAAGCCACGGCCCATATCCCCCGCGCGTGCCGCTTCAATGGCGGCGTTAAGCGCGAGCAAATTGGTTTGATCGGCTACATCGCGAATCACCGCAATGACGGCGGAAATACTGGCTACGCGATCAGCAAGATCATCAATACTGCTTTGTGTATCGCCCACGGCCAATTCAATATCGGCAAACCGATTGACTGCGGATGAAATGACATTCAAGCCTTTGGCTGAAATCTGTGTGGCCGATTCGCTTTGCTGGCGCGCGGTCGTTGCTTGTTCGGCTGCTGAGCGAGTTTGTTCAGCAAAATGCTCGGCGGTTTGTGCAATACGCGTGGCGGCGTGACCTTGCGCCTCGATCAGACGGTTGCTGTCTTGCGCACGCGAAACGATGTCATCGCTGGTGTGGTGTAAGGTCGTCACGGCTTGTGAAAGCTGGGTTAAGACGCTGCGCAATGATTCACGCATCCGCAAGACTGATCCATAGATACTCTGAGGTGAAGCGCTAGAAAGCTCACGACTTTCTTGCAAATTACCGTCGGCAACCGCTTGCACTAATTTAAGTACTTCAGCTGGTTCGCCTCCCAAATCTTTGAGGATGCGACGCACGGTGGTGAGCATAAAGAAGGCCACAATGGCTGCCACGGCTAAACAGATCATAACTTCCCAGCGAGCTGCGCTCCAGAAGCGAGCATCCGCTTCGGCTTGGCTCACACCGTTGCCAACAATCCAACCCCAGCGCGGCGTTTTTTGCGCTACTGAAAGCAGTTCCACCACTTTGCCATCGCGCTCGGATGTCCAAGGGTATTCTGTGAGTGCGCCGCCAGATTTTTGCAGAGCCGCAACAGCGAGTGCGCCGACGCTGCCGCCTTTCGAGTCTTTAAATTCATTAAAGCTGGTGCCGTGCAATTGAGGGTCGAGCGGGGTGGCGACAAAATTTAATTTTTCGTCGGTGACATAGACATACTCAGATTTGTGATATTTATTTTCGCGCAAAATCTGGGTGGCAATGGCTTTGGCTTGGTCTTCTGGAATCTTGCCACTGGCGGCCATATTCTCAAGTTGAACAATGGTGAGGTAGGTACTGGTCATCAATTGTTCAATGCGGGCGCGATTGTCTTTGGCGCTCATCTCGCGCATGGTGCCTAAACCCACAAACATGACGGCAATGAGTGCAATTAAGACACCGATAGAGAGTGCCCAAGCTTTTAATTTTAATGACATGTTTATTGCTCCTGCGGCAAACAAGCGAGAGTTCAAGATTGTTATGAAAGGTACTATTTAATATTAGATTTGTCTTATGTTGTGAGTTCTCCCGCCCCTAAAAGCATCACTTTGCCCTTTAGATGTAAATCCAGCTTTGTATCAATTTGTAGATAAATCACGGATAGGCGGCTAATTAATCTTTGTATGGTGTGGCCTTGTTCGATCCTGATATTGAAGGGTAAACGCCCACCTTGTGCCAGATATGCGCTGCCTAAATTTAGTGCCGCGGAGCCCGCGCCAAAATCTTCATAAATTCCAAAATGATCCGCAACAAAGCTACGCAGCGTAATTAAGTCGTTATCGGCGTTCCAAATCACCGCTTGAGGATTTTGTTTGGGGCTTTCTGCATATTCGGCCAGTAACGCTGGATGAGGATGGGCTTGGAGTACTGTTTGGCGAGATTTAACTTGCACCAATAGCTGCTCGACACCGGTGTCGACAAATTGCAGAGGTGAGAGAATTTCACGTGCATCGATACCCAGTGCATGTGCGATTTCGACTTGCCCTCTGGATGCGGGTCGAGTTCGACCTGCCGAGCTTACTAAGGTAATGCCATCGGAATGTTGATTGAGCTGATAGCTACCCGTTGCGCAATGCAACTGAATTTGTGGGCTGATATGGTGCGTAAAACAAACGGCGGCTGCGCCCAAAAGCCCTTTGCCTGAAAAGGGGAGTTCATATTGCGGATGAAAAAAGCGAGTTTTTCCGCTTGATCGCTCTACAAAGGCAGTTTCGCTGCCATTCATCTGGTAAGCCAGCATTTGCATGGTGTGTTCGTCGGGCCATTGCGCCAAATCGAAGACGACTAATGGGTCGCCAGCTTGCGCTTTTTCAGCAAAAACATTGAGCAAATTAAAAGGGTAACGAGCCATGAAATTTTCCGTTGAAAGTTTCTGCTTGAATCAGCGGCAGAGATTGTGAGTTTTTGGTAGAATGCTCAAAATTTTTCCGTCTTGAATTTGCCGAAATTGGATTGCCATGTCTGTGATCGAACCTCTTGCTGAAAAGGATCTTCCGCTTAAGCGTGATTTGGACCTACTCGCCGCCTTGTTGTCTGACACTATTCGCGAACAGGCCGGTTCGGCCACTGCTGAGCAGATCGAATCGATCCGTGAGCTTGCATTTCGCTACGTTCAGGCTCATGACCCTGAAGCAGGTAAGGCGTTAGCGCGCTCTTTATCTATTTTGGATATGCCCACCACGATGGCTTTGGTGCGTGCATTTAGCTATTTCTCGCACTTATCCAATATAGCAGAGGATTTGCACCATAATCGCCGTCGTCGCGTACACAAAATTGCGGGTTCAAAACCGCAACGTGGCAGTATTGCTGCCGTACTCGAGACATTGTCTGAGCGCAATGTAAAACCATCAGAAATGTTGGCGATGTTGGCTGATACATTGATTGCGCCAGTAATGACTGCGCACCCAACAGAAGTAAAGCGCAAGACGATTTTGGAATGTCACCGTGCATTGGCTGATTTGCTGACTCAGCGCGATCGTAGTCAAATGACGCCAGAAGAAATCGCCGCCAATCAAGAGGCGATGGAACGTGTCATGCTCACTTTGTGGCAGACGCGTGAAGTTCGTACTGTGAAGCTGACCGTACAAGATGAGATCGAGAACGGCGCAACTTATTTCCGTAATACCTTCCTGCATGAGATTCCACGTCTGTATCAAGATATGGAAGATCGCCTGTCTGAAATGACTGGCGAACAAGTTTCATTGCCCAATTTTATTCAAGTCGGTAGCTGGATCGGCGGTGACCGTGATGGCAATCCATTTGTGACTGCTGACGTTATGCGCTATGCCGTATCGCGCCAAGCAGGTGTTGCGCTTGATTACTACTATCAGCAATGTTTGAAGCTCGAAAGCGAGTTGTCGATGTCGACACGCTTGGTTCAGGTCGATCAAGATCTGTCAGCGCTGGCAGCGACTGCAACTGATGATGTAGTGCGTAAAACTGAAGAGCCATATCGCTTGGCTGTGACAGCAATTACGTCGCGTATTTTCGCAACTGCGATTCAGATCGGCACTTTCCATCACCAATTGCGTGATGTGGCTCATGCTCAGCCGTACGACAATGCAGAGCAACTTGCAGCCGATTTGGCCATTATTGCTCGTTCATTGAAAGCGCATGGCGCTGCTAAATTGGCCGGTGGTCGTCTGCGTCGTCTGCAACGTGCTGTGTCGGTATTTGGTTTCTTCCTTGCTCCGATCGATATGCGCCAGTTTGCTGGTTTGCATGAAAAAATGATCAGCGAGTTATTCAATCGTGCAGGCCTTGAAGAATACATGTCGCTGGATGAAAACAGCCGTCGCGTGGTGTTGCTGCGCGAATTGGCAAGTCCACGTCCACTGATTTGCCCGCACGATGTTTCATACAGCCCAGATGTTCAGCAAGAGCTGGATATCTTGAAGGCGGCGGCTGAAATTCAAGCGCGCTACGGTGAAGCGGTATTGCCAAACTACATCATTTCCAACTGTGCATCAGTTTCGGATATGTTGGAAGTGGCGGTCTTGCTGAACGATGTGGGTCTGGTGTCATTGGCGCCAACCGTACGTAGCAAAGTCAATATCATTCCTTTGTTCGAAACCACAGGTGATTTACGCGCCAGTGGCGAGATCATGACCGCATTGTTTGCGATTCCACAATGGCGTCAATTGCTGACTTGCCGTGGGGATGTGCAAGAAGTAATGTTGGGTTATTCGGATTCGAATAAAGACGGTGGCTATTTGACTTCAAACTGGGAGCTCTACAAAGCAGAGTTGACCTTGGTTGAAGTGTTCAAAACTGCGGGCATTAAACTGCGCCTGTTCCATGGTCGCGGTGGTACTGTTGGTCGCGGTGGTGGCCCTGCTTATGACGCCATCTTGGCTCAGCCGCTGGGCTCAGTGAATGGCCAGATTCGGATTACCGAGCAAGGTGAAGTGATCACAGCCAAGTATGCGGATCGCGAAGTCGGTCGCCGTAACTTGGAAATCTTGGTGGCTGCCACTTTGGATGCCAGCTTCCCTGTGCCCTACGATACCGATCCAATGCCACGTCGCGCTTTGATGGAGCGGTTGTCGAACGCGGCTTATCGTTTCTATCGTGACTTGGTGTACGCGACGCCTGACTTTATTACGTATTTCCTTGAAGCAACGCCGATCAAAGAGATTCCAAACCTTAATATTGGTTCTCGCCCGTCTGCGCGTAAAAACACCAGCAGCATTTCCGATTTGCGCGCGATTCCATGGGTATTCTCATGGTCGCAGTGTCGTCTGATGTTGCCAGGTTGGTATGGTTTTGGTGCGGCCATTAGCGAGTATCTGGCTGAGGCGGGTGATGAAGGTTTGCAAACCCTCAATCACTTGTACAAAACATGGCCGTTCTTCCAGACCACCATTTCTAATATGGAAATGGTGTTGGCTAAATCGGATATTGCAATCGCAGCTCGTTATTCAGAATTGGTGCAAGATCAAGATGTGGCTAAACGCATTTTTGGTCGCATTAAAGATGAATGGCAGCGTTCGGTCGATGCGGTATTGGCCATTACTGGTCATGAAAAACTGTTGGGCGATAACCCGATGTTGGCACGCAGCTTGGATAATCGTTTGCCTTATCTGGACCCGCTCAATCACTTGCAAGTTGAATTGCTAAAACGCATTCGCGCGGGCGATGACAGCGAAGAATTGCGCCACGCCGTGCATTTGACAATTAATGGCGTGTCAGCAGGTTTGCGTAATAGCGGCTAAGCACGCATCATTGGTTTAAACCCTATAAATTTAAACTGATGTGAGGAGCCACCAATGAATCGATTGAAATCACTGATTTTACTCGGCTCGCTGGTGGCTTTTTTTATGCCTGCAGTTTCTGCTGCACTCCCAAGTCATTTTGGCGATAAGGTAGAAAATGCGCTGGTTTGCCGCAGCGAATGGTCCACCGAATTCTGGCGCAATTACTTTCGACAATATCTGAATCAGCCAGTACGAACTTGGGGTGAGGCTGAATGGTTTAATGCACAAAAGGCCGATTTGGCCGGTAATCCGGCGGAAGAGGTCTTTGTAAACTTACCCGACTCGGGCGCTTTGATGGTCGGTGCCTTAATTAAGAAGCCACTGGCTGAAGTTAAAAAAAATATTGAAACGAGACTAGGTGTGAGCTTCGTGGCATTGGCTGGTCCTTATCCTCGCTGGTTGTCGAAATTTGGTAGTGTTTTGGTCGAAGTGGGGCCAGAAGAGACTAAATGGTATTGCGCACGCTGGAATCTAGGTAATCGGCCTTGATGTATTGCCATGAAATCAAGTAATTAAGTGCTTCTTGATTGTATACGGGATTGGGGTATATTTTCTTCCAAAGCCTAAATAGCTAGTAGATAATGTCGTTTTGCCGATCACTTGCATGCGACTCATGCCACAAATCCAATCACACTATCCACTGACCTCCTTAAATACTTTTGGCCTGCAATCAGTTGCCGAGTATTTCATATCGATCGAACAGCCTCAGCAGTTGCTTGACTGCATTGCTGACCCAAAACTAAATCAATTCAAATGGTCGATTTTGGGAGGCGGATCCAATCTCATTCTGCCCGAGCTGGTTCATGGGCTGGTGCTGAAAATGGACCTCAAAGGGCGACAGCTCACTCATGAAGATGAAGAATATTGGTATATCACCGCGGCTGCAGGTGAGAACTGGCATGAGTTTGTGCAATGGACCTTGGAGCAAGGTTGGGGGGGGCTCGAAAATCTATCATTGATCCCAGGGACTGTAGGGGCATCTCCAGTCCAAAATATCGGTGCCTATGGTATTGAAATTAAGGATGTATTTCATTCATTAACTGCGATTCATCTAAAAACTGGTGCGCAAAAAGAATTTGCTAGGGAAGAGTGCTGTTTCGCTTATCGAGATAGCGTTTTCAAGCATGAAGGTTATGGCGACTGGTGCATTACTGCCGTGACGTTTCAGTTGAGGAAGCGGTACGAAGCTAAAACCAATTATGGCGATGTCGCACAGGAATTGGAAAGACAGAGCTTGCAAGCCACTGCCAAAAATATCTCAACCGTGATTAGCCAAATCCGGTTACAGAAACTTCCTAATCCAGCAGAAATTGGCAATGCGGGCAGTTTTTTCCAAAATCCAATTGTGAGCCAGGAACTTGTAGGTGAGTTGGTCGAGCAATATCCTGCACTCGTCAAGTACAAGGTGAGTGAAGAAACTTATAAGCTAGCAGCAGCCTGGTTGATTGAGCAGTCAGGTTGGAAGGGCCGTGCATTGGGCTCTGTTGCGATGTTTCAACGGCAAGCGCTAGTGATGGTGAATCTGGGGGATGCAACGCAACAACAGGTGAAGTTGTTATCGGAAGCTGTGAGTAAGGATGTTTGTGCGAAGTTTAAGGTCAATTTAATGGTTGAGCCTATTTTTTGGGGCTAAATCCAGAAAAAACTGTATAAGTATGTGCCTATATACTGTTTTTTTGTTGTAGCAGCACTTTAATCTCAGTGATGATAGAATGCATGCGAATTGGATGAGTTGGCTACGTCAGCTTTTGTTTTTTTGTTCGTATGTTATGTGTAAGTGAGATTTTGTGTTGAAAGCATCGTTATCGATAAACCAGTTGTGGCTATTCACCGCGATGGTCACATCCTTCTGCTTTGCGGCTTATGATGCAGACGACACCTTAAAGTTGAATGCCGCAATTGATTATCGATATGACGACAATGTATTTTTGCTACCAAATAGCTCTAGCAATAGCATCACCCGTGAATATGGGCAGCGTGGTGATTCAAGCATAGTTGCATCTGTGGGCGGGCGCATTGATGTGCCGCTTTCGCGCCAAGTTTTGTATGTCGCAGCTAATGCAGCTAGGCAGCAATATTTGAAGTTTGATGAGCTTAATTACACCTCTTGGAATGGCCAATTAGGCTGGAAATGGCAGGTTGGCAGTCAGTTTTCTGGTGATTTGAATGCGCGCGCCAGTTACAGCATGAATTCGTTTGAAGATGTCCGTAATGGGATCATCGACATGATTAACGATAATAGTGCGAGCTGGAATGGAAATTGGCTATTTAGTAGCAACTGGGCTTTGCTTGCAAATATTGGTTACGATGAACAAACACATAGTGATTTGAAATATCAAGATGCAAGGGTTGTCAATTACGGACTGGGTGTGCGGTTTAATACCGATAAAGGCTCGGTGATTAGTCTGATTCACCAATGGCAAGACTATAGCTATCTCAGAAACTTATTTTTGCCCGCCGATAAACGCGGATATCATGAGCAAAATACGCGCTTGTCGCTGCTGTGGCCTGTAACTGCTAACTTGAATCTCACTGCGAATGCTGGATTAAGTAGCTGGAAATCAAAAGCAGATACGGCTTCAACCGAGTCAAAACCACAAGGCGATATAGGTTTTAATTGGCAGATTACCGATAAGACAAAAGTAAGTGCTGGCGTTGGTCAAAACTTTGAGCAATTTAATGATGGTGCTGGGCGCAATCTAGAGCGCACTGCTTATTTCTCTAGCGGATGGGCTATGACCGAAAAATTGTCATGGTTATTTAATTTTAATTATCGTCAACAAGAAAGAGAAAGTACTCTAGGCATTAATGGACGTAAGCAAAATTACAACACCACGAGATTAAGTGCAGCATATCGACCAATACGTAGTGTATCTATCAATCCTTATTTCCAATATATAACAAGCAATGTGGATAAAGGCCTTGATGATTACGATGATGCGCAAGCAGGTGTATTTGTGCGCTATGACTATTAAGAGGGGATTATTATGAAGACGATAAGTTGTATTTTAAGTCTAATTATTGCTAATTCAGCCTTTGCTGCAATTAGTCAGCCTGTTACTGAGCTGAACGATCCACTGATTCGGGTATTAGGTGGTAACCAGCGTAATGGCGTAACGGCCATTGAACAAGTGTTTACAAATGTGACGCAGGGATTAGGTGGGCAATATCAAACGGCACGAACTATTTCGATGCATGATTCTTTACCATTTGCACAAGGAATAGGGCGTCAAATATCAAGCTTTAATTCACGAGCTCTCGGAGTTGTTCCGAGCACGCCGGGGGGCGCTGTTCCGCCCGCAGTGATCGTTCCTCCTGTGATCACAATTCCACCTGTAAGTGTAATTCCGCCAAGTGTTGAAAAGCCGGTAGCACCAGTTACCCCTGTGCCAGAACCTGAAACGTTGGCGCTGATGGCGATGGGAGTAACTATCTTATTAACCCGACAGTTGAAAAAAGCGAAATAAACGTGCATCAAGATGATCACACCCATTTGATGAAAGCAACAGAAATTGGGTTATTTGACAATTATATTGAGCGCCCTAGCTTATTGGGGGATCGCTTTCGAGAGTTCTCGAACGCTGCGCCCATGGTTAGTTTTTTTAAGCTCTTTTTAGACCCGATTTTGGTTGTCGCATGTTTGTATGCTTTAAGCGTGCCGTTTCAGATTGCTACTGATGGACATGAATTACTGCTCGCTGCATTTGCTTTTTTGCTAACAGCATTATTGTTGGATGGTGTTTTCCTTTTTGTGCCTGGATATTCACGCCCTTTGCTGGGGGTTGGGCGATTTTCACTCGAATGGTTAGCTGTGGTTGTTAGCCTTACTTTGCTCGGGCGACTATCGGGATTTGATGATTATTTTTACCCACCATTTATCCTGACTTGGTTTGTGGTTGCGCCAGTATCGCTATTGGTTACGCATGCTATGTTTCGGTGGTTAGTGCTCAGGCCCGATGGCGATAAACGAGCAGATGCAAAGAAAGTAATCATTATTGGAGCCAACCAACCAGGATTGGTGTTGGCAAAAAATATGCAGGAGCATCCATTCCTAAAAATGGATTTTGTCGGCTTTTTTGACGACCGTACGGAAGATCGTTTACCGAATGTGCAAAAAGGCAAATTGCTTGGTGGGTTAAAAGAAGTTAATAGCTATGTCAAGGCACATAATATTCAGCAAATTTATATCTCTTTACCGATGACGGCTCAGCCGCGGGTAGTCGATTTGTTGGAGCAATTGCAAGATAGTACGGTGTCGATTTATTTTGTTCCTGACTTATTTGTCTTTGACCTCATTAATGCGCGCTTTGACAATGTGGCCGGGGTGCCGGTAGTTGCGATTTGTGAAAGTCCATTTTTAGGTATGAATGGTGTCGTGAAGCGAATCACTGACATTATTTTGTCCTTGTTTATCTTGAGCTTGATCTGGCCAATATTGTTGGCGGTCGCTATTGCGGTAAAAATCACTTCGAAAGGGCCTGTATTCTTTAAGCAAAGACGCTATGGCGAAGATGGTCAAAGTGTGTTGGTGTATAAATTCCGGTCGATGAAAGTCATGGAAGACGGGGATAAAGTAACCCAAGCCACGAGAAACGACAGCCGTTTAACGCCGATTGGTGGGTTTATTCGCAAAACGTCATTGGATGAATTACCACAGTTTATCAATGTGCTTGAAGGCAAAATGAGTATTGTCGGTCCTCGCCCACATGCAAATGCACATAATGAGCAATATCGACAGTTGATTCGTGGTTATATGATTCGGCATAAAGTTAGACCGGGTATTACCGGTTGGGCGCAAGTGAACGGCTACCGCGGTGAAACTGATACACTGGAAAAAATGCAGCGCCGGGTTGAATACGATCTTGATTATTTACGCAATTGGTCTGTTTGGTTGGACGTAAAGATAATTTGGCAAACTGCAACAATGATGTTCCGCGATCGGAATGCATTTTAAATTAGGATGATCACAATGAATGTAAAACCACTGGTTCTTGCTGTACTGATTGCATGTTCATTGACTGCATGTAATGACAAAGATGAAAAAAAATCGCCAAGCCAAGTATTGGCTAAAGTAAATGATGCAGAAATTACCGTGCATCAGTTGAATTTTGTCTTGGGCCAAATTCCAAATGCACAAGCCTCGCAAAAACAACAAGTACTAGATCAACTCATTGATCAAGAATTATTAGTACAAAAGGCTTCTGAACTTAAATTAGATCGCGAGCCCAATGTATTGCAAGCCATTGAAAATGCGAAACGACAAATTCTGGCTCAAGCTGCGGCTGAGCGTGTAATCGGAAAACCAACTGAGCCATCAAAATCAGCCATTGATGATTTTTATGCAAAAAACCCCGCGTTATTTGCCGAGCGTAAAAATTATGAATTTGTCACATTTGTACTCGACAAAGCCTCATACAATGATGCCGTAGCAAAATCACTAGATACCGCAACAACGGCAGCACAAGTTAAATCCGCCTTGGATGCCGCGCATATTCAGTTCACTACCAATGAAACTGCACGTGCAGCTGAACAATTGCCAATGGCTATGCTGCCAAAATTTGCTGCGATGAATATGGGTGATATTTTGGCGCTGCAAGAAGGTGACAAAATGGTCTTGTTGCAATTGAAAGCGACAGTACCAGCTCCAATAGCACCAAAAGAAGCAGAGCCAATGATTAAACGTTATTTAGGTAATAACGAAGCCCAAACGCAAGCTGAGGCAAAAATGAAAGCATTGAAAGGTGCAGCTAAGATTGAATATTTACAGCGTTTTGCATCTGAAACGGCACAAGCACCTAAACCAAATGCAGAAGCAGGCTCGGCGACGGATGAAAGTCTTAAAGCAGGTTTGAAAGGGTTGAAATAATGCGCAAATCTTTTGGTGTAGCTTTATGGTTTTGCTTCTTAACCATGATTAGTACTTTAGTTTTGGCTGCGCCGAAAGGGGAGTACGTATTGGGCGCGGGTGATGTCGTCAAGATTCAGGTTTATGATCATCCAGATCTGACGACCGAAGTACAACTCAATAATGAGGGTTCTTTAGCTTTCCCTCTCATTGGCGAAGTTAAATTAGCTGGGCTGGATTACACCGAAGCAGAATCATTAATTAGCAAGAAACTGAGCGCGGGTGGCTTTATTAAAAAGCCAAACGTCAATGTATTGATTGTGCAATATCGCAGTCAGCGCGTTGCTGTTTTGGGTGAGGTGAATAAACCTGGCCGTTATGCACTAGATAGCTCTACTGATTTAATTGATTTGCTTGCGATTGCTGGCGGTATTAACCCGATGGGGGGCGATACTGTTGTTGTGTTACGAGGCGAAGAAAAACTGGAGTTTCAACTCAGTTTACTTACTCAGTTAGCAAATCCAGAAAAGCGTACCATCCGCATTTTAAATGGTGACACCTTGTTTGTGCCACGAGCCAAGCAGATGTATGTATATGGCGAAGTTAATCGCCCTGGTGCATTCAAGCTCGAGCCAAAAATGACTGTGATGCAAGCTTTGGCAGTTGCCGGCGGTTTTAATAATCGTGCAGCAAAACGCAGTGTAGAAATCCACCGAGTAGATGCAGACGGTAAGTTAGAAAAGACCGATGCAAAATTAACGGACTTACTGCGAGAGAACGATACGGTGTTTGTGCAGGAAAGTCTGTTCTAAGTCTTATACCCCGCTAAATGCAGAGACCAGAGTTTCTGGCTCTGCTTTTATTCGGTCTTTAGAATTGATGTGTAGGTGGGTATTTGCGTGAAAGTCTTATTTTGAAAGATCTTTGGCTGTATACCCAGTGAAATGAAGTCGAGCGATTTAATCCAAGCGCTAATTTAACTAGAGCGATATAAGAAATGACTTTTGAACAATTCCTAAATATCTTGCGCGCACGCAAATGGATCGCATTGGCGGTTTTTGCGACCGTACTGCTCACAACTTTGATTGTTAGCCTGCTATTGCCAAAGCAATATACTGCCGAAGCGACTTTAGCGATTGATATCAAGGCAGCAGATCCGGTAACGGGTCAGCAAGTGGCTGGCTATATGGCGCCCAGCTTTATGGCGACACAAGTCGACATGATTAGCAGCCAGAATGCGGCGCTGAAAGTTGTCGATACTTTGGGGTTAACGCAATTGCCTGAGGCGCAAGCACAATTTCAGGAAGCGACAGAAGGACGTGGCGATATCCGAAATTGGTTTGCGGAATCATTATTAAAGGGTTTGGATGTCAAACCAAGTCGTGAAAGTAATGTAATTAACCTTGAATATACTGCCACAGATCCCAATTTCGCCGCGGCACTCGCAAATGCGTTCACACAAGCCTATATCCGGACTACCGTCGACATCAAAGCCGCTGCCGCACAACAAAATAATGCCTTTTTCCAAGAGCAACTAAAATCTTTGCAGGCTAATTTAGAAAAAGCGCAAAACAAATTATCCCAATATCAGCAGGAAAACGGCATTGTCGGTGCTGATGAACGTCTCGATATTGAAAATCAACGTCTAAATGAATTATCTAGCCAATTAGTTGGCGCACAAGCGCAAACCTACGATGCTCAATCGCGTGCTCGTGGTGGTAGTGGTGCGCCTGATGTATTAAATAACCCATTGATTCAACAGCTTAAAGGCCAACTTTCAGTTCAAGAAGCCAAGTATAAAGAGCTGTCTGAAAAAAATGGCCCAAACCATCCACATAATCAACAGGCTTTAGCGGAACTCAATGCGACAAAAAGCCAGCTTAATGAACTGATGTCTCAATATGCTGGTGGCCTCAATAGCGTGGCTGGTAATTCAGCGTCACGCCAAGCCTCTTTACAAGAAGCGCTTAAAGCACAGAAAGAGAAAGTGCTGGAGTTAAAGTCGCAACGTGCAGCGCTCGATGTACTGCAGCGTAACGTCGATAATGCGCAGCGTAGCTACGATCAGGCATTGCAGCGTTTCAGCCAAACAATGCTAGAAAGTCGATCAAATCAAAGCAATATTGCCATTATCAAATCAGCTACTGCGCCACTGAAGAAATCTAGCCCCAAAACCTTGCTCAATTTAGTGCTCGCAGTATTTGTGGGGGCACTACTTGCAATTGGCTTTGCAATGCTGGCTGAATTGATCGATCGCCGAGTGCGCTCGAAAGACGATATTGAAAATATGCTTGGATTGCCGGTCTTGGCAGATTTATTGCCACCGCAAATCAGCAAGAAAACCAAATTTGGGCGCACTGTAGGAGCGCAAGCATGAACGCCAACGTAAATACCACGATCACGCAAATGGCCAAAGGCAATATCGGCCAGCAATTGCTTGATAATGACAAATTAACTGTAAATCAAGCCGAAAAAGTATTGTTGCTGCAAAAAGAAACTGGCATACGCTTCGGTGAAGCTGCAATCAAGCTCGGATATATTTCTGAGCAAGATATACAAGACGTCTTAGCACAACAATTTGAATACCCCTACCTTGTATCTGGTCAAAGTAAAGTTAGCGAAAAGCTTGTAGCCGCATACTCACCCTTCGATTCTCAGGTTGAAGCGCTACGCAGTTTGCGAAGTCAAATTGTTTTACGTTGGATTGAGAGTGGTAATAAATCAATAGCATTGGCATCTTATGATGCGAAAAACAGCAGTGATTTACTTGCTGCAAACTTGGCCATTGTATTTTCACAATTAGGTGAGCGTACTTTGCTGGTCGATGCCAATCTGCGTGAAGCAACACAGCATGAGCTGTTTGGCATAGAAAATCGAAAAGGACTGAGCGACATATTAGCGGGTCGTGCCGGTTTGGACTCTGTGCAGCGCATTACTGACTTCCGAGACTTATCTATTCTAAGTGCGGGCACGAAAGCACCAAACCCACAAGAATTATTATCTCGCGATACATTTAGCCAAATAGCACGCGATTTAGCGCAGGCATACGATATTGTGATTTATAGCACTTCAGCATTAAAAGACGCCGCTGATGCACAAATGGTAGCCTCGCGAGTTAAAGGTGCAATTTTAGTGGCCGGACGCAATAAAACACCAATAAAGGGTTTGGAGTTGGCAAAAACGCAAATAGAGTCTGCAAATGCCAAAATCCTAGGTTGCGTATTAGCTCAGGAAGATTAGTATGCAAAATTTGCAGGCGGCAACAGAAAATGGCCAATTCGATTTGGCCGTTTTTTTGAAACAGAATATCCTAATATTGTTTGGCTTATTAGCATTAGTGATACCAACTATCTATAGTCTATCAATTGGATTGTGGCAAACCGATGATCAAGCACATGGGCCAATTATTTTGGCAATTGTGCTCTGGCTATTTTGGCAGGTAAAAGATCAACTATTTGAGTTAGAAAATAAACCACAATTATTTGCAGCCTTCTGGGTAATTATTCCTGCCTTGCTGGCCTACATATTAGGCAGATCGCAAGCAATTTTAATGTTGGAAATTGGATCTTTCATTCCACTAGTAATTGGTTTACTGCTCCTAAATAAAGGCTGGCGTGCGATTAGTGTGGGTTGGTTTGCACTCGTATTTATGCTTTTTTTAATTCCACTGCCAGGATTTGTTGTAGATGCTTTGACTGGTGCGTTAAAGGGGCAAGTCTCACATATTGCAGAGGTTGTCCTCTATGCCGCTGGCTATCCAGTTGCGCGAAGTGGGGTATTGATTACAGTGGGGCAATATCAATTGCTCGTAGCTGATGCTTGCTCAGGTATGCACTCAATGTTTAGCTTGCTGGCAGTTGGCTCTTTATACGTTTTCATTACTAATCACAGCAATCGAATTCGTAATACCTTATTAATTTTAGCTATTTTGCCGATGGCATTTGCCGCCAATATTATTCGTGTAATGACTTTAATTTTAGTCACATTTCATTTTGGTGATGCAGCCGGGCAAGGATTTATCCATGATTTTGCGGGGATGGCTTTATTTGCAATTGCCCTAATCGGAATGTTCCTGTTAGATGCCTTACTAGGCGTTTTTATGAGAAACAAGGCTGAAAAAAAATGAAGAAAAAGTCAATGACGCAGTTGTTGCTTATGGTGATGATGCTGGGGACTGCATTACTTGCTTATAAACTGATACCGTATCAAAAAATAGCGGATAACAGGAGCATTGATTTTCAGAAATTGATTCCGGAACAATTTGCAGAATGGAAAGTTGAGCCAAATCAGGTGGTAATTGAGGTTCCTGCCGAAATGCAAGCAACACTTAATAAAGTATATTCTGAAACGATAAGTAGAACTTATGTTAATAAAAAAGGTGAAAGAATCATGATGGTCATCGCCTATGGCAAAGACCAGGGTGATAGTAATTCAGTTCATAGGCCAGAGGTATGTTATCCAGCTCAAGGCTTTACTGTAGAACAAAAAATACCAGCCACATTTCAAATTAATGAAAGAAAAATGGATGCCATACGGCTTGTCGCTAAAAATGCAGCAAGGATTGAGCCAATTACTTATTGGATTACAGTTGGTGATTATTTAATCGCAACCGGCGTTGAAGGGAAGCTAGCCCAATTAAAATATGGTTTGCGTGGGCAAATACCTGATGGATTGTTGTTTCGAGTTTCTACACTGGGTTCGGATAAAGTAGCTGAGTATGAAGTACAGAAAAAATTCATAAATGATTTGTATCGTGCTTTACCAGATGAGAAAAGAAATTTTGTTTATGGGAAAAGTACTTTTAGCTTAAATTAACCTAGTGATATTTTTGTGACTAAAGCAACAACACAACGTGTTAGACAAAGTATGTTGTCAATGCTAATTGCCCGCCCTATATCTGCAGTTGGTGGTTTATTAGTTTTGGTCTTCTTATCTAGATTATTGCAGCCCCAAGAATATGCTATCTATTTTGCAATTTGGGCAGTGGCTGAAATCGCAATTTTAGCTAGCAATTTAGGACTTTTGCAGGCTGCATATCGTTATATCAGTGCTAGTGAATTAAGCAATGGCATCACAGTAGCTCACGGACCTGTCGTATCTTTTGTAGTGTTAAGAATAATGACATTGCTTGCAGTCGCAAGTGTGTTGGCCTTTTTTCCGAGCATATTTAAATTTGTATTTCCTAATAACAATATTTCTGAAAAATTAGGGATTTTTGTTGCTGCTATCATCGTGGGTGAAGGTCTGGCTCGCTATATAGAGTCTATATTTGACTCTATGCTCTGCCAGGGGCGGAGTCAGATTTCATTAATAATTCGGACGGTTTTAAGGCTGGTAGCAATAGGTTTTATTGCATTACAAGGCGAGCTTAATATTCAAAATGTTGTATATATCGAGGTTGGAGTAACTTTAGTTGGCGCTTTGGTTTCGATTACGATGCTGGCAATTATGTTGGCTTCATCTACAAAATATGCTTCAAATGATGAACGTATTGCATATAAAAGAATGTTACAGTTTGCATTGCCCGCATTTATCGCTCAGTTGCTAGGAATAACATATGGACCTGATGCGCTAAAAATAACATTGGCGGGATTGGTTGGCGCAAATGCATTGGCGGTCTTTGGTTTTGCATATTCTTTAGCGGCAGTCGTGCAACGTTATATTCCGGCTAATATTCTTGCTGGAGTTTTTCGACCAATATTTGTCGCAGCATCAAAAAAGGAAGACTCAGATAAAATCCTCCCAGCGCTGTTAAGTTTTTTAGTAAAGATCAATTGGATCTTTATCGCACCTATTTTTTGCGGTTTGTTTTTTTCAGGGGATTTTATTTTATCAAAGGTTTCTGCTGGTAATTATCCTGCTGCGGGGATGGTGCTCTCCTTGATTGTGTTGGGACTATTGCCGATCGCCATGCATGCGACTCTCTCGATGTATTGTTTGGCCAAAGAAACATCGTGGGCTCCTTTGTATGCCACAGCATTAAGTGTTCTGGGCTTACCAATTGCTATTTATTTAGGTCGTGAACATGGAGCAGTGGGCGTCGCAATTGCATTTGGAGTTAGTGAATTAATTTGGTCGATTACTTGCTATGTATTATTGGCTAGAAGTGAGTACGCGTTGAAAGCGTTTGAATATCATGGCCTGTTAAAAATATTGAATGCAATGCTTCTTGCATTACTCTTTGGTTACATAGTCACATCATTTATGGTTTCGTATGATTTGCTAGTGGGTTTTTCTTCAGGCCTTTTTTTCTTTGTTGTGATTTATTTTACAGGTGTTTTTTCATTGCAAGAAAAACAATGGCTGGCATCTGTTCTACCAGCAAAACTAGTTAAGATACTCAGGTTAAACAATGCTTAAAAAATTCATCCGTGAAAAAATGCAGGAAAATAGGAGCTTGAAATCAATTTATAATGGATCTCGTGCTTTCTATCATAGAGCAAGAAAGCTCTCATTCTTTGCTTATGATGTAACACATACGTTTAAACATATGAGTTGGACGGGTGGAAATCAAACTCAATATTCAGTAATTAGCTCTGAACTGCTATTCCAGTTCCATAAATTGGAAAAAGGGCTTTGCATGCCAGGTGAGAAGCGCTTTTTTGGCTATGATCCTGCTATTGCTACGATTGATTTATTGCAGTCATGGTATGAGATGGGTTATTCAGTTAATGATCCAATTTATTGTGGAGCAATAGAGACGTTGCGAGCTTATCGCATGCGTCTTAGTCAAACTCCACCCAAAAAAGGCGAAATTCTACTGCGCCGCTTGGATCAACAACTCGCAGCGCATGCAAAAATTAAAATTGAGCTGGAAACCCCACAAAATATCATAACTATAAATCCAGACGATGCATTACCTGCGTATGAAAAATTAGTTTTAGCACGGAGAAGTGTTCGCGAATTTTCTGATCAGTCAATTGATCCTCTCCTTATTGAACGAGCAATCTCTTTAGCGCAATTAAGTCCCAGCGCTTGCAATCGTCAGCCGTGTAGGGTGCATCTTTACAGTGCAAAAGACAAAATTGAGAGATTACTTAGTTTGCAGAATGGAAATCGTGGTTTTGGCCATACTGCACCTATGTTGCTGATTATTACTTCTGACGCGAATACTTTTTTCGATGCATCCGAGCGTAATCAACCGTATGTTGATGGTGGGCTATTCTCGATGAACTTACTTTATGCATTACAGGCGCAAGGGCTATCAACCTGCTGCCTTAATTGGTGCGCTGAGCCCGCTCAAGATAAGGCGGCGCATCGCGATGGAGAAATTCCGCAAGCCGAACGAATCATTATGTATTTATTAGTTGGTTATGCTGCAAACACCGCGAGAGTACCGCGTTCAGCGCGCAGAGCGTTAGAAAACACCTTAATTACTCATTCTTAATTTCAAATCATAAATAGTAGAACCATATGTCTAAGATCTATTTTGCAGGACAAGATAATTTCGGTAATCGCGGTTGTGAGGCCTTAATTCGTGCCAATGTGAAAACTATTTTGCAGCACATCCCAAATAGCCAATTTATAGTACCTAGTCATGATATCAAGAAAGACAGCGCTCAATGGCCAGATGCCAATAAATGTGGTGTGCAATTTGTACCCGCTGAGCCGATTCCAAGTGCGATTCGCTGGTGGAGTAGGGCGCGTCGTTTCATTCCTGCACTAGATGGGATGCCACCCAAATACAAAGTAACCGCATCGACGCGTGAGACCATCCTCAGCTCTGATGTATTGGTGATGACGGGGGGCGATATTATTTCTCTCGATTATGGTTTAGGTTCACTGTATTACTGGATGCGCATTTGTGAGACTGCAATGGATGCTGGCAAGACCACTGTATTGTGGGCCGGCTCAGTGGGCCCATTTAGTAAAATGCCCGTGGTTGAAGCCAAAATGCGAGATTTCTTACGTCGTTTTTCTTTGATTACCGTGCGAGAAACTGCATCACTTAAATATTTGCAAAGTTTAGGTATTGATCATGTTGAATTGGTCGTTGATTCAGCATTTGTATTGGATTTTGAGCAGGCGCCTGCTAATACTTTGCAACTTTTTCAGCAAGAAAAACCAGTGCTGGGATTTAATGTGAGCCCCTTGATCCGTAATTTTCGTGAAGACGCGGATGCTAAGTCAGCTCTGGATACAGAAGTCGTTAATTTTTTGCTCGCTACGCTCAAGCAAGGTGAGGTCAATGTCATGCTAGTACCGCATGTAGACCCACTGAGTGGCGTTGAAGAAAACAGTGACTCGGCATATATGAGCAAAATCTTGCAGCGCATACGAGCAGCAGGATTTGGTGAGCAGCATGTACAAATGTTGCCACGCAATCTAAATGCAGCTCAACTCAAAGACGTAATTCGCCGCTGCCATTATTTTATGGGCGCGCGTACGCATGCCACCGTAGCTGCGCTATCCCAAGCTGTGCCAACGACTTCAATTGCATACAGCATCAAGGCAAAAGGCATTAATCAAGATTTATTCGGTCATCTGAATTATGTCTTAGAAACCCCCAAAGTCACCAGTGAATCACTATTGGAACATTTTTCTATTCTGACAAATAATCAGGCTGAGATTAAAAGTTATTTAGCAGAGAAACTACCTGATTGTAAGAGGAACGCGTCGAGATCCGCCCAATTATTAAAAACAATTAGTTGAAATTGATAGGATTAGAGAGGCCAGCTATGGGTAAAATTGCCGGGCGCCAATTGGCGCTTTACAGTGCTGCATTTTTTGTTTCAATCGCGCTTGGGCTGGCCGCTGCCTTTGGGAGCTATTTAGTTATATTCGCACTTATAGCTTTGCTGCTAGGGGCTGGTTTAATTAGTAATATAAAATGGCTGGCTTATACAGTTCTAGGTGCCAGTTTAGTCATCTGCGGAAGTTTAGAAATTTTCTTGGGTTTTGGTCAGGCCAATTGGGCAGCTTCGCTTTTAGCTGCGGCGCTATTTATCTCGATGTTGTTTACGCGGCCTCATATTTGTAAAATAACATCGATAAACTCTCCTTATCGCACTTTGTTATATTTATCGCTGTATGTATATTTAATGACTTTAGTGTTTTCCGCACTTGTAAATTTTAATTCTGCTGGGCAACTGTTGGTAGGTCTGAGAGCCTTTTTACCTTTTATCGCTGTTTTTTGTGTTGTTGCATTGGGCTATCTCTCATCTTCGACAGTTGAGCAATGTTTTAAAGCAATACTATGGATTGGCTGTGTTCAGTGGTTATTTTGTGTGGCAGAGCAATTGATTGTGGTGCCAAAACGGCTCGCTTCTCGCGCATTTGTCGGTGGTGAAGCTGAAGTTATTGTGGGGTCTTTTGGAGGTAATCCCTTAGGTGGAGGCTATACCGGTGAAATGGCGTGCTTCACGGTGATGGTACTGATGATGGTTTATTTGCTAGTAGAGCAAAGACTATTAAAAAAATTATGGCTCTGGGCTGCGCTTATCTCCGCTTTAGTGGCGATTGGATTGGCTGAAACTAAAATTGTCATTGTTTTGCTGCCTTTGATGTTGCTTGTAATTGTATGGAAAATACCAGGTGGTATTTCTAAGTCAATGTTGAAAATGATTGGATTAATCGGCATTGCTTTAAGTGTCATTTGCCTTGTCTACTCGATACGCTATTGGACAAGTGATGGGGAGTTATTACATGCATTTACTTATTCGTTTGATCCGAACTTTAAAATTGATGCTGAACATCGCGGTCGGATGGGGAATATACAATATTGGGGTGAGCAGGCATTTGCAACTATGCCACTTTTAAATTCATTTATTGGATTTGGTCCAGGGGCAGTCACACCAAGCAGTTTTCTCGCCGGGCCTGGACCTGCTGTAATTAAATATGGTCTAGGCTTAGATTCAACTGCAATTTGCATTCTACTTTGGAATTTCGGTCTAATAGGTACAATCGCATTTATATCAATGATTATTGCGGCTTTTATTGAAGCCTTTAGATTGTCTCGGAGTCAGACTGTATCTCCGTGGGTACGCTGGTTAATGGTAGGCATGAAATCATGGTTGTTAGTGTTTTTAGCAATGCTGCCATATCAACCTTCGGTTGTTGCTGGGGTGAGTATGCAATATTTGTTTTGGTTTTCAATCGGACTTATTGCATTCTATGGTGCAAATGGGCAAGGTGAGAATACAAAGGATGTGGGTATAATTAAATGATGAAAAATCTATTTGCAATTTTTTCTTTAGTGTTGTTAAGCGCATGCAGCCAGAGTGAAGGAAATACATTTGACATTACTGAAGGTGAAACTCGTTTAGTTGCCACTCCCAGCTTTGTTGATTCTAAAACAGATCTCAAAAATTTATTTGGTATTCATTCTTTGTGGTGGGAAAGCCAAGTAAGTTTAGCTGACTCCTCCGGAAATTTAACTGATGATGCATTATCCAAATTGAAGTATTCATCAGTGCAATTGATACGTTATGGCGGTGGTGTCAATGAAATTAATTGGCTTGATTGTACAAATAATACAAAACTACGCCCTCTGCTAAGTGTGACAACTTGGATGCAACCTGCGCCATGCTTATTTGGCCCTGCAGAATATGCAAATGCTTTGGGAAAATTAGGGGCTAAAACAACGTGGCATATTGCTAATGTAGTGGGTTTTAATGCCGAAGAGTCGCCACTTGAGCAATTAAGCGTTTCTGCAAAGAATTACGCGTCTTTTGTTAAAGATAACTCACCTAATCGGGTGCGCTATTGGGAAATTGGGAATGAATTAGAGCGTGGTCGCTTAAAATGGGATGCATTTAAAATTGCACTTCGATCTGAGCCTATTGTTGCGAATATTTTGCAAGCAGATCCTGCTGCTAAAATTGTTATTCCGTTAGTAGAGTATCAGCCTGATTGGATGTCAAGTGATATTGAGCATAACAAATACCTTGTTAATCGCTTCAAATCATATTCAGCTGATTATGCTCTGCATATGTATTATGACAATCCTCCGGAAGGACCAAGTATCGTCAATCGCTTAAATAAATTGGCACAAAATATTGCGATGATGAAGCAGGCTGGTATCGCTAATCCTGGTGTTTGGATTACTGAGCATGCTCGTTGGCCTGCAGGTAATCCTTCTGATACCGAGTGGTCGAGAAATTGGTATCAAACATCTGATATTTCAGGGGTTTTATCTACGGCGGACTTTTTAATTGGTTTAAGTCAGATTAATGGTGTGCGCGGTGCGATGTGGCACGGTTTAAGAGCTGGTCCATGGAATTTTATTGAAAATAATAATCAGGAACTTCAAACAAGTAATATTGCTGAATTATTTCGCTTGTTAAATCCTTCTGATTCTATGCGATCTCTTGTAACGTTAAGCACCTCAAGTTTTGATGGTGATCATCTTGGACAGTATGCAATTCGAGGTGCAATTTTCAATGTGGCTAATAACCCGCGTGCTTACCGAGTATGGCTTGTAAATCGATCTGCTAAATCCAAATCAGTACTGCTTAATATGCGCATGGTTATGGCTGATGGTAATGTTTCTCTTGTACAAAAACAATTACGCACAGTTGATGCAAGCCAAAATGCACGTGTGAATTTAAGCATCAACTCTTCGCTCGCTGCAATTAAAAATGGCAATTTAACAGTAACCATATCGCCCCTTTCCGTTAGTACATTTGATATTACGCTGAAATAATCATGGCTCGAGTCTTATTATCCGCATTTGCTTGTGACCCCGATTTTGGCTCTGATGAAGAAGTTGGTTGGCAATGGGCCAAGGAGCTTTGCAAACGAGGGCATCATGTTACTGTTTTGACTCGCGCGTCACACCAACGTGCTATCGAAGCTCGGCTGGCGCAGTCTGATGAATGCAATACGGTTAAGTTCGTATATTTCGACCTGCCGCGTATTCATGCCGTATTGAGCAAAATAAATCGCCGTAATCACCTGTATTACTATTTGTGGCAGTGGTTTGCTTATCAGCATGTCAAAACAATGCATCAGCAATTGGCTTTTGATCTGGTGCACCATGTCACTTGGGTTAGTTTTCGTCAGCCTAGTTTTATGGGGGGGCTGGGTATACCGCTGTATTTCGGTCCTGTAGCTGGTGGAGATGAAATACCCCCTGGGTATTCACGTATATTTTCTAGGAATCAGCGTTTAGTAGAAATATTGCGGGGTTTACTCAATCGTTGTGTTGCCTTTGACCCCATGATGCGAATGACGTTTCGGGATGCAAAGCGAGTGTTTTTTACTTCTGACGGTCATCTAGCTCGGGTGCCACCATTTGTTGCTAATAAGGCGCAAGTCGAACTTGCCATTGGCTGCAATGCATCCGATTTGGCTCGCTTAGCTCCGTTGGCGCGTCGCGCCAGCGCTGAAGCGACGCGTCTAATCTTTGTTGGGCGCTGTATTGGCTTAAAAGGGATGGATTTAGGATTGCGCAGTTTTGCACTGATCTTGCAGCAAAAGCCTTCAGTACGCTTGACCATTATTGGCGATGGAGTTGATCGGCAACGCTGGGAGCAGACGGCGCAAGATTTAGGCATATCACATGCAATTGAATGGCTTGGTTGGCTGCCCAAAGCAGAAGTATTAGCGATGTACACCGATTACGATGCGTTGTTTTACCCTAGCTTGCGTGACTCGGGTGGTTTTGTTGTGTTGGAGGCACTGCAGGCGGGTTTGCCTGTGATTTGTTACCGCTTAGGTGGGCCAGGAGTTGTCATCGATCATTCGTGCGGTGCTGCTGTTGTCGCAGATATCAATCAAGAGCGTGCAGTCCAAAATTTCGCAGACGCTACAATTTCTGTCCTTTCTCGACTTGAAACAGATCCAAATTTTGCGCAGCAATGTCGTCAGCGTGTAAGCCAATTTACCTGGGATGCGCTCATTGATCGCATATATGTACCGATTATCAAAGAAATTGGACAGTAGCAATGAAAATTGAAGTGGTTAGTTTTACTGGTGATTCCGGGTTAGCGGATTATGCTGTTTCGTTAGGGCGTGCATTATCAGTGCTTGCTGAAACTACTGTGGTAACAGCACAATCGCTACCCAGTCGATTTGATCATTTAGGGTTTAAAGTAGAGCGTGTGTTTCGACGTTCTCGTCATTATCCAATTGATATCTTAAAATTTTTCTTCGGTGTGTTAAATAGAAATCCTGATTTTATTTTAATGCAAGGGCCGTTGAAGTTTGCGCTGCTTGATGCCTTTTTTATTCGTCTTTTAAATTTATTCGGTATTTCTACGGCGATTACTGTTCATGATGTTTTACCGCATTACCCTAAATTTTGGAGTCGATTTACTTTTGGCTTTTATTATCGCTCGTTTAGGCATGTGATTTGCCATTCTTTGGCAGCTCAACAAGGTGTTTCAGAACTTGGTATCTCAGCCCCCGTTCTTGTCGTGCCACATGGGATATATGATATTTTCAATTTAACAGGTATTTCGCAAGCCAAAGCCCGTGAGCTTATATCTGGTTTATCAGACAATGATTTTGTATCACTATTTTTTGGGCACCTAGAACCGAGAAAAGGATTAATTCCTTTCTTAGAATGTGCAAAGTCCATGCAGAGTCAAACCCATTATAAATTCATTCTTGCGGGCGCCAGTAGTGTTGCAGGGCATGGTCCTGAGTATGTGCAAGCACTAGAAACCGCTAGATTAATGCCTAATGTGATTGTTCATGATCGACGAATCCCATTTGAAGATGTGGAAAATTATTTTTCGGCAAGTAATGTCATCTGTTTGCCATATCTTGAAGGTACAACGAGTGGTGTGTTGAAGATCGCTTTGGCATTCACAAAGCCCGTTATTGCAACGCGAGTTGGCGATTTTCCCGAACAAGTACCAGAAAACGCAGGCATAGTGATTGAAGCAGATCACGGTATTTCATCATCTTTAGCCAATGCGATTGCCAATATTGAGCAGGACTATTCGGCTTATTGTGATGCGATGGGTGCAGCTGGCGCAGATGCTCAATGGTCTCTGATCGCAAATAAAATTATTGATTTTCTTGGATTAAAGCATGCCTAAGTTATTAAGTGTTAATAACTACCATTATCGACGTGGTGGTTCTGATGTTGTTTATTTAGAGCATGCCGCATTGATGGAAAAACTTGGTTGGAGCAATGCCTTTTTTTCGATGCATCACCCAAAAAATTTTGATTCAATTTGGTCTTCATATTTTGTCGATGAGTTAGAGTTTGGTCATGCTTATTCTGCATGGGATAAAGTCAAAATGGCTTCAAAAGTAGTATATTCTTTTGAAGCTAAGAAAAAGATTAGCTCGCTTATTCACGATTTTAAGCCCGATGTAGCGCATTTGCATTGTATTTATCATCATTTATCTCCTGCTATTATTCCGGCCTTGAAGCATGCTGGTGTGCCAGTGGTGATGACTGCTCATGATTTAAAAATAGCTTGTCCTGCCTATAAAATGCTGAATGATTCTGGCATTTGTGAAAAATGTAAGGACGGTAGTTTACTCAATGTAGTTAAGAATAAGTGTTTGCGTGGTTCTACTGCCGCAAGTGCTATCGTTACGATTGAAACTGGGCTTCATAATTTCTTGAATACATATAAAAAGCATATTGATAAGGTGGTTGTGCCTAGTCGTTTTTTTATGGATAAGTTTGTCGAATGGGGCTGGCCTGCAGATAAATTCGTTTATATTCCGAATTATGTAGATGCTAGCCAGTTTGATCCTGATTTTTATGCTGGCAGCTATTTGCTTTATTTTGGTCGTTTAGCACCAGAGAAAGGCGTTGCCACTTTAATGAAGGCAGCAAAATCTGCAAATATCCCACTAAAAATTGTAGGCACAGGACCTATCGAAGCAGAACTAAAGATCCTCGCTGCTGAATTAAACGCGGATATTGAGTTCTTAGGGTATCGCTCTGGTAAAGAGTTGCATGATTTGATTCGCGGTTCGCGCGCAGTCTCTTTACCCTCTGAGTGGTATGAAAATGCACCAATGAGTGTATTGGAAAGCTTTGCTTTAGGTAAACCCGTTATTGGGGCACGTATTGGCGGTATTCCTGAAATGGTTATTGATCATGAAACAGGGTGGACTTTTACCAGTGCAGATAGCCATGAATTAGCCTTGTTATTAAGTCAGATTTGGGCGCAATCCGATGAATCAGTAAGTAGTCTAGGTCGTTCAGCTCGAGAATTGGTGGTACGAAACTTTAGTCGAGATGCATATGTCTCGGCTATGCAAAAATTGTATGCGGAATTGGGTGTTAAATAATTAATGAAAAAAACAATTAGAATTTTAGGCATCAGGGGCGTACCTGCTTCTCATGGTGGCTTTGAAACATTTGCTGAAGCTTTGGCTCCTTTCTTGGTCGCCAATGGTTGGGAAGTCATTGTTTATTGCCAAGAGGAAGGTGAGGGCGAAATCTATGAATCTGATTGGCAAGGTGTAAGGCGCATTCATATCCCCGTAAAGGGGGATGGTGCGAAAAGTACGGTTGTATTTGATTGGATCTCAACAGTACATGCCGGTAAATTTCAAGACCTTTGTTTGACTCTCGGCTATAACACCGCTGTTTTTGGCGCTGTATTGCGCTTAAAAGGTGTCCCGAATGTCGTCAATATGGATGGTATTGAGTGGCGCCGCGGGAAGTGGGGTGCCATTGCTAAGACGTGGTTCTGGCTGAATGAATGGGCCGGCTCTTTGCTGGGCAATCATATGATTGCAGATCATCCCGAAATTAAAAAACATTTAGCACGTGGGGCTGCTGAATCAAAAATTACGATGATTCCCTATGGTGCCGATCGACTTGATGATATTAATTCTGACATTTTGGCCCGCTATGATTTAAAGCCGAATCAGTTTGGAGTTTTGATTGCGCGTGCGGAGCCAGAAAATTCGGTGCTGGAAGTGGTTCAAGCTTATTCAAAACGCCCACGCGGTATGCCGCTGGTTGTTTTGGGTAACTACAAGCCAGATGAAAACCCTTTTCATGCTCAAGTGTTAGCTGCTGCAAGTGATGAAGTGCGCTTTTTAGGTGCGATTTACGAGAAATCCGTGGTGAATACCCTCCGTACCGGTGCTCGTTTTTATGTGCATGGTCATCAGGTGGGCGGTACTAATCCATCGCTGGTTGAAGCTTTGGGGGCGGGAAGTGCGGTGTTGGCGCATGATAATCGCTTTAATCGTTGGGTGGCTGCGGATGCTGGAGTTTATTTTGGCTCTGTAGACGAATGCGATGTTCGTCTTGGCGATTTAATTAATGATTCGAAACTCGTAGAACAATTGAAACTTGCTGCTCATACGCAATTCCATGCTCGATTCGAATGGCAGGATATTTTGAATCAATACGAGCAGCTTTTATTGCAATGGCTACCGAAGTAATTAACTGGATGGAATTGGTATGATTTTAGTAACAGGTGGTGCCGGTTTTATCGGCGGTAATTTTGTCCTCGATTGGCTCGCTGCTGGCGATGAAGCTGTGATCAATGTTGATAAGCTGACGTATGCCGGTAACCTCGATACATTGCAAAGCTTGCAGGGCGATACCCGTCATCTCTTTGTTCGTGCCGATATTGGTGATCGTGAAGTCATTGGCCAATTACTGGCCGAGCATAAACCCCGCGCGGTTGTGAATTTTGCGGCTGAATCACACGTTGATCGTTCAATTCACGGCCCTGGCGATTTCATTCAGACCAATGTCGTTGGCACATTCAATCTGCTCGAAAGTGTGCGTGCTTACTGGAATGAACTGCCTGCGGATGAGAAAGCGGCTTTCCGCTTTTTGCATGTATCGACCGACGAGGTCTATGGCACGCTGGATGCGAATGACCCACCGTTTAGTGAAACCAATACCTACGAGCCAAACAGCCCATATTCCGCATCTAAAGCAGCATCAGACCATTTGGTGCGCGCTTGGCATCACACGTATGGCTTGCCGGTGTTGACCACCAATTGCTCGAATAATTACGGCCCGTATCACTTCCCAGAGAAGTTGATTCCGCTGGTGATTTTGAATGCCTTGAATGGCAAACCATTGCCCATCTATGGCGATGGCCAGCAAATTCGTGACTGGCTGTATGTGAAAGATCATTGTTCCGCGATTCGTCGCGTGCTCGAAGCAGGTCAGGTCGGCGAAACCTACAACGTAGGTGGCTGGAACGAAAAAGCCAATCTGGACGTGGTTAAAACCATTTGCAGTCTGCTCGATGAATTGCAGCCCCGTGCCGATGGTCAAGGCTACGCCGAGCAAATCACCTATGTAACGGATCGCCCAGGACATGACCGTCGCTACGCCATTGATGCGCGTAAACTCGAGCGCGAATTGGGCTGGAAACCGGCTGAGACGTTTGAGTCGGGCATCCGTAAAACGGTGGAGTGGTATCTGACGAATCAAGCTTGGGTGCAAAATGTCACCAGCGGTGCATACCGTGAGTGGGTATCGACCCAGTATGGAGCCTGAGCATGGCTTTGAGCGCAATACCCAAAATACTGGTTACGGGCAAAAATGGCCAAGTCGGCTTTGAATTGCAACGCAGCCTCGCCGTATTGGGTGAGGTGATTGCGGTCGATCGGGAAGAGTGCGATCTCGGCAATCCGGACGCCATCCGTGAACTCGTCCAACGCATTCGTCCTGACATCATCGTCAACCCTGCCGCGCATACCGCCGTCGATAAAGCCGAATCCGAAATTGAACTCGCGACCGCCTTGAATGCGACGGCGCCGCAAGTGTTCGCGGAAGAAGCCGCCAAACTGGGTGCGTTGCTGATCCATTATTCCACGGATTATGTGTTTGACGGCCGCAAAGACGGGTGGTACAGCGAAACTGACACGCCCAATCCGCAGTCGGTGTACGGCAAAACCAAGCTGGCGGGCGAATTAGCCGTAGCTGCGGCCAATCCGCGCCACTTGATCTTCCGCACTAGCTGGGTGTTTGGCGCGCACGGTGGCAACTTCCTCAAAACCATGCTGCGACTCATGCAGCAGCGGGATGCGCTGAGCGTCATCCACGACCAATACGGCGCGCCAACCAGCGCTAGCTTATTGGCGGATGTCACCGCTCAGATCATCGCGCAATACCTGCGTAGCGAGAAACAAGACGAATTTGCATACGGAACCTACCACTTAGTCGCGGCAGGTGAAACATCGTGGCATGGGTATGCATCGAAAATCAACGAGCTTGCAGCTCTTCAGGGCTATACCCTTAAGGTCGCAGCAAAAGACATTCAAGCCATTCCAGCGACAGATTACCCACTACCAGCTCCACGCCCAGCCAACTCGCGCTTGAATACGCAAAAGCTGCAAGCCGCGTTTGGCCTTGTCTTGCCCAACTGGCAGCAAGGTGTGCAGCAGGTCATGACGCTCTTGAAGCAGTCATAGCATTCAGACTTAGGAACTTAGGGGAAAAACAATGACAAACCGGAAAGGTATTATCTTGGCGGGTGGTTCGGGTACCCGCTTGTATCCAGCCACGATTGCAGTCTCAAAGCAATTGCTGCCGATCTACGACAAACCGATGATCTACTACCCGCTGAGCACACTATTGCTGGCAGGTATTCGCGACATTCTGATTATTTCAACGCCACAAGACACCCCGCGCTTTGAGCAATTGCTTGGCGACGGCAGTCAGTGGGGCATCAAGCTGCAATACGCTGTCCAACCCAGTCCAGATGGGCTTGCACAAGCGTTCATCATTGGCGAGGAGTTTATTGGCAACGACGATGTTGCATTGGTCTTAGGCGACAATATCTTCTACGGCCATGAGTTTGCTGGGCTGCTACAAGCTGCTGCAGCCAAAGAAAGCGGTGCGAGCGTATTTGCTTATCATGTTCATGATCCAGAACGATACGGTGTCGTTGATTTTGATGTAGCGGGCAAAGCGCTCTCGATCGAGGAAAAACCAGCGCAACCCAAATCCAACTACGCGGTCACTGGCCTGTATTTCTACGACAATAGCGTTGTAGAAATTGCCAAAAACATCAAGCCCTCACCGCGTGGCGAACTCGAAATTACCGACGTCAATGGCGTTTACCTCGCCCAAGGCCAACTCGACGTACAAACCATGGGTCGTGGTTACGCCTGGCTCGATACAGGCACGCATGAATCGATGCTCGAAGCCAGCCAATTCATCCAGACGATCGAAGCACGCCAAGGGCTGAAAGTCTGCTGCCCAGAAGAAATCGCGTATCGCCAAGGGTGGATCGATGCTGCTCAAATCGAAAAACTCGCTCAGCCGCTCAAGAAAAACGCCTACGGCCAATATTTGCTGCGCATGATTAAAGAGCGAGTATTTTAAGCATGAATATCATTGATACCGACATTCCCGACGTAAAAATCATTGAGCCCAAAGTCTTTGGTGATGAGCGAGGATTCTTTTACGAAAGTTTCAATCACGCTAAATTTGAAGCGGCCATTGGCAAAAAGGTTGAGTTTGTACAAGACAACCACAGCAAATCAGTTAAAGGCGTCTTGCGTGGGCTGCATTACCAAATCCAGCACCCACAAGGTAAGCTAGTGCGTTGCACACGCGGCGAAGTGTTTGATGTGGCCGTCGATCTACGTCAATCCTCTCCAACCTTTGGGAAATGGGTAGGCGTTACGCTCAGTGAAGAAAACAAACGCCAACTCTGGATTCCCGAAGGCTTTGCCCATGGCTTTGTGGTGGTGAGCGAGGTGGCTGAGTTTTTATATAAAACGACGGATTATTGGTATCCGGAGTTTGAGCGGAGTTTGTTGTGGAGTGATCCGGAGATTGGCATTGAATGGCCACAAATGGGGGCTCCACAATTGTCGAAGAAAGATCAAGTGGGCATTCAGCTGGCCCTTGCCGACGTTTTCATTGGATAAATCAAAGTGACTATTACTCCAGTAATTTTATGTGGTGGCTCAGGTACCCGTATGTGGCCTTTGTCTCGCGGTGGCTACCCGAAGCAGTTTCTTAATTTGTATGGTGATGAAAGCCTGTTGCAGCAAACGGCGACTCGTTTGAAGGGCTTGCCTGATGTGGCCGCACCACTGTTGATTAGTAATAACGAGCAGCGTTTTTTGGTGGCCGAGCAATTGCGTGCGGTGGGCGTGGCTAAGGCCAAGATTGTGCTGGAACCGATGGGCCGCAATACCGCGCCTGCGGTTGCAGCAGCAGCGGTCATCGCGCTGGAAAACAACCCCGATGCGGTGTTAATGGTGTTGCCATCCGATCATGTGATTACCCATGGGGATGTGTTTCAGCAATTGGTATTGCAGGCTGCGACGGTCGCTGCGCAGGGCAAATTAGTGACGTTTGGTATTGCCCCTACCGAGCCACATACTGGGTATGGCTATATTCGGCGTGGTGCGTCTTTGTCTGAGAGCAATACTTCATTTGACGTGTCGGCCTTTGTAGAAAAACCAAACGCAGCTACTGCGGCTGAATTTTTGGCCAGTGGCGATTATTACTGGAATAGCGGCATGTTTATGTTCCGCGCCGATGTGTATCTGCACGAGCTGGCTCAATATCAGCCCAAAATGCTCGAGCAAGTCAAAGCGGCAGTTGCTGCATCCCAGCGTGATCTTGATTTTGTGCGCTTGGGTCACGATGAGTTTGCTGAATGTCCTTCCGATTCTATCGATTATGCGGTCATGGAACATACGGCGCATGCGGCAGTCATTGAGGCCGCAGGTTTGGGCTGGAATGATATTGGCTCTTGGACTGCCTTGGCTGAAGTGAGTGCCACCGATGCTGAAGGTAATAATCTGGTCGGCGATGTGATGGTTGAGGGCGTGAGCAATAGCTATATCCGCAGCGAAAATCGCATGATTGCTGCGCTGGGCGTTGATAATCTGGTGATTGTTGAGACTGCCGATGCGATCTTGGTGGCGCACAAAGATAAAGTGCAAGACGTTAAAAATATCGTCAATCGCCTGCAGGCTGCGGGCCGTAGCGAATCGGTGACGCATCGTAAAGTCTATCGCCCATGGGGCAGCTACGAAGGGATTGATTCAGGCGCTCGTTTCCAGGTAAAACGTATTGTCGTTAACCCAGGCGCTTCGCTGAGCTTGCAAATGCACTATCACCGCGCTGAGCATTGGATTGTGGTGAGTGGCACTGCTCGTGTGGTCAATGATGATCAAACGCTGTTGTTGACTGAAAATCAATCGACGTATATCCCCATCGGTGCAACACATCGATTAGAAAATCCCGGTAAGTTTCCGTTGGAAATGATCGAGGTGCAATCTGGGAGTTACTTGGGTGAGGACGATATTGTTCGCTTTGAAGATACTTATGGTCGAGTAGGGGCCAAATGATGGGATCCTTAACCTGCTTTAAAGCCTACGATATTCGCGGTCAGCTTGGCTCTGAATTGAATGAAGACATCGCCTACCGCATTGGCCGAGCTTATGGCCAATTTCTGCAGCCCAAACGCATGGTGGTCGGCGGCGATGTTCGCCTGACATCCGAGTCGCTCAAGCAGGCATTAGCCAATGGCCTGATGGATGCCGGTTGTGACGTGATTGATATCGGTATGACGGGTACTGAAGAAGTCTATTTTGCCGCCTTCCATCTGGATGTCGATGGGGGTATCGAAGTGACTGCTAGTCATAATCCGATGGATTACAACGGGATGAAATTGGTTAAGCGTGGCGCGGTGCCGATCAGTGGCGACACGGGTTTGCGCGATATTCAACGTCTCGCTGAAGACAATAATTTCCCCGCAGTTACACATCGTGGCAGCTTGAGTCAGCAATCAATCTTGGCTGATTACGTACAGCATTTGCTTGGCTATATCGATATTGGCGCTCTCAAGCCGATGAAGATTGTACTCAATGCAGGTAATGGCGCGGCAGGGCATGTGGTTGATGCCTTGGAAGCGCAATTTGCGGCCGCCAATGTTCCGGTACAGTTTATTAAAGTGCATAACGAAGCCGATGGCACATTCCCCAATGGTATTCCTAATCCACTGTTACCAGAAAATCGCGCCGATACGGCAGATGCCGTAAAGGCACATGGTGCTGATTTGGGTATTGCATGGGATGGCGACTTTGATCGTTGCTTCCTGTTTGATGAAACTGGCGAGTTTGTCGAGGGGTATTATATTGTGGGGCTTTTAGCAAAAGCCTTTTTAGCGCATACCCAAGGCGCAAAGATCATTCACGATCCACGTCTAACGTGGAACACCATTGATGTGGTCAAGCAAGCGGGCGGCGTAGCAATCCAAAGCAAAACCGGCCATGCCTTCATCAAAGAGCGCATGCGTAAAGAAGATGCGGTGTATGGCGGAGAGATGAGCGCACACCATTACTTCCGTGATTTTGCCTATTGCGACAGCGGTATGATCCCATGGTTGTTGGTGATTGAGCTGATGAGCCGTAGCGGGCAAAAATTGTCAGAGATGGTGAGCGAGCGGATTGCAGCGTTTCCATCTTCGGGTGAGATCAATCGCGTAGTCCCTGATGCAAAAGCGGCGATTGCCAAGGTTCGCGTAGTCTATGAATCGCAGGCGCAATCGATCGATGAAACCGATGGCGTGAGCATGGATTTTGGGGATTGGCGGTTTAATCTACGCAGCAGTAATACTGAGCCAGTAATTCGATTAAATGTGGAAAGTCGTGCTGATATTGCTCTGATGCAAAAACACACTGACGCCATTTTAGAATTACTGTAATCGAGTTCATCAAGCAGTACATTGAAAAAGCCCCGAATTGAAAATTCGGGGCTTTTATTTTATGGCGTGAATTGCAACTTAGGCTTTCATGGTCTTACGACGACGAGCCGCGAGCAAGCCAACTAAACCCATGCCCATCAAGGCGTAAGTTTCTGGCTCAGGTACGGCAGCGACGCTATAAGTGAATTTGCCTTCATAGTTTGGTGTAAAACCTGAAAAGACAAATTTATAGTTCTTTTTTGCATTAAATGAGGTGTCAAACAGGTAAGAGCCTGAGGCGCTGCCAAAATATGCAGTGCCAAGTACGTTCATACCTTGTACTAATTTCACTGACAAGAAATCAAAAGCACCATCTTTGTCTTTTGGATTTTGTATGGACTCAAAACTGAAATTGATGGGCGAGCCATCTTTTACTTTGAACGTTTCAGAGCTAAACATCCATTCATCGCTCCAAGACTTTGTGATGGTTTTTTGTGCATCGAAGCTAGCACCATTGACCAATGATACTGTTGCAAAACTTGGTGCTGCTGCAAAGCTGATTGCTGCTGCAAGTAGCATTGAAGATAATTTCATGTGTATTCCTTTAATATAAGTAATTGCTAAATTACATTTAGCGTAATAAGTGGTGATTTTACTTATAGTGCGGGGTTTGGTAAAGTGGTTTATGTTTCAATTCCTTGAAATTACTAAGAATTTTTCAATAGCGGCTTAGTGTTAATTCTTTAATAATCAAATCTGTCTATTTTTTAAAGCAATTCTTCGTGTGGGCTATTTTTGTAGTGCAAACGCAATATTTGTCATCAATTTGTAAATTAGTTATATGACACTTTGGAGTTTGATTGCGAAGTCTAAAGAGCCATTCAATTTTTTGATGTGGGATTGCATCCTTGCAGCGGTATTTTGTGGTGCACCTGCCTTGATTTCGAATTTAGAACGGATAAATAAGTACATCATGAGGAACATATGAAGGTAACTGTAATTGGTTCTGGCTATGTAGGCTTGGTCACGGGTACTTGTTTGGCTGAATATGGCAATGATGTTGTGTGCCTAGATCTGGATCCTGAAAAAATAGCATTACTCCAAAATGGTGGTGTGCCAATTTACGAACCGGGTTTAGAGGAAATGATTAAGCGCAATGTTGAAGCTGGGCGCTTACGATTTACGACTGATGTTGCTGAATCTGTGGCGCATGGCACGATACAGTTTATTGCAGTTGGTACGCCACCTGATGAAGATGGATCGGCAGATTTGAAGTATGTGACCGCTGCAGCTCGAAATATTGGCAAGTATATGAGCGATTACAAGGTGATCGTAGATAAATCAACTGTGCCAGTCGGGACTGCAGATAAAGTTCAACAGGCACTTTTATCCGAACTTACGCTGCGTGATAAACATATTAGTTTTTCTGTGGTATCAAACCCCGAGTTTCTTAAGGAAGGTGCGGCGGTTGAGGATTTTATGCGCCCAGATCGAATCGTGATTGGGGTTGCAGATGAAACAGCCAAGGATCTCATGGCGACGTTATATGCGCCCTTTGTGCGTAATCATGATCGCATCTTGTATATGGATGTTCGATCCGCAGAGCTGACTAAATATGCGGCCAATGCCATGCTAGCCACGCGGATTTCGTTTATGAATGAATTGGCTAATTTGGCCGAGGTGATGGGGGCCGATATCGAAGAGGTTCGCAAAGGAATTGGCTCTGATCCACGGATTGGTTTTCATTTTCTTTATCCTGGCGTGGGATACGGTGGTTCATGTTTTCCTAAGGATGTTCAGGCCCTACAGCGTACTGCACAAGAGAATGGCATTGAGTTACGGGTGCTAGATGCGGTTGAGCGTGCCAATAGCGCTCAAAAAACAGTGCTAGTGAATAAAATTCTACGCCGAATGGGGGAAGATTTGACGGGAGTGCATTTTGCTATTTGGGGTTTGGCATTTAAGCCAAACACCGATGATATGCGCGAAGCCCCGAGTCGAGTCATTATCCAAGAATTGCTAAAGCGAGGTGCAACTGTAACTGCCTATGACCCAGTGGCGATGCACGAAGCAGAACGCGTAATGTCAGGCTGGAAGGGATTAACGTTCTCACAAAATCCTAAAGCGGCTTTAGAAGGCGCAAATGCGTTAATTATTGTGACTGAATGGAAAGCATTTCGAAGCCCAGACTTTGGTGAAATGAAATCATTGTTAAAGCAAGCATTGGTCTTTGATGGGCGTAATTTATATGATCCAAAACGAATGCAAAAAGAAGGTTTTGAATATTTCCCGATTGGGCGAGAGCAGGGTTGATTGTGATTTTTGAAGAATCGTCAACGCACTAAAAAGCCATCTTTTTTAAGATGGCTTTTTTTAGCGACGTCCGCCGCCGCCGCGATTGGGCCAATGGGCAAAGCGCCAGTCTTGATAGCTTTTTGCTTCGGCAAACCCGGTCAGATCTTCAGGAAAATTGGCTGATTTGAGTGGTTTTTGCAATGATTTACTGTAAACGCCCATAAAGCCGCCGCCTGGTGCGTTTAGATACAGCCAGTCTTCGCCGGTAATGGGATCTTTATAGGCTTTTCGCAAATAGCGTTTTGGGAAAGGAACGCGTGGATCTTGCACGAGATCATCCAGCGTTTTTGGATAGGCTGTTTGTGGGTTGTCGCCGATATTATTTTCGCTATAACGCTTAATGGCGGTTTTGATTTCTAAACCCATCCGCACCAAGTCTTCTTCTTTAGTTCGCTGGATGCGGTTTTGCCAGGCTTCCCCAACCTGAGCGAGATAGATGCTCATTACGAGCACCATCATGAGAGCCCACATATAGGCAAAGCCATTTTGCCGTTGAAGGGGGGGCGCTTAGGCACTTTCGTTACCAGGTATTGTAGTTAGTGCCATCTTTGGCTACGGCATCCGAGCCGCTCTTGATGTCATAAACACCAGTGCCGCCTTCAGGCGGCACAATGCGCCAGCTATCCCGTCGATTGGTAATTGGATCTAGTGGTACTTCGCGTAGATATTTACGCTCAACCATTTCTTCCAATGTACTTGGATAGCGACCTGTATCGGCAAAAAATTTGTCAATACCATCCCGTACAGCGACCAAGTTATGCTTGAGTACGGTTTCTTGGGCGCGGTCGGTCTGCTGAAAGTAGCGCGGCACAACCAAAGTCAGCAAGCTGGCCATAATTGCTAGCACGACGAGGAGTTCAATCAGGGTAAAGCCGAGGCGGCGAGATTTACCATTCACGGTAGCTAACACCATTTAATCCAATATTGCTTGAAAGGGAGTAGACATCATACACGTCACGGCCCTCGGCGGGGGAGTCGGGCGGGCTGGCGTAGCTGCGTAAACCCCACGTTTGTGCGTTACTTTTGCTTGGGCAATCGCAAAATGGATCACGAGGTAAGCGGCGCAAGAAATAGATTTTTCGCCCACCAGGGTCTTTTAAATCCTTAACGCCTTCTACCAGGGTTTCCAGTGTGGCTGGATATCCCGAGTCTTCGAGCGATTTATTAACCTTCCCTGCGTCTGCCGCCAGTTTATATTGATCAATCGCATTGCGAATTTGCCACAGTGAACGACGTAATTCCTCTTCACGCGATCGAGTTGCTGCGACTTGCGATAGTGGCAAGGCCACTGTCGCAAGTACTGCCAAGATGGTGAGTGTCACCATCAACTCAATCAAAGTAAAGCCAGCTTGCTGTTTCACGGCTTAACGACGCCCTAGGCCACGGGTTGGTGGTGGCGTGGGTTGTGCATCTCCCGTATTTGCTGGTTGCGGTGCTGGTTGTTGTTCCGGCGCTGGGGCTGGTGGCGGATTGTATGTTGTAGTTTGGCTACCTTGATTGCTGATATTAACCGTTGATGAGTTCCGTAGACGTAATGGATCAGTACTGATTGCGCCTTCAGTGCCACTGTCAAAGCTCGTGATATGAGACGATGGCAAAGGTAATGAGCGGATAACGCGCGGCGTTATCATCAATATCAACTCGGTTTTGCTAGACTCAGAGCGTTTTGTGCCAAAAATCCGATCAAGCAGCGGTATCGTGCTGATAAATGGCAAACCTTGCCCTGCGTCGATTTCCGAACGAGAGAGCAAACCGGCGAGCACTTGCGTTTCACCATCACGAGACGTCATATTCGTTTCGGCGCGGCGTGTACCAATTTGATAAGCGATCAGGCCTGATTTGGTCGTAATCGTTTTGACAATATTGGATACTTCGAGGCTCACTTTGACGCTGATGTCGTTATCAACCGTTAATACTGGTTCGACATTCAGTGTCAGACCCACATCTTGGTAGTTTACACTTTCGCTACTTACGCCATTTGAGGTGGTTGTGGTTACGACAGGCACACGATCACCAATCAACAACTTCGCTTTTTCGCGGTTTTTAACCCGTATTTTGGGGTTAGCCAAGACATTGGTGTTGCCTTTGGTTTGCATGAAGTTGGCCGTAATCGTTGGCGCACCTAAATTGAGCAAGACATCGCTCTTGTTCAAGTTGCCAAGCTGATCCAACGTCATCTGACCTGCGCCTTTCGTTGCCGCTACAGAAGTCGTCGTGGTTGAGCCATCAGCATTTTTGGTCACAGTAGGCGTCGTTGCTATGGTATTGCCGTAGACAGTAGCGGTGACGCTGCTTGGATACTGTATACCCAGGTCCAGTACATCGCTGTTGCTGACTTCAAGTACCTCGACATCCATCAGGACTTCTGACTGTGGAATATCTTGTGCCGCGACCAAACGTTCGGCAACTGCAATGGCGTCAGGCGTATCGCGCATCACGAGCATAGAGAGGCGCTCGTCAATATAAACATCACGTGTTTTCACCATCTGCTTGATCATCGCAAGGACCTGCTTTGGGTCTGCGTTGGATAGGTAGAAGGTGCGCATAACCATGTCTTTGTAGTCACGGTCTTTATCGGGGCGTTTTGGATAAATCAGAATGGTGTTGTCATTCAGGATTTTTTTATCGAGCTGATTCGTCGCCAAAATCAGATTGATGACATCCTCAACCGTTGTATCGCGCGCATAAATCGTCGTTTTCAGATTGGGTGGTACGTCTTTGTCAAAAATGAAGTTGACTTTGCCGATGCGTGAAATGATGTCAAACACACTCATCATGCTCTGATCACGGAACTGCAAAGAAATCGGGCTTTTGAGTGCTTGAGCGAGCGCAGGGCGCAAGCTGACTTCACGTGAGCGACGGTTTTCGATGTCGTTTTTTAGCGTTTGAGCCTGCACGTTGCGAGGGTTGTCTTGCAGAATTTGATTCACAATCCCGAGTACTTCATCAGGTCTTGCATCTTTGTTTTCGCGGGCATAACGCAGCATGGAGTCATGGCGAACGCCCATTTCGATCAGACGAATCCCTTCCTGTGCACGAATATTATTTGGCACCCATTGCAGGACAGTCTGGTAGGCGCTAATTGCGACAGCACTATTGCCTTGCTGACGGGCCTGATCACCCTTAATCAGCATTTGATTAACGTAGTTGAGCAAGCTGGTCTGATAGGCTGTACGCAGTTTCAAATCATTAGGCGAGCTAGCAATTTGGGCTTGTAGCGTTTTCAGCGCGGCTTCAGGGTTACCTGCATCAAGCTGTGTTTCGGCTTGGTAGCGTGCAATATCCGCAGCACAGCCGCCTAAAAAAGCCAAAGAAATAATTGAGGTCATTAACGCACGTTTCACGGCGTTCCTCCTGTCGGCAGCGATTGCTGCTGATTAAGTGGTAAATAAGTAAAAGTCAGAACATCACGGCTCAGTTTGTCCAGGCGGTAGACGCCGAGGAAGGTATCGCCGGGTTGAATTCTGCCTAAGGTATCACAACGCGTGCAGAGCACTAAAGATTGTCCTTGCCCTTCCAAAACATAGTAATCACTGACTTTTTCGTGCCAGGTGGATGTGAGTTGCAATGGAAATGGTGGCGCCACGGGTACTGGCGTCGGGGTGGGCTTGGGCACCGGTGTCGGTTTTGGCGGTGGTGGAGCCCAATTTTGTTTGGGAAATAGATCAGAAAGACTGGTGCCTTGCTGAGCAACTTCAGATGCAACTGAACTGGCAGCAGATGCTAATTTAACTTTAACACTGCTTGCCTGGACACGAGGTGCAGGCTTGGCTGCCGACACGAGCTCAGCTTCTTGCTGACTATCATGCCAGAAAGTATATGCCGTGATGGCCAGCGTACCGCCTAATAGCCATTGCATTGGACGGGAGAGCATTAACGCACCTCCGTTAAATACGAGAGTTGCATCTGAACAGACAATTGCTCTTCGCCAATCACTTGGCGTTGTAAATTCACCGCCTCAATGCGTACGCCTGGTATTTGCTGCAATGCAGCCGTAAAGCGGCGAAACTGCATATAGCGTGCACTGGCAGGAAATTGCAGGCTATAGCGTTTTAATTTGCCGTCAGCTTCAATTTGCGATTTATAGTCCACTTGATTCAGCGCTACCTGATCTTTGGACGCGATTTCATTCATGCGACGCAAAAAGAAGGTAAAGGTATCTGCCTGATTCAACTTGGGTAATTCTGCACTAACAGTGCTGGCAATAATTGGCGTACGTAAGCTATTGAATTTACGTTCTAATTCGGCTTCGCGATTGGCTAGGTCTTTCTCGTAGGGTTTTAAGTCCTGCGTGTAGAGAACCGCCGCAAAGCCCAATAAGACGATGCCTGCCAAGCCCAAAATACCAGCGTATTTTGGAATTAAGCGCAGATACCAGAGTAGTTGCGATTTATTCATCGGCTTACCCCTGCTTTTGATGCTTCAACTTGCGAAGCCACCGTTTCGATTGGGCGGTTGTCTTGCCAGAAGATCTCGAGTGAAGCGACGGCCGGGCGGAATGGGTCGCCAACTTTAATGGCATTGCGTGCCAATGAAACCTGCTTTACCGCTGGGTCTTGGTTGAGACGATCCACCAGCAGTAACACATCGTTGAGCGTTTTGGCTTCAATTTCTAATTTGATGTCACGTTCAGAGTTGGCAATTTCCATACGCGTAATGGCAATCTCTGGACGCCATGCATCTTCTAAAATCAGCAAGCCTGTTTCAATATTATTTGTTTGTGCGCGAGTGACCTTGGCGACTTTATCCGATACGGGTGATGCTTTCTGTGCCGCCAATCTCTTCGCTTCTAGCTGCTTGAGGCGCAGGGCCACATCATCCTCGCGAATTTCAATTTGAGCTTTGTTTTCCTTGGCAACATCCATTTGAGTCATGACCCAAAGTACCGCCACAACGCCCAGTACGGTAAGAATAAGCCCTAGCCAAGGCACGACACTTGGGCGGCGGTTGAAGTCTAATTGTAGTGTTTTCACGAGATCACCTCACCAGCAATAAACTGTGGGTGAGCAGGGCCTAGCCACTCAAAATCAAAATCAGCCGCTTTAATGCTGGCCAATTGTATGTCAGATGATGTGACGTAAACATATTCGGGCAAGAATTGCCCCGCAAGCACAGCAGCTTCACGAACGATCGCCGACAAAGAACGTGCGATTTCTTGGTTATCGATTTGAATCGGGATTGCAATCACCCCTTGCCAAGCTTTTTCACGATAAAAACCGACAATCGCATGGGATGTTTCGATAACCAGCAAGGCATGTTCGGTTGATTTTAATGCGCGACGATGTTGATTTACCGCTGTGGTGAAAAGTGGTTCAACTTCGGCCAGCTTTAATTTGCTGCTTCGGCACAATTCCGCAATCGTTTGGTATAGGCCTTCTTCGATACCCGCTGCGACGCGCGGTTTGCCATATGCACCTGCTGACACGCGGATTCGCCAATGTTCGGTTGTGACGCCATATTGTTGAGCAAGCAAAATGCGGGCATAGCTTTCCCAGTCGCTATCTTTTTTTAGCGAGTCTTGCCATGGCAGGCAGGCATATCGTACCCACGGCGAGCCAAAAATCAGCTTGACGGGGTCTACTCCCAACGTACCGCGCGGCGTGTTGCTGAGCAAATCCTGAAGTCGCGAGACAAGAACGTCAGGTGAGGGATCGATTGAGCCGCGACGACGACTCAACACTTCTCCGCTGAAAGAGAGGCTACTGAGCCGGACGCGCTGCTTGCCAAAGCAGGCGATATGTTTAATCAACAAATGTGACACGGTTGATTTCCTGCAAGGTGGTTTCGCCACGAGAAACCGCGTTGACCGCAATTTGTCGCATGGAGACAAAGCCTTTGGCGAGGGCGATTTTCTTTAATTCAACCGCGGGCGCATGATTGGCAATGGCTTGTTTCATATCATCGTCAAGGCGTAGCACTTCTGCAATTGCCTTACGACCTAAATATCCTGTGTTACGGCAAGACGTGCAGCCTTTGCCTTTGCGGAAAGTCCAGCCCTTGACTTGTTCGACGCTAAGCCCCGAATTGATCAGCAGGCTTTCATCTGGAGCATCATCGGTGACGCAGTGCGGACAGACTTTGCGGATCAGTCGCTGCGCGACAACGCCGATTAAGGCATCGACAAAGCTGTTGGGTTCTACGCCCATATGAATAAAGCGATCGATCACCGAAAATGCATTGTTGGCGTGGACCGAGGTGAGTACCAAGTGACCAGTTAACGCAGCTTGAACTGCAATATTGGCCGTTTCACCGTCGCGAATCTCACCGACCAGAATTTTGTCTGGGTCATGGCGCAAAATAGAGCGCAAACCACGGGCAAACGTGAGGCCTTTTTTATCATTGACCGGAATCTGCAATACGCCCGGGAGTTGGTACTCTACTGGATCTTCAATGGTGATGATTTTCTCTTCGCCATTATTAATTTCCGACAAAGTGGCATATAGCGTGGTCGATTTACCAGAACCAGTCGGGCCAGTCACCAGTAACAAGCCGTAGGGCTCATGAGATAGCCCGCGAATGGCCGCCATTGTTTGCTCTTCATGGCCGAGTGTTTCTAGGCGAAGTTGTTTGAATGTATCGCCGCCGCCTTGTTTATCCAAAATCCGCAATACGGCATCTTCACCGTGAATCGACGGCATGATGGAAACACGAAAGTCGATATCGCGGTTATTTACCAAGGCTTTAAAACGGCCATCTTGCGGAACGCGATGTTCAGAAATATCCAGCTCGGCCAATACTTTCAGGCGCGAAATGATTTGTTCTGCGGTGTCCGAGCCATTAGCGCCGCCGGCATGGAGTAGCACACCGTCAATCCGATACTTGATCGTCATGCCGGCAGGCGTGGTTTCCATATGGATATCGGACGCTTTGGCTTTGAGCGCATCGTACAGCGTCGAGTTAACGAGTTTAACGACAGGATTGGCATCTTGTGACAGCGTTGAGAGCGAAATCTCGGTGACGCCGCTGTTGTTGGTATCTTGATTTTCGCCAACGGCCAATTGCTCCATCGCGCGGTGCGATGTTTCGTACTCGTTAAAATACGTTTGCAGTACATCGTAGTGCGCAAACGAAGAGCGAAATGCAACGGTGATGCGTTGTTGTGCCCAGTTGCGAACCACAGGGCTGAATGGGTCGGACATGACCAACACATTGCCGTGGATGGGGCTTTCCGCTAAAAAGCACTGGTGTGCAGCTGCATCGCCGAAGGACAGCAAATCGTAGCGGGGTTTGAGTTGATATAACTCTTCGCGGGTAATTGCTGGAATGCCAAGAAATTCGCTAACTTCCGAGCAATACCCCTCGTCACTCAAGCCCAGTGATTGCTGAACCAGCATGGGGAGTGGTTGATTGCCACCCGTGCTACGCAGGTGTTGAATTAAATCGAGTGTGAGCTCACTCATTGCATATTCCCGGCCAATTCAAAGATCGGCATATACAGCAAAAATACGATTCCGCCGATCAAGACGCCAATCAGCAACATGAGAATCGGTTCGAATAATTTAGTGAACATCTCGATTGCACGGTCGAGCTCTTCATCGCAAAACTGCGCAGCTCGCTCGCACATCGTTGCCAATTCACCACTTTGCTCGCCGACTCGAAGCAAGCGTTCGGCCACAGGGGTGGTTAAACCATATTTGGGCAACGTTGCAGACACTTGCTGCCCAGATTTGATGTCTACCAAGGCCTGCGATAGGGCGAGGCGCATTTGAGCTGGGAGTAGTTGCGCAGCCAGATCCAGCGCGCCGACAATCGATAAACCACCTGACAATAGCAAACCTAAGGTTCGATAAAATCGAGTCAACGAGAATAGCCGTCGATATCCGTCAAGCTTGGGGATTTTCCAGAAAATCTCGCGAATTAAATCTTGTACTGGGCCCGTTTTAATCAACAAATAACCGCCAACGAGCGAGCCAATAATACTACCGAAGATCAGTGTGCCATGCTGATGAACTAAATCACCCCACCAGAGCATTAATTGTGCTGCAAATGGTAGATTACGCATCGAAGCGTAAATTTGGCTGAATTTCGGAATCACATAAAACAGCAAAAACAACATAATGCTGCCACCAATGCCGATCACCACCAGCGGGTAGACCAGCGACGCGACAATTTTCTTTTTAACGGCGGCTAAGCGTGATTCGTAATGGTGATAACGTTTTAAGGCATCGGCCAAATGGCCAGTTTTTTCCGCCGAGCCCACCGTCGCAACGTAGAGCGGTGGAAATAGGTTCGGCATCTGCCCCAATACTTTTGACAGCGGTAGACCTTGGTAAAGGCCTTCAATCATCCGTGTTAGTACGGTACGGTTTTGATCGTGCCCACTCTTGTCTTTGAGTGTTTCCATCGCCTCCACCAGCGTGAGGCCAGCCTCAAGCAGAGCGATCAGTTCTTGCGTGAACAGGGACACTTGGAATTCGTTTTTGCCAAACGAAAACCCGAAGCTGCGCTCGGCTTGAAAGCTGATGAGTTGTAGGCCTTTTGCGCTTAATTGGCTCTTTAACTCATCAACGTTGGCTGCGTCGAGCTCCAGCTCCTGCATCACTCCTGCAGAGAGGGCTTTGACCTTGTAATGCATGATTTAGGCTTATTGCCAGTAGCTAACGTCGGCATCTTCGCCTGTGCCGCCAGCTTTGCCATCAAGGCCAAATGTCAGGAGTTCGTAGTCGTGCCCATTGTCACCTGGCACCTTATACACATAAGGCTTATCCCAAGGGTCATTGGGCACATCTTTCATCAGGTAGGGGCCATTCCATTTGCTTTCTTCATTGGGTTTTTTCACCAAAGCAATCAAGCCTTGCTCTGTGCTTGGGTAGCGGCCTGTATCAAGGCGGTAGTGGTCTAATGCGTCAGCAATCGACTTCATTTGGCTTGCCGCTGTTTTGGTTTTCGCTTTGCCCACTTCACCAAATAATTTTGGGCCAACGTAACCTGCGAGCAGGGCAATAATCAAAAGCACTACGAGTAACTCAAGCAGGGTAAAACCCTTTTGTAGCAACTGATTGGAATGCATCTTGTTCATGTTTGATCTCGTGTTGATGTCGTTATATCGAGATGTTTAAACCATCCATCCTATTCCTGACATCGTAACTGCCAAAGACCGAGAAAATCAAGGCTTTTTATAGCTTTGTGCATAGGAAAACTGAGTATCTATGCGGTTTCTCACTTCCTTGTTGGAAAATATAAATACTTATTGTGTATGTAATTTAAGTCGGGTTTAAAGTAAATAAAAAACGCCCCAACCGAAGTCGGGGCGTTCAAGGTGGTTATTTCAATTTTGCTATTTATTGATTAACGGTCGCCATTGCGTTTACCAATTCAGAACCTGAGTCGCCGTCAGCAGACCAGCTGAATACACCGCCCAAGCCTTTAGCTTTTGCATATGCAGCTTTGTTTTGAATTACGGCTGGAGTGTCATAAGTCCAGAAGTTATTGCCGTCGTATTTCCACGCGTCACCAGTAATGGCGTGAGTACGTAGAGTACCTGCAGCATTTTTCAGAACTTTGTAGTCTTCAAAGCCATTTTCGTAAGTGCCTTTTGCGGCGCCACTAGCAGATTGATACAGACCATCACCATTTGGACCAGCTGCTACGCCCGTCCAACCGCGGCCATAGAATGGTACGCCCAATTGCAATTTGCTTGCAGGTACGCCCAAGCTGATCAAGCTGTTAATTGCGTGATCGGTGTAGTACGTTGCTGGATCGCCACCGCCTGCGATATTCGGGCTGCTTGGATCTTTGTACAGGTTAGCTTGGAAGTCGGTCTTCGCATCCCATGAGCCATGGTAGTCGTAAGACATGATGTTTACCCAGTCTGTATATGCATATGCAGCAGCAGGGTTAGTTGCATCGTATTTAGCTTGGCCGACACCAATTGCAGTTGTGAAGTAGTATTTCTTACCTGTTTGAGCGGTCAAAGCATCCAATTGAGTGCGGAACTCTTTGAACAGAGCCACATGGTTTGCTTTGTCGTTAACTGGGTCAACTGAGTTGTAGCCGATACCTTGTACACCTGGGTATTCCCAGTCGATGTCGATACCATCAAATACGCCTGCCAGTGTGCCTGGACCGCCAGCATTAGAGCCTGAATCGTATTTCAGGTTGCCTTTGATGTATTGGTCGATACATGAAGAAACCAGTGCTTTACGGCCTGCGTCGGTCGCGGCAGCAGCGGAGAAGTTTTTAGACCAAGACCAGCCACCAATCGAAATCAAAACTTTCAGATTAGGGTTGAGTGCTTTGAGTTTTTTCAGCTGACCAAAGTTACCTTTCAAGCTGCCTACGCCATCGGCACCCCAAGCATCTGCTACGCCATCAACTGAAGATGCCGCATCGAAACCTTTTTGGTATGAAGCCCAAGCGTCACCACCGTCGCCATTGCCGGTTTCGGTGCGAGTAATACTAGCATCGCATTTGTAAGTGCCATCGGCTTGTTTGTATGTGTTAGCAAACGAGTAATTAATGAAGGTCAATTTGGCTGCTTGACCGCTAGTTTGCATGTTTTTCACGTAGAAGCTACGACCGTAGATGCCCCATTCCGCAAAGTAAGTACCAACTTGTTTAGTGCCAGTATTTGCAACTGGTGTCGCAGTTGGTGCTGCAGTTGGTGCTGCAGTTGGTGCTGCAGTTGGAGCAGCTGTTGGTGCTGCAGTTGGAGCAGCTGTTGGTGCTGTAGTTGGAGCAGCTGTTGGTGCTGTAGTTGGAGCAACTGTTGGTGCTGTAGTTGGAGCAACTGTTGGTACTGCGGTCACAGAACTACCTGAGCATGCGCCTTGATCTAACCATGGAGAGTCCCAAGAGTTAGCTACTTGTTTTGGAATATCGCTAGCTGCTGCATACCACTGAGCTTTGTATGTGCGGCCGTTGTAGCTAACTACAGCGCCAGCAGAGTAAGCCGTCGCTGACCAAGCTTGTGCAGTGCAGCTACCTGCTGCTGGAGTTGCAGTTGGAGCAGCAGTAGGTGCCGCAGTTGGAGCTGCTGTTGGAGCTGCTGTTGGAGCCGCTGTTGGAGCTGCTGTTGGAGCCGCTGTTGGAGCCGCTGTTGGAGCTGGGGTTGCGCTTGCTGCGCCAACCAAAGTCCACAAGGTGGGTGTTGTATCTGGCGTCCAGCCAGCACCTACGTAAGCGGTGTGAGTTACGAGTGCTTTGTAGTCATTGTTTTTATAAGTAACGACGGTGCCTGCGGTGTAGGTGCTACCTTCGGTCCATGCAACGGCTGCGAATGCACTAACGGATGCTACTGCAACAACTGTGGCTACTGCGCTTAAGCGAAAGTTCATTTGGTTTCCTCTCATCCTACGGATTAGATTTGTCGTGTTGTTTGTTTGCAATTTGCAAACAGAAGGCCAATTGGCCACTGCGACATACAAACGGAGTGAGGTAAGACTGGGTCGTCGTTTTGCGCACGATCGAGTGTACTTATCCGATTGTATTTTCGATGCTGGCGGTTTTTTTAGATACCAGTCATCTCAACAGCTAATCCAAATTGTGCTTTTGTGAAGTCTTGGATTTGGCTGTTGTGTAGTGATAATTTTGCAGACTACAAATGCCTTGTCAATAGCTTTAATGAGCGCAAAACCCGCGTGGAATATAGTCTTTTTGTATTTGTAAGGTTTGGTTTGGCGTTGTAAAGGTGCGTGCAGACCAATTGTGCTGCTCAAAATAGCCTTGCATTTTGTAGGTGTTGCTAAGGCCGATTATTTTATTGATTAAATACCACTTTGCGGGGAGTGGTTCGGATTTTGAAGTGGTATTTTCTGATGGGTAAAGAAAAACAAAAAGGCAGCCTGGTGGCTGCCTTTTTATTTTGATCTTTTGTGAAAAATTTACGACAAAAGGTCGTTTTTTTGTGATTTAGGCTGCAAAGCGTTCTGCTACGACAGCCCAGTTTACCAATTTCCAGAAGCCTTCAAGGTAGTTCGGGCGGCTGTTGCGGTAGTCGATATAGTAAGCGTGCTCCCAAACGTCACAGGTCAGCAAAGCAGTTTCGCCGGTCGTGAGTGGGGTGCCCGCCGCGCCAGTGTTGACAATATCAACGCTGCCGTCGGCTTTTTTAACCAACCAAGTCCAGCCTGAGCCGAAGTTGCCAGCCGCAGAGGCATTGAATGCTTTCTTGAATTCGTCAAATGAACCCCACTTGGCAACGATGGCATCAGCTAGGGCGCCAGCAGGTGCACGATCTTCGCCGCTAGCATTTGGAGCAAAGCCCAGCCAGAAGAAAGTGTGGTTCCAAGTTTGGGCTGCGTTATTGTACAGGCCACCAGCTGGTGCAGTTTTAACGATGTCTTCGAGCGACTTGCTCTCGTTTTCTGTACCTTTGATGAGGTTGTTCAGGTTGGTGATATAAGTTTGGTGATGTTTGCCATAGTGGTAAGACAAGGTCTCGGCTGACATGTATGGTGCCAGTGCGTCTTGAGCGTATGGCAATTCTGGTAATTTGTGTTCCATGGGTTTTATCTCCGGTTGGGTGGTCATCATTGCTGATACGGCTGATATGGCGCTGTAGCAGCATTTTTCAAGAGGCATTGTTCTGTTTGGTTGCCTTGTGTCGCTATGGTATCGTGAAAGCATTCGCGTGGCAGCTTTTGTCGAGTGCGATTTATAACAAGATTTGCGCAGCACGGCGACGATGGGCCGTGTGGCAATTAATGAGTGGTGGCTTATGAGTATTCTGTCATTGATTTTGGCGCTGGCTTTAGAGCAGTTGCGTCCGATTAGTAATCGTAATCCGATTTATCTGATGTTTGTGCGTATCGCCAATAATATGGCGCGTAGCTTGAATGCAGGTGAGTATCGCAATGGGGTATATGCCTGGATTCTAGCTGTGGTCCCATTGCTGGTTGGTGCGGTGGGGGGGTATTGGGCGTTTACGAGCTTGAGCGTCTTTGCCGCGCTGGCATGGAATGTGGCTGTGTTGTACTTGCTGATGGGATTTCGGCAATTTAGCTATGCATTCACGGGGATTTCAAAGGCTTTGCAGCGCGATGATTTAAGCTCTGCGCGCGAGCTTTTGGGGGGGTGGACTGGGCAATCGACTTCGGAGTTGCGCGACAATGAAGTGGCGCGTCTCACGATCGAGCAAGGCGTGATTGATTCGCATCGTTATGTGTTCGGTACGATTTTCTGGTTTGTCGTATTGGCGCCTTTTGCTGGGCCCGCAGGCGCAGTGCTCTATCGGGCGGCGAGTTTGTTGCAGCAAAAATGGGGTGGGCATGGTGATGTATTTGGTCGCTTTGCTGATTCGGCCATGGATGTGCTCGATTTTGTGCCGGTGCGTTTGGCGGCGGTGAGTTTTGCGATCGTGGGAAATTTTGAAGACGCTGTGTATTGCTGGCGCGAGCAGGCGGCGCAATGGATGGATCAGGATTACGGTATTTTGCTGGCTTCAGCCGCAGGTGCGTTGGGAATCCGTTTGGGTGAAGCTTTGCATCAAGATCATACGGTGAAATTTCGCCCAGAGCTGGGCGTGGGCTCCGAGGCAAGTACCGAAGATTTGGTGAGCGCGGTGGCCTTGGTCTGGCGCGCGGCGATCTTGTGGCTGGCGGTGATTTTGCTCTTTTCGATCGCGCAGTGGTTGTCTTAATCATTATTTGATAAGTGAGTGTGTATGGCGGTCATCGAAGTCGGTTCGCAACAGTATCGGATTAATAATATTTTTTGTGTGGCACGCAATTATGTCGCTCACGCCAAGGAAATGGGTTCGACCATTGCGGATGAGCCGATGATCTTTATTAAGCCTAATTCAGCGGTTTTGCAGCCTGGCGCACCGATTGTATTGCCCGCTTGGTCGAACGATGTGCACCATGAGTTGGAGCTTGTGGTGTTGATTGGTGAGGGGGGTAAAAATATTGATCAGGCAGCTGCGCTCCAGCATGTGGTTGCTTATGGTTTGGGCTTGGATTTGACTGCACGTGACGTGCAAGCGGCCGCTAAAAAAGCGGGTAACCCTTGGACCTTGGCGAAAGGCTTTGACGGCGCGGCGGTGCTGAGTGACTTTGTTCCTGCTGCGGATATTGATCCGACCTGCCAAGCATTTACATTGCATATCAATGGAGAGCTCCGCCAATCGGCGCAAACGCAGCAGATGGCGTTTTCCGTGGCGCAATTGATCGCTTGGCTCTCAAGCAAGTTCACGCTGCAAGCGGGTGATTTGATTTATAGCGGTACGCCCGAAGGTGTGGGGCCGATTGTGGCGGGGGATCGCTTGCAACTGGCGTGGCCGAATCGGCTTGTTGCTGAGTTTGAAGTCTTGGCTGCCGCATAGGCAAGATTCATTAGCTGGATGATTGATTAAAACCCGCCGGTGGCGGGTTTTTTTATGGGGCGCGTACTTAGGTCTGGAAATGGGTTAAATAACTTCGGTGGCGCTGTCGGTTTGGCGCTTTAATGAAAGGATGATAGACGTCAGCCATATGGCAGATTTGGTGGCAGGGAGGTGTGCGATGGTCGATTTTGTTACGAAAAACGTGTTGGATTTCTGGTCGTACGCCGAAATGCGCGCCAATGCGCAGATCATATTTACCCTGCTGGTGGCCTTGGTTTTGGGCCTGTTGCTGGGGTATGAGCGCAGTTACCACGGACGCGCAGCGGGAATGAGGACTTATGCTTTGGTGTGTATGGCTTCGGCGGCCGCTGTGATTGTGGCTGGTTTTCCCAATCACTGGTACGGCGGTCAATTGGTCAATCAGCAAATATCACCTTCGGTATTGAGTGGCGATCCAACCCGGGTTATTCAAGGTGTGCTCACGGGGGTCGGTTTTCTGTGCGCTGGTGTGATCATGAAAGAGGGGATGAACATCAGCGGGCTGACTACTGCGGCGTCGATTTGGGTGGCGTCGGTCATCGGGGTCTTGGTGGGGGTTGGTTTTTATTTGGCGGCGATTATTTTATCGATGCTATCGGCGGGGCTGATGATGTGGGGCGCTCGTTTGGAGGGCTATTTGCCTTCACGCCCAGCGATCGGCGTTCGTTTGCGGTTTCGTGTGGGGCATCCTTCCTCTGAGCATGTATTACGTGGTTTTGTGCATACCCATGGCTATGATTTGGCGGGCGGCACGGTAACGATTGATTTGCAGCAGGGGCGACAAGAGTGGCATTTTGTCTGTGTGGCGCACGATAAACGTGCTGGCTCGCCTTTGGGGCAATTGGCGCAAGTGTTATCGCAGCTCGATGGCTTGGAGGATTATCAACTCACGCATGCCCGCAATTAACGGAGGGGTATTGCTCTGAAAGTCTTTTAATTATTGCTTTGCATGGCAATACCCGAATGGAGTTTATTCCGTTCTGGCTAAGCTGGCTAAATCCCAGCGCGGTTGAATGGCAAATGAGCCTGCCGTTTGCTGAAATTTCAATCGCTGCGCGCCAGCGTAGGCAATCATCGCGCCGTTATCGGTGCAGAGGGCGAGTGGCGGGTAGAAAACTTCCAGTTTGCGTTTTTTGGCTGCATCATCCAGCGCTGCGCGCAGTTGGCGATTGGCGCCCACGCCCCCCGCAATGACTAAGCGCTTCATGCCGGTTTGTTTGAGCGCCGCGAGTGATTTCTTGAGTAATACTTCGACGATGGCTGCTTGGAATGCCGCGCAAATGTCGGCGCGTGTTGCGTCGTCGAGCGGTTTTTCTTGAGTTTGCTGCGTTACTAAATTCAGTACTGCGGTTTTCAAACCGGAAAAGCTCATATCCAAGGTGCCAGAGTGCAGCATCGGGCGTGGCAGGGTAAAGCGGCTGGCGTCTCCGGTATCCGCGAGTTTTGACAGCGCAGGCCCACCCGGGTAGCCCAGGCCGAGTAATTTGGCAGATTTATCAAATGCTTCACCGGCTGCGTCATCGACGGTTTCGCCGAGTAATTCATAATGCCCAATGCCGTGCACGGCCATGAGCTGCGTGTGTCCACCCGACACGAGTAGTGCGACAAACGGAAATTCGGGCGCTGGGTCGGCAAGGCAAGGTGAAAGTAAATGCCCTTCGAGGTGATGAACGGCGATGGTTGGCTTATTGAGCGCAAACGCCATCGCGTTGGCCACCGAGGCGCCCACAAGCAGTGCACCCGCTAGGCCTGGGCCGGCGGTATATGCAATCGCGTCAATATCACTTAAAGCGAGCTTGGTATCGGCGAGACAGGCGCTGGTCAATGGCAATACCCGGCGAATATGATCGCGCGAAGCAAGTTCAGGCACTACGCCACCGTATTCGCTGTGCATGGCGATTTGGGTATGCAACTGATGTGCGAGTAAACCCTTCTCGGTGTCGTATAATGCGACCCCTGTCTCATCACAAGATGATTCAATCCCCAAAACCAGCATATTGCCAACCTAGATAAACAGCAAAAACAGTATGGTAGCTGGCGTAGGCGCAACAATAAAGCCTTTGATGCTTTTCATGCTTTGACAAGTGTGGAGAAATTGGGGATAATGCCACCCTTTACTAGTTCTCTAGCCGTTTTTGGCTATTGCATTTATTTACACAGGACTCGATTAATGCCTTCAGTTCGCGTTAAAGAAAACGAACCGTTCGAAGTAGCAATGCGCCGCTTCAAGCGTTCTGTTGAAAAAACTGGCCTGCTCACCGAACTTCGTGCTCGCGAGTTCTATGAGAAGCCAACTGCTGAACGTAAACGTAAATTGGCTGCCGCTGTTAAGCGCCAACACAAACGTCTGCGTAGCCAGCAATTGCCAGCTAAACTCTACTAAGAGTTAGCCTGCAATAAAGCAAAAGGTCGCCAAGTGCGGCCTTTTGTTGTTTATAGCCTTCGTGTTTATACTGTTGCACTATCGATGATTGCTTAGATTGGAGCCAAAAATGAGTTTGAAAGCGCAAATTACTGCTGATATGAAAACGGCAATGAAAGAGAAGCAAGTTGAGCGTTTGGGGACGATTCGTTTGTTGTTGGCCGCTATGAAGCAGCGCGAAGTGGATGAGCGTATCGAATTATCAGATGCCGATATCGCCGCCATTATTGAAAAAATGGTCAAGCAGCGCAAAGACAGTATTTCCCAGTTTGAAGCCGCGCAGCGGCTGGATTTGGCGGATAAAGAAAAGGCCGAATTGGTGGTGTTGGCCGATTACATGCCGCAACAATTAACGAGCGACGAAATCGCCGTGTATTTGGATGAGGCCATTGCTACTCACGGTAGTACGCCAGCTAGCATGGGTAAAATTATGGGCGATCTGAAGCCAAAATTGGCGGGTCGTGCCGATATGGCTGAGGTGAGTAAGCTCATCAAAGCTCGTCTGGCTTAAGGATTATTGATGGCGCGTATCCCTGAAGATTTTATTCAGGATTTGCTCAATCGCGTTGATATTGTCGACGTGGTTGAGCGCTATCTGCCGCTCAAAAAGGCGGGCCAAAATTACATGGCCTGCTGCCCATTTCATAAAGAAAAATCCCCCTCGTTTACCGTCAGTCAGACCAAGCAGTTTTATCATTGCTTTGGGTGTGGTGCGCACGGCTCGGCGCTGAGCTTTGTGATGGAGCATCAGGCGCTGAGTTTTCCAGATGCCGTGCGGCAGTTGGCAGAATCAGTCGGGATGCAGGTGCCCGTCGAGGATAAGCCGCAAACCGAAGAGCAAAAAAAAGCCCCTGGCATCTACGATGTGCTCAAAACGGCGTTTGATTTTTATCGCGCCCAATTAAAGACTGCGCCGCAGGCAATTGAATATTTCAAAAAGCGCGGCGTGACTGGTAAGACGGCGGCGCGTTTTGGTTTGGGTTTTGCACCGGGTGGCGACGACTGGCAGCCACTCAAAACCGCTTTTGCCGATTACGACTGGAATAAAACCCTCGCTGAGGCGGGTTTGGTGATTGATAAAGAAGAAACAAAACGGCGCTATGATCGTTTTCGCGATCGCGTGATGTTTCCAATCATGAATCAGCGCAGCCAAATCATCGGTTTTGGTGGGCGTGTTATGGGGCAGGGTGAGCCCAAATACCTTAATTCGCCAGAAACGCCGGTCTTTGAAAAGGGTCGCGAGCTCTATGGTTTGCCGCAAGCGCGTGCCGCGATTCGCGATCATGGGCGCGTGCTCGTGGCCGAAGGTTATATGGACGTCGTCATGCTGCATCAGCATGGTGTTGAATATGCGGTTGCCTCGTTGGGGACGGCGTGTACGCCCGAGCATATTCGAAAGCTACTAAAGTTGGCCGACGAAGTGGTGTTTGGCTTTGATGGCGATAAGGCGGGACGACGAGCCGCATGGCGGGCGCTGGAAAACAGCATGCCCGAAGTGCGAGATGGCAAAGAATTGCGCTTTCTGTTTTTGCCGGCTGAGCATGATCCCGATTCTTATGTACAGGAATTTGGAAAAGCGCAATTTGAGCAATTGATCGTGCAAGATGCACTGCCTCTGTCGCAGTATTTGCTGAAAGAATTGTCGGCACAAGTTGATTTAACAATGGAAGAGGGGCGGGCTAAGTTATTGCGTTTGACGCAGCCTTATCTTGAACAATTAACACTCGCCCCTATTTTAAAGTTAATGCTGAGCAAACGATTGGCTGAGTTGTGCCAATTGACGATGGAAGAGATGAGTCTATTGCTTTCTGGGGTATCTAATTCCAAGCAATATAAATCAAGCTCTGCTGAGCAATACCCAAATGATAGTTCCGCTGATTTCGCTGTCGAGCGCGATTATGCAACGGGAGATTTTTCGCCGCCAAAACGGCAGTTCCAGCAAAAGCAATGGCGGCCAAAGCGCAGCGGTGCATTTTCAGGTGGGCGGTCAAAACGCTGGAATAGTGATGAACCGCAGCGCGTGCCCTTACCGCCACGTCCACGGCAAGATCCATTATTGCGGGTGTTGCAGTTGATTTTGTATAAGCCCAGCCTGTTGCAGGCTTGCGCTGAAGTGGAAACGAATTGGTCGCAACAGGGCTTTGCTGGTGCTGTGCGCTCGGTGTTGCAATATGTCCGCTCGCAGGCAGATATTTTGCCTCAGGCTTTGCTAGAGCATTGGCGCGATGAGCCTTTGTATGCTCGTTTGGTGCAGGTGCAGGCTGAGTCGCAGGGGATGTTTGATCGTTTTGATGACGAGGAATTGCAGGCCGAGTTGCAAGATACTTTGCAAACAGCAGCGCAAAGTCAGGATCGAAGTTCTACACTGGATCGCAAGAGCCAGCTCGAATATCGCGATGCCAACGGTGGTTTGACCGATGAAGAGCGTGAAGAATATTTGGCCTTGTTATTGCGTAAATAAGTGAATTTTTAGTGAATATCGGCATTTTTTTGCCAAACGGATCAGTGCTTCGGGACAAGAGTGCCCTAGTTCTGGTATAATTTTCGGTTTTGCTAGACACACCAAGTAGAGTCATGGCAGCAGATAAAAAATACGACAAAGAAAACCCTGAATTGAGCGGCAAATCAGAGCCAGAAAAGCTGGATCCTGAGGCGCGTAAGGCCAAGTTCAAAACGCTGATTGTGCTCGGTAAAGAGCGCGGCTACCTCACGTACGCTGAAATCAACGACCACCTCCCAGAAGACATGTTGGATGCCGAGCAAATCGAAGGCATCATCAGCATGATCTCGAATATGGGTATTCAGGTCTACGATGAAGCGCCGGATGCCGAAGATCTGTTGATGTCTGACGCGCCCGCTGCGGTAGCCGATGAAGACGCGGCAGAAGAGGCTGAGGCCGCACTGTCATCCGTTGATGCCGAGTTCGGTCGCACGACTGACCCTGTCCGCATGTATATGCGTGAAATGGGTACGGTTGAGTTATTGACTCGCGAAGGCGAGATCGAAATCGCCAAGCGCATCGAAGACGGCCTGCGTCACATGATCACCGCCATTTCTGCGTGCCCAACGACCATTGGCCAGATTATTGATCTGGTTGATCAGGGTTTAAACGACGAAATTCGCATCGACGACGTGATCGATGGCTTCATCGACCCGAATGCGGTTGAGGAAGAAGAGCAAGAGCCTGATCTGCCTGATCCAGATGCGATCCTCGAAGAGTCAGATGACGACGAGGAAGAAGAGGATGATGGCGGCGCAGCTGCAGCCAGTGCCAATCTTGAGTTGCTGAAAACTCAAGCGCGTGAATGCTTTGAAAATATCCGTGATCTATACGCCAAAATGTTGGCTGCTCTGGATAAAGAAGGTAGCTCAAGCGCGAAGTACCTTGAGTATCAGCAAGCGATTGCCGCCGAGTTCCAAAATATTCGCTTCTCTGCACGTCAGGTGGAGTCGCTGTGTGACGTGATGCGTGGCATGGTGGATGACATTCGTACGCAAGAGCGCCAGATCATGGACTTGTGTACTCGCCGTGTGGGTATGCCGCGTGATTACTTCATTAAGAATTTCCCTGGTCGTGAAACCGACTTGACGTGGGTGCCGGAAGAAATCGCCGCCGAACATGCTTATTCGGGCGTGATGTTCCGCTACAAGCACGCGATCATGGAAAAGCAGCAGAAGTTGAACGAGCTGCAAGACGATTCGCGCATCAGTATTAAAGAATTGAAAGAAATTTCACGTCAAATGAGTACCGGTGAAGCCAAAGCGCGCCGTGCGAAGCGTGAAATGATCGAGGCCAACTTGCGTCTCGTAATTTCGATTGCCAAAAAATACACCAATCGTGGTTTGCAATTCCTTGATTTGATTCAGGAAGGCAATATCGGCTTGATGAAAGCGGTGGATAAATTTGAATATCGCCGTGGTTATAAGTTCTCAACTTATGCCACATGGTGGATCCGTCAGGCGATTACTCGCTCGATTGCCGACCAAGCGCGCACGATTCGTATTCCGGTGCATATGATCGAAACGATCAATAAAATGAACCGTATCCAACGTCAAATCTTGCAAGAAACTGGTTTGGAAGCGACGCCGGAAGAATTGGCTGAACGCATGGAAATGCCGGAAGACAAAATCCGCAAGATTTTGAAAATCGCCAAAGAACCGATTTCGATGGAAACACCGATTGGTGATGACGACGACTCGCACCTCGGCGACTTTATCGAAGACCAAAACAATATGGCGCCAGCTGATGCCGCCGTGTATGCAGGTCTGCGTGAAGCCACCAAGGAAGTGCTCGACACACTGACGCCACGCGAAGCCAAAGTGCTGCGTATGCGTTTTGGTATCGATATGAGTACCGATCATACCTTGGAAGAAGTGGGCAAACAGTTTGACGTAACGCGCGAACGTATTCGTCAGATTGAAGCCAAGGCTCTGCGTAAGCTGCGTCACCCAACGCGTTCAGAAAGATTGAAATCTTTCATTGAAAATGCGGCCAGTGAGCAGTAAAATAGCGCCTCTCTCGAATCTGGTTTAGGCCAGATTCGACACAGATTACGGGCCCATAGCTCAGTTGGTTAGAGCAGAGGACTCATAATCCTTTGGTCCACGGTTCAAGTCCGTGTGGGCCCACCAAAAATCAAGGACTTGGCTTCGGCTAAGTCCTTTTTTCTTGCCTACTGTCAACCAAGTGTCAACCGCGCCAGCGGATTCAAATTTCTAACCTCTTGCAAATGCTCTGGCGACAAGTGCGCGTAGCGCATTGTCATCTTCAAGTCGCTATGGCCGAGTACACGCTGCAGCGTCAGAATATTGCCCCCATTCATCATGAAATGGCTGGCAAAGGTGTGGCGCAGTACGTGCGTAAGTTGCCCGTCTGGTAGCTTCAAGCCTGAACGATCTACCGCTTCCCTAAACGCTGAATAGCAACTAGCAAAAAGTCGATGCCGTCCATCTTTGGCTATCGCTTTTAATTGCGCTTCTAATTCAGTAGAAATCGGGATCGTGCGATTGCGCCCGCTTTTTGTCATGGCATATTCGATTGCACCTTGCCTGAGCTGCGTAGAGCGCAGCTCTTCTGCCTCGCTCCATCGTGCGCCTGTCGATAGGCAAATTTGGCTAACGATCAGTGCATCAGGGTTGCTGCTTTCCTCTAGTGCCGCAAAGAGAATCTTGATTTGCTCATTGGTGAGAAAACTCAGCTCTTTTTCGACAATCTTGAAGCTACGGATTTCCGATAGCGGATTTTCACCGCTCCAGTGATTGAGGCGCTTCAGTTCATTAAACATCGCCCGCAAGTAGGCGTGTTCACGGTTGATGGCATTGGCCGAAATTCCTGCCGCCAGACGCTTGGCGCGGTAGGCTGCAAAATCATCAGCAGAAAATTGATCAGCTACCGGGTTGCCGATTGAGTTAATCAGCAGCAATAGGCGAGAGTGAGTGTTTTTACCCGCACGAAGCTGCTGGCCATGATTGACCCACCACAGTTCTAGCAATTCGGTTAGTTTGCGGGTGTCTCGCTTTTTGGGTTGCCAGTCTGGTTCTTGTTGAATCTGACCTTTTACCCATGTTTCCCATGCCAATGCCTCAGCTTTGGTGGCAAAGCTCTTGCGATAGCGTTTGAATCCACGCCCACCGGGTTGGATGTCAACGAGCCAGCCTGAATCAGCTTTTTTAATGGCCATAGTTAAATTTCACGCGAAAACCAGCCTCGAATTTTATGGACACCACGCTTGTAGAGTGTGTCTATGACTGCAGAAATTTTAATATTCTGTACGGTTCGTGCCCGTTTTTCTGAAAGCGCCAGTTCTTCATGCCGCCGCATCTCTTCGATATTATTAAGCTCTTCATCAAATACGAGTTCGACGTACTGATAGCTGCCTTTCTCGCCGTAAAGGTCGATTAAATCTTCATAAGATAAAAATAGGGCAGGAACATTCGCTTCGTTGGCCAATTCTCTTCCAAGCTGCTCTCTTTTAAGGCGCTTATCAGCCATGCTGCCTTCTGCTGCAGTTTCTGTTTGCATTAATGCAAGCTTGTACTTCCATTCCTGATTTGCGAATGTAAGCGGCTTCCCTCTAACAACTGGAAAGCACGGTTCAAATGACTGTGGTGCGATGTGGCCACGCAAAGGATCGGTAATGCCCGTTGTGATCCAAAACGCATATTCTGGCCATTCTTGACAGACTGCTTCGAGCATTTCAGCTGTTGGCCGTTGTTTGCCACGCCAAAAGTTTTGCCAGCTCATTGCTGTGATCCCGCTAAGTTCTTCGAGCGATTTCCATCGACGACGCTCTTCTGTTTTTTCAGTAATGACTGCTTGCAGTCGATCTGTAATTTTATTCATAGCTGGCCTTGACACTTAAATTTAGTGCGTTTATTCTACGCATTGATGCGTGTAGCTGTACTATTGGCGCTTTAGTGCGTATTCCTTAATGGATGAGATTATGAATGATCATGGTGATTTTGCACAGCTTTCTACCTCTGTCGCTGGCTTAGCGCCACTAATGACGCGCCAGCGATTTTCTGAGCTGATTGGCCTGCCAGAGGGGGTGTTAAACGCGCAAATTGACAAGGGATATTGGCCGATCGTTAAAATTGGAAAATATAGCTTTGTGAACATAGCCTTACTGAATAAACAATTGCTTGAGCGAGAGTTTAAGCTTTGATTTATCAGCGGTTTCTTATTTGTGCAACGAGCATCCCTGTATATGGATGATTCTCTGTACGAAAATTCAGTGCTAACCAAAGTTAAAGAGGCACATCAAAGGGCGCTACTAAAGCCTAAAAAGGCTGCAGTTGCAGTAGTTGATCAGACTTGCAACGAGTCTGTGCAGCTTCCATTGTGGCCTGAAACGGCGCGTGGTGTACCCAATGGCTTGCTTCGTTCTGCGCTATTTGGTGTTCGACGAAAAGGCGCTGCTCAATATTTGGAGCGAAAGCCGATATACGCCGCCGCAGGTTTAAATATCCTTTATTCTGGGCCTACCCTAGATCAATTTGATTTGAGCATTTGGGAGGCCGTTTTGCATGCTTCTAGGATGCAAATGCTGGGTGATGAATGTAGGGTAACGGCCTACCAATTATTGAGACTGGTTAGCCTCTTTGACTCAGGGCAAAACCGAAAAATTCTAAATGCCCGGCTAAGCCGTCTAAATGCAACCGCGCTAAATATTCAAATTGGCAATTTAAGCTATGAAGGCAGCTTGATCGACTCTGTTTATCGGGATCAGGCTACACGGCAATATCTGATTCGGCTAAACCCGAAGCTGCGCGGTTTATTTGAGAAAGACCAATGGACCGCGCTAGATTGGCAGGTTAGGCAGCAGCTAGCGGGATTTCCGCTTGCCCTTTGGCTGCATGGATTTTATTCAAGCCACGCTAAGCCATTTGCCTATTCGATTGAAACATTGCATGCACTTTGCGGCAGTGAAAATGCTGATCTCTACGGCTTTAAGCGCGATCTTCGAAAAGCGTTTGCGTTGATAGCTAAGGCCTCTGAGCAGCATCAGCAAATTTTTAATGCTGAATTCAAACAAAATATCGTTCACGTTACGCGTACTCCCTCGACATCCCAAGCCAAGTTTCTAAAGCATAAGTTCAACGCGAACATCGCCACGCTTTAGTTTTTGTCACCAGCCTGCTCTACCATCTAAGTGCTTACTTTGCGGCACGGCAAAGGTTTGCCTGCAATTAGGAAAAAAATGGCTAAATTCATACCGATGTAGCACACAGATCTTGCCGATGTAGCACACAGAAAATACCGATGCAGCACACATGAGCTACCGTTGTAGCACACAGGCAATACCGATGTAGCACACATAAAAACCCGATGTAGCACACAGATTTTTATGCATCAAAACCTGCCTGCAAGCCTCGCCAATACTAGCTTTCCGTGTTTTCAGAAAAACGCCTTAATCTTTTATAATCTTTCTTAATCAGGGCGCACGTAAATACGCGCTGGATCTGGTTTTGAAGCAAAAATAATGGAATGCCTAGCCTACAATACAAGCAGCATTTGTTGTGGCATCAGTGCGTGTGATTTGCAAATCAAACCGTATTTTTCTAACTTTTGTGGGGGCGCTGCCGTGGCGAATAAACTGCTTGCACCCATGCAGAGGCCTGACTCTTTGGAAACGTGGCTTTTCTTGTTAAACATTGGCTACGGGCTGGGCTCTTTTGGCATCGAGATTGTTGTTGATTCCAATGCTTCAGATCGAAAGCGATATTCAAGCATCAGCCTGGCACGTGAGCTATTGGAAGCAGACCTTCTTTTGCAAAACAGCCCGTGGTTGCCTGATTTTGATCTGTAAAAGCCTGCAAAATCCCGTATTTTGCTGCCTTTCTGCATCTTTTTTGCTTCCTAGATGCTTTCTTTGTGTTTCTTTAGTGCTTCATTCCTGCTTCCTTTGTGATTTTTGCGATTTCTTAGCGAATTCTGACTAGAAAAGCTTAGTTTTGAGGTAAAAACAAGCTTAAAATTGAGCACACGCAGGATAGGCAGTTGCCGGTATTTGTAGGTACAAATTGGGCGCTAATGCTTGATTTTGCTAGGCACATCACTTGGCAACGCAAAATTTTTTCCTAAAAAATAGCACCTAAAAATTGTCTGTCTGCCATCACAAAACTCAAACCCGGTTCGGCAAGGTGAGTAGTGGCTGATCTGCCTTTTGCGCCCGTTGTTGCCTGCAATCGACTATCCAGCCGCATCAGTCAGGCTTTATCTGACTTTATTCGTCAAAATCACGCCGTTTTGTTTGTTCTATGCCGCTCAAGTCGGTAAATTACGCCTTTAGGCTGCTTTGCCCTTCAATCCGGTGCAGAGCATTCGCCATCAAGTTAAAGTGATCCATCCCATGTTTGAACAAGCTTTTAAAAATATCGACGACATCTTGCACAAGGAATCTGGCTGCACCACCGAGCTGGACTACACCGAGCAAACCTCTTGGCTGCTGTTTCTGAAGTATCTGGACGCGCTGGAAGAGGGCAAGGCTATGGAAGCCGAGCTGGAAGGCCGTGAGTACACTTACATTCTCGCCGAGCCATTCCGCTGGGGCTATTGGGCCGCGCCGAAAGATGAGCAAGGCCAGATCGACCACAACGCCGCGATGACAGGCGACGATTTGCGCCAGTTTGTTGATATTCGCCTGTTTCCCTATCTACAGGGCTTCAAGCAAAAGGCAGCAGGCCCGAATACCATTGAATACAAAATCGGCGAAATTTTCGGCGAGATTAAAAACAAGATTCAAAGCGGCTACACGCTGCGCGATGTGATCGACCATATCGACGAACTGAAATTCGGCTCGCAGGTGGAAAAGCACGAGCTATCGCACCTGTACGAAGCCAAAATCAAGAACATGGGCAACGCTGGGCGCAACGGCGGCGAATACTACACGCCACGCCCGCTGATTCGCGCCATGATTGCCGTGACCAAGCCCAAAATCGGCGAGCGTATTTATGACGGCGCATGCGGTTCTGCGGGCTTTTTGTGCGAAGCCTTTGATTACCTTAATCAAACGCCCAATCGCACTACGGACGACTTAAAAACGCTGCAAGAGCGCACTTTCTACGGCAAAGAGAAAAAATCGCTGGCCTACGTGATTGCGATCATGAATATGATCCTGCACGGCATCGAAGCGCCCAATATTCAGCACACCAACACGCTGGCCGAAAACCTTGCAGACATCCAAGACAAAGACCGTATGGATGTCATTCTGGCCAACCCGCCGTTTGGCGGTAAAGAGCGTAAGGAAGTGCAGCAAAACTTCCCGATCCGCACCGGAGAAACCGCATTCCTGTTTATGCAGCATTTCATCAAAATGCTCAAAGCAGGTGGCCGGGCTGCGGTGGTAATCAAAAACACCTTCCTATCGAACACCGATAATGCCTCGGTCAGCTTGCGCAAGCTGCTGCTGGAAAGCTGCAATCTGTACGCCGTACTCGATTGCCCCGGCGGCACATTCCAAGGCGCTGGCGTTAAAACCGTGGTGCTGTTTTTTGAAAAAGGCTCGCCCACGCGCAAAGTCTGGTATTACCAGCTTGATCCCGGCCGCAATATGGGTAAAACCAACCCGCTCAATGACGACGATCTGGCCGAATTTATTACGCTGCAAGCCACTAGCGCCGATTCTGCCAAAAGCTGGAGCGTGGATGTCGCCGACCTCGATATTGCGACTTACGATTTGTCGGTTAAAAATCCGAATGGCGGTGAAGAGGTGATTCACCGTAGCCCGCAAGACATCATGGATGAAATCGCCGCGCTGGACGTGGAAAGCGCTGAAGTGTTGGCGACCATTCGAGGCTTACTATGACATTGCCTACCCAGCACTCACCGATCTTGCTCGATCTGCGTGTTCTGATCGAGCGATCTCGCCAACGCGCCGCCGCCGTGGTGAATGCCGAACTGAGTTTGCTGTATTGGCATATCGGCCAGCGTTTACAGCAAGAAGTCTTAAAAGGCGAGCGTGGGCAGTATGGCAAACAGCTGATTGCCAGTATGTCGCGGCAACTGAGTAGTGAATATGGCAAAGGCTGGAGCGAGCGCCAGCTTTGGCTTTGCGTGCAATTGGCCAGCGTTTTTCCCGACTCGGCAATTGTGAACACAGTGTGTGCAGAATTGAGCTGGTCACACTTGCGCCTGTTGCTGGCCATCGACGACGCACTGAAACGCGAGTTTTATATTGAAATTTGCCGACTCGAACGCTGGAGCGTGCGCCAGCTACAAGAGCGCATTAAATCCATGCTGTTTGAGCGCACCGCCATTTCCAAACAGCCCGCCACCACCATCCAGCAGGATTTGCAGGCTTTGCGTGAAGAAGGGCAGATGTCGGCTGATTTGGCGTTTCGTGATCCCTATGTGCTGGATTTTCTGGGTCTAGCCGACACCTACAGTGAAAAAGACCTTGAATCGGCCATTGTGGCCGAATTGCAGCGTTTTATCGTCGAAATGGGCAGCGACTTTGCTTTTATGGCTCGGCAAAAACGCATCACCATCGACCAGCGCGATTATTATATCGACCTACTGTTTTACCATCGCCGTTTGCAATGTTTGGTGGCGATTGAACTAAAAATTGGCGAATTTGAAGCCGCGTACAAAGGTCAAATGGAGCTGTATTTGCGCTATCTGGAAAAATACGAGCAACTACCCAATGAAAATAGCCCGATTGGGCTGATTTTGTGTGCGGGCAAAAACAATGAGCATATTGAACTATTGCAGCTCGATCAAAGTAATATTCGCGTCGCCGACTATTTGACGCTATTGCCCGCCAAAGAAATCCTTGAAGCGAAGTTGCATCAATCCATCGAGCTGGCGCGCCAGCGTTTGGGGGATGGGGTATGAAGGCGGGGTGGTCGTACAAAAGGTTTGGGGAAGTTGCAACATTGCAACGGGGATTCGATTTGCCTACTCAAAATCGAATTGCCGGCACTTTTCCCTTGGTTAGCTCAAGTGGGGTAATTGACTCTCATCATAAGTCAGCAGTTAAAAGCCCCGGAGTAATTACAGGTCGAAGCGGCAGTATTGGTAAAGTTTTTTTTATTGATAAAGATTATTGGCCATTAAATACCGTTCTTTATGTTAAGGATTTTCATGGAAATGATCCGAAGTTTATATTTCATTTCCTAAATAATTTTGATTTAAAACGGTTTGCGACTGGTACAGGTGTACCAACCTTAAATCGTAACTTTGTTCATGATGAACGTGTGCTATTCACAACAGATACAAAAGAGCAGCAGCGCATTGTTGCCATTCTGGATGAGGCGTTTGAAGGGATTGCCACGGCGAAAGCCAATGCCGAAAAAAACCTACAAAACGCCCGCGCATTATTTGAAAGCCATTTGCAGTATATTTTTTCAAATAAAGATCAGAACTGGCGAGATTTAGGGACGCCCCTGTCTGAGTTGTGCGAGCTAATTGTTGATTGTGAGCATAAAACAGCTCCCACTCAGGACGAAGGCATTCCATCAATTCGCACCCCTAACATCGGTAAGGGAAAATTGCTGCTCGATGGTGTTTATCGCGTATCGCAGGAAACATACGTTGAATGGACTCGCAGAGCAATTCCGGCAGCAGGGGATTTGATATTAGCGCGTGAGGCTCCCGCTGGTAATGTAGCCGTAATCCCAGAAAACCAACCGCTTTGTCTGGGGCAGCGAACTGTTTTAATTCGCCCTAAGTCTGAATTTCTTAATTCTCATTTTTTGGCTTATTTTCTGCTTCAGCCCTTAATGCAAACCAAATTGTTAGCGCATTCGCGTGGTGCGACGGTGCAGCATGTGAATATGAAAGATATTCGTGCATTGCAGTTGGGTGCAATCCCCCCTGTTGCGAAGCAAGCCGAGATTGTTGAATTGATTCAGAGTGTATCGCAACAAAATGATCAGTTAATCAGCATCTACCAGCAAAAACTCGCCGCGCTCGACGAGCTGAAAAAAGCCTTGCTGCAGCAAGCATTTAGTGGTGAATTGTGATGGGGTATATACTTGTAGCCATTGTTGATAATGTTCTATATGGCAATACTGCAAAGGGTATGTCATGGGCGAGATTACGATCTATCGGGCCGATAACGGCACAGTCGAAGTGCGCGTAGCGCAAGAGACGGTATGGCTGTCGCAAGAGCAGATGGCGAATGTGTTTGGCGTACAGAAAGCGGCGATTTCCAAACACCTGAAGAACATCTTTGCCAGCGGCGAGCTGGAGCAACGAAGCAACCGTTTCCAAAATGGAAACAGTTGGCTAAGGCTTGAGTTTCTTGATCGTGTTTTGATTGTTGCAGGTGTGTAGATGGTTTGTTAAGCAGTAGACCGATGGAAATCAAAGGTTTATGGCTGATTGGTAGTGCGATTTTTTCTTGATTGGGTTTTGATTGACGCCGATTTTTGCAAGGTTTGACCTTACTGCGGCGAGTGATGAAGCCTTGTCAGTCCGTGTAAAACTGATTGCTGTGTGCCGTGAAAAAATAACAGGAATGTTCCATGAACGAAGCCGAAACCCGCTCAGACCATATTGACCCTATGCTGGTAGCCGCTGGCTGGGGCGTGGTCGATGAAAGCCGTATTCGCCGGGAATACCCGATTACGCTGGGGCGGTTGGAAGGGCATGGCAAACGCGGCAAGGCATTGAGCGCCGATTATCTGCTGATCTACCGCAATACTAAGCTGGCCGTTGTAGAGGCCAAGGCTTGGGATAAGCCGCTGAGCGAAGGCGTAGGGCAGGCCAAGGATTATGCGGGCAAGCTGTCGATTCGCTTCACCTATGCCAGCAATGGGCAGGGCGTGTATGCGATTGATATGGAGCAGGGTACGGAAGGCGAGCGGGTTGGCTTTCCAAGCCCGGATGAGTTGTGGAATCTGACCTTTGCGACGCAAAATGCTTGGCGTGATCGTTTTGCTGCGATTCCGTTTGAAGACCGAGGCGGTTATTTCCAAGGCCGCTACTATCAAGATATTGCCGTTGAGCGCGTATTAGCTGCGGTGGCCGAGCAGCGCAGCCGCATTCTGCTGACGCTGGCAACGGGTACAGGCAAAACCTTTGTCGGCTTTCAATTGGCGTGGAAGCTGTTTCAATCGCGCTGGAATCTAACCGATTGGAAAACTAGCAACGAGCCACAACGCCGCCCGCGTATTCTGTTTTTGGCTGACCGCAATGTATTGGCCGACCAAGCCTATAACTCGTTTTCGGCCTTCCCCGAAGATGCACTGGTGCGGATCGAGCCAGACGACATCAAGAAAAAAGGCAAAGTACCGAAAAACGGCAGCATCTTTTTCACCATCTTTCAGACCTTTATGAGCGGCAAGGGCAAGGATGGCCAGCCTTTGCCGTATTTTGGCGAATACCCCGCCGACTTTTTCGATTTCATCATCATTGACGAGTGCCACCGTGGTGGCGCGAAAGACGAAGGCAACTGGCGCGGTATCTTGGAATACTTCTCGCCCGCCGTGCAGTTGGGTTTGACGGCCACACCAAAGCGCAAAGATAACGTCGATACCTACGCCTATTTTGGCGAGCCTGTGTATAGCTATTCGCTGAAAGACGGCATCAACGATGGCTTTTTGACGCCATTCCGCGTGAAGCAAATTTCGACCACGCTGGATGAATACGTTTACACCCCGGATGATGCGGTGATCGAGGGCGAAGTCGAGAAGGGCAAACGCTACGAAGAAAAAGACTTCAACAAGATTATCGAAATCAAAGAGCGTGAGCAGCATCGGGTGAAGCTGTTTATGTCGCAAATTAACCAGAACGAAAAAACGCTGGTGTTTTGCGCCAACCAGATTCATGCGCTCGCCGTGCGCGATTTGATTAACCAGATCAAAACCAGCAGCAACCCGAATTACTGCCACCGTGTTACCGCCAATGATGGTGCTTTGGGCGAGCAGCATTTGCGCGATTTTCAGGATAACGAAAAGTCGATTCCGACGATTTTGACGACCTCACAAAAGCTCTCTACAGGCGTTGATGCGCGAAACGTGCGTAATGTGGTGCTAATGCGGCCAGTGACTTCGATGATCGAGTTTAAGCAGATCATCGGGCGCGGTACGCGGCTTTACGATGGTAAAGACTACTTCACGATTTATGATTTTGTGAAGGCGCACCACCTGTTTAGCGACCCGGATTGGGATGGCGAGCCAGTTGACCCGGCAACCTGCCCAACGTGTGGCCTATACCCCTGCAAATGCGAGAAAACGCCACCAAAGCCGTGCAAGATCTGTGGCCAGCAGCCATGTGTATGCCCGCCAGAAATTTGCAAGCAGTGCGGGCAAGAGCCATGCATTTGCAAGAAAAAGCCCAAAGCCAAAGTGAAGCTGGCCGATGGCAAAGTGCGAGCCATTCAACACATGACCTGCACTAGCTTTTGGCATCCAGACGGCACACCAATGGCCGCTCAGGAATTCATGGAAATGTTATTTGGCCAATTGCCAGACTTTTTCAAAAACGAAGAAGAGCTGCGTACTTTGTGGATGTCGCCCGATACGCGCAAAAAGCTACTGGAGGGCTTGGCAGAAAAAGGCTTTGGCAAAGACCAACTGCAGGAAATGCAGAAAATCATAGATGCCGAGAATAGTGATCTATTCGACGTGCTAGCCCATGTGGCCTATGCAATGAGCCCGTTGACGCGAGAAGAACGTGCAGCCAAGGCGATGGCGTTGATCAGTACCAACTTCAATAGCAAGCAGCAGGTGTTTTTGGATTTTGTGCTGTCGCATTACGTGAATCTGGGCGTGGAAGAGCTGGATCAAACCAAACTCACGCCTTTGCTCAAGCTGAAATATCACGACTCACTAGCTGATGCTGCAGCTGATCTTGGCAAGCCCGCCGAAATCAACAAGGTTTTTACCGGGTTTCAAAAGTACCTGTATCTGGAAACGGTTTGATTTTTGAAGAATTTCAAAACGAATTTTGGCGAGCCGACCAGCAGGTAGGCCGACAGCCTGTACGGCCCAGCAGGGACGTTACTGGCAAGGGTTAAAGTTGCACATGTGCAACTTTTTAGGGTAGTTCTAGGCTAGCGCAGGATACGGTTTTTGAAATCATTTGAGCGAGATTTGCCAAAGATTGGTAGATCAAGCTGCTTTGCTGACCATGTTGGAGTTGCACATGTGCAACTTTCTAGGGCAGTTCTGAGCTAGCGCAGGATATGGTTTTTGAGATCATTTGTGCTGGCCATGGTAAATATTACGGAGTGGTATGTTCTGTCTTGAAAAGAAAGTTGCACATGTGCAACTTTTTGAAGTGGTTGAGAGCTGAGCGCAGGATACGGTTTTTGAGATCATTTGAGCGAGATTTACTAAATATTAGTAAATCAAGCTGCTTTGCTGACTTGCAGGAGTTGCACATGTGCAACTTTTTACGGTAGTTCAGAGCTAGCGCAGGATATAGTTTTTGACATCATTTGCATCATAAGTGTTATGGATCATCACTCATTATGGAGGGTGGAGGTCGAGACGAGTTACACATGTGCAACTTTTTTGAAGTGTATATAGCTAGCGCAGGATACGGTTTTTGACATCATTTGCATGACTTGAGCTAAATATTAGCTGATTGGAAAATCTAATCGTTTGCGTAAGTTGCACATGTGCAACTTTTGAAGCGGACTGAAGGGCTAGTGCATATAGTTTTTGACATCATTTGTGCCAGAAGTGGGATTGTTTAGTTCTTTTGCAGAAAATCTGGAAATGCACCGTGAAAGATTTGTCTGTTTGATTGCCTAGTAGAGCTTGTCAGGTAGTTAGGGTTCAGAAGTTTGTTTGTAGATATTTAATTTTGGTTTTGAAGAAAAAAATGATCATAAAGAATCCAGACTCCAAACAAGTGCAGCTTGATGAGCTGCACGAGCTGCTGACATTACCGAATTTGAGCGCCAAACAGCGGGAGCTAATCACCAAAGAAATCCATGCTCTCAAGCAAGGGGTTCAGGGCGAGCAAAACAGTGAATATGAAATCAACTTCTATCTGAAGGATTCAAAAAACTGGGCGGTGATTCATGACTTACGGATCGAGCACAATGGACGAGTGGCGCAGATTGATCATTTACTGATCAACCGTTTGCTGGATGTATTTGTGATCGAAACCAAGAACTTCAGCGCTGACTTGCAAATCAACGAGCAGGGCGAGTTCACCGCTTGGTACAACAAGAAGCCCATCGGTATTCCCAGCCCATTAGCCCAGAACGAAAAGCACATTGAAGTGCTAAAGGCCCTAAGCAAGACTCTGCCGCTGCCTACACGCCTTGGCGTAACGCTGATGCCATCATTTACCAGTGTGGTGATGGTTAGCAACAAGCAACGCATTACGCGCCCAAAAAATTTTGATACCAAAAACGTCATCAAGGCTGAGCAGGTTTTGGAATGGGTAACTAAGACCAATGCAGATGATGCAAGCTTTGGTCGTATGTTTGGTAGCTTGGCCAAGATCGTCAGCGGCGAAACGGTGATGGAAATTGCTGAGATATTCACCCGACACCATCGCTCTATAAAACCCGACTACAAAGCAAAGTTTGGGATCAATGAGCTTGCAAATACAGCTCAAGTTGAAGAGCAAAAAGCAGCGATGGCCGCACCGCCAGCTGTTGAGGTTGCGCCCATCTCGGAAGCAGTGGAAGAGGTAGCAAAACTAACCAGCTCCAAGCTAGCCGCCAAGCTAGGGCTCAAAAATACTCAAGAGTTGATTGATAAATTGGTTGAGAAGGGTTTTGTAGAGATTGTTGAGGGCAAGCCAAAACTAACCGCACAGGGCAAGGCTGCGGGCGGTGAGGCTAAGTTTAGTCCTAAATTTGGGCCGTATTTTATTTGGCCTGAAACTTTACGATCTATATAAAATCAGATAAAGGCAAAACAATTTTTTGGTCTAATTCATGACGATATCCTTACTAATTTTAAGGTTGTAACTTCTGGTTTTGTTGGTCTTACTATTTGTATAGGGAATAAAGCGATGACTGTCTAAGGGATTTTGGTCTACAATTCGTTGACGATGTAGTTAGTTCAGTGTTTTTTGTTGTAAGTTATTATCTCGTAAGGGTTGGGAAATTAAATGTCACGTTATGACTTGTCGGGTTGGAATGTTGAGGGCTTACGTTTTACCTTTTTCCATCTGGAAAATGCTAGCCTATCGCCTGATGGTTTATGGAAAAAACTGACAAAACAACAAAATCCCAGTGTGTTGCATCCACCTGCTGCGCCTGTGCATATGGCTTTTGGACCATCGGCTGATGGAAGTAAAAATGTAGCAGTACAGTTTGCGTTGCCCACTCGTATCGACATTGCAATACAGCCAAGCTCACCTTCTGTTGAAGGCTTGCTATCTATCGGAAGTTATGATCAATCGATTGCAGACCTCAGAGCGATGCTGCAATGTATAAATGATGAACTCTCAAGTGGTGCATTGCGTTACGCGGTTGGAATTGTATTTTCAAGAAAAGAAGCCGATAACTGTGCTGCTTCAAAAGCATTATCTACTTTGATTAATTATGAAATTCCTGATGGTAGTCAGGATTTTAATTTTCAAATAAATAAGCCAATTTGGGCTGATGATTCTGGGCAAATTAATAGAATTCTTAGATGTGCTATCGGGCAAATTCAGAATATTGCATTTGATACTTCAGGCCCCGCATCAATTGTTAATGAGCTAGTTGCTCAGGTCGAGTGGGATATAAATTCTGATGCTATGAATAAAAATCCGATCCATAACCCTTTGCGGCTAATTGATTGCATTTTTGAGCAGTTGGATGAATGTATACGTGGTGGTTTTTAATTATGTCCTCAACTTCTATTAGATATTCAACGATATCACCAAGAATTACTTCTAGTGCCACAACTCAGTCGATAAATTTATCTTCGAATGTGTCGGGGGGAGAGTCTGCTGTTTTTGATGCCTTGAAAAGTGTTACTACTATTTTAGCTGGAGTAGCTTTTTCCTTATCAAGTCATGGCACTTTAAGTAACTCGGTTAATTTTGCACGCTCTATCGCGTCAACTAATGTTGTTCGGCGAAAAGACCAAGAAGATGTGTCAAGTGATGTTCTTGGTTTTTATCGTTCATTAAGTTGTTTGCGTCAAATAAATGTCCAAAATGATGCAGAGTATTCAAGAGGGTTTGATGCAATATTCGAAGTGACTGAGCCTTTAATTGAAGACGGGCGACTGGATAGAGTTGCAAGTTTGCTTGCCATGTTAGATGCAATGAATGTTGATTCTTATTTTGAAGCCGCCGTATATCGAAGTGCATCCGACTATAAAGATTACATACCAAATTGGGACAAACTCTTGAACCAATCTGTGAGGAAAGTTCCAAGTTTAAGTTTGCAAAAGGAATGTTTTGGTGGTTTGCTTGAATTAAGGGGGTGAGAATGCTTTACCCCATTCGTGGACAAAGTGATGACTATGTGCCTTTAGGCGGCATTGCTATACATGTTAATAGTAAAGGGCAGCACGCGGGTTTTTTGCTTCGTGTAGATAGCGTTGTTCTTTATTTGCATATGGCTTGGCATTATGATTTTCGAGTTGAAATTGCACCTCGTAGTGGCTATTTTGCCAATGTGAAGTTAAATCGACCTAATTTATTGCTTTTGTCCTCTTGGCTAAAGAAAAAAGCTAAGATTGATAAGTTATTTAATCAGATACCATATAAATTAGAAGATATTCCTTACAGTTTTTTCTGTGATAGAACTCCATTTGATATGGGGGGTAATTGGGCAGATTCAAAAACTGGTGCAGGATTAACTTGTGCAACATTTATTGTTGCAACATTTGACACGCTGAAATTCAATTTCATTAATAAATCTGCTTGGCGTGAGCGTGAAGGCGATGCTGTGTTTATATCGATGGTTGTAAGTGGCCTGCGAGAGAGTTTGCAAGATCCTACTCTAACTCCTCAGTTCAGGGCGGATTTGCAGAGACACGTCGAGTACATCGAGACTAACATGGATCGGATTTCAAGGGTTCGGCCACTAGATGTGGTGGGTGCAGCTTTACGTTGGGATGGTGCTAATTTTCTTGATTTTAACTTAGTAAGCGTATGGTCTAGCTGCTCTGACCAGATTCTTAAAACGGTTAATTTATTGGCTCAAACGAAGCGACCCCAGCCGTTTTCGGCTTAATTAAATTAAGTGGTATCCATCAATTAGAGTGTCAACAATGTGTCAACCGTAATGGTGGATATAGCATATATAAAGCCCCTTTCCTTATATTATATTGTGTAAATACAGCATATAGCAGGGTGTAGCGGGGTTGTTGCATGAGACTCATAATCCTTTGGTCCACGGTTCAAGTCCGTGTGGGCCCACCAATACAAAACACCTAGCTTAAAAGCTAGGTGTTTTTTTTATGCCTGCAGGTTTGACTGAGGTTAAACAGCAAGTCATCGATGCTTTAGTCCTCGCCGGCCAGCGTCGCGCAGTTTCCGTCTGGACTTCCTTCGGTCGCAAACAGGTTGCGGCTTAAAATCCTCGCCAAGTCATATTCAAACGGCGCGGCTCCACGGGCACTCCGTTCTAAACAATGCAGGGGTATCTTCACCAAAGTGAAATCTAGATTGATATACAGAGCAACACATTGGCATGTATATACAGCAATGGTTGGTTTGCGCGGATTCCCCTACAGCTGCGCCGAGCGAGGAACGGGCGGGGCGGGGTATCGGCGGGCTCTGTTTTGTTAAAGCCCGCCGCCTTGCCGATTGTCCGCAGCGAGGGCATCGGCGTAGCCGACGCAGATGTGGGGTCGCCTTTCTTTGCTTACTTTCTTTAGGCGAAGCAAAGAAAGTAAGTGCCGCGGCGCATAGCCGCCAATCCGTGGTGGATTTATTGCTGCAGGTAAATAAAAACCGCCTTGGTTGGCGGTTTCGGTGGTCGCGGTAAACGTTGGGCTTTATTTCATTCAGCTCAAGCCGCGGCGCTACGAGTTCTCAAGTGCTTTTTTATTTCTTTGTTCGATTCCATTTAGCTTTTTTTCTGGCAATTTTTTATATAGAGCCTCAACTTGCTTGGGTTGAGTGATCATTTGATCAGCAATTAGATTAATCAAACCGAATAATTGAAGTGCCGTATCGCTATCATCATCGAGATTAATTTCTCCTGGGTGAACTGCCTCGTTGCCAATGACTCTTACAATATCAAGAGCTTTCTGAACTAGCGGGTTCAAGCCTTTTGCGACGAGGCTCGCAATGTCATCATCGATATTTTTTCCACTTTCACCTAACTCTTTGCAGAGATGCTGAATACTGAGGCGTAACAGAGCAGCAGCTCCCTTGGGGGAAGATAAAACTATTTCTCGTGCTTCGTCGAAAAGGCGCTTTATGTGAGATGGTAGATCTTGGTTTGGCTTTACTTCAATTTTTGAGCTTGGCCAAATTAATTGATCGTGAACCCAAATAGATATTTCTTTGCAGTTATAACACTCAGAAATATTCAAATTCATTAGCCGTCTTCTTGAGTAGCAAGAATTTTGCTCAATTTCGGTGAACGGTTTGCCCAATGACATTTTATCTATCCACTCAATGAGCTCCTCTTTAACTTTCTGATTAATCTCAGGGTCAGAATGAAATTTTTCTTTCAAACTTGGGTTTGGAATGTTCGGGGTTCTGGAGTCATTCGGGTATGAGTTTGAATACAAATGGCTCCAATGCTGTGTCGTGAACGCATTGCAATGAGGGCAACTAAACGCTGTTTTATTGATTTCTGGAACGGTATTCGTATTTTCAGTCATATCTAAAACCTTATGCCTACATTGTTCGGCGGATATGGAGCCAGCGTCAGTGAGGTGTGGATAAGTTCTTTCAATTTCATTCAGTTTACCACGTGAACGGTGGGTTACGCCTTCAGCAAACCCACCCTACACATCAACATTGATCAACCATCACCGCTTCGTAATCTCCGCCCAAATCTTATCTAGCCGCTTCACCGACACCGGATACGGCGTGCGTAATTCTTGCGCAAACAGCCCAATCCGTAATTCCTCAATCATCCAACGGAACGGCAATAGGGTGGCAGTATCTCGACCTTCGCGTTGCCACTTCTCGATTTCAGCGATATACCTCTGCATTAACTCAGACACTTCCGCGCCGCGCTGGCCGTCTCGGCTTGGGTTTTGCACGCGTTTTTCGAGGCGGACTTTCATCGCTTTGATGTAAACGGGAACGCGCGGTAGCTGCTCCCATGGCGTGGCGGTGAGAAAGCCCTTGTAGATCAGGCTGCCGAGTTGGGTTTTTAGCTCGTTCTGGATATTGCCGCCTTTGGCGAGCAAGCCATTGAGCGCGACGTAGTCCGGCGCGATGTCGTTCAGCGTGCGAAGCACGGCATCGCGTACCGATGGTAGGCGAACGCGGGCGCGGCTTTTCTGCTCGTCGAAATCTTTCTTCTTGCGCGGCGCTTCGTCGTCGCCCAGAAAGGCGCGATTACAGATGCAGGCGATGACGTCCGCCATCAGCTCGTCGCTATTGCCAAGGCTACGGTAATGGATGGCGAGCTGGTTAAAGTTTGGCAAGGCTTTGGGCAATTGCTTTAGATGCTCTTTGAGTTCGAACTGCAGCAGCCGCACGACACCAGCGCGGTGAGCTTCATTGGCCGCATGTTCGGTGTCAAACAGCCGAATCGCTACGCATTCTTTGCCTGCTTCATCTTCATCCGGCACAAGGCCAGGGTAGCCCGTCATTGCTTTGCCGTGGCGTTTGAAATTGATCTTGGCCGGCAGATCGCCAAAGTCCCATTTCGTAATGCCCGATTTTTCGATGCCAGTGCTCTCGTCCGCCGTATCGCGGAAGGTGAGCTGCGCCGCCTCGCCCAATTGTGCGCGAATCGCAATCAGATCGCGGCCTTGCGCCAGCTCTTGGCCGGCATCGTCGACGATGCGGAAGTTCATTTGCAAGTGAGTGGGCAAATCGTTACCGTTGAAATCATCCGCGTTCACCGGCTGGCCGCAGCCCCGCGTGGCCGCCTGCGCCAGTTGTGGCAGCAGCGGGGCTTCGCGGTCGGCGTTTTCCAGTGCGACCATCATCTTGGTGGCAAAGTCAGGCACGGGGACGCACAGGCGGCGAATCGGCTTGGGCAGTGATTTAATCAGCAGCGTGATTTTCTCGCGGATCAGGCCCGGCACCAGCCAGTCAAACGTTGCGTGATTAACGCGATTCAGTAAATGCAGGGGGAGGGTAATCGTTACACCATCAAGCAAATGGCCGGGCTCAAAGCGATACCCCAGTGGTAACTTGGCGTCTTGCAGGCGGAAAAACTCTGGATATTGCTCCTCGGTGACCGCCGCAGCGCTGTGCTGCATCAGGTCTTCTTTACTCAGATACAGCAGCGTAGGATTGAGTTTTTCGGCCTGTTTGCGCCACGCTTCAAAACCCGCGCCGTTGACAATGTCGGCGGGGATTTTGGCGTCGAAAAAGGTGAACAAAGCGTTTTCATCGACTAATACATCTTGGCGGCGGGCTTTGTGTTCGAGCTCTTCCACGTCGAGTAGCAAGGCAAAGTTGTGATCGAAGAATTTGGCTTTGCTGTTGTAATTGAAACGCACCAAAGCTTCGAGAATGAAAATCTCACGTGATTCGGCGACGTTGATACTCCCGTAGTGTACCTTTCTGCGCGCCACAATCGGTAAGCCGTACAGCGTAATACGTTCCGATGCGCTGACTTGGGCGTTGTCTTTACTCCAATGCGGATCGAAATATTGCTTCTTGATCAGATGAGGCGCGAGCTTTTCGACCCATTCTGGCTCAATCGCGGCGACGCAGCGCGCGTAGAGCTTACTGGTTTCGACCAGCTCGGCGGCGACGATCCATTTGGGGCGCGATTTTTTCAGATTCGAGCCGGGGAAAACGTTAAATTTGATCCCGCGTGCGCCGAGGTATTCATCGTTTTCGGGCTGCTTAAAGCCCAGATTGCCGAGCAGGCCGGTAATCAGTGCCTTATGTATTTGCTCGAAAGTGCCGGGCTTTTCATTCTGGCGCAGCTCACTCGCCATTTCGGAAAGTTGCTTGTGCAGCTCGCGCCATTCGCGCAGGCGCAAGTACGATAGGAAATTGCGGTGGCATTCCTGCACCAGCTGGCGGTTCGAGGTTTTATCGGCGAGCAGTTTTTCAAAGAAATCCCACAGGCGCAGGTAGGACAGGAAATCCGATTTTTCCTCGGTAAACTTGGCGTGCGCTTGATCGGCCGCTTGGCGCGCATCGAACGGGCGCTCGCGCGGGTCTTGCAGTGACAAGCCCGAGGCGATAATCAGCATTTCCTTCAAGCAGCCTTCGTCTTGGCCGGCGAGCAACATGCGGCCTACGCGCGGGTCGATCGGCAGGCGTGCGAGTTGCTGGCCGATTTGCGTGAGCCGGTCTTGCTCATCCACCGCGCCCAGTTCGCGCAATTGTTGGTAGCCGTCGGCGATCAGCTTGCCCGATGGTGCTTCCAAAAATGGGAATTCATCAACGCGACCAAGGCGCAGCGCGGCCATCCGCAGAATGACGCCAGCGAGGCTGGAGCGGACGATTTCGGGGTCGGTAAACGGTGGGCGCAGGTTGAAGTCTTCTTCCGAATACAGGCGTACGCAAATACCGCTGGCAACGCGGCCGCAACGACCTGAGCGCTGGCGCGCGGAGGCTTGCGAGATTTTTTCGATTAAGAGTTGTTCAACCTTAGCGCGCGGGCTGTAGCGGTTAATGCGCGCCTGACCGCTGTCGATGACATAACGGATGCCGGGTACCGTCAGCGAAGTCTCGGCCACATTGGTGGCAAGCACGATACGTCGGCCAGTACTGCTGGGGCGGAAGATGCGTTGCTGATCTTCATTGGATAATCGGGCAAACAGCGGTAGCACTTCGGCATCGCGCAGCTTGGCTTTGCGTAGCTCTTCCATCGTTTCGCGAATTTCGCGCTCGCCGGGCAAAAACACCAGAACATCGCCGCTGCCATCGCGCCGCCACAGCTCATCCACCGCATTGGCGATGGCTTCTTCCATCTCGATTTCTTGATCGTCTTCGTCGGTGCTGGCCAGCGGTTTGTAGCGCACCTCAACTGGATAGGTTCGACCCGACACTTCCAGCACTGGCGCGCCATTGAAATGCTTGCTAAAGCGATCGGCATCGATCGTGGCCGACGTGACGATGACTTTTAAATCGGGGCGTTTCGGTAAGATTTGCTTGAGATAACCAAGCAAAAAGTCGATGTTCAGACTGCGCTCGTGCGCCTCGTCGATGATGATGGTGTCGTAATTATTCAGGAAACGATCTGAGAGCGATTCGGCGAGCAAAATACCGTCGGTCATCAGCTTGATGTAGCTGGCGGGCGAGCTTTTATCGGTAAAGCGAACTTTGTAGCCGACAAAGTGGCCGATTTCGGATTTCAATTCTTGCGCAATGCGGCTGGCCACCGAGCGCGCAGCGAGACGACGCGGCTGGGTGTGGCCGATTAAGCCATGGATGCCGCGACCGAGTTCGAGGCAGATTTTCGGCAGCTGTGTGGTTTTACCCGAGCCGGTTTCGCCGCAGACGATAACGACTTGGTGCTTGGCGATCGCGGCTTTGAGCTCATCGCGGCGCTGATTAACCGGTAGAAAATCATCGTATTCGGGCGTGGGCAACTTTTCACGGCGGATCGCCGTTTTCGCGAGCGATTTTTCTACGCCAGCGGCAAATTGGGCCTGCAATTGGTCGATCGGCTGTTGCCGTTTCAGGCGTTCGCTGATTTGGCTCAGTAGGCGCGAAAGATGGTGATAGTCGCTGCTCTGGCAGTCGGAAAGCTGGGTGCGAAGCTCGCGAATCGAAATGGTCATTGCCTGCTAAATCGGAGGATTACAATCAATCCTCGATTTTATCACGCAGGCGCTAGGCGCAATGATTTACTGCAAAGTGAGTAAATGCCCCTGAGTTTGCATAATCTCGACTGGGCAAACTGAGCAATCGAGGCATTGACCGTCAGGGGTATGCAATTGATAGCTGCTGCATTGCTGTAAATTGACGGATTGTGGGTTGAGACGGCTTAATGCTTCGCCAATCAGTTGCTCAGGCTCTAAGCCCAGTCGTGCGCAGGCTGCGCGATTGGCAAAAAGAACTTGCTCGTTTTGCACCAGCAAGAAGGCGTGTGGCAATGCATTGGCGATGGCACGAACCAGCAAACCGCTGTCAGTTTGTGCCAAGTTATTTTCTTTTTGCAGGGTGATGTCGTTGGCAATGCTCAATATGTAGGTTTTGCCTTCACGCTCTACCGCTAGCTTTGTAATGTCAAACCAGTGGGTCCGGCCATTGGGCAAAGTGCAACTGTCTTCGATGCGGATGGTTTCTCCATGATTGAGTACAGATTGATCGCCTGCACTCAAGATAGGGGTATCTTCATCTAGCCCCATGTGGGAGTGGACTAGCAGGTCATGCCCCAGCAATTTTTGCGTAGTTTGATTGACGAGCAAAAAGCGGCCGTGCTGATCGCGAATAAAGACCAGATTGGGGCTGGAATCGATGATTTGTTGCGTGAACATTTGCTGTTGGAATAGTGCCGCCTCGGTGGCTTTGATGTGTGAAATATCACGAATGATAACGACACAGTCGCGATGACTCAGCGGGGTTAGCCTTGCTTCAAATGTATATTGAACTTGCTCGTTGCCGAGGGTGTATTCGAAACGCAGCGCAGTTTGCTTGTCTTGTAGCTCAATCAGGGCTTCCAGAAACTGGCGAGAAACGCGAGCCGGAAAAATAGCGGCTAATTTTGCAAATTGGCTGCCTTCTGGATGGTGCGGAATCTGATTATTATTGTGTGAAGTAACGCGGCGGCTGGCGTAGTCGATTGTCCAGAGTAAATCCGGCACTCCAGCGAGGACATCAAGAGGGTCGGCTGGGGGAACAATGGTGGTCTGATTTTCTGTATAGGTCTTTTTTTCTTTTGGCTTTGATACCACTGCTGACCAGATCAGCATGATGATATTGAGTAGAGACAGGCAAGTCAGAACAATCGGGGTGCTGGTGTTTTCGCTGCTATCGGCTAGCCAGATGATCATTAGGATCAAGGCGCTAAGGATGAGAGCAATAGCTTGCCCAAGGTGGCATTGTAGGCCAAGGCACTGAATGGTATTACTTTGATCTGGTGAAGTCTGCGCCATAATTAGCCGTGCTCATGCAGCAAGTGGTGTTGGGTAGTCGTGCAGAGTGTATCGCTAAAGTACTAAATTGGCGACGAAAGAATCAATGCCGATAAATTGCAGCAACAGCTTTGAATGGATTTTTCGGGGGAAGGGTGAAACTGATGGCGGAGTGGACGGGACTCGAACCCGCGACCCCCGGCGTGACAGGCCGGTATTCTAACCAACTGAACTACCACTCCGCAGTGGTATAAATTTGAGGCGAAAAAAAATGCCTGATTAGGCACTTATTCTCCAGTCTTGCGCTTCCAAAGGAAGGTGGTGGGTCGTGACGGGGTCGAACCGCCGACATTCTGCTTGTAAGGCAGACGCTCTACCAACTGAGCTAACGACCCAATGTGCAACAATTTTGCTTTACTACTTGGCGGAGTGGACGGGACTCGAACCCGCGACCCCCGGCGTGACAGGCCGGTATTCTAACCAACTGAACTACCACTCCGCAGTGGTAAAATTTAACTACTCACTCTTCGATAAAGAAGAGTGGTGGGTCGTGACGGGGTCGAACCGCCGACATTCTGCTTGTAAGGCAGACGCTCTACCAACTGAGCTAACGACCCAATGTGCAACAATTTTGCTTTACTACTTGGCGGAGTGGACGGGACTCGAACCCGCGACCCCCGGCGTGACAGGCCGGTATTCTAACCAACTGAACTACCACTCCGCAGTGGTAAAATTTAACTACTCACTCTTCGATAAAGAAGAGTGGTGGGTCGTGACGGGGTCGAACCGCCGACATTCTGCTTGTAAGGCAGACGCTCTACCAACTGAGCTAACGACCCTGCTTGCTATACAACTTGGCGGAGTGGACGGGACTCGAACCCGCGACCCCCGGCGTGACAGGCCGGTATTCTAACCAACTGAACTACCACTCCGCAGTGGTATAAACATTTTCTCTTAAGTGAGGTGGTGGGTCGTGACGGGGTCGAACCGCCGACATTCTGCTTGTAAGGCAGACGCTCTACCAACTGAGCTAACGACCCCTCGCTTGAGAGAGGCAGCATTAAAACATGCCACTTAAATCGCGTCAACAGCTTTGAGCCAAAAAACCAAAGAAAAAAGCGCCATTGACGGCGCTTTTGAGCTAAGCATTTGAATCAAAAAGCGATTAATTTTAGGCGTAAGTATCAATTTTATTTCTGGCTGAGTCCATTTTTTGCGCAATAGCTTGTTTGGCTTGAATGTCTTGAAGTGCTTGTTGGGAAATTTGCTCTTTTTTTCTATCTAGTTTTTCGCTGCCCTCGCCGATCGCCCGTGCGGTCTGTTGCGCGCCCTGCGTTAAGGTTTGAGATAGGCTAGAGCTGAAATTCATCGCGCTACTAATGCTTGACATGTTGATCTCCCCATTTGATGCTGATAGAGCCAATATATATCCTGCAAATGACGCAAACCAACTGGACTGATATTCGGTACTTTGCGTCACTTCTTAGGCAAGTTAAGATTTTGCTTCTATTCGATGCGGTGCAAGATGAGTTAAGTATGAATTTGGGTTTGAAGGAGCGCGATCAGCGCGGTGCTTTGCGGGTTTCGGTGAGTTGCAAGGTCAAAATTCGCCCCATGGATCTTGGCTTGCCTTTTTATGGCGATTGTACGGATCTCAGCGTCACAGGAATGACCGTGCAAACCAGTTATGTGCCGCGTCCAGATGAAGAGTTTGATATCTATGTGATGCCCGCACGGGCAGGCAATATGCGCCGAGAGCCATTTTCGGCTCGCGTCAAGGTCAGGCGTAGTCATCGACTTGATTCGTCTTCTCTTTATGAATTGGGTCTTGAGATTATTCAGGTAAATGGATAAATCCATTAAACTAACGCCTTTGCGCCCAAGTGGGCCTGGCTCACGGTTTAAATGGATTCATGAAGCTGATTGCACTAAAGATTGATGTAGATACGGCTCAAGCCATTCGTTCTGGCTTGCCCAGGATAATTCCACTGTTGCAATCACGCGCGATGGGGGCGACTTTTTTTTGGTCACTTGGCAGCGAACGTAATGGCCAATTTCTTCGCCCGGCTCTGGGACTTAAAAAAATGCCTGGCGCGAGCAAAATTTCATTAAAGCAACGATATGGTACAGCTGCGCTCTTATTGGGTAGCTTTAGACCTGTACGTCGGCTTGAGAAGATGGTCAAAGCCTGCGTGGGAGAATTGAAGGATGCTGGATACGAGCATGCTCTACGGCCCCTTAATCGCTATGAATGGCAACGTGGTATAAGACAGTGGGATGCGAGTGAAACCGAACTCGCCTATGAAAAGGCCTTGCACTGTTTTGAGCGTATTGTGGGAGAAAAACCTGTCGCACACGCTGCATTTGGCGCGCAAATGAATCGCACGGCATTTCGATTGCACCAACTCAATGGTCTCAAATTTGCCAGCGATTGCCGTGGTCTTTCGCCTTTTTGGCCGATCGTGCAGGGCGAATATCTGCGTTGTGTGCAAATTCCTGTGACCTTGCCCATGTTAGAAGATTTGCTCCCTGAGATGGGTACGGATCAGGCTGTTGATGAGATATTGCAGTTGAGTGCAGTGGGTGAAACTCATGTATTTAATCTGGCCGCAGACTTGGATGCGAATTTTATACCTCAGTTAGAGCGTTTGTTTGATGGCTGGCTGGCGCAAGGTTATCAAGTGGTTTCCTTGGGGCAAATGTATGCTGGCCTCGATTTGGCGCTCCTTCCTTATCATCATGTCGAGCAAAAATCGATTCGGGGTCGGGTTGGGGAGGCGGCGGTGCAGGGTGAACCCTACCCATAATTAAATAAGTACAATAAAAAAAGCCGACATAGATATGCCGGCTTTTTTTATTGAGATAGTTTTAGCCTTCCGAGGTGATCTTGAGGGTGATTTCACGCAGTTTGTTATCGACGTCATCATTATTGATTTGGCAAGTGCCAGCGTTTTCATGACCGCCACCGCCATATTCCAGCATCAGCGCACCGATATTGGTCTGCGATGAGCGATTGATAATTGATTTACCCGTTGCAAATACCGTATTGCGCTGCTGCACGCCCCACATCACGTGAATCGAAATATTGCATTGTGGGTACATGGCATAAACCATGAAGCGATTCGTGGCGTAAATAGTGTCTTCTTCGCGTAAGTCGAGAATAACCAGATTGTCGTAAATTCGACTGCAACGTTTTATTTGCTCTTTCGCGAGTGGAGCGTGTTCGTGATATAGCTCGATACGCTCGACGACATCGGGTAGTTGCAATATTTCCTCGATGCTATGGTTTTGACAGTATTCGATCAAATCCATCATCAATTGATAGTTTGAAATCGTAAAGCTGCGGAAACGACCTAAGCCAGTTCTGGCATCCATTAGGTAATTTAATAAAACCCAGTCAGTTGGGTTTAAAATTTCATCGCGCGTAAACTCTGCTGAGTCTGCTTTATCGACTGCAAGCATCATTTCATCAGAAATATTGGCAAATCGCTCTTTCCCGCCATAGTAGTCGTAAACCACCCGTGCAGCAGAGGGGGCGGCTGGATCAATGATGTGATTTTTGCGTTCGCCTTCATTGCGCAGCGTTTCAGATAGGTGATGATCAAAAGCTAGGTAGGCACCTGCGACATAGGGCAAATTGGTTGTAATATCGTGATCATTGATCTCAATTTTCCCATCTTGCATATCCTTTGGATGCACAAATAAGATGTCATCAATCATTTCAAGTTCATTGAGCAATACGGCGCAAACTAGGCCATCAAAATCGCTACGGGTGACAAGGCGGTATTTTTTATTCGTAGTGTCGGACATGTTCTCTCTCCAGCTTAAACTGATATTAGCTTAGGTGGTTTTTTCCTTTTTTGCTGTCTGTACTACGCTCATTGCAGTGGCCACCATGCTAGCGACATCAGCTGCATTATTAGGAAGTAGCATGGTATTGCCTTGTTTGGCGATATTGCTAAACGCACCAACATATTGTTCGGCGACTTTCAGATTAATCGCTTCTATCCCGCCTGGGGTTTCAATGGCTTTGGCAACGACTTGAATGGCTTCTGCTGTCGCGTGAGCAACGAGGCGCAGCGCTTCGGCTTCCCCTGTGGCACGGTTAATTTGTGCCTGGCGCTCACCCTCAGATTGATTGATATTGGCCTGCATATCGCCTTGTGATTTTTGAATAGACGCTTCGCGCTGTCCCGTTGCGAGATTGATCTGTTCTTGCTTAACACCTTCCGATTGTGCGATGCGGCCACGTTTTTCACGTTCGGCGGTGATTTGCTGTTGCATTGCGTGCAAAATGGCCTGAGGCGGTACGAGGTCTTTAATTTCGTAACGTAATACTTTGACTCCCCAGCTCGTCGCGGCTTCATCAAGTGCCGACACTACGGTGCGATTGATTTCATCGCGTTCTTCAAATGTCTTGTCCAACTCCAGCCGTCCAATCACTGAGCGCAGTGTGGTTTGTGCGAGCTGACTGATCGCGAGGACATAGTCTGAAGCCCCGTAAGACGCGAGGCGAGGGTCAACTACTTGAAAATACAAAATGCCATCGACTTGTAGCTGAGTATTGTCGCGCGTAATACAAACTTGGCTGGGAATATCGAGCGGGATTTCTTTCAGGATATGTTTGTAGGCAACTCGATCTATCAGCGGAATAACCACGGTGAGACCCGGGCTAAGAACAGCATGAAAGCGACCTAAGCGCTCGACAATCCATGCATGTTGCTGAGGGACAATTTTGAAAGATTGGGCAATAAATATAACGACGACGATGAGCAATGCAAGTGCAAAAGGCATTTCCATGATGTCCTCCCGGACGAGTAAATTACGATTTTTGCGAACGGATAATGAGGGTGGCGCCATGACGAGCGCAAATGAGCCAATATTCTGAGTTTTGCTGGGTTTCGCCTTCGGCGAGAATGGCATCCCATTGACTGCCTCGATAATTCACTCTGGCTCGACTGGCATCGATCCAATGAGCCAGAGTAACGACCTGATTCACATCATCAGCATCGGGAGCGCTGGCCGCAGCTAAGTTTTTTTGTTTCCATTTTTTGATGATTGCGACCGAGATCAATGCGGCAATGGCTGCGCTGATGATTTGCACTGAGAATGGCAAAGACAGCGCACTGCACAGCGCGCCAATCGCAAGCCCAGCTGCAATGGCAATTAGATAAAAGGTGCCGGTGAGCATCTCTAGCCCAGCGAGACCCAATGTGCCAAGTAGCCAAATGGTGGTGACTGACATTTTGTTTAACCTCGGGCAAACAATGTAGACAGTTCTAGCCTAATGTAATCTGACTCTGGACGCAAAAAAAGCGCACCCAGTGGGTGCGCTTGTGCATTTAGCGTGCCTAATTAAGCTTTAAGCAGCGTTTGACCGCCGAGATATGGCTGCAGCGCCGTGGGTACAGTGATTGAGCCATCCGCATTTTGATAGTTCTCGAGTACGGCAACTAAAGTGCGGCCAACGGCAAGGCCAGAGCCATTCAGGGTATGAACGAGTTCGTTTTTGCCGGCTTCATTTTTAAAGCGCGCTTGCATGCGGCGTGCTTGGAAGCTGCCCATGCTTGAGCAGCTCGAGATTTCGCGGTAAGTATTTTGTGCGGGCAACCACACTTCAAGATCGTACGTCTTAGTGCTACCAAAGCCCATGTCACCCGTGCACAGCAGCATTTTGCGGTAGGGCAATTCGAGCAATTGCAGAATTTTTTCGGCGTGGCCGACTAGTTGCTCCAGCGCTTCATTTGATTGATCTGGATGAACGATTTGGACGAGCTCCACTTTATCAAATTGGTGCTGGCGGATCATGCCGCGTACGTCACGACCATAGGAGCCTGCTTCAGAGCGGAAGCATGGAGTGTGGGCAACGTATTTTTGTGGCAACGAGTCGAGTTTTACAATCTCATCACGCACAAAGTTAGTGACTGGTACTTCCGCGGTGGGGATGAGATACAAAGGCTCAGCATCAGCGCGCGGCACTTTAAACAAGTCTTCTTCAAACTTGGGGAGTTGACCCGTACCCATCATTGAGGCGCTATTGACGAGGTAGGGCACGTAGACTTCTTCGTAGCCGTGCTCAAGCGTATGCGTATTGAGCATGAATTGTGCTAGTGCGCGGTGCAGGCGTGCAATGGGGCCGCGCAATGCCGTAAAGCGACTACCTGAGAGCTTGGTGCCCGTTTCGAAATCAAGGCCTAACGGCTCGCCCAGATCAACGTGGTCTTTTATTTCAAAATCAAATTGACGTGGTTCGCCCCAGCGCGCAACTTCGAGGTTTCCCGATTCATCGTTGCCAGTCGGCACTTCTTCTGCAGGCAGGTTGGGAATAGTTTGAAGTAGTGCGTTCAGTTTGTCGGCGAGTGCAGCAAATGCTGCTTCGGCGGCTTTGAGCTCATCACCCAAATTTGCAACTTCAGCCATGATGGCGCTGACATCCTCGCCTTTTGCCTTGGCGGCGCCGATTTGCTTGGAGCTGCTATTGCGTTTGGCTTGCAGGTCTTGCATGCGCGTTTGCAATACTTTGCGCTCGTCTTCCATGGCTTGGAATGCCGCTGTATCAAGTTCAAATTTGCGGCTGGCCAGTCGTGCGGCAACGGCAGCTAAATCAGTACGAAGTAATTGAATGTCGAGCATGTAAGTATGTTCTGTGATTTAAATTGGATTAGAGTGATTTTACACCATGAAGGCCGTCCATCGTAGTGCCGTCGTGCAAACGGAATGAAACGGCCTTTAGGGGTATATCAATAAAGATTATTTAAATAATAGACTTCAAGCATATACCGTATTGGGTATTATTTGTTTTGTTCGCGCCAGAGTTCATCCAGCATTTTTAAGTGCTTTAGCTTCTCTCCAATCTTGCCTTCAAGGCCACGTGGTGTGGGGTGGTAAAACTGGCTGTTTTCCAAGCCTTGCGGGAAATAATTTTCCCCTGCGGCATAGGCTTCAGGTTCATCGTGCGCATAGCGATATTCGTGACCATGACCCAGTTTACTCATCAGTTTGGTTGGCGCATTGCGTAAATGCATCGGCACTTCGCGCGATCTGTCATTGCCAACTAAGGCCTTGGCGCTCTTGTAGGCGCTGTAGCCCGCATTCGATTTTGGCGCGATGGCAAGATAGATCGCGGCTTGGGCAAGGGCCAATTCACCTTCTGGAGAGCCAAGTCGCTCAAATGTTGTGGCTGCATCATTGGCAATTTGCATCGCGCGTGGGTCGGCAAGGCCGATATCTTCCCAAGCCATCCGCACTAGGCGTCGGGACAAATAGCGGGCATCTACGCCTCCATCGAGCATGCGGGTTAGCCAGTACAGCGCGGCATCAGGGTTGGAGCCACGAACCGATTTATGCAAAGCCGAAATTTGGTCATAGAAAGCATCGCCTCCTTTGTCAAAACGGCGTCCGTTGCTGCTGAGGGCTTGGGCAAGAAATTCAGTGCTAATGATGTCAATTTTTGCCGCGACTGCTGCCTGCTGTAATTGTTCGCACAAATTAAGTAGCCGCCGAGCATCGCCGTCGGCCATGCGACATAGCGTTGCGCGTGCATCCGCTTCAATATCGATTGCATTGCTTGTTTTCGTGATTGCTCTAGAAATCAGCAGATCAAGCTCATCTAAGCTGAGCGACTGCAGAACGTAAACCTGAGCGCGTGAGAGCAAGGCCGCATTGACTTCGAATGATGGGTTTTCAGTGGTGGCGCCAATAAAGGTAACCAAGCCAGATTCGACATAGGGCAAGAAGGCATCTTGTTGGGCTTTATTAAAGCGATGCACTTCATCGACAAATAAGATCGTCCGTTTGCCTAAAGCTTGATATTGCTGAGCTTGCTCCATGGCCATGCGAATGTCTTTGACGCCAGAAAATACCGCAGAGAGTGCAAGTAGTTCTGCGCCAAATTCATTCGCAAGCAGACGAGCTAAAGTGGTTTTACCAACGCCGGGTGGGCCCCAGAGGATCATCGAGTGTGCTTGCCCGCTTACAATGGCGAGAGAAAGAGGCTTGCCAGCTCCAAGTAAGTGTTGCTGTCCTACAACATCTGCAACCCGCTTTGGGCGCAGCTGTTCGGCAAGCGGCTCGTGACTGGTGGTGGCAAATAAATCACTCACGGATGACATCAACCCCAGCTGGTGGTGTAAAGGTAAACATTTGCGCTGAAATTGGTGCGTTCTTTTGCACTTTATTAAAACTAATCATTGTTGTCTGATTGAAATGGTCATCCAGTTCCATGCGATCAATGGCGCCATTGACGAGGCCTATGCGAATTTGAGCAAAGCTACCATCCTTTGATTTGGGGGTGAGTGCTACCCAATTGGCTCCATCTTTGGTGGGGAGAGATTGCAGGTTAAAGTTCTGCGCTAGGTTGTTGTTGCCCGTCAAAATTGCTGCAGGGCTGGCATCTAGAGCTTTATTAATTGGTTTGATGGTGACTTGGGCGAGGTCAATGTCGTACAGCCAAAGCTGCTGGCCATTGCTTGTAATTTCTTGGTTGTAAGGTTGCTTGTAAATCCATTTAAATTTACCAGGCCGAATTAAATAAAATTGACCGCTTGAGTTTTCTGTTTTTCCAGATTTGCTGCGTACAGTTTGATTAAAATTGGCGCTTAAGCTTTTGGTTTCATTCAGATATTTTTGTAAATCATTCACTGAATCTGCGTGTGAAGTTGTCGGTAAAATGAATGCAATAATCAAAAATGAAGTGCGAATTATATTGTTGAGGTGAAACATGTAATTGATCCTTTTATGGTGAATTACCCATAAAAAAAAACCCCGCAGCAGCGGGGCTTTTTTCAATCAGACAGCAATTATTGCTGAACTGTAACTTCTTGAACGCCATCAACTTCAACTTCAACGCGACGATCTGGAGCCAAGCACTCAACCAGTTTAGCGCGAGTTTTCTTAGAGTCTTTGATGTTGTTGCAAGTATCGCCAGTCACTGGGTTAGCTTCACCACGGCCTTCGGCGGTTACTTTGTCAGCTGGAGCACCTTTAGAAATCAGGTAGTCACGTACTGTGTTAGCACGACGCTCAGACAGAGCTTGGTTGTATTTGTCTGAACCGATGCGGTCAGTGTAGCCAACAACTACTGCGCGGCCTTCTTTTGGATCCATTTTCTGAACTTCAGCGTACAGAGCGTCAAGCGCGTCTTTACCAGCTGGTTTCAGAGTAGCTTTGTTAAAGTCAAACAATGCATCAGATTTCAAGTTGAATTTTTTGTCTGTTTTAACTGGAGCTGGAACAACCGCTGGTTTTGGAGCTGGAGCTGGAGCTGGAGCTGCTGCTGGTTCTACGTAGCCTGGGCAACCTTTGATGGTCGCTGCTTTTTCAGCAGACCATGAACCAGTTTGCCAGCATTCACCCAAACCGTTTTTAACAACACCTTCTGGATTAGCTTCAGAAACGTTGGTGCCATTAGTTACATAAGCGTCAGTAGCTGCTTGTGCGCCGAAAGATGCGAAAGCGGCAACAACTGCGAGAGAAGCAATAGTTTGCTTGATCATGAAGATTCTCCGTTAATAAAGTCACAAATAATAAATTTGAGGCTGTGTCTGTGGACTATGGTGGGGGCGCAGACTACTACCTAATGAAATCTAGCAGTAATTGATCAATGTTTCAAAGTAAAACCCATTGATTTGGATAGCAATGAGACACAAGAAACAGCTCAAGCAATTAAGCTAAACTTTCTATGACTGATATTTTAGAAGCATTGTGAAGTATTGGGCAACTTTATTTCTGTAAACAAATGCACATTTTGCTTACAGGGCGTGCTGGCGTTGGTTGAATAAGAGCGCTGTGTTAAAATCGCGAGCTGCTCTAAGTGGTATTTTGTCCATCCAATTTTGGATTGTACGCGATAGCAGGGTGGTTTTGCCTTTCGCATGGCCGCGCAGCTCGACAGTCTGATACAAACTTAAAGAAAACGCCAAACGCATGTCCGAACAATTTAGTTTTGCCAAAGAAACCATCCCCGTTAGCCTTGAAGAGGAAATGCGGCATTCCTACCTCGATTACGCGATGAGCGTCATCGTAGGTCGTGCGCTACCTGATGTCCGTGATGGCTTAAAGCCTGTCCATCGCCGCATCCTGTTTGCGATGCATGAAAGCAGTAATGTCTGGAATCGCCCTTATGTGAAATGTGCGCGGGTGATTGGTGATGTGTTGGGTAAATATCACCCGCACGGTGACTTGGCGGCTTATGAAGCGTTGGTGCGGATGGCGCAGGACTTCTCATTGCGCTACAACTTGATTGACGGGCAGGGTAACTTTGGCTCGATTGATGGCGACCGCGCTGCTGCTTATCGTTATACCGAGTGCCGCTTGGAAAAAGTGTCGAGTGAGTTGCTGGCTGATATTGATAAAGAAACAGTTGATTTCACGCCGAACTACGATGAAAAAGAGCTAGAGCCAACAGTTCTGCCGACTCGTATTCCTAATTTATTAATCAATGGTTCCTCAGGTATTGCCGTTGGTATGGCGACGAATATCCCGCCACACAATGTTACCGAAGTCATTGATGCATGTTTGGCGCTACTGGCCAATCCAGATATGTCGATCGATGAGTTGATCGATATTATCCCTGCGCCTGATTTCCCAACGGCCGGTATTATTTACGGTGTGCATGGCGTGCGTGAAGGTTATCGCACCGGGCGCGGCCGCGTCGTGATGCGCTCGCGTACTCACATCGAAGAATGCGGTAAAAATGGTGATCGCCAAGCGATTATCGTTGATGAGTTGCCATACCAAGTCAATAAAGCACGCCTGCTGGAGCGTATTGCTGAGCTGGTGCGTGAAAAAACACTCGAAGGTATTTCTGATCTGCGCGATGAGTCGGATAAATCCGGTATGCGCGTGGTGATTGAGCTCAAACGCGGTGAAATGACCGACGTTGTCCTAAATAACCTCTTTAAACATACTCAATTACAAGACAGTTTCGGTATCAATATGGTGGCCTTGGTCGATGGCCAGCCGCGTCTGTTGAATCTGAAGCAAGTCCTCGAGTGTTTCCTCAAACACCGCCGCGAAGTTGTAACGCGCCGCACCGTATTCGAATTGCGTAAAGCGCGTGAGCGCGGTCATGTGCTCGAAGGCCTCGCTGTTGCCTTGTCGAACGTTGACGAGATGATTGCACTGATCAAAGCGGCGGCAACGCCACCGGAAGCCAAAATCGCCTTGATGGATCGTGAATGGCGCTCTGAGTTGGTCGAAGACATGTTGTCTCGCACTGACATCAACGCATCACGCCCTGATGGCTTGAGTCTAGAGTTTGGCTTGACTGGTACTGGTTATCGTCTGTCTGAAGTTCAGGCGCAAGAAATCTTGCAGATGCGTCTGCAACGTTTGACTGGCCTAGAGCAAGACAAAATTGTCGGTGAATATAAAGAAGTCATGGATAAAATCCTCGACTTGCTCGACATCCTTGCCCGTGCCGAGCGTGTGACTGAAATCATTTTCAATGAAATGACTGAAGTGAAAGCCAATTATGGCGATGCGCGTCGCTCTGAAATCGTCGCCTACGGCGAAGATATTTGTCTGGAAGACTTGATTACACCGCAAGATATGGTCGTGACGCTGACGCATGGCGGCTATATGAAAACCACGCCGGTGGAAGAATATCGCTCGCAAAAACGTGGTGGCCGCGGCAAGCAAGCGGCAGCAACAAAAGACGATGACTTCATCGATAGCCTGTTTATTGCCAATACCCACGATTACATTTTGTGCTTTAGCTCGCGCGGCCGCGTGTACTGGCTCAAAGTGTATGAGTTGCCACAAGGCGGCCGCACTAGCCGTGGTAAGCCGATTATTAATTTGTTGCCGCTGGAAGAGGGCGAGAAGATTAATGCGATCTTGCCGATCAAAGACTTTAGCGAAGATAAATATGTCTTTATGGCGACCGCCGATGGTACGGTGAAGAAAACCCCTCTCACTGATTTCTCTCGCCCAATGAAACGCGGCATTATTGCGATCAATCTGGAAGAAGGTAATTATCTCGTTGGTGTGGCATTGACACGCGGAGCAGGTGGTGCGGTGCTCGACGATGACGCCGCTGACGAAGACGTCATTATTGATGATGAGAGCGCAGAAGATGCTGGCGATGCAGTTGGCATCGACGATGATCAAGTCATGCTGTTCTCTGATGCGGGTAAATCTGTTCGTTTTAGTCAGAGTAAAGTTCGCCCAATGGGTCGTAACTCAAAAGGCGTGCGCGGCATGAAGCTGGGTGAAGATCAGAAGGTCATCTCTCTGCTTGTTGCAAACTCTGATACACAAATGGTACTGACTGCCAGCAATGGTGGTTACGGTAAACGTACGCCAGTTGGCGACTTCCGCTTGTCTGGTCGTGGCACGCAAGGCGTGATCGCGATGGACTTGACCGACAAGACTGGCTTGAAACTGGTTGCGGCTAGTCTGGTTGAAGAAACCGACGACGTGATGTTGATTACCACCGGTGGCGTACTGATCCGCACGAAAGTATCGCAAATCCGCGAAACTGGCCGTTCGGCGCAAGGCGTACGCTTGATTAATCTGGATGACGGCGAGCAATTGTCTGGTCTGGAAAAAGTCTGCGAGCCGGAAGAGGACGAAGAGAGCATCGAGGGTGAAGTGGTTGCGGATGTCACAGAAAATGACGCAGCCCCAGCCGCAGATGCAGCACCTGCTGGTGATGGTGACGAGTAATTAATTAGTAGTAAATAAAATCACGAAAGAGGGGTTTGCGATGAATAGCTTATGGTTACCCGTGGCAAATCCCGATTTTTTTGCCCAAGTTGGGCCGTGGTTTATGGCTTTACCGCATTGCAAAACATTGGGCCTTGAACTGGTTGCCGCCGAAAAAGGCAAAGTGACCATCAAGTTGCCTTTCAAACCCGAATTGATCGGCAACCCCGAAACCCGCGTTCTGCACGGTGGTGTGGTTACCTCACTGATTGATACCTCATCGGGCGTTGCGCTGTATACCTTGCTGCTGGCCCCTGAAGCGGCGGCAACTTTGGATTTGCGCATTGATTATTTGCGCCCTGCCAAGCCTGATTTGCCGCTGTATTGCACGGCCGAATGCTATCGCCTGACCGATTCAATCGCCTTTACGCGGGCGACGGCGTATCAAGAAGACCCCGCCAAACCCGTTGCACATTCTGTTGCGACTTTTGCCCGTACTTCTCCAACTGACAAGAGCGAGGCCTAAATGGAACAGCCATTTACTGAATTATGTGCGGGTATGTCTTCGTGCGCTTTGCTGGAAAAAGCTTTGGAGCAAATACCCTATGCAAAATTATTGGGTGTTCAGGTGCGAGAGCATGAGGGTCAACCGCTGTTTTATCTGCCATTTGCCGAAAAAAACATTGGCAATATTTTGCTGCCGGCGATACATGGCGGCGTGATTGGCGGCTTTTTGGAAAACGCCGCCGTGCTGCATCTGATGTGGGCGCGCGAATCGGCGGGCATCCCGCGAATTGTGGATTTCTCGATCGATTATCTGCGCTCGGCGCGCGCGCTCGATTTGTACGGTCGTTGTGAAATTGTGCGTCAAGGCAAGCGCGTCGCGAACGTGTTAATGACCGCATGGCAAGATGATCCTGCTAAACCCGTGGCTATGGCGCGGGCACACTTTTTATTGGCTTAATCGCACAAGGCTGCTGCGCCGTCTTTGCGGTTAACACCCTAGATTTGATTTGTAGAAATATTTGTTAAAGAGATTGGCTTATGACTCAGGTTTTTAATTTTTCCTCTGGTCCTGCGGTATTGCCGCCCGAAGTGTTGCGTCAAGTACAGGCTGAATTGCTCGATTGGCATGGATCGGGCATGAGCGTGATGGAAATGAGCCATCGTGGCCCCGAGTTTGGTCAAATTTTGGCCGAAGCCGAAGCTGATTTGCGCACTTTGCTGGCGATTCCCGCCAATTACAAAGTCTTGTTCTTGCAAGGCGGCGCGCACCTGCAATTTGCGATGTTGCCATTTAACTTTGCTGCCGCCGATAGCACCGTCGATTTTGTGAATACAGGTCATTGGTCGAAAGTAGCGATCAAAGAAGTCAGCCGTTACGCCAAGGTCAATATCGCCGCGAGCAGTGAAGATAAAAACTTTAGCTATGTGCCAGACGAGTCCACTTGGCAGCGCAGCAAAGACGCGGCGTTTTTGCACTATTGCAGCAATGAAACCATTGGCGGCGTTGAATTTAATTTCATTCCCAAATCGAACGGCGTGCCTTTGATTTGCGATATGTCGTCGAATATTTTGTCGCGCCCAGTCGATGTGAGCCAGTTCGGCATGATCTATGCTGGCGCGCAGAAAAACATGGGGCCATCGGGCGTGGCGGTAAGTATCGTTGACGAAGCCTTGCTGGGTAAGGCGCGCAGCGAGACACCCACGATGTTGAACTACAAAACCTTTGCCGATAATGGCTCGATGTACAACACGCCGCCGTCGTTCGGTATCTATGTGGCTGGCTTGGTGTACAAGCATGTATTGGCGCAAGGCGGCTTGGCGGCGATGGAAGCGAAAAACATCGAGAAAGCGAACGTACTGTACGCCGCGATTGATGCCTCAAGCGGTTTCTACCATTGCCCAACGGCACTGGCGGATCGCTCGCGAATGAATATTCCGTTTACGCTGGCCGATAGCAAGCTCGATGCGGAATTTTTGGCGGGCGCAGAAGCGCGTCATTTGTTGCAACTCAAAGGCCACCGCTCAGTCGGCGGGATGCGCGCTTCGATTTATAACGCGATGCCACTGGCAGGTTGCCAGGCATTGGCCGATTACATGAATGAATTTGCACGGACAAAGGGCTAAAACATGGCGGGTCAAGGTTCTGGCGGTAATGTGATTGCTGCTTTATGCAGTTTCTTTATCCCCGGTTTGGGGCAACTCTTGCAAGGCCGCTTGCTCAAAGCTGCACTGATGTTTGTTGCCGCTGGTGCACTGTGGGTGATCTGGCTGGGCTGGATTATTCATTTGTGGTCGATTCTAGACGCTGCGAAATTTGATCCGAGTAAAGCCTGATTTAATCAAACCTCGATTCGAGTAAACATGAATGTCTGATGAACAACTGAATTTGCTAAAGCAGCACCGCGATGCGATTGACGCGATCGACGCGCAGATACTCAAGCTGATTAATCAGCGCGCCGAGCATGCGCACACGATCGGCGTCATAAAAGGTGGTGGTGTGGTGTACCGCCCAGAGCGCGAAGCCCAAGTGCTGACGCGCATTAAAGAATTGAACCAAGGCCCGCTTTCAGGTGAGGCTGCGGCGCGCTTATTTCGCGAAATCATGTCCGAATGTCTGGCGCTGGAAAAACCACTGACCATTGCTTATCTCGGGCCAGAGGGCACATTTACCCAAGCGGCGGCGGTGAAGCATTTTGGTCATGCGGCATCGACTTTGCCTTGCGCGTCGATTGATGAAGTATTCCGCATTGTTGAAGCGGGTAGTGCCGATTACGCCGTTGCGCCGGTCGAAAACTCGACCGAAGGCGCCGTGGGTCGCACGCTTGATTTGATGGTGGCCAGCTCGCTGCAGATTTGCGGTGAAGTCGTGCTGCGTATTCACCACCATTTGCTGCGGGTCAGCGAAGGTTTGGACGGGATCAAGCGCGTATATTCGCATGCGCAAAGTCTGGCGCAATGCCACGAATGGCTCAATAAAAATCTGCCCGCAGATGTTGAGCGCATTTCGGTGTCGAGCAATGCCGAAGCCGCACGTTTGGCAAGTCTGGATCCAAGCTGCGCGGCGATTGCCGGCGATGCGGCGGCGGAAAAATATGTGCTCAATAAACTGGCACAAAATATCGAAGACGAACCCAATAACACCACGCGTTTCCTCGTCTTGGGCAAGCAGACTGCCGCTCGTTCAGGCCGCGATAAAACGTCTTTGGTGATTTCAGCGCCCAATCGCGCCGGTGCACTGCACGCGGTGGCCGAGCCTTTGGCGCGCAATGGCGTGTCGATGACCAAATTTGAATCACGCCCCAGCCGAACTGGCTTGTGGGAATACGTGTTCTTTGCCGATGTGGAAGGTTTTATCGACGACGACAATATGCAAACGGCGTTGGCAGAGTTGCAACAGGTGGCGGCGTTTGTGAAGGTGCTCGGTTCCTATCCACAAGCTGTCATCTAATGCTGTAACACTACTGCGAAGCACGATGACTGCGTTATAAAAAAGCTCAAAATCCTCATGTACTTGAGTACATTCCGGTTTTTCGCGTTTTTTATGCCTTGTCCTCGTGCTTCTCGCTACGTGTTTCAGTCGCTAGGCGAGTTAATCAGCCAAACAAAGGAAGCCTATGAAAGCCGTAACCGTATTTTGTGGTGCCCGCATGGGCGCGCGTGAGATTTATCGTGAAGCTGCGCAATCGTTGGGCAAAGAAATCGCCAATCGCGGCCTGACGCTGGTGTATGGTGGTGGGCATGTCGGTTTGATGGGCGCGGTGGCGGAAGCTGCGCTGCAAGCGGGCGGGCAGGTGATTGGCGTGATTCCAGAATTTATGGTCGAGCGTGAGCTCGGTTACGGCGCGTGCTCAACGCTGGAAGTCGTTGATTCGATGCACACGCGCAAAGCGCGGATGGCCGAATTGACCGATGGCTTTATCGCCATGCCCGGTGGTTTCGGCACGTTTGACGAGTTATTTGAAATTTTGACCTGGTCGCAAATTGGCCTGCACAGCAAGCCAATCGGGCTATTGAATGTGAATGACTATTTTGTGCCGCTGCGCGCCATGGTCGCGCATGCCGTACGGGAAGGTTTTGTCGGCGAGCGTGATGCGGCCAAATTATTGATGGCTAACTACAGCGCGGCACTACTCGATATTTTGCAAGACGAGCCCAGCCAAGCAGCAGGTGAATGGTGGAAAATTTAGGTTTAGCACTACCCAGTGATGCCAAAAGGGCGGCGGAGTTGATTTATCAATCCGACGCCCCTTTTTACGACTATTGGTTTGCCTTGCCGCGCGAGCTGACCCTGATCAATCTGGCTCAGCTCTGGCATGCGCCAACGGGTAGTTACAGCTATCGCAATGCGCAAGTTTTGCGCAATAGCGACGAAGAAGTTATCGCGCTGGTATTTCATTACCCCGCAGGGTATGGGGCGCAACTGCAGATTGATGATGGTATAGAGCTCAATACCCTGGCGTTAGATTTAGATATTCTACGTAGCCGCCAAAGCCAGCTCGATTTTCTATTTCCCCATGTGCCATCGGATGCATGGTATTTGCGCACGATCGCGGTGCATGAACCTCACCGCGGACATGGCTTGGGCGAGCGCATGCTGGGGCAGGTTATTTACGCCGCGCGTGAAGAAGGCTTTACGCAATTGCATGTCGATGTCGATAGCGGCAACCCCGGCGCGGTGAAATTTTATACCCGTCATGGTTTTGAAATTTTGGTCGAATCCAAAGTGCGCAACCTGACCGCCTTTTCATTTCCCGCCAGTCTGCGACTGGTGAAGTCTCTTTAATCGTGTTTCGCGCTTAGCGCGCGTGTTAATCATAGGAATGTGTTTATGTCTTTAGCTTCACTGGCCCCCGATTACATCCGCGCGATTGCGCCATACCAGCCAGGCAAACCGGTGTCCGAGCTGGCGCGGGAAATGGGGCTGGACCCAGCCTGTATCGTCAAACTGGCCTCGAATGAAAACCCGCTCGGCATGGGCCCGATGGCGCGTGCGGCGGTGGAAAAGGAACTTGCCGAGCTTGCGCGTTACCCCGATGGGAATGGTTTTGAGCTCAAAGCCAAGATCGCGCAAAAATTTGTCGTCAATCTAGATCAGATCGTCTTGGGCAATGGCTCAAACGATATTCTGGAGCTGATCGCGCATGCCTTTTTGCGTGAAGGTGACTCGGCGGTGTTTTCTGAATACGCTTTTGCGGTGTATCCACTGGCAACCCAAGCCGTTGGCGCTACCAATATCTGCGTGAAAGCGATCGATTACGGCCACGATCTGGACGCGATGCGCGCCGCGATTCGGCCTGATACCAAAGTGGTGTGGATTGCCAACCCGAATAATCCAACCGGCACTCTGGCGCGCCCCGGCGATTTGATCGAGTTTTTGGAGCTGTGCCCGAAGAATGTCTTAGTCGTGCTCGATGAAGCCTATACCGAATTTTTACCGCGTGAAAAACGCAGTGACTCGATTGGCTGGTTGAAGCAATTCCCAAATCTAATCGTCGTGCGCACCTTCAGCAAAGCCTACGGCCTAGCTGGCTTGCGCGTCGGTTTTGCATTGGCCAACCCTGAAGTGGCCGATATCTTAAACCGCATTCGCCAGCCGTTTAACGTCAATAGCCTCGCCCAAGCCGCCGCCTGCGCAGCGCTCGATGATCTGGAATTTTTAAAGCAATCGGTTGAAGTGAACGCCGCCGGCATGCAGCAAATCACCGCCGCGCTGCAAGAACTCGGCCTGAGTTTTATCGAAAGCTACGGCAACTTTGTCACCTTTCATTGCGGTGATGCGGCGATGCTCAATCAATTTATGCTCGAGCGCGGCGTCATCGTTCGCCCACTCTCGGGCTACAAAATGCCCAATAGCCTGCGCGTGTCCATCGGCCTGCCAGAAGAAAATGCGCGCTTTATTGAAGTGCTGCGCGAGGCGATGGAGGCATAACTCTTGATGGGTATTAGCCTGTAGATATTTGATCCATTGATCTACGGGCTAATACCCGATGATGTATTTTGCTCGCGCAGTTTTGCAGTGCTTCGCATATAATAGCGGCAATTCATAGAATAGTTAGACGAGGTTGATGAGATGGTTGATCGCAATTACGTATCAGATTACACAAAATTCATGGATCAATTTCTGCAAGAAAACCCAGAAGTTGCTAAAGGCCAAGTTGAAGGTCGTGCGCTGTTGTGGGACAAAGAGCCGATCGATCTGGACGAGCGTGCGCGCAACGAGCAATCAGCGCTGCAAAAATAATCCGCTTCGCGCCAAGACAAAAAGCCATCTTCCGAGATGGCTTTTTTGTTGTATGCCAACTCTAAGGCAATAGTTTAAGCGGACTGCTTGAGTATTTTTAACGCCGCTTGTTCGCCCCACCAACTGGCTTCTTCAAATACCGATAGGCCACTTAGATCGCTGTGCGCAAATTGGATACGGCCGTCGAGCTTTTGCAGCGCGGCTACGCCTTGATTGCTCAAAAAGCCCACCGTCGGGCTGGCCATTGCGTGGCCGCGCAGCGTGATTTCAACTTGTTTAATGTATTGCCGCGCCTTGATTGGATTACCCCAGCCGTAGGCGGCGTCCAGATCGGCGATTGCTGTTTCGTATAGCTCGGCCGCGCTGGCGTGTTCGAGCCGGTGGCGAACTGCGGCAGGCTGCTCATGAGCATAGGCGTGGTAGGCCGTGAAGACGGTCTGCGCTGGTTTGGCGATGCGAATCAGTTGATGCGTGCTATTTACAAAGCCCAGACTTGAGCTGCCGTAAACGACATTGTCCCACGCTAAAGGCATCTGCGCTGGCTCGGCCGGGAAGCGATCAATCAGAAAGTTACTCACTTGCCACGCCGCATGCGGCGCTAAATGAAGCGCGGGGTCAAAACCCAGTGGCTTTAGGTCGATGATTTTGGCCGCCACATGCAGCGGCATCGCGCAAACGAGGTGCTCGGCAATCAGGCGCGTGGTCTTTTGCCCGTCAAACACATCAATCTGCACCCCCTCATTTTGCTTGCTGATTTTGACGGCCATGCCGTCGAGCAGCGTCTGGCCGTGTTGCAAATGTTGCAAAATGGGGTTGAGCCCCGATGGCCACGTTAAAACTGCGCCGGCGCTGGCGTTTTTCGCTTCACCACCCCGAGCGGTAAAATAATGCAAACCCGCCCACGCTGACGTTTGCGCAATGCCAATGCCGTAATCGTCGCGGCAGGCGTAATCGAGATACCACAACAAACTCGGCGCAGTGTAGCCGTGCTGCGTCAGCCAAGTGGCAAAGCTGATTTGATCCAGCGCGCGCCAAGCCGGATCTACACTCGATAGCGCCAGCGGAATACTAAACACCTTGCGGCCATCATTGCCGAGTGCGTGTTGTAATGACTGAGTGTAGGCGAAGAATTTTTGCTGCTGCGCCAACTCATCCTGGCTGATCCCTGCGCGCGGTACGACGCCGTCTTGCCACTGGCGATTAAGCAGAATGCGTTCCTCGGGCGAATGAATGAGCACAGTCTCGTTGTATGTCGGCTTTTCACTGTAGGGGTCGGACTCAATAACGCCCATATCGAATAGCAGCTCGCGAACATGGCGCGATGCGAGCGATGGCAGTGGCAAGTAATGGGCGCCCAGCGGGTAGGCCAAGCCATTCATTGTGCCGGCCGCAGCATTACCAAAACGCTCTGGGCCGCTGACAATGACGACATCATTGGGCGACGTAAATCGCCCGCTTTGTTTCAAGCGCCAAGCCGCAAACGAGCCCGCCGCGCCCGAGCCCAGAATAGCGACGCCAACTTTTCTTTCGCTCGATGGGGCTGGGTAGGAGGTATGCTGACGTAATCCATGCCCTGATTGCATTCCGGGCAAATACACCTTGATCGGTATGCCGAGGTGGCTGAGCTCACGACAGGCGGGCAGCATCGTGGCCAGACCGAGTGCCGCGCTGGTTTGCAAAAATTGGCGACGGCTGATGCCAAAGCTGTAACTCATCAGCGGATCACCTGCGACCAATCTTGCTCAAAATAATGCACCAGCGATTGATTGTTTAATTGATTAGCTTCAACTTTGACTGGCTGCATATCGGGCGGGAAAAAGAACATCTGCCGCGTGGTTTCGGCATCGAGAAATTTCGTTTTCACGCGATACGAGCTCGGCGGCGTGTAGCCCGGCTGCTTGCTCGCCAGAATAAAACCCCACTCGCCAAATGAAGGTACAAAGGCATGATAAGGGGTGGTATAGAGCCCAACTTCTTTTAATGTCTGGTCTATACACCAATACGAGCGGGGGGCATGTAGCGGTGACGTAGATTGCACCACCATCAGGCCGTTCTCGGATAAATGCTTTTTGACCAAGCGATACATCGGCACCGAATACAATTTGCCCAGCGCAAAATTGCTCGGATCGGGAAAGTCGATGATGATGGCATCAAACACATTCTGATTTTGCTCGATCCACTGTGCCGCGTCGGCATTAATGACTTTGACTTTCAGGTTGGAAAGCGAATGCTGGTTAAAGCCCGTCAAGCGCTCATTATGGGTAAACAGCCCCGTCATCGCAGGGTCGAGATCGACCAGCGTGATGTGCTCGATATTCGGGTATTTCAAAATCTCGCGCACCGCCAGCCCATCGCCACCGCCAAGTACCAACACCGATTTAGCTTGCGGCAATTTTTCCAGCACTGGATGCACCAAGGCTTCGTGGTAACGGTATTCGTCGCGGCTGGAAAATTGCAGATTGCCGTTGATATACAGGCGAGTGTCGTTTTTCCACTGCGTGATCAGCAAGCGTTGATAGGGCGTCGTTTGCGCGTGAATGATTTCATCGCCATACAGCGTTTTTTCACTCCAGCGCGTCAGGTGGTCGGCGCTAAACATCGCGCCAAGCAACACGAACAAAGCCACGCCGCCGCGCATTAGTTGTAATGAGGGTTGCGCCAATTGGGCGCGGAATATTTTGGTCGTCATCAGCGCGATGCCAACGTTGATCAGGCCAAACAATAGTGCCGAGCGCGCCAAGCCCAAATGGGGCGCCAAGACCAGCGGGAAGATCAGCGAAACCGCCAGCGCGCCCAGATAATCAAAGGTCAGTACACGGCTCACAATCTCGGCAAAGTCATTCTGACGTTGATTGAGTACCCGCATGACCAAGGGAATTTCCAGCCCGACCAAAACGCCAGTGGCAAACACTAAGGCATACAACACCGAGCGAAACGGCGCGGCCGCCCAAGCAAAAACCAGAAATAGCACCGTGGCCGATAAACCGCCGATCAGGCCGACCAGCAGCTCGATCTCGATAAAGGTATCGAGCGTGCGTTCGTCTTTGACGTATTTAGATAGATGCGAGCCCACACCCATCGCGAATAAATAGCAGCCAATAATCGATGAAAACTGCAGGATAGAGTCGCCCAGCAAATAGCTCGCCAGCGCGCCTGCGATCAATTCGTACGCCAAACCACACGAAGCCACAATAAAAACCGAAAGGATCAGCAGTTTATCTCGCATGGTTTTTTCATCGGAAATGGGTAAGAATGACAGCATTATGCCTGAGACAAGTAAGGATTACGCATGTTAGCAAGCTACCTGCCGCCATTAATTGGCTATTTCAGCTACCTCGCCAGTGGTGTGGCGCTGTTGATTGTCTTTGCCATGCTCTACATCAAAATCACGCCCTACGACGAGTTAACGCTCATTCGTGAGGGCAATGTGGCGGCCTCGCTGTCATTGGGCGGCGCGCTGATGGGGTTTTCATTTGCGCTGGCCTCCAGCGCATGGCATTTGAATCAACTGGAGTTTTTTCTGCTCTGGGGCGCATTGGCGGGGCTGGTACAGATCGTGGTGTATGCCTTCTTGGTAAAATGCATCAAGGGTATGCCTTCGGCCATCATTGAAAATAACGTTGCGGTGGGATTACTAGTGGGGAGTATTTCGCTGGCTGTCGGCGTGATTAATGCGGGATGTTTGTCTTAATTAGTTGTCAGGAGATTCAAAATGAGTTTTCAGCGTTCAGCAGGCAGTGGCAAGCAAAAAATTGATGGTTTTCACGTCGGCGAGGTGGAAGTGCATCCGGGGCAAACGCTGAAGGTGGATGGTTTTGTGTATGGCGACATCAAAATCCACGCTGGCGCCAGCGTCCGAATAGATGGGTTTGTGTTGGGTAATATCATCAATTTAGGTGGCGATTTTCATATCAATGGTTTTGTTCTGGGTCGCAAGATTCAAGCCCGTACCGAAGACGATGGCTTGCGTGTGATCAATCCATCCAAAGCTTTAGCGAAAACGCAGGCCAAATTACCCGCCATGCTCGCGCGCCTGATTGAGCGTAAATAAGCTAGGTTTAGCCGACCAATTGACTTGAGGAAAAGACAGCATGAATCAGCAAAAAGAAGAGACTTGGTATGCCGATTTGCTCGAAGGTGTTGTTGATATTGGTATGGAAGTAGGTTGGGAATGGGTTTGTGAAGTGATTAGCACCCTGTTCTGATTAAACTAAGTTTTGAATATTTTTCTGCGCAGCAGATGGAGCCCATCATGAGTCTCGGTTCATTTATTAAAAAGCAATTTATCGATATCCTGCAGTGGAATGAAGACAGCGATGGCGTGCTGGCTTATCGCTATCCGATGGCTGATTTCGAGATCCAGTATGGCGCGAGCCTGACGGTGCGCGAGTCGCAAGCGGCGGTGTTTATCAATGAAGGTCAGGTCGCGGATGTGTTTGGCGCGGGCATGTATAAGCTCTCCACGCAAACGTTGCCGGTGCTGACTTACCTGAAAAACTGGGACAAGCTGTTTGAATCGCCATTCAAATCAGATGTGTATTTCTTCAGCACGCGTCTGCAACTTGGCCGCAAATGGGGTACGCCGCAGCCGATCACGATACGCGACGCTGATTTTGGCATGGTGCGCATGCGCGCGTTTGGGGTGTATTCATACAAACTGGTCGATCCGAAATTATTCTTCAGCGAAATCAGCGGTACGCGCGAAGTCTATACCCGCGATGATTTAGAACTGCAATTGCGTAATCTGGTTGTATCAACGATGACATCCGTCCTCGGTGGTTCGGGCGTGCCTTTCCTCGACATGGCCGGCAATCAAGGCCTGATGGGGCAGAAGATCAACGAGGCGCTGGTGCCCGTGTTTGCTAAATACGGCCTTGAGCTCGATAACTTCGCCGTTGAAAACATCAGCTTGCCCGAAGAGCTGCAAAAAGCCATCGACACACGGATTTCGATGGGCATGATCGGCAATATGCAAACCTACACGCAATATCAGGCCGCCAACGCGATTCCGCTCGCGGCTCAAAACGAAGGCGGCTTGGCCGGCATCGGCGCGGGCATGGCTGCAGGTGTTGGCGTTGGCCAAGCTATGGCAAATGCCATGAATACAGCAATCAATCCGGGCGCAATGACCAATGCGCTAGGCTTAGGCGGCGCTGCAGCGCCAGTCGGCGCTGGCGTGGTAATGGGTGCTGATGGGGGTATGGGTGTGGGCGTAATGGCGGGTGCTGTACAGCAGCCTATACCCACACAAGCTGTGCCTGCTGACCCCAACAGTCCACAAGCCAAACTCGGTCAGCTCAAAGGCTTGCTCGATCAAGGTTTGATTAGCCAAGCCGATTACGACAGCGCCAAAGCGGAAGTGCTGAAAAAACTGATTGGTTAAGCAAGGATAGTTCATGAGTATTCACGGAGCATGTGCCTGCGGTCAGGTGCAATATGAAGTCGATGAGTTTTTTACGCCAGTGATTCATTGCAATTGCGACACCTGCCGTCGGGTGCTTGGTACGCCGTTCAATAGCGTGGCGGGGGCGATGCGCGAGCATTTTCGCGTGGTGGTCGGGCAAGATAAGCTCAAATTCTTTGAGTCGTCGCCGGGCAAATCGCGCTATTTCTGCGGCGAGTGCGGTACGCATTTGTATGGTGAAAAAGCCGGGCAAGATCGACTCATCGTACGTGTGGGTACGCTAAAAGAAGATCCGGGCATTCGCCCTGCGATGCATATTTGGGCGTCGCAGCGCAAACCATGGCTGGCGTATGAAGGATTGGCTGAGCATGAAGAATGGCAGCCGGGGAGGAGCTAAAGATGGCGCATGATGCAGAATTTGAACGCAAAAAAGCTGCGGCTTTGGCTGAATTAAAAGCCTCTTCAATAGTGCGTGGATATGCTCAACCATTGTATTTGTTATGTGCTTGGTTTTTCGGTTTGCAATTACGGCCCCCACATTATTCAAATCCAATCGCTGTGATAATAGGTAACACATTTGAGGTTGCCATGGCTATGGTGTTGTTGAAGTGGGTAGTAGGCTATTTCCTTAACGCGAATATGTTTGCTGAAGGAATGGGACAAATACTCGGAACGGCCTTTTTTATCTCCATATTTACGACCTTTTATTGTCGCTATCAAGCGCGGAAAAATAAACTATCTGATTGGGATCGTCTTTAATGTTCCGTACCGCTTGCCCCTCGTGTGGCGCTGAGGTGTTATTCCGCTCGACGATTTCGGCGATCGCCGTGTGCGAGTATTGCCAAAGCACCGTGCTGCGTAGCGCCGATGAAGTCAAAGACATCGGCAAAATCGGCAAAGTGCTCGAAGACTATTCGCCGATCCAGATTGGCACGTCGGGGGTGTTTGCGGGGCGCGCGTTCACCGTAATTGGCCGCATTCAGCTGCGCTACGATGCTGGTTTGTGGAATGAGTGGTATGTGTCCTTCGACGACGGAAAATATGGCTGGCTGGGCGATACCTGTGGGCAGTATATGTTTACACTGTCGCTCGGCGATGCGGCCAATCCGCCAGCATTCGATGATTTATCACCCGAAATGCGCTATGAGCATGGCGGTCGCGCTTTTGTCGTGACCGATAAGCGCACGGCGCAGTGTGTCGGCGGGCAAGGTGAGTTGCCGTTTGTGGTGGGCAATGGTTATGTTGCCAAGGTGGTCGATTGCCGCAATGCCGATCGCTTTTTGACCTTGGATTATTCTGATGTCAGCGAAAGCAAGCCTCATCCCGCTTTGTATGTGGGTGAAGCGGTTGAGCTTAAAGCCCTGCAGGCGCACACATTGCGTAGCGACGAGGAAATTCAGCGCAGCGCGGGTCGGCTCAAAGGGACTGCCAATGTGCTCGATTGCCCAAGTTGCGGCAATCAATTGCAATATCAGGCAGGCGTGGCGACGCAAATCGTGTGTAAAGCCTGTGGCTCGGAAGTCGATTGCTCAGGCGATCGGGCGCTGGTGCTGACGAAGCACACTGAGGCCGAGCGTTATCACGCGACACTTGACGTGGGTGATAGTGCGACCATCGCCGAAGGCGATAAAGAACGAACTGGCCATGGGGTCAAATGGACTGTCATCGGCTTGATCGAAATGGCCGAAATCGAAGACCCCGATTCGCACTGGACTGAATATCTGCTCTATAGCTGGAACCGCGGTTTCTTTTGGTTGGTCGAGGCCAAAGACGGCTGGTATCGGGTAGAAGTGCTCAATCAATTGCCCGAAAGCTGGAGCGATGGCCATGCCGTGTTGGCGGGGCAACGTTACAACAAGCTCTACGACAGTTATCACGCCAAAGTGATTTACGCTGCGGGTGCGTTCAATTGGCGGGTCAGTGTGGGCGATCGTGTACAACTGTGGGAATACGCGCAGGGTGATTCGCGATTAAGCCGCGAAAAAAATACCGCTGAAGTGGTGTGGTCAAAATCGAGCAAGGTGAGCAATGCGCAAATCGGGCAGTGGTTTGGCAAGCTCGATGTGCAAACGATTCAATCTGATACCGTCGATGGTGAGCTGACACGCAGTACCGCATGGCGTTATACCTTGATTTTATTGGTGCTCAATCTGCCGCTGTGGTTTGCGGGGGATTGGGATAATGTCATTTGGACTGCGATTGCGGCGTATTTATTGCATTGGCCCTTGAATAAATCTGCTGAGGCCGACGAATGAGTAATGGTTTTTACAAAATTTACGCGATTGCGATTATCACCATTTGCACTTTGTTTAATCTGTCCTCGTGCAGCGGCGGTTCTAGCGGCTCATCGGGCAGCCGTGGTTGGGGCAGTGGCTATTCATCTGGCGGCGGTTGGAGCTCGGGCGGTGGTCACAAATGAATATTGAAGCTGCTGCTAGCTTGGCACCAACGCCCGTGATGCCCTTGGGGCGGCATTTGATCGCCGATTTTCAAGGCTGCCCGGCTGCGGTATTGTCTGACCCCGCGAAGATTGAGCAGGTCATGTTGGCCGCAGCAAAAGCCGGGCAAGCCACAGTATTGCAACAGCATTTTCATCACTTTGGCGTGGGGCAGGGCGTGACCGGCATGTTGCTGCTGATGGAGTCACACATCAGCATCCACACCTGGCCCGAGCACGGCTACGCGGCGATTGATTTATTTATGTGCGGCGCAGCGAATGCCGATGCGGCACTGGCGGTATTGCAAGCGGCTTTGCAACCTGAGCAAGTGACTCGGCAAGTTGTGCTGCGAGGAAGTGTCGATTTTGATGGGTATCTATCTAAAAGCTAATATTTAATTGGCTTAGGTGTTTATACTAGACTAGAGTATGTTTATGGACTAGAGAAAGTTTCCTGAGTAATTGGTCTGGCAGTATGAAGCGGCAATCCTTGCCGCTTTTGTTTTTCATTTCCCCCATTTTCCCCTCGCAAAGCCAAGTAATTCGCCATTGATGGGTATTTTTGACTTGGCATAAATCGTGCTTGCATGAGTGCATTCTTATGGAGTGCAGCATGCTGGGCAAAATCGACGACTACTTTCGCAATCAGGAAACCGCATTAAAAATGCGCGCCTATCGCCAAGAAGTGCTGGCGTCCAATATCGCCAACGCCGATACGCCCAACTACAAAGCACGTGATTTTGATTTCAAAAGTGCCTATCAGGCGGCGCGTACTCAGCAACAAAGTGCCACCTTGGCCACCAGCGATCAGCGTCATTTGCAGCCTGCGTCGGCCAAAATCGATCCGTTTGCGCCTCATTTGCAGTATCGCAACGAGCGTCAGCCATCGATCGATGGCAATACAGTCGATATGGATACCGAGATGAAAGAATTTACCGATAACGCGATTCGCTATCAGGCATCCGTGATGTTTATGCAGCGCCGAATTGAATCGATGAAAACCGCGTTAACCGGCCAATAAGGAAGATAGCAATGTCGATGTTTCGAGTTTTTGATGTAGCCGCTTCCGGAATGCGCGCGCAATCGGCGCGTTTAAATGCGGTGGCGAGTAATTTGGCCAATGCCGAATCGGTAACTAGCTCTAATGGCCAGCCTTATCGTGCCAAGCAAGTTGTTTTTCAGGCGCAGCCAATGACGACCGGAAATGCGCAATCGGTTGGGGTGCAAGTCGCTGGCGTGCTCGAAGATCAGTCGCCGCCCAAATTGATGTACGACCCAAAGAGCCCGTTTGCCGATGCCAATGGCTATGTGGCGATGCCGAATGTGAATGTGGTGGATGAAATGACAAATATGATTTCAGCGTCACGTTCATACCAAACCAATATCGATGTAATGAATACGGCCAAGACATTGCTGCTGCGCACCTTGTCACTCGGTCAGGTTTAATAGGAGTAGGACATCATGGCGACATCTCCCGTATCAGGTCAGTTTGACTACACCTCATTAAATGCACGCAATACGGTTAAAAAAACCAGCGCTGAAGAGCAGCAAGATCGCTTTATGAAATTGCTGGTCAAACAATTGCAATCGCAAGACCCAATGAATCCAATGGATAACGCGCAAACGACCAGCCAATTGGCACAGATCAATACCGTGACCGGGATTGATAAGCTCAATCAGACGATGAGCCAGATGACCGGGATGTATGCGGGCACGCAAGTGATGCAGGCGGCAGGCTTGATCGGCAAAGAAGTCCTTTCCCCCGGCAATGGTTTCCGTTTTGACGGCAGCAAGCCCGCTGATCTACGCGTGCAGCTGAGTGAAGGTGTCACCAACGGCATGGTCACGATTCGCAATGAAAAAGGTCTTGAGGTCGCTAAAGTGCCTGTCAATAACACCGGCGCAGGGCTGGCGAAGGTTGAATGGGATGGCAAAAAGGCCGACGGTACGACTGCGCCAGCGGGAAATTATTCAATAAGCGCAGTAGGCCAAAAAGATGGCAAGGAAATTGCTTTGAATACGACGACTTGGCAGGTGGTTAAATCGGTTGAGTTTGGTAGCGACGGTGTCGGTGTGTATCTGGCCAATGGGAATAAAACCAACTTTGGCAGTGTGATCCAGATTCAGTCAGCAAACGGTTAAGGTTAGGAGCGTACATCATGGGTTTCCAACAAGGTTTAAGTGGTTTAAATGCATCGGCCAAGCATTTGGATGTGATCGGTAATAATGTAGCTAACGTGAATACCGTCGGTTTTAAGGGCTCTCGTGCTGAGTTTGCAGATATTTATGCCAGCACCTTTGGTACTGCATCCAATATTGCCGGTATCGGTGCACGCGTGACGACGATTTCACAGCAGTTTTCGCAAGGTAATACGACCTCGACGAATAATCCGCTCGACATCGCGATTACGGGCAATGGCTTTTTCCGGATGCAAGACACGACCGGCAGTATTAGCTATGCGCGTAATGGCCAATTTCAGCTCGATAAAAATGGCTACATCGTTAATAACGGCCAATTTTTGACTGGCTGGGGTGTGGATCAAGGTACTGGCATTTTCTTGCAAGGCTCTACCCCACAGCCGATTCAATTGCAGTTTTCAAATATTGGTGCTCGGGCAACGGGTGCTTCTGGCGTGACAGGTGCGGGCCTGAATTTGGGTCTCAATCTGAATGCGGCGGATAAAGTGATTCCTGCAGGTACGGCATTCTCGTCTTCGGACCCGACTACCTACAATTATTCGACATCTGCCACGGTGTACGACTCACTGGGCGTTGCTCACACGCAAACGATGTATTTCCGTAAACAAGACCCTGCCGCAGGCGGCACCGTCGGTACGTGGGATGTGAAATACAATTTGGATGGCAAAGATGTATTGACCTCAGGTGCTTTGGGTGTGCCTTCGGCTGGTGATCCGTTGTTTGGGACGACACTAACGTTTGATGCAAACGGTAAGCCTGTTGGTTTGCCTGTGGGCGGCTCTACCTTCAATGTGACCGCAGCTGCACTCAATAATGGCTCTAGCGGTTTGAATTACCAAATGTATTTCGATACCTCCACTCAGTTTGGTAGCCCATACAACGTCAATACCTTAACGCAAGACGGTTATACCGACGGTGTTTTGACCGGTATTTCGGTGAGTAAAGATGGCGTGGTGCAAGGCCGTTATTCCAATGGTCAGAGCCGCAATGTCGCCAAAGTGGTGTTGTCGACATTCAATAATGCACAAGGCTTGCAACCTTTGGGTGATAACCGTTGGGCAGAGTCTTTTGCTTCTGGTCAGCCGCTGACTAATGGTCCAGGGCAAGGCAATACAGGCTTGTTGCAAGCGGCTGCGGTGGAAGACTCTAACGTCGATTTGACTGCCGAATTGGTAAATCTGATTACTGCTCAGCGCAATTACCAAGCCAATGCTCAGTCGGTTAAGGCGCAAGACACGATTATGCAAACGATTGTTAACCTACGGTAATAGCTAGTTTATGGATCGTTTAATCTATGTGGCCATGTCGGGCGCGAAAAACAGTGAGCTGCGTCAGGCGACAATTGCGAATAATTTAGCCAATGTCACCACGCCAGGTTTTCGTGCTGAATTGGCAGCCGCTCGTGCGGTACCCGCATTGGGCGGTCCAGGTTTAGGCACGCGGGCCTATGTTTTGCAGCAAACACCTGGCGCCGATATGTCGCCGGGCGTGTTTCAGCAAACAGGGCGCGATCTTGATGTGGCGGTAAAGGGGCAAGGCTGGTTAACCATTCAGACGCCAACTGGCGAGGCATACACCCGCAATGGCAGTTTTCAGATAGATAGCGCGGGTTTGTTGAAAACCGGGGCTGGCGAAATCGTGCAGGGCGAAAATGGCCCCTTAACGATCCCAGAAAATAACCGTGCCTCGATTGGTATCGATGGCACCGTGACAGCTATCGATGTGCAAAATCCGACGCAATCGGTTGAAGTTGGCAAATTGAAATTGGTGAATCCGGCTAACGATCAACTTGAAAAAGGTCTGGATGGACTGTTTCGCTTGCGCAGTGGTGAGCCCGCGCAGACAGATCCGGCGGTACAACTAGCCAGCGGTGGTATCGAGGGTAGCAACGTCAATTCGGTTGAGCAATTGGTCAATATGATTTCGACGCAGCGCCATTTTGATTTGCAGGTGAAGTTATTACAGACTGCTGAGCAAAATTCGCGCTCAGCAAGCTCGATTATGTCCCTTAACGGTTAATAAGAATAATTACTAGGAATTAGCATCATGATGCGATCGCTGTGGACTGCAAAAACCGGTATGGATGCCATGCAGTTTAATGTGGATGTCGTTTCTCATAACCTGTCCAACGTCAACACCAATGGCTATAAGCGCGAGCGCGCCGTATTTGAAGATTTGCTGTACCAAAATCTGCGTCAGGCTGGCGGGGCGAGTAGTCAGCAAACGTCCTTACCTACAGGGCTGTATGTCGGTACAGGTACGGCAGTTGTAGCGACTGCACGCAATTTTTCGCAGGGTAATCTGCAAAAAACCGATGCTCCTTTGGATATGGCCATTAATGGCGCAGGCTTTTTTCAGATTAATCTACCGGATGGCACGATCGGTTACACGCGTGACGGTGCATTTCAGGTGAATAGTCAGGGTACGATCGTCAATAGCAGTGGCTATGAATTATCGCCAGCACTGCAAGTGCCACAAGGAACGACCAGCTTGACCGTAGCGAAGGATGGTACGGTCTCGGCGGTGGTCAATAATGATGCTGCCGCGCCTATTTTGCTGGGGCAGATTCAAACTGCGACCTTTATTAATCCCCCAGGCTTGGAGTCAATGGGGGGGAATATTTATAAAGAAACTTCCGCCAGTGGCGCACCTACAGTCGGTATTCCGGGGACAAATGGTCTGGGTGCGGTTGATCAGGGTTATGTTGAAACTTCGAATGTCAATGCCACCGAAGAATTAATCAATATGATTCAGGCGCAGCGTGCGTTTGAGCTAAATTCAAAAGCCGTGACGACATCAGATCAGATGTTGGCCAAATTGGGGACCATGTAAGCATGAAAGCTCTGTGTCGTGCTCTGGCTAGTCTGCTGGTGCTGTCTCTTTGTGCGTGCGTGGCACCGCAAACGATTGTGACGCAGCCTACGACTGCCCGCTCACAACCCACGGTCGTGGTCACGGCAAACAATGGCGCTATTTTCCAGCAAGGCACAGCCCGTATGCTGTTTGAAGAACCGGTAGCGCGACGCATTGGTGAAATTCTGGTCGTAACCATTGAAGAAAATCTTTCTGCGGTCAATAAAGCCAATAGCAATACCAATCGTGATGGTGGCCTAACGCTCTCGGGTTCGGGATCATTGCCCTATGTACCGCAGTTGGACAAATTGTTTAGTGCTGATGCTAGCTTGAGTGCGAATAATAAATTCTCTGGTAAAGGCGAAACCAATAGCTCGAATACCTTCAAGGGCTCGATTGCTGTGACGGTGACCGATGTCTTTGCTAATGGCAATTTGGCGATTGGCGGCGAAAAACAAATTGCGATCAATGGCTATAACACCGTGCTGCGATTTACTGGTGTTGTGAACCCCAATGATATTACGGCAGGCAATAAAATCTCCTCAACCCGCGTTGCAGATGCGCGGATTGAGCAGCTTGGGCAGGGCGCGATCAGTGATGCGAACACCATGGGCTGGATGCAGCGCGTGTTTCTATCGGTATGGCCGTTTTAATAGGTGGGTATATGCGTAAATTGATTTTGATGATTGCACTTTGTGTGTATACCCTGCCTGTGTATGCCGAGCGTTTGAAAGACTTGGCGAGTTTTTCCGGCGTACGTAACAATCAGCTGGTGGGTTATGGCCTGGTGGTCGGTCTGGATGGTAGCGGTGATCAAACCACGCAAACACCGTTCACTGTGCAATCGATTATTAATATGCTGACCAATTCGGGGGTACAAGTTCCAGTAGGCGGCAATATGCAGCTGAAGAACGTTGCCGCTGTTACTGTCACCGCCACGCTGCCGCCGTTTGCGCGACCAGGTCAACCGCTAGATATCGTGGTGTCTTCGATTGGTAATGCCAAAAGCCTGCGCGGCGGCACTTTGCTGATGTCGCCACTGAAGGGGGCGGATGGTCAGATTTATGCGATGGCGCAGGGAAATTTGATTGTGGCTGGAGCGGGTGCATCGGCTGGTGGTTCAAGTACGCAAATTAATCAGCTGGCAACGGGTCGTATTCCCAATGGTGCGACGGTCGAGCGCGCTGTGCCCACGCTATTGGGGAATGGTGAATTTGTTCAGCTCGAATTGCTGAAAACTGATTTTTCAACCGCGACGCGGGTTGTGAATGCGATTAATAGTCAGATCGGGCCGCTAGCGGCGGCGCTTGATGGTCGCGTTATCCAGATTCGTGCGCCACTCGACCCGAATCAACGGGTGGCTTTTTTGGCTAAGCTCGAAGGTATCAATATCACGCAAGGTGAAGTGTCGCCCAAGGTGATTATCAATGCCCGTACTGGTTCGGTGGTGATGAATCAGGCGGTCACCATCGAGCCTTGTGCCATTGCGCATGGCAATTTAACGGTGACGATCTTGGCGGATAATAAAGTCGAGCAGCCTAAACCACTCGCCAATGGCCGTACGACCAAAGTGCAAAATGCCGAGATCGATATTGAAATGGGCAAGGGCCCCGTGGTGAAATTGCCCAAAGCGACAAATCTGAATCAAGTGGTGCGTGCCTTGAATGCCGTGGGTGCCACGCCCCAAGATTTGTTGGCGATTCTGCAGGCGATGAAAACCGCTGGCGCACTGAATGCTGAATTGGAAGTGATCTAAGCCTAACTATACCTTGGCGGGTATTGCTCTGAAGTCTTTTTATTGATTGATTTTTGCTCATATACCCAGATGTTGTATTTCTAAGCCCCATCATTGATGGGGCTTTATTCATTTGGGCATGAACCTTGCTTTAATAGAGTTGAATTTAATCGGAGCAAGACCATGTTGCCACTCGCCAAATATGACCAGCAAAGCATTTCAGCTGATCCACGTAGTTTGGATCGCCTGCGTGCCAGCATGGCGACCAATAAAGCGGCGGCAACACAAGGCGCTGCGCAGCAGTTTGAAGCCTTGCTATTACAGCAGATGCTCACTTCGATGCGTAACGCCAGCCCGAAAAATGAGCTCGATCAAAGCCCTGCAATTGAGACTTTCAAAGGCATGCGCGATCAACAGCTTGCCCAAAACTGGGCGCAAAGTGGCGGCATTGGTTTTGCCAAGCTGATCGAGCGTCAGCTCAGTGTGCTTGAAAATCCTGCGCTGTTGCAGCAGCCCTTGCGGCGTGACGTGAATCGTGTGCCCACTAAACCGCTATCACTGAATGCTGCCGCGGTGGCGGCAAAACCTGCCGCCGATGTTGCGACTGTTGCCGCGAATGTTGCCCCTAAGGGTGATGGCGTTACCGATTTTGTGAGTAAGTTGGGGCAAGCTGCGCAAGCAACCGCCCAAACCCTAGGTGTGTCGCCCCATGTCTTGCTGGCGCATGCCGCACTGGAAACGGGCTGGGGCAAAAAAGGGATTAAAGATAGTAATGGCAATGAGTCATTCAATTTGTTTGGTATTAAAGCTGGTAGTCAGTGGCAGGGCAAAACCGTGGATGTTCTGACGACTGAATATGTCGATGGTGTAGCACAAAAACGAATCGAAAAATTTCGTGCTTATGATTCGTATGCCGATTCGATGGCTGATTATGCCAGCTTAGTGAAACGTCGCTTTAGTGGCGCGTTATCACAAGGCAATGATGTAGTGGGCTTTGCAAAAGCCCTGGTTGCAGGAGGGTATGCAACCGATCCGCAATACGTGCAAAAGTTAACGAAAGTCGCCGAACGGGTCGCAGACCAGCTGATCTCGGCTAATTCAAGAACTGGCGCGTAATGCCGATATTCAAATAAGGGGTTAAATCATGGCATCATCAGTTTTTGGGATTGGCGTTTCTGGCCTAAATGCAGCAAATTTGGGTTTAACAACCACGGGGCATAATATTGCCAACGTGAACACGGATGGTTTTTCACGCCAAGTGATGAAGCAAAGCGCGCCATATCCATTATTGTCGGGTAGCGGTTTTAATGGTCTGGGCGTTCAGGTTGATTCAATTGTCCGCATGTACGATCGGTTTCTGACTAAATCACTTGAAGTGTCACAATCTCAAGCTAGTTACCAAGCGACCCGCTTATCGCACCTATCCGAAATCGATAATATTGTGGCCGACCCCAGTGCCGGCGTGTCGCCTGCTTTGCAAGATTTTTTCAAGTCTGTGCAAAATGTGGCGACCAATCCAGCCGATCCTCCCTCACGTCAGGCAATGATTTCGAGCGCTCAGACGCTGGTCAATCGTTTTCAAGTTTTCTCGCAACGGCTGGAAGAGCAGCGCAACTCGCTCAATGGCGAAGTGACTGACACGATTACGAGTATCAATAGCTATTCACAACAGATTGCCGATCTCAACGGCAAAATTGTGATCGCCCAAACCTCTGGTCAACCGCCCAATGACTTGCTCGATCAGCGCGATTTGCTGGTGAAAGACCTCAATAAATTGGTCAAAGCCAATACGCTGACTCTGTCGGATGGCAGTATTAATGTGTTTATCGGTAACGGCCAAGGTTTGGTGGTCGGCGGCAGCGTCAATAAACTGATTGCCGCCCCGAACCCTGCTGATCCGCAGCGCATTACTGTTGGCTTTACGCAGAATAACCAAACCATCTTTTTGCCTGAAAACCAATTGTCGGGCGGTCAGTTAGGTGCTTTGCTAGATTTTCGCAGCCAATCGCTTGATCTGGCCCAAAATAGCCTAGAGCGCACTGCGCTGGGCTTTGTCGATACGTTTAATCAGCAGCATAAAGCGGGTCAGGATCTGTACGGCAATATGGGGCGCAATCTGTTTGATATTAAGCGCAGCAATTATGTCGACTTAAATGTAGGTACTGCACCCGGAACGAATATCCGCGTAACTTCACCCAATGGCACCAGTGAAAGTAGTGATTTTTCCATTACGCCCAGTGGGGCAGGTTTTGTCATTAAGCGCCTGTCCGATGGCTTAACCAGCGGGGTGGTGAATTTGGGTAGTACCGATCCGATTACCGGTTTGACTCTGGCTGCTGCGCCTGCTGGTACGGTACCACCAACCCAAAACGGCTTTTCATTTCCACCTGCCGTGAGTACGATCAATTCAAATACCAATAACACAGGGACGGCACAGCTAACTGGATATATTACTGATGTTGGCAAGCTCAGTACCAGTAATTACGAATTTAGTTTTGATGGTACAAACTATACGATGTACCGCCAAAGCGATGGTGCACGCACGATTTATTCTGCCGCACAGGTGGCTCAAGGCATTAATCTGGATGGGATGAATTTGCAGTTATCGCCCAATGTTGGCGCGATGAATGCAGGTGATCGCTTTGTGATTAAGCCGCTGGAAGGCATGATCAATACGATGGCGGTGCGGACTACCGATCCGAAAGAAATCGCCGCTGCCGCCCCGATGTTGGCGACCGTTGGAGCGGCTAATACCGGCTCGCTGAAAGTGAGCCAACATCTGGTCGATACGCCGTCAGTGACGAGTACTGATCCTGCGGTCAATCCCGCTATTCGTAATCCGGTAACGATTAATTTTACGTCAGCTTCAAGCTTTACCTATACCGACACAGTGACGGGTGTAACCTCTGCCGCCCAAACTTATAATGCGGGGATGACTCTGAGTGTAAACGGTTGGAGTATGAAATTAGATGGGGTGCCTGCGGCAGGCGATTCGATCGCAGTTAACCCCAATATTGGATCGAATGCGGATAACCGTAATGCGCTGGCACTGGGTAAATTACAATCCACGCGGATTTTAGATGGTGGATCGGCAACCTATCAAGAATCTTATGGTCGTATGGTCAGCACCATTGGTACTCAAACCAATGAAGCGACCATTATGAGTAAAGCACAGAATCAACTGTTAACGAATGCCCAAAATAGTCGCGACTCGGTGTCTGCCGTGAATCTGGATGAAGAGGCTGCAAATTTGTTGCGGTACCAGCAGGCGTATCAAGCCTCAAGTAAAGTAATTCAAATTGCTCAAAGCGCATTTCAAGAAATCTTGAATATTGGTCGCTAAGACAGTGGTTTGTAGGAGTAACTAAATTATGCGCATTGCCACTACCACAATTTTTAATATTGGCGCCAATAGCTTGCAAAGCCACATTTCCGATCAAGCGAAATTGCAAAGTCAATTATCGTCTATGCGAAAAATATTGACGCCATCAGATGACCCGATTGCCTCTGCACGTATTCTGACGATTGAGCAGGCGCGTGCGACAAATGAGCAATATAAAACAAATAGCGAGACCGCAGATTCGTTTATGCGCACGAGCGAAAGCACGCTACATCAAGTCGTTGGCGTTATTCAGAATATTCAGGAGCTGGCTGTCAGCGCTGGTAACCCAGCTTTAGGCCCTGAAGAAAAGAAAATGAAGAGCGCTGAATTGAAAGGGCGCTATGAAGAGCTATTGGCATTGGCCAATACCACCGATGGGAATGGCAACTATTTGTTTTCAGGATTTAAAGGCGACACAAAGCCTTTTTCTGAAGCTGCATTTGGTAACGTGACTTACAACGGTGATGATGGGCAGCGTCTGGTGCAGATTTCTGATGGTCGCCAAATCCCTATTTCCGAATCGGGCGCAGACGTGTTTCAACGGGTTAAAAATGGCAATGGCACATTTGTTACTGCCGCAACGCCAACTAATACTGGGGCTGGCATTGTCGATCCCGGGACGGTGGTCGATCCTTTAAAATGGGCTGCAGCTCCTACGCCGCGAGATTTTAAGGTGCAATTTCAGGTATTACCTAATCCTGCAGATCCCAACAAAACAATAACCACTTATGATTTAGTGAACTCAACGACTAACACGTCACTGATTGATGGTGCGGCTATTCCGCGAGCTGTGGGTACGCCTTTTCCTCGCACCTATAGTGAAAATGCAGATATCGAATTTAAACAGCTGCCAGGTGAAGTTGCTGTACTAGCTTGGGACTACGGCGTAAAAACAAATGTAAAAGGATCTCCTGCAGCAGGCGATAGCTTTTCTTTAAAACCAAGTAGCAATGTTGATTTATTTTCGACGATAGGCGCCTTTGCTACTGCGCTGGATAGCTATGCGACAGGCTCTACGGGGGCTGCAGTTTTTCAGAACCAGCTCAATACTGCGTTATCAAATTTTTCCAATACGCTTGGCAATGTGGTAACTACCCAAGCCTATTTGGGAGCCAGAATGAATGAAACATCTTCGGTGCAGGACACCACTGAAGATTTGAAACTACAGTATGCTAAGACCTTATCCGGATTGCGTGATTTGGATTATGCTTCGGCGATTAGTGATTTCGCGCAAAATCAGATGGTACTCGATGCTGCGCGAAAATCATTTTCTCAAGTTCAGGATTTAAGCCTGTTTAAGTATATTTAATTCACTGCGCAACTTGAGGCAAAATAACGGCTCGCTAGGCGAGCCGTTTTTATTGGGTGTGTATGAGTAAAGCTAAAAGTCAGTTTGTATGCCGTTTATGTGGTGGATTATCACCTAAATGGCAAGGTCAATGCCCGCAGTGCGGGGAGTGGAATAGCCTTGAAGAGCAAGTGGCTCAGGTTGCTGTGACAACTGGACGATTTCAAAGTCTGGCGGCTGATGGTGCCATTAAAAATTTATCCGATGTTGAGGCTGAAGAGTTGCCTCGCACGCCGACTAATTTGGCCGAGCTTGATCGAGTGTTGGGTGGCGGCTTAGTGCCGGGTGGTGTGGTGCTAATTGGTGGTGATCCAGGTATTGGCAAATCGACCCTGTTACTACAAGCATTGGCAAAATTATCTGAGTCTTTAGCTGTTTTGTATGTCAGTGGTGAAGAATCGGCGCAGCAAATTGCATTACGCGCTCGCCGCTTAGGTGTCCCTGCCGCCAAAGTCAGGCTGTACCCCGAAATCAGCCTAGAGAAAATACTGCATGCATTGGAGCGTGAGGCGCCAAAAGTCGTGGTAATTGACTCGATTCAGACCATTTATACCGAGGCATTAACCAGCGCTCCTGGTAGTGTTGCTCAAGTGAGGGAGTGCTCTGCTCAATTAACTCGATTTGCCAAACGCCATGGTACTTCGATTTTATTGGTTGGCCATGTGACCAAGGAAGGGGCTTTGGCAGGGCCGCGCGTGCTTGAGCATATAGTGGATGCTGTACTGTATTTTGAAGGGGATACCCACTCGAGTTTTCGCTTGATACGTGCCATTAAAAATCGCTTTGGGGCAGTGAATGAGCTCGGGGTGTTTGCGATGACAGATAAAGGTTTGCGCGAGGTTGCAAACCCATCTGCCTTGTTTTTAAGTCAGCATGATGAGCCGGTGCCTGGTTCTTGTGTGATGGTGACGCAAGAAGGATCGCGTCCCATGTTGGTTGAGGTGCAAGCTTTAGTGGATGACGCGCATGCGGCTCAAGTAAAACGTCTAGCTGTAGGTGTGGAGCAGAATCGGCTCGCTTTGCTATTGGCTGTATTGCATCGGCACGCAGGTATTGCCGCTTTTGATCAAGATGTATTTATCAACGCTGTTGGTGGTGTGCGTATTGTTGAACCTGCTGCCGATTTGGCAATGTTGATTGCGATCGTTTCTTCGTTAAAGAATAAAGCGCTGCCCAACAAAATGGTGGTGTTCGGTGAAGTCGGCTTGGCGGGTGAAGTAAGGCCCGTTCAGCGCGGGCAGGAGCGACTTAAAGAAGCTGCCAAATTAGGTTTCACCCATGCAATTGTGCCAAAGGCTAATCGACCCCGGCAAGTAATTGAAGGAATGACAGTAACGGCAGTAGATCGATTGGATCAAGCGGTTGATGCCGCGTTTTGATCAGGTTTTTTGGCAATTGGTGAGGCAAAAAAAAACGGATTCCATGCTTCACATGCTTGAAAAAGAATTTGTCGCCCCTATCTATTAGTTATATTCAGCTTTTATCAAAGCCAGTTTTTAGTTAGCATTTGATCTTAAGCGCACCCAAACCACCCCGGAGATAAAGTATGAGTGAAAATATTATCCAAGTTACTGATGCTAGTTTTGATGCTGAAGTACTGCAAGCAGCTGGCCCTGTATTGGTTGATTACTGGGCGGAATGGTGCGGTCCATGCAAAATGATTGCCCCAATTTTGGACGAAGTGGCCACTGAATACGCCGGACGCCTTAAAATTGCTAAATTGAATATCGATGAAAATCAGGCTACCCCACCAAAATTTGGTATTCGTGGCATCCCAACACTGATGTTGTTTGTGGATGGTGAAGTGAAATCAACCAAAGTAGGTGCTTTGTCAAAATCACAACTAACCGCATTCTTGGATAGTAATATTTGACATTCTGGCTGTTTTTGATTTAGTCTGCTGCTGTACAATAGCAACGGTGCGTTGAGCATCGTTGCTACTTTTCCCTTGCATTATCCTTTCGAATTTCCCCTCTTTACTATTTCTAAGCGTAATCATTATGCATTTGTCCGAATTAAAACATCTGCACGTTTCTCAGCTCGTCGACATGGCGATTGCTTCTGAGATTGACGGTGCCAGTCGTATGCGCAAACAAGACGTCATTTTTGCGCTGCTCAAAAATAGAGCGAAGAAGGGGGAAAGTATATTTGGCGAGGGTACATTAGAAGTTTTGCCCGATGGGTTTGGCTTCCTGCGCAGTCCAGATACTTCCTATTTGGCGGGGCCGGATGATATTTACATTAGCCCCAGCCAAATTCGCCGTTTCAATCTGCATACCGGCGATACGATTGAAGGCGAAATTCGAATTCCTAAAGAAGGCGAGCGTTACTTTGCACTAGTCAAAGTCGATAAGGTCAATGGCGAAGCGCCAGAGGCCGCGAAAAATAAAATCTTGTTTGAGAATTTAACACCGCTTTTCCCTACGGAGCGACTTAATCTTGAGCGAGACATTAAAGCTGAAGAAAATATTACTGGGCGCGTGATTGATTTAATGGCGCCGATAGGCAAAGGCCAACGTGCGCTATTGGTTGCGCCGCCAAAAACGGGTAAAACCGTCATGTTGCAACATATTGCACATGCGATCACTGCTAATCACCCTGAAGTAGTGCTGATCGTTTTACTCATTGACGAGCGTCCTGAAGAAGTTACCGAGATGCAGCGTTCAGTCAAAGGCGAAGTTTTAAGCTCAACATTTGATGAGCCTGCCACGCGGCACGTTCAAGTAGCTGAAATGGTAATCGAAAAAGCGAAGCGTCTGGTTGAGCATAAAAAAGACGTCGTTATTTTGCTCGATTCAATTACGCGTCTCGCCCGAGCATACAATACTGTTATTCCTGCTTCAGGTAAGGTGTTGACTGGTGGTGTGGATGCTAATGCATTGCAGCGTCCAAAACGATTCTTCGGTGCTGCACGTAATATTGAAGAAGGCGGTAGCTTGACCATTATTGCGACTGCACTGATCGATACGGGTAGCCGCATGGATGATGTAATTTATGAAGAATTTAAAGGCACGGGTAATAACGAAATTCAATTAGATCGCCGAATGGCCGAAAAACGGATTTTCCCAGCCATTAATATCAATAAATCAAGCACTCGTCGTGAAGAATTGCTGATTAAGCAAGAGCAGCTGCAGCGCATTTGGGTCTTACGTAAACTGCTATACCCAATGGATGATCTCGATGCGATGGAGTTCTTGATGGATAAACTCAAGGCGACAAAATCGAATCTGGATTTTTTTGATTCAATGCGTCGTTGATTTCAATCGCAATTGGCCTTGCGGCAATAGGCCTCTTGAGCGATAATGCTCTTTTTGTAGCGTCGGCAAAACCCCGGCGCCCGACACCTTAGGAAAAATCATGAAAGCTGATACTCATCCAAATTACACCGAAATCGACGTGACTTGTTCATGCGGTAGCGCATTCAAAACTTCTTCTACGCTGGGCAAAAGCCTGCACGTTGAGGTTTGCTCTGAGTGCCACCCATTCTACACAGGCAAACAAAAAATCGTTGATACCGCAGGTCGTATTGAGAAATTCAATTCTAAATTTGCGAAATTTGCACGTTAATTTCTGTGCAAATCAAAAAAAGGCAGCTATAGGCTGCCTTTTTTATTTTGCTGTGCCACACTTGTTCAAAATTCTGACGATTGCTTATGCTTACCTATACGCCAGCTTCTGAGCTACCTCCTACCCCGCAAAAAAACCAAGAAAAACCTTGGCTGCTTCTCTTACTGTGCTTGTTCTGGTTGTTGCCTGGTTTGATTGGGCATGATCCATGGAAGCCGCAAGAGAATGAAAATGTAGCACTGATTGTAAATCTGCTGCGCCAAGATAATTGGGTTATGACTTGGCTGGCAGATCGTCCATATCTTGATACCGCGCCACTTTATTATTGGACTGCCGCATTATTTGCAAATGCACTTGCTTGGTTTGGACTCGCTGTACACGATGCCGCCAGATTGAGTACAGGGTTCTGGATGGCTTTGGCATTATGGGGTTGCGGTCTAGCTGGGCGAGAGCTATTTGGTCGGCGTTTTGGCCGACTTGCGGTAGTGAGTATCTTGGGATGTTTAGGTTTGGTGTTGTGGGGGCATCACATTGCCCCAGCTGCGTTAGCATTTACAGGTTATGCGTGGGCTTTTTATGCGCTGATCCTTGCTTTAAGAAAGCCAATACTAGCGGGAGTCGTTCTTGGTGTTAGTCTCTTGGTTTTGTTGTTGGGGGCAACTTGGGCTGATGCTGCACTGGTCATGGTCATTGCTGCAGGCTTATTGGGTTTTGCTGCCTGGCGCAGGTCATGTTATTTAGTTGCCCTTGTCACCGCACTTGTTATCGCACTGCCGCTCGCGGCTTTATGGGGCTATGCGCTCAATGAATATTCGCCTGCCATGTTTCAGCTATGGTGGCAGCAATATGCGTGGGGTCCATATGGGGGAGCTGCAGCGATTCAATGGTTGCATGAACCGGGTTTCTTGCCGGCAACCTTGGTCTGGTTTGCATGGCCAGTGCTGCCGCTGGCGGCCTGGTCGTTGTGGATTAATCGCAATGAACTTAAATCAGACTTTGCTTGGCAGCCCCTACTTTGGTTTTTAGTCGCGATTACCGCCTATATTGTTATATCTGGGCAGCCTACAGAAGTTATTGTTTTGCCGCTGCTCATTGTATTGGGTCTAATCGCTGTTGCTGGTGTTGATGATCTGCGTCGTGGAGCAGCCTCTGCTTTAAATTCTTTCTCAGTTTTAACCTTTGGTTTGACTGCAATCGGTATTTGGGTGGTGTGGGGTATTTTGATGTGGGGAGGTCAATCCCAGCTCTTTTTACGTTTAAGCCGCCACAGCTCATCATTGATGCAATTTTCTCCACTTGGGTTTGGTTTTGCTTTGATCGTCACCGTATTGTGGGGTGGGATTTTGTTGCGCCCGCGTGCGATAGGTCGCAAAGCGTTAACGAATTGGAGTTGTGGGCTAATTCTAGTTATGGGTTTGTTTGTCGGTCTATTTCAAGATTGGGTTGATAGCGGTAAATCATATCGCCCCGTTGGTGTGCAACTGCATTCTGCCGCGAGTCAAATCCAAGCCCATTGCATTGATGCCCAAGGTATTCCATCAGCGCCCTTGGGTGCAATGGTCTACTTCAGTGATTATCCTATCAAGACCATGAATCCTGACGAGTGTGAAGTCGCGATTCGTTTAAGGCAAGATCCTCCACGTTCAGGGTGGACTGTCATAGGTGAAGCGAATCGATCAGGGGAGAGTAAAGAGAAGTTTCTGATTTACGCAAAATAAAAAAATGGTGCATAAACTGCACCATTTTTTATTAATTTTTTTGTTGATTGGCTTCTGTATCAGCTTTGACATGCCTGCGTACAAACATAAATATATAGACTGCCATGCACAGGATAAAGCCAATAGTGAACAGGCTGAGTAATCCGATTTCGGATGTCAGTAGGGTGCTGAGTGGTGTGTTTTCCATTTTTCATCTCCATCGAAGTGGTTCACTTCAATGTAAGAGCTAAATGGATAATCAGTCTTGATAGAGGTCAAACTTGTTTTGACTTAGTTTGGGTGTAGCATATGCTCAAAGCAGGTTACGCGATTTCGGCCTGCATGTTTTGACTCATAGAGCGCTTCATCCGCACGCTTTAACAAGCTATCTACGGCTAAATCGTCATTGCGAATCTCGCTAACACCAATACTGCTTGTGAAATAAATTTCACGTCCATCAGTGAGTACGACAACGTGTTTTTCAATATTGCAGCGTAATCGTTCTGCCACTTCATAAGCTTGATCGAGTCTTGTTTCTGGTAGTAATGCTGTAAATTCTTCACCACCGATACGGCCAAGAATATCAATATCACGTAAGGTGTTTTTACACACATAAGCCATGGCCTGAATAACCTGATCGCCGACATGGTGGCCATAGGTATCATTGACTCGCTTGAAAAAATCAATGTCCAGCATCAAGATGCAGACTTTGCGCTGATATCTTTTGGCTCTTTGGATTTCCTGCGTCGCTGATTCCATAAAGTAGGCTCGATTAGCGAGTCCTGTCAGGCTGTCAGTGGTTGCCCTGCGCTTTAATTCTTCTTCGAGTCGTTTGCGTTGTGTGATGTCACTGATACCGATGACTAGCGTTTTATCATCGCTAACGCTGGCCGAAGACATTGAGACATTAGCCCAGAATGGTGTGCCTTCCTTATGTTTGAGCATGCATTCGACGTTATTGATCGGCTTGCCAGTCAGTGCGTCTTCCGATTGGTTCATGAAATCAAGACGATCATAATAAAGTTCAAAAGCGCGTTTTGAAAGGGCGGCCGCTTGGGGGAGTCCAAACATGCGGGCGGCATGCTGATTGATGTAGGTGATATAAAAATCAGGCATCCGGGCTAAAACAAGGCCAACGGGGGTGGTTTCAATCATTTGCCGGAATCGAGCTTCACTGGCAGAAAGCTTTAATTCTTTTGCGCTTAGGTTTTTGGTTAGTCGCTGCGCGCGCCAAAAATGGTAAGTCATCAAGAGGGTCAGCCCCAGCATTAAGCCGCCGCCAATGAGGTAGTAGACGATATTTCTTTGCCAGCCAGCGAGGTAGTCGATGGAGGCATTACTGGTAATCACTAGAAATGGAGTACCAGGAATCGAGCGATAGCTAACCAGATTGCTACCAAATTGGGCTTTGGTATTGATTGTGACCGTGGCAACTGGTTCGGATTCGAGTTTATTGACCAACTTGGCATCAAAATCGATTGCTTTCGCTGTTTTGGGAAAACGTGTAATGACATTGAGCTCATCATCAATCACAAAGACTGAGCCATGTGGGCCAAGATCAATTTGATCGAGTAACTGCTCAAAATAATTACTGGTAATACTGGCAACGATCAGTCCCTTAAATTCTCCTGAGTCGTTTTCAAGTCGACGGGCAATAACTAGTCCCTGATGTTGGGCGCGGCTGGTCGTGACGAGTCGCGAATAAACTCGCTCGCGGAATGGATTATTACTGATGAGCGCAAAGTAATCGCGTTCCAGTAGATTGCCGGGGATATCTAGCGCACGATGCGTGATGATCGCATCGGGGCTAACTAGACCGATATTCTCTGCTTGTCGGATGCGTTGCAGCTTATCGAGCAGCAAGCCTTGAATGGTTTGTTTTTGTGCATCATTGGCATTGCTAATAGCTAGATCGCTGCTATTGATTCGATCGCCCAGATCGAAAAGAACCAGATCAACTTCCCGTAACGCACTGCTGATTTGTCCTTCGAGTACACGTGCAAGATTCTCGCTTTCGCTGCGCGCGCGTCGGACTTCGGCGTTGTACGAGCTACTGACCTGAAAGGCGAGCAGGAAAATCATTCCCAAGCCAAAAATCAGAGCCAGTAGCGTAATCAGTGAGGTTTTGCGTGGTGTCCAGCGCATGGTTTTTACATGGATTAGCAGCTTTTACTAATGTATATAGTAGCTGTTTGCCACCAATTGCACCGAAGATTAGTCGCGAAAGTTCTGGAATTGCAACGGAAAATCAATTTTTGAACGCACCAAAGCAATGACTTGCTGCAGTATGTCTCTATCCTTTCCTGAAATTCTCAGTTCTTCACCTTGAATCGCACTTTGAACTTTCAGTTTTGAATCTTTAATCTCTTTAATAATCTTGGCGGCTAATTCGCGATCAATACCATCTTTGATGGTTAAGACTTGCTTGGCTTTATTGCCAGAGACTTTTTGCACATCGCCTTGCTCTAAGCGCTTGCTACTATCGGGCTCTTTTTTCTCCAGCGCAGGAAAAACAATGTCTTTAATCTGGTCGAGTTGAAACTCTGAATCGCCATGAATGGTGATCAGTTTATCTTTTTCATTGAGTTCAACTTTGGCGCTGGTGCCTTTAAAGTCGTAGCGATTAACGATGGTGCGTTCAGCGATGTCGATGGCATTTTTCAATGCAACCATATCTGTTTCTGAAGTGATGTCAAAGGAAGGCATGCTTAACTCCTCGCTGGATAATAAAAGACAAAAAGGCAGGCGATAAACTATCGCTGCCTTTTAAAATAAATTCAATTTTGCTTGTGAATTAGCCGAAATGGCAAACGTAGTGCAATGTTTCTACGGTTTCAATTTCAAAGCTAGAATTGCCGGGTACGTTGAAAGATACACCTGCACCGTATTCGGTTGCAGTGCTTTCACCAGCCAGTTTAACGCGACATACCCCGGCAACCACTTCCATGATTTCTGGTGCACCAGTGTTGAAAGTCAGCGTAGAAGGCAAAATAACACCAACGGTTTTTTTTGTGCCATCAGCAAACACAACGGTGTGGCTCACACATTTACCGTCAAAATAAACATTACCTTGTTTCAGTACCGAAACATTATTAAATTGGCTCATCAGGTCAATATCCTATTTTTGTAGAACTTCGGTCAAAATCGTTTTGGCGATAAATCCAACCATGCCAAAGCCTAAAGTAAAAAAAAGCACTAAGGTGCCATATTTACCCGCTTTAGATTCTTTGGCGAGGTTGTAGATAATAAAGCCCATATACAGAATAAGGCCGGTACATAAAATACTGGTCGAGAGCGTGGTAAACGTCTCTTCATCCATATTAATAAAGGCTTCTAACATATCGCTTATCAATTAGCGGCTCAAGCTGGTGAGCTTGAGCCAGTGTTAATACACAATTACTTATTCAAACGACCCGCAATGCGCATGCGCAATGCGTTCAGTTTGATAAAGCCGCCCGCATCAACTTGGTTGTATGCGCCGCCGTCATCATCAAATGTGGCGATATTCATATCGAACAATGAATTCGTTTTCGAGTCACGGCTCACAACGATGACATTGCCTTTGTACAGCTTCAGACGTACCCAGCCATTCACGGTTTTTTGCGTTTCGTCGATCAGTGTCTGCAATACTTTACGCTCAGGCGCCCACCAGTAGCCGTTGTAAATCATGCTGGCGTAGCGTGGCATCAAATCGTCTTTCAAGTGCGCTACTTCGCGGTCGAGGGTGATTGATTCGATGGCGCGGTGCGCTTTCAGAATAATCGTGCCGCCCGGGGTTTCGTAGCAGCCGCGTGATTTCATGCCGACATAACGGTTTTCAACCAGATCCAAGCGGCCAATGCCGTGTTTGCCGCCTAATTGGTTCAATTGAGTCAACACTTGAGCTGGTGACAAACGAACGCCATTGAGCGCCACGATGTCGCCTTTTTCAAACTCAACGTCGAGATATTCTGGGGCGTCAGGTGCTTGCTCTGGGCTCACCGTCCAGCGCCACATGCTTTCTTCAGCTTCAGCAGATGGGTTTTCAAGGTGGCGACCTTCGTAAGAGATGTGCAGCAGGTTGGCATCCATCGAGTACGGTGCGCCACCATTTTTGTGCTTCATGTCCACTTCAATACCGTTGGCTTCAGCGTACGCCATCAGTTTTTCGCGGCTCAGCAGATCCCATTCGCGCCATGGCGCGATCACTTTAACTTCTGGCATCAAGGCATAAGCGCCCAATTCGAAACGAACTTGGTCGTTACCTTTACCCGTTGCACCGTGGCTGATCGTGTCGGCACCCGTTTCACGTGCGATGTCGATCAAGCGTTTCGCGATCAATGGACGAGCAATTGATGTGCCGAGCAGGTATTCGCCTTCGTAGACGGTATTGGCGCGGAACATTGGGAATACGAAATCGCGCACGAACTCTTCACGCAGGTCGTCGATGTAAATGTTTTCTGGTTTGATGCCAAATTTCAGCGCTTTTTGGCGTGCTGGCTCCAGCTCTTCACCTTGGCCCAAGTCGGCAGTGAAGGTCACTACTTCACATTGGTAAGTGTCTTGCAACCATTTCAGAATTACGGAAGTATCTAAACCACCGGAATAAGCCAGAACTACTTTTTTTACATCAGACATAAAGATCCTCGATTACGTAATCAATTACTAGGATATGTCGAGCGTGACTAGTCGATAGTTGTTCGTCGATTAGTCCAGTGCTAATCGTAAGCCAAAGCTCACAAATAGCGTCCCGATCAGTTTATTCAATATTGTTTTCAACCAAGTGACGCCAGCGAGGCGGCGCGAGAGTGCGCTGCCCGCCAAAATCAGCGTCGTTAAATAGCTGATACTGACAATTTGTACGATCAAACCCAGCGCAGCAAAGCTGTGCCAAACATGCGGGTAGCTCGGGTCGACAAATTGCGGAAAAAAGGCCATAAAAAACAAAATGGCTTTCACATTAATCAGTGAAATCCCCAGCGCCGAACGGAATGCATGGGCAGGGTTGCCTTTCGCAACTTCCGTGGTGGCCTTGGGGGTATTGCGTGCAAATAAAGCCTTTACACCGATCCAGAGTAAATACCCCGCACCCAGATAGCGGACTGCATCAAAAGCGACTGGATGGGTTTTCATCAAAGATGCAACACCCAACACGGCCGCCAGCATCAAGATAAAATCACCCACCACAATTCCTGCTGCTGCGGCAAAACCGGCTTTCCGGCCGCGAGTCGCGGCCGTGGTCAGCGCAAAGAGCGAGTTGGGGCCAGGTGCCAAAATAATCAGCACCGTGCCCAGTAAATACGCCCAAAGATCAGTTATGCCAAACATGCGGTGTACACTGGATTAATCGTCAATGCGGCCAAGCAGCAAGAATTCGATGACGGCTTTTTGCACATGCATACGATTTTCTGCTTCTTCCCAGACCACTGATTGTGGGCCATCGATTACTTCTGGATCGACTTCTTCGCCACGGTGCGCAGGCAAGCAATGCATAAATAGGGCATTGGCTTTGGCTTGCAACATGACTTTTTCAGAAACTTTGTAATTTAAGAAGTCTTTCTTGCGTTGCAGTGTTTCGCGCTCATAACCCATCGAGGTGCAAACGTCCGTCGTTACGATATCGGCATCGCGTGCTGCTTGGTAAATATCGCGGAAGGTTTCGAAGTTATCACTGCTGTAGGTTTCACCATCCAATACCGTCATTTCATAGCCAGCAGGGCAGGCCAGATTGAGCTTGAAATTAAAGGTTTTTGCTGCTTGCAGCCACGTGCGCGAAACATTGTTTGAGTCGCCAATCCAGCAGACGGTTTTACCTTCGATAGAGCCAAAACGCTCGATATAGGTAAAGATGTCGGCCATGATCTGGCAAGGGTGGTATTCATTGGTCAGGCCATTGATGACGGGCACCAAGGAGTTATCGGCAAAGCGCTCGATAATCGACTGCTCGTAAGTGCGCACCATGACAATATCAACCATGCGGCTGATGACTTTGGCAACGTCTTCGATCGGTTCACCACGACCCAATTGGGTGTCTTTAGATTGAAGGAACATGGCGTGGCCGCCGAGCTGGAACATACCAGCTTCAAACGAAACGCGAGTTCGGGTCGACGATTTTTCAAAAATCATACCCAGCACTTTGCCAGGCAAAGGCTGATACAGTTGGCCAGATCGCAAGCGTGCTTTGAGCTTGGCCGCACGTTCGAACAGGTATTGGTATTCTTCTAGGGTGAAATCGCTGAACTTCAAATAATGGCGCATCGGATTGGGTCCCGAGCCGTATTTTATATACGTGGCTCAAATGGCTGAAAAAACGAACATTATTCAGTGTTTTACCCATTTCTGGCAAGTGCTGTTCATTCTGCCTTAAATCGCAATAGTGACTTGTACTAAGTCAAGCGGCGCTACATTTGTGCGCGGCAAGTGCCTGCTCAATGCTATAATCGCCCATATTGGTGATCGCGTACTGGTCGCCGTATTCATTATTTACGCTTGGCACCCGCTTATGATCTGCAATCCATACGAAATTATCATTCAGGGCATTACGAGTTCTGGACGTGAATTTCGCCCTAGTGACTGGGCGGAGCGTCTGTCTGGCATTCTTTCCACTTTTGGCGTCGATCAAAAACTCTCTTATGCGCCCTATGTACGCCCGATGGTGCATAACAATGTGCGCTGTGTGGCGGTCGACAAGCAACTGGAAAAGATCGATCCCCGGGTATTTGAATTCATTATGACTTTTGCGCGTGATAACGATTTGCAAGTTGTTGATTGCCGTTCACTGATTCAGGGCGTGCAGCGCTAAGCGAATTCACCCCTGCCAATCTAGCCAATCCGATAGCCTACTATCCGATTGGCTTTTTTGTAACTATTGTCAGTGAATATGTACTAATAAAGTTGCTGCAATGCAGCAAAGAGCCTATTCTCTTACTGGGATGCCCAACTTGGGTTCAGCTTTTTCTTGTCTAGGGGAATACCATGAAACTCAAAGATAAAGTAGCAATCATTACTGGTTCGGCTAGTGGTATTGGTGAAGCGACTGCAATTCGCTTTGCTGCTGATGGTGCAAAAGTGGTGGTCTGTGATGTGAACCAAGCAGGTGTTGACCGTGTTGTCGCTGATTTGGTGGCAACTGGCGCGGTGGCAGCTGGTTTTGTGGTGGATGTAACAAATAAAGAATCGATTGTTGCCATGGTGGATGCGGTTAAGGCCCAGTTTGGTCGCATTGATATTCTGGTCAATAACGCAGGCATTACGCAGGATGCTCAGCTGTATAAAATGACCGATGATCAATTTGATCGAGTGATTGATATCAATCTGAAGGGCGTTTACAACTGCACCAAAGCGGTGGTTGATACGATGATTGAGCAAAACTCAGGTGTGATCCTCAATGCCTCTTCCGTGGTGGGTGTATACGGTAACTTTGGCCAAACTAACTATGCCGCCACTAAATTTGGCGTCATCGGTTTTGTGAAAACTTGGGCGAAAGAATTAGGCAAAAAAGGCATTCGCGCCAACGCGGTATGCCCAGGCTTTGTCGCAACGCCTATGGTTAAAGCCATGCCTGAAAAAGTATTGCAAGGCATGGAAGAGAAAGTGCCAATGAAACGTCTGGCACAGCCTTCGGAAATCGCCAGCGTATATGCGTTCTTGGCCTCCGATGACGCTAGCTATATCAACGGTGCGGCCATTGAAGTGACGGGTGGTTTAACCTTGTAATTGCAAATTAGCGCATAAAAAAACCCGCTGCGGCGGGTTTTTTATTGGGTATATGTCTGAAATTTTTCAAAATAGAGTAGTTTGAGCCAATACGTCTGGAGGGTATTAGTTGCTGGCATTGCCTTCCCAGCTTAGTTTCCAGTTGCCCGCTTCATTATGCCAATACTGACGTTTGCGCATTTTATTGTCGAGATTATTACTGCGGTAATCTTGCACGAATGTCGCGACCATTTGTGTTTTTTCCCCGCCCGTGACGGCAAAGATCGACAGCTCAGTCAGCTCGATTTTGGACCATTTTTTACTCGCATTCACGGCTGATTTCTGGGTGCGCCAGCTTGTAATGTTCTGACCTTCGCCGCTGACAAAATCATTGCCATAGAAATTAAGATATTGCTCGTTATCGAGTGATTCCCACGCTGTTTTCCATTGCGTGATGGTTTGGCTCGCTTGCTCATGGCGGGTTTGCCATTGTTCACGAGTCAGCCATTCAACTTTGGGCGTGACGATGACAGGGGTGCGGCCAATGTCCAAATACTGCGCGACATCGAGCATTTCTTCATTGGTGAGAACGACGCAGCCGTTGGACGCTTGTGGCGGGCGCGAGTAGGTCGCAGCGGGGCTCCCGTGCAGCCAAATGCCGTGGCCTGTTTTCTTTTTGCTCTTATCCCACTCATTGGGGTAGGAAATCGGCCAAGCGCCCACTCCATATAAATCAGCCAATGCACCATAGGTTTTATCGAGCGCTGGGCGTGACAGGTGATTGTTGACAAAATACACACCAATCGGCGTGCGCTGATCACCTTCGTATTGCTTGCCTATCCCGAGCTTGCCGACGGTGACGTAATGATCCTTGACCATTTTGGGTACGCCATTGTCATTGCTAAATAAGTAAAGGCGCGATGTTTCAGCATCGACCAAGACGGCAAATTTCTGCTGCTCGTCAAATCGCAGAATATTGGCCGGAAGCAGGTTGGGCGGCGTCGGCATATTGCGGTAATTCATCCGCACCAAGGCCTCTTTGCGCAAATCGGCGAGCTTTTCGGCAAATGCAGCATCTGCGCCGCCGCCAATCGTATCGAGCGGCATGGCGCGCATGGCATACAGATCGGCACTGAGTAAATGTGCTAAGCGATAATTTGGATGCTCATGGAGTAGGGCGTCGACGGTGGCACGCGCGTCGGCCATTTTACCTGCGCGTATTGCATCCAGTGCCGCCAGAATGCGCTCTTCAGGCGTGCCGACCGCGGCCGTGCCCACTTTTTCTGGTGTGAGCGTAAAGTAGGGGTTGCCTGAGTCAACAAAGAGAGGTCGAGCCGCAGGGGCGAGCAAAAGCAAAGTCACCAAGCAGATCAGGCGCTTGGTGCGGCGGGTGATTCTCAACATTCAATTGACCACTGGCGTTCGATTAGGTGCAGACATCTGTTTAACCACCGATTCGTTCTTCACGAATGAGCCAGCGGCCGCCTGATTTTTCTAGAATCAGGGTTTTGGTCGTACTTGTTGAGAGTCGATCTGATTTGTAGTCCTGACGCAAACGAACTTTCGCCGTATTGTCGTCCACCATGTCTACTTTGATGTCACGCACATTCACGTCAATCGACTTGGGCGCGCTGATTTTGGCTTGGCGATCTTTTTTCCATGCCGCACGGCCGCCTGGTGCTTTGAAGTTTTTCGAATAGCTATTGATATAGCCATTCACATTCTGACGACTCCACGCGCTGGCCCAACCTTCGACGCTGGCAATGACCTGCTGGCGAGCTGCGTTATCCGTTTTTGGCGCTTCGCTTGGTGCTGGGCTGGCTTTCGGCGTCGCGGTTGGTGCCGCTGTCGCCTTGGCTGTTGGGGCTGTTGTCGGTGCGGCTGTTGGTTTTGGCGTTGCAGTCGCTTTCGGTGCCGCCGTTGGTTTGGCGGTGACCACTGCTGTTGGTGTGGCAGTTGGCGCGGGTTTGCTGACTACCGCCGTCGTTGGCGCAGGCTTCGCTACTGGGCTTGGCGCAACTGGCGCGGCAACAGGAGCGATCGGTGATCGATTTCCTTGCTGGCTAAATAGAGAATCAACGAGTTTGAGCTTGGTTTGTACTTGCGAGTTAGCGCCTTCAAGTTGCAAAGCCTTGTCGTAAGCCTGTGACGCCAAGCGCGCATATAAATCACCCAGATTTTCATGGGCAATCGCGTAGCTTGGGTTGGTTTGAATCGCCATTTGCAAGGCGGCGCGAGATTTGTCGAGCTGGCCTTTATTGGCGTAAAGCACCGCTAAATTATTATAAGGCTCGGGCAATTGCGGATAGTCTTCCGACAATTTAGTAAATACTTTAATCGCTTCGTCTGTGCGGCCCAATTCACTCAATGCAATCCCACGCAAAAAACGCAATTGCGCATCTTTGGGTGATTTGCTTAACGCTTTGTCGGCGCGCTCGAGTGCTTGTGGAAACTGCTTGGCACGAATGAGCTGCTGGATATCTTCGCTATCACCGGCGTAGGCGGCCATAGAAAAGAGCAGTGGCAGGGCAGCAATGACTGAGCGTAAAGCGTACATGGGTATTCCGAGTGAGGATGTGGTCACGGTAAACTAGCGCGATTCTAGCAAAAATTCGGGTATTTGCCTGTATGAACCTACCACCGGCGCTCTCTAGCGTCCTATTATTGGTCTGCTCAAACTTATTTATGACTTTCGCGTGGTACGCCCATTTGAAAAATGGTACGACCAAACCCTGGTTTCTGATGGCCTTGATGAGCTGGGGCATTGCCTTCTTTGAATATATGCTGCAAGTGCCTGCCAACCGCATCGGCTACCAAGTATATAGCCTTGCGCAGCTAAAAATCATGCAAGAAGTCATTACCTTGAGTGTGTTTATTCCCTTTGCTGTTTTGTATATGAAGCAGCCTTTTCAGTGGAACTATGTCTACGCCGCGCTGTGCATGGTCGGTGCGGTGTATTTTATGTTTCGTGCTTGATTGGGTATGTCTTTGAAATCAATGTAGTGAAAGCTTTTTGAGCATATACCCATCGGTAAGTTCGTCGCTCTGCTGTGGGAATGCACCATTTTTCATCGCCGCCAAAGATTTTGCACTGCCGTGTAGCGCGATGGCTCGCGGACGTGGGCGATAAGCGCATTCACGTTCGAATCAGTTCTCCGTTATAATGCTGTGTTCTGGAAAGGAGCGCTTATGCCTATTTACGCTTATCGCTGTGCTGAGTGTGGTCATGCGGATGAACACATGCAAAAAATGGCCGATGCCATTTTGACGCAATGTCCAGCCTGTAAAACTGAAAAATATGAAAAACAAGTCACTGCCGCTGGTTTTCAATTGAAAGGCAATGGCTGGTATCAGACTGATTTTAAAAATAAATCTGCATCCGGTGGTTCAACCAGCGGTAGCAATTAAATATTGAGGGCGATGTGACCAGCTATTTTAAGCGTTATCTGCTCACTGGGTTGTTGATCTGGATTCCACTGGCCATCACGCTGTGGGTGCTCAACACGCTGATTGGCACGATGGATCAACTGGGCGCGATTTTGCCCAATGAAATTCGCCCCGACTACTGGCTGCTGCGCGGTATGTCGAGCAGTGTTCCTAGCTTAAATAATGCGCATCACATTCCCGGCTTTGGCGTCATTCTGACGGTGCTGGTGTTGCTGATTACCGGCATGATCGCAACCAATATGCTGGGACGACGCTTATTGCGAATTGGTGAGAGCCTGCTCAATCGTATTCCGATTGTGCGCTCGATCTATAACAGCGTGAAGCAGGTTTCCGATACGCTGTTTTCCGACTCGGGCCAAGCGTTTCGCAAAGCAGTATTGGTGCAGTTTCCGCATCAGGGCACTTGGTCGGTGGGTTTTCAAACCGGCGCACCCGGCGGCGAGATCGGCGAAAAATTGGAAGGCGAGTTAATTTCGGTGTTTGTACCGACCACGCCCAATCCAACGTCGGGCTTTTTGTTTATGGCGCGCAAAGCCGATGTCAAAGAGCTGGATATGAGCGTCGATGAGGCGCTCAAATATGTGATTTCAATGGGGGTCGTGATGCCATCAGCCAAGGTGGTGAGCTACCCAGAAGCAATAAGCCTCAATGTAGGTGAACAGCAGCGTGCAGTTGTCGTTGCAACAAATGATTGATATCGATATCGAGTAAAAGTGGCTTGCGAGGCAAGGCACCCTTACTTCATTGACTTAGTTTTAATTAGGGAAATTCAATGCGTACTAATTACTGTGGTCTGATCAACGAGCAATACCTCGGCCAGACTGTGACTTTGCAAGGTTGGGCTCATCGTCGTCGTGACCACGGTGGCGTGATTTTTATCGACTTGCGCGACCGTGAAGGCATCGTCCAAGTTGTGGTTGACCCAGACACCCCTGATGCATTTGCCACTGCCGATGCATCGCGCAGCGAATACGTATTGGAAATCAAAGGTCTGGTGCGCGCGCGCCCAGAAGGCACGACCAATAGCAAAATGATTTCTGGTCAGATCGAAGTATTGGCCAAAGACATCATCATTCTGAATAAAGCCGAAACGCCACCGTTCCAGATCGACGATGAAAATCTCTCTGAAAACGTGCGTTTGACTAACCGCGTGATCGACTTGCGTCGCCCAACAATGCAACGCAATCTGCGTCTGCGTTACCAAGTGGCTTTGCTGGTACGTAACTTCCTCGACACCAAAGGCTTTATCGACATCGAAACGCCGATGCTGACTCGCTCTACGCCAGAAGGTGCGCGCGATTACCTCGTGCCATCTCGCGTACACGACGGTCAATTCTTCGCCTTGCCACAATCGCCACAGCTGTTCAAACAGCTGTTGATGGTGGCTGGTTTCGATCGCTACTACCAAATCACCAAATGCTTCCGTGACGAAGACTTGCGCGCTGATCGTCAGCCTGAATTCACACAGATCGATATTGAAACTTCGTTTTTAAACGAAGAAGAAATCATGAGCATCACCGAAGAAATGGCGCGTCACGTCTTCAAAGAAGCGATCAATGTGGATCTGGGCGAATTCCCACGCATGGCGTATGACGACGCGATGTACTACTACGGCTCGGACAAACCCGACCTGCGCGTTGACTTGAAATTCACTGAACTCACCGACGTGATGAAAACGGAAGAATTCAAAGTCTTCCGTGGCGCAGCAGACATGGACGGCGGCCGCGTAGTCGGCTTGCGTATTCCAGGCGGCGCAGTATTGAGCCGTAAAGACATCGACGACTACACCAAATTCGTCGGCATCTACGGCGCCAAAGGTCTGGCCTACATCAAGGTTGAAGACGTTAGCAACATCAGCAACACCGAAGATTCTGGCCTGAAAGCCCCAATCGTGAAATTCCTGTCGGTTGAAGCGCTGAAAACCATCATCGAGCGCACTGGTGCGCAAAATGGCGACCTCATCTTCTTTGGTGCGGACAAACGCAAAATCGTTGACGAAGCGATCGGCGCACTGCGGATCAAGATCGGTCACGAGCGCGGCGAAGCGGGCGGCTACTTCACTAAATCGTGGAAACCATTGTGGGTCGTTGACTTCCCAATGTTTGAATACGACGAAGACGGCAAACGTTGGAACGCGTGTCACCACCCATTCACTTCGCCAAAAGCCGAGCACCTCGAATTGCTCAAAACCAGCCCAGGCGAGTGCAAAGCACGCGCTTACGACATGGTGTTGAACGGTTGGGAAATGGGCGGCGGTTCAGTCCGTATCCACCAAGCTGACGTGCAATCAACGGTATTTGACGCCCTCGGTATCGGCGAAGAAGAAGCGCAAAACAAATTTGGCTTCTTGCTCGACAACCTGAAATTCGGCGCGCCTCCACACGGCGGCTTGGCCTTCGGTCTGGATCGTTTGGTCACCCTGATGACCGGCGCCGAATCAATCCGCGACGTGATCGCCTTCCCGAAAACGCAACGTGCGCAGTGTCTGTTGACCAATGCACCAAATGCGGTGGACGAGAAGCAATTGCGCGAATTGCACATCAAATTGCGTAATCCGCCAGTGATTGAGTGATTGTGTAGTTTGAGTTGATAAAAAAGACCGCCTTTGGCGGTCTTTTTTGTTGGGGGGTATATGGTTGTAGTTATTGTTGGTATTGGTTTTTAGTGGTATACGGAGTGGTGTATAAGTAGGGTGCAATAAGCGAAGCGCATTGCACCATGACGCAGATCGGTGTAACGCCCTTCGGTTGTTACACCCTACGGGCTGCAACACTTCGTGAAATTGACTTATTGAATAGTACTCAATTCAAAGAGTTGGGTTACGTCAAAAAAGGCAACACATGGGCTAAGGTGCAATATGAATAAGACGACGATCGATCCACTAGGCACGCTTGCTGGCAGAGAATATGCTGAATTCTTGAATAATCATGGTTTTATTTTGGTTATGGATGAAAATGGTGATGATTTCTCATGTACCGTCTTTCAAAGCGAAGACATTTTGATTGCTTTTACTTATCAGCAGGATTTGGGTGAAAATTTAACGGTAGCAGAAGCCGGATCACCACTAAATCAGACTTCTATCAAGAAGCGGCAGGATGGGTGGAGCCTAATTGGTGAAGTTTGGAAAGATGTTTATCAGAATTATCACAAAGCGAGAAAAGAAATACCTTATCCACATGCATTGAGCAGGGAGCAAGAAATAGCCTTGATTAGCGATGCACTCAATTCTTTCATGACCATGATTGTTAACAAAGAAGTTTCTATTGGGCATCCAAAATATCGAATGAACATATAGTTTGTTATCGCCGATGATTTATTGCCCCATCTTCGGATGGTTTAACTTCCCCCAGAATCGTATTTGCAAATAAGCTTCAATTGCTTTTAGCGCAGTACTGTAGCCTTGTAGGGCGGGTTCTGACCCGCGCTGAGCAATGGTTGAATTAAGCGCTAATTTGATTTCGAGAAAGCTTACCACAATCCGTTTGGCGGGTTACGCCTGCGGCTAACCCGCCCTACATTTTTTGTGTTTTTTGCGCCGCTGGCGCGATGTTTCAATGCGCGTTCCGCCGCGCAAACGGGCAGGGGTATTTGCTTCTGCAAATACCCCTGCACCCCAAAGCAGCCCCCGGCATCTGCGCGGGATACGCCCGTACCCTCGCTGCGGACAATCGGCAAGGCGGCGGGCTTTAACAAAACAGAGCCCGCCGAATTCCCTTGCCGATTGTTCCTCGCTCGGCGCTGCTGCAGGGGAGTTGGTGCAGACCAACGACTGTGGCATATACATGCCTAGGTGTTGCTCTGAAGATTAATTCTGAATTGTTTTTGGTAGATATACCCCGCTCTAATTAGGGCGGATTGCCCGTGGAGACGCGCCGTTCGGGAGGCGGTTGGCAAGGTTTTAAGCCGCAACCTGTTTGAGCTGCGCGACGCTAGCGCGCAGCGAGTTTTGCGGCGCCTTGCCAAGCGCTGGACGGACGGGGTTTCGCGTCGATCGGGCGCGCTGGGGTTGCAAGGGGTGGGGCAAGACCCATCCCTTGCTCGTTTGGCCGGCGAAACGGCCGGTTTATCGCCTGAGTAGCAGGCTAATCTCAGGTGTAGTTGCGATTCAATATGCTTAGTGAATACTACGAAAATAAATAGGCCTGCATGGGTATAGTAAGGTAGATCAATTTGATCAATGCTTTGATGGCAATACCCTCGCTGCTATTTGAGCTGATTGCCGTTAAACTGCGGCGCTTAAAAAATCACAGCCAGTGGTGAGTCGCAGTCAGGCCTAATGGATTAAGCCACATTGGCTGTTTGAACACTTAAATGATTATGAATTGCCTGTACGCCACTAATAGACCGTGCCAACGTAATCGCACGTTCCATTTGCTGTTGCGACGCCACTTCCCCCATCAATTGCACATCCCCTTTGCGGGTGGCGACACGCAGACCAAAATCGCGTAATTCAGCATCGCTCAGCAGCGTTCTTTGTACTTCGGTATTGACGGCCATGTCAGAGGCTGGCACTGGCGCGCTGCTGCTGGCGGTGTGGATGGCGCTCCATGCTGATAGGGTGACGGTGAAAGTGAGGGCGGCAAATAGGGCGGTGAGGGTGGTTTTCATGGTGTGACTCCGTCGATTGAATAAATGGTATGTGTGCATTTAATCAATCACGCCTTAAGCCAGACTTAATCTAGCGCCGCCCCATCATGTGAATAATACGGATTTGCCTGATCCCTCAATCGTTGCGCAGGGTGGTGGTGAGCGCGAATGGGTTTGCGGAAGTAAAAAAACCGCCTCGAGAGGCGGTTTTTTTTGGGCGATGCGATCAAGCGCTTAGTCTTGATGGTAGTTCGGTGCTTCTTTGGTGATTTGCACATCATGCACGTGCGATTCACGGATACCGGCGGCGGTGATTTGTACAAATTCAGCTTTGGCATGAACTTCGTCAATCGTCGCACAACCGAGGTAACCCATTGATGAGCGCAGACCGCCGACCAATTGGTGAATCACGGCCGTCAATGGGCCTTTGTAGGGTACGCGGCCTTCGATGCCTTCTGGAACCAATTTATCAGCATCAGCGGTTTTGTCTTGGAAGTAGCGATCAGACGAGCCGTTCGCGCCAGCCATGGCACCGAGTGAACCCATGCCACGGTAGCTCTTGTACGAGCGGCCTTGGAATAGCTCAACTTCACCGGGGGCTTCTTCCGTACCGCCGAACAAACCACCGAGCATGACCATGTGTGCACCCGCGGCGATGGCTTTGGCGATGTCACCCGAGAAGCGGATACCGCCGTCAGCGATCAATGGTACGCCAGTGCCAGCCAGTGCATCAGCAACATTGGCTACGGCAGAAATTTGCGGTACGCCGACGCCAGCAACAATACGTGTGGTGCAGATCGAGCCTGGGCCGATACCGACTTTGACCGCGTCAGCGCCAGCTTCAACCAGGGCCAATGCCGCAGCCGCAGTGGCGATATTGCCGCCGATAACTTGCACGTGTGGGTAGTTGGTTTTTACCCATTTCACGCGATCGAGTACGCCTTGGCTGTGACCATGGGCGGTATCAACAACGATTACGTCAACGCCCGCTTCAGCAAGCAATTTTACGCGCTCATCGGTACCTGCGCCGACGCCAACCGCAGCGCCTACGCGCAACCGGCCTTGTTCATCTTTGGCGGCCAGTGGGTGTTCACTGGTTTTGATAATGTCTTTAACAGTGATCAGACCTTTGAGCTGGAATGCGCCGTCAACCACCAGAACGCGCTCAAGGCGGTGTTCGTGCATTAGTGTGCGAGCGTCTTCGATGCTCGTACCTTCTTTCACGGTCACCAGTTTTTCTTTTGGCGTCATGATCGATGAAACTGGCACATCAAGGCGAGTTTCAAAACGCAGGTCGCGGTTGGTAACGATACCGACCAGCTGGCCATTGTCGATCACGGGCAAGCCCGAAATTTTGTGTTGACGTGTCAAAGCGAGCACGTCGCGCACCAGCATATTCGGTGCCACAGTCACAGGGTCTTTCACAATGCCTGACTCGTAGCGTTTTACTTTTGCTACTTCTTTGGCCTGCATGGCAGGCGTCATATTTTTGTGAATGATACCGATGCCGCCTTCTTGCGCCATTGCGATGGCCAAGCGCGCTTCAGTGACTGTATCCATTGCAGCTGATACGAGGGGGAGGTTCAGGCGGATACCGCGCGTGAACTGGGTTGCCAACGAGACATCGCGTGGCATCACGTTTGAGTGGGCAGGGACGAGCAAAACGTCGTCGAACGTGAGGGCTTTTTGCACAATGCGCATGAGCTAAATCCTTTTCGCCAAAAAAGCATTATACCGAAATGCAAGTTTTTCGACTATGGCCTTGTAATATTACAAACAATGTTTCGTGCTGGCCTTTTGAATGCTGCGTTGCATGATTGATGTATTGCGCCGCGCAGGCTAGCTTGAAGTAAGGCAGCCCGCTTAATGTCAGGCTGGCGGGGAGGCAGCATGAGTCGAAATCTAAATGCAGCACCCGATACCGCACTAATCCTGTCTGGCGGCGGCGCTCGTGCCGCGTATCAAGTTGGGGTCTTGCTGGCGATCGCCAAATTATTGCCCCAACACGCGCCCAATCCTTTTCCGATTATTTGTGGCACTTCAGCCGGCGCGATCAACGCTGCAGGCTTGGCGATGGGCGCGGGCGAATTTCGGCGCTCGGTATTTTCGCTGGCGCGGATGTGGCAGAACTTGCAGCCCGAGCAAATTTATCACGGCTCGATGGGTGCCTTAATGGCGACGGGCGCACATTGGCTGGGCGCGATGCTGGTGGGGGGCTTGGGTAAGAAAAATCCCCGGTCGTTTTTGGATAATGCACCGCTGCGTGAGTTTCTGAGTCAGATCGTCGATTTTTCGCAAATCCAAAACAATATTGATTCAGGCGCATTGAAAGCGGTGTCGATTTCGGCGCTCGGTTATAGCTCAGGGCAGTCGGTGGCATTTTTTCAAGGCGCGGAAGGGCTGGAAAGTTGGCAGCGTGCTTCGCGCATCGGGGTACGTACTCAGCTGGAAATCAATCACCTCATGGCTTCTAGCGCCATACCCCTTGTTTTTCCGGCGGAGCGTATTCACCGCGAATATTTTGGCGATGGCTCGGTGCGGCAAATTGCACCCTTAAGCCCAGCGATTCATTTGGGTGCGAAACGCATGTTGGTGATTGGGGTGGCGCCGCAAAGTGAGGCGGGGCCGGCGCGGCAGCACACTTCCGGCTACCCCACGCTGGCGCAGGTCAGCGGGCAGTTAATGAATAGTATTTTTCTGGATGCGATGGAAACTGATCTGGAGCGCATGACGCGGATTAATCGCACCATTTCCTTTATCCCGGAGGAAATCCGGCAAAACGGGCATTTAAATTTACGCCCCGTTGAAGTGCTCACCATTGCGCCATCGCAGCCTTTGGAAAAACTCACACTGCCATTTCGGCGCGAATTTTCGCTGGGGATGCGCTTTTTTCTCGGTGGTTTGGGTGCATTTCGTCGCCAAGGCTCGGTGTTGGCCAGCTACCTATTATTTTGCGGGCCGTACGCGCGTGAGCTGATTGCTTTGGGCTATCGTGATGCTTTACAAAAAGAGCAGCAATTGCGCGATTTTCTAGCTGCAGACGAGTCGGATTAAGCGTTAGAATAGTTCTTTTCTATTTGCGCGGAGATCCGGCATGAATTTATTACGCTGGCGACTTGGGTTTGCTGTGCTGTTTTTGGCTTGCACAGGCATGATCGGCTTTGCGCTGTACCACCAATTTTATCAATGGCTGATGCCATGCCTGATGTGCGTGTATGAGCGCATTGCCATTATCGGCTTTGGCCTGTTTGCGCTAATCGCCGTTATCCGCCCAGCAAGAACACGTAGCGGCGTGTATTTATACGGCTTGATTTTGACGTTGTGGGCGGGTTTTGGTGCGGTGACTGGTATTCGCCATACGTGGATGCAATATGGCCCGAAAGACCCGACGGTGACGTGTGCGTCTAGTTTGCCTTTTCCGATTGATCTCAATGCCTTGCCAAGCTGGATTTCTGCCGTGATTCGCCCCGTTGGCGATTGTGCCAATATTGATTTTCTACTGTTTGGCATCACGATGCCGATCTGGATTACCGTAGCTAGCATCGGTTTGATCGTGGTGGCGTGGTATTTGCTGCGTCGCCAATTGCTTGAAATCCGTCGGAATCAATGGCGATGACACTCACAGAGCTTAGATATATCGTTGCCGTGGCGCGAGAGCGCCATTTTGGGCGTGCGGCCAATAGCTGTTTTGTATCGCAACCGACTTTATCGGTGGCGGTAAAAAAACTCGAAGATGAATTGGGCGTTACTTTATTTGAGCGCTCGTCCGGCGATGTCACCTTGACTGCCAATGGCGAGCGCATTGTCGAGCAGGCGCAACGCGTGCTCGAAGAAGTTTCAGTTGTGAAGCAGCTGGCCGAGCAGGGGAAAGACCCGCTGGCGGGCAGCTTGCGTCTTGGCGTGATTTACACCATTAGCCCTTATCTATTACCGCATCTGATTCCGCAATTGCGCGAGCACGCGCCGCAAATGCAATTATTGCTGGAAGAAAACTACACCTCGCGACTGGCTGAGATGCTCAAGCAAGGCGAGATTGATGTTGCGATTGTGGCTGACCCATTTCATGAAGGGGGTATTGCAACGCAAGCCCTTTATGATGAAGGCTTTGTGGTCGCTACCCCTAAGGGGCATGAATGGGAAAAATTCACAACTATTTCGGCTGAACAACTGGCCGAAGAAAATGTCTTACTGCTATCACCTGGCAATTGCTTTCGGGATCAGGTCTTGCAGACTTGCCCCGATCTCAATCGGGAAAGTATCAATCACGGCAGCTTGCAACGCACTTTGCAAGGCTCATCATTGACGACGATACGGCATATGGTGGCGGGCGGAATTGGGGTGACAGTATTGCCGGAAACCTCGATCAGCGCGGCCGACGATGCGCTATTGAGTATTCGTCCGTTTGCCGAGCCTGTGCCCACTCGTCGGGTCGTGATGGCGTGGCGACGCAACTTTCCCCGTATGGCCGCGATTGAAGCCTTGCGAAAAGCCATTTTGCAATCTTCATTATCTAAAGTAGCCTGGCTCGATGATGCAAAAATTGAATGATAGGAAAAAGCTAATAATTCAATCGTTATAATTGACTGGATATATCGTTTCGACTGTCCTAATATTTGCTCATCGACATCAGCGCTGCGCCAGGTTCCAAACCCGAATCGCCCCGCAGCACTTTTAACCAAGGAGCAATATCATGGCCTCACCATTCCACAATCCAGAATCAGTAACGATCAAAAACCTCGAGTCAGCGTTTGCTGGCGAATCGATGGCTCACATCAAATATCGTTATTTCGCTAAGTTGTGTCGCGAAATGGGCGATATTGCCACTGCAGAAGCTTTTGAAGCGACGGCTGATCAAGAAGTGATGCACGCCTTTGGTCACCTTGATTTGCTGTTCCCGAAAGCCAATATGACGCCTGCCAAAGCATTGCAATTTGCAATCGAAGGCGAAACCTACGAATACACCGAAATGTACCCCAGCTTCCGCCACGCTGCGGTAGAAGAAGGTCGCCACGACGCGGTTGCCGAGATCGACGAGCAAATCGCTGAATCAAAAGAGCACGCAGAAATGTTCAAAGCCGTATTGGAAAAAGCCGCCAAACGCTTTGCGGCGCTGGCCAAAGTAGAAGAGCGCCATGCGAATCACTATCAGGCCGTGCTTGATCAGCTCGCAAAATAAGCATTAAACCAATTACAGAGATTTCTACTCGCTTTTTACAATTTGAAATTCGCAGGAGTACTCAAAATGAAAAAATGGCAATGTATCGTATGTGGCTTTATCTATGACGAAGCCGTAGGTTTACCCGAAGAAGGCATCACCGCGGGCACGGCTTGGGCTGATATTCCCGAAGATTGGGCCTGTCCTGATTGCGGTGTCGCCAAAGCTGACTTTGATATGGTTGAAGTTTAAGCCGTCTGCAGCACCGAACCGCGGCCAAGTCTCAGCGTTGCTGTGGGCTTGGTAGCTCAAAGAAAGCCGGCGACTGCATCTGTAGCACGCCGGCTTTTTTGCAAAGCCTTAGATTTCTCGCTCGCTGCAAAACATTGGCAAGGGCAGTAAATCGTGGGTGTTTGATCACTCAAACTGATAGGAAATCCCAATGAGCCACCCCATCATCATTATTGGCAGCGGCCTTGCCGCTTACAATCTGGCCCGTGAGCTGCGCAAGCTCGATACCGCGACGCCGCTAACGGTGATTTCGCGTGATCATGCCGGTTTCTATTCCAAACCCATGCTCTCCAATGCACTGGCTGGTAACAAAAGCATCCAGCAATTGGTGATGAAGTCGGCCGAAACGATGGCAAGCGAGCTCAATGCCACCATTTTGGCCCACACTGAAATCAGCGCGATTGATGCTGCCGCTCAAACCGTCACCATCAACGATGGCCGAGTATTGCCTTACCGCGATTTGGTGCTCGCGCTGGGTGCTGACCCGATTCGCTTACCACTCTCAGGCAATGGTGCCGCGGGCGTCATGAGCGTCAATGATCTGGACGACTTTGCCAAATTTAGCGCCGCGCTTGAAGGCGTAAAAACGGTCGCTATTCTGGGCGCCGGGCTGATCGGCTGCGAATTTGCCAATGACTTGCTGGCGCGCGGCATCAAGCCTGTGGTGCTTGATCCGTCAAACTGGCCTTTGTCGCGCCTATTGCCCGCCGAAGCAGGGGAGCGCCTCGCCGCCAAACTTACCGAGGCGGGCGTTGAATTCAAAATGGGCGTCTCGGCCAGTGCCGTTGATGCGATCGAACAAGGCTACGCGCTGACCTTAAGCGATGGCTCGATTGTGACTGCTGATTTGGTGCTGTCGGCAGTTGGCCTGCGCTCGCGCACGCAATTGGCCGCCGCAGCGGGGCTGACAATTAACCGTGGCATCGTAGTTGATCGTCAATTGCAAAGCAGTGCTGCGCACATTTACGCCGTCGGCGATTGCGCCGAAGTGGCTGGCTTAACGCTGCCATTTGTTTTGCCGATTATGCAGCAGGCAAGGGCATTGGCAGCAACATTAGCAGGGACCCCAACTGTAGTGAAATACCCCGCGATGCCTGTTGTCGTGAAAACCCCCGCCTGCCCAACTGTCGTCGCGCCACCTGCGATCGGCGCGGAAGGGGATTGGCAAGTTGAGATCGCAGACGATGGCATCACCGCACGCTTTGTCGGTAGCGCCGATGAATTACTCGGCTTTGCGCTGATCGGCGCTGCCACCAGCCAACGCCAAGCAATGGCACAGCAATTACCGCCTGTATTGGTCTAATCTCGTACCGGCCTAATTTCTGCAATAGACAAAAAAAACGCCATCCAGCGTGAGCTTGGATGGCGTTTTTTATTGGGGTTGGCTTCTTAGGTATATGGCTGCGAATCAATATTTAAAAGATCTACAGCCATATACGGTTAGTAATTAGCGCTTACTAAATTGCATGATCCCGTCTTTGGCATCGACCAAGATCGTGTCTTTGGCGGCAAAATCACCGGCCAAGATGCGTTTGGCCAGTACGTTTTCCAGCTCGCTTTGGATCGCGCGTTTCAGTGGTCTTGCGCCATAAACCGGATCGAAACCCGCTTCGGCGATCAGATCGAGTGCAGCGTCGGAAATCTCCATGCCGATTTCCATCTGCGCCAAACGGCTTACCAATTTCTCGAGCTGAATCTTGGCGATATTGCGAATATGCTGCTGCGCCAAGGCGTGGAAAACCACCACTTCGTCGATGCGATTGACAAACTCGGGGCGGAAGTGGGTTTTCACTTCAGCCATCACCGCCAGCTTGATCACTTGATAATCCGAATCGGCCAAGCGCTGGATATGGTCGCTACCCAAGTTCGACGTCATCACGATCACGGTGTTGCGAAAATCCACCGTGCGCCCTTGCCCGTCGGTGAGGCGACCGTCGTCGAGTACTTGCAGTAGGATATTAAATACATCCGGATGCGCTTTTTCGACTTCATCGAGCAAGATCACGCTGTACGGTTTACGGCGCACGAGTTCGGTTAAATAGCCGCCTTCTTCATAGCCGACATAGCCCGGGGGCGCACCGATCAGTCGCGCGACCGAGTGTTTCTCCATAAATTCAGACATATCGACGCGAATCATATGGTCTTCGGAGTCGAACAAATAATTGGCCAGCGTTTTGCACAGCTCGGTTTTACCGACGCCAGTTGGCCCTAGGAACAGGAAAGACCCGTACGGGCGATTCGGGTCGCCCAGCCCCGCGCGCGAGCGGCGGATGGCATCGGACACCAAGCGTACCGCTTCATCCTGCCCCACGACGCGCGCGTGCAACACGTCTTCCATATGCAGCAGTTTTTCGCGCTCGCCTTGCAGCATTTTGCTGACTGGAATGCCGGTAGCGCGGCTAACGACTTCGGCGATTTCCTCGGCGCCAACTTGCGTGCGCAAGAGTTTATTGGCTTTTTCTCCACCTGTTTCTGTCGCCTCGGCGGCTTTCAATTTCGCTTCGAGTGCAGGCAATTCGCCGTATTGCAGCTCGGAGACTTTTTGCCATTCGCCCGCGCGTTTGAGCGAATCCATCTGGTTTTTCAGCTTCTCGATTTCCTCACGAATTGCTTGGCTACCGAGTACGCTGGCTTTTTCAGCTTTCCAGATTTCATCGAGGTCGGAATATTCCAAGTCGAGCTTGGCGATTTCTTCCTCAATCAGCGCTAGGCGCTTTTTACTCGCTTCGTCTTTTTCGCGTTTGACTGCTTCGCGCTCGATTTTGAGTTGGATAATTCGTCGGTCGAGCTTATCCATCACCTCGGGTTTGCTATCGATTTCCATTTTGATCTTGGCCGCAGCTTCATCGATCAGATCGATGGCTTTATCGGGCAGGAAACGATCCGTAATGTAGCGGTGCGATAGTTCCGCCGCAGCGACAATCGCTGGGTCGGTGATATCAACGCCGTGATGGATTTCGTATTTTTCCTGCAAGCCGCGCAAGATTGCAATCGTGTCTTCAACGCTTGGTTCGCCAACCAAAACTTTCTGGAAACGGCGCTCCAGCGCGGCGTCTTTCTCGATGTATTTACGGTATTCATCGAGCGTGGTCGCGCCGATGCAATGCAGCTCGCCGCGCGCCAAGGCGGGCTTGAGCATATTGCCGGCATCCATTGCGCCTTCGGCTTTACCAGCGCCAACGAGGGTGTGCAGTTCGTCGATAAAGACAATATTATTGCCTTCATCTTTGGCCAGCTCATTGAGTACCGCTTTGAGACGTTCTTCAAATTCACCCCGGTATTTGGCGCCAGCCAGCAGCGCAGCTAGATCTAGCGACAATACCTTCTTGTGTTTTAATGATTCGGGCACTTCACCATTAATAATCCGTTGCGCCAGCCCTTCGACGATCGCGGTTTTACCGACGCCGGGCTCGCCGATTAGGACGGGGTTATTTTTGGTGCGGCGCTGCAAAACTTGAATAGCGCGGCGGATTTCATCGTCGCGGCCAATTACAGGGTCAAGCTTGCCGGCGCGGGCGCGCTCGGTGAGATCAAGGCAGTATTTAGTCAGTGCTTCGCGTTGCTGCTCGGCGTCGGCGCTATTGACGTTTTCGCCGCCGCGTACTGCGTCCACGGCCGCGGCGATGGCTTCTTTCTTGCCGCCGTTTTCTTTGAGCAGACGCGAGGTTTCGCCTTTGTCGTCGGCCAGCGCAAGCAGAAATAAATCGCTGGAAATAAATTGATCGCCACGCTGCATCGCGGTTTTATCGACTTGATTCAGTACGCGGCCGAGATCTTTGCCGATGGTCATATCGCCATCGCCGCCTTGAATTTTCGGCAGTCGTTGCAGCGAATTTTCCAGCGCAGTTTTCAGTGGGTGCACATTGACGCCAGCACGAGCGAGCAGGGCGGCAGCACCGGAATCGTTGTCGTTGAGTAATGCCAGCAATAAATGTTGTGGCTCGATATACGCATTGTCGCCAGCAACAGCCAGACTTTGCGCGTCGGCCAGCGCTTGCTGAAACTTGGTAGTTAGTTTATCGATACGCATCTTGATGCTCCTACAAATGGGTTGATTAATTTCTAAATGGACGCATCCGGAATAAATTCAAGGATGAGTTGCGAGCTCATAGAGAAAAGACTGATGGGCCATTTGTGCAGTGCACTAAGATCGTTTTAGATGTAAAAACAGCCCGTAGCACGGGCTGTTGGATTAACGGCGAATTGCAGTAAAGCTTATTTTTGCGGCTGAGCGGGCTCGGCGACAAAGATTTCGACGCGGCGGTTTTGGGCTTTACCTGCGGTCGTGCTGTTATCAGCAACTGGCTCACGCGAGCCACGACCTTCAATACTCATACGATTGCCCGCGACATTTTTACCAATCAAATAGCTTTGTACTGAGGCTGCGCGATTAACCGACAATGGCTCATTAATTGCATCTGAACCTGTGCTATCGGTATGGCCAACAATGCGTACCAAAGTAACAGGGTTTTGGTTGAGTGTTTGCCCCAATTTATCAAGGACGGGACGCATATTGGGCTTGATGGTGTATTTACCCGTATCGAATGAGAAATCGCTGGGTACTTCCAGTTTCAATTCGTTATTTGGCGTTTTGCTCACTTCAATACCTGTGCCTTGAGCGGCTTTTTCCATTTCCTGACGTTGTTTTTCCATGTGTGAAGACCACGCATAACCACCGATAGCCCCCACAGCCGCGCCAATTGCAGCATCGCGGCCAGTGTGATGGCCACCTGAAGCTTTACTAATTACAGCCCCAGCTGCCGCACCACCGAGGGCTCCGATCAATGCTCCTTGTGTTTCAGGAGACATATTGGCGCAACCTGTCATAGCCAGACTCACTGCCAGTAAACTTGGAAGAATGATTTTTTTCATCTTGAAGCCCTATTTATGATTGTTGCAATATTCGATATGCGAATCAGACCATACTCAGTTGGCATTTTCTATGACAAATTACCTATGCGGATGTTCACTTCACTTTGCTGCTTCGCTTGAGCGTGAATAATTTACAAACCAATTGCTTAATGTGGAGTTGTGGCTTGTGGGTGATCACCTAACACCCGATTTCGACCAGCATGCTTGGCCTGATAGAGCAGGGCATCTGCGCGAGAAAGTAGGCTTTCAGCTGCTTCAGCGGTTTGCCGACAACTAGCCCCGATGCTGACGGTAATGGGATTGAGCCCCTTTTTGATGCTTGACCAATCAAATTCAGCGATATTCAATCTGATGCGTTCCGCAACATTGCATGCCGCTTCTAAAGTCGCAGAGGGTAATAAAACAGTAAATTCTTCGCCACCATATCGCGCAACAAACTCCCCTTGGCGGCAGGTGCTGACAATAATGAGGGCAATTTGAATCAATACTTTGTCGCCAATCTGATGAGAATGAACATCATTGATTGATTTAAAATGATCAATATCGAGCATGAGCAGGGAAAACGGCTGCTGCTGAATATCGGATAATTCAATTTCACGTTCTAGCCTATGATCCAAGGCACGTCGATTGAATAAACCAGTTAATGGGTCGGTTTCTGCGCGTTCAGTCAGCTGACGGATTAATGCCTGATGGTTTTTGAGGCGTGAGGCCAGTTCAGTATTTTCCATTTTCGAATGTTCGAAATTCAGTTGCTCTTGCAATCGATTTAATAATTTAATCACCGTAGATGATGGACGTATTTTTTGATCTCGATCGAGTTTGTGTAATGCAGATTGTGTAAATAACTGCATTCTTTCTAGCGCTAATTCATAGTCTCCTGTGTCTTTGAAGATTTGGTATTGCATTTCATAACATTGGTAACGAAATAAGCTAGAGTTGATTAGATCAGCATAGTGTTCAGCTTTACTTAGCTCATCAATCGCTTGTTGATGATTTTTAATGGTTAATAGTGATTTTGCTTTTTCAAGGTGAGCCAGCGCCAAGCCCCAGCTGTAGTGATCCTGTGTGGCAAGTTCAATGGCACTATTGAATTTGTCGATCGCCAAATTGATTTGGTCTTGTGCGGCAAGGGTCATGCCAAAATAAATTTCAATTTCACAGCCGCTCCGATTGGGGTATTGCGTACAATACAGCAGCGATTTTGCAATCGATAAAGTAGCATAAGCGCTTTCAAATTGCGCTAATTTGATTAAGTCAACCCCAAGACAAACATAGGCTTCGCAACTTAATGGGTTTTCTGGCTGCATGCAGGCAACATCTATCGCAGCAAGATGGTGACGTTTTGCATTATTGAAATCATAAATACCATAGTAGGTTTTACCAATGCCTAGATGGGCCCGCATGATCGCAGTATGATCTTTGTGTTGAATGCCAAATCTTAAACAATTTAACCACGTCATCATAGCCTGATTAATATCACCCCTGATCAGATAAATAGCGGCCAATTCATCCAGTACGAGTGCCAAACCAAATGTCATCCCCAATTTTGATAAGCTCTTAGCGGTACGGTTCAGTATTTTTTCTGCAGCATCATATTTCCAAAGGTTAGCTAATGCTAAGCCGTGAATGGTGTTGATTTTATTTTTATATTCAATCGAATGTAGCGGCTGCAAATGACCACGTAGGGTGTTTAAAGTACCTTGCGGATCTCGGCTGGATTGTAATAATAATTGATCAAGGTCGGAAGGAGAGAAAATGCCTTTCATGATTTTTCTCCCGCAGGAAACTGCCATAGCAATTCAATTGTAGTGATGATAGGTTCATGATTTTTTTTGTATTTTATGCCAATTCGGTGAATGGCCAGCTCAATTTTGGCTTGCTTATTTGTCTTTAATCTCTCGATGATTAGGCTAATTTGGTGAATTTTAGTAATCGATGACGGTGTTGCGTTCAATACTAAAAATTGTTGCCCGTAGTAACGGATAATCGAGGTTTCTTCATGTTTAAAATGTAGAGTTAGGGCTTGATAGACAGCGCAAATCACTTCATCGCCTAAATGCCTGCCATGTATAACGTTGATGTCGAACAAGTTTCTTATGTTGATCAGTAAATTGATGGATTCACTATTTTTCTTTGAGTTGGGCTTGTTCTGATTGTGCAGAAAATAAAGCTGATTGGGCGCTCCAGTGAGAGAGTCTTTTGAATGATCAGTAGTGAGAGAGATTATTTTTTGTTCCAGATAATCTATAGTCGATTTTAATTTTGATTCTGTTTGTTTCTTCTGAATAACTTCTAGCCTATTTTCCAGAGTTTTCAAACGTGTGCCATTTTTCTTTTTGGAATCATCATTGAAAAATGCTCGGTTTTTGATCGCCAAGTGATGATAAGCCTCGTGGGCGGAGAGTGCAGCAGCATAGTTATGGTTACTTTTATGTATTTCACGAATAATGCCACAGATCTCTTGCTGTATGACCCCGTGGTCAAAAATTGAAGAAATCAAAACAGCAGATTCAAGCTGAGTGATGGCTACGTGATATTTATTTTGTTTTGCATAAATCTTGGCTAGCTGAATTCTATTTTGGGTTTGCCCCCACAAAAATTGATTTTCTTCATTGATTCTTTGTGCTCGATGGATCGATTCGATGGCTTGTTCAAAATTATTCTGCGAAGCAAGGGTCATGCCAGAGTAATGGTGCATATCAGCAAACAAGACCGGATCTGCTTCGTTGAGTAATTTTAAGATTGGCCAGCATTCATCAATAGTCTTTTGTGCTTCTGTATATTTATTGGTGCTGCAGTAGACCGATAACAGATAGATACCGCATTTAACTTGCGCCTCATGGTTTTGCCCTTGCTTAGAAAAATCATAAGCATATTGGAAGCAGGTTTCTGCAAGCTCGGCGGATTCTTTAACTTTAAAATATGAGCCAATCCCTAAATAAGCTTCAGAAATAATATTTGGGTGCTGATTGCTGTCTGCATGGTCGAGTATAAATAACCAAGTATGAAGGCCTTTAAAAAAATGGTTTTGCGACGTTTCAATCGAGGCTTTTTTTAATAAGGCGGGAAAATAAGCTGGATGCTCATTACTCATCAGTTTGAGCGCGGCGCGGATTGTTTTTTCGGCGTCTGAGTATTGATTTTTAGCCCATTGTACCCAGCCGAGTAAATACAAGGCTTGGGCGCTGATTTCGTGTACATGTTTATGCGCATTGAGTATTTTTTTTAATGGCTCAATCGCAGCATTGGCATTGCCGGTGTGAATTTTGTGCTCTAACTCTATGAGCTGGCTGGTCACAGCACTCAAGCCTTCCATGGTTTCAGCTTCCATCTCATCCCCGTATGAACTAAGTATAGCTCAAATTGAGCGATGATGAGCTGCCTAGGCTGCTGTTGCGAAGCCGATCTATTCACGCAAAGAGGAGTGACTTGCCGTTTGTAGGGGTATTTGGTTGAGTTGCGGCATTTTTGCGCGGGCACTGGGTCTAAAATAAGGCATAGCTATTTCGATTGCAGGATAAATCGTGATGCTGCATCTTCAGTGTTTTGATCGTGCCATTTTGCTGCTTGGCACGCTGCTGTTTTCTGGGTTCACACAGGCAAACCAAGCCGTTTTTGCCGAGTTTACCGAGCTGGAAAGTGCTGACCCTTGGGCTGCCGCAGTGCAGTATTGTCGTGCCGCGCGGCATGGTGTGATCGAGGCGCAGTATCGATTGGGAATGCTGTATGCCTTTGGCTTGGGTGTACCGGAAAATCGTTCTGCCGCGGCCAGTTTATTTTCAATAGCCGCTGAACAAGGGCATTTGCACGCCCAAAACATGCTTGAGATGGTGCATCTCAAATCTAACGAATTGCCAGCTTGTGTACTGTCCGCAGTAGATCCCGAAAGGGCACCGGGCATTTCAATGACCGCCATGCCTATCCAGCTCAATGGCGATCAGAAAAAAACCGCCGAGATCATCAGTAAAATTGCGCATTGGTATGGTGTTGATCCCAATTTTGCACTGAGTATTGCGATGGTTGAATCTCGATTAAACCGTCATGCCGTGTCACCCAAAGAGGCGATGGGCGTGATGCAGCTGATCCCCGATACGGCCCAGCGCTTTAATGTGCGTGATGTATTCAATGTCAGCCAAAATGTGAAAGGCGGCGTGCAGTATTTACGCTTTTTGATCGAGCGCTACCAAGGACGAATCGATTTGGTCTCGGCGGCTTACAATGCCGGTGAAGGGGCTGTCGATCGCTATCGCGCGATTCCGCCATACCCTGAAACTCGTCAATATGTACTGCGCGTGCAGCGTTTTTATCCTGCTCTGATTCATATTCCTGATCAAGCCCGATTTCCGCCGGCACCGCTTGCAGTCCAAAAAACTATCTTAGCCAAAGCACGCACCAATAAACTCGCCAAATAGTGATTTTTCGCGATCTGGTAAACTCTACGACACATCAATGGCGTGGAGCGGGCTTATGCCGCAATGGGCGATCTTTTGCCGAGTGGTTGATAATTTTGGCGATATTGGCGTTTGTTGGCGCTTAGCTCGCCAACTGACGCAGGAATTTACTTTTGAGGTGACTTTATGGGTCGATGATCTGGTGAGTTTTGCCAAGATTCGCGCAGAAATTGATCCGACTGCTTCGACGCAGAGCTTGGAGGGCGTAACCGTCCGGCATTGGGCGGCTCATTTCTCTGACGATGAAGTAGCAGCTGATGTAGTGATCGAGGCTTTCGCCTGCGATTTGCCTTCATCCTATATCGAAAAAATGAAGCAGCGATTGAGCAGCCCGATCTGGCTTAATCTGGAATACCTTAGTGCGGAAGAATGGGTCGAAGGTTGTCATGGCTTGCCGTCCCCAGTGCAGGGATTGAATAAGTACTTTTTTTTCCCCGGCTTTACCGCGCATACCGGCGGTGTATTAAGCGAGGCTCAACAAAGGGACGCGCGGCAGGGCTGGAGCACTGCAAACGCCCAGCAATTTCTGACCCAGCTTTGCCCGATTGGGCGTCAGTTCTGCCCGAATGCGCTGACTGTATCGTTGTTTGCCTATGAGCCGATCGAATTAAAACCGTGGTTAGCTGGGCTGATCGATGGGGATCAATCCGTACATTTATTGGTGCCACAAGGCAGGGTATTGGCTGAAATGGATTTAGCTAATTTGTCTCTAAGGCAATGCGCTGAGGGGGTATATCAAGATGGGGCTTTAACCATCTCAATCTTTCCGATGTTGTCGCAAGATCGCTATGACCAACTACTGTGGAGTTGCGATCTCAATTTTGTGCGGGGAGAAGACTCGTTTATCCGCGCGCAATTGGCTGGTAAACCCTTTATCTGGCATATCTATCCTCAAGATGATGACGCCCATCGCGATAAGCTCGATGCCTTTCTTCTGCATTATTTGGCGGATTTGCCTGAAGAGACCACGAGCGCCGTAAATCAGATGATGCAGGTCTGGAATCATGGTGGCGATGCTGGATCTGCATGGCAAATCTTGTTGAGGCATCGTGCCGAGTTAGATATTCATGCTGACGTTTGGCGGAAAAAATTGCTTTCGCACGGGGATCTGGCGACTAATCTGGTCAGATTCGTCAATTCCAAGGTAAAATAGCGGGATTTTTCAATTTTCAAACATCGATTTTTCCAAAATCGTAATCAATCAGGTAATCGCAATGGCAATCAAAACCGCACACGAAGTACGCGCTGGTAACGTAATCTTGGTAGACGGCCAACCTCTGGTTGTGCAAAAAACTGAGTTCTCTAAATCAGGTCGTAACTCTTCAGTTGTGAAAATCAAGTCTAAAGGCTTGTTGTCAGGCTCAGGCTCTGAAGTGGTTTACAAATCAGACGACAAAATGGAAGTGGTTGTTCTCGATCGCTTGGCTTGTACTTACAGCTACTTTGCTGACCCAATGTACGTCTTCATGGACGAAGAGTTCAACCAATACGAAGTTGAAGCTGACAACCTCGGCGACACTTTGGGCCTGATCGTTGACGGCATGGAAGACAAATGTGAAGTGACTTTCTACGACGGTAAAGCAATCTCTGTTGAGTTGCCAACTGTTGTCGTACGTGAAGTTGAATACACTGAGCCAGCAGTTCGTGGCGACACTTCAGGTAAAGTAATGAAGCCAGCTAAATTGGTTGGTTCAGACATGAACGTGCAAGTTGCTGCCTTCATCGATATCGGTGACAAAATCGAGATCGACACTCGTACTATGGAATTCAAAAAACGCGCTAACTAAGCGTTGCTTGAAGCGAAAAGCCACCCCTGAGGGTGGCTTTTTTTACGTCTGAATCAGCAAGCGATCTTTTACCAGATACGTTAAGATGCCAAGCAATCATATGGTAAGTGGAGTTAAGCATGAAATTATTTGGTGGATTTAGCTTAGGCACTTTAATTGCCGTCGCCCTGTCGTGGTCGGCAAATCATTCCATTCTTTGGGCCATTATTCATGGTTTTTGTAGTTGGTTGTATGTGATTTATTATTTCTTGTTCAAATAATAAAAGCCGGCGCTGCCGGCTTTTATTGTTATGCAAACTAATTAAATTAGTTACTTGTTTTGGTATAGACCGCACCTTGTGGGTTGATTGTGGTGCTGTTTGATAATCTAAGCGATTTGTAATTCGAATCAAAGCCTAAATATAGTGTTGTTGGCGTGCCATTTTCTGTCACAGTGATTTGATCAAGATTGCCAGTAAATGTGCCACCAGTTACCGCAGTACTTGCATTTACTTTTAAAGTCCATTTGACGCTGCTGAGCGTAGGGATTTTAATAGATGAATTGCAAGTGGTATTGTAAGCACCATAATCCCACATTGTGACGGAAACAGGAATCTCTTGGTTGTTGCTCACATTACCCATTTGCATGGTGAGTTCCATGCCATGCGTCGCCCCATTTGAAGTCACTAGAATACAGCGGGCATACCAGCTACCGACATAGTGGCTCAAGTTACTTTCACTTGAGCGCAGTAGATTTGGGATCGCTGTTGGTGCAGGTGTTGCGGTGGGAACTGGTGTTGATGTTGCAGCGCTACTTGGTGCTGGTGTGACCGTATTCACACTCGGTGCAGTGCTACTCGTACCGCCACCACCACCGCCGCATGCAGTTAACGCAACAGCAAGTAAAGTTAAAATAACTGTATTTTTTTTATTCATATTAACACCCTTGATAATACGATTCATGATCGTGAAAGACGCTGTGTAAATCCCCTGTGTCTTTGGCTTTGTGTTTTATTTATGCGCTTGATTGTAAATATTTACATTGATTCAAGAAAGGGAATCTTGGTTTTTATTGGGCGTAAGCAACAAAAAAGCCTGCATCGGCAGGCTTTGGTTTTAGTTTGACGTTCAATTACTCTTCTTCGTCAAATACGGCTGTGGTGTAGACGTTTTGTACGTCATCAAGAGCTTCCATCATGTCGATCAGTTTTTGCATTTTGATCGCATCATCACCGGTCAATTCGGTTTCACCTTGCGGCTTCATCGTCGATTCGCCCATTTCAGCTTTAAAGCCAGCTGCTTCGAGCGTTTCTTTGATGTTGACGAATTCGTACGGTGGGGTGATGACTTCGATCGAGCCATCATCATTGGTCGCAACGTCGTCAGCGCCGGCTTCCAGTGCCGCTTCCATCAGCGCATCTTCATCCGTGCCTGGTGCAAAAATCAAATAGCCACAGTGTTTAAACTGAAAACTCACGCAGCCGTCAGTGCCCATATTGCCACCGTATTTGCTAAATACATGGCGCACATCGGCCACGGTACGGGTGCGGTTGTCGGTTAGGCAATCGACCATTACTGCTGCGCCGCCCAAACCATAGCCTTCGTAACGTGTTTCGATGTAATCAACGCCATCGAGCGAGCCTGTACCGCGTTTGATCGCGCTCTCGATATTGTCTTTGGGCATTGATTGCGCTTTGGCTTTATCGATGGCCAGGCGCAGACGCGGGTTCATCGTGATGTCGCCGCCACCCATTTTGGCGGCAACGGTGATTTCCTTGATCAGCTTGGTAAAAATCTGGCCGCGTTTAGCGTCCTGACGACCTTTACGATGCTGAATATTCGCCCATTTGCTATGACCTGCCATGCTGCACCTGTTTAAGTACTAGTTTTGATTAGGCAGCTATTCTAGCATGCCCGCCGGACGCAAAAAATAAGGCGGTGTACTTGTTTTAGATCTGGATTAAACCGCAGGCATTTTTTAGTGATGGGTTGGATGCAGCACTGAGTAAGCAACTAGGAGCAGGGAGCTAAAGTGGGTCTGCGCGTCCAAAAAGGGTGGGATTGTTCTCAACTGCCCAAGGTGGGTATTTTTCCATCACCGATTCAAACATAACCGAATTCGTGAGCGAATCGAGCCAATTTATGAGCGGCTTGGGCGCATTTTGCATAAACCAATCCATATCGACCAGGGCAAATTGCCGAACAAATGGCACGATGGCTAAATCAACTAAAGCATATTGCTCACCCCAAAGATGGGTATATCTCTCTAGTCTTTTATTTAAATAGTTTTCCAGCCAATACATGGCATTGTATCTGTGTTCGCTTGAGCTAGCTTCGGGATGTCGCTCTGGATATTTGTATCGATCGAGTAGCGGTTTGAAATGCAGGTCATGTTCGGTAATGAACTGCAGTTGTGCGTCTAAATCAAGTGCCAAACAACGCCTTGGATCAGATTGTTGGAGAGCCCACAGCATGATCTCCAGACTTTGCTCAATCACCTTGCCTGTATTCAATACCAAAACAGGCACGGTACCCTTGGGCGAGGCAGCCAGCAGGGCGGCGGGTTTGTTGCGCAACACGACTTCACGTAGTTCAAGTTGTAGCCCGCTGAGCCAAATGGCTAAGCGAGCGCGAATAGCATATGGGCAACGGCGAAATGTATAAATGACACCTAAGTGTTTGTTCTGCATGTGTAAATTCAACCGTCGTAATTAATACTAACTAATTTCATGTCATTTATTGACAATGAATGAAAAGATTTTGTCGGTTTTGCTGCATTTGAAATGGCAATGCAGCAAAGACTTGCCTATAAAAGTAAGCAGCTTGTGCATTTTTACCGTGCCAGGCGCATGACCGACAAGTGTTTTGAATTCGCGATCAAAGGGGGGAAGTATGGCAAAAAAGATACTCGCAGTAGATGATTCTGCATCCATACGACAAATGGTGAGCTTTACGCTCCGTAGCGCGGGCTATGAAGTAGTGGAGGCGGTAGATGGAAATGCGGGCGTCTCACAGGCGAAAAGCACGCAAGTAGATTTGGTACTGACCGATCAGAATATGCCTGGCATGGATGGTCTAACGCTGATCCGCACCTTGCGTGGCTTGCCACAGTACAGCGCCACCCCCATTTTAATGCTAACGACTGAATCGAGTGATGCTATGAAACAACAAGGGCGCGCGGTTGGTGCAACCGGTTGGTTAGTTAAGCCATTCGATCCCCAGAAATTATTAGAAGTCGTTCGCAAAGTCATTGGTTAGCACGGCTAACGGGGGGAAGCTATGACCATCGACATGAGCCAATTCATCTCAGTTTTCTTTGATGAGGCCGCCGAGCATTTAGCCAATATGGAGTCCTTGCTGCTAAAAATCGACGTTAGCGCACCCGATCCTGAAGACCTAAATGCTATTTTCCGCGCGGCGCATTCCATCAAAGGCGGCGCTGCCACTTTCGGTTTTACAGATCTGACCGAAGTGACTCATGTTTTAGAAAATCTGCTCGATCGTATCCGTAAAAACGAAATTATTTTGCAGCCCGAAATGGTTGATGTTTTTTTGCAATCGGGCGATGTTTTACAAGCGATTTTAGCCTCTCACCGAGATCATATTGATCTTGATCGCGCCGCGATTGCGAGCATAACCGCGACGCTCAATCATCTAGTTGAAAATCAGCCTATCGCTGCACCTGCCAATCAGAGCGCTCTAACACTCATTATTAGTGCTGGTGAAGATTTTGATGCAGTTCAGCTCAACCATGAGCTATCGCGACTTGGTGAGATTGAGGATTATGAGCCGGGCGATGTGGCAACGCCCTGGCTGTATCGGCTCAAAACCGCATTCGATATACAAAAATTAATAGATTCATTGGCGTTTGTAGTTGCTCCCGAGCGCATTTCAATTGAATCGAGTGCAGATATGAGTCAAGACTTTGGCTTGTTTCTGCCTGAGACCGAAGAGGGCGCAATCAGTCTTGATGAGGGATATGGCTTTTTTGAGCCACTAGAGAGTAGTACCCAAACAGCAAGTGAAGATGATGGGTATGGCTTTTTTGAACCTCTGCCTACATCAGCCAATGCACAAATTCCAGCGAGTGCGCCTTTGCAGGACGGGGAAGGATATGGTTTTTTTCAGGCCATCAAACCTACCACTTCCACTGCCCCAGTCGCTACCAATCAGCCAATTGAAATGCCTGCGCCCGCAACGACACGGGTGCCCAATGAGCGTGCAACTGATAAGGCTGTTGATACCTCAATTCGGGTGAGCGTGGAAAAAGTAGATCAGCTTCTCAACTTAGTGGGCGAATTGGTGATTACTCAATCTATGTTGGCCCAAAATGCATTGCAACTTGATCCTGTACTCCATGAAAAGCTATTGAGTGGGGTGGCGCAATTGGAAAGAAATACCCGTGAGTTGCAAGAATCAGTGATGTCAATTCGCATGATGCCCATTTCATTTGTATTTAATCGTTATCCACGCTTGGTTCGCGATTTAGCTGCCAAATTGGGTAAACAAGTTGAATTAAAAATGATTGGCGACAATACGGAATTGGATAAAGGATTTATTGAAAAATTAAGCGACCCACTTACACATTTGGTTAGAAACAGCTTGGATCATGGTATTGAATTACCTGATGTTCGCACTAGTCGAAATAAACAGGCACAAGGTACTTTAACACTCAAGGCCTTTCATCAGGGTGGCAATATTGTCATTGAAGTGAGCGATGATGGGGCTGGTTTAAGCCGTGAACGTATTCTGGCAAAGGCGAAGGAACGCGGATTAAATGTAAGCGATAGCATGAGCGACAATGAAGTCTGGATGCTTATTTTCGAAGCAGGCTTTTCAACTGCTTCTGAAATTACCGATGTATCCGGACGTGGGGTTGGAATGGATGTTGTTCGCAAGAATATTCAGTCCATGGGTGGCCGAGTTGAAATTCAATCCATGCAAGGGATTGGTTCAACTATGAGTATTCGCCTGCCTTTAACTTTAGCCATTTTAGACGGGATGTCTATTTCTGCTTCTGATGAGCTATATATTATTCCATTAACCTTTATTGTTGAGTCGCTACAGCCAAAATCAAGTGAAATTAAAACCATGGCAGGGCGAGGAAATGTAATCAATGTTCGTGGCGAATATTTGCCGCTTATTGCCCTGTATGAAATATTTAATTTAAAGCCGAAAATCAACTCATTTGAAGAAGGTTTGGTGATTATTTTAGAAGCTGAAGGGCAAAAAATCGCTTTGTTTGTTGATGATTTATTAGGACAGCATCAGGTTGTTGTAAAAAATTTAGAAACCAACTACCGCCGAGTGAATGGTGTTGCTGGGGCAACGATCATGGGTGATGGGCATGTCGCATTTATTCTTGATGTAGCTGCACTCGTTAAAATGGCGCAGCACGTCACTCCAACCGAATTAACCGCAATGGCCGCGTAATGGAGGGCTTATGGATCAGTTAATAAAAGAAGATGAAGCTAATCGTGAGTTACTGGTCTTTGCGTTGGGCAAAGAAGAGTATGGGATCGATATTTTAAAGGTTCAAGAAATCCGTGGTTATGATGCTGTGACAAGTATTGCCAATTCACCTAGTTTTATTAAAGGTGTGATTAATTTGCGTGGCAATATTGTACCGATTGTAGACTTGAGGATTAAATTCAACATTGGAAATCCAACCTATGATCAATTTACGGTTGTGATTATCCTCAATGTCGCTCAGAGAACATTGGGAATCGTTGTTGATGGTGTTTCTGATGTGATGACTTTAGCCGTTGACCAATTGCGCAGTGCTCCAGAGTTTGGTTCAGCACTAGATACTGCTTATATCTTAGGCTTGGGTACGGTGGATGATCGGATGATTATTTTGGTAGATATCGAAAAATTGATGACCAGTGCCGATATGGCATTGGTTGAAGCAACGGCGGCATAAGGAGAATAGAATAATGACAAATTTGACATTCAGTCGTCGTATCTCATTGGGGATTGCTGCCATCGTCGCAATGCTGGTTATATTGGCTGTTGTGGCATTTAGTGCAAGTAGCCGCACCAAAGATGAAATGGGGGCGCTGACTAATGATCATTTGCCTCATTTGGTAAAAGGTCAACAGATCGTAAATGAAATAAATACGATTGCACGCGCATTGCGAAATATGCAAATTATTGGTATTGCAAATGCTGAAGATAAATCAAATGCGGCGGCTGAATGGAGCAGGATATTAGAGTCAAGATCAAAGATTGTTGAATTGCTAAAACATCTTGAGGAAACCTCGAAATTAATAAATGATCAAGAAGCCTTAGATCAGATTGCAGGTATTAGTGAGAAACGTGCCTTATTTGTCGAATCTCAAGGCAAATTTAAAGCCCTATTTGATGCGGGAGATATGGCGGGTTCGCGACTTCTGTTAATGGGAGAAGTTCGTCAGCGATATAATAATTACCGTGATGCCGTATTGAATTTTACTCAACAAGAACAAGATGGCGCCTTGAAAAGTGCAGATCAATTAAAGATTGAGGCTCAAGCAACCCAAAATACGATTGTCGTAGCCGCCATTTTAGGTTTAATACTCGCTGTAACTATTGCCTTGCTATTGCTGCGACGAATTCGTAGGCAATTAGGGGGGGAGCTTGAGGCCGTACAGCTTGTACTGCAAAGAATGTCCCTTGGTGATTTTAGTCAGGATATTGACCTCCATGGTGCCGATAGCCAGAGCATGCTAGCGCAAGTAGCGGCTTTACAGCTAAAACTTCGGGATGCGGCTAAAGCAGCATCCGACAATGTTCGTGTCAAAATTGCGCTTGATTCCGTGTCGACCAGTGTGATGATCGCAGACGCTGACAGGAATATTATTTACTGCAATCGTGCCGTTGACCGCTTATTGCAAAATGCCGAAGCCGATATTCGCAAAGAACTGCCGCAATTTAGTGCTCGCAATGTAATTGGAGTTAATATCGACAGCTTCCATAAAAACCCATCGCATCAACGCAGTATGCTCGACCGACTCACCAGTGAGCATCGCGCTAGTATCGTGGTGGGTGGCCGCACTTTCGCTCTGATTGTAAACCCCGTGCTCAACGATAAAAATGGCCGTGAAGGTTATGTGGTTGAGTGGTTGGATCGCACAGAGGCTATCGCGGCGGAATTGCGTGAGAAAACCTTGGCCGACGAAAATGCTCGCATTCTTGGGGCGCTTGAATCTACCTCTACCAATGTCATGCTAGCCGATGAAAACCGCGTTATTGTTTATATGAATAAAGCGGTAACGAGCATGCTGTCTGGCGTACAGGCTGATTTGCGCAAAGTCTTGCCACATTTTGATGTGAGCAAACTTATTGGTACGAATATTGACTCTTTCCATAAAAACCCAAGTCACCAGTCCGGTCTGTTGGCAAATCTGACTAGTGCATACACTTCGCAGATTACGGTAGCAGGTAAGACCTTTAAGCTGATTGCTAGCCCTGTGTTTGCAAAAGACGGCAAGCGCTTGGGTTCGGTGGTTGAGTGGGTTGATCGTACTCAGGAAGTTGCTGTTGAAGTTGAAGTTGGGAATCTAGTCGATGCCGCGGTGAATGGTGATTTTAGTCGCCGTCTTGATCCAAATGGTAAAGAGGGCTTTATGTTGAAACTGGCTGAGGGGATGAATCAGTTAGTAATTTCAAATGAAGCGGGTTTAAATGACGTTGCTCGGGTACTCGGTGCTTTGGCGCAAGGTGATTTAACGCAAAAAATCACCGCAGATTACCGTGGTTTGCTGGGCCAACTGAAGGATGATTGCAACACAACTTGTGATCGCCTATCCGAAATCGTTCTCAACATCCAAGAGGCCGCGAGTACGATTAATGTGGCATCACAAGAAATCGCTGCAGGTAATAGCAATCTGTCCAGCCGCACCGAGCAGCAAGCTGCTAGCTTAGAAGAAACTGCTTCGAGCATGGAAGAGCTCACAGGTACGGTGAAACAGAATGCCGAAAATGCTCGCCAAGCGAATCAACTGGCCATTGGCGCCTCGGATATCGCGGTCAAAGGCGGAGACGTGGTTAGTCAAGTCGTTTCGACGATGTCAGACATTAATGAATCGGCGAAAAAGATTGTCGACATTATTTCTGTCATTGATGGCATTGCATTCCAGACCAATATTTTGGCGCTCAACGCCGCCGTTGAGGCCGCCCGCGCTGGCGAACAAGGCCGTGGTTTTGCAGTAGTCGCTTCTGAGGTTAGAAATCTGGCGCAACGATCAGCTGGTGCGGCTAAAGAGATTAAAACCTTGATTGGTGACTCGGTATTGAAAGTAGAAGCGGGTTCAAAACTCGTTGATCAAGCGGGCCATACAATGCAGGATGTCGTCGGCGCAGTTCGCCGAGTTACCGATATTATGAGCGAAATTTCGGCAGCGTCGAATGAGCAAAGTGCTGGTATTGAGCAGGTCAATCAAGCCATTACTCATATGGACGAAAATACGCAGCAAAATGCCGCATTGGTTGAAGAGGCTGCTGCTGCGGCTGAAAGTCTTGAAGACCAAGCCAATAATTTGACGCAAACAGTGGGTATTTTCAAATTAATGGGAGGCAAGCTGATGGCCAGAACGACGACTAAGCTAAGCCCGCCAGTGAGTATGAATAAATCACGGCCTCATACTGAAGTAAAAGTAGCAACTCGTAGCGTGCCAAAATTGGGCAATGCGGATGAGGATTGGGAAGAATTTTAATTAAATTCAATTATTGAACCTTGAAGGGGCTATTCCAGCCCCTTATTTTTTCCTGTAATTTTCTTGCACAGATTTAAACATCGTTTTAGCTGCTATAAATCAAATAACAATCATCGATTTGATTGACCATTTCGTCTTATGAGTATTTATTGAAGAAAATGTATGAATAATGGGCATGAGTTTAGCTACACCAAGGCTGATTTTACGCGTGTTGTTGATCTGATTTATCAACGTGCTGGCATTCGTCTGAATGAAAGCAAGGAGCAGATGGTGTATAGCCGTCTAGCCCGTAGATTGAGAGCTTTGCAGATCGATACCTTTGGTGGGTATTTGCGGTATTTGGAACAACATCCAGACTCAGCAGAGTGGCAGCAATTTACCAATGCGCTCACCACCAACCTCACGTCATTTTTTCGTGAAGCGCATCATTTTGATATTCTTGCCGCACAAATGCAGGATAGTAATGCTCGTCCATTTCGTATTTGGTGCTCTGCTTCATCTACGGGAGAAGAGCCCTATTCACTTGCTATGACAGCTTTCGAAGCTTATCAATCGGCGAATCCTCCCGTCGAAATTATTGCTTCAGATCTGGATACTCATGTGCTTGAGACCGCAATGCAGGGCATTTATGCCCTAGAGAAGTTAGAGAAAATGTCACTGGAACGAAAACGTGGTTTTTTCTTAAAAGGAAAAGATGAGCGGGCCGGAAAAGTACGCGTGAAAAAGGCTGTACGAGATTTGTTGGAGTTTCGGCAAATTAATCTGCTCGATCAGCGCTGGCCCCTAGATGGTTTATTCGATGCTATTTTTTGTCGCAATGTCATGATTTATTTTGATCAGCCAACCCAGCGAGTCATTTTGGAAAAAATGGGGCGATTACTCAAACCGAATGGTCTGTTGTACGTTGGTCATTCAGAAAATTTGCACTTTATGTCTGAATGGTTTCAATCCTGCGGCAAGACTACATATATGCTGACTGACTTGGCAAAAATGTCTTGGGGTAAAAAATAATGCCCAATGCCTCATATGAAGAAGTGCTGGCACCTACGCTTTATTATGATAAAAATTTCTCGATTGAGGCAGCCAAAATTTTGCCTGGTGAATATTATGTTACCGGACGTGAAATGCTATTAGTCACCGTTTTAGGCTCGTGCGTTGCGGCGTGTATTCGCGATAATGTGTCGGGAATAGGCGGAATGAATCATTTTATGCTGCCAGACTCACATGAGGATATGGCGACGGTGAATGGGGTTTCAACACGCTATGGCACGTATGCAATGGAGATTTTAATCAATCAATTGCTCAAACAAGGCGCAAATAAAAATCGCTTAGAGGCAAAGGTCTTTGGTGGTGGAAATGTATTGCGTGGTTTTACAGTATCAAATGTTGGGCTAAAAAATGCAGAGTTTGTAAAAGCATTTTTAGCGTTAGAGCGCATTCCAATTGTGGCACAAGATTTGTTGGATATTCATCCGAGAAAAGTTTATTTTTTTCCAAAAACTGGCCGAGTTTTGGTGAAAAAACTGAAATCAGTTCACAATAATACGATTGTTGAGCGAGAAAAAAGTTATGGTTCGCGTCTTGTTCATATGCAACCCGGTGGTGATGTCGAATTGTTTGACTAAGCTTGAGGGGTAATATTCAACGGGAGCAAGGTGATGGCAAAGATTCGGGTAGTTGTCGTTGATGACTCAGCGCTGATTAGAAGTTTATTAAAAGAAGTGATTGATACCGCTGGTGACATGGTCTGCGTGGCAACCGCTCCGGATCCATTGATTGCACGCGAGTATATACGCGAGCTTAATCCTGACGTGATTACACTTGACGTTGAAATGCCAAAAATGGACGGTTTGGATTTCTTGGCTCGCTTAATGCGCCTTAAGCCTACTCCGGTTCTCATGATCTCCTCCTTGACCGAGCAAGGATCGGAAGTTGCGCTAAGAGCATTGGAATTGGGCGCAGTCGATTTTATTGCCAAGCCAAAAATGAATATTGCCAGTAAAATTGATGAATACACCGATGAGATTCGGGAAAAAATAAGAATGGCCTCCAAAGCAAAAGTGAGAAGTTTGATCCACGACCCCATTTCCCCTAGCCACACGGCTGATGCTGTCTTGGCCAAATCGTCTCGCCCATTACTGAAGTCCGAAAAGATTATTATTGTTGGTTCTTCAACAGGGGGGACCGAAGCATTGAAAGAGTTTTTGATGCCGATGCCGCCCGATGCGCCGGCAATTATGATTGCCCAGCATATGCCAGAGTCATTTACCAAGTCTTTTGCTAATCGGTTAAATTCTTTATGTCGAATCTCGGTAAAAGAAGCGGAGCATGGAGAGCGAGTGTTGCCAGGGCATGCTTATATTGCGCCTGGGCACTCACATCTTATTTTGGGCGTTTCAGGGGCAAATTATGTGTGTGAATTATCTCAGGCCTCTCCTGTAAATCGTCACCGCCCCTCTGTGGATGTGTTATTTCGCTCGGCAGCCAATGTGGCTGGTCGCAATGCGGTCGGCGTTATTCTGACGGGAATGGGAAAAGATGGAGCGCAAGGGATGCTTGAGATGCATCAAGCGGGCTCGCATAATTTTGCGCAAGATGAGGCTAGCTGTGTGGTATTTGGTATGCCCAAAGAAGCGATTGCGGTTGGTGGGGTGCACGATATTGTTCCGCTGAAAGATATGTCGCAACGTGTGTTGGCGTGGATTGCTGCTAATAGCAGTAGAGCATTACGCATTTAAAGGAAATTCATGGCTTTACCAGTATTAATCGTTGAGGATGACGATGACTTGCGCGAGGCGCTGATCGATACCCTAGAGCTCGATGGCTATGCAGTCGTAGTCGCTGAAGATGGATCCTCTGCTTTGAAGGTACTAGCATCTCAGCAAGTGGGGCTCGTAATTTCCGATGTGCAAATGCAGCCTATGGATGGCGAGGAATTATTACGCGAAGTTAAAAAGTTATACCCCTGTTTGCCTATGATTTTAATGACGGCCTACGGCATGATTGAGCAGGCAGTGAATGCCTTGCATGCTGGCGCTAGCCATTATTTACCCAAGCCATTTGAGCCTGCAGCTTTGCTAGAACAAGTCGAGCGTTATCTTCTGCCAGATCTTGGTGAGGATGAGCTCGTTGCCGAATCTGAAGAGATGCAGCAATTATTAGATGTCGCGCGTAGAGCTGCAATGTCAGATGCATCGATTATGTTGACCGGTGAATCTGGGGTCGGTAAGGAAGTGATGGCACGCTTTATTCATCGACACAGCTCGCGTGCAGGTAAGCCTTTCGTGGCGATTAATTGTGCCGCGATTCCCGAGCAATTACTTGAATCGACGCTATTTGGTCATGAAAAAGGTGCATTTACAGGTGCAGCCGGACATCATGTCGGTAAATTTGAACAAGCTCAGGGCGGTACTATTTTATTGGATGAAGTCACCGAAATGCCTTTGCCATTGCAAGCAAAATTGTTGCGGGTTTTGCAAGAGCGAGAATTGGAACGAGTTGGCGGCGTGAAATCGATTCATTTAGATATCCGTGTTTTGGCAACGTCTAATCGTGATCTGGCCGAGGAAGTGGCAGCGGGGCATTTTCGTGAGGATCTATACTATCGCTTGAATGTATTCCCTTTGCAGATACCTGCGTTAAGGCAAAGAAAGAAAGATATTTTACCTTTGGCACGTAATATGCTTGCTAGGTATGCATCGGTACAGAAAAAAAGATCGCCTGTTCTTCAGATTGCAGCACAAGAGGTCTTATTGATACACCAGTGGCCTGGCAATATTCGAGAGCTAGACAATGTCATGCAAAGAGCTTTGATATTGGCCCCTGGGGATGAAATTGCCGTTGAGCATCTATTTTTGCCGGTGCTTGCGGCAAAATTTGCCGTGAGCAACGATGTGATTGAGCCAGTGGCGAGTGGCAGTATTAAGGATATGGAAAAAACCATGATTCTTGATGTACTGAAGGCGGCGGGCGGCGTTCGAAAAGTTGCTGCTGAGAAATTGGGTATGAGTGAAAGAACTTTACGCTATAAGCTGGCGCAGTACCGAGAAGAAGACGGCGGATTGCCAATTTAACACGACAAGGTGTAGGAAGTGCTTGCTGGGATTGGCTGGCGCACCTACAATTTTGCAAGGAAGGTAAGTAGTCATGAGCGTGCAAGGGATTGATCAGCTGCTTGGTGAACTTCGGTCCATGTCTGCACTGGCTTCGGGTCAGTCAGCGAGTTCGCCAGTTGCAGAGGCGGGCGGCCCCAAGTTTGCCGATGTACTCAAAGAGTCCATTGATCAGGTGAATCAGGTGCAGCAAGATGCTCAAGCTAAACAGGTCGCATTTCAAGCGGGCGATCCTGATGCCAATTTGCAAGACGTCATGGTGTCATTGCAAAAGGCGAGTTTGAGTTTTCAAACCATGGTTCAAGTTCGTAACAAGCTCGTTACTGCTTATCAGGAAGTTATGAATATGCAGGTTTAACCTGCAGTACTGATATCGGTAGGGTATGGCAGAAGCAGGCGTCGCAGCAGATAACACCTTGGTGACAGCAAGAAATATCGGTGGGCTGAGACAACGCTTCGATGCGCTGCCGGCTGCTCGAAAAATGATGGCCATGGTGATGGTTGCTGTCATTGTTGCGGCTGCAATTGGTGGCTTGTTGTGGTCTAAAGAGCCTGCATATCGCATTCTGTTCACCAATTTACCTGATAAAGATGGCGGAGCCATCGTCCAATCTCTGCAACAGATGAATATCCCATATAAGCTCGATGCGGGGATGATTTCAGTACCAGCCCAGAATATCTATGATGTACGTTTGAAATTAGCAGCTCAAGGTTTGCCAAAGGCCGGCAATACGGGCTTTGAGCTACTGGATAATCAAAAATTTGGCGTTTCTCAATTTGCAGAGCAAGTGAATTACCAACGTGCAATTGAGGGAGAACTTGTCCGTTCGATTGAGTCCATTTCTGCCGTAGAAAAGGCGCGCGTCCATCTTGCAACCCCAAAGCAGACGGTTTTTTTACGTGATCAACAAAAGCCATCGGCATCGGTCGTATTGATGCTGCACCCTGGTCGCGTACTCGACGGCGGGCAGATTGCAGGCATTATTCATTTAGTTTCTTCCAGTATTCCTGGCTTGCCAGTTTCTAATGTCACTGTGGTTGATCAGGATGGGAATTTACTGTCCCGTTCGGCAGATTTGAACGCGCGTGGCAGCCTCGATCAACGCCAATTGCAATACATCAGCCAGATTGAGCGTGGTTATGTCGAGCGTCTGGAAGCCATTTTGGCGCCGATTGTTGGCAAAGATAATGTAAGAGCAGAAGTGACTGCACAGCTCGATTTCTCCGAAGTAGAGCAAACATCCGAAACCTTTAAGCCCAATTCGCCACCTAATTCGGCCGCGATTCGCAGCCAACAAACACTGGATCAAAGTGGCAAAACGGCAGAAGATGCCGCCATGGGCGTACCGGGTGCTCTATCTAATCAGCCTCCAGGCGCTGCGGCGGCACCCATTACGGCGCCTATTGCTTCGGGGGCGAGTGGCGCGGCTGCGGTAAGCAGCAACACGCGAAAAGAAGCGACACTCAATTATGAGGTCGACAAGACCATTCAGCATGTTAAACAACCGATTGGGATTGTTAAGCGTTTGTCTGCAGCGGTGGTGTTAAATTATAAGGCGGGCAAAGATAAGGAAGGTAAAGTGGCTTATGTGCCTTTTACCCCTGCTGAAATGGTCCAGATCAATAATTTGGTCCGTGAATCGATTGGTTATAACAAAGAACGTGGTGATTCAATTAATGTGGTCAACGCGGCCTTTGCTGAGTCGATGCCACTTGAAGACAAACCTTTACCTGATAAAGCACTCAACTACATTCAAGCCAATGCGATTGATGTCTTGAAAATGCTGGTTATCGGTATTGCATCGCTGTATCTGCTGTTCTTTGTGGTGCGGCCATTGATGAAAGACCTCACCCGTTCGCGTGAAGAAAGTCGAACTCTGGAGTTGGATTTGGGTGAGGCTGGCGGTGGGGTCTTCTCATTAGAAAGCGGTGGCTCAGGCGATGAGTCGCCAGAAGAGCAAAACAAAATGGCTGCTTTTGCCGATCTATTGCAACAAGCTAAAGAGCTGGCGAAAAATGATCCGCGTATGGTGGCCACAATCCTACGCGAGTGGATGACTGCTGCCTCGGATGATAAATCCAACCCCAATAAAGTTTCTTAAGCGAGTATGTGCCAATGGCTGCCAATTTGAATGACGATGGCGTGCATAAAAGTGCGCTCTTGCTGATGTCTTTAGGTGAAGACGCCGCGGTTGAGGTGTTTAAGTTCTTAGGGCCTAAAGAAGTCCAGAAGCTGGGCTTTGAAATGGCCAATATGAACTCGGTCAAGCGCGAAGAAATGGACGCGGTCTTAGGTGATTTTATTGCTGCCACTCAGAATCGGGCCAACTTAGGTGCGGCGGACGAATATATTCGCTCCGTTTTAACCAAGGCGCTGGGTACGGATAAGGCTGCGAACTTGCTCGATCGTATTTTGCAGGGCAATGATAACAATGGCATTGAGTCGCTCAAATGGATGGATTCAGCCGCAGTTGCTGAATTGATTCGCAATGAGCACCCGCAGATTATTGCCACGATTTTAGTTCACCTCGAGCCTGATCAATCTTCCGAAGTCATGAGTAATTTTCCCGAGCGGGTACGTAATGACGTCCTGCTGCGTATTGCTACGCTCGAAGGTGTACAGCCCGCAGCATTGAAAGAACTCAATGATGTTTTGACTCAGTTGTTATCTGGCTCGGACAAATTGAAGAAAAGTGCCATTGGCGGGGTACAAATGGCGGCCGATATTCTCAACTTTATGGGCGGTGTCGTTGAAGCTTCTGCGGTGGCCAATATTCGCGAATATGACCCTGAGTTGGCGCAAAAAATTCAGGACAAGATGTTCACGTTTGATAATGTACTCGATATTGATGACCGTGGTATCCAGCTCTTGATGCGCGAAGTTCAATCCGATTCGCTGATCATTGCGCTGAAAGGGACTAGCCAAGCTTTACGAGAAAAAATCTTCAAAAATATGTCGCAGCGCGCGGCGGAAATGTTGCGTGAAGATTTGGAAGCGAAGGGGCCGGTTAAATTGTCCGAAGTGGAAGGCGAACAGAAAGAAATTCTTAAAATCGTTCGTCGTCTTGCCGATGAAGGACAGATTGTCCTTGGCGGCAGTGGTGGCGAAGGTATGATTGAGTAAAAAGTACGCCAAAAGTTATCGCGCCGCATTTCTTCGCCTCGCCGTACTATTTGTGCTGATCTTCGGCGTTGTGCTTTGCGTCAAAACTTTTGTCCAGTTACTTAAGTAAGGATATTTCGTGTCAGGTCATCAGCGCCGTATTATTCCGAGTGAAGAACTTTCCGCATTTCAGCGCTGGCAGTTTAACTCTCTTCTCGACAGCCCCGCTACGCCAGAACAAGCCAGCGAGCAAAGCGTTGAACCCGTCATAGAAGTTGCCGCGCCAAGCCCTGAAGTCGTCACGGACATTGAGGTGGGGTTAAGCCCCGAACCAGTACAGGATGACGTTGCACTGCCTGATTCAGCTATCGCAGCCAATGCGATGCCTTACCCTACGGCGGAAGAAATCGAGTCGATTGAGCAGCAGGCGCGTGAAGAAGGGTATCTGGCTGGATTGGCTGAAGGGCGACTGCAAGCGGATCAAGAGCTTCAGCAATTAAGTCAGCTCCTAGCGGCGATCAATCAATCGCAGCAAGACCTTGAGGTCGACCTCGCTGATTCCGTGTTGGAGTTGGCTCTGCTTGTGGCTCAGCAAATGATAGGGAATGAGTTGCGCCAGCATCCGCAGCAACTGCTTGCCCCAATACGGGAAGCCTTAGCGGCGATCCCCGCTGCGACTGCGCCATCAAAATTATATTTATCTCCTGATGATATTGAGTTGCTGCAACATGACTTGCAGTTTGAGCTACCCGCCGATGTCTGGCGGATATTATCGGATCAAAGCTTGGATTCTGGTAGTTGTCGAATCGAAACACCGACGACCCAACTCGACTATTCTTTGGCAAGCCGCTGGAAAAAGATTGCAGGGGTATTGGCAGGAAAATCAATGCCAGATTGGAATGTGGTGCAATACACCTCAGATGTATTGTCTGATGATCCCACTGTTTCTGCGCTTGATTTAAATAGTGAATCTGCATCTCAGCCGTCTCCACTCAAATCAGATGTCACAGATGAACCCGACGCATAAATCCATTCAGTCCTACCTTAAGGATTGTGGCACGGCAGTGAAGTCGGTTAAACCATGGCTACCCCGCGGCCGGCTCACTAGGGTTTCTGGACTCGTTCTGGAGGCGGTTGGCTTGCGTTTACCGATTGGGGCATCGTGCGATGTGATGACCCCTAGTGGGCATCCAGTTGAAGCGGTGGTCGTGGGCTTTCAAGAGCAGCGCTTGTTTTTGATGCCGATTGCCGAAATTTATGGTGTTGAACCGGGCGCTAGCGTCATGCCACGTGAAGACGTTGCGGCATGGAAGCCTGAGTACGGTAAGCCCAGGCCAGTTCAACGTCGGGCAGAAGATCATGGTCGACAAGTGCCGGTGGGCTGGGGGCTATTAGGTCGCATCCTTGATGGTTTAGGTCGGCCGCTGGATGGCAAAGGCCCTTTGATGAATGAGGCCTACTATCCACTTTTTTCCCGCGCTTATAATCCGATGGATAGAGAACCCGTACGCTCGGTCATGGATGTGGGGGTACGCGCGATCAATGCCATGCTCACGGTTGGCCGTGGGCAGCGTCTAGGTTTGTTTGCCGGCTCTGGTGTGGGTAAGTCAGTCTTGCTGGGGATGATGGCTCGCTATACGGCAGCAGACGTCGTGGTGGTGGGGCTGATTGGCGAGCGTGGGCGTGAGGTAAAGGACTTTATCGAAAATATTCTTGGCGATGAAGGTCGGGCACGCAGTGTCGTGGTTGCCGCTCCCGCAGATACGCCGCCATTGCTGCGATTGTATGGCGCGGCCTATGCAACGAGTATTGCCGAATATTTTCGGGATCAAGGCAAGAATGTCCTGCTCATTATGGATTCACTAACTCGCTATGCGATGGCTCAGCGCGAAATTGCCTTGGCCGTCGGTGAGCCGCCCGCCACGAAGGGGTATCCACCGTCAGTTTTTGCGCGTCTGCCGCAATTGGTAGAGCGCGCAGGCAATGGGCGTGAAGGCGGCGGTTCGATTACGGCCTTTTATACGGTATTGTCGGAAGGCGATGATCAGCAAGACCCGATTGCAGATAATGCGCGTGCGATTTTGGATGGGCACTTTGTATTGAGCCGGCAATTGGCCGAGGCCGGACATTATCCCGCGATTGATATTGAGGCGTCGATTTCACGGGTGATGCACGATATTATTAGTCATCAAGAATTTGAAATGGTGCGACGTTTTAAATTCCTGTATTCCCGCTACCAACGCAGCAAAGACCTAATTAGTGTCGGCGCCTATGTGCCAGGCTCTGATCCGGTATTAGACGATGCAATTCGCCGCCATCCCGCATTTGAAGCCTTTTTGCAGCAAGCGATTACAGAGCAAGAAGGCTATGAGGGGGCTAGAATGAAGCTCGCTCAATTGTTTGCCAACTAGCTTAGGCCAAGCCGAGCTTTAGTTCATTTTGCAGGTGTAGATTGTGGCCGCTTTTCGCTTTGCCTTTTTATTGCAATTGGCGCTTGATGAGCGAGAAGAGGCCTCACGTGCCATGCAAGCTGCTCAGGCAAGCTGGCTACTGGCAAAATCTAAGCTCGAACAAGTCGATGGCTTTCGTACCGAATATCGTGCGCGATTGGCTAATCAAGCCCAAACGGGTATCTCAATTACGCAGTGGCGTGATTTTCAATTGTTTCTTGCCAAGCTTGATGCCGCTGCGATTCAGCAAAATGATGAAGTGGTGCGCTTGGGTCATGAATATGAGCGGCGAAAAATCGATTGGCAGGATTGCGAGCGCAAGGTAAAGGCATTTGAGGCCTTAAAAGATCGGCATGAAAAAGGCGAAATTAAAAAAGAAAACCAGCGTGAACAGAAAATGCTGGACGAGTTTAATAGCAGATTTGGTCGTGAATCCTAGATAATTCACTAAATATGCTCAATTGAATCTCACTAAATGCAGCGTGCCAGCCTTGCTGGCCGTGCTTGTCGGCTTAAATTTCGGTAGAATGCTGCCTGCTTACCGCTCGGTAATGCGTCTCCATAGTTAAATGGATATAACAAGCCCCTCCTAAGGGCTAGTTGCAGGTTCGATTCCTGCTGGGGACGCCAAATGCAATTCTTCTCTTATATCTTTCTGCTTTCTTGCAACAAGTTACCTAATATATCAGTGCAAATTGATCGAAGTTGATTAGGCTCAGATTGCCTGTGTGCGATCTTGTCACAATTGACTCATTGATTGAAATTGTTTTGGCTTGATTAGGCCTTATCTCACGCACATACAGAAGGAGCTCGCGCATGCTACGAAGCACAAAAATTGTTTCCACCTTGGGTCCTGCATCAAGTGATGCCGCAACACTAGAACGACTGGTGGCGGCTGGCGTGAATATGGTGCGCTTAAATTTCTCACATGGCACGGCGCAGGATCACCTCGATCGTGCAGCTCTGGTGCGTGAGCAAGCAAAAAAGGTTGGGCGCCCAATTGCGATTATGGTCGATTTACAAGGGCCTAAAATCCGCGTTGGTAAGTTTAAGAAAAATAAAATCGAGCTCGCAAAAGGGGCGAAATTTGTCCTGGATGCTGCGTGCGAAATGGGCGATCAAGATACGGTAGGGCTTGATTACAAAGAGCTACCCAATGATGTGGAAAGCGGCAATATTTTGCTGCTGGATGATGGCAAAATCCAATTGGTCGTGGATGCCGTTGAAGGGCAAAAAGTGTATACCACGGTGTTGGTGGGCGGTACTTTATCTAATAATAAAGGGATTAACCGCCAAGGCGGTGGCTTAACGGCGCCGGCTCTGACGGGTAAAGATATGGAGGACATCAAGGTCGCAGCGAAGCTGCATGCTGATTATGTCGCCGTGTCGTTCCCAAAAAGTGCCGCCGATATGTATATGGCCCGCACACTATTGCGTGCAGCGGGCAGTAAAGCATTATTGATTGCCAAAATTGAGCGCACGGAGGCCATTGATAATCTTAATGAAATCCTTGAAGCCTCCGATGGGATTATGGTGGCGCGTGGTGATTTGGCGGTCGAGGTTGGCGATGCGGCGGTGCCTGCTTTGCAAAAACGCATGATTAAAGCCGCACGTCGCCTAAATAAACTCACCATCACTGCGACCCAAATGATGGAGTCTATGATTTCGAGCCCAGTGCCTACCCGCGCCGAAGTTTCGGACGTCGCCAATGCGGTTTTGGATGGCACAGATGCTGTGATGTTGTCAGCAGAAACGGCTTCTGGGCAGTATCCAGTGGAAACCGTCGAGGCGATGGCTAGAATTTGCCTTGAAGCAGAAAAATCGCAAGACTACAAAGTGAGCAATCAGGCTTTGATTGATGGTGAATATACTCGCGTTGATCAAACTATCTCGATGGCCGCTTTGTTTGCCTCTAATCACTTGAATGTCAAAGTGATTGCTGCGCTCACCCAATCGGGTTCATCAGCTTTATGGATGTCACGTGTGATCTCTGGGGTGCCAATTTATGCATTAACACCCGAGGCTGAAACCTATAATCGCCTCTCATTATTCCGTGATGTTGAGCCTGTTATGCTTTCGCACGACAATACGGATCGTGAGTCATTGTTAGTGCGTGCCGAGATGGAAATGTTACGTCGCGGAATCGTGCAACAAGGTGATCTGATTGCCTTTACATTTGGTGATGTGGTTGGGATGTTGGGCGGCACGAACTGCCTGAAAATTGTAAAAGCGGGTGAGTCGCAAAAAACGCGCTAATGCAATTTATTAAGCTATAAAAAAAGGCCGCGTATGCGGCCTTTTTTTATGGGGTATATTCATTGGGTTAAATAGATATAATGATTACAGCTACATACCCATCAAACTTTAAAGCGGCCAAACATTTCACGCAGAAAGCCCGCAAGGTGATTGAGCTGAGCGACAGAGTCATTGGCACGATGCAAAGCCGCATCTGATTGCTGCATTTGATTGGTAATGTTTTCTGCGCTCTGCGCCATCATCGTTGTTGCGTCTTGTTGCTCTTTGGTTGCATGTGCGATTTCGCTCATTTTCTCCATGACTTGGCTCATATTCTGGCGAATATCGACAATCTTTTCCGCCGCATGATTCGATAGGTTGACCCCGCTTTGTACCGCGCCCAAGGTCGATTCCATATTCCGCACGGCGGCATTGGTTTCGCCGCGAATGCCGTCAATCATGCCGGTGATTTCCAAGGTCGCTGAGCTGGTGCGCTCTGCGAGCTTACGCACTTCATCGGCTACCACGGCAAAGCCACGGCCTTGCTCACCCGCCCGCGCAGCTTCAATCGCCGCATTGAGCGCCAGCAGATTCGTTTGGTCGGCAATTTCTTTAATCACTTGAATAATGCCGCTAATGTCTTGACTGCGTTGGTTCAGACGATCAAGTAATGAAGACAAATCGCGCACTTCCGAGGCCGATTTACCTACTTCAGTGGCAACTTCTCCCATCGTCCGTGCCGAATCAGCCGAAAGTGCGCCAGTGTTGTTCACCAAATGATTAGCTTCACCTGCGTTGTCGGCAATATGGCTGATACTGACGGTGATTTCTTCAATTGTCGCTGCATTGGTGGCTGCCATATCAGACAAAATGCGCGAATCATCCGACAGCGTATTGAGGACTTGATTAATCTGTTGCACACCCATCGTTAGGTTTTCAGTTTCTTTGCGCAAGTCGCTAAACATGGTCCGCAAACGAGCGGTAAATTGATTAAATGCTTTGGCCGTTTGCGCGATTTCATCATCACCCTCAATATGAATTTGCCGCGTCAAATCTCCTTCACCCTGCGCAATCTCTACCATGCCTTTGCGCACGCGATTGAGACCAGAGAGCATTTTGTTGACCAGCAGGCTGGCAAATGGGATGACCAATAATAAGATCACGACTAGCGTACCAATTGCCATCCAGAGCAATTGTTGAAGGGGGGCTAAAGCCATTGATTTATCAATGACAAAAACTAAATACAGATCGCTATTTTCTATGTTTTTTGCAAAGACAAACTTGTTTTCTCCACCAATGACTACATCGAGTATTTCTTGTGAGGCAGATATCTTGGCTAAGTTAGCAGGTGACAGTTCAGCGTTAATGTCACTTAATGGTTTCGTGACTTTGCTTTGATCTGAATGAACCAGAACATTGCCTTCTTTGCCGACGAGAATTGCATAGCCATTTCCAGTCATTTTAATATTTAAAACATCCTTGACGATGGCATCAAGAAAAATGTCGGCTGCTACAACGCCAATGAGCTGGCCATTTTTTTTAACCGGAGCGGCAAAGGATAGAGTCAGTTGTTTTGTTCCCGCATCCACATACGGCGGTGTCATGATGGTTTTGTCTTCTTTTAATGCCTGCTGATACCAAGGCCGACCTGTTGGATCATAGCCAGGGGGCAAGCCCAAATCATGCGTACTGAACATTTTTTTATCATTCGTACCCAAATATACGGCGTCAAAATGTGCACTTTTTTCAGCCTGATTGAGGATAGGGATGTAATCGCTGGCTTGCTCAAGTGTTTTTGAGGTTGAGCTGATGATCATTTTTTTATCATCAATCCAGTTACGCAGCATGACGCTATAACCGGTTTCAACGCCAATAATTTCGTTTCGCAAACCTGTATTGATCATTTCTGAGCGCATCTTGGAATACGCGCCAATAGTAATGATGGACGCAACGAGTAAAATAAGTAAGCCGATAAAGGCGATCAGCCGCACGCGCAAAGAACTAAACATCGTTGCCCCCTGTAATAATCTAGATATTGGTATTAGTGTATTAGATCGTTATCGGCAAAATAGCGACTTGATGAAGTAAGCGAGCTGACGAAGTGACGTATTTTGCTTTTTCGCTAATTTGATTTGAAATGGTTTTGGAGTAAACCACTTCAAATCAATCGGGAAGAGATCAGGTGCGGCTGCAGCGGATGACGCCGCCGACGTCTTGCAGGCGGGTGAAAATTCGCTGTAATTGTTCACTATCGCGAATTTCAATCGTAAATGAAACGCGTGCGCGGCCATCTCGGATTTGCATATTGGCCGCAGTCACATTGATTTTTTCGCGCGACATCACATCGGTGAGATCCCGCAATAAGCTTGCACGCTCATTGGCTTCAACCAGAATATCCACCGCAAAAACATGCGCGCTGCTGGCTAAATTACCCCAATCAGCGCGTATCAGCCGCTCTGGCGCTTCCTGAGCTAAGCGTTTCAGTGCTGTGCAATCACAACGATGAATCGAAATGCCGCGCCCTTTGGTGACGTAACCCATCACGGCATCGGGTGGCACTGGCTTGCAGCACTTGGCCAGCATCGTCATTAGCTTGTCGATGCCTTCAATCAAAATGCCTTCGCCATATTGGCTGGCGCGGGCTGCCCGGACAAAGTCTTCCGGCGTTTCTGCTGCCACGGGTTCGACAGGGCGCTGAGCATCGTTAAAGGCTAAATTGAGCTCACGCAAGCTCACTTCACCTTGCCCAAGCGCGATATGCACTTCATCAATGGTTTTAAAGCCCAAGCGATTGGCGATTAACTCTTGATTGAGTTGGCCTGCACCCGCACGTGCGGCTTCTTTCTCATACAGATTTTTGCCCGCCTCAATGGCGACATCCAGATTTTGCTGGCGGATCCAATACCGAATCTTTTGCGCAGCACGATGGCTTTTAACATATCCCTGATGCAACCAATCAAGGCTGGGGCCACCTTCTTTGGTCGAGAGAATTTCGACCCGCTGGCCGTTTTCCAGTGCGGTATTGAGCGGCACAATTTGGCCGTTGATCTTGGCGCCACGGCAGCGATGACCAAGGTCGGTGTGCAAATGGTAGGCAAAATCCACCGGCGTGCTGCCCTTAGGTAGCGAGATGACGCGGCCAGCCGGTGTGAGCACATAGATCGTGTCTTCAAAAAGCTCGGCTTTGAACGCATCGGTGAATTTATCGTCGGTGGCGACGTCTTCGCGCCAGTCGAGCAATTGGCGCAGCCAGGCAATTTTTTCTTCATAGCGTGCATCACCATGACCGCCTTCCTTGTAGCGCCAATGCGCGGCAACGCCGTATTCAGCGTGATCATGCATATCGAACGTACGGATTTGCACTTCAACCGCTTTATCTTGCGGGCCAATCACTGCGGTATGTAGGCTGCGGTAGAAGTTGCCTTTGGGTTGCGCAATATAGTCGTCAAACTCGCCCGGAATCGGCTGCCACAGGTTATGGACAATGCCGAGTACGGTGTAGCAATCTTTTACATCATCGACCAGTACGCGGACCGCTCGAATGTCATACAGCTCGGAAAAATCGAGCTTCTTTTTCTGCATCTTTTTCCAGATGCTGTAGATGTGTTTAGGCCGCCCCATCAAATCGACGTGGGTAACGCCCGCTTTACCTAACTCAGCGCGCAAAGTGCCCAATACTTCGGCAATAAAATGTTCGCGATCGACTCGCCGCTCAAGTAGCAGCTTGGCAATTTTCTTGTAGGTATCGGTATGCAGAAAGCGAAAACCGAGGTCTTCGAGCTCCCATTTGATTTGCCATACACCGAGTCGGTTCGCCAACGGCGCGAACACATCCAGCGTTTCCTGCGCGATTTTCCGGCGACGCTCTTCGCTGATTTTGGCGATGCTGTGCATGGTTTGCGTGCGCCATGCAAGCTTGATCAATACAGCGCGAATATCTTCGACCATCGCCAGCAACATTTTGCGCTGCGCTTCAATTTGCTGCGCATAGTCTTCTGCTTTGCTCGTCGCTGGCTTTGCTAAAGCGCGTAATTTACGTACTTTGCTAATCCCATCGACCAGTTGGGCGACGACCTTGCCAAATCGCTTGTCGATTTGTTCGCCTGATTTTTCAATAAAATCGGGCACGCAAAATAAAATAGCAGCAATGACTGCGTTGGCATCCATGCGCAAATCCGCGACGATAGACGCGCTGGCGACCGCGTGCAGAAATAATGATTCATCCGTATCTGGGTTGAGTGCTTTGCCATACACTTCACCAATCCAATCTAAGGCCTCACGCAAGCGGGCAATTTCATTGGGTGGGTAGCGTTCAGCCAAAGCTGAAAGCCAGCGATCAGGGTCGGCAGCTTCGGCGATGGATTGGGCAAGTGGGCGGGTAACTGCAACCATATAGAATCTTGAGTCCGGTGTAGTGTTCAGAACTTATTTCATTGCAGATTGAATTTTGCCCAAAATACAGGGTCTGTCATAGCTAAATTATTGCGAAAAATTATTTAATGCCCAGAAAACTCTTACGCCGCTGGCTACCTGACCAAAGTACATTGCAAAAGAATCGCTTTCTAAATCGATTTTCGCATTGGTTTGAGCATCCTAATTTATGGCATCTGAATCGCCGCTCTGTTGCAGGCGGCGTTGCGGTTGGCATGATCGGCGGTTTGATTCCCGGCCCATTACAGGTGATCACAGCGTCTGTATTGGCGCTGATATTTAGAGTTAATTTGCCGGTGGCTATTTTTGCGACTTTTTATACCAACCCTTTCACGATTGCCCCCATTTATTGGGTAGCGTTTTGGCTTGGCTCCTGGGTCACTGGGCAAAATGGTAGTGCCACAATGGCGCAGATGCCTTCTTTCATGGATTTGGCGCTACTCGATTGGGTCGCTGAGATGGGGAGCTGGGTACAGTCCTTGGGGATGCCCTTACTCGTCGGCTTGCCGCTATTGAGTGTGCTCTTGGCTATCGTGTCGTATTTTATGGTGCAGTTGTGCTGGCGTATCTGGGTGTATTGGGCGATACATCTTAGGAGTAAACGCCCACGGGCTAATACCTGATGGGGTATTTTAATAGTTGGTGCTCGCTAGTTGGATTTCGTCTTGCAAGCGATGCATCAGCTCGAGCCGTGTGGCAGCAATTTCGCCTGCTGCGACCGCGCTCAGAATTGCGCAGCCTGGCTCTTGGCGGTGACGGCAATTACTAAAGCGGCATTGGCCAACGTGCGGTGACATATCGGCCATTAAATGCGGCAAGCTCTCGGCTCGCATATGCGCCAAGCCAAACGATTGCAAACCCGGTGAGTCGATCAGCTCGGCTGTCTCATTGAGTTTGTAGAGTTGGGCGTGAGTGGTGGTGTGTTTGCCGGAATCGAGTGCGACCGAGATTTCGTTTACTCGTGCATTCGCTTCGGGAATCAGCGCATTGGTAATGGTCGATTTGCCCATGCCCGATTGACCCACTAGCACAGAGATCTGCCCATCCAGCCACGGCATCAGCGGGCTTAGATCTTGTTTGGCGGAGATCTCAACCACGGGGTAATCAAATTGTTTGTAATAGGCCAGCCGCTCACGCGCCGCGTCGCTCTCGGGCAAGTCGCATTTATTCAAGCAAATGACGGCGCGAATATTGGCATCGGCCGCAGCGAGTAGGGCGCGGCCAATCAATTCGTCGGAAAAACTCGGCACTGAAGCGACAACAATAATAATTTGCGTCACATTGGCGGCGATCAGTTTGCTTTTCCACTGATCGGAGCGATAGAGCAAGGTCTTGCGTTCTAGCGCTTTATTGATGACCGCTTGTTCCGCATTGAGCACATCAATGGCGACACGATCACCACAAGCGTAATCGGTTTTTTTGCCTCGGGTTGAGGCGGAAAGACGGCGTCCATCGTCGAGCTCGACGATATAAACTTTGCCATAACTGGTAACTATTCGGGCGGTAGTGGCGGTCATGAAGCCTTAATCAGTTGGTCTACGCGGGCCGCGCAGATGAAATCATTTCTAGAGAGGCCGCTGGCTGAGTGCGTATTCCACGTCAGCTTGCAGCGACCGAAGGTGAGCTCAATCGCTGGATGATGATCTTGCTGGTGTGCGATAAAGGCTACCGCATTCGTAAAGGCCATCGTTTCGTGAAAATTGCGAAAGCGGAAAGTTTTTTCGAGACTGCCATTGACGATAATCCAGTCTTGCAGCTCGGTGGACAGCATTTCTGCCGCTACTTCATCTAGCTTTACTGCTTTATCGATGCATTGTTCTTCATTTAAGGCCATGGTGAAATCTCGTAAGCTAAATTGTCTTTCTAGCAGGTTTTTTCACCAAAATCTGGCCTATTGAGCATTCAAACGGCGCAATGCTGCAATTCGCAAGCTTGCTGGCGGATGGCTATCGTAAAACATGCTGTGCAGTGGGTCAGGCGTCAGCGTCGCCGCGTTATCGCGATACAGTTTTACCAGTGAAGTAATCAGATCATTGGCCGAGCATTGGCTGGCGGCATACGCATCGGCTTCGTATTCGTGTTTGCGCGACATCATCGAGCTGAGCGGCGCAAAAATAAAAGTAAATACTGGCAAGGCAAGGAAAAATAGCAAAAGCGCCGCAGCGGTACTGGGTGTGCTGACGCCTAAGCCCTGATAAAACCAGAGTTGCGTTTTAAGCTGGCCCAAGACCCACAACATGCCCAGCATCAGTGCAAAAGTCCAAACCAGTCGTTTCACAATATGCCGATGTTTAAAATGGCCAAGTTCATGCGCCAAAACCGCTTCGACTTCGGTCGGTTCAAGGTGTTTGAGCAGGGTATCAAAAAAGACGATGCGTTTGGATTTACCCAAGCCAGTGAAATAAGCATTGCCATGGCTAGAGCGTTTGCTGCCGTCCATCACAAACAAGCCATTACTTTTAAAGCCGCAGCGCTCCAACAAGCCAACGATGCGATCTTTCATCGCGCCGTCTTCCATTGGGACAAATTTATTAAATAGTGGCGCAATAAAAGTTGGGAAAATCCACATCAAGGCTAAGGAGAAAACGAGCCAAGTTGCCCAGACATACAGCCACCAGTTGTCGCCCATCCGGCCCATCAGCCACAACACGGCGGCCAGTAAGGGCAAACCGATGGCGGCGCCGACTGCGGTTGATTTAATCAGATCACTGATAAAAAGCTTGGGCGTCATTTGGTTAAAGCCAAAGCGTTGTTCGATGATAAATGTCGACACCAGCGAGGCGGGCAAGCTCAGTGCGGCGTTCACTACCGACAGGGCGGTGACTAAAGCCAGACCTTGGGCAATATCGGATTGAAACCACGGCGCTGTTAATTTTGCTAACCATTCAATGCCGCCACCAACAGTAAAAGCAGCTAACACCATCGCATCAAAAATGGTACAGAACATGCCAAAGCGTGTTTTAGCCACGGTATAGGCCGCAGCCCGACCGTGCGCTTCAATCGTAATTTGCTCGGCAAATTCAGCGGGCACGGCTTTGCGATGGCGAAGTACGTGATTGATGTGGCGCATCGCCAGCCAAAGCTGCAGTAATACGCTGGTGACAAGGGCGAACAGGAATAAAGTTGAAAACGTGTGGGCAGTCATAGGCTCAGATCTAAAAAGCATTCCCTTTACACCGTGGCGGATTCGCGGCGGGAAATGGCGTTTTTAGTTAAAATAAGGTTTTTACGAACAGCAAGCGAGTAAGTATGCCACAAGACCAGAATCACCTCATCTGGATCGACATGGAAATGACCGGCCTGGAGCCAGAAACTGACCGTGTGATCGAAATCGCCGTGGTGATCACCGACAGTCATCTCAACCTCGTTGCTGAAGGCCCGACCTTGGTGGTGCATCAATCCGATGCGGTAATGGATGCAATGGACGAATGGTGCACCAAAACGCACGGCAATTCTGGGCTCACCGCCAAAGTGAAAGCATCGACTTTGACCGAGGCTGAAGTCGAAGCGCAAGTGATCGAGTTTATCAGCCAGTATTGCCCAAAAGGCGTTTCGCCTTTGTGCGGTAACTCGGTGCATCAAGACCGCCGCTTTTTGGTGAAATACATGCCAACACTGGAAAGCTGGTTCCACTACCGCAATTTGGACGTCTCAACGCTGAAAGAGCTATGCAAACGTTGGGAGCCTGCGATTTACAAACAGTTCAAAAAACGCGGCGCTCATACCGCTCTGGCCGATATTCTGGAGTCGATCGACGAATTGCGTTTTTATCGCGATCACTTCATCAAATTGACGGGAGGCGATCTCGACGTTGCGGTATTGCAAACCGAGGAAGATGACGCCTGATGACTGATTTTTCCGCACCGTTTTCGCCTGAAGTTGAAGCGCTGGCTCAGGCCATTGGCCAGCTTTTACTCGCGAGAGGCGAAACGCTGGCCACGGCAGAATCCTGCACTGGCGGCTTAATCGCCGCAGCGATCACCGAAATATCCGGTTCGAGCGCGTGGTTTGAGCGGGGCTATATCACCTACGCCAACCACGCCAAAGCCGACATGCTCGACGTGCCGCCGGCATTTATCGATGGCCTCGGTGCGGTCAGCGAGCCTGTCGTTGCCGCCATGGCGCAAGGTGCGGCGACCAATGCCAATGCACGTTGGGCGGTGGCGGTGTCGGGCGTGGCTGGGCCAACCGGCGGTACACCTGAAAAACCCGTTGGCACGGTGTGGCTGGCGTGGGCCACGCCGAATGGGATTGTGACGGAGAAGCAGGTATTTGCTGGAAATCGTTCACAGATAAGGTCTGCAACGGTATACCGTGCATTATCCAATCTAAAGCAGCTTATCGAAACCGCAAACTAATATGTCGCGAGCGCAAAGGCTACTCGATTTATTGCAGCTGTTGCGTCAGCACCGTTTTCCGGTGACCGGTGCCCAGTTGGCCGCACAATTGGGAATTAGCCTGCGTTCGCTCTACCGCGATATTGCGACTTTGCAGGCGCAAGACTTCACACGAAATCAGCCCAATTGGGGCTATCAACTGCGCTTTGGTTTGCTTCAGATCAGTGCTCAAGACATGGATTTGATCGCGCAGGTCATGGGGGGAAGACTGCAGGAAGATTGTGCTCGGCCTGCGCAGGAGCGACGCTACCCGCAGCAGGCCGTATTGTTTTAATGATAGGTTTTAATGATAGCGACGACGACGGGCGGCAAATAGCGCAATCAATCCCATGCCCATCAGGGCATAAGTTTCAGGTTCAGGTACGGGGGCGATCGTGCCCGCAATGATGGCGGCATTGCCATTGCTGTACTGTGCTAGTACCAGCTTGGGGTCGACATTCACAGTCGCTCCAAATTCGATCTTGTTTGAGCGCAAAGGGAAATTAACGTTCTGTGTAACTTTGCTACTTTGCCCATTGACCGTCAGGGTCACAGCGCTACCCGCACCCCCGTGGTTTAAGCCAGATACCTCGGCATTTCCTTGGATGAGCCCCAATGGACGCAGGCCATCTTCATTACTACTGAGCGCCGCAAACGAGCCCGTGTATTCACCAATGTACCCCCCTTTTTTATTGCTTAATACAAAGCTAAGGGCTTGGTTGAAAAGCTGCTTGGTTTGTCCAGATGGGCTATTGATGTCATCTTGAAAATCGCCATTGAAGAGCACGAAATTGCCTTTTACAAACTGCTGAACATTTTTGCTGGCTGCAGCCGAGAGACTTGTGCCCAAGGAGTAACCATCTCGGGTATAGACAAAGGCATTAAAAGTATCGAGAAAACCCGGTGTGGCAAGTTGCGCATCACTGACATAACTGATTTTATGCGAGACGGTATACAGGCTTGCAATATTGTTATTGCCGAAAATCGCCAGATTCGCCGCCATGCCGACAGAAGAATATAAAACCAACACAGCAGCAGCCCATACTGATTTCATCATTTTGATCTTCCTTTATGACAAAGAGTTTGATAATTATGATTCTTTGTAATTATCAAGTTTGATTTTTGAAAGCAATGAAATGATATCAGCATTGAAAATGCGACATGTGTAAATCTGATGAAAGGAGTTTTAGGGTTTACTGATATTTCAGAACGCAAGCAGCCAGATTTACATTTGCTTAAATTGGCCTGCGTGGCTGCGACTCAATGGCAGGATGTCGGCCTTGAGCTTGAGGTGTATGCGTTGGCGCCCTAATAAATCGCGATCGATTTTATCGATTTGGGATAAGCACACAATGTAGCTGCGGTGGATTTGGGCAAAACGCTGCGGGTTAAGTTGCGGCAATAGCTCTTTAAGCGATGTACGGATGAGGTGCCGTTCAGTTGCGGTAATGATTTCAGTGTATTTTTCGCAGGCTTGAAAATAAATTACTTCATCGCACGAGACCAGGCGCGTTGTGTCCGCTAAACCCGTCGTCAGCCAAGTAAGATATTGCGTGGATGACACCGCTTGCCGTTGATTGAGCTGTTGCAATAACGTAGACAAATCAGGCACTTTGGCTTGGGTACGCTGTAGTTTGGCCACGCACTGGGCTAAGCGCAGATCGCTAACAGGTTTGAGCAGATAATCAACGGCGTTATTTTCAAATGCCGCCACCGCGTATTCGTCAAAAGCCGTCACAAAAACAACCCGAGTATTTTGTAAAGCGCCAGCAACTTGCAAACCCGTCATGCCGGGCATGCGGATGTCTAAAAAAGCCAAATCAGGCTGGAGCCGATTGATCTCGGCGCTGGCTTCAAGGCCATTTTTGGCTATCGCCACAATATCTAGCTGCGGCCACAAGGTTTGCAATCGCTCCGCCAGCGCTTGGGCGAGCAAAGGTTCATCATCGGCAATCAATGCGGTCGTCATGCGCTAGCTCTCTCTAAGGGCGAATCGTCGCGAACGCGATAAGGCAGGCTTAATTCGGCAATCACGCCGTGCGGGGCATTGGGATAGAGCGCCAAACGACCCTCATCGCCATACAGGCTCTGCAGCCGCGCACGTACATTAGCTAGACCCACGCCGTCGCTATTGCCAATTTGCAAACCTTGCCCCGTGTCGCTGACGCGTAGGCGTAATAGCTGTTTTGATGCGCCTTCGTCGCTCAGTTGTGCGGTAATGCTGATTTCGCCGCCGTTCACCGCCGGCTCGATGCCGTGCTCGAGGGCGTTTTCAACCAAAGGCTGTAGCAATAATGGTGGCAATTGTGCGTGCTGCAATCCTTCGGCGATCGTGATCTGGTAACGCAGTCGATCGCCCAAGCGGATCTGACTAATCGCGAGCAGGGCGCGGACTAAGTCGATTTCGTCTGCAAGGCTGGTTTGCGACTGCCGTGTGCGTGACAGACTGGCGCGTAGATATTGATTTAAGTGCTCGAGCATCGTTTGCGCCAAGGCCGCATCACGGGTGATGAGGCTATGCACATTGGCGAGGGTATTAAATAAAAAGTGAGGTTCAATTTGAGCTTGTAGCATTGCCAGCTGAGCCAAAGTTTCAGCCTGACGTGCTTCAGCTTGTTCACGTTTTGCAATTTCGAGGGCGTGTTTATAGGCAACCGAATGGTAAAAGAGGATAAAAAAGACCGCCGCGGCGCTTGATACCAGTAATGCACTGGCAAGCCAGCGCCATTCACTTTCAGGATTTCGCCATAAAAATAGCATGACATCGGGTTCGCCAAAAAAATGGGCGAGCTTAAAGCCAGCAGGGACGCCACAAATAATCGCAATCGGGGTGCGCCATTGCCAGCTAATTTCAAGGCGTTGATTGCACAATAAATAATTGCAGCATGAAATGCTAAAGCCAATGCAATTGGAAAAAATCATATTGCTGGCGAATGTATTGTGATTGCCCACCACGGTCAGGACGAGCGCAATGGCAATATTGATCAGCAGCATTAACGCCAATTCTTGCCACCAATGACGACTAGGTAGATCTCTAAGCCTTAAGGCGGGCATGATGATCCTTAGAAATAATATTTAATGAGTGCCTGCAGATTCGCCTGCTGAGGTAGAGCCCCAAATTGGCTCCCCGCACTGCCCGTTTGATATAGATATTGCAGCGCTAAATCGACTTGTTTGAAATGGTAGCGCGCCTCTAGCCAATATTGATGACTTTGATCGACCAAATCATGTTTAAACATGCCTGTAAGATCAAAATGTGACCAAATCGCATCATTCCAGCTCGCATAGGCAAATATACCGTGCTGTGTCGGGATATCTTGCACATTAAATACATAGCTGCGATAGCGCCAGTACGCCTGAGTTTGGCTGGCCAATGCCTGCCAAGCACTCTGATTTAAGGCTGCGCCATTGTATTGATATTCCAGCGTCAGGCTAATATTGGCCGGAAAAGTGTACGTCGCCCCCGTCGCTAAACGAGAATAATATTGTCGCTCTGCGCCCGATTCGTTCCAGGCTTGCGCCGCTAAGCTGGTGCTGCGGCCCCCATTGTATTCGCCATACACAGTCAGGGCATCATTGATGAGTGCGCTGGCGTTGAGCCCGATTTGCACGGGCTGGCCTTCTTGCCCATACAACAATAATTGTGGGGCAAGCCCGGAAGTGATTTGCTGGCTCAAAGCCACTTGCCAGCGATTAATCGGATTGCTAGTGCCAAAATCAGGCGCAAATGGCGCGTTTTGGCTATGGTCGCCCAATTTGGGCGAATAAATCGCCGTCACTGAGCCGGTATTCCACAGATATAGCCCACGCACCATGCCGCTACCGAGGCGATTTTCCCGCAAGCTGCTCGGCGCGATCGATACCACCGAGCGTATCGCACCGACTTTAAAATAGTCGGTCGGGTTGTAACCCATCGCCATGCCATTACGTTGATTAATCCGCCCCAGATCGGCAATCAAATTGGGCGTGGCCTGCCAGCCCAGATAGCCTTCGCGAAACGTATTGATTTGCGAGTTTTGAGCCCCCACCCAATCCAGATCAAGGCGATCGGAGAATACGGCATGGACATCGGCATTGAAATAATGATCCAGATACAGATCGAACGAGATACGCCCCTGCTGTATATCGCCCTGATCATTTCTTTGATTGATATTGCCAAGCATACCCTCAGTGAATAATCGCCATTCTTTGGCTTTGACCACCTCCGTGGGGGCGCTGTCAGCCAGACTCAGCGCATCCAGATCGTCGGCAAAACTGATGGTTGGCCAATAAGTCGCTAGAGCGATGATGATCGCGAGCTGGCTCAGGCGTGATGGCGTTGTCATTTGGCCTGCTCGGGATTAAAGCGTGGCAAATAGTCGCGCTGCAACCAACTTTCGGGTACATCACGAAATGCCAAGTCACTATTGCGCATCACGGTCACCCACTTTGGATCTAGCCCGTCGATGATGACCGTTTCCGTTGGGCGATCTTGCCCCAGTTGTTTTTGAAAATGCCGGTAATAGGCCGTTTTAAGCAGGCGATCACTGCTGGAGTAAAACTTGGCCTTGATCGGGCGATTATTGCTGCGATCAATCCAATACTCGATGCGATGGTAAGTGACCTCATTATTTTTGGCTTTTAAGTTCAGCAAATAGCTGGCGCGTTTTTGCCGTTCGCCATCTTGAATATCCTCTTCGCCGGCGAGGCTGGCATCGTAATCGAGCGCCAAATTTACCGTCACCACGTCGCCATTGGCCGCCTGACCTAGCAGCCGTTGTTGCGGCGAGATCCGCACGCTGGCTTTGCTGGCGGGGTCGTAAAACCATAGATCATTGCCATTTTTGAGTAGCAATTTTCCCGCATCGCGCTGCGGAGAAACAAAGCGGATTAGATTGCGAAATTGCCCGCTTTGACTGTCGGCCCGCGCGTAGATCGCCAACGTTGACGTATCGGTTTGCTTGCCATCGCGGTATTCGATCAGCGTATTGGTCAGGCCAAATGATTGATCAGGGTTACGAATCGCATCGCTGGCGGCCAGCAGGCTTTGTGCCGTCGGCGTGGCATAAATGCTGATCGAAACAAAGAGCGAACTGATCGCCAGTAGAGTAGGGCGCAACATTAGTTTTCTCCTTGCTCGTGCGTATAACGCGATTTCTTGCCGCAACGTGGCGTACGCAAACCGCTCAAACCAGCAATACCAACCACGATCAAAATCAGCGGCCACCACAGACTCAACAGGGTGTAGAGATTAGGCCACCAGCCCAGGTTATGGCCGAGGAAAGCTGCACCGAGTAAGACCAGAATAATTGAATGGAACATGACATTCTCCTGTAAGGGTATAGCCTTGTAATCATTTTGGATCAATGTCTGCAAGGCTATACATGCTGGTTAAACGTGTCTTAAAGCATCAACAATATTCAATTGCGCCGCGCGGCGAGCTGGCCACCACGCGGAAATCGCAGCGACGACCAACAAGCCAATTGCGGTGGTGGTGATCATGCGCATTTCACCCCACACGCGCACCGTCAGCGGCACGGGCTCGGTGTTACCCGGCGGCATCCACGTCATGCCACTGTGATTGACCAGATACGCCGCGGCCAAAGCCAGCGCCACCCCCAGCGCTGCGCCGACCATGCCGAGCAATACGCCTTCGCATACAAAGAGCCGGCGGATCCCGCTGCGGCGCAAGCCAATGGCGCGCAAGGTACCGATTTCGACGGTACGCTCAACCACGGCCATGCTCATCGTATTGCCGACGGTGAATAGCACAATCGCGCCGATCAGCAATGAGATAAAGCTGAAAATCGCAGCAAACATGCCGGTGATTTGGCCGTAGCTGGGGTTGAGCGTGGCGTAATCGTGCACTTCCAGCGCCATGTCTTTGAATTGGGTTTTGATTAGCTCATCCAGCCGCGCTTGCGCCGCCGAGATTTGGCTGCTGTGTTTCAGTTGCAAGGCAATTGCGGTGACTTGTGGTACATCGCCGCCGTACACCAATTTCTGCGCTTGCGATAAATGCAGCGTCACCGCCAGATCATCGAGCTCTTTGACACCTTTGCTCTCGGCTTTCACCACTTCCAGCGCCGCAACATTGGGCGCGCCGTGCGCATTGGCCGCCAGCAATTCGATTTGCGGGAATACGCTGCGTTTCGCTGGCGCGTCTTGCGCAGATTGCTCAGACAACGCCGTAATGTCATCGGGTGCGGCGGCCGCATTTTGGTCTGCGGCCTTGGTTTGTGAGACCTTGGTTTGTGCTTGGGGGCAGTTTTTCACAGCCAAAGGGCCGCACAGTTGCAAAACGCGCGCGACGCCTGTCCCGATGGTGGCGGCATTTTTGCTGGTGCCGGTTAAGGCGAGTAATTTGGCTTCGCCGGGAAACTGATAGTCGTTCCACAAGCGCATTTGGTTTTGTTCATCGACTACTACGCCACTACCGATCACGGTGCGCGACACACCGGCGGCGAAGTTGCCCGCAATGCCGCCCAAACTCAGTGTCGGGGTGACAACGGTCAGCATCGGCGCGAGGACAGGGTCTTTTTTCACCACATCAATCACACGTTGATAATCGCGAATGCCGTACGCAGCCGGATTACCCGTGCCGTAGAGGAAATAATCGGTGTGCTGGATTTGCAAATGCCCGCTGCTGCGCACAAACCCAGTTTGCAGCCCCAGATTGATATTTCCGCTGTAGCCGCCAAACAGCAGGATGGCGATCACACCAATGACCATTGCCAGTAGCGTCGTCATTGAACGACGGCGGTTGCGCAATAGATTGCGCCAAGCGAGAGAGAGCGTATTCATGCTGCCACCTGTTGAGTGCTGATTGTTTTAATGGCTGCAGTTTTCGCCGCGAGTGCATCACCCGCTGCTGCCGTTTCGACCAGTCGGCCATCGTGGATAAAGATCGCGTCATCGGCTGCGGCGAGCACTTGCGGATCGTGTGATGAAAATACAAACGACACATTCAGGTCACGCTGCATGGTGCGCATCAGCTCGATAATCGATGCCCCTGTGTGGCTGTCGAGATTGGCGGTGGGCTCATCGGCCAACACCCATTGCGGCTCGGTGGCCAAGGCGCGGGCAATCGCGACACGCTGGCGCTGACCCCCGGAAAGTTGGCCGGGTAAATTGCGAGCTTTGTCACTCAAACCCACTGCGTCGAGCAGCGAGAGAATGCGCGCTTTGCGTTTGGCTGCAGGCACTTTGGCGAGCAGCAGTGGGTACTCGATGTTTTCATACGCAGTGAGTACCGGCAGCAAATTGAAATTCTGGAAGATGAATCCAATGTGCCGCGAGCGAAAATCAGCCAAGGCGTCATCGCTCAGTTGTTTCACCTGTTGCCCAGCAATAATGATCTCGCCTGAATCTGGGCGATCGATGCAGCCGATCAGATTGAGTAAGGTGGTTTTGCCGCTACCCGAAGGGCCGGACAGCACGGTAAAGCGCTGCGGTGCGATGTTCAGATTGATGTCGATCAGCGCCGGAACGCGAATGGCATCGAGCTGGTAATGTTTATTGAGTTGTTTGATCTCTAGTGCTGACATTGTGTGTGCCCCTTTGTCGATATCGTTACTTTAGTGAGGCACCAGCAAGTGGGCTGAACAGTGCGATGAAATGCACATAGCATGGATGAAGTGTAAATATTGCCGATTAATGGTTTTGGCTTGCGGGATGAAAATGGGTGAGACGCGATTTAGTCAGATCACATGACGAAGTTGACGAGCCAGTAGAGCTCGCCGCAGACTTGCATCTTTGCGTGTAAAGAAAGCGGAAGCAGAATATGACCACGGTAGTCGTAGTTCATAAAGACGGCCAGATTGCGATTGCGGCCGACAGCCAATCGACCTTTGGCGATATGCGTTTGGGCGCGGTAGATGATGCGCGCTGGAATAAAATATTCGAACACGAAGGTAGTTATTTCGCCATTTGTGGCAGCGCAGCCCACGATCTGGTGCTGCAATCGGCGCTGAAAAAAATTAAGAACCTTGATTTTTCGAGCCGTGCCGCCATCTTTGAATCATTCCGCAAACTGCATACCAAGCTCAAAGAAGATTTTTTCCTCAAACCAGATGAGGAAGAAGACGACCCCTACGAGTCGAGCCAGATGACCGTCTTGGTCGCCAATCAGTACGGCATTTTTGGCGTGTATAGCTTGCGCGAAGTGTATGAATTTCAGCGTTTCTGGGCGATGGGTAGCGGGCGCGATTTTGCGATTGGCGCGATGCATGTGCTTTACGATCAACTCGACGCTGTAGCGTTGGCCAAAGTGGGCGTAGAAGCCGGTTGTGCCTTTGACGTGAGCTCCAGCTTGCCGATGACCAGTTATCAATTAACAAAAGTGCAGAAAGAATGAGGCGTGTTGAGCAGGTATAATGCGCGCCAACTCTGTAGCAGCCTAAGGTTTAAATAATGAAAGATGTATTAGAGCGATTCCTGTTTGATAAAGCGCCAGTGCGTGGCGAAATGGTCAAACTCGACGCAACCTACAAAGAAGTGCTGGCGCGCCACGATTACCCCGAAGTGCTCAAAAGCCGTATCGGCGAGCTGATGGCGGCGGGTGCGCTGCTGTCGGCGATGCTCAAATTTGACGGCACCTTGATTATGCAAATGCAGGGCATGGGTGCTTTGCAATTGCTCGTGGTCGAAGTGACGAGCCAAAATACCCTGCGGGCGACAGCGCGTTGGGATGCGGAAAAAATCGGCGCATTCGATGAAAAAGCCTCGGTGGCTGAATTACTTGGTCGTGGTCGCTTTATGATTACGCTCGACCCCACCGTGGGCGAAGCGTATCAAGGCGTGGTTGGGATGGAAGTGGGCCAAAGTGTGGCGCAGATTATCGAGCATTACATGACGCATTCTGAGCAGCTCGATACGCGCTTGTGGCTGGCCTGCGAAGACGGTATTGCAGCAGGCATGATGCTGCAAAAAATGCCAGCGCAGGACGATCAGGAAAACACCTGGGAGCATCTGGTGACGCTGGCCGATACAGTCAAGGCCGAAGAATTGCTCCAGCTTGAGCCACGCGAAACTTTGTATCGCTTATTCCACGAAGACAGCGCCCGCGTGTTTGACCCTGCTAGCCTGCGTTTTGCCTGCACCTGCTCACGTGAACGCGTTGGTGGCATGATCAAATTAATGGAACGCCATGAAGTTGACGAAGTCATCGCCGAGCGTGGCCATGTGCATGTCGTGTGTGATTTCTGCGGTAAAGAATACACCTTTGATCCGGTGGATATTGGCGTGCTGTATAGCGGCAGCGAAGGCGCAGGTTCCGCAACTTTGCAGTAAGGGTATTGGGCTGCAAGCCTTTATCGGTAATCTATTGAGATTAATACCTCTTGGTAAGTGGCCAAATTAAGTATTTAGCTAAAGAAAAAGCCAGTGCAATTGCACTGGCTTTTTTGTTTTCAGTACTGCTTAGTTTGTTTAGGCTGCCAATGCCTTGCTCACAATCTCAAACGTATCTGACGACAAGCCCTGATGATCGCGGATGCGCTCCAGCTCTTGCTTCATCAGCTCACGGCGCGATGGTTCGACTTTGGTCCAGCGGTTAAAGCAGCTGGCCAATCGGGCGGCGATTTGCGGGTTGATGGCGTCGAGCTCGATGATTTTTTCTGCCGCAAAAGCGTAGGCATAGCCGTCAGCCGCATGGAAATGCTGCAGATTGAGTACGCAGAATGACGTAATCAGTGCGCGCACCTTATTCGGGTTTTTCAGCGAAAACGCAGGATGATTCAATAGGCTCTGCACGCGGTTCAGCGCGCCTTGGCGGCGGCTGGTCGCTTGCAAGGTAAACCATTTATCCATCACCAGTGCATCATCAGCCCATTGCGCGGCAAAGTCCGCGAGCTGCGATTCACCGCCATCCCGATTAACCAAAGCTTTCAGCGCAGCGAGTCGGTCGGTCATATTATCGGCTTTGCGATATTGATCGGAAAGCAGGCTGGAGATCATCGCTTCATCCAGCTCAGACAAGTAATCTAGACAGACGTTTTTCAGGCTGCGACGTGCGACTTGATCGCCTTCGTAACGATACGGTGTGCCATCGTTGAGTTTTTGATAGACGGCCAATAACTCTTGGCGCAATTCACGCGCGATTTGCTGTTTGATGCTGTGACACACCAGCGCAAGGCGGCTGGGGTCGACGTCATTCAGTTGCTCAAGTAGGTATTTGTCTTCAGGCAATTGCAGCATGAGCGCGACCAGCGCGGGGTCGAGCTTGTCATTGCTCAGTAGCTTTTTATATGCGCTGATAAAGCTCGCTGGTGCTGCCAATGGCAAAGTAGCGTCTTTCTGGTACAACGTTTTGATCAGTTGGCAGGCAAAGGTATTGGCCGCTTCCCAGCGTGCAAAAGCGTCACTGTCGTTGGCCATCAAAAAGACCAATTCATCAGCGCTGTAATCATATTCAAGGATCACGGGGGCGGAAAAATCACGCAGCAAGGACGGCGTCGGTAAGCAGGGCACATTGATAAAGGTGAAACTCTGCGTCGCCTCGCGTAGTTGCACCACCCGTGTTGTGCCCTGTGGCGCGGCTTCATCCGCTAATTGCAAAGGCAGATCTTGCCCACGGCGGTCAATCAGACCGAGTGCAAATGGGATATGGAATGGTAGCTTTTCATTTTGGCCCGGTGTGGCTGCACATGACTGCGTCAGAGTGAGGGTATATGTCTGCGCTTCAGCGTTGTAGGCGGTGTGGGCAGATACCCTTGGTGTACCCGCTTGGCTATACCAACGCTCAAATTGCGCCAGATCGGCGTGATTCGCATCGGCCATCGCCGCACGGAAATCATCGCACGTGACCGCCTGACCATCGTGGCGCTTGAAATACAGATCCATCCCTTTACGGAAACCATCACGGCCGAGCAGAGTTTCGTACATGCGCACGACTTCGCTGCCTTTTTCGTAAATGGTCATCGTGTAGAAATTATTGATTTCCAGATATTCATCGGGCCGGATCGGGTGTGCTTGTGGGCCGGCATCTTCGGCAAATTGGCTGGTGCGTAGTGCACGTACATTGCTGATGCGCTGCACGGCACGACTGCCAATATCGCTAGAAAACTCCTGATCGCGATACACGGTCAGGCCTTCTTTGAGTGATAACTGGAACCAGTCGCGACACGTCACGCGATTGCCAGTCCAGTTGTGGAAGTATTCGTGGGCAACGACCGAGTCAATCCCATCGAAATCGACATCGGTCGCGGTGTCGGGTTTGGCCAGTACAAACTTGGTGTTGAAAATATTCAATCCCTTGTTTTCCATCGCGCCCATATTAAAGTCACTGACGGCGACGATCATATAGGTATCTAGGTCGTATTCCAGCCCGTAGCGTTCTTCATCCCACGCCATCGATTTTTGCGCAGCCGCCAGAGCGTGATGACATTTATCCAGGTTGCCGGGTTCAACGTAAATCTCGATATTGATCGTGCGGCCCGATTGCGTTTGGTGTGTGCCTGATAAAACGACCAATTTGCCCGCAACCAGTGCAAATAAATAAGCTGGCTTTTTAAATGGATCGACCCATTTGACCCAGTGGCGATTTTTGTCGAGTACGCCGCTGCCCACGCGGTTGCCATTGGATAGCAAGACCGGATAGCGCGACTTGTCGGCGATGATGGTCGTAGTGAATTTGGCCATCACATCGGGACGGTCGAGGTAATAGGTGATTTTGCGAAAACCTTCGGCCTCGCATTGGGTAAAGAAATTACCGCTAGATTGATACAAGCCCATCAAACTTGTGTTGCTGGCCGGATCGATCTTGGTCACGATTTCTAAAATACCATCGTCAGGCATCTGCGCAATGGTGAGCGTTGTGTCGCTGATCTGATACGCCGCCGAGTGAAGTGGTGCGCCATCGAGCTTGAGGCTTTCCAAGTGCAGCTCTTCGCCATGCAATACCAATGGCGTCCCGCTATCGACCCCAGTGTTGCGGCGGATGATCAGTCGTGAGGTGACTTTGGTCTGGGTATCTTCCAGATCGAAAGTTAAATCAACGCGGTCAATTAAATAGCTGGGGGGGGTATAGTCAAGACGATGAATGGCTTGGCGGCTGCTCATGGCGTGCGGCTCTTTTTAGTTAACTGGATAAAGATTGCAAGATTAAACCTGCTGTTGCGACAAGACAATGACAAAACAGCGGTGATTTTCATGAATTGCGAGGTCGAGTAATTTATGCTCTTGCTGTTTGAGTTGGATCAGATAGAACTAAAAAACAGATGCATATTCAAAAATAATCATTCTCTTGGATATAGAAGGGCTGGTATTATTTGCCTCAATGAGAGGCTAAGACAGATACCTTTTCGCTGCACCCAGTTGATGAATGGGTTTTGTCGTGGCTTCGGGTGCTTTGCTGGGCAATTTTTGTACCATTATTTAGCCGTATAACCGGATTGAAGCTATGTATATTTACGACGATTACGACCAAAAGATCGTGGACCAGCGCGTAGCGCAGTACCGCGATCAAACGCGCCGCTACTTGGCTGGCGAATTGACTGACGAAGAGTTCCGCCCTTTGCGTCTGCAAAACGGCTTGTATATTCAACGTCACGCTCCGATGTTGCGCGTTGCGATTCCATATGGTCATTTGCGTAGTGCGCAAGTTCGTAAGCTCGCCGAACTCGCTCGTAAATACGACAAAGGCTATGTGCATTTCACCACGCGCCAGAATGTCCAGTACAACTGGCCTGCGCTGGAAAACGTACCCGAAATGTTGGCCGAGCTGGCTACCGTGCAAATGCACGGTATTCAAACGTCAGGCGCCTGTATTCGTAATACCACGTCGGATCAATTCGCTGGTGTTGCGCACGATGAAATCGTTGATCCACGCCCATGGTGTGAAATCATTCGTCAATGGTCGACTTTCCACCCAGAATTTGCCCACCTGCCCCGTAAATTCAAAATCGCGGTGAATGGCGCGGTGGAAGATCGCGCAGCGGTCTTGGTTCACGACGTCGGCATCAACGTTAAATTGAACGAAGCGGGCGAAGTGGGCTTCGAGATTTTTGTGGGTGGCGGCTTGGGTCGCACGCCAATGATTGGTGATCTGATCAAGCCGTGGTTAGAACCAAAACATCTGCTGACTTATCTGAATGCGGTATTGCGTGTGTATAACCGCTACGGTCGTCGTGATAATAAGTACAAAGCGCGGATCAAGATTTTGGTGAAAGCGCTGACGCCTGAAGTATTCGCGGCCAAAGTTGAACAAGAATGGGCGTTCGAGAAAGATGGCGTTCAAACCTTAACTGAGGCTGAAATCGCCCGCAACCACCGCTTCTTTACTGCACCAGCCTACGAAACATTGCCAGTAGAAGACGCGGCTTTCACCGCTGCGAAGGCTGAGCATCCAGCGTTTGCTCGCTGGGTCGAGCGCAATGTGTTTGCCCACAAAGTGGCTGGCTATGCAGCGGTAACGTTCTCATTGAAGAAAACCGGTGTTCCACCGGGTGATGCAACTGATGCGCAGCTCGAAGACGTGGCGAACTTGGCTGATCGTTTCAGCTTTGGTGAAGTGCGCGTATCGCACGGCCAGAATCTGATTTTGGCGGATGTGAAGCAATCTGAATTGTTTGCTTTGTGGGAAGAGGCGAAACGCATTGGCTTTGCAACGCCAAATATTGGCTTGCTTACCGATTTGATTTGCTGCCCAGGCGGTGATTTCTGTGCCTTGGCCAATGCTAAATCAATTCCAGTGGCGCAAGCGATTCAAGAACGTTTTGATGATCTGGATTATCTGTTTGATCTGGGTGAAATCGATATGAATATGTCGGGCTGTATCAATGCCTGCGGTCACCATCACGTGGGTAATATCGGCATCTTGGGCGTGGATAAAAACAACGCCGAGTACTACCAAATTACGCTGGGCGGCCGCCAAGGCGCTGATGCCAAAATTGGTAAAGTGATTGGCCCATCGTTCGCGCAAGACGAAATGCCCGATGTGATGAGCAAAATTATTGATGTGTTTGTGGCCCATCGTGAAGGCGACGAGCGCTTTATCGACGTGTTCGACCGTATCGGTGCCGAGCCATTTAAAGCCAAAGTCTACGAAGGCAAACCAATTCGCAAGGAGAAAGCCGATGTCTAAGGTAATCATCAATCGTGAAATCGTTGAAAACCGTTGGACTCGCGTAATCGCCGATGCAGAGGGAGGGGTATCTGTCCCAAGTGAAGGCGCTATATTGGTTCCGTACCAATACTGGCTGGCAAATCGTGAAGCCTTGGCTGGGCGTGAAGTGGCGGTGTGTTTTGCGCCAGATGATGAGCCAGAGTCTTTGCCAGTCGATGCCAATACCTTCTCAATGATCGCCTGTGATTTCCCAGCGTTCACAGATGGTCGTGGCTTTAGTATTGGTCGCTTGCTGCGTGTACGTTATGGCTTTACTGGCGAGTTGCGTGCAGTGGGTGATGTATTTAAAGATACGCTTAACTATCTGGCCCGCTGTGGCTTTACCGCCTTTGATGTTCGTGCAGATAAAGACATCAATGAAGCGATTAAAGGCATCGACGACTTCACCGAGTTCTATCAATCAAGCGTAGACGTGCCAAACCCATTATTCCTGCGCCGCCCAGTGGCTGCTTAAGTCTGAATAATTAGTTGTATATATAAACAGCCCGCTTTTGCGGGCTGTGTGCTTTTCGGCGTGTTGATTTCGCTGTTTTCATGCCTTTCGTGCTTTTTCTGCAGTTTCTTTGCTTCTATTTCTCGATTTCTGACCGAATCCGCTGGTGCTGCGGACGTGGCTTTTGCGTTTGCTGCAAAAATGTTTCAATCTGGGTTGCTAATTAGATCAACCACTTAGCGCCTTTCTTCGCTTTTCTTTGCCGATAGGTGTTGACGGGTTTCGAGGCGGTGGGTATAGTTCGGCCTCTCTGCTGATGACGCAGCGAAACAAAACAAGTTTCTCTGGTTGTCGCAACGATCTTTAACAATATACAGCCGATGAGTGTGAGTGCTTGATTCGTAAGTCGAAACAAGTGCTTGCACTCAATTGAAAAAGTAATATTTGTAGTCTGAACTTCGGTTCAAACTCGGATGTTCTTTTGAGTATTGAAGTACAAGCCAAGTAGTAAAAATAGCATAGCGATTAAACGAAAGAGTTTGATCCTGGCTCAGATTGAACGCTGGCGGCATGCTTTACACATGCAAGTCGAACGGCAGCACGGACTTCGGTCTGGTGGCGAGTGGCGAACGGGTGAGTAATACATCGGAACGTACCCAGTAATGGGGGATAACTATCCGAAAGGATAGCTAATACCGCATACGCCCTACGGGGGAAAGAGGGGGATCGCAAGACCTCTTGTTATTGGAGCGGCCGATGGCTGATTAGCTAGTTGGTGAGGTAAAGGCTCACCAAGGCGACGATCAGTAGCGGGTCTTAGAGGACGATCCGCCACACTGGAACTGAGACACGGTCCAGACTCCTACGGGAGGCAGCAGTGGGGAATCTTGGACAATGGGCGCAAGCCTGATCCAGCAATGCCGCGTGCGTGAAGAAGGCCTTCGGGTTGTAAAGCGCTTTTGTCTGGGAGCAAATCCTTGTGGCTAATACCCACCGGGGATGAGAGTACCAGAAGAATAAGGACCGGCTAACTACGTGCCAGCAGCCGCGGTAATACGTAGGGTCCAAGCGTTAATCGGAATTACTGGGCGTAAAGCGTGCGCAGGTGGTTTGTTAAGCACGATGTGAAATCCCCGAGCTCAACTTGGGAATTGCATTGTGAACTGGCTAACTAGAGTACGGCAGAGGGGGGTGGAATTCCACGTGTAGCAGTGAAATGCGTAGAGATGTGGAGGAACACCGATGGCGAAGGCAACCCCCTGGGCTGATACTGACACTCATGCACGAAAGCGTGGGGAGCAAACAGGATTAGATACCCTGGTAGTCCACGCCCTAAACGATGTCAACTAGTTGTTGGGCTTTTCGGAGCTTAGTAACGCAGCTAACGCGTGAAGTTGACCGCCTGGGGAGTACGGTCGCAAGACTAAAACTCAAAGGAATTGACGGGGGCCCGCACAAGCGGTGGATGATGTGGATTAATTCGATGCAACGCGAAAAACCTTACCTGGTCTTGACATGTACGGAATCCTTGAGAGATCGAGGAGTGCCTTCGGGAGCCGTAACACAGGTGCTGCATGGCTGTCGTCAGCTCGTGTCGTGAGATGTTGGGTTAAGTCCCGCAACGAGCGCAACCCTTGCCATTAGTTGCTACCATTTAGTTGAGCACTTTAATGGGACTGCCGGTGACAAACCGGAGGAAGGTGGGGATGACGTCAAGTCCTCATGGCCCTTATGACCAGGGCTTCACACGTCATACAATGGTCGGTACAGAGGGTCGCTAACCCGCGAGGGGGTGCCAATCTCACAAAACCGATCGTAGTCCGGATTGCACTCTGCAACTCGAGTGCATGAAGTCGGAATCGCTAGTAATCGCGGATCAGCATGTCGCGGTGAATACGTTCCCGGGCCTTGTACACACCGCCCGTCACACCATGGGAGTGGGTTTCACCAGAAGTAGGTAGGCTAACCTTAGGGGGGCCGCTTACCACGGTGGGATTCATGACTGGGGTGAAGTCGTAACAAGGTAGCCGTAGGGGAACCTGCGGCTGGATCACCTCCTTTCAAGAGAAAGACCTGCGGGTCAAGTACTCACACTCATCGGCTGTAGAATTTGAAGATACAGAGAAAGTAACTGCGAGATGAAGCAATTGATCTCAGGGTTACGGACTTGGTTGGAAGCTGGGTCAGTCGCTCTGGCGGCGTAGATTATCTAAGGTAATCTCGAAGTTAGGGTTGATCTAGTGAAGACAAAAGCTGGGTCAGTAGCTCAGTCGGTTAGAGCACCGTCTTGATAAGGCGGGGGTCGCTGGTTCGATTCCAGCTTGACCCACCACTTACCTAGTAAGTGGAAACAGCTTAGTAATGCCAGATTGGGGGATTAGCTCAGTTGGGAGAGCACCTGCTTTGCAAGCAGGGGGTCGTCGGTTCGATCCCGTCATCCTCCACCACACCTTGCGGCGAGCACTGTGCAAACAGTGGTGCAGCAAAAAAGTCACTGTCAAGAATTTAGAATTCAGTCAATAGACGGATCAGTAGTTGGGATTCGGGTTGTTGATTTTGTTCTGGTTTCTTAAATCGGAATGTCGAAAGACATCTGTATCGTTCTTTAACAAAATAGAAGAAGTAATATCTCCTAATTAAACAATGTGAAAACAGGGTGACTTGTTTTTACAGTAATAAATTGGGTTGATTGTATCTGCTGATGTAAAAGTCAGCCGTTGAATAGCGTGAGAAACTATTCAACAAGTCGTAAATACGAAACTCTGACCAAGAGTACGGTAAAACGTGTTTGAGGTTATAGGATCAAGCGAATAAGTGCATCTGGTGGATGCCTTGGCGATGATAGGCGACGAAGGACGTGATAGCCTGCGATAAGCGTGGGGGAGCTGGCAAAGTGCTTTGATCCCACGATTTCCGAATGGGGAAACCCGGCCCTTTTGGGTCATCCTTGACTGAATACATAGGTCATGTGAAGCGAACGCGGTGAACTGAAACATCTAAGTAACCGCAGGAAAAGAAATCAACCGAGATTCCCAAAGTAGTGGCGAGCGAAATGGGAAGAGCCTGTACGTGATAGCAGTCGTGTTAATAGAACGGAATGGAAAGTCCGGCCATAGTGGGTGATAGCCCCGTATATGAAAACACAATTGTGGTACTAAGCGTACGACAAGTAGGGCGGGACACGAGAAATCCTGTTTGAAGATGGGGGGACCATCCTCCAAGGCTAAATACTCATCATCGACCGATAGTGAACCAGTACCGTGAGGGAAAGGCGAAAAGAACCCCGGGAGGGGAGTGAAATAGAACCTGAAACCGGATGCATACAAACAGTGGGAGCGGACTTGTTCCGTGACTGCGTACCTTTTGTATAATGGGTCAGCGACTTACGTTCAGTAGCAAGCTTAACCAAATAGGGGAGGCGTAGGGAAACCGAGTCCGAATAGGGCGCATAGTTGCTGGGCGTAGACCCGAAACCAAGTGATCTATCCATGGCCAGGATGAAGGTGCGGTAACACGCACTGGAGGTCCGAACCCACTAACGTTGCAAAGTTAGGGGATGAGCTGTGGATAGGGGTGAAAGGCTAAACAAACTTGGAAATAGCTGGTTCTCCTCGAAAACTATTTAGGTAGTGCCTCATGTATCACTGACGGGGGTAAAGCACTGTTATGGCTAGGGGGTCATCGCGACTTACCAAACCATGGCAAACTCTGAATACCGTCAAGTGCGAGCATGGGAGACAGTCCTGGGGTGCTAACGTCCTGGGACAAGAGGGAAACAACCCAGACCGCCGTCTAAGGTCCCAAATGATCAATTAAGTGGAAAACGAGGTGGGAAGGCATAGACAGCCAGGATGTTGGCTTAGAAGCAGCCATCATTTAAAGAAAGCGTAATAGCTCACTGGTCGAGTCGTCCTGCGCGGAAGATGTAACGGGGCTCAAATTGATAACCGAAGACGCGGATATGTACGATGTACATATGGTAGAGGAGCGTTCTGTAAGCCTGTGAAGGTGTCTTGAGAAGGATGCTGGAGGTATCAGAAGTGCGAATGCTGACATGAGTAGCGATAAAGGGGGTGAAAAGCCCCCTCACCGAAAACCCAAGGTTTCCTGCGCAACGTTCATCGGCGCAGGGTGAGTCGGCCCCTAAGGCGAGGCAGAAATGCGTAGTCGATGGGAAACAGGTTAATATTCCTGTACTTGGTATAAGTGCGATGTGGGGACGGAGAAGGTTACCTCAGCCAACGGTTGGAAGAGTTGGTTTAAGCGTGTAGGTGTGTGGCTTAGGCAAATCCGGGCTGCTTTAACACTGAGGCGTGATGACGAGTCTACTTGTAGACGAAGTGAGCGATACCCTGCTTCCAAGAAAAGCCACTAAGCTTCAGCTTATATTGAACCGTACCGCAAACCGACACAGGTGGGTAGGAAGAGTATTCTAAGGTGCTTGAGAGAACTCGGGAGAAGGAACTCGGCAAATTGACACCGTAACTTCGGGAGAAGGTGTGCCTCTAGTAGGTGAAGGTGTACAACCGGAGCCCAATGAGGCCGCAGAGAAATGAGGGCTGCGACTGTTTATCAAAAACACAGCACTGTGCTAACACGAAAGTGGATGTATACGGTGTGACGCCTGCCCGGTGCTGGAAGATTAAATGATGGGGTGCAAGCTCTTGATTGAAGTCCCAGTAAACGGCGGCCGTAACTATAACGGTCCTAAGGTAGCGAAATTCCTTGTCGGGTAAGTTCCGACCCGCACGAATGGCGTAACGATGGCCCTACTGTCTCCTCCCGAGACTCAGCGAAGTTGAAGTGTTTGTGAAGATGCAATCTCCCCGCTGCTAGACGGAAAGACCCCGTGAACCTTTACTGTAGCTTTGCATTGGACTTTGAAGTGGTTTGTGTAGGATAGGTGGGAGGCTTTGAAGCTGGAACGCTAGTTTCAGTGGAGCCGTCCTTGAAATACCACCCTGACCCCTTTGAGGTTCTAACCTTGGTCCGTTATCCGGATCGGGGACCGTGCATGGTAGGCAGTTTGACTGGGGCGGTCTCCTCCCAAATTGTAACGGAGGAGCTCGAAGGTCGCCTAGGTACGGTCGGACATCGTACTGATAGTGTAATGGCAAAAGGCGGCTTAACTGCGAGACCGACAAGTCGAGCAGGTGCGAAAGCAGGACATAGTGATCCGGTGGTTCTGAATGGAAGGGCCATCGCTCAACGGATAAAAGGTACTCCGGGGATAACAGGCTGATTCCGCCCAAGAGTTCACATCGACGGCGGAGTTTGGCACCTCGATGTCGGCTCATCACATCCTGGGGCTGTAGCCGGTCCCAAGGGTATGGCTGTTCGCCATTTAAAGTGGTACGTGAGCTGGGTTCAAAACGTCGTGAGACAGTTTGGTCCCTATCTGCAGTGGGCGTTGGAAGTTTGAGGGGGGCTGCTCCTAGTACGAGAGGACCGGAGTGGACTGACCTCTGGTGTACCGGTTGTCACGCCAGTGGCATTGCCGGGTAGCTAAGTCGGGAATAGATAAGCGCTGAAAGCATCTAAGCGCGAAACTAGCCTCAAGATGAGACTTCCCTAGGTCTTTAAGACCTCTAAAGGATCGTTCGAGACCAGGACGTTGATAGGTCGGGTGTGGAAGCGCAGTAATGCGTTAAGCTAACCGATACTAATTGCCCGTGAGGCTTGATCCTATAACCTGAGACGCGTTAAGCGGCTGATGGTATAATCGACCCAATACAAGTTAAGAGATATGAGATCAGTTGATGAGTGTAGCGAATCAACTGATTGTTAAGACTTCTTCTATTTCGAGTGATTGTTTGAAAGAACAGTGACTCACCCAGTTTTGTCTGGTGACCATAGCGAGGTGGTCCCACTCCTTCCCATCCCGAACAGGACAGTGAAACGCCTCAGCGCCGATGATAGTGCGGATAGCCCGTGTGAAAGTAGGTCATTGCCAGACTCCCCTAAAGAAAGCCCAGCTCAATCGAGCTGGGCTTTTTGCTTTGCGCGAAGGAAATGAAACTCCATAGAGTAGAATCGCGCTCTTTTGATATGATCCGTGGTGCCTGCAATCGTGATCGCTGTCGCTAATAAAACCAATTTTAGAATCTGCCTGTCGTGAAATTATCGAAGAAGGCCGCTCCATTAATCTTCGCGAAATCGAGCGAAATGTACCGCATGAAATTCTAATGAGAGTTGAGCATCTCTATGATGTTCTGAATGAAGTAAAGTAGGGGTTGGGTATCAGCTGACCCCCGTCGTGTTACAAAACAATAAAGCCGACTTTAAGTTGGCTTTTTTGTTGCTTACCCTAACTAGTAGCATTTTTCGGGGCTATCACATTTTTGTGATAAAGCATAATGTGGCACTTCGAAAAATAAAGCATAAATTGGCATTACTGCCACTTTATGCATTACGCCATAATTTCTTGAAGCTTTGTGAAACAAGTGGGGTGGGGGGAGTTGAAATCATGCCCTAGATCCGTTGCTATTATTGAGTTCTGTTAGTTTGTTTTTTAAAAAGGGGACAGAAATGGGGACAGGTTTCGTCTCTGCTAGCTTTGTACTGCATAAACACGAATAATTCGTTTTTTCTGTTAGTGTTAAGAAGCAGCTTTGAGCTAGCTTCGATTTCAATTACTACCCTTGAGACGAGACGTAGATGAAGTGCAAAGTGCTTCAATGTAGGTTGGCAAATCGGTATGTGAGTATGGGGTTGGAGCTGTACCATTTCTCTGTAGGATTTTCACTTTTCCTGATAACTGTCGGCGTTATTGTCGCAATTTTTTTTTGGGGGGGGGCTAATCGGCTCATCCACATGAAGTGATGGCCAGCCAGGCGTCTGGTTGCTTGCACTAGGGCTGCACTAATTATTGAAGGAGTTACCCTAAGAATTGCTGCAATTTTGTGTGCAGATACCTGTGAGCCATGATTGTTCTTTCAGTTGCTAGCTGAGCAATGTCTATATTTGGTGTTTCTGGCTCCGGGGATGCGGGCGTTTTTTTGCGAAATAGATTGCACAATTCATCATCACTAAACTGGTTGAACATAGCGAGTAGTTCACGCACTAAAATTTGCGCTTGGGCGGAAGGGGGACTGTTTTGCAGGCCACGATGTTCATAGATCGTCCAATGATATCCGCCGTCTTGGCGTTGATTCAGCTTGAGTTGAACTGTCGACAAACGCTCATCATCAGGTGAGCGGACTGAAAAAATAAACATCGATGACTGAATACAATCAATTGCACGGCTGGCCACGCAATGATGCATCGCGCTCCCTTCGCGGATGAGTTCTGCATCCGAACGCAGCGGGATAACATATCCTAGCTGGTGGTGCCATGGTGATGTGAGCGGAGAAGGCCATACGCGGGGAGACGCTACGACGGCCTGCTTGTTGGGTAATGGTCGATGTAATTGCCGCAACCAATATCGTCCAGCAAGCAGTACTTGCCACGGGCTCAATCGCGATAGGGCCTGAGCCAGCTGTTGTTCCAGCGTGGTATCACGCACACCGTCCTCATCAGCTTGGTATTGCGGATTAATGGCGCGAATGTAGCGTGCTAGCGATTCAAGAAAATCTTCAATCACTTCAAACGGGTTTTCTGCCGGAAAACATTGCCGTGCTTTAGTCATGGCGTTCTGCCAGCCGAGTTGACTCAATGTTGGTAGCCACGCTCTCACTAAGCTTTGCCAGGGCATTTGGCCTAACCATGCCTGCAACATCATGCCGACAATCTGCCATTCGGCAGGCGATGTTGGACGTTTCTCACGGGCGATCATCGCGCACCATTGAACAATCTCGGCCACTGGGCGTAAAACCAGGCAAGTGGGCAAATCGCTGACTTTGAGTGGCAAACACCAGCGTGCAACTTCACTATTCACTTGGGCATGCTGCGCGAGTCCGGGGATTAAGGCTTGGCCGGTATCAATTGCGTGACATAAAACATCGGCACCTGGATCGCTATTTCCCCACAATTTGGCACTCAAAGGAAAAACCCGTAATGCATCAAAGCGATTACGCCGCACCGTTTCATCGCCATGAATGAGTAAGTTGTAGTGTTCGAAACTTAATGGAATCGTGCTTGGCCAGGACTGAATGAGCTGTGCAAATTGTAGTTGTAGAGCAAATGCTCCGAGCTGAGTGGGCTGAAAAAGGCGTTTGCAGCGCGCAAAATGACTGAGCTTGCGCGGTAATTGGCTATTAAAGCGCTCAACCGCCACGCAATAAATCGGCCAGCGTACGACTGTGAAAAAATAGGCCTGCCAATCGGCCAAGGTACTCGCTACAAATGGCCGTTGCTCCCGATTCAGTGCCGTCAGCATTTGATCGAGAGGTATATCGAGGCTGCGACAATCTAGCCATTCAGGAGTGGCCATATCGTATTGCTGGCAGACATCTCGCATCAACTCACCTAAAGCCAACAGCAGCATCAAACATTGGCCATTGTCTAACTCCAGCAAGATCAATTGCGGTGCATCGGCGGTCACGACGAGGTGTTGCGACGCGCTGGGTGAAGGCCAAATTACCAACTGCCGCGCACCTTGCATGGATACTCGTTCTAACGTTGTTGCAGTTGGCATATCGACCTAATGCGAGTATGAATAAGTGTAGCTTAGCCAATGCCCTAGCTCGCCACATGAGCCTGCCAAACCTTCATACCTTCAAACCGATCGAAGTTCGGTTCATTTACTGATGAGACTTGGACCTTTTCTTGCCAGATCGCACAACAAGCCACAGCGCAGCCAAGGCAAAGATCAGTAGCAAGCCCAGTGCAGGCAAGAGATCAGTGATCGTCATATTTTCTCCTTATTAAAATCTGCACAGGTCGATCTAACGATAGTTGCTCAAGTGGCCTTGTTGCTAAGGAAAGATTCTGTCGCCGCAGTTATTCCAGATCTTTTAACTCCGCAAATTTGCTGGCCATGGTTGGATTATTGCGCGTGAGTTTTTTGATCGTCACATCTTGGGCCTTATCGTTGGCTAGGCGGAGATTACGATCGGTGCCGAGCAGGGCTTCTTTGGTTTTTTGCAGGTGATCGATTGATTTATCGATTTCATCAATTGCTGTCTGGAAGCGTCTTGAGGCCAGTTCATAGTTCTTACCAAATGCAGATTTGAAGTTATCTAGCTCCAGTTCGAAATTGGTAATGTCGATGTTCTGCGCTTTGACCAAGGCGAGCTCGGATTTGTACTGCAGCGAGTTCATCGCCGCATTTCGCAGAAGCGTGATGATCGGAATAAAAAACTGCGGCCGCACCACATACATTTTGGGATAGCGGTGAAACATGTCGACAATCCCGGTGTTATAAAGCTCGCTTTCAGGTTCCAGTAGTGAAACTAAAATCGCATACTCGCAGCCTTTCTCTGCGCGATCTTTGTCGAGTTCTTTCAGAAAATCTTCGTTTTTCTTTTTGGTGGCGGTGGTGTCGCTCTCGTTCTTCATTTCGAACATGATTGACACGATCTCATTTCCCGCTTCATCGCTGTCGCGGAAGATATAGTCGCCTTTACTGCCGCTGCGCGCGTCATTGTCTTTTTCAAAGTAGGCGCGTGGAAATGCAGTGGCGCGAATGCGATTAAATTCGGTTTCGCAATGCTGCTCCAGCGTTTCGCCAATCATCTTGGTCGATAGCTTGGCCTTCATATCGCGCAGACGTTCAATCGCATCATCGCGATCTTTGATCTGGGTTTCGTAGCGCTCTTTCAGCGATTGCTCGGCCAGTGTTTTTTCTAGTTCAACGTGTTGCAGGCGGCTGCGCAGTGCTTCACGCTCTTTTTCAACTGCGCTGACCGCTTGTGTTACTGCCAATTGCTGCGACACTTGACCAGCTTGGAGTTGGGCTTTGAGCGCTTGGATTTCAGCGTCTTTCGTTGCCGCAACTTTTTGCAAAGCATTCTCGCGCTGCGCCTCGGCCAGTTTGGCTGCCGCTTCGACGTCTTGCTTGGCTTTGGCTAATTCATTGGCCACCGCATCACGCTGCTTTTCAACTGCTTTCAGGGCTTCGCTCACCGCCAGTTGCTGCTCTACGGCGGTGGCTTCGAGCTTGGCTTTTAATTCCTGAATTTCAGCTTCTTTTGTCGCTGCATCGCGCTGCAGTTCGTTGGCGATTTGCGCTTGTGCTAGCGCGACGGCGTTTTTCTTATCCTGTTCTGCCAGCGCAAGTCGTTCGTGGATTTGTTTTTCAAAATCCGCATCGCGCACCTGCTTCAAAATATCGGCATAGCCTGCTTCGTCAATGGTGAAGGCGGTACTGCAATGAGGGCAGATGATGTCGTGCATGCTGGAAGCCTTTGTCAAAAATGTAAATTCAATTGCACTGTGTGAGTACGGGGAAGCCGGTCACCCACTCGTATTTTTATGGTGAAGTCCTTGGCATCGTGCAGTCTCAAGCCTTATTCGCGTTGGCGCATAGACTGAATCAATTGCAGCCCATTTAAAGCGCCAGTTTGCAGGCTGATCGTGCCTGCTGGCCCATCGGGTTCGGTGGGGTTAATGCGAATCAGGTTTGGATTCAGTTGTTGTTGCTGAGTCATAATGCGTTCATTCAAACGGCGAATGGTCGCTATCGCCGTACCTGCACCCATTTCAATGATCACTAAGCGCTTGGGGCGATTTAGCCATTGATTCATGTGCTGCTGTTGCTCGATACAACGATCTTGCTGCCACTCCCAATCACCAAACATCAGGATATTCGGGCGCATCAGTGCGCCACAATCAGGGCAGGTGGGCATTTGGCTTAAAATGCGGCATGCATCGGCATCGATCTGTGGCTCAAACCAATCTGCCGATTCAATCTTGCCGTTGCAAGCGTTGAGGCATTGCAGATGGTGAATCGAGCCATGGCATTCGACGATTCTTTGTGAATCAAACCCCGCCTTTTGAAACTGCCCGTCCACATTGCTGGTGTAGACCTGATAACCATGCTCTAGCTGTTCACCCCATTCGCGCAGCAAATGAAAGCCGGCATGCGGAATCGTTGCGCGATACAGATTGAGCCGGTGACCATAAAATCCCCACGCCAACGCTGGGTCGTTCTTAAACGTGTGTGGGCTGGCGACATCAGTAAATGCAATCTGGGCTTTGCCTAGGGCAGGGTAGGCCTGCCAGAAACCATGATCACCCCGAAAATCAGGCAAGCCCGAATCAACGCCCATGCCTGCCCCGGCTGTAATCAATAAGGCATCGGCTCCTTCAAGCACCTGCGCCGCTTGCTTTGCCGCTGCATGCAGTGGGCTTAAATTGAGCGCTGGCGCTGAGATGGTTTTTTCATCATCACTCGCACTATAAATGGCCTGCATCTGGGTAATCTTATCGCGCAGCGCACTGCGCAACCCGCTGGGGGCTAGCACTTCAACATCTGCCCCATGGCGCAGAATATCCATTAAGAGCTCGCGCTCATCGCTGTAGGGAATGCGCAATAAATAGCGCCCATCGGCTAACCATTCGCTGGTCTGATCTTGGTGCCACGTTTCTTTGCAGACATAGCGGGCTCGCTCAGCCGAGAAACATAGTTCGGCCCATTGCACCGTTTTACCTGCAAAAATGCCGTAACCACTGCCTAGTTCGTCATCTAAATCTGCATCAGCAATCGTGAGTGCTGGATCATCGAGTAGCTGCACTGCTTCGATCGCATCCAGCGAAAATGAGCGCAGTGCATCGCGCTCATGACACCAGGCATCCAAATACCAATTATCACGGTAATGCACCAAGCGTTGCGGTGAGACGAGCCGAGCACTGGCAGCATTGCGTGAACGGACAAAGTAGTTAAAGCGCAATTGGCGGCGCTGTAATACTGCCATCGCAATCGGTCCAAAATCGGCGGGTTCATACGGGCGGGACGTTGAGCGCAAAATGCGAATACGCTGGCCGATTTGCTCGGCCGGTACGTCACCGGTATCGAGCATGGTATGCAAGCGCGACAGCAAAGGCGCAATTTGTGCACCGAGTAGGCTAGGTTCTAGTTGCTCGAGCAAATGCTGCATCGTGAGCAATGCATGCACTTCCGACGAGGAAAACCACAAACCTGGCAATTCAAACTTCGGGCCAGTATGGGCCTGAACAAAACGATAACCGCCAACTGCACGATCATACTCAATGGGGGCATTGAGCCGGTCGCGCAGGTATTCCAGATCGCGTTTGAACGTGGCCAGCGAAATACCTAGCTCATCCAAAAACACATGACGCGGCACGACCTTGCGATCTTGCAGTAACTGGTTAATGCGGTAAAAGCGCTCGTTCTGACTCATCATCAACTCACCGTGTAGCAATCAAGCTAGTGTAAGTGAAAAATAAGATAGTCGCACAAATACTAGCTCATCATGTGAGCCAGTCATGAAGGTAGAGTGCAGCCATTTATGTCAGATGGGGGTGATCAAATGGATTACAGCAAAATTAGTGCCGATGGGTGGGTCTTATTTGTGTGTGCGGCCGCCATCCCGTTTTTATTACACTTACTATGATTTACGCCAAGCGCAATATTGAGCACAATAGTCAGCATCAGATTGGGGTTGCTGAAAGATTAATCAGTCTCCTCCATTAATCATAGAGCCACCTCATGTCCTGCCCATTTTGCGCTATCCCCGCCGAGCGAATCATTGATCGTAATGCATCAGGCTTTGTCATTCGTGATGGTTTCCCTGTTTCTCCGGGGCATACGTTGATTATTCCACACCGACACATTGGGTCGTTTTTCGAGCTAAGCCGACCAGAGCGTGATGATTTATTTGATTTGCTCGACCAGGCCAAACTCGTGCTGGATCGTGAGTTCACACCAAGCGCTTACAACATCGGCATCAATGATGGTCCAGCAGCGGGGCAAACCGTACCGCATTTGCATATCCACCTCATTCCCCGATTTGAAGGTGATATGGCTGATCCGCGCGGCGGAGTGCGGTATGTGATTCCAGCTAAAGCTAAATATTGGAAAGACGAATGACACTAGCGCAATACTGCAGCCAATTTCAAAAAATTCGTCGAGCCAACGGTACTGCATTTAGCGACTTAACGCTAAAAAAGGCGCCGCATAAACCGCTGCTGCTCTTGGCCGTGTTGGATATGGTGGGACGAAAACAAATCACTTCGCCTTTTATCAGCATCGCTGATGAAATGACTGAATTGAATGCTTTGTTCGGCAGTTTCTGGCACAAGCTGATGCCAGTCACCCATACCAGCAGTATTGGTTTTCCATTCTCAAAAATGGGAAATGAGCCTTTCTGGCATCTGGTGCCCCTACCCGACAAAACAGTAACAAAAGAACTCATTGATAAGATGAGTACGGTATCTCAACTGCGCCAGCATGTGATGGGGGCTCAGCTTGATGAGGCTTTATTTGTCCTGATGCAAGATGCTCAATCACGGCAAACCTTGATCGATACGCTCATTGGCACGCACTTTTCACCAGAAGCTCAGGCGCTGCTACGAGCTGAAATGGGCGAGCAAGATACGATTTTCCAATACAGCCTAGAGCTGGAACAGCAAGCTAAGCACAAAGTACGCGATAGCTCGAGCATTGCAAAATACACCGTGCAAGTTAGAGATCAGGGCTTTCGCAAAGCGGTGGTTCGCTGTTATGACCATCGCTGCGCCATGTGTGGCACTCGCATCGTCACACCCGAAGGCTATACCGCCGTCGATGCGGCACACATCGAGCCATGGAGCGTGTCGCAGAACGATCAAATTACCAATGGCATGGCACTTTGCAAGTTGTGCCACTGGGCATTTGATACGGGTGTAGTTGGTGTGCGCACTGACTTTAGCATTGCGGTCGCGCGACAAATTGGCCATATGCCCAATGCACCAGGTTTTATTCCAACCTTGGCTGGTCGGACTCTGATATTGCCTAAGGAAGTTCATTTACGCCCCAAGCCTGAAAACTTCGAATGGCATCGGAAGACGTTCTCAGTGGCATAAACCGCCATAACAGAACCCACCAGATGGGAGCTATTGCCTGATAGTTTCCAGTTTATTGGCACATTTTTGTATCTAGGAAACTAGCAAAATGGCATCAGATTTAATATCAAAATCTTGCTTTGAGCTCAGACGACTCATTCTGATCGACTCACTTAGCATCGGCAGGATTATTGAATTTCCCGTTGATGGCGGTGCCGTTTTGACCGGGCGTAATGGCCGTGGCAAAACATCAATGCTGCAATTATTGATGCTGTTTTACGGTGAAAGTCCGAATCGTATTGTGACCACCGAAGCGGGCAAGCAGAGCTTTACTGGCTACTATCTGCCTCGAACCACTTCTTATATTGTCTTTGAATATCAGCGCCCAGATGGTGGGCTGCGCATGGTGGTGGCGTATGCGGATAGGCATGGTGAAAAAGTATGTTTTCGTTTGGTGCGCGAAGGCTTTGATCCCAAGCAGTTCGTGACTGCTGATGGGGCGTTCGTGCCTGCGCCACAATTGGTGCGCCATTTAAAGCTAAATGGCTTTCGCTGTCATGAACAGCAAATTGAGTCTTTGGCTGAATATCGCGCCATCATGCTGGCCACACACAGCAGTAGTGGTGATCGCAAACGCTTACGTGAGATTCGTGAGTTATCTTCGGATTATGGTTTTACGGTGCCCAATAAACCGTTGCACCAGATCGAAAAAATCATCACGGGCATGTTTCGCCGCAAAACCAATTTTGAAGATCTGCAGAGCATGGTGGTGGAATGCACCAGTGATACTCAACAAACACTGAGTATGACGGCGGATCGCAAAAAGCTGGAAGATTGGCCGCGTCACTATGCCGCCTACACTTCGGTCATGACGCTTGAACCGGTCATGAACCAAGCAGATCAAGCGGCACAGCGGCTGGAAGCCACTCGAGCTAGTTTGGGCGAAGTCAAAGGCAAGCTGACTTCACTGCTCGCACACCTAGAAGACCAATCGTATTGCTTAGTAGAGCAAAAATCCAAGCTCGATAATGAGCATCAGCAGGCGCTTAATCGATACACCAAAGCGCGTGATCAACTAAATGGCAAAAAGATCGACGCTGGCAAGCATGCTCAGTATGCCGAAGGTAAAGCTACCGAGTTGCAGCAGACGTGGGATACGTATGAGCAACAAGGCATTCGGGCTAAAGATGAGTTGGTGAAGAGATCTCCTGATTTACGCGATGAAAAACAGCAGCTCGAAAAACGGCATGAAACGTTGCTAGGTGAGCAAAGTGAAATTGCACAACGTTATGAAACCCTAAAGCAAAAGCAGCAAGCCAGTTTCTATGCGATTAAAGAAGAGCTAGATCAGCAGGCCGAGCAAGCACGGCAACAGTTTGAAGCGCTCCAACATCAGCTAGACCAAAAAGTAGCGGGTCAGCGACTTGATTTGGAGACTGCGCAAAAGGCGCAGCGAGAGCCATATTCCTCTGCCTTAGCTCACGCTCAAGTAGCGGTTGGGTCTTGGCAGGCACAACTCAACAACCCGCAAGTACCCGCAAAAGATCAGGCTTTGGTCGAAGCCAAGCAGCAGGCGCTGACCGATGCGTTAGAAAAGAAGAACCAACTCTCTACTGTCCTGCAAGAAAAAACAGCTGCGTATAGCGCGGCCAAAGGCAATTTCGAATGGCAAGAGCGCAAACTTGAAGACAAGAAAAAAGAACTCACCAAATTAGAGTCCGCATTGCTAGAGATGCAACGCTTTGCGATGCCTGAGCCGGGGACGCTCCTGCATTTCTTGCGATCTGAATGTCCAGACTGGACGCAAGATATTGCCCGCGTGATTGATGGTGAGCTGTTAACGCGCACGGATTTAAGCCCGCAGTTTATTGAACGACTTGATTCGCTGTATGGGCTAAACCTTGATTTATCTAAACTGGCGCCGCATGAGCGGGCCGATGAATCGGCGGTGCAATTTGAAATTGAGCAGCAGCAACGCCAAGTCGCTTTGTGTCGTACCGAACAGGAGACAGAGGAAGCATCACTGAGTCAATCCAGCGCTGTGTGTACGCAAACTGAAGCGGCAAAGCGGCAACATGAGCAAGTCTTCTTACAGTCCAAAAATCACGTCGACAACATTAAGGATGAATTGGCATCTGCGAAGCAGCAGCTGAATGAGCAACGCAATCTCGCCAAGGCGAATGCGGAAGCGGGCTTGGCCAAGGCCAAGGAAGCCTGCGAGAAAAGTCAGCTCGCGCTTGAAGAGTTTGACCATGCATGTCGTGAAGCTCGTGATGAACTCGAGCAAAAAGCAAGACAGGAAAAAATCGCACTTTCGGAGCAAAAACGTATTGCGATCGATGCGCTCAGTGCCAAAGAAAAAGCAGCCAGGTCCGCCCTTACTCAAACGCTGGAGCAATTGAATTCAGAATGCCGTTCAGCGTTGAAGGCGCAGGGAATTGATACTGCGCGATTGCAAGCAATCACAGATCGTTTGCAGGCGATTGATCAAGATCTTAGCAAAATCAAAACAGTCATTGAATTAGTACAGGGCTGGCGACTCTGGCTGCGCGATGAATGGCCTAAACGCGAAAGCTGGCTAGAAGAGGCGAGCCAATATCGTGAGCAGGAAGAGGCTCTCAACCTGCAGCTCAAAACATTGGATCGTGAATGGAAAGAGGATGAGGCGCGTTATTTAGCGCAGTTTGAACAATTCAAGCAACAAATCCAAAAACTCGAACAGCAACAACAATTGACGCGAACTCGGCTGGAAAAAATGGCGGTATATACCGCGATCGAAGCCAGTCAGTTTGATCCAAGTTGGACACTGGATCTACTGGTGGGGCTGGCGAATAAGGCTGAGGATGATGAGCGACAGTGTAAAGCCGAAGTGCGTCGTTTGGTCGGTGAGCTTAAGCGCGGTTTTGCGAAAACCCCAGGCGCAAAACCTTATGAGTTTATGGAGCTAAATCGCCTTGGCCTGATCGATGCGCCCGATGAAGAGTGGGTGCCACTATTTAGAACTTGGTTTACTGATGAGCATCGAACTATGCAGCGAATTCTGCTGATGGATGCGCGTTTGATTGCTGGCACCGTAATCCAATTTCATCGAACCATGGATGATTTCCATAAAAAGGTGCTGCAATTTAATCGCGAACTACAAAGCCATCTTGATCAGAATATTTCTTTTGAAAGCATCAGCCATGTGAAGGTTGAGGTAGTCTCAACGATCCGCGAGTTAGCCTATTGGCAGTCGATCTGCGACATGGCCGAGGCGAATCATCATTGGGTTAATGGCATGAGTAATGAGCTACCCCCTGCTGCGTTTGCGAAAACGCTGGATGACTTGTTGAGCCACTGGGAAACGAAATCCGGTATTCAGGCGGATTTAAAACAGCTCATCCGAATTCAGGGCGAAGTGACTGAAAATGGTAACCCGCGCCAATTTAGGAAGGCATCCGATCTGGAAGCGGTCTCATCGAATGGCTTGTCCTACCTGGTTCTAGTGAGCATTTTTGTCGCCTTCATCAACCGAATTCGCCGTGATGCCAATGTCAACATTGTCTGGGCTTTGGATGAGCTTAAAGATCTTGATAGTGGCAATGTGGTGCATCTGATCGAGCTCTTGAAGCGGAATCAGATTACGCTGGTTTCGGCGTTTCCAGATCCTGATCCAGAAACTTTAGAGTTGTTTAATCATTGCTTTACAGTGGAGCCCGATCGACGCTTGATGCAAGTGCGCGTTGCTGATCCATTCTTGCTAGAAGAGGAGGCTGCTCATGTTTGAACATACGGTGCGGCTTTTGCTTGAGGGCGTGTTTATTTGCGAGATTACGCATCACGAAGCATTTGCTTTTTTGAATCATCCCGCCAACCAGCAAGCTGTGAATGATTATTTGGGGAAAATCGGCTTAAGGCTGGCCAGTACTGCGCACGGTGGGGCGTTTTTTGCTGCGCATATCGAAACAGGTGGGCCTGAGAAAAAAGCAGCAAAAGAAGTGTTCACCAAAATAAAACATGAGCTTCGCCCCTTGGTGGCCTTTCTTGAATTCGTTATGCGTGCCTCGCAAAAGGATGATGTGATTTGCGCGGGCTCTGTGATTGAAACAGCAAGCTTGATGTTGTCGATCGACAGTAATCCAACGCTGCGTAGTGATCTTCAATCACTGGCCAATTTGGTTAAAGGCCCCGCAGCTGATAGTTCAGATCGCGCCCGATTTAATAAAGTACTGAATCGCTTTAAGGATGAAGGGTATTTGTTTCTGGCCAATAGTGAGCGCGAGATTTATCAAGTTACAGGCAAGATCGAATTCATTATGGAGGCCATTGCTTTCTTGTCCGAGCATGAAAAAATCGCCCTTGAAGACGAGGAAGCTGAAGTCACCAGCCAAGGGTCATTGCTGTGACCACGGGGGTTGAGAATATTGCGGCCTATCTGGAAGTGCTCCATAAGCATCGTGATCTCGTCGCCGATGCGTACATCAATGGCGGTGTTACGCTGACCGATGAAACGCAGCGCGCCTTGTATTTGCTGAAGCAACACCGTGCCCTAGTGCCCTCAATGCAAGATGAGTTTCGCCTTAATTCAAGTTTAAGTCGTCACCTGGATGAAGTGTTTCTGCGCCAACGCAATTACGCTGTAAGTGCTAATTTTGCCGAGCAAATTGATCGTTTGCCACAATTGATTGATGAGTATCTGAAGGCATGTCTTGATAATCGTTCTGAAGATCGAGACACCTACTCTGACGACTTTAAGTCGGGCGTGTTTGAACTCGCAGAAGGGCTTGATTCGTTCTTGGCGTTAATGCGGTCTTTGGCGGATAACCGGTTTGCCAATGTCAGTACCCTTGAGCAGAAAAAACGTCAGAACGAGTTTTACCTAGGCAAGTGCGAACAAATTGGCATCGCTTTAGGTGCATTGCAAGCTACGGCATTACTAGAGCAGCTGACAGGCTCATCCTTATTGCAGCCTTTGCTGGATATCTATCAGAGCCAGATCCTAGAGCGTTTGCCACACTGGCGTGCTTCGCTCATGGATATTTCTACGGTCTTAAAAGAGTATCTGTATCGATTGCGCCAAGTCGAGCCGCAGGCACAGCGCTTGCGTGCCTTTGCGCAGTTTCTGCGTAAAAATCCAGACTATAGTCTGCCCGATGTCGATGAGCTCAATCATTTGCCAGATTGGTGCTCGGTATATGCAGGGCTTAAATTAAGTACGCACGCCGATTTATCAGATAACACCAGCCGTGATGCTTTAGTCGAAGTTGCCCAATCTATCCCCGCGCCCAAGTTGCGATTCACCGTAGAACGGCAAGCTGGGCAAATGATTGCGGATGAGGCTAAAGAGCGCGTCAATATCATTGCTCCATCCCCCGTGCAGCGTGCGTTTGCACTGTATTTAAAGGATGTACGAGTCGCTCAGAAGGCGATTTCGGCCATTGAATGGCTTCGGTCAACGCCCGAATATCAATCGGTGGATGAGGCCGCGTGGTTGATTTATGTATTGCATGCTTGGCAGATTTTAGAAGCCAAGAAGAAAACGAGCGATTTAACGCTGCGCCGCATGGAAATGAATGTCACCTATTCAGGTCTGAGTGAGGCGATGTCTGGAAATCTTATTGTGACTGATGTCGAAATATGGAAAAAAGCTTAATCAAAACCTTGCTGCGCATCGTGCATAGTCCCGATGAGAAAACAGCGTCTTCGCGTGGATTGGCGCAATTTGCCAATACACATCAAATTGGCCGCCAGCTGGGTAGAAGCTATATCTTTAGTTTGGCCGACAAGCAAGTCATTAAAGAGCTGCTCAAAATCGAAGAGGGGGTAGATGCCGACTCCACACAGCCTGATGCGTGGGATGGACTAAGTCGTACCGACAGTTTGGCACTAGGTGGTAATGAGAAACTGAGCCAAGCATGTGTGCGATTAAACAGAGTCGCCGTTAAAGCTTTGCTGGGCAGGCCCTTATGTCTAGGTGATGAGAAGTTTAATCTACCCGCAGCAAGTCATTTGGAATTGGATTGGCAGCAAGTGGAAGAACTCAATCGGCATGATGGCGTGATGCTGGTGGAAAACTGGGAAGCCTTTGAAAAAATACACCAACTGCAGTTTGAGCCAAATATACCTAGCAGCAATCCACTTGTGCTGTTTCGTGGCATGCCGCAGGTGTATAGCCAAAATTATGTGGTCGCGCTCTTAGAAAAACTAAAATTACCGGTCTTTGCCTTCGTAGATTACGACCCTGCGGGCTTGATGATTGCTGTAAATACGCCATGTTTCACAAAATTGGTCATGCCGCCAGAGGCCATGCTAGAGGCCGCATTCAGTAAATGTACCAACTCTGAGCGCTTTCAAAAGCAGTTGCCAGAAACCCAAGCCCTGCTTGAACAATGCCCTCATCCCGATATTCGACACTATTGGCAAATCTATAAACGGGCTGGAGTAGCCTTGCCGCAAGAGTATTTTTGCCAAACATAAATAAATATCTTGTGGGGGCTTTATCAGGATACTCCTAGGCTGAATGCCTAGTTAAATTGATTGGATAGGCTGCTCATTATCAAGTGGGTCAAATTTCAATCGGCGCGAACACATTTACTTGCTAGTAGAGTATTTAGGCGCGGTAAGGTTACTGGCAGATATGATGCGACCATCGATGACCTAGCCGCCATTGAACAAGCTCTGAGCAAAGTTTGGAGAGGCTGGAATTCGGATCCTCGCTGTTCTATTGCTTTGTTGGCAGATGATCGTCGCCGTAAGGAACGTGGGGCATGATATTTCTGGATCGCTTTACGGGTGGCAAACTCAGTCACCTACCCGACGTATTTTTGCCGAGTCGGTATTGCTTGCTTGAACCACTCGTGGTCAATGGGCACAGCCGCTTGCAGCCCGGCGATCTACTCTCTGATGATGGATCGGGCGTCATCCGGATTCAAAATACTGAATTCCAAGTGCTCTCCCTCGATCAGTCCGATGACGAGCAGGCGGACACCGATCTGTCGGCGGAGGCGATTATTTTCATCTCCGGAAAAATTACTCACATACATGATGCAAATGTCTCTCCCATGCTGCCCGCAGAGATGGCTGCCCAAGTCGCGCTCGAAGAACTCGAGCGCGACTTGGCGGCAGTACTTAGAGATGGTCACCTGCATTCTATATCTGACCGCCCCCGCAGAGATCTTCGATATGACGACCTGGTTGCTCCAGTGGCGCGAGCTCGACGCCTCGCGACATCAGCATTTAGCCACTTAGCATCACACTCAGATTGCTGGCAACAGCGCACGCTCAGCGGTGTTCAACCACGCAAGGTTCTGGCTCGTTTCAGCGAGGACGACTATACCATCTATGAGAATCGGCTCTACAAGCGGTTGCTAGATCGGCTTGATCGACACCTTGCGAGGAGATTGGCTCGCATTCGGGGAGTCAATTCACGGTTGGAGCGAGCTTTGGAGTTCCAAGGCTCTGAGCAGACGCATTTTCGACTTCGCCAAGATATTTGTCGCCTTTGGGGTGAATCATATCTTGATGACAAGACTGGGATGCAGCTAGAGGCGGGAAAGCGAGCCCTCAGCGATTTGGAGTCTCTGTTGCGTACAATCAGAGGACTCAAGCAAAGGGGGCTTTATTCATTGGTGCCTCCCGCATCTGTGGTTCCAGCCAAAATTCATCGAACAAACATCCTGAATCATGACCCTCACTATCGACATCTGCCTCCTCTATGGGAGAAGCTAAAAGATGATAGAGAGGAGCGCTCACTCCCCCCGAAAGAACGCTTGGAGCGTCAACTTCAGTTGCAACTTGCTTATGTCAGTTATGTGGGACTTGTTATCAGGCGATCACTTGAGCGGTATGACCCACGAACCGTAGATGTAGGTTTGTCGTTCAGTTGGGCCGGTCAGAGCTTCGTACTCAAACATGATGAGCATGATTGGCTCCTGACTCAGTCTGAGGGGGCCACCTTGAGGATCGTATCAATTGCTTGGTTCGGCGAGTCAATAAATGACAGTGAGAGCCTAGAGTCTTCTCGCATCGTGTGTTGGCCTGGCACACCAGATAGCATCGCATTGTCACAATTTATCCCCATATCACCGCTGGATCTTTATGTTGTTGAGAAAATGGGAAAACTGATTGATGAGTGGATGCTGCAGCAACTGCTCCAAGGTTATGGCCGAAAACTGGGCCCATTACCTACCCCGGCGAAGAAATTGACCGATACCTGGCCGGAGCAGTTTGAATCTGTTTCTCCAACGCATGTTAGACTCCTGGCTCCAATCGATATTCAGAAAGCCAACGAACTGAAGGAATTACTTAGAGGTGCAGCTAATTCTCAAGTTGAGAATGACGTCAAAATTGCCATCGAACAAGTCACGGCCCTTGCTCAGCTTTGTGGGCATTCAGCTCGATTCGAACGGGGGCAACAGCAAGACTTCTACTGTCAATGCAGGACTTGTCAGGTAACTTGGTCGCTCAAGACAAGTGGTAAACGACGAGAATTTTCCGTGCGGCCGAAAGGCTCGGTTAATATTTCTGAGTCTGACGGGTTCGTCTGGTCAGGTAGAGACTGGCTGGAGTTTGATGGGGATGTAACAGCTTGAAGAATACAGGTTTTGAAACAGCCAAACCTCAAGTTCATGCGCCATCTGAGTTCTAGCTTCGCATAAACGATAATGTTTGCAGCGATGGGCATCGAGCAAACTTGTTTTTTTCCTGGGCTCAAGTCATATACCGCATTGTTGCTTTCTGTAGCCTTTCATTTTGTTCTTATTGATGCTACGTGAGCGAGTTGGAATATCCAACTTGATCAAAACGTATCTTTAGATTGGATAAAAAATAAATATCCACTTTATATCCAAAAATATCCGCGGATATTTGTTAAATATCCAATTTATAGCCCAAAAGCACCTCAAAAATTGGGCAACTGTATTTTTAATAAACTTTGGTTTGTTCTGCCTTTGTAAGCATTGGTTGAGCTTTGCCAATTTGGAGTAGCAAATCTAGGACGTGCCGCTGCTGAGTTGGATTAACCAGTTGTGCAAACCATTGAACTCATCGGTCTTTAAGTCTGCTTTTTTTCCAGCATCGATGCTATTTTGCCTATCAATCCGTGTCACAAGATCAGGCCTTGTTATTTTTCTGCGGTTTGAGATGTCTGTATGAAGCGATGTGGTTTTTTTCTTCTAGATGCAGATTAAGTTGGCCATCCAATGCTCTGGGCGGCACAATCACCCCTGCACGCAACCTCGCGGAAACCCTACAGGTTGCTTTTGACGCCGGAGCGAAACGTATATTGCTGCCAATGTCGAGCGTAGTCGACACTCCGTCCGTACCAGGTGAGCTGTTCGCCAAATTTCAGACCAGTTTCTTTTCGGACCCCGTCGATGCGGTGTTTAAGGCGCTGGGGGTGGACTAATTATTTTCGCGTGGATGTAGCGCACACATTCGAAAAATTGATTGATTCATTACAACATCCACGCCTCGATTTGATTTTACAATTCTGCACTACAAAGTGCACTTGGGGAAAAATATTGGAGCTCCCGACAGGCGTCGCAGAGGGATGGCCCGCATTTCATTAAAATGGTTTAAGTTTGGTGGCAGAGCTTGCGCTAAATAATCACAAACTAGGATCTGTAAAGAATGCCGAAACCAAGCCAAAAATAAAGCAAATTATTGAAGAGCTCGGTGGAATTCAAAAATCTCGATGATTCCTATTTCCTATCCAATAAACTTAATGTAGCCCTCTTTGGAATTAACTCTGAGGCGACTTTTTTTCTTTAAAAGTTGTGGCAGTAATCTCTAACCGTTCTGGCTACACATCAACCAGCTACACCCCTGGCCTCGTATTGGTTGCAATGGATTTTGACTAAAATTGAATTAATTCCGTGCTACGTATATCTTGGAGTTATCCAATTGGCTAACTTTGGCGGAGTGACTAAGTTGCTAGAGATTTTTAAAATTTTTATTGTTGTTGGGTTGAGTTCGTGAGACTGATGGGGCTGGTGTTGATGTTTTTTTAAATTTGATGTGAATGAGGTTTGTGTTTGAAATATATTTTATGGTGGCAAATGATTTTAGTGGTTTATTGAAATTGCTGTTGAATTTTGTTGTTAGCTAAGAATATTATTTATCTTCTGGTTGTATGATTTTCTGGTGTTGGTTTTGTATTGTTCTTTTTTTTATCAGGTTGTCGCTATTGGCTTTATTGTTTGGTAGTTAAGTGTGTGTCGTTTGTTTATTGATATTGTTTGTTTCTAAGATTTTTCTCTAGGCTTCTACCTCTCGTACTAAAATATTTTATTCCTCAGTCACAAACTTGATTCTGTAGAGTATGTACTTGCAATTGTTGATGGTTGCCGTATGCTCTGCGCCAAGATTGTTCAATTGTTTTTATATGTATAATAAGTTTTGCTTGGTGGCGATCTTAATTAAATATCCGCCTTGCTTTATTGCTTTATTGCTTTATTGCTTTAATGGGTATTGACTGCTTGTTTTTTTTGTGTTGGAGCTCTTGAGTTTAATGACTTTGATGATAGATATCTTGATTTATTGAAAAACTAATCTATTGTTAGTGCGGAGACTATTTGTATTACAGGATGATGGATGTCATACAAATTTAGCTTAAGGGGCGTGTGCCTGTAGAGTGTTGGAATCATGCCGAATGCAAAGGAGGATGTAGCATGACTATCAAAGAAGGGGTTCTGCTTGATGAGAAGATAATTTTTCGAGTAACAAAAGAAGAGGCAGATCAGTTACGACTTAATGCAAAAGAAGCAAATATGACCCCTTCAAAATACATTCGCCAAAAATTACTTGGCGGACGTATTTCAAAGAATGAATCCCAGTCAATTTTGAAGGAACTTTATATCCTGGGTAGAAAAATTGATCATTTGATAAACCAATCTGTAGATCATGCTCCGCATATGGTAGAGACTTTTGATAAATTAAAGGCATGTTTCGAAAGGCTAAGTCATGATAGCCAAGAAGATTAAGAACCCTAAAAAATCAGCGTCAAAGTCAACGCGAATCTATATGCTGACCGATTATGTTTTGAATCCAAGTTCTAAAAATAATGGAGAGAAGTGTGCCTACTATAATGTGCGTGGTTTTTTTCTAGCTAGTAGTAAATTAGGCTGGCAAGCTGAAATGTTGGCGTTATCTCAAATCGCTACTCGTACGGATGACTCAATTACCCACTATGTCTTAAGCTGGAAAGAAGGGGAGCAGCCCACAGAGGTCAATATTGAAGAGGTGATTGATATTTTACTTTTCGAATTAGGCCTTCAATTACATCAAGCAATTTATGGATTGCATATTGATACAGCAAATGTTCATTTACATATTGTAATTAATCGAGTGCATCCTAATACATACAAGGTCATTCAGCCTAATAATGGATTTGATATTCTTGCAATACATCGAGCAATCGCACGAATTGAACATGCTCAAGGTTGGGAGTGTCAAGAAAATAGTTGCTACGAAGTGCTGGAGAGTGGAGAGCTAGGCAGAGTGCATAAAGATACTGGTCGCACTTGGAAGCCTGAGCAAAATAAATGCGATAAGGAGCATTCGACGAGTTTTAAATCAGCAGAACGTATTGCAATACAGATTTGTGCTCCAATTCTTCGTGACTCAAATAACTGGGCTCAATTGCATCAGCAATTGTTTGAGCATGGAATGCGTTTATTGAGACGCAAAATGGGGGCGATTGTTATGGTTGGTGATATCCCGATAAAAGCATCTCGACTCGGTATTGACTGTAGTTTTAATAAATTGACACAAAGACTAGGTTTATTTGAAGCAGCTTACATGGAGAGAAGTGATGACTACTTTAAGCACAAGCACGTTGAAAAGTTGGACGCTAGCAAATCAGAGCAGGGTCCCTTCGACCGTGTGCGCAACTTGTCCGAATGCCGTCTGGCAATTGACAGCGGAGAACAAATTACGGGTGTTTTGTCATATCCTGCGTGTGATCGTAGACACCGAACTGAAGAGTTGCGATGGAAACTCGAATGCGTTGAGCCAATAGATCCAGTTGATTTGCCACAAGTTGTTGAGCAATGGACTGAATATACCTCTTTGAAAAAAAACCATACAGAAAACTATCACAAGCTGAAATTAGAACTGCAGCAACTTCACAAAATTGAGCTTCAACAGCTACTACAAACCCAAAAACAGCTTCGGCTTCATGAATTGGCAGGCGATGGCGCGGGAAAGAGGGGGCGGCAAAAACAAGTGATAGGTCATTTAGCAGCACGGCACTTGGCACAAAAGATTGCTCTCCAGAATAGACAGCGAGTCGAACGTCAGCAATTGCGCGATCAATGGCCAAGTCCACCTGCTTCGTTTCCTACTTGGTTGCGCTCTAGTCGGGCTCCTGAATTAGTACAAGTTTGGAGGCATCGGTTGAGTCAAAACGTCATGAGAATTATTGCGGTGAAAGCAATTCAATCGATACCCCTTAACATTAACGATTCAGAATTTCGTATTTCCCACAAGCGCAGTCAACGTATGCGACAGGGTCGGCGTCCTGTAAATGATTTCCCTGCAATAATTGATCTTGGAGACATGATTGAAGTAAAAGATTGGAGCGTGGGTGAACGAGCTCTACATGCTATAAAAGCGGCATCTTCAAAATGGCATTCGTTTTATATCATTGGCAGTACGAAGTGCAGAGTCTGGTGTGCAAAAATAGCTGCCGAATTGGGATTGAATGTTGCAAATCCAGAATTGCAGACAGAGATTGAAAAAAATCGCCTAGGCTCAGCAATTAAGATAACGGGGTCGTTAGACCAAGCTAGAGCTGCTTTACGTAGACTAATCAATAATTTGCGCTTGATTTCCCCCCTTGTTGAAGATGATTGGGCTGCCGTGGGTATGCAAATTGCAAAAGAATTACACAGAGAAGGTCATACTAAAAATGCAATTGAACATGCATTCTGCGAAGTATTCCCGATATATTTCCCTAGTTTGGCTGATTTAGTGTTAATTCGTGCCATGCTTTCTCACGTTCTAGCCGAACAGTTGAGTGAGGAAGAGTGTAATAATAATCAAAAAAAACGACACAAATATGATGTCTCTAATGACTCGCCACTTGAGCCTCAGTGAGTTTGTCAGTTCACATTAGAGGGATAATGTGAACTGCTGTAGATGTAGCAAATACAATCCCCCAACGGGCATGAGGCATCTATCATGTTTAGGATGCAAAGCACCATCGAAATCGAGAAACAGAATCAAAGCTCAGATCATCCATTGCAGGCTGAAGAGGAGGGAGTCTCTGTAGCTAATCCTATCCACATAAGCATGGCTTGTGCTTTTCCAGCTAGTCCAGCAAATGAAATCGATTCCACTCAACGCTCGTCATCGATGGTCAAATCCCAAACGCCAACTGGCGGCTCGTGAATAATACCGAGCCCCCGCTGATGCAAACGGAATCGGATGGTCATCATTAACTCTAAAGACTGCGCTGTATTGCCAATCAGCCAGCAAGCCGGATCTGATACCTGTGTTGGATCTAAGGGATTAAAGTCCGGCTGCAAATTCAATGAATGGTAGCGTTCTTTCATTGGTTTCTTCGCTCCTGATCACACAATCATTTAATTGCATTTACGGTTACAGCTCAATCACCAAACTTGGATCGAATTGTAGATTTTCGACTTTGTTTTTGCTGGCATAACCTCGGGGGTTACAAACAACTCGGGTGCCATTTACATGGTAGTCAAAGCTGTGATGTGTGTGGCCATGAATCCATAATTCGGCCAGCCCCATCAACGGCGTGAGATCCGAGAGAAATCCAGCTGAGACCAAATCTTCCGCGTAACGGGGATGTAAACTGCCGGAATGAGGGCCGTGATGGGTAATGACCGCCGTTTTACCGGCGAACGGCTTGGCCAGTTCACTTTCCAGCCAAGCCCGATCCTGTTGGTGAATCAGGGTGCTGTCGACTGGGTTGAATAATGAGGCTTCACCAGCGTGTGGATAAAAGATATGACTAAAGTCGGCCATGTATTGTTTGGCCAGAATCATGGACATATTTTGCTGTTCAGCACCGAAAAGAGTGAAGTCCGTCCATAAGGTACACCCCAGAAAACGTATGTCACCGATCACGATGCTTTGTCGTTGCAGTACCTGCAATGTTGGTTGAGAAAATTGCTCAAATTCGGCGTTTAACTGATCCAGCTTGAAACCGTAATATTCATGATTACCGGGCACATACACCACCGGCAAATCGCCCAGTTGTTCATTCGCCCAGTTCAGCCCCCGAAATCCTTCGCCAATGTCCCCAGCCAGAATGACCAGGTCAGCCTCAGTCGGCACGACTTGATAGCCGTACACATCGACATGCAAATCACTCATGATCCAAAGTTTCATGCGAACTATCTCTTCGGTGAGCCTACTTCCTTCAGCGAACAGTCTATTGTCGGCTCACAATGAAACTGGCGCAATAGTAAGGTTCTTGATGCCGTGCTAGGCGTACACCAGAGGCGCTTTGGCCGAGCCACATGAAATTGCGTTTCAAAAAACTACGGCCGCTACCTGATAGTTTGCGGCCTTTGCTTTTTCCAGTTGAAACAATACCTCGGTCATTCTTGTTGGCGTATTGCGACATTGAATCAGAAGTTATGTCGCTAAAGCATTATTGCGACATTATTCATGTCGCGCAAATAATTCGCGACATACGAACTTTTGTGGAAAAAGAATTTTGCGCCACTCAGCTTAAGGAGCTTGTCTACTGAAATTCTGTACAAAACCATCCTGTTTCTCAACCATGGCAAATGGCCACTTTGGTCGATGTGTCGATGTCTGCGTCTGAAAAACGAAAGGCCGCTAACCATCAACTTACGGCCTCAAGCCTTATCGTATGGCGTCTTGAATATTAAGTAATCCATTGATTAAGTTACCTATTTATTACACCAAACAACCAAGTGTTGAATATTTATTCGGCTCACTTATGAATTAGAAAAAAGGTATTTCTAGATTGACTATCATCAATGCTGCGACGCAGCAAATAGAGGATTTTGGTGAGGTCAACTACTTTTTTTGGAAAAATCATGGACTTTCATGAAACCGACAATTTGGCCTTAACACAGCACATCATCCCTCATACCCCGATTTGGATTCAGTTGTGGCTCGATTACTTGGCTGATTAATCGGTATTGGTCAATGGACTAGCCGATAACCAACCCCGGTTTCAGTAATTAGAAATCGGGGCAAGGCCGGATCATTTTCAAGTTTTTGGCGTAAATGCCCCATGTAGACGCGCAAATACTGACTGGATTCACTGTGATTGGGGCCCCAAACTTCGCGCAGCAATTCGCGCTGTGTCATTAGTAAGAACTCAACCACACCCCTCACTCGCACCAATATCGATTTTGCGTGCTGTATCTCTCGCCAAAAGCTACTTGCAAGTGTATATTTCTACCAGTCGGTAGCGACTAAGCCCGCATGCTTAGGCTGGAGGCGAGAAATGGCAAAAACGATCTGGATTACCGGTGCGACCGGCGCGATTGGTTCTGCATTGTCACATGAGTTGGCTGGTCAAGGATGTCGCCTAATCTTGAGTGGCCGCAATGAAGCAAGTTTGCTGAGCTTAGCGGCTGAGATCAATGGCGAGACATTGGTTGTGCCTGGAGATTTAAGCGCCGCTGGCACAGCGGACATAATTTTACAGACCGCACAGCAACTCAATTTTATTCCTACGGGTTTTGCGCATTGCGTTGGCTCGACTTTGATCCGCCCCTTGCATCTGACTGCGGCGCACGACTGCGAAGCCGTATTTGCGCAAAACTATTTTTCTGCTTTTTATGCGCTCAAAGCCTTTGTCAATCTGCAACTGAATACCAAAACGCCTGCCTCTGCGGTGCTCATTGGCTCTTTGGTTGCCAGTGCAGGTTTTCCGAATCACGAAGCGATTGCCAGTGCGAAAGCGGCGGTAGCCAGTTTGGCACAAACGGCGGCAGCGACCTATGCCAACAAAGCCATTCGCGTCAATGCGGTGATGCCGGGTTTGACTCGTTCTGCGTTATCGGCGCGTTTGACAGGCACCCCTGAAGCACTCGCGCGCAATGCACAAATGAACCCCATGGGCCTGGTAGGTGAAGGAAAGGACAGCGCAGCCCTGATTGCATTTTTACTCAGTGACGCGGCGCGCTGGATCACAGGGCAAATCATTGGTGTTGATGGTGGACACGCCCATTTGCATCCGCTACCGAGAACATAAGGGTATATCAACGCAGGCTATTGACTCATTGCCTTGTAACGCTATACATATTCATGAAAGCTAACATCAATGACACACCATAAACTGACCTTGCCGAAGAAAATCTGCCCAATTTGCCAACGCTCTTTTGCTTGGCGCAAGAAATGGGAGAAAAACTGGGCGTCGGTCAAATATTGCAGCGTACGTTGCGCGCAGAACAGGGGTAAAGCATGAGCACACTCCGGCTGATTTTGGGTGACCAACTTAATATTCGCCACAGCTGGTTTAGCCAAATCGAGCGTGAACGCGATGATGTGCTGTATGTGTTGATGGAGCTACGTAGCGAAACTGATTACGCCCACCACCATGCACAAAAGGTGCTGGGAATTTTTGCTGCCATGCGCGGGTTTGCACAAGCCTTGCAACAGGCGGGTTGCCGCGTGCGCTACATAAAAATTGGCGATACTGATAATCGCCAAGACTTTATTGGCAATTTATCTGACTTGATTGCCAGCGAGCAGATAACGCAACTGGAACGCCAACAAGCGGATGAATATCGACTAGAAAGCCAATTTCAGGCCGCCGAATCTGAGTTGGGGATTTTAGTTAAAGTCGTTGATAGCGAGCATTTCCTTGCGGATCGAGCGGTGATCAGTACGCAATTTGCGCAAAAAATCCCACGTATGGAGTTTTTTTACCGCGCGTTACGCAAGCAGTATCAAATTTTACTCGATGCCGATGGTCAGCCGCTGGGTGGGCAATGGAATTTCGATCAAGACAATCGCAAACGCTGGACTGGCCAACCCGCTGCGCCACAATGGCCCAATTACGCTGCTGATTTGCGCGATTTGTGGGGCGAAATTGTGTCTGCGGGTGTCAAAACACTAGGACAGCCGCGGGCTGAATCTTTTCCTTGGCCGATCACGCGCACTCAGGCCAAAGATGCACTGAGTACATTTATTGCAAATGCATTGCCTAATTTTGGCGCGTATCAAGATGCAATGAGCACCGCATCCCCGACCTTATTTCACGCAGGACTCTCGTTTGCACTCAATCTCAAATTACTGCACCCGCTCGAAGTGATTCACGCGGCTTTGGCTGAATTTGCTGCTGGCCGTGTTTCGATTGCGACTGTGGAAGGTTTTGTGCGGCAAATTTTAGGCTGGCGGGAATTTGTACGCGGCGTGTATTGGGCGCGTATGCCGGCGTATGGTCAGCTCAATGCGCTTGAACATCAGCGCAGTTTGCCCAGCTGGTATTGGAATGGGCAAACCAAAATGAATTGCCTCAAACACGCCATCGCTCAGTCGCTCGAACTGGGCTATGCGCACCATATTCAACGTCTGATGGTAACGGGCAACTTTGCTTTGTTGGCAGGGATTTTACCCGATGAAGTGGATGCGTGGTATTTGGGGATTTATGTTGATGCATTCGAATGGGTGGAAATGCCCAATACGCGCGGGATGAGCCAATACGCCGATGGTGGCTTGCTGGGTAGCAAACCCTATGCAGGCTCGGCCAGCTATATCAATAAAATGAGTGATTATTGCAAAGGCTGCCATTACGAGCCCAAACAGCGCCACGGCGAAGGCGCTTGCCCATTCAATAGCCTGTATTGGCATTTTCATCATCGTCACGCGGCAACCCTCGAAAAAAATCCAAGACTGGGAATGACTTATCAGACCTGGCGAAAAATGGCCGACGATGAAAAGTCAGCGACTTTGGCACAGGCTGAGCGGTATTTATCGCAACTGGATAATCTATAAATTCTGGATCAATGGATCAACGCCAAGCAAGGTGCACGAATGGAATCGAATTGGGATGTGATTGTCATTGGCGCGGGCATGGCCGGTTTAAGTGCTGCGCAAAAACTGCAAGCAGCAGGTCGACGCGTTTTAGTGTTAGAAAAATCGCGCGGTGTCGGCGGGCGGATGGCAACGCGGCGAGACGAGAACGCACAATGGGATCATGGTGCGCAATATTTTACCGCGCGCTCGGCGATATTTCGTCGCCAAGTGGCGATCTGGCTGCGTGCCAATCAGATTAGCCGTTGGACTGAGCCGATTTATGCGTGGGATGGTCAAAACCTGCAAATCAGCTCCCCGCAACAACGCTTTGTTGGCACGCCCAAAATGAACGCGCCCTTAAGAGCGATGGCTACAGCGCTGAACCTCAAATTGTCGGTGCAAGTCACAGCGATTCAGGCCACGACGCAGGGTTGGCAAGTGAGCGCGGGTGAGCAAATCTGGCAAGCGCAACAGCTTGTGCTGGCAATACCCGCGCCGCAAGCAGCGACACTGATTCCCTCCGCACACCCGACGCAGGCCGTTCACGCTTTTGCCGCACATACACCCATGCAGCCTTGCTGGGCGGTGATGCTCAGCTGTGAACACGCCATTAATTTGCCGTTCGCTGGCGCTTTCATCAATGACGGCGCGCTATCTTGGTTGGCTCACGACAGTAGCAAGCTCGGTCGAGCGGGCCAAAATTGGGTGCTACACGCTAGCGTCGCTTGGTCGCAAGCTCATTTAGAAAACTCAGCCGATGAGGTCATTGCTTTACTGATTCAGGAGTTCAATCGCCTGCTTAAGCAGTGGGGGCAAGCTGAACCCAATTGGCAAAATGCCTTGGCACATCGCTGGAAGTTCGCGCAAGGGAGCAGCACTGAAGCGGTAGTTCAATCCGCTGAAACGGGTTTGGTATTGGCTGGTGATTGGCTAGCTGGTGGACGTATTGAAGGCGCATACCTATCAGGCATCGATGCGGCAAATGCCCTGCTGGCCGCAACAGTTGTTCAATAAGGGAAACAATCGTGAAGCAAGCGGTTTATTGGTTTCGCAATGATTTACGCCTCAGCGATAACGCGGCATTAGCACATGCTTGCCAGCAAGCGGATCAAATCACCTTGGTTTACTGTCTGCCACCCGAAGAAAATACTCAGTGGGGGTTTGCTCGCCTAGGTCAGCACCGAAAATCATTTCTGGCTGATACCCTTATAGACCTGGCGGCGCAGTGTGTCCAAAGAGGAAATCGTTTGCTGATTGTAGAGGGTGTTCCAACCATGGTTTTGCCGTCTATTTTGCAAAATCTGAAGGCCAATACGGTTTATTGCGAGGCGATTGCCGCGCCGTATGAAATGGCGCAAGTAGAGGAACTTCGTACCCAAGGCTACTGCATCGAGACCATTTGGCAATCGAGCTTGCTAGATCCGTCCACACTGCCATTTCATCCTCAAGACTTGCCGTTGATATTCACTACTTTTCGCCAACAAATTGAACAATCGGGCACCGTGCCACCAGCTCCACTCGATTTAATCAAACATTTACCTGCGGCACCGAGCACTGCACAAGCACTACACAGCGTCGATTTAAGCGAATGGGCGGGCACGCCTTCCGTGGATGAACGAAGTGCATTTCCCTATCATCATCCGCAATGGCATGGTGGAGCGACTGCGGCGCTGGCGCATTTACAGCGTTATTTTGCGTCTGGTTTGGCAGATCAATATAAGCACACTCGCAATGGCTTGATTGGCTGCGATTACTCCAGCAAGTTTTCGCCCTGGCTAGCCAGTGGCGCGCTATCGGCAAGGCAGATTTATCAGCAATTAATCGCTCATGAAGCAATCAATGGCGCGAATGAAAGCACCTACTGGATTTGGTTCGAATTGCTATGGCGGGATTATTTCAGGTTATTGCATCTACGTTTTGGCTCGCAACTGTATCACGCCAAAGGCCTGAATGATGCAGCGACGATTTCACATCAAGCCGATTATTTTTTTAAGTGGTGTCAGGGTGAAACTGGCCAGCCATTTATCGACGCTGGCATTCGCGAGCTAGCTGCCACGGGTTATCTTTCCAACCGAATGCGACAAAATGTGGCCAGCTTCCTGATTCATGATTTGCAATGTGATTGGCGAGCTGGTGCAGCATGGTTTGAATCACAGTTGATTGATTACGATGTGTATAGCAATCAAGGAAATTGGCTGTATTTAGCCGGTCTCGGCACTGATCCAAGGCCAAATCGACGCTTTAATATTGAAAAGCAGATTAAAAACTACGATCCCAATCATGATTATTTGCAGCTATGGTCTCACTAAAAGGGCTTTGTGAATCATAGTGAGCTTAATGTGAGATGGCTGCTTTGGCTGATGTGTCGATGCCGAAGCTTGAAAAATAAAAGGCGGCTAACCAATCAGGTGCGACCTTTCGTTTTCTGGGGTCATGCTAGTGCTGCTCGGCCTTTGCAGACATTTTCTCCAAGCACGAAATTGCCTAGCAGACCTGAGGTAATCAACTTAGCCGAAAAAACCACCCACGGAATTGGGGTCTATTCAGTGGTCTATCGAAACTGATTTTGCTCGTTTGCACAAACTTAAACGTTTCGAGTTCTATTTATAAGGGGGGCTCAAAGCGCGTGGGGCGAGTTTATATTTCCGTCTCAAGCTCAACTATGGTGGTAATTGCAAAATTGTTATTTCGCCAAACGTGATTCCGATTACATTCTCACCTGTTCTATCGATTCTTTACTGTGTGTCAAGACGATTGGCTGTGAGTACAGTCCTCGTCAATGCCTTTCGAAAACAATACAATTGCTTTTGTTTCTTACAAATAAATTGTAAGTCTTGAGGGTTTGATAAATGCGAGTAAAGTCAGTATTGGTTGCGACTCTAGTTTTAACTGCGATCAGCACATTCGCCGTTGCCGCCAATGTGGTGCAATTTAGCCCACAAGGCGAAGTCAAGGAAGTACAGCAAGTTCGGCTGACTTTTGATACCAGCGTGATCGCACTGGGCAATAGCGCCGCACCTGCACCGCTGACTTTCAGTTGTGCGCTTAAAGGCAAAAGTCATTGGATTGACGATAAAACCTGGGTACTCGATTTGGAGCAAACGCCGCCCGCCAATACCGATTGCCGCTTTACGCCCAAATCGGGTTGGAAAGACTTAAAAGGCGCAGCGTTGCCGGCTAATCTGAGCTACCGCTTTTTTACTGGCGCGCCGATCGTGACGCAAAGCTGGCCGAGCGAAGGGCAGATCGAAGAAGATCAGGCTTTTGTGCTGCAATTTAATGGTGCTGCACCCAAGCTCGATATGCTGTATTGCCAATCAAGCAGCTTGCCCGAGCGCATTCCGGTGAAAGCACTCAGTAGCAGCGACAGAGCTGCGCTACTTAAACACCTCGATCTGGAAAAACACGCGGCGACAATAGCGACCGTGCGCTGCGATCAGCGTCTGGCACCCGATAGCAAGCTGATGCTGGTGCATACGCGTGATAAAGCTGCTGCCGATAAGCTCAATTTCTCAGTACGGCCACCTTTTACCGCGACGATGAACTGTTTGCGCGAAAACGCCAAAGGCGCGTGCATTCCATTCAAACCAATCAGCGTCAAATTTAGCTCGCCTGTGCAGGCCAAACTAGCGATGGCAATTCGTTTAAATGGTGCAGAGGCTAAACGCGCGCCGCAAGCCGAGCAAAATAATAAAGGCGCCGCACTCGAAGAAATTACGTTTGCGCCGCCATTTTCGCCGCTAGAAAGCTTATCGCTCGTGTTGCCCGATGGTTTTAGCGATGAAGTAGGGCGTCCGCTTGCCAATGCCAATCGTTTCCCGTTGGCCATTAAAATGGCCGATTATCCACCGCTGGCCAAATTTGCTGCAGCGCCATTTGGCATTATCGAATCGAGTAGCGATGCGGCTGTCCCGATGACACTGCGCGGCGTTGAAGCCGATTTGAAAATTAAATCGGTGCAGCTTGATGGCAAAGCGCTGCGTGTGACTGATGACGCGCAAATGATGAACTGGCTGGGCAAAGTGCTTCGCTACCATGAAAGCAGCGTCGAAGTTGGCAAGCGCAGCGTAGAGACGCGTCGCCTGTCTTTGCTGGAAAAGGAAAAATCAGCGCAGCCGATGAAATTGCCATCGCAGCCGGATAAAAACGGGAAGTGGCCTTTTGAAGTTGTCGGTATTCCGGTGGCTACACCTGGTTTTTATGTATTCGAAGTGTCGTCCAAAATCCTTGGTAAATCGCTATTGGCCAGCAATAAGCCGATGTATGTGCGCACCGCAGCGCTGGTCACCAATATGGCGGTGCATCTGAAGCAATCGCGCGAAAACACCGCGGTGTGGGTGACGACGCTGGATAAAGGTCGCCCAGTGCCGCAAGCGCAAATCAATATTTACGATTGCGCCGGCAAGTCATTGTGGTCGGGCAAAGCCAATGAGAACGGCATTGCGCTGATTAATCAGCGACTGGATGCGGGCCGTTGTGGCAATCAAGAAGGCGAGGAAGCGCTGTCGGGCTTATTTGTCACCGCACGCGCCAAAGACGCTGCAGGCAATGATGATGTGTCTTTTGTTCGTTCGAGTTGGAATAAAGGCATCGAATCTTGGCGCTTTCCATTTCCAACCAGTAGTGACGAAACTTCAGCGATTATCGCGCATACGGTGCTCGATCGATCTTTGCTGCGCGTAGGCGAGACGGTTTCGCTCAAGCATTTCTTGCGCGTGCAAGGCAGTAAAGGCTTATCACTGCTAAAAAATGATCAGTTGCCACAACAGCTACGTATTGTTCACGATGGTAGCGGCAATGAAGTGAATCTCCCGCTGACGTGGCGCAAAGGTCGCTATGCCGAAAGTACATTTACGCTGCCCAAAGACGCCAAGCTTGGCGAGTATTCGCTGTATCTGGAACGCAAAGGCACGCGCAGCCGCGACGATAGCGACGCGCCTGCTAATCCGGCGCTCGATGGCTATAGCTTGCACAGCGGCAATTTCCGCGTTGAAGCTTTCCGTCTGCCAGTGATGACAGGGCGTATTAACGCCGAAAAAGGCGCGAATATTGGCAGCAAAGATATTCCATTGAATGTGTCGCTGGCGTGGGGTAATGGCGGCCCGGCCAAAAGCTGGCCAGTGCAAGTGAGCGCCATGCTCAATACCAGTTATGAGCGCCCAAGTAATTACGAAAGCTACACTTTCTCGCCACCTCAGGCTGGGCCTGAGCAAAAACAGCCATCGCTAGACGGTAAAGTCATACTCGATAAAGCGGCGGTAGTACTCGATCAGAACGGCAATGGCAAAACGGCGATCAGCAATCTGCCTGCGCTCGATAGGCGCTACGATCTGGTTAGCGAAATGACGTTTAGCGACCCGAATGGCGAAGTGCAAAGCATTACGCGCCGCATTCCATTGTGGCCAGCGGCAATTCAAATCGGTCTGAGCGTTGATAGCTGGATTACGACCGGCCGCGCATTGCAATTGAAAGCGGTGGTGCTCGATACCAATGGCAAACCGGTTGCCAATAAAGACGTCAAAGTGAGCTTACGCGAGCATAAATATTTATCTGCGCGTAAACGCCTCGTTGGCGGTTTTTATGCTTGGGATAACAGCGAAGAAATAGCCGATAAAGGCAAAGTTTGTAGCGAAACGACCAATGGGCAAGGGCTGGTTTTCTGCGAAATCAATCTGAAAGACGCTGGCGATATGGAGCTGATAGTCGAAGCCAAAGACGATCAGGGCCGAGTAACGCGCAGCGCGCAAAATGTGTGGGTTAGCCAACACGACGAGTTGTGGTTTGACGCCGACAATAACGACCGCATTGATATCCTGCCGGAAAAACTGAGCTATGAGCCCGGAGAAACTGCGCACTTTCAAGTGCGCATGCCGTTTCGAAAAGCCACCGCTTGGATTGCGATTGAGCGCGAAGGTATTTTGGAGACGCGTACGGTCGAGCTTGATGGCAAAACCGCCAGTTTTGATCTGAAAATCGCTGCTGATTGGACGCCAAATGTGTACGTATCGGTGTTGGCCGTGCGCGGCCGCGTGCGCGATGTGCCGTGGTATTCCTTCTTTACCTGGGGTTGGAAAACACCAGGCGAATGGTGGAATGCGTACTGGAAAGAAGGCAAAGACTATGTGCCGCCAACCGCACTAGTCGATTTATCACGTCCGGCGTTTAAATACGGCATTGCCGAGATTCAGGTCGGCAGCGCGGCCAAAGAGCTTAAAGTCACCGTCACGCCTGCGCGCAAAATTTACAGCATACGGGAGCTGGCCGAAATCGTGGTTAGCGTTAAATTACCGAATGGCAAACCGGCACCTGCAGGAACTGAAGTCGCTTTTGCTGCGGTCGATGAAGCGCTGCTGGAGTTGCAACCCAATACCAGCTGGGCGCTGATGCAGGCGATGTACCAGCGCCACAGCTATGGCGTTGATACGGCAACGGCGCAGCTCGAAGTCGTTGGTAAACGCCATTACGGGCGCAAAGCGCTGCCACCGGGTGGCGGCGGCGGTAAAGCGCCAACGCGCGAATTACTGGAAACCTTGCTGACCTGGCAGCCGAACGTCGTGCTCGACGCCAACGGCACGGCGCGTGTGAAAGTACCGATTAATGACGCGTTGACGCGTTTCAGGTTGGTCGCGGTCGTTGATCAGGGTAATGATCTGTTTGGCACGGGAGAGAGCAGCATTACCGTGCAGCAAGATTTGCAGCTGGTGTCGGGCATTCCACCGTTAGTGCGCGAAGGCGATCAGCTCGCGGCGGGCATTACGCTGCGCAATGGCAGTGATCGCAAAATGAAAGTGGCGGTCAATGCTGCTGCAGGCATTAATAATCTGCCCACGCAGCAGCTCGATATTCCAGCTGGCGAATCGCGCCATATTGTGTGGCCGATTGCGATACCGAATGACGTGCACGAGTTGCAATGGCAATTTAGCGCGCAAGAAGTGGGCGGAAAGGCGCTCGATAAACTGGCCATTCGCCAGCAAGTTGAGCCCGCGGTGCCGGTCACGGTCGAGCAGGCGACGCTGCAACGCGTAACGGGCGATTTGCAAATTCCGGTCGCGCTACCTGCCAATGCATTGGCGGGCCGTGGCGGTATTCGTATTTCGTTGCAAGATAAACTCGGCTCTGATTTGCCTAGCGTTCGCCGCTGGTTCCTCGAGTATCCGTATTCTTGCCTAGAGCAAAAAACCTCAGTAGCTCTGGGGCTGGGTGATGCAACGCGTTGGCAAAAACTGATGACCGAGCTGCCGCTGTACCTTGATAGCGATGGCTTGGCAGGGTATTTCCCACAAAGCGAAGGTGGGTCAATCTCTGGGAGTGATACTCTGACCGCGTATGTACTGGCGGCCAGTCATGAAGCAGGACTGGCAATTCCTGATACGGCACGTCAGCGCATGATTAACGCGCTGAGCGCTTTTGTTGAAGGCAAAATCAAACGCGATTTGTATATCTCGCGTCAGGATCTGGACGCGCGTCGTTTAACTGCGATGGAAGCATTGGCGCGCTACGATGCTTTCCGTCCAGCGATGCTCGATGTGCTCGATCTCAATGCGCAGAAAATGAGTACTGCGATGCTGGTTGATTGGTTGTCATTGCTTAATCGCGCCAAAGCGATCCCGCAGCAAGCAGCTAAAATCACCGAGGCGAGCAATTTGCTGCGCGCGCGCTTAACGTATCAAGGCACACGGATGGTGTTTAGCACCGAGCGCGATGATTACGCCTGGTGGTTAATGGGCAGCGCCGATGTGAATGCCGCCAAATTGCTGCTGGCGACGCGTAACTTGCCAGATTGGCAAGCCGATATGCCACGCGTGCTAACGGGTCTATTGGCGCGTCAGCAAAAAGGCAGTTGGCAAACGACAACGGCCAATTTATGGGGCACATTGGCGGTGGCGCAATTTTCGCGTCAATTTGAAAATACGCCAGTGACGGGCAACACAACGGCGAGCTTGGGAACGCAAAAGCTCAACTTGAACTGGCCAGCCAAAGATGGCCATTTAGGCGTGTTCGCTTGGCCCGCAACTGGCAAAGAACCGGTTGTACTCAAGCAAACTGGCAGCGGCGAGCCGTGGGCGACAGTGCAAGTCGAAGCTGCGGTGGTGCTCAAAGCCCCGCGCTACGCGGGCTACAGCATCAAGAAAACACTAACGCCTATCAGCCAGAAAGTTGCTGGCCAGTATCAACCGGGAGATATCGTTAAAGTCACGCTCGATGTTACCGCACAAGCGGATATGACTTGGGTGGTAGTCAATGACCCGATTCCGGCTGGGGCAACGATACAGGGCAATGGACTAGGGCGAGATTCGGCGATTGCCACCAGTGAAGTTAAAGCCGGCAGCTACGCCGACTATGTCGAGCGCAGTTTCTCGGGCTACCGCGCTTACTACAGCTATGTACCACGCGGTGGTTTGAAAGTGGAATACACCTTGCGCCTCAATAACTCAGGTACTTTCCAGCTGCCGCCAACGCGTGTTGAAGCAATGTACGCGCCGGATGTGTTTGGTCTGTTGCCTAATGCTCCAATGAAAGTGAGCGAGGCGAAATAGGTCTGTGAAGTCGAATTTTCAGTTTGCGATACTGCTGCTAACGCTGGCCTTGGTGTCGATTACTTGGCCAGCGCCTGCTCTAGCGCAGGCTAGGCCGAACTTTAAAGAAGTCAAAGCCGCGTGGCGCTCGTCCGATGTGCTGGTGCTCGATCGCAGCGGCGCCCCACTGCAGCGCGTTCGCGTCGATATGCTGGCGCGTCGTCTCGATTGGGTGACCTTGCCAGAGATTTCGCCCGCGATGCGCCATGCCCTGCTGGTCTCGGAAGACAAACGTTTTTATCAGCACAGCGGCGTTGACTGGTCGGGTGTTGCTGCCGCGGCGTGGGGTAATGTCTGGAATACCAAAACGCGCGGCGCATCGACGCTGACAATGCAGCTGGCGGGTCTGCTCGATGATGATCTGAAAGCGGGCAATAGCGGGCGCAGTGTATGGCAAAAAGTCGGGCAGGGCTGGTCGGCCAGCTGGCTGGAAACACACTGGAGCAAGGCCGAAATTTTAGAAGCATATCTAAATCTGGTCAGCTTTCGCGGCGAGCTGATTGGTCTGAATGCGCTATCTGCTACCTTGTTTGGCAAAATGCCCAGTGGCCTGAATAATTCGGAAGCTGCCATTGCCGCAGCCTTAATTCGCGGCCCGAATGCCGCGCCAGCCAAAGTGGCGACGCGCGCGTGCAAAATCTTGCAAGACCTGCAAAATCAATCCAAAGCAGCCAATTGCGATGCGATCAAAATCGATACCGAGCTGGCTTTATCACGCAGCAAATCGGCCAATCCGCTAGCAGAAAACGATGCGCCACATTTTGCGCGTCAGCTGATTACGCAGCAGAAAATTGCCGCCGGAACGCAAGTGAACAGCACGATCTCGCGACCACTGCAACGTTACGCCAACGCGGTACTGAAACGCCATCTGGGCGCGCTCGCGCAGCGCAACGTGCAGGATGGCGCGGCGATTGTGTTGGACAACGCTAGCGGCGATATTCTGGCCTGGGTTGGCTCGGCGGGCGCGGGTTTATCATCGGCTGCCGATGTCGATGGCGTCACTGCATTGCGCCAAGCGGGCTCGACGCTCAAGCCTTTTTTGTATCAGCTGGCGCTGGATAAACACTATCTGAGCGCCGCCTCGCTGCTCGACGATAGCCCGCTCGATTTGCAAACCGCGGGCGGGCTGTATGCGCCGCAAAACTACGCCAAAGATTTCAAAGGCCTCGTGTCGGTGCGCACCGCACTGGCGTCGTCGCTTAACGTGCCCGCCGTGCGCGCGATTGAAATGGTCGGTGCCAGCGCCTTGCGCGATCGTTTGTACGCACTGGGGATGACCAGCTTGCAGCAGGATGGCGATTATTACGGCGCGAGTCTGGCGCTCGGTGCGGCTGACATCCGGCTGATCGAGCTCGCCAATGCGTATCGCGCGCTCGCCAATGCCGGCATCAGCAGCCCACCGCGCTTTATGAGCAATCAGGCCAAAGTGGCGGATAAGAAAGTTTTAGATGCTGCCAGCAGTTTTATCATCGCTGATATCTTGTCCGACCGTACCGCGCGTGCGCGAACTTTTGGTCTGGAAAGCGTGCTGTCGACGCCGTACTGGAGCGCGGTAAAAACCGGCACCAGCAAAGACATGCGAGACAATTGGGCGGTCGGTTTTTCGCACCAGTACACTGTCGCGGTGTGGGTCGGTAACGCCAGCGGCGAGCCGATGTGGGATGTGTCCGGCATGCACGGCGCAGCGCCAGTCTGGCAGGCGCTGCTTGATCGAGTGCAAACGGGTATTAAATCCTCATTGCCACCTACGCCGCCTGCCGGTGTTACGCAACGCAGTATTCGTTACAAAGGCAATATCGAAGCGAGCCGCAAAGAATGGTTTTTGGCCGGCACCGAGCGCGATGTCATCGTTGCCGAAACCAATCCGACTCAGAACCAAGCCCCCGGCATTATTGCGCCGCTCGACGGCAGTATTTTCGCGCTCGACCCAGATGTGCCGCCCGCTAATCAAAGACTGGTGTTCCGCTCTCGCGGCGTTAAAGCGGCGCAGTGGTGGCTGGATGGCAAGAACATCGGCACAGGCGTAACGCAAAACTGGTTCCCATGGCCGGGACGGCATCAACTCGAGTTGCGTGATAGCAAAGGTTTGCTGCTGGAGCGCGTGAAATTTGAAGTGCGCGGTGCGACGGTGAGGGAGAAAAATATTAGAAATCGAAATTAAATAGTTTTGGATGTATATAAAACCGTTAGGAATTCATCCTCACTATCTACTGATTTGGATTTGGGTTTTTTCCACTCACAAGGTGATATTGCCCGTTTTTGTAGCGCAAAACCTGTTTTTGCTTGATCTCATTGAGCGTTGATTGAATCGTGATTTGCACTGGATCATTTTCCGTTGCACCATCTTCACGATTTAATTCAACTTGATGCTCTTTCTGACCACTAAATTCAATGATCAGATCGCCAGGTTGATTACCTTTGCCATCAATGTGCCACATGCCCTTGATGTCATAGCATTCGTGCGAGCTGAAATGATCTTCTTCGATTTTGCGTTCAATGGTTTTACCTATTGGTTGATTCATTGCCGCTTCGCAATCACGGGATTCCAAATTGCCTTCACTCAGGCGGATGTATTTGCTAAATAATGGTTTTATCTCAGTTGGTCCAATCTGATACAGATTAAGGCTGGTAAAACATTGCCCTTGAAAACAGTCAGAGCTTTCAATCGCAAGTGCAAAGTGGGTCTGATCCAAGCGGATGACTTTAGTCTCCTCGGGTTCGCCATATTTTCCAGCGGTAGTGACTTCGTCTTGCTGGTCTAAGAATGTCCAAAGGTCTTTGTCTTTCTTAAACCAGAAGGCACTGATGATGCCCGATGAGGCATGACCACCGGCAACTTCACCGGTTTGGTCAACGAGCGCCGAGCCTGTGATCATGACGGCGTGCTCTGCATCGAGTTGTACGACCTGCTGCGGGCTAATACGATAGCGCAATTCATTTTCAGCGGGCGTAGAGGCTGGTTTTATTTCACCTGCAGTCTGGTTAATTTCTTGAATCTGATTTTTACCTTTGGGCTCCCAAGTTGGGAATACCAACTTCATTAATTCTATTCGGTTTAGGCTTTTTGCGCCTGGTGAACTGGGTGAGCAGGCGCTGAGTACGACCGTAATGAACAGTGCAGTGATGAACGAGTGAAATTGGATTCGATGTAGAAATTGCAGTGACATAGATATTTCTGGGCAAATTGAAGTTCATTTCATCCATTGTATCTTTTTCTAGACTTACATCTTGTTTGTTTAAGTGTTGGTGTGGCGGTCATCTCACCTAAATGCAAAAGTCACTCTTACACTGCTGCTGCGCTGCGATTGCCAAACCACTGTTCGCGCCGATTGAAATTTGACCCAGGTGGATGCGGATAAAATCTTGGACTGGTTTTATGTATTTAACCCAAGCCTTTTTCGATATTCAATCGGACTAACTGCACCGAGTGAAACCTTAATTCGCTATTCGTTATACCATCGAATGTAGGTGTCGACCATCTGAGTGAATTGCTCAATGGTAACTCAGTAAATCTGACTGCAGGGCTTTTACAATGTGGCTCAGGCTTTTTTGCTCGGCTTATATAGGAGTGGAAACATTCAGCTTATAGGACACGGGGCTTGTCAGAGAGATATTTTCTGGTCAGCCCCCGCAGTCTTTTTTAGTAAGCCAGCGCGTTCAGGAATCGATTCAAAAAGCCCAGTGTCCCAGCGACACCGTAGGTATTGCACGTCGCTGAGGCATAGCCCGGCGCGCAATCCTTATCGCGATCAAACGACCAGAAATGAACGCCGCCCAGATTATTCTGGATCGCAAAATCCGTCACCGTCTGGACATCTGCCAGTGTAAAGGTTTCATCGATGGTGTCGTTGCCGCCAATCATCGGGGTGATTTCAATCTGGCTATAAGGCAGCTGGTACTGCTTATGCAGATTGATCGCCGCCTGCACCGCTGACTGGCCCATATCGCACTGCCCACCGCTTACTACGCAATTGCTCGGCGTGGTGCTGCCGTAATCCATCGTCATCAGATTGATAAAATAATTGCTCAGGCCATTGCGCTTGATCGACTCCATTACCAGTTGCCCCTGTGCGCCCAGACTTTGCTGCACATTCCCGCCCAGCGTGGCCAACGTGAAACTAAAGCGCAAATGCGGGAACTGGCTTTGCGCGTTTTTCACTCGCAGTACCAAGCTATCAATATCGGCCTGCGTCTGACCCGCCTCGATATCGAAATCGATACCGACCAGATTGGGCGAATTGTAGCGATTAATGAATTTCACAAAATTGGCATCCGACGTGCAATTAAATGCGCCCGCCGCGCCGCCGGTGGAAATGATGTATTTCTTGTTGGCCGCCACCCACGCCCCCACATTTGCTGCCGCCACCGCTGCGCCATCTAGCCCGCCCCAGTTTTCCGAGCCACACGTCCCCGTCGCAAATGCCCACGTCACTACTTCGGCCTTGCTCGGCAGCGCCGACAGCAAGGTTTGTTGGCTACCATTGACCGCCGTACCGATCACATTGGTGTTCCAGTTCATGCCCAACAATATGTCTTTATAAGGACTAAAAAATACTTGATCGGTATTGGGGCTCGGCGTCGTGTCAGGCTTGGGAGTTGTCGTCATCACAGGCGTACTTGTGGGTGCGGGTGGCGCATTGTCCTCCTCTGAGTCTCCGCCGCCGCATGCTGTAAGAATGAGGCTAGCCATAAGAAGGGCACTGATTTTAAATGCGTTGTTGAATGACATGTTATTCCAGAAATAGATCAGCTTTTGCCAATGATTAAAAACAGCATGCTGATTACGTGAAAGTGTTGAATTGACTTTTTTCGTAGTGACAATGAGTATTTGATAGGACGGATCAGTCGGCTTTTTGCTAAATAAGGACTGTGAATTGCCCCAGTGATCCAAGCCACATGAAAGTCTGGTCACTTGCAGTTGCTAAAATTGAGTTTGGTAATTGGCACTAATGAAAAACATTTGAGGTGAATCATATTGCCCATTGAGTGGGCCAATATTTTGCACGGTTGCATCATCGACATGCATGTATTCCAGCGCCAGTCCGACACTACTTTTCTTGTCTAATTGGTAAACGGCACCCGCTCCAAATCGCCATGCAGCGCCAGAGGGTAGGGCGAGCGACGCATTGTGCTGATCTTGATAAAAGCTTGAGTCATAAGCTACGCCCGTATTGAGTCTGAGTTTTTCATTCCACTGATATTGCACACCAAGCGCTGAATGCCATGTGTCTTGGAATTGTTGTGATACTTGGGCGCCATTGATTTTATTTTGATTGTAGGCACTCCAATCTTGCCAACCGACATTGCCCATCACTGCCCAACGCGGGCTGAGCTGATGAAATGCACTGAACATGATTTGTTGTGGCGCATTGAGCTCTTGGGTAACTAAGGTTTGCTGTCCAAGGATGCTGGGGTTGAGATCAAAATTGTATTGGGTCGCACTGGTGTAGGCTAAACCAAAACGGGTTGATTCATTGTACTGATACAGTACACCCAATTTGGCATTCAAAGCCCAATCTTCATTTGAGGTTTTTTCTTCCGCACCGAGCAAGGTATCCCGTGTTAAAGCGGCATAACCGTAATTGATCCCGAGGCTAGCCCCGATAGACCATTGATCATTAATCCGATAAGCCACACTGGGTTGGAAAGTGAGCGCCATGGTGGCGCCATTTTTAATGAGTGAACTTCCCAAATCGTTGCCCTGTGGACCGGAAAGCCCCCAGTGACCAAAGTCCATGGCAAGTCCATAATTTCCATACAGGCCAAGACCAACCGTGAGCTGATCATTGATGCTGTGGCTATAAAATGCGCTCATGCCTGGAAACCAGCCGATCACATTGTCTGCATCAGCGCCTATCTGGGGGCGATACTGCACATCGCCATACAGTGCTTGAGCACCGATGGTGATTTGATCACCCTTTAGCATGCTTAAGCCAGCCGGATTGGTCATCATAACCGATGGATCTTGGGCTCTGGCGGCCATACCCGCACCCGCTAAGCCCACATCTTCGGTGCCAACTTCATAAAGATAAATCCCTCCCGCCCACGTGGTGCCAGTGCACAGAGCGAGCAATAGAATGCTGGATTGAAATTTCATCGAAAAACCCAAGTGCAAGAGATGGCCGCATCGTTCAGATGGGCCATCCATTGAGAGAAATGCACCATCACTCTCTAGCTGCGGATGATTATCGGCAGGCGAGCGATGGTTTTAGTTTTAATTTAGTGCCGAATTACCGTTTTTTGGTGCCTGGCAAGATTTCAAAACGAGGATCAAACTTTTCCTGCGTACTCATCAATTGAGCCAGTACAGCCTGATTGCCGCTTAATTTCACTTTGCCCGCTTTGGCTAAGCTCTCAAATGTAGCTTGCCCAGTCATGATCATTTCCAGATCAGCGCGATTGGCCGTCACTGTCAGATCGGCATCGGGGGCAGTAAAGCCTTTGATGTTGGTGAGCGTTGAATTGCTCATTTCCAAGACGTATTTCTCGCCATTATCAGGGGTAAGCAGATTGATCTTGAATTTCATCCCCGCTGCTTTCTGGCTGTTCATCGCCACGCCCAAGTAATCGAGCATCAACTCAGTCGAGATTGCCCGTACCATATCTGGGCTGCCTGTTTTGGGTGATGCGCCTTCAGGTATGCCATGACGTAGCTCGTAGGCACTGGCCAAGAAACTATTGCGCAATGCCACGCTTTCTTTCTGATAACCCAGTTGCTCGTAAACATCGGCGAGCAAGTCTTTGGCCGCAGTGTTTGTCGGTTCAGCCAATGTGAGTTTGTTCAGAATTTCAACTGCTTCCAGATATTTGCCTTGCTTGTGCAACTCACGACCTTTGGCGATGATTTTCTTGCTGCCGCCCATCATTTCAACATACAAAGGCGCTGAATCCCGCGGCGACAAGGGAGTTAACGTGGCTGGATTTGCATCCCAGTAACCGAGATAGCGATTGAGCACTGCACGACTATTGTGTTCTTCCGAGCCATGGTAGGAATGTGCAGCCCAGTTGCTTTGCAATGACTGAGGTGGTTTGTAGACATTGTGAATTTCATTAATCGTCACGCCGTTGTTCGCGTGATGCAGCACGTCGTTATTCAGATTGGCGTATATGTCGCGCTGTGTTTGCAAGACTTCTTTCACGCGCTCATTGCCCCAACGTGGCCAGTTGTGTGACGCAAACATTACATCTGTTTTGTCACCAAACATATATAGCGCATTGTTGATGTTTTTCGACCAGAGCAATGCGTCGCGCACCAACGCACCGCGCAAGGTATAAATATTGTGGACCGTACCAGTTACATTTTCCGCCGCCCAAAAAGCTCTAAACTGCGGGAAATAGGTATTCATTTCCGCCGGAGCCTCGGTGCCGGGGGTGTTTTGGAACACCATCTGCACGCCATCGATTGTTATTTCTTCGATGTCTTTGCTAATTGTGCGTGTCGGCTCAAGTAGTCCCACTTCACCGGAAGCGACGTTTTTACCGATGGCCTGATCGACATGTCCAAAGGGATTGCGAGGCAACAAAGTGCCATAAGTAAGTTGCATCCGACGCGTCATGGCATTACCCGCATACATATTTTCTGAAACCGCATGCTCCATAAAGCCTTCTGGCGCAAGTACCTGTACCTTGCCGCTTTTCACATCGGCTTCATCTACTACACCGCGAATCCCGCCAAAATGGTCGGCGTGTGAATGCGACAGTACCACAGCAACCACGGGGCGTTTCCCAAGCTGTTCATTGGCAAAATCAAGCGCGGCCCGTGCGGTTTCTTTTGCGGTCAGTACATCAAACAAGATCCAGCCCGTATCTCCTTTAATCAGGGTCATATTGGCCAAGTCAAAACCGCGAATCTGATAGATTTTGCCCGGTACAACTTCGTATAAGCCGTAAGCCATATTCAATTGAGCTTGGCGTTGAAGTGAAGGATGAATGCTGTTGTAGTCTTTACCTTGAGATAAATAATCGTAGCTACCGATATTCCAAACGATATCACCCTGATCATTCCGAATCAGGCGATAGGAAGGTGCTGCGATGAAGCCTTTTTTAGACTCTTCGAAGTCGCGCTGATCTTCAAAGGGTAAACTTTTGCGCTGAGCATTTTGCATCTCAACCGTATATTGGGAAGGTTGTTTGCCTTTGGGATCAAAGTGCTTTCCAGCCATGGCCGCCGGATCTGTGACTGCCGAGCCACCGCCACCTGCCGCAAACGTTGGAGTACAGCTAATGCTGCCCAATAGTGCTAGAGAGATACCAACTGTGAGTGGTTTGATACGCATATTTTCTTCCTTTGATACGAACTTTGAGAATTAGATCAATTGCACTAATTCGAGTATATTAGTTCATACGAACTAATTTTGAGCTGTAAAAATACACATTGATGAGGTTGAAATATGGCGATCGCAAGCAAACAAACTGACCCACTTACACGTTCAAAATCCATCACATCACTCAATACGATAAGTAACATTCTGGACAGTGCACGAAAGGTCTTGATTGAACATGGGCATACTGGCTTTACTACGCGTAAAGTGTCCCAGCTGGCAGGAATTTCACCTGGAAATTTGTCCTATCATTTCCCAAACAAAAATCAACTACTTCAGGCTTTGATTACCCGAATGCTTGACGAATATTTATGCAACTTTGAAGTCGCGCTAAATATAGGGAGCGATCAAGATAATATTGGGTTAGAAGCCCTAATCGACTGGCTAATGAAAGACGCGGTAAGCACTGCAACAGTAAGAACCTTTCGAGAACTTTGGGCAATGGCATTGCATGATGAAGCGATTAGCAGAATGGTTGATCGCTTTTATGATGAAACGATTGAAAGAACCACTGCTCTGATTGCAAATGCGTATCCAAACCTAGCCATTACCAAAATTTCGGATGTAGTCAACTTAATTGCAATGGTTACGGAAGGTGCAATCGTGCTTTATGGGACTCAAGAAGCAAGACAAATTGGATACGATAAAGTCAGGCAGTATGTAGTTACAATCTGTGCCAAAGAAATGGCGTCTTAAAAGCAAAGTATTATTGAGCCCGTTAGAATATTTTTGTTGTGTCCAACGTGCACAGCTACGGTAGCTAATCGACACGTTGCGAACTCTGACAGAGACAAACCCGAACGTCCGGTTAGGCCGACGTGTCGATGCCGACGGTTGAAAAATGAACGGCAGCTACCCTTCGGGCTGCTGCCTTTATCATTTTGGTTTTGTGCCTGAGCTACTAGGCCAAAACGGATTTCTGAATGTTAATGTGCGGTGAATAATTGGCTCAATCACCGCATTATTTGCAGATATTAAGTTGCTCTTGCGGTGGATGTACCCCATAATTACCGCATGAATAGCGGCGAATATAAATACATCTGGCAGTCTACCGACTGGCCAAATTGGCATTACGATCTGGCTGCGTTAGCAAAGCCGCTAGCTGACGTTTGCCGTGCTCAAGGCATGTTACTTGGGCGATTAAGTGACGTTGGCATGACTCTACGCGATCAGGCCAGCTTGCTGGTATTGACAGAGGATGTCCTTAAAACGAGTGAAATCGAAGGTGAACATTTTGATGTCTCCACTGTGCGCTCCTCGATTGCACGGCGTCTTGGCGTTGATATTGGTGCATTAGCACCCACAGATCGGCATGTCGAAGGTGTGGTCGAAATGGTGTTGGATGCGACGACTCGCAGTGCTGATGCCCTCACATTAGGTCGGTTATTTGGCTGGCATGCAGCCCTGTTTCCGACTGGCTTTAGCGGAATGAGCCGCATCCGGATTGGCGAGTTTAGAGCGGATGAGGATGGCCCAATGCAAGTCGTTTCCGGCCCGATTGGCCGGCAAAAAGTACACTATGAAGCACCTCCTGCAGAATGCCTAACGCAGGAAATTGCTCATTTTTTGGATTGGCTAAATAGTCGTGATCTTAAAGATCATGCAATTTTAAAGGCAGGGATTGCACACTTGTGGTTTGTGACCCTGCACCCGTTCGATGATGGAAACGGACGGATTGCCCGCGCGGTGGGGGACTTACTGCTGGCGCGTGCAGATGGTAATACTCAGCGCTTTTATAGCCTTTCGGCACAAATTCAGCGAGAGCGAAGTGACTATTACGACATATTAGAAAAAACCCAAAAAGGTACGCTGGATATCACGTTCTGGCTGAGTTGGTTTCTTAATACCTTGCTCCGAGCAATTGAGCACGCTCAGCTTACGCTGGATGCAGTGCTGGCCAAGGCCAACTTCTGGCTGCGCTGGTCGGCTACGCCATTCAATGAGCGGCAAATCAAATTACTCAATCGGTTACAGGACCGCTTTGACGGCAAACTGACCTCAAAAAAATGGGCCGCCATCGCCAAGTGTTCCACCGATACCGCGCTGAGAGACATCAATGAATTACTGAATTTGGGTGTGTTGCATAAATCTGAATCTGGCGGGCGAAGCACTTCCTACGAACTTTCCGGTTGATTTAAGCAGTGTAATACCCGCCTTTGGCCGAGACGTAAGATTCTCGGCCGAGTGCCTACGATGCTTTATATTTCAGTTTGCTCCGATATCTCGAGAGCATCATCAACTTCAATGCCAAGATAACGAACAGTGCTTTCCATCTTGGCGTGGCCAAGTAACAGTTGAATCGCACGCAAGTTCTTTGTGCGTTTGTAGATGAGCGTGACTTTGGTTCTTCGCATGGTATGTGTGCCATATTCAGTCGGATCCAGCCCTATTGAGCTGACCCAGCGACTTACAATCCGAGCATATTGCCGAGTTGAAATGTGTGGCGAGAATTGGCGCTGCCGACTTGGGAAAAGATACTGATCAGAACGTAGTTTGGCCTGTAAAACCCAAGCAGAAACGGCATCACGCGTAGGTTCCGTAATTTCAAACTGAACTGGGCGTTGTGTCTTGCTCTGTAGTATGGAAGCACGTGATGCGACTTGATTCCCGTGACAAACATCTCTAACTTTTAAATTAACTAAGTCGCAGCCGCGCAACTTACTGTCGATGGCTAAGTTGAACATGGCAAGGTCACGCACCTTTTTACCAAGTTGCAATCGAATTCGAATGGCCCATATTTCTTTAAGCTTTAGTGGTGGTTTTTGACCAACAAGTTTTCCTTTGTTCCACGGTTCGTGGTGAATATCGTTCGGCATGGCAAACTCCTTACAGTTAAAAGGAGTTTAATTATTTGAGCGACTCAAGCTGAATGCGGATCGGATTGCAAACTTAGTGGGGCGAAAGGCTGCTTTGGCCGAGCAGCACGAGATTTCACCATAAATAACTAAGGCCGCTACCTGATGGATTGCGGCCTTTCGTTATTTGGGCTGCGGCATCGACAGATCGGCCAAAGCGGACATTTTCACCGCGATCGAAATTATCTTTCGCACCTATGGCACTCCAAAACACCGTCAATATAAATGGTTTTAATTGAACAATGGATGCGCCATGGCGCAATCGACCAGATGATCCAGTAAGACACGCACTCGGGCTGGCATCAATTGGCTTTGCGGCCAGACCGCGTAGATAACTCGGGATTCGGTCTCCCAATCTGGCATCACAGTAACAAGTTGTCCGCTTTCTAATTCTTGGATCACCTGCGGCTTGGGACAATACAGTAGACCAATACCCGAGCGTGCCATATGCACTGCCAACTGAATCTCGTTGACGCGAAAATGACCTTGCGGCAGCCACGTTTGGGGGATTGACGTCGAGCGCTCAGTGAAGCGCCATTGAGTCACTGGATCGGCAACGATTAATTTATGTTGTGCAAGCGATGATGGATTCACAATCGGCGGATTTTTCGCCAGATAATCAGGGGATGCGGTTAATACAATGCGCACCTCTCCCAATCGGCGTTGCCCAAAAGAAGAGTCGGATTGCTCGCCGACGCGAATTGCCAAGTCAGCGCCATTACCAAGCAAATCCTCTTTGTGATTGCTCAATTGAAGTTCTAACTTAATTTCGGGATAACGCAGCATAAAGCTGCTCCAAAAATGCCGGAATGGGCCATTAGATAAATTGATTGGCGCGAGCACTCGCACCGTGCCACTGAGCTGATTGAGGTTGGCGTCCAAAGATTGCGTAGTTTGTTGCAAAGCCTGCAATAAAGGACGGCATTGTTCATAATATTGCTGGCCCGCTGGCGTTGGCAACATACGCCTCGCGCTACGATGTAACAGTTGGCAACCCAATTGCTGTTCCAACTTCTGCAAACGGCGGGTGAGCGTCGCCGCGGGCAAATCCATTTTCTTAGCCGCCGCGCTTAGGCTGCCCGCTTCCACAATACAAACAAATAGCGCCAGATCATCAAGCATGATTTCATTTTTGGAATTTATATTTGATTTTTCAATTGTATTTTCAATTTTCGTCTTTTGCTATGCTCAACATTATTCAACAAGCACAAAGAGCAAACGTCATGTCCGAAGCACAAAAATTTCGTTGGGTTTTTTCATTTTTAATGTCGCTATTGATGTCGGGCGTCATGAGCGGTTGGGTCACATGGATGGTAGTCGGCCTGAACGAGCACTTTTTCATGAGTTGGGGACGTGCCTTTATCACCGCGTGGCCAGCGGCTTTTACGATTGTTATGCTTTGCGCCCCATCAGTACAGCGACTTAGCCAGAGAATCGTGATCAAAATTAACAGCGCAGAAGCTTAAAATGACACAACTTTCGTCCTGAATGCTAAAGGCCGCAATCTTTCAGATTGCGGCCTTCATTTTTGCAGCGCCATACCTTGGCTACTCGGCCATAGCGGACAAAACCCGTCGAAAAAACTATGGGGGTTCAACAATAGTCAGCCGTCCCGATTCAAGAAACGGCTTACATGAGAAATCCAATTGCATGTAATATTAAAGACTGGTGCGAAAATTCTTTGTCAGAATTACACTGACAATCTAACTGGCTTGCAAGCAGCGAGCCTAATTAAAGATGCGTCGTGCATCCACAGGGAGTGGAGATGTCTTTAGAAGAAATGATGCCTTCAGCACTGGATCGAGAAATATCCAGCGCTGATAAAGATGCCTTCGGGCACCGCCATTTTGCAAAAGCACTTCGCAGCTTGATTGAATCAGAGAATTACTCACCGCCGTTTAGTATTGGCTTATTGGGTGGTTGGGGCACCGGTAAAAGCAGTATCAAGGAACTCTATACGGCAAATCTGCGGGACGATGCAAGCCGCACAAACAAGCTCACTCGCAAAGATCGCTATCACTGTATTACGTTCAACGCCTGGCGTTTCGGCGGTAAAGATCAGGATATTAAGCGCGCGTTATTGCGCCACGTATTCCTTGAACTGGGGGGGTCGGAGGAAAGCCTTCAGGACAAGCTTTTCCATCAGTTCAGCGAGGTGAAGGAAACACCTAAATCAGTGAGGCAGCTTACCCGTGAACTACTGCGGGCCTGGATGATCCCGATGCTGGCACTTACTCTGGCAGTGATTGGACTTTTTCTGCTACTGGGATTAGGTCTCTATTTTCTGGGAATAAACAATCCATGGGCCCAAGCTCTGTTCATTCCGTCGGTCGCGTTTGTTTATACTTACGTATTAAAAAATGTGAAGCCAACAGAGGTAAAAGCCACAAACCTACTCACCAAAATTACCTTTCCAAGCACGACCCCCGAACAGTATGAAGAGATGCTGGTTAAGCAGATCCATGAATACAAAGCCGGAAGAGCGACAGCTCTAACTGGCCAGTCAGGAAAGACATGTGAGCGTCTGGTGGTATTTGTTGACGATCTGGATCGATTACCTGCCGACGAAATGGTACTGGGGCTTGATGCAGTCCGAACTTTCATGGAAATCCCCAAGGATCGACTACCCAAGGGACTCGGCCTGGTTTTCGTGATTTCTTGTGATGAAGGGAAAATTGCGGACGCGTTAGCGAAGGGTCGTAGGAATGCGGATTTGCCCGCCGCCGTATTCAACCATTTTGATGCCCGGCGCTACCTAGACCGCGTATTTCAGTTTCGTCTGGAGATTACCCCACCACCGCGCCATGACATGCGAGCATTTGCGACATCCCATCTAGAAAGAATGGGCAACATCGCCGAGGATCTGAAAGGGCGTGGATTTCAATTGGCACCAATTATTGATCGGATGATTCATGTCGGCATACAGGATCCCAGAAATGCGCTGCAGATTGTGAATGCTTTTGCTCAAGCTTGGTGGCTTGGAACACAACGTGAAATTGAGGGTGCAGGTACGCATCGCCCTGGAGGTTTGCATGAAGGGGCGGTCACTAAACACCCCATTTCTTTGGGCGCAATATGTGCTTTCAAGGTCAGCTTTCCAGATTTTTATCGGGACCTGCAGGACGATCCGGCTATCCTATTGAGATTTACTGAAGTGCTGGTTCAGAAACGACCGCACACTGGGTTGCCATTGACAACGCAGCAGCTACTGATCGAAAAATACCTGCGTTTGACTGAAGAAGATAAGTACGAAATTAGACCCGAACATCGCGCCCTGAGGCAGTATCTCGCCAGCCTAGTTGGACTCCGATGGGCGAATTCGTTACAAAGCTTGCTGATTCTTTCGGAAGACTCCATTACCCGGCAATTGGGTGACAAAGCTCCGGCTATTTACGACGCATTTGTTTCTGGTGACACGGATGGTGTTCTGGAAGGGATGGGACGACATCAGGACATATCCGCGCTTACTAGTGATCAAGCCCGAATGTTGTACCAAATGTTCGAAGACCTGAGAGACGAATCTGAACATCGCCGGACCAATGCCGCAAAAGTAATTGCGGACATAATTGACCGTATCCCTGAGCCGCCTGCCGCCCAGCTTCTAGGCGAGTTATGTCGCGAAGTGGCGGATTCTTTGGAATTACGGTCTCAACTCGGCATCACGCGCATTGATCATCTGCTGGAGAAGGCAACCGGCAAGGATCAATCCAGCATCACCTCACGATTGGTTGACGACGTATTGACACCAGGGCAGCAGATTAAACTTTTGAAGGAATCTCTGGATAAGCCAAGCCTAAAAGAAGCGGGCGACATGGTTAAGTCACTTATTCCGGTTGTCATTCGTGTTGCTGGTACGCATGAGCTTGATAATGATGCCATGACTAATTTTCTAAAGTGGCTTCTTGATCGAAGCGTCGGAGTTGATGGGAAGGTTGAACAATTGTCCTTCACACAGCTCGAGGATTGGCTTGTGCTGAATGACGAATTTTTGACCCAAGGATTGGGTATGGGCTATGCGAAAGCTCTTGCCGATGAGCTGCTTAAAGCCAAGCCTGCCCCATTTGATCACACAATAGCCGTCAATCGCGCACTTGGGATTATCGAAGGGCAAATTGCGCGGGGTGAAGACTCTCGCCGTCCAGCTTGGGTTATTGTCAATCAGTTGATCACAACCAACTCGATTGAGACAGTCAAGGCTGTATGTTCTTATGCAATTCCCAACCTCGACAAGGCACAAGACAACGAGATATCCAAGTTTGTGACTGGGTTTATTGAACGATTGGTTCTTGTTGCTCAAGACGGTAAATTGAACAATGATTGGACCGTAGCCAAAGAATCTTTGGTCAAAGCGGTCTCTGCCAATGTAACGCGTCTCGATCAAAACTCGGTCGACGTTCTTGCAAATCTCGTTGTGCAATGGAGCGCACAGGAAGCTAATGAATCAGCCGCTTGCGCCATCGCAAATCAGTTGAGCCTCCATCACTTTAGCGCGATGGAAAAAGTCGTGGAATCCTGGATCCCTCGCCTGCTGACTGATCTCTCAGATCCATATCTTGAGCTAACGGCTAAATCAACGTATCGGCTGTCTGAAACCATGCAGAGCAGTATGGTCAGTGGCATGAATGTTCTAATCGACAATGAAATAGTTAGTGAAGAGGCAAGTCGACGCTTGGAACTGTTTGTAAAGCATGCCAATAGAGCATTGTGGGAGAAAGGGCCGTTCCATGCTTACCTGGATCGTATGTGGACGGCGATTGCAAATAGAGCGGGAAACCCCAGCCGATACCTTTATAGAGTATTTCCATCTGCGGTCGCGCTTCTGGAACATGCCACACCGACTACAGTGGGAAGCTCGCTTCAACAATTATTCGCTCAAGCAGTAAGTTATCCTGGCCATTATTCATGGTTACATGATTGGATGGCGGATGATTGGCCATCAAATTATCCTGGATTCAACCCTGATCCAATTTTTGATCAAGCAGTGGCATTCTCGACTGGACAGTCGCCTGCGTCACTGACTAAGGGTATTCCACGATCTCTGAACGAAATGCTCAAACGTGGATTGGTCGACAAGACCAAGTTACCGCAGATGCTGAACACTGCCTGTCTGGCATGGAAGACCGCTCCGGATGACATGGCATCAATCTTGGCACAGCACTCCGAGCTCACTATCGAGCAGGCAGTTGACCTCATTACAACGATTGACCCGGAGAAGGAAGAAGACGTTTCGGCACTCAAAACTGTGTGGAGCAGTTTGGCATCCAAGCGTGATAACGCGACAAGGCAGAGCATTGCTCGACAGCTCTTGGGTAAGGTACCGATTGCCTCAGCATCTACCCCCGATTTTGGGTTTAGCACGTGGCTACAAGTACAACCAGATGGAGGTCAGGAGTTAATCAAGCAATTGTTCGAAAAGATAGAAACCAGTGATGAACAAACGTTGAGAGTTTGGCGTCAGGCAGTCTCTAGAAGCGCTGAACTGGGGGCTGAATTTTATCTAACGGAAGTGCCCAAACTCTTAAAACTTGCCTCTATGGATATAACCGTGGGCGCGGTATTCGATGATGTTGAGAAGATTACAGCGACGCTGGGGGGGCAGATAGTCGAGTGGAGATGGCCAAGCGCCTAATCGCAGTGTTCCATGAAATTGCCGGCATAACTACCAAGAACAAGGCTGCTACCTATGCCCACGATCTGGCAGGCGCTGGAGCACTGAAATCTTTCTCGCCCGAAACTATAGTAAAGGAAGACTTGGATATCCTCCTGCGTACATTTGGACAAGCAAAAGAGCTGACTTGCTTAGAGAGTAGAATTGGTACTTAACGTTTGCAGATTGCTACGGATGTCATGTCTGAATCGCCCTATGAATTCTAGGTGCTCTGACGTCTGCTTTGGCCGAACAGCCGTGGAATTGCCCGGTAATATTAAAGGCCGCAACCTAATGGTTTGCGGCCGATCGTATTTCACGCTTCGGTATCGATACACAGTTCGTTCAATGCATGTCTGCTGGAAAAATTACGCCTGTCTGGCGGCGAATTTCGGTGAGCAATTCTGCCACAATCAGCGAAATTGCAATTCCACGATGCTCTACTTGCCTTTTCGCGATCAAATCGGCAAATGTTTCAGCTTCATATTGCATGGTGTTACAGCATTGTTCTTGATTGATGTCCAGCGCTACTCCTTCACGGGGAATGAAATTAATGTCCAGACACTGTGAAATCTTACCAATGGTTAGCGTGCCATCTTCCCCCTGAATTTCGCTGGGTATCATTGAGTTCGAAACTTTCGAGTGCACAAGTACCACCTCGAAATCCCCATAGTTGAGACAGACTGTGCCATGCGCATCAACGCCGCTCTCTAGTAAGCTCGCACTAGCAAATAATGATTTTGGCTCTCCCCACAATGCAACTGCAGTTGCTAGGCAGTAATAGCCGATATCCATAATGGAGCCATTAGAAAACGCAGGATTAAACGTATTTGGGTGTTCCCCCGCTAAGTAGGCAGGGTAACGCGACGAGTATTGGCAATAGTTAAAAAATACTTTCCGCAAGCGTCCAAGCTTGGGCAAAGCTTTTTGGATTGCCAAAAAATTCGGGAGGTGTGGCCCCATAAAAGCTTCAAGCAAAATCACTTGATTCGCGCGAGCACAGTCCAGCACTGCTTGCACCTCCCGTAAATTGGACGCCAGTGGCTTTTCACAGATCACATGTTTTTTATGGTTGAGAAACAACAAAGTCTGCGGCGCGTGCAAAGAATTGGGGCTGGCGATATACACGGCATCAATCAAGTCTGTTTGAGCGAGTTTTTCAAGCGAATCGAAAAAATGTGCCACTTGATATTGCACGCCAAATGCAACTGCTTGCTCAAGCGTGCGTGAATACACCGCGATCAGTTGTATCTTGCCTGTGTCATGTGCAGCATCGACAAAACGTTGGGTAATCCAGTTAGTTCCAACAACCGCCAAGCGAATCATGAGTGACTCCAGAGGATGATGGTAGAACACCATCAAATGTAGTCATTCTAACTGTGGTGTTTTACAAAATCTGAACTCAATGCACTGAACATTTCTATTGATGCAGAAGCTTTTTAGTACGTCAGCTTTGGCCGATGTGTCGATGTCGTTGTCTGAAAAACGAAAGGCCGCAATCTATCAGGTAGCGGCCTTAAGTATTTGTGGGGCCTGCTTGTGCTGCTCGGCCATAGCGGCCACTCATATTATTTTGGGCCGACACTTCAAAACTTACTTTTGCGTCAGTTACGGTACAAGGTGACAATCAAATGTCTTCTGAAGTTAATCGGCCAGTAGGAGATTAGTTGCACATTGTAAAAACGATCGTTACCGCAATCTACCAAGTCATGTAGGAAGAAAGCCAAGTTTATGGATATGCCCTAAAATAATTCTCATTAAAAATGCTTAATAAAATACAAGTCAAACATACATGACTACTTAAGTAAGTATGTGCTAGTATAAGCTTGATATTTACAATAATTTGTAAGTAATCAGAAGTTATTGGCAATTTAAATAAACGTCTGGTTCGGGTGGTTATGGTCGCGATTTCGGCCACTTTGGAGTTGGTAGTCTAGGCGTTTTCTCCAAGCAAAATAAAGGGGGTACAAACTGCCCTATGGTTTCGGATTTTAATCCGCAGAAGCATTGGCTTTAACATGAGAAGAAAATCCAAGCATTTCAATTGTTATTAGTTTACCAACTCCAATACGTGGAGCTAGTAGCCTATGGATTGAGCTAGTTATTCACAAGATGCTTAATAATTAAATTTTAGATAAGCCGGTATGCAGCGAATTAAATTCAATCTATTATATTGCCCACTTATTTTAAATATTTTATTTTGCAGAAGCTATTGACACCCAATTAACCTCTTCTGCCAAAAGCAATATGCCATATTATACAATCAAAAAAAACCCAACACAAAACAGATAGAGAACTTTTCATATAATCCAACTGCCACACAATTCAACAGTGATCCCATGAGTAAATACTTTAAATATATTATGTACTTCTTACTTGCAGGCTTTATTCTTTTTGTAATGCGCATAGCTACAGAAGCAATAATCGGCAACAAGCTAGAAATAAAAAACAATATTGTGCTGGCATTCTTGTACTTGATTTTCTGTGTCGCATACAACAACCTTCTGAAGTTTGTAAGAACAGCAATGAAGATTCCGCTCAACACAAACAAAGAAATACAAGAGCCTTCGCTAACTTTAAGCAAGTTGATGTTAACAAGGCAAAATCATAAAAATTAAATTTTGAGTGCAAAATAATGAGAAGCGTTAAATATGCTGCAATATTATTAATACTTGTATTTCTTGCATTTATAAGCATATTTTCCATAAAAATAGAAGGTGACTACACAGCAATAATCCAAAATAACAACAAGCAAGAATTAAATCTAATTCTAGAGATGACAAACAATTCAATTGCTAATGTTTCATCAAAACTATGGCCCCCAGAAAAATTTTACTTAGTTGCATGCGAATCAGATTGGTGCTATCGGTTATTTTCTCCTTTTTTTGACAAAGAAAATGGGGAAAAAGGGTCTACTATTTTTCATAAAATAATTGCACTAAATAAGAAAGGCCTTAACGAAATAATAATTTCTCATGAAATTACACATGTCGCCACAAAAAATCTAAAATGCGCAAAAGAACCTCGCAATCCTATATGGTTAGAAGAAGGCTTGGCCGTTATTGTTAGTGGGGACGATCGATTTTCTTTTGCCGATTTCTATTCGGCGTCGCAAGTTTTAGGTATCGACATAGATTATATAAAGAATAATCCAAATAGCTGGCAAGAAATAACATTAATAAATCCAGTAGTTTCATATGGTGCTGCTGAGCACTATGTACGCAGCATTTTAGAGAGATCGCAAGAAAAAAACATTGGAAAAGCTATTGTCCAATATTGCAAAAGCCAGACTTGATATAGAACAATCTTCGTTTGTTTTTCAAACAAACAATAACATGCGCCGTGCTTAGCAATCAGATCTGAAGGTCCGCAATGGCCGAGCAACAGTCCTTGAGGTTGAGCTTTAAAATTTCAGCTTTGGTAACCGTAGCAGACAAAATCCTACAGTGGAGATTGCAAATCCTACGGTGATTTTCGTGTATAAATATGGCAAGGGTTCAACAAAAAAGCCCCTTCCGGGGCTTTTTTAGCTTCAAACTGAAATCCCAGAAATCTAGAAAAGTGGGAAATATCTAGAAGTTAGTGGGATCCTACAAAACATGTAGCAAGACGCATAATGTGAGATTTCTTCATCGCATAAACTGAGGCGTTGCGGAGAGGTGAGAAGCATCGAATGAGATTATGCGAAGCAAAATATGAGATTTCTATTTTGATATAAAAGTAGCAGAACTTCCAGTGCAGACTTTACAAACAATATAATTAGGCAGGGTTCTAGCTAAGAATGGTCACCAACAAACCTCATCATCATGGAAGTGAATAACGCAAAAAAATTCGCTTGACGTTGGTTGCAAATCATGGAATGTTGTCGTGTCGCCAACCACAGTTCCGCCGAATATGCTGTTGATACCGATGATTTATTGATGCATTTACTGAAATTCGACTACCCGACCTCAGAATCAACTTTTCAAATGCATTTCAATAACTTGCTACGTAAGCCATTGGTCCAGCAAATATCAGCAACTCAACAGCCACGCAGTTAAATTCATTTCATTTTCCAGAGAATTGCATATGGTGGATTTTTATCATCTATATCAGGCGAGCGGAAGTAATAGATAGCCTTATCGAATTCAATACTTTTGTGAACAAATTTGCCGTCCGTTACGATTCGATAGCTTGCATGCTCCATTAAACCATTTACGCCTAGTCCCTTTAATCCACGCAAAATGTCAACATAGGCACTCCCGTCTTTAATCCCCGGAAATACATGATCAGGAGGAGACCTTTGAACTAAGTCATCGGCCTCAATATCATTGTAATAGGCTCTTCTTGCTGCACTTGCACTACAAGCCCACAAAAGGGAGACAACCGTTAAATGATCCCGCGCCACATCCGGATCATCCACAATGCAATATGCTGATGGGCCAATTTGGTATAGATCGTCACCAAGTGGAACAGCATTTGCAACTATTGCGTTCAGAAGAATACCTTTGGAAAGGGTTACTAGCCTCTCCCATTCTGTTGAGTCTTTAATCATTTACCCTCCCTACTGAGGCCATTTGAAAATTTGACCTGTTACGCGTCCAGAATCCAAAGCACGCTGAGCCGCACGTTGATCTGCGCCAGGTGGCATATTTTTGACAGCAGCAGATACTTCTGCACTCCACGCTTTTAGTTTTTCCGCAGGAAGAGAAGAAGGGTAGCTTCCACCAGGGGCGCGATACTTAGCATCCCAAACTACAATCGATTTTGTTTCTGGATTATATGTAATAAAGTCAGCCCCAGGCACTGATGCCTTGCCAGGCTCGGAAATAGGTACATGACCGGATTCTAATGCACGTTGCCAGCCATGTGCCTCGCCAAGAGCCCCATTTATTTCTGTGAATGGACTACGACCGCCATGAACCTTGGCTAAAACTTCAGCTTCTGTTGCTGCAACTCCCGTGTTTGCGACCTCAATCCTACCCGCAGTCTTTGCCCCTGTCACGGATGAACCTGCAATATCCGCCCCGAATTGCTTAACTAGACTACCTGCTAATGCAGTTGGACCAGATTTGGCAAGAGCAGCAATTCGCTCCATTGGTATCAGCGCCAATAGCACATTGCCAACGGTATTAACAAACTCTTGGCTTTTTAAATTTTCCTGATGTTTGTCATATGCAGTCAGGTAGATATTGAGTTGTTTTACTCCGCGCTCTGCATCACTGCGGCACTCCGTATTACAGGATGGGTTTTGGGCTAATAACTGCAAGCTGTCCCTTATTTGCGAGAACTCCTCGGGAGTCATTACGCCTAATTGATTGGTTATCAGTTTTTTCCCCGCCTCTTGGGCTTGTTGAGCATCTTTTTCAGCATATTTATTTTCGATTGCATCTCGCTCAGCTTTAGTTTTTGCTTTTGTTAATTCATCTTGCTTCGATGTAATTTGCTTTGGAGTCAGGTAGTTATTCTCCATCTCAATCTGCGCCGCGCCATTGGCCGCACTTGCATCCCCACCCGCCATCAGCGCAATGCCCGCAACCATGGAGCCAATCGCATTTTTTCGCTGCTCTTTTTCTTCCGCGCTAAGGTTGCTGCCGTCGATGTGCTGGAGTTGGTCTGCGACATTATTGAGGATCACGCTGGAGGCGGCACCGAGTGCTCCGCTGCCGCAATTTTGCCCGGTGGCTGCTGCACCCGCGCAGGCGAGGATGGCGTGAAAGGCTGTTCGTGCGCTTTCACTGCTTTCGTCTTTCACACCAGGGACTTTTTCAAAGCTGTCGGCGAATTCTTTGACCTTTTCGACGCCCAGACTTTGGATGTAGCTGACAGCGGCGCTTTGCATCAGGTTGCCCATGCCGCCAGTCACATTGCCGCCTGCGGCGACTTGCAGTACGGTCATCGCGCGGCCATATTCACCACCGGGGCTCCATTTGGCGGCTTCATCGTAAGCCGCTTGGGCATCTTTTCGTTCTTGGCTGCCTTCAGGGTAGAGGCTAATTTCTTTTTTCTTGGCATCGGCTTCGGCAGCACGATTGGCCATAAAGGTGCCACTTTGGTTGATGAATTCCTTGGTGACTTTGAAGGCAACGTCAATTTGCGCTTGGTCGTAGTTGTTGGCGAGATGACCGGCCGTGTTGCCGGTATCCCGATTCAAACTGGCCAGCTGTTCGGCGGCAGTTTTGCCAGTCAACTGTTGCTGTGCATCTTCATTGGTGATGGTGATATTGCCAGCGGCAATGCCGCTGCGGGTCGTACTGCTGTCATCGCCTTTGGCGGCCATCACCACTGGGGTGTTGGCTTTGATGCCATTACCAGCCGTTTTGCCACTCGTCACGGTACCGGGGTTTGTGCCAGCACTGCCGTCTTTTTCTTTCCCAAAGTTGGAGCCAAATCCGACGCCGATGCCAACGCTGCTGGCAGTGTATTCCGCGTGATTGTTCAAATCGCTGGTGGTGAGGGTGCCGGTACTCAGCTTGTTCTTGCTGGCGTCGGCTTCACTGGTGATGACGCTGCCTTTGAGGTCGGTATTGCCTTTGACTTTGATGTCAAATCCACCTTTGCCAGCATTGAGCCCGCTTTGCTCGTTCACGGCGAGGTAGTCGGCGTGGGTTTTATCCCGTCCGACATTGAGGCTGCCGCTTACACTGGTCAAGCCGACCGAAATACTGCCGCCGATGGATTTTTGTTGGCTGTCGTATTTGCTGCTGTCTTGCAGGCTTTCAATATTCAAATTGCCACCAATGTCGGCCACAATGTGTTTGCCAGTCGCAGTGGCACCTTTGAGGTTGGTGTCGCCACCGCTGGTGATGCTGAGCGTTTCGCCGGCGCTGGCGTGGCTATTGAGCCAGTTGATGTCGTTACCACTGCCACTACCTTTACTCTTACTGGCGCTGGCATTGACCGACAGACCCGCTGTGCCTTTACCGATCCCATAGCTAACACCGAAGCTGCTACTGCTTGAGCTGTTGCTGCTATTGCGGTTATGGGTGTCTTGGGCTGCTTGCAGGGTGATGTCGCCATCGGCCGCTAAGGTCAGATCTTTACCGGCTTTGAGGTCACTGCCAATGACGTTAATGTTGCTATTTTTGCCAGAGCCACTGGCGATGAGTTTGAGGTTACCCCCAGCTTCCAGGCTACTGCCATTGTGCGTTTGGCTGTTCGAATTTGTGGTGCTGGTGGATTTGGTCTCTCCATAGCTCACACTGACGTTGATGCCAGTCACGCCGTCTTTGCTCTTTGCTGCCGTATTGAGGCCATCGTAAGCATTTTTAGCTGCGAGTCCGGCTGTGGTGCCCGCGAGAAGGGCGACACGGCTGTCTTTGGTGGCCCCTGCGGTTTTAACCATGTCGGCGGCCGTTTTGGTCGCTTCGAGAGCACTAATGACGGGGGCACTGACGGCGACTGTGATGCCTTTTTGTTCAAACTTCTGAGTATCCGTTCGGCGTTGCTGGTCCGTGCCCGTGTCGATCAGAATATGGTCTGCCGCGACCGTGATGTCGCCATTCGGGGTCTTCACTTCACTGCCGCTGATATGTGCGCCATTGGCTGCAGTCAAGGTGACATTGCCATTGAGACTGCCGATTTGGCTACCGCTATGACTTTGTTCTGTACCGCTAATCTGGGTGTCTTGGCTTTGTTTCTGTTTGCCGTAGGTAAAGCTTGCACCGCCAGTACTCATTAGCCCAGATTTTTTGGTTTCGGTGAAGGTGTGTTCGGTGCTGCTTTCGGTGACACTGGCGATGTTGAGGTCATGCCCAGCTTTGATGTTGACATCTTTGCTACCGACGACGGTGCTGCCCATGACGTTCAAGTCATGGCCACTTTGCAGATTAATATTCTCTGCACTGAGGGTGCTGCCCACTGCGCTTTCCTGGGTGCTTTCATGTAGCGTCGTGGTACTTTGTTTTGAGAGTAGCCGCTTGGATGTGGTTTGATGCGCTTCTTCGCTGGTTTGGCGCGCCATCCCCGCTGTAATGGTGAGGTCCTTGCCTGCATTGAGGTTGAGATCGCCATTTTCACTGCGCAAGGTGGCGGCCGTGACGGTGAGGTCTTGTCCGGCTTTGAGCGTCACATCCCCCGCCGCATGAATTTCGCTGCCTTGCAGCGTCTGCGTTTTTTCAGAGCGCGTGTTGTTCGGTTTTTGCCAGATTTGACTGGTGTTTGAGGTTTCCTCAACGGTGTTAAGTGCTAAATTACGCCCAGCTGTGAGGGTACTGGTACCTTGTGCACCACTGTTGTTAATGTCGGCAGCGGTGAGGGTTAAATCACGTCCTGCGCGGATGACGAGTGTGCCACCATCTCCGGCCACTGAAATTCCGGTTCGCTCTCCCAGCGTGGTGCTGCTCACATTTGTCACGCTGCGGCCATAACCGACCGGCGCTTGATCGAGGGTCGTTGAGCTGCTTTGGGTGCGCGAGTTGCTGGCGATCACGATGTCTCGCCCCGCGCTGAGTTGGACTTTGCTGAGCCCTTCAATGACACCGCCCAGTTGCTTCAAATCCTGGTTGGCGGCCAGATTGATGGTGTTGCCTTGCACGCGTCCGCCTGTGAGCTCGATGTCATTGGCGACCAGCTGAAGACTATTTTTTGCAGCGAGGGTGCCATTGGATTTAAATAGGCTATCGAGCTTGATATTGATGTCACGGCCAGCAATTAAACTGCCACTGCCATTGATATCACCCTCTCGCACCATGGTATAGACTTTGGGCACCAACGCCTGAGTAACGGTGCCATCTGGGAGGGTGACATTTTGCTCGACCAGCCACACCATATCTGCCGTCAGTTGCGCCATTTGATCGGCGGTTAGCTCGACACCGGGGCGCAAATTGTGCGCTTTGGCAAAGGCGACGCCTTGATCTTGCAAGGCCGCATATTGCGCATCATCATCAGTGAAATTACCGAGGAAGCGCTGTCCAGTTAATTGGGCAACTTGTTCCCTGATTAATTTCTGTTCGTAAAACCCATCGCCTAATCGTTTTTGAATCAAGTCGGGGTCGAGCTGCAACTCTTTGAGCATGTAGTCCGAGCTACGCCAGTTTTTATAACCAGCAAAGCGGGGATCGGTTTCAACCAAATAATGGCTGCCTGGCTTAGTATTGGTCTTAAACAGGCTGTTATTGGGCAGGCCAAATGCGACGTTCAAGGTGCGTACCTTTTGCAGGATGGTGCCTTTGGCATCTTGGACTTGCTGAAGTGTTGCTTGGGTCTGGTTACTCAACTGAGTGGGTGCTGTGGCGAGCTGACTTGTCGCGGCCAGGATTTGACTGACCGTTCCCGAGGCTTGTTGTTGTACGGCGTTGTCTTGCGGGCCAGTGGCACGACTTAAAGTCGGACTTTCCACCGAGATTGAACCACTACCCTGTGCATGTACAGTGCCTGCTTGGGCTGCATTGATAATGGCACTGTTAATTTGGCGTTGCTCAATGGCAATCCCCGAACTGTGTCCTGCGGTATGTTCAAGGACTTGATTCGTACCGAGGGAGATATCAGGCGTCGTACTGCTTGAGTTGGTGCTACCAGGGCTGTTATTGAGGACGTAGGTGCCACCAGGGAATCCACATTGATGGCAGCCCGCGCCATAGGTCGCGACATTCCAATAATGGGTGGACGTGCCTGTTTCATCGATTGTACGCGTACCGGTGGCGGCCAGATTTTCTATTGGCGAGCTGAGCGTCATCGTGAGCGTATTGCCCGCGATGATCTGACTGTTGTCATTGAGCAAGTGGCCCGCCGTGATGCTTAAATTACCGCCCGAAACGATCTTAGCCGCATCCGAGGACATCACCTTGGTTTCATGGGTGGTTCGTGTTGCTGATACTTGATACCACTGATCCACTTCACCATCCGGTGTCACCAAGTAATTGGGGGCGCCATCTGCGGGAGAGTAGACCATGGGGACGGCGGGTTTGATACTGACTTCATCTGGGCGGTATTGTTTCCCACCCGCAAGGTAGTATTCGACAGGGGTTGGCGCCGAAATTTGTTCGCCCAAGACCAAATGCAAGTCTTTGTTTTCAACTTGAGCGGCGTTAATGGTTATATTGCCCAGCGACTCAATGGTCGCGCTGCGATTGCTGATGAGCGTCGCTTGACCTTGTGCTTCCTGATTGGCGTCCAATTGACCGCCAATGTGCATATCTCCGGCACTAAAGATGTAGCCATGTTCACTATTGTTGAGTGTGCCGACCCCTAAATCCAACTGTTGCCGCGCAGCGATCGTGGCTGCGGTGCCATTTTCTTCACCATTGTTAAGGGTTGTGGCGGCAATTGAGAGATAGTCTCCATAAATCCGACCAGTGCCCACGTTGTTGAGCGTGCCGACTTCTAACCAAGTGAAACCACCATCCAAGAGGCCACGATTGGTGAGGGTTCCGGTGGTATTGAGGTGAAGGCTACCGGCACTGAGCTCACCCGTCGTCTGATTATCAATACCCGCGCCCTGCACCGTGAGGGTTTGGCCTGCTCGAATCACCCCCGGATTCATAAATTGACCCGTTGTACTGATACTGAGGTTGCCATTGCTTTCAAAGGTGCCCTGATGAGTGTAGTCACCCAAGACACTGAAGTTCAAGTCACCCATACTGGCTAAGCGGCCCGCAGTGCCACTGTAGCTGGCGACATTGAGTGCCAGGGTGTGGCCCGATTGGATCTGGCCACTGTCGTTTTGAATGTTGAGCTGTTTATTTCCTAAGTTCTGGTCACGAATGGCGGTGGCTTGACCCGCTGCCACTAAACCTTGTCCATTAAGTACTTGGCCGTCACTCACAATGTCCAAGCGTTGATCAGCACGAATGTCACCTGAACGATTGTCGAGGGTATGTGTGGTGAGGGTGATGTTTTGCCCCTCAATGCCCTGATTGGCCGCTTGCGTATTGTGGTTGTTGAGCAGCGTGGCGGTGAGGGTGGTCGTGCCCCCGGCACGTATCAAACTATTTTGATTGTCGATGCGGTCAGCATTTAAGGTGAGATTGCCCCCGGCTTGAATTTGTCCCGTTAGGTTATTAACCTCGGTACCAGTGAACTGCAGATTCTGTTCTGCAAGGATACGACCACCGTTATTGAGCACCCCACTGTGCATGCTAAGGTCTTGCCGGGTATAAATCAGACCGGCATTGTTGTTCACATCACCGCTCGAGAGGGTTAAATTGCCGCCAGCCTGGATGCCTTTGTCAGTCCCTGAATTAGTATTGGTGAGTGTTTGTCCATGCGTATCCAAACTCAAATCGGTACCGGCACGAACTTGACCCGCTGTATTATCGAATGCGCCACTTTGAATGCTCAGTTGACCACTGGCATTGATGGTCCCACCCGCATTATTAATCTGGTGTTGTGTGCTATCGAGCGTCAATTGTTGCCCATTGATCACGCCTTGTTGGTTGTCCAGAGCGCCACTGTTGAGAGTCAGTGTGGTGGCGGCGAGCAATTTACCTTGCTGATTATTGAGTCCCTGTGTCGTAAGTTGTACGTCACCGGCAACGGCGGCAATGGTACCGGCTTGGTTGTTGAGGTCACCACTGTACAGTTTGACTTGGTTTTGCGCGGCCAAAGTCCCCGCATGATTGTCGAGGGCACCCGAGGTGTGGATATCGAGCATATCGCTGGCAACGATCTTTCCCTGATGGTTGCTCAGGTCGGCACTTTGAATGTGGAGTTGTTGTGCCTGAATAATCCCCGCATCACTGTTATTGAGCGAGCCATCCAGATGAATTTGTAAATGACTGTCGTTTTGTTGGAGCCATTTGCCACCACGATTGTCGAGTGATCCGGCGGTGAGACTGGTATTTCCGTTACTGGCGATGATGCCATTGCGATTATCCAAGGCACCACTGAGCTGAATTTGAGTGGCCGCGCTGCCCTTTTGTAGCAGGAGGCCTTGCTGATTATCGAGCGTGTCACCTTGCAGGGTAAGTTGTTGCCCCTGGATGGTACCGCTGCCATTCTGGATCGTTGCGCTGTCAATACGCACTGCGCCTTGACTGAGAATCTCGCCGCCGTGATTGTCCAGTTGCGGAGCGTTCAGTAATAAGCTGCCCGTTCCGGCATGTTCGATGCTGGCATTATGATTAAGTATTTCTACTGCATTGAGGCTGAGGTTCTGACCATTTGTGGCAATCTTGCCATCGGTATTATCCAGTCGAGTTCGAACTGTGAACGATGTATCTGCCGCGCCACTTTGTAACCATTCACCGCCTTGGTTATTGAGTTCACCCGCGTTCACCGTGAGTTGATCTGCTTTAAGGTGAGCGAGTCGACTAGTGAGCGTTTGGTCAATATGGGCTTGAAGTCCTTGTTGACTGGTGATGCTACTACCGTCCAGCGTGGCGTTGGTGTGGGTCAGTTCAATCTGCTGGGCTTGTAAAGTGCCATGGGTATAGCTCAGCGTGTCACCCGTTAAAGTGAGATTGCCCGCAGTGGTAATTTGCGTTTGATCACCGTATTGATTGGCCGATTCAAGGCTTAACGTTCCCGTGCCTGCATGGGTAATGTGCGCTTGGTCATTAATGAGTTCACCAGCATGGATGGTCACGTTGCGCGCATTGGTGGTGAGTTGCCCCTGCGAGTTATTCATTTGCGTGGCGACATTAAATTGCGTGTCACCCTGTCCTGATTGTTTCCACTGTCCACCTTGATTATTGAGGCTGGACGCAGTTACCGTGAGTTGCGCTGCATGGACATCAACATTGCGCGTCGATAAGGTTTGATCAACCCGAACATTCAATTGACCATTGCTAGTGAGAGTGCTGCCATCCAACGTGGCGGTCTGACCCGTCAGATTGATGGTATTGGCTTGCAAATCACTTTGGGTATAACTCAGCGAACCACCCGCTATTTGCAGCGTACCTTGGCTGGCAAGGTGGGTTTGGGTACCACTTTGTTGATTGGCCTGCAGACGCAAAACCCCCGTCCCTGCATGCTCAATCCGAGCTTGATCAGTGACGAGCGTGCCCGCTTGAATGGTGAGGTTCTGCCCATTGGTGGCCAGACGGCCACCGGTATGATCGAATTGACCCGTGATATTAAATTGGGTGTCACCTTGCCCCGATTGTAGCCATTGCCCACCTTGATTGTTGAACGTCGAAGCATTGACTGTCATTTGGTCGGCGTTCAGGGTCGCCTGTTGACTGGAGAGCGTTTGCCCGATGTCGGCGCGAAGTCCGTGCTGACTGGTGATCGTACTGCCATCCAGAGTGGCGTTAGTATGCGTGAACTGGATCTGATTGGCTTGTATCTTCCCATTGGTATATTGCAGTGTCTGGCCCGAGAAGTGCGCCTCACCCGCACTGCCCAGTTCTGCTTGATGACCGTGTTGATTGGCCGAGTCGATCGTGAGTGAACCCGTGCCCGCATGTTCAATCCGCGCTTGGTCCTGATTAATTTCGGCCGCATGAATCGTTAGGTTTTGACCATTACTGGCGATCCGCCCACCTGCATTATTCATTACTTGGCTAACAACGATTTGGGTGTCGCCTTGACCACTTTGCTGCCATGTTCCGCCTTGGTTATTGAGGTTTTCAGCGCTGATCGTCATCTGATCGGCATTGAGCTGGGCGTGTTGGGTACTGAGTGTATGCTGGGTGTTGATGCTTAACCCATCGCGACTGGTTAATTTCGAGCCATCGAGTACCGCATCGCTGTGATTGAGGCTGATGGCGTTCGCCTGCAATTCACTATGACTGTAGTTTAATGTTTGACCACTCAGATTCATGACCCCAGTGCTGGTCATCCGGCTCTGTTCGCCATGCTGGTCAACCGCTTGAATACTTAACGTACCGCTGCCAGCGTGTTCGATCTGCCCATGGTCGTTGAGAAGCTCAGTACTGGTCAGCGTCAAATTGCGCGCATTGGTCGCAATACGCCCCCCACGATTATCTATCTGCTGCGAGACAGCCAGCGTCAGATCAGCGTTTCCGGTTTGGATTAACTGTCCATTGCGATTATCCAACTGCGGCGTATTGATTTTAAGTTGATCAGCACTCAGCTGGGCTCCTGCCGTGTTCAGGCTCTGGTGTGCTTGAAGATCCAACGTTGTACCAATATTGGCTTTTGCGTCGTGCAAATCCAGTTGATCCCCGGCCAGACTGAAGGTACGAGCGATCAGTTGACTGTTCGCTAAACTGGCCTGAGGGGCGCTCCAGTGTTGCTCCCCACCACTGGCCAGTAAACCTGCCGCGTCAATTTGACTATCCGCTTGTGCGCTCAAATTGCCTGAGTCACCCAAGTTACCATCGGCTTTTAAACCCGCGACCAGGGTGCCCGTTCCCGTATTACTGATTTGACCGAGCCCACCCTTCGCTTGTAGGGTCACATCTCCTCCGGCAGCAATGACCCCACTATTAGAGAGTGAGCCCGTCACTTGCACCGTGGTGGCCTGATTAGCATACAGGTTGCCGCTATTCTCAAAACCTTGAGCGCCCTTGATTTGAACCTGTGTTGTGGCGTTGATCAAACCACTGTTGCTGATTCGGCCATCAGCTTGCACGATCACTTCACCGGCAGAGGCACCAATTTGCCCTGCATTTCGCACTCCAACGCCAGCTTCAGTACCAATAAGATGGATTTGACCAGCATACATCCCGCCCAATTGCGCGACATCAATCGCAAAGGTGGGAGCAGGGCCACTAGCGGCTTGGGTGCTAGGAATAATGCTGTCGCCAGTGACTGCCACATCACCCGTGCCAGTTGTAACGTTTAAGTTATTGGCCCAGACGCCCGCATTCACTTGGACTGAACGCGCAATTAAACTCGTGTAATCAGTGAGGCTGGCATCCATGCCAGCTCCCGAAATCGTGATAGCCCCTTGGCCGACACGAAATCCGGTAAGGGAATCCCCACTAAAGATTGCACTGCCCGTGGTGAGCGTGGCGCGACTGGCATTGATAAACCCACAGCCATCACACTGAATGCCGGATGGATTGGCAATAATGACTTCAGCGCGCTGGCCAGCTACCTCAACGTAACCTTTTAATGAACTGGGATTGCTGGAGCGGACTTCGTTCAAAATGATGCGTGCAGATCCCGTGGCCAGCCATGGATTACCTTGTACCCAACCACCTTGCTGTGTTTGCACATCTTTGCGGGAATTATTCAGGATCACGCCGCCACGATCGACATCAAACTGAGAATAGGTATTTCTGGAAACTCCGCCCGCACTGGGGGTCTGAATATTGACCTGTTCGACGCCATTGGCCGTTTTAAGAATGGTGGGTTGTTGAGATGTCGGCGCCTGATGATCAGACTGAACTGCGGCTTGTACGGGCATCAGCAAGGTCACGGCCCCAAGTGCAGCCAAAAATGCAAAACGCAATGCACTGATGCGCGTTATGAGCCTGGCGCGAGTTTGTGGTGCTTGTGCACTTTGGGTGCTGGTTTTACCTTGCCCTGTGACGTTTTCAGCGACGACCATCAATAGGCCGCGCGATTGATTAAAAACGATGCGATACAGAGATTGATTCATAACCAGACCCAGAAATAAATACAGCAATCACAGGGCAAGGATTGTCCTCGCCAGACACGCCAACCCCAAAGTGGGTGACACACCGTGTCGGATCGCTCAAATATAATGACTAAAACATTAAATTCAGATTGAAGCTTGCCGTCACATCTTTCGGTCCAAATCCTGTTGGCTGATAGAGTGGTAATCCGGCGAAGACGTCATAATTCAAATTTTTATACTGGCCGCGCACACCCAGAGCAGTGCCCGCTAACTGATTGCCCAGCAAGAAATCACTAGAGGGACCGCCGACATGCCCATAGTCCAATCCTAAATAGATCTCACCGGGAATGGCATCCAGTGCAAGCTTGTTGAGGGGTAAACTTAAGTCGTTGCGGATGAGCCATCCACTGTCCCCCACCAAAGTCATTGAACCATCAAAGCCGCGAACCGTACTGGGCCCGCCGATGGAGAATCGATCTTGAGGAACCAAACGCGTCCGATTCCATTGCACACGCCAATTGGCTGAGTAGCGTAAATCTTCAGAGAATACTGGCGTCGACCAATTAGCCGATGCAGTCCAAAGCGCCATTCGGGCAGTACCCTCACCAAACGCCTCCTCGGGAGCTGCCAAGGCTTGCCATGCGCCCGTGCCATGCTTATAAGTCGCATCCAGATCCAAAGTGCTTTGCCCAAGATACTGACGATGTGAAAGGTGACCTTCCCAACCTACCGTTCTGCGTCGCTGCACACCCACTTCGACATCATCAATAAAATTTTGGGTTTGGCGCATCCCGCCCTTAAGGCTAAATGAGGTTTTACTTTGTGCATCTCGCCACAGTAAACGGCTTAAGACCATTTCGACATTTTTATTGTCGCCACCATAGCGGTAGTTCTGATTTGCACCCGCGACATTTTGAAAGTAGGAACTTTTACTCGTCGACCACGAGAGCAACCAATAATCATAAGGAATGGCGTAATACACCGTATACCCAGATGTGCCACCTTCCGTGCTTTGGCCGACATTATGGGTCAACGACACATAAAACAGGTCATTGAGCGTGAGCCAATTATCGTAAGAGAACGTTAAAGAACCCTGATATTTACCTGTACTTTCAGTGCCCGAATTATCAAGGCCAACACTGAAACGAAACGGCATCGGCTGCTGCCAACTGACCAATAAATCACTGTCACCCGGCTGTGCATCGGCTCCCGAAGCAGGTGCAATCTGAATATCGGCCTGCACACTGGGCAGACGCTTAAAATTCTCAAGCCCTTGCTCAATTGCGCGAAGATTTAAAACCTCGCCAGCCTGAAACGGTAACGCATTCCAATACGTAGCGCGTGGACTACTACCCTCAGATGCGACGATGCGACGAATCATCCCTGGCACCACGGTAAGACTGAGCGTGCCTTTTGATAAGTCCTGATCACTGGCCACAACCCGAGTCGTTGTAAATCCGCGCTGCACTATTTCATTTTGAATACGGCGCATCACCAGGTTAATGCCGTCACTACCTAGACAGCGATCAATGGCTCGATCAGGCGAATTTGCGGCATCCAATGCCCATGCAAATTGTTCAGCCTTGGGGCCAATTAATTCAATATGGTGGATGACAAAACAAGGTGATTCTTGCGCAGGAAATCGGGTGGTTAAAGCGGGAGTGGGTGATTGTAATTGAACGTTTGGTGACGGTTCGTTTTGCTCGCGTAGGGACTGTTCGCGCTCTTTAACCCATTGCTGCTGCCGTGCATTTTGCTCTAAGATTTCACCGGGGGAGATGGCACAGATCGAAGAAGACAACAGACTTAAACAGACGGCAGTGGATAGATGTGAATATCCCCCCACCTACCGAACAACAAATTCATTTTAAAAACTCAAAGTCAAACGTAACAATGACAAAATTATGCAGGAACATTAAACATTAGAAAAGGCTAATTCACGTTGGTTGTAATTTCGATACGGGAAAGGCTGTAAGCTAACGCAGCCTCCATGGCTCGGCCGCGAGCCAAAAGCTTTAGTAGGGGGAGATGTGTTGGTCGGCAACTTTAGTCGATTAGTCGATTGCAAGACTGTAGAAAAGAAAGATTGCTACATTGTGGGTTACGGCCTCTCGACTTTTGTGTGATTGCATCGATTCACTCACTTCTAGCACAAAATGTTGCTGCCAATTTTTTGCGGCGATGGGCATCTAGCAAATTTGTTTTTTTTCCTGGGCTCAAGTTATATTCTGCTGTCATACTTTCTGCAGGCTTTCATTGTATTCTTGTTGATGCTGCGTGAGCGAGTTGGATATTTGCAATTTGATCAAAACGTATCTTTAGATTGGATAAAAAATAAATATCCACTTGATATCCAAAAATATCCGCGGATATTTGTTAAATATCCAATTTATGGCCAAAAATCATCTTAGGACTGGGTAACTAGACGGTTAATAGACTTTGGGCTGTTCTGTCTTTGTAAGTATTGGTTGAGCTTTGCCAATTTGAAGTAGCCAACTTAAGGAAGTGCCGCTGCTGAGTTGGAGTGACCTAAATTGCTGTGCAAACCATTGAACTCATCGGTCTTTAAATCTGCATTTTTTCAGCATCGATGCTATTTTGCCTATCAATCCGTGTCACAAGATCATGGCCTTTGAATCGCCCCAGCTTTTGTAGAGACATTTGAGCGTCGGCTAAGGCCGACCAGTCGATGTCGATGCGAGAAAAACTAAAGGCCGCCAACCATCAGTTAGCGGCCTAAATCATTTCTGGTTCATACCATTGCGAAGGCCGACCTTCTGCCAAAACTACCTGAAAGGTTAGAGCCCATGAGTAGCCAATTGTTTCAATGCTGGACTTGTTGCTCGCTTTGTAACTCCGCAGGCTGTTTTTGCATATGCACACCGAATCAAGCGTTCCGAATTTTTTGCAGGATTTTGTGCATAGATGGATACGGAGGAACGTGGCTCTAACCGTCGCGGCCACGGTCCACCATCCAGTAGAACTGGCTGAATTATTACTCCTCTGCTCATGGTTCCGTGATAAAGAACACCAGTCTCAGAGAGGGTAACGGGAAATGAGCTGAGATTAGTAATCTCAATACAAAAATTAAGATTTTCATCTGCCCCACCGAATGCAACTGCGTGCTTGGGCTGAACAATAAGTTTTACGCGCGCCTTGTCGAGATTGTGCCAAGTGTTTATTAGACCGAGAGCTGCACCGAGTATTGCTATAGCAAATGTGATCGCTTCGATGATCGTCATATTTGGGCTCTAATGATGGGTGTAAAAGGTGCCTAAGCGCAGCGGAGCAAACCAAACTGCCCTGCAGTTTAGCATCCTGTTGGCTGACTTGTTAGGTACAGGGATAGCGCTTTGTGTATAGTGGTTTTTCCGCCAATCTAAAGTATTCCGAACTGTAGTACTCTGATGTGGCCAACTTATTTTGGCATGGGCCATAGCTGTTCGGGCCAAAGCCGCCACTCATGTGCGCACAGTACTACATCAAGCAACTTACTTTTGCGTCAGCGTCATTGAGCGCCGAAAATGAGCTGTCAGCTGACGGTAGTCGGCCATAAGCGGACGGATAATATTTAGACTTTTTGAAATTGCATATCAAGATAATGTAACTATCAAAGGCAACGATTCCAAATGAATCTATTAGGTACAAACTTCATTATTGGTGAACACCTGCAGCCAAAGATTGTTCGGTGGTTGAGCGTACTCCCATTGGTGTTAATGTTTTCTGCATTCATTCCACTCTTCTTGCTTGTCGGACCATTAGGACGAGCGATGGGGATTCCAGGCGGAGCCCCTGTCAAAGAGCAACCAAATGGATTGCTTTGGCTAATAGCATTCATCTTTATTATGGTTGCTCTCATGCTGATGGGATACGCTCTAGGGTGGCTGCTAAATGCACTTATTGCTCGTTATATCTTTCGTTGGCCATCCGCCAAAGTCTGCGAGACTTTCATGTATTCTAACGTGCCGCAAGAATGGCGCTTAGATCCTAGGGCGACATCAAAAACCTTGTCTGCTAGTGCAAAACTAAGAAACAACTGGGCAATAACGAGAACAAAAGGGAGATGGAATTTTATTTTGGTTCGAGGGATTTTGGGGTGGGGATTACCGATGTTCCTTGGAATGTCATGCCTTCCTGTTCTTACACGTCATATTCAACCAACTCTCGCATATTTTGTTCCTCAGATTATCCTTTGGAGTCTTGCTGGCGGGCTATTTGGACTCATAATTTGGCTCTTTTCGGAGCGTCAATTTAGAAAACAACATGACACCGAAGCATAATCTCGCTTAGTTTTCAGCGGCTGTTATGGGTCGACACCGGCATTCGTCGGCTAGGTAACGAAACTTGTTTTGAAGTGGTCTCAATGAGAACTAGACAGCAATACGACCGTTTTATAGTGCCGCTTGTTATTGTTTGTACAATATTCTGGCTGGCTTCGGTTGTCACAAAGGATTTCGGCTGGTACTACTCCAGAGAGCTGAAAATTACTGCTGCGCTTATTCTTCTACCTTTAGTAGTGCTAGATGTTGTTGCTGCACTTGATACAAAAACTACAACGCTGCGTGGACCTCTAATCTATCTGAATAAGAACCCATTTATTTTCTGGATTAGGGTTCTTTATTCGTTAGCCCTTGGAGTTGCTGCTCTAATTTTCTTAGTGTTGCAGGCGTTGTAGTTTTGGGTGGCAGCTGTGGCTCGACTTCTGCCTCACAGCCTGCCGCCACCTGGTCATGCGTCAGCTGAGCTTGAGTGGCTCAACCCGACCCTTAGCTGCCTCTCATCTCCAGCCATTCACCGCAGATTAGAGGTCATATCAAGAGCCCAGTCGACGATTTGCTCTGGGCTTGGGTCATAGTCGCTCATCGGTTTGCCGCCGCCCCATGTGTTGCTACTGTGTTCGTAGTCGACTGGATAGAAAAGCAGATTCGATGCGTGTGGCCGCGGCACGTTGCAATCCAATATGGCCATATATGCCTCATGCAACCCAGTCCTATCGGGTTTCATTGCGCGTCGGACAATTTCGATAAGCTCTTCTCGAGTAACATCGGGCACTGCCTTGATTTGTTGTTTTCGTAGAACCCTCCGCACAAAGTTGGCGTGGTTTTCGCTTCCGTAAATCCCTTGAAAAGCACTCACTGGCAATGCTGTACCTGCAAGCCTATTGAACTCAGAACGCAGCATCTCGCTTGAATTGCCGTCAATGGCATCTGCCAATTCAGCGAGACGAGCCACAAGCGACTCATCGAGCGGAGGAGGAGTAAGTTCTTGCCGTAGTTTCATATACACGTTTTGTAAATGAGATATTAGGGGATGACCGCTTCTGGCCGACTACCGTCACCTGACAGCTCATTGTCTGCCCACTCAGATTCTGACGCAAAAGTAAGATGATTGATGTGGTTGTAGAAGCACATCGGTGACCGCTTAGGCCGATCTGTCGATGCCAAAGCATGAGAAACGAAAGGCCGCTAACCAGCTTGTTGCGGCCTTCATTATTTTAGTTTTTCAGCTGAGCTACTCGGCCTTAGCTGTCACTGATGTGCTCCAACTGAACCTCCCTACCTCTACTAAATAATTTAGACCCTACTGAGAATTTGCGCTAAGACTGAAGGATCTTAGCTTTATTCTGAATGCTCAAGGCTGATTCTATGCAATAGCTTAAGGCAACTGCATAAATTATTAAAATGATAGGTATTGACTTAAAGGCTAATAAATACAAAGGGAAGAAAGATATACCCATGCTGAAGCATAGATAGGCCAGCTTTTTTAGCCAGCGTTCGGGAAAGAGTTGCCCCATATGCCGCAAGCCACCACCGCTTTTGATTTTCAGTCTGAAATCCATCCAGAGCAGAAAGGGTATAATTTTGGCCAGCATGGCGGTGATAATCGGGAGGACGCCCGCGAACAGAAAATAAGCAGCGAGCATAATGGGCGCTTGTGATGGCGTGCTCAAGAGCGAGGACCATTGATCCATCCATGGGATTAGTACCGTCACTAGTAATAGGTTGAAACCGCCCCAGCCCCATAAATAGCGCGCAGGATCGGCGCGGCGCTGGCTGTGTCGAAGCAGTTTCAGTAGCGCCAGCAACCAACTTAGTACGGGAAGTGCCAGTAGCATCAGCAAGCGGGCATCAAGCGCAGCCGCCAATACTGTCGCCAGCAAGGCCAGCGATAAATAGCAATTTAAACGACTTGGCCACGCTGGCGCGACCAGAAACATCGGTACGACGGTAAAGGCGACAGCGATAATCAGCCCGACAACCCAGGCGATGCTGCCTAACGCTATATGCGCGCGCAACAAATCATTGAGCGCGATAGCGGGCCAGCCCGTACTGAGCAAGCTAACTAACAGTACGCCGCTGAGTGCGGTCAAGCCCAAACCCACAATCGCCCAGCGCAAGGGTGTCGCAACGCCACTGCGCCATAGCGCGATCAGCAGCCACAGCGCCAAGCCACCCAGGCTGGTGAATAAGATCACTGCCGCGGCCTGTAGCCAGATCGGCTGCATATGCCACAAACCGGCTGCTAGCAGTGCGGCTCCACCTTGCAAGGCTAGCCACAATAACTGCCCCCAGAAAACCGGATTTGTCGCCTTTACCCCGGCCAGCACGGCGCTGACCTGTAGTAGCGCGCCGATCATGATATTGCCCACAAAGCCCAGCATCAGCAGGTGGGTTAATGCCAACATGGCGGGTGAAAACCGCTGCTGCCAGTCGCTCTCATCCAGACCGAAAGCCAGTAGTGCCACCAGCGCCAGCCAGATTGGCGCGGTACGAAAAAAACGCAGCGGTAGTGCGACGGGCAAGCTAAATTCAGGCTGGAACATCGTTCAGTCTCGATGCAGGGTCAGTATCGCCGAACCATCGGCATGCGCAGCACAGTCCCAGTGGCAGGGACGCATGCGTAAATGATCGTACAGCGGGTAAGGGGTGTGGGGCAGATGCGCAAGGAGGGTTTCGCCCGCGATGGCTGCGTCGAGCCAATGCAAAATCCGCTCTATCGGTTCGGGTGGCGCAAGGCCGCGTAAGTCCAGCTTGAGATTGGCCATGGCTTACGCAATCCGCTCGGCAAATTCGGGGATGCTGCGATCACACATCGGATAGAGGATATTTTCCTCTTTCATATTGTGTTGTTGGAGCAGAATCAACAAGGTTTCGGCGCAGCCGATGAAATCATCGGCATCCCAGTTTTGCGCCGCATCTTGCAAGCCCTGCATCAGATCGCGGGCCTGCGCATGTTCGCCGCGCATCACCTGCGTTGGCCCACCACTCATGCCGGTGGCCTGCTCGAAAGCAGGAAACAGCGATTCTTCCTCCAGCGCAAAATGCGCCTCGGTCATTTGGCAAAACACTTGCGTCGCTGTCACACAATCACCCCATTGTGCAGCACGGGCCGCACTTTCAGCTTGCGCCAGAAATTCATCGCACTGGCGATGCTGTTGTTGTAATGCGGTGGTGATGCTCATCGCTGGTACTCCTTTAGATAATTCCAACAGCCTATGCAGCTTTTCGTTATGCTGATTTGATATCAGTCAGGCATTTTCTTTAGAGGTAGAGGCAACATCAGTACAAACTCCCATTGCACACTACCCATTCTGAGGTAATATGTATTAAAAATGCGTGTTATGAAAAGGATACCAGTATATGCGCCTGAATGTCTTTACCGATTACTGTTTGCGTACACTGATTTATGTGGCAATGAAAGATGGCGGAGTGGTGACGCGCAGCGAAATCGCCCAAGCGTACGGCATTTCGGATAATCATTTGATGAAGGTCGTTAATTTTCTGTCGCGACAAGGCTTTATCGACACGATGCGTGGTAAGGGTGGTGGCATGCTCTTATCGCGCCCACCATCGGCGATCAATATTGGTGCTTTGGTACGACTGAGCGAAGAAGACAGCCCAATGGTCGAGTGTTTTGACCGTGAAAACAATAGCTGCAATATCGCCAGCGTCTGTCGACTCAAATTCATCCTAAATGAAGCGCTGCAGGCGCTATATGCTGTGCTCGATCGTTACACGCTGGCTGATCTGATCAGTAATCCGGTCGAGTTGGGGGCGGTCTTTGCCATCGAACTTCACCCTACGGGTTTTCGTCCCTGACATTCTTCTCCAAAATACACCATTAGGTATGTCTCTATAGATTCCTATTTAAAATAGCTTTAGAGATATACCTACTTTTTTTGATCATATTTTCCTTGGCCTATGAACTCCGTTACCGATGTTGTGCGCAATAATTAGCCTTTAATATGTATATAATTTGCATATTCATAAAAGTTGCATGTAATATGTAACTTATTGGACTTGACATCCCATTTCACCCTCAACGGAGAACTATCATGCAAAAAACGCGCACGCTTTGGCGCTGGCTTGCGATTGTGTTTTTCCTGTCTTTTGCCGCCTTAGGCTGGATAGGCAGGGAAATCTATCTCGACAAACCACCGATTCCGCAGCAAATCGTCAACAGCAATGGCAAAGTGCTGTATACCGCCGAGCAAATTCAGCGCGGTCAGGAAGCCTGGCTGTCTGCAGGCGGCCAGCAAATGGGTTCAGTCTGGGGGCATGGCAGCTATGTGGCGCCGGATTGGTCAGCCGACTGGCTGCATCGCGAAGTACTCGCGCTACGTAATATCTGGGCGCAACAGCAATATCATAAAAATTATGAACAACTGAATCGGGAAGAGCAGGCGCCGATCGATGTGCGCGTGGTGTCGGTAATGCGTACCAACACCTACGACGCCGCCAAAGATACGGTGACGATTCAGGCTGATCGCGCGCTGGCGATGCAACAAGTCGCGCAGCATTATGAAAGCCTGTTTGGCACCGATCCGGCGCAGGATAAATTGCGTACCCAGTATGCAATGATCTCTGGCTCAATCAAAGATGCTGACGATTTGAAAGCGCTGCCAGCGTTCTTCTTCTGGTCAGCGTGGGCAGCGGGCACCAATCGTCCGGGTGAGCATCATCTGTCGTACACCAGCAACTGGCCGCACGAACCCTTGATTGAAAATACGCCAACGACGGGAACGAGCTTGTGGTCGATCGCCAGCATTATTTTGCTGATCGGCGGCATTGCGGCGATGGTGCTGTTTCACAATATGCAGCGGGAAGAAGAGCCTGCCGTTTGCCCGGATAAAGACCCGTTGATTGCGCTGCAATTGACGCCATCGATGAAGGCCACGTTCAAGTATTTCTATGTCGTAATCGGCTTGCTGCTGGCACAAGTCGGCATGGGGATTATCTCGGCGCATTATCAGGTGGAAGGCGGCAGTTTCTTTGGGATTCCGCTGGCTGAAGCCTTGCCATTTACCGTTAGCCGCACGATTCATACTCAGTTGGGCGTGCTGTGGATTGCAACAGCATGGTTGGCGACGGGTCTGTTCCTCTCGCCGGTGCTCGGTGGTAAAGAGCCGAAGTTTCAAAAGCTGGGCACCGATGCGCTGTTTTATGCCTTGCTCCTGATTGTCGTTGGCTCGATTGCTACGGGTTGGATCGGCACGATGCAACGCCTGGGGACCAATTACAGCTTCTGGCTCGGTAATCAGGGGCTGGAATACACCAGTATGGGTCGCGTGTGGCAGATTCTACTGTTTATTGGCCTGCTGATCTGGGCAACCTTGCTCGGCCGTGGTCTGTGGCCTGCGCTGCGTAAACCGTCCGAGAGCCAGGGCCTGATCGCGATGGTGTTTATTTCTGCGGTCTGTATTGGTCTGTTCTACGCCTCGTCGCTGGTTTGGGGCCAAAAAACCCACTACGCGATGATCGAATACTGGCGTTGGTGGTTGGTTCACCTGTGGGTGGAAGGCTTCTTTGAAGTATTCGCCACCGCAGTGATCGCCTTGCTGCTCAGCCGTCTGGGTCTGATCCGGACTGCTTCTGCGAATCGTGCGATTGTGCTGGAAACCATCGTCTTTTTGTTCGGCGGCATTCTGGGTACTTTGCATCACCTGTATTTCACCGGTTCACCGACTTCGGTCATTGCCGTTGGCGCGATGTTCTCGGCACTCGAAGTCGTGCCGCTGGCGCTGATTGCTGCTGAGGCGTATCACACTTATCGCCACACACAAGCTGCACCGTGGGTTGCAAAATATCGCTGGTCGATTATGTGCTTTGTCGCGGTAGGTTTCTGGAACACCGTCGGTGCTGGTCTGCTCGGTTTTGCAATTAATCCACCGATTGCGCTGTACTACGTGCAAGGTCTGAATATGACCGCTGCGCATGGTCACGCTGCGCTGTTCGGGGTGTACGGCATGCTGGGGATTGGTCTGATGCTGTTCTGCCTGCGTGGTCTTGCACCTGCAGCGAAATGGAATGATGGCCTGCTGAAACCGGCATTCTGGAGCATGAATATTGGTCTCTTCATGATGGTGTTCATGTCCTTGCTGCCTGCTGGTATTTACCAGGCTGCGGCGAGTGTTGAGCATGGTCTGTGGTATGCACGCTCGGCTGAAATCATTCACTCATCCGTGATGGAAACGCTGGTGTGGCTGCGCGTTCCGGGTGACATCGTGTTTGCGGCGGGTGTGTTGTATCTGGCAGTGTTTGCGCTGCGCCTGCTTGGTAAAGCTAAAACCGTGCCAGTGCTTGATGGCCAATTGGCAAAAAATAAAGCTTGATGTGTGTATTAGGTATGTGGTCAGACGCTATGCAAAATATAGTGCCTGGCCATATACCTGTTAACAAAGGAATTTAAGATGTCTTCTTGTGCAAGTTCTCATTTAACTCTGGATGGCGTGTATGGTTTTGATGCGCGCGGCGTTGCCAAACGTTTTCGGCATGCGGCAATTTTCGGCGCGCTCGAATCGCTGTCTGAGGGCGAAACGATGCGTTTTGTGAACGATCATGATCCATTGCCGCTGCTGGCGCAGATCGAGCAACGCTATCAAGGGCAAGTTGTTGCGCGCTATGTGCAACGTGATCATGAAGCCGTCGTCATTGATTTTGCGATTGTGCCGCTGAAAGTGGCCGAGACTGCGGCCAGTGAAGGTTGCGGTAGTGGCGGTTGTGGTTGCAGCGGGCAATAAAGCGCTGTTGACGTAAAAAAACATCAATGATTTCAAACCATCACGGCGCTTTTAGCGCCGTTTTTATTGGGCTGGAGCGTGGATGTTGTAGGAGCGGTAACTTTAATGTGTATATTAAATACATGTTGATTTTGATCAATATTTAATATGTATATTAGTTACAACATAACATCACACAAGCGTGTTAACAGGAGATGATGTGATGTCGAAATTACAGTTTCAACCGCGATTACACCGTGCGGTGATGACCACCTTGCTGGTGGCCATGGGCAGTTTGGGGGCGATGGGGGCCTGGGCGGATGCCGCCGCAGATTTGCCAGTCGAAACGGCCGAATTGACCGCGCCACCCATGGTGCCAGCGCCGATTGTGCGCAAAACACCGGCCAAAGTCATCGTTAATCTGACCACCGAAGAAGTGATTCGCGAAATCACGCCGGGCACGAAATACATGTTCTGGACTTTTGGTGGCACGGTGCCGGGCAAAATGATCCGGGTGCGTCAGGGCGATACGGTTGAGCTGCATCTGAAAAATCTGCCGACCAGCAAAGTGCCGCATAACATCGATCTGCACGCGGTTTCTGGCCCCGGTGGCGGCGCACCACAAACGCTGATTGCGCCGGGCAAAGATGCAACGTTTACCTTCAAAGCCCTGAACCCGGGTCTGTATGTGTATCACTGTGCGACCGCACCCGTCGCGATGCATATCGCCAACGGCATGTACGGCATGATTCTGGTTGAGCCCGAAGCGGGCATGGCGCCGGTTGATAAAGAGTATTACGTGATGCAGGGCGATTTTTATACACCGGGCGCGTTTGGTGCGGGCGGGCTGCAACCGTTTGATATGCAACGCTCAATCGACGAAAACGCCAGCTACATCTTATTTAACGGCGCGAGCAATTCGCTGACCGGCAAAAACGCGCTGACCGCCAATGTGGGCGACAAAGTGCGTTTGTATTTTGGCTCCGGCGGGCCGAACGTCGCTTCCAATTTCCACGTCATCGGTGCGATTTTTGACAAGGTTTACACCGAGGGTGGCCTGAAATACCAAGAACAGGTGCAAACCACGACCGTGCCTCCGGGCGGCTCGACCATCGTCGAGTTTGTGCCCAAGGTGCCGGGCAATCTGACGCTGGTTGATCATGCGCTCAGCCGCGCTTTCCATAAAGGGGCGATCGGTATTATGAGCGTGAGTGGTGAAGAGCATCCAGAGATTTACAGCAAAGCGGCGGCAGCTAAGGCTGAACATTAATATTAAAGGTATATGGCTGAAGATCATTAATTAAATAGATTTCAGACATATACCCATCGAGGAGTACGAAAATGCGTTTCTCTATGTGTTTGGCTTTAGCCTTAATCGCTAGCACGGCCTCAGCAGCAGAACTGGATGCGGGCAAAGCGGTTTTCCAACAGGTCTGTGCATCGTGCCATATGGCGGACGGTGCGGGCTTGCCGGGGGCTTTTCCACCGCTCAAGCAATCGGATTACTTTAAAAAAGCTACGCCTGCCGCTTTGGTCAAAATTCTTGATCATGGCTTGACTGGCGAAGTGACGGTGAACGGCCAGAAATTTAACTCGGCAATGCCGGCACAAACCCTCACTGATCAAGAAATGAGCGATGTGCTCAATTATGTCAGCGTCGCGCTCAACGGCGGCAAGGCGATGTTCAAGGTCGATCAAGTGAAAAAACTGCGGGCAGCAAAATGAAAACCGCAGCCGTCTGTTTCGCGTTCGTACTAGGGTGTCTCCACGCTGCCGACTACGTCCCGATCGCAGGCGGCACACTGCGCACGGCCTTGCCGCTGGATGGCGAGACCGTGCCTGTCGCGGCATACCAGATGCGCAGTAAACCGGTCACCAATGCGGAGTTTCTGCGCTTTGTCGTTACAAACCCCGCATGGCAGCGCGGTAAAGCGCCCACGCTCTATGCCACCGCCAGTTATCTCAATCAGTGGCGCAGTGCCACTGATTTTGCGCCGCATGCCGCGAATGCACCGGTGACGCAGGTAAGTTGGTTTGCTGCCAGTGCATATTGCGCCAGCGAAGGCGCAAGTTTGCCAAGCTGGACGCAATGGGAATTTGCCGCCGCGGCCGATGCCAACCGTAAAGACGCGCGCATTGATCCGGCCTGGCGGGCGCAAATTCTGGGCTGGTACGAAAAACCCAGCGTCGAGCGTTTGCCCGATGTCGGGCTGCATCCGGCCAATATTTACGGCGTTTACGATCTGCACCAACTGATCTGGGAATGGGTCGATGATTTTAATGGTCTGTTTGTCACCGTCGACAGCCGTGCGCAGGGTGAACAGAAAATATTGGAAACCTGTGGCGCCGCGTCGCTCAGTTTAGGTGACAAGGAAAACTACGCCGTGTTGATGCGCATTGCCTTGCTGGCGGCGTTAAATGGACAGGATAGTGTCGGCAGTCTGGGGTTCCGCTGCGTCAAACCGGCTCAATGAGTCACTGAGGATAAGAAAATGAAAGCGATACTTGCCATGCTTTTGCTCGGCGCCATCAGCGCCGTACCGGCGTGCGAAGAACATCAGCATGCTGCCAGCGCGGCAGCGGCCGTGAGTGGCGAATCATTGTTTCAACTGGCCGTGCCATTGACCGATCAAACCAATCAGCCGTTTAAGCTGGGGCAGGCGGGGAAGAAAGCGACGCTGATCACGATGTTTTATGGTGATTGCAATATTTCCTGCCCGATCGTGCTGGAAAACGTCAAACGGACGATCACGCAGTTGCCAGCAGCGCAACGCGGCGCGGTGCAAGCGGTGCTGGTGAGTTTGAATCCCGGTGTAGATACGGCGAAAAGTCTGGCGGCCTTGGCTAAAGTCCATGAGATGGACGAGCGTGTGTATCGGCTGGTAGTCAGTGATAACGACGCGCACACACGCCAGCTGGCCGCTACGCTGGGCGTGAAATATCGCCGCGGTGCCAACGGCGAAATCAACCACAACACACGTTTTGTCGTGCTGGATCAGCAAGGGCAGGTGGTCAAGGCCAGCGTCACGCTTTCGGTCGAGCCCGATCCGGCGCTGCTGGCAGCATTGCAAAACAGGTTGACTAATTAATGTGGGAGGACACGATGTCTGTATTTGATCTGGCTCGGCTCGCCGAAACCGAGCAACAGCTGTTTCAAGGCTTTGAGCAATTAGCCGTCGGCGAGTGTCTTGAGCTCAGTGCCGAGCAGCGTCCGATGCGCTTGCAGGCGCTGTTTGAAAAAAAATACAGCCAAAGTTATCGCTGGGAATATCTGCAAGATGGGCCAGATTTATGGCGCTGGCAGATTCATAAAATCCGCGATGAGAAAGTCGGTGCACCGTGCTGCGGTTTTTGTTCGGGCACCCATTAGTTGGTTTCAATTTTGGCTGACAACAAGCATTGCAACAATGCCGCGACCATATCCGACTGGGTAATGATCCCGACCAGTCGATCTGCATCAACCACCGGCAGATGATGTAAGCCGCCATCGGCAAATAATTCCGCCAGCTCCAGCAAGGATTGCTCGGGTCTGGCGGTATGAATTTGGGTATTCATGATCTCGGCAATCGGCGTGTTCATAGTAAAAGCGGCGCGTGGTTGCGCGCTGGGTGGGTCAATTACCAGATCGTGTAAGGTCACAATGCCCAGTAACTGCGATTGACTGTTGCTGACGGGGAGTGCTTTGACGCGATGATGAGAGAGTTTTTGCCAAGCCTCGGCATAGCTGCTTTCCGGCGTTACCGTGACGACCGATCTCGACATCACAGCATCACAGCGCAAAGCACCTATTTTGAGCTGTAACGCATGCTGTTGCGCATCATGCAAGACATGCTGCAAATCCTGCGAGCTAATATCGAGCAATTGTTCCTGATGTGCCAGCGCATATTTGATATCTTCTGCACTGGTGCCAACTCTTTGGCTGGGCGAGGGATCATTCGTATGATGTGTTGTCACCGGTGGGGTGTAATTGGGGTAACGGCGGCTGGCCAGATGGCTGTAAATCAGCGCAATCAGCAAAATGAGCAGCGAATTGATCGCAACGGGCACAACCACAAATAGATAGCCCAGATCGCTGATCTGTGAGCCGCCAATGACTGCAGTCAGCGCCACAGCACCACCCGGCGGGTGCAGACTACGGGTGAGTAACATGACCGCAATTGCCAGCATAACTGCAATTCCCGCAGCCAATGCCGTATGACCAATGAGATTTGCGCAGAGTACTCCAGCTACAGCAGAGAGTACATTACCTACTATAATTGACCACGGTTGCGCTAAAGGGCTAGCTGGTGCAGCAAAAAGTAATACCGCTGATGCCCCAATTGGAGCAATTAACCAATGGCTGTGTAAACCAAAAAACCATTGGCATAGCATCGCAGTGCCAATTAAGCCAAGCGCTGCTCCTATAGAGCCGACTATACATTCTTTAAATTGTATTGGTGTAACAGCTGGGAAAAATGCCTTTATGTGCATAGCAAAGAGCGTAATAAAAGCTAAATCTTATACTTGTTCTGTTCTCTCATCGATGACCAATTGGTAGTAGTTGTAGTGGCACAATGATTTTGTGCCAACAACAATAGATTGTGACTGGCGGCTTTGGCCGAACTAGAGACGCCTGACTTAACTTGCAATATGTCCGCTTAATAAAACGAAGCCGACAGTCTTGCGCTTGCTGATTAGATGGATCATCTTCCAACTGGTTAAGGCCGCGTTCATCGCCATCTCGAATTCCAACCCCCGAGATGCCTTCCTCATTAATAAACAAAAGTCTGCATGCCGTAAGTATTTACCACTCAGATGTCGTTCCGTAGAGAAGTTCATCGCAGACCAAAAGTTAGGTGGGGCGTTGGCAAATTTACGTGTCAGAACTCAAGTGAATACCATTAGATTCGAAGGTTATTCTTCGTCATCATTCAAAGATTTTTTGGGCCAAACAATTCGCCGAATCGAAAACTCATTGATTAGATTTTGGATGATGGCCTGCTGTTGATCAGTCATCAATCGGTAGTGAAGAATCAGGTTTTTTTCCGTCGGAGCAATTTCGCCTAACTCTGACGTGGGCTCAAGACAAACCACTTTGCTGTCATCTGCGTCGCCAAATCGTAACCAATGTGGTGAGACATCCAGCCAAGAAGCAAGAATTTCAATCTTATCTGGATTTGGCCGTGCTAAGCCTTTTAACCATTTATGAGCAGTTTGTTGTGAAACGGATTCGCCGTGATAACGCAAATTAAACTGAATGGCGAGCTGGGTTCCCGTTTGCACCATCGGAGCACTCCGCTGTAGTGCTATTTTCAGTCGTTCTGCGAAAGCTTGTTTGTTATTTGCGTCCATCAGGCAAGTATGGTGGAAGCTTTGCGACACAAAACAACCAAGTGGTTGTTGTATAACGCATGGCAAGGTTATTATGAAGTGAATGTGTGAAGCTCAAAGCGACTTCACCCTGATTTCAAATTCGAACTGCTAAGTCGTTCATAAATCAGGTGGTACTTCTTCATTTTAAACTGCGTTGCAAGGATTATAGGTGATGGAAAAAGGCACAATCATTCATTACAACCAGAATGAAGGGAAGGGCATTATTAATGCGGCAGGCGAAGCGCATCAATTTATGATTTCACACTGGAAGGGGACATTGGCTCCTGTTTTAAATGAAACAGTGCTGATTGAAATGAGCGAGGCTGGTGTAGTAGGGGTCCACCCAGTGCGTGGTCTCATCAATGAAACTGCAGCAACCAATCCTATCGCGCAATTTTTTGCGAGCCTTGATCCCTCTGAAACGGCCGTGCTGAATGAGCAGCCCATCGTCATTGCGCCTATTTCCCGAAGGCTATTAGGTGGCTTGATCGATTTCTTGATTTTCCTCGCATTTGATTTGGTTGTTGGCATTGGCACGCTAGGGGTTGGTGCACTCCTTGGCCCTATCATCGTCTGCGCGGCCATGGCAATTATGATGGCTACACCATCCATTCGCGGCACATTAGGCATGAAATTAGTGGGTTTAGAAATTTGCTCGGTCGATGGCAAGATCATTTCAGTTGGAACGTCATTTCTCCGTCTTGTGATCTCTTTTCTGTCTTGCATTCTATTGATCGGCTACATCGTTGCTTGTTTCAGTAAAAAAAATCAAACCTTCCACGATTTAGTGGCAGGCACCATTGTCATACAACGTCGTGGAGCATAAATCATGAAGAAAATAGTACTAGTGTTGATCAGTACTTTCTTGGCTAGCTCAGCCTGGGCGGCCAAACCTAAGACTGCGGAAGAGTGGCAACAATGTTTGACTCGCGTGCCCGCAGGTACCGAGCGCAACGAAGGTAAAGCAGGAGTTGACTACTGGATCGCGAAGCATTGTGGAGAAACTAAACCAATTGATGGCGCATTGATGCCTAAAGGTGATTGTGATCGCCTGTTTGCCATATTGGCAGAGTGTAAAGAATACAAAGCCTCGGAGCTGTGGGACCTCTCAGAGGCCAGTGTTGGTAATGTAAAAAACTTGCTGATAAAAAAACAAGTCACAGTATTTGATGAGGACTGCCGAAAGGTCGGTACGGGGGCTCCGCTGCCAAAACGCGCCGATTTCACTCAAAAATACTGCAAAGCACAATAACTTAATCTGAGAAGTTGCACATTGCTTCCTCCCTATTTTGCGAACCAAAGATGAGCTCGTACTCTACCCACTGTTTGACATTTTTCGTACTTAGCCCGTTATTGGTGTCTTGTGCCAATACCTCAACCCAAGGTTATGCCTGCGCAGCGAGTGGTGCGCTGACTTCTTTCATTTCTACCACGCTATTGTGCAGTGGTAAAAATGCACTCGCTAGCGATTGCGTACGAAGCAAGTTCGAATTCGATAAAGCCTTGCATGAATTATCCAACGAAATAACGAGTGGTCAATATCAGGTTATTCAGAACTACAAAAATGGTAGTTCTCCGCTCACTATTGCAAAAACCAAGCCCAATCGCTGTGATCCTGATGGTCAAATCGTCCTGTTGTTTACTGGGGTAGACCGCAAGGAGAAAGCCATTGATTTACCGCCTCAACTCGCTGATCCCAAACGCCCCCCTGAAGTCGTACAAGACATGATGTTTGGCGGTGAGCGGCACATCATCATGAAAGTACGCGATGGTTCAAGTGATCGGTATCAGGTACTCAAATTACAAGCCGATGGTGCAAAGTACACGGTTGATACTTTAATCAAAACGGACCGAGATGCAAAAGTCGAGATCCGTCCTTTTAGCGATGAAAAAGGGAATGTCGGCTATTACACCTGGAACCCAAAAGAACGTGATCCGCTTTTAGTGGGTTGGGTTTCAAGCAATCCCAATAGTATTTCTCAGTTTGGACGTCAGTCTGCGTTACTGCAAAAAGACGCCCCGGAGTCTGAATCGAAATCATCCAAAGTGGCTGCTAATGATGATCGAAAAAGCAATGCGGGAAGCACAAAACAAAAGTCAAAACCAAAAACGAAGGTAGAAACCCCTGTTGTCGCTATTGACGATTCCACGAAAGCTGCAGGTAGTAGCACTAAGCCGAAGGCTTCAAGCAAGTCAGAAGTGAATAAAGTGGTTAAGTTTGAAGAAATCAAAGTCGTTGAAAACACCCGTGTAAATAGTCGTGGTGTCGTCATCGATCTGAACAAGAAGTCGTAAATGTCCTCCGCAAATCAATCTGTGATGCGTCGATACTACCTATTGATGGTGCTGCTGACCATTAGCTATCTGACCGTCGAACTGGCGTTCAATGCCAATGTAATCGATGTCATTGGTGGAAATGCTGCCAAGCCTTTAATTGATTCGGTAGAACATTGGGGGCGGCTGATCTCTGGTTGTGCTTTGGCTTTGATTGCATGGTCAATCTTATTGCATCAGGACGATATCTTGCAGCTCATTGAGCACGACATTGGCAAAGTTCTGTGTGTCGTGTTTCTTGCTGCAACTGTGTCGATCTATATCGGGCATGCTCTGTTGCCTAGACGAGTGAACGAATTGCTGCTCCTTGCGCTCATTTGTTTTGGCGTCATGGTTTACGCGTCAGTCAAAGAACTGAAGTGGTTTAGATTAAGCAGTGGACTGATTTGCGCGGCACTAGCAGGAATTTTGTGCGCATATATTGGCGAGAAAGCCTTACTGGATGCCTTTGTCGAAGATGAGCAGACAAATACCAAGCTATATGAAGCATTTTTAGTCCGAGGCGTCGTTGCGGATGTATTTGCTGGTACAGCGAGTTTAAAAGGCATTCCGACTGATCCGGCAACGCTACATTCCCCCTCTGGTAAAACCTTTATGTCGGTTTTTCCAATGTTCTTTTGGCATCTGGAAGACCCGAAAAATACAGTAAAAGGCTGGTTGGAAAACAAACGAGAAATGCGTAATGCCTTTATCATCAATAAGCAGCACCTCGAAGCAACTTCGTTCAATAAGGCCTGGATTCCGATCTGTAATGCTTTGCCTACAATGTACGCGCAATTTAAGCAGAAAGGGGCAGCGGTCACGCCTAAAGTAAAGCAACTCGAAGATGCAAAATGGCGGTTCGGTCAACAGGTTGTCTCACAAACTAAACGACAACTTCAACAGCGTGGAATTTCACCGAATAATAACGCAATGTGGAATCGAGCTCAGCCCCAAGTTCGCGCTGAAATGCTCAAGCGATTAAGCCCAGATCAGCGACGCTACATTGAGATGGAACCAAGTGATGTCGAAAATGTGTTTCAACAAGAATTTGCCAAGGCTATTGGGGTGGTATGGCTTACAGACAATCATGGGACGCCAAGAACATCAGATTTCAAGCAGTTTGTAGCCTCTGAGATGATTCAGCAATGGATCTACAACAAGTTAGGGTATGAACTTGCAAGTACTGTCCAAATTGCAACTTGTGCTGAAAAGCCTACAGAAAATTACAATTACTTTAGATCGACCATCTTGCCTTTAATGCTTAATTTGCATCCTGCAGACCAGCAAAACTACCGAAAAATGACTCAGGCGATTAGCGATGGTGAAGTGTTTGATGCGGTCGAGTCCGATTTTGCCAAACATGGCAAATTCAAGCAGTACGGACATGATGCCGCGGAGTCGATCATTGCACCCGCATTGGCACTGTTTTTTAGCTGCCTTGGTGCGATGACACACACCTTTAAATCACTGAGATATCTCAGCAAGGTTGTGCTGCTGGGGACGCCATTAACCAAAAAAATCGGGCTTCGTATCCCTGCGTTACCAATCCCGAAATGGGTGTTCGTTCTCCTCATTCTCGGTAGCTTGCAGATCTTTGGGAATGTTCTGCAGTCGGCTTGGTTTTATGCTGGCGTTCTCACATTTGCCGCTGTGCTTTGGCCTTGGGGGCCTGTTGCAAAACAGAATATTAATTCAACTTTCAGCGCAATGACGTTGGGAAGTTCGATTGCGACATTGGTGCTGTTGAGCGTTCTAAGCTTCGGCATATATCGAATCGAAAATCTTGAAACTGAGATTACCCAAACCACGGAATACAAAGGTGTGCTCCAGCAGTTTGCACATGAAATTGGCACTCCTGCTGCGAGCGCATTCGATTGGGTCGTTAAAGCTCAAACATTGAGTTATCCGATCAATGACCGATTGAGAAAACTCACGCATTTTTATCTCTAATGCATGAATATCAAGCGCGTCTGCGCCCTGAGTTTCTCGTTGGATTTTTTGATCGGGAATGAAGGCTGCCAAAACTACAAGTTAATTGTTATGAGCGTTGGGGTTTTATCATGATTCGTCCGAGCATCTGTATATTATCTATTGCTTTAGTCGCTTGCGGTGGTGGTGGCGGTGGAAGCGCCTCAATCCCCAATTCAAGCACGACAGCTCCTACGCCGACAGCAACTGTTTCGGTGTCAGCGTCGCCTTCTCCTGCGGCAACACAAATTCCATTACCGACGCCAACAGCCATTCCATCTACGCCTGCGCAAAGCGGTTCGCTGGTCATCAGCGAAGTTTCAAGTAACGTGTATTCCAACGGGGTGGCATGGTTTGAAGTGTTTAACACCAGCGGGCAAGCGGTTAACTTAAATGATGTCACCGTACGCGCTACCGCAGGCGGTCGCAGCAGCCCATACCAACAGGCGGTTGCGCCTGTTACGTTCACCATGCCAGCCAATACGGTCATCCCTGCGGGTGGTTATCTATTGGTAACCGGCGATGTGGATTCAAACATTCCTTCGTCAAGCCAAGTGGCTCGTATTCGCAATGGCGACAACATTCCAACTTGGGGCAGTTCGGGTTTTATTGAATTGGTATCCGGTGGTAAAACATTGGATGTGGTTCGCTTTGGTAGCAATACTGACACCCCCACCACGGCTGGCGCATGGGGCGCAACAAATGCTGAAGCATTGACTGCAGTTGAGTATGGCCGCTCACTGGTTCGTGATGTCGTACCGGGCCAAAACACAGTAGGCACTGGCACTGTATGGCGTTCGGTGGCATTTAGCACGCCATTGGGTAAAAATGATGTCCCCGCCAACGCGATTGACCAAGATGGTGACGGCATTCCAACCTATGCCAAAGCACCGGGCCAGACGTTTGGTGGCATCAATTATTACGACATGGGCGCGCGCCCCGGCCAAAAAGATGTATTCATTCAAGTAAACTGGATGAAGACGCTTGACCCCGGTGTTCTACCACGGAAAGAAGCATTGCAACAAGTGGTGAATGCCTTTGCGCCACATGGTATTGCCATTCACTTTGACGTGGGCGGTTTGTTTAACCCCAACTTCTCGCCAGCTGATTTTAATTTGGGCGGCGGTCGTAGCGTGCCATACGCTCAATGTATCGGACTGGGTAGTTCAGGTTCGCCATGCCCTGAGTCAACCATTTATGCCTACAAAGCTCAATATTTTGATGCTGCTCGATTGCAAACCTTCCATTTCCTGCTGATGGCCAATTCTCAGTTGAGTGATGGTTCTGCCGGCTCATCAGGCGTGGCCGAATTAGGTGGCAATGATTTGTTGCTGACCATGGGCAATTGGGGTTTTGTCACCACGGCGGGTACTGGCCTGAATCAATTGGTGAATATGCAAGCGGCAACCATCATGCATGAATTGGGTCACAACCTCGGCCTAAACCATGGCGGTGGTGACGGCATTAATTACAAGCCCAACTACTTAAGCGTGATGAATTATCTGTATTCACTATATGGCACAGGTAGCGGTTCAGATAGCTTCCGTCAGCGTTACTTGGGTCGATTAAATAACACTGACCCATGCTCGTACTCAAATGGGCCTTGTGCGGCTAATATGCCATTAAATTTTTCTGATGGCTCTGGTGGTAATTTGAATGAAGCGGATTTAAGCGACACGCAAACTGGCATTGGCCGAGGTCTGGTGAATCTGGATTGGAACAATAACGGCACAAATCAAACTCATTACAGTTATGACGTTAATGATGATGGGCAGATTGGAGTGTTAAGTGACTATAACGATTGGGCTAATTTGCAGTTTGCGTTTGCCCGTAACTTAACCGGCAACATGGGGTCGTCTCGCGCTTTGTCGAAATCTTCAAGCAGTGCCAACCCTGTCTTGAACGATCGCCAGAAACATATCGTTGATCCCGCGCCGGATTTCCGTGTGTTGCAAATGATCCGTAGCCGATAAACAGTGTTAGGCCTCGGGAGTGGGGCCAATTCTTTTCATTATTTGCGAAAGTGATAGTGAAATGGATCAACGATCAGGTTCAATATCATTATGCCATCTTTGAAACACCCTAAATTCATTTCTCAGCTTGAAGAACAAGGTCTGATGATTAATCAGAATATGTTCATCTACTTGGGTATTCGGCCCAACTATTCGCTATTTGGTGGCATTGCGGTCGGTACTCTCTATTCAGTTAGCCGCACCAACATCGGCGAGTCACCTAGTCCGGTTCGAGTGTTTTTTTCAAGGGACAATACTGAAGAGTTATCATTGCAAAAAAAATCGGTGAGGCATTTTATACAGGTCGACGATCTTTTTGCCGTGCTTCAGATTACTGAGTACGAGATTAAACTCTTAAAAGATGCGCAGCTCATTCACCCTGACATTACGGATGAGCAGATTGATGAATTCGTGAACTATAAACCATCCGCAATGGGGCCTTCGGATACTACATATTGGTGGTACGAACTTATTCTCACTTGTGCTGCGATGCGCCAGCTAAATGGTGAGTACCCAGCAACACTCGATGATGCCTATCTCTTACTCAAGGGATGTTATGACCGCTTTCAGACCAATAGCAAGCTAATTGGTCTTGATCAAGAGTATTACCAATCACTCATCAGCTATACACCCAAAAAATCCCGTTTAGAAAAAGTCCGCGACTTTTTAAAACGGTTCTTGCCGTTCTAACTAATTTAATGTTTGGTCTGCCATCGCTTGAAATGCAAAATCACCCCCTGATCTTGCTTTTGCTTCCCTGTTTTCTTCGCCCGATTATTTAGCCTTGGGCTTGGGCAGTATTTCCTTCAGTTCATCTCGGACAGCTTCACGAACAGCCAATTGGATCGCCTCAAGCTCAGATGCCTGCTGGTTTGGGGCTTTTTCAAGACTAGATTGGAGTCGCGCAACAATTTCTGCGTTGAGTGATCGCCCGCTTATATTGGCGGCACTTTCTAGTGCTTCCCTCAAATCATTTTGCATGCGCAATCCAAAAGGAGCGATATGAGCGGTAGGTGTGCGTGTTTTGGTCATAACTACATAATGTAGCCAAAATTCGCTTGACGCAATAGCTACATGATGTAATGATTACATTGTGTAGTCATTTGGTTGTGTGATGACTTAAATTCAATATAAAAAAGAAAGGCCCCAAAGTGCTTGAACACAATGGGGCCCGTTGAGATCTTACCAACCAGTAGGACGATCTCTGCAACATTTATCTCAGGAAAGAAAACGATGCAAAAATATTCTATCACATCATTGCGAAGCCACATCTCCGCAATCCTTCGTCGCACGGTAAGTGCACACCACAGTGAATTTGACTGCCCGGTATTTAGCGTACAGGGAGGTGTCTAATGCGCGACTCTTATTATTTTGCACATGCGAACCCCTTATTTCGGGAATTGCCTGACTATGCACTTCGTGGCTACTTGTCACGGCAAGCTGGCGCAACACTTGATCGGAATAAGCTGATTCGCATTACTGCTCCCTGGCCAAAAGGCCTCCGGTTAGGGTCCGCTGATGATTCAGAAATGTTGAGCTCCATCTTTGACGGTCCGCCTGCGCCAGATTGGGGGGATGACGATCTAGATTGCTGCGATAGCGGATTTGAAACACATGAGTTTGATTTGATCCCCAGTTGGTTTTCGAGTCTGACTCAAATTATCAAAGAATGGCGCGTTCACCCCCAGGGACCTTTATTGCTGCATTTGCCACTTGAGTGCACAGAAGAAGTTGCCTTACAGCTTGAATATACCCTGGCCGAAAACCGATTAAATTACTATTGGAACAGCGATCTGAATGGCGAACCCATTTCGCCTCCATGTGTTAAAAGCGAAGCCAATGAAGGAACTAAACCTGTAGTGTGTTGCCTCGCTGGGCTCGATGCCGAGTTTCTTGCACAGCTCTGGCCATACCTCAACTCAAGCACTGTTCTCTTGCTCGTCGATGATGAGGTCAGCAGCTGGCATCTACCGGCAGCTTCGCTGCCTGCCAACAACGCGACCATGAAGCAAATTAACGTCCAGCCAGCACGGATGGTGAATTTGGTCGATCCCCAAAAACTGGAAATCCAAATGGAAGCTCAGCTGCGGACCAATCGACCAGAAAAAACGGCTGAATTGGGCAAATTAGGACACCCGAAGCAACTCATTCTCGCTAGCGATCATCATTACTACGCTTTATTGAAGTTTTACGAGCAACAAAAACAGCACCATGAGTTTTTTCAGGTACTCCTCAGGCGAATCAAACATCAGGCGGCAACCCATGCGCCATTGCACTTAGGTAACTTGCTGCTCATCGGGCCGGCCGGCAACGGTAAATCGTGGCTTTGCGCTGAGGTGTGCCGGATTCTGGAGGTGCCCATGTTGTGCATCCAACTTTCTGGTAATTTTGATGGGATGCTATTCCAAGGCTCTTCTGCTCAATGGAACAATGCTGACGCAGGCCGCGTCGCCAAATTCATGGCTGGTTGTCGGTACGCAAATCCAGTGATTGTGATTGAAGAAGTAGATAAAACGGTCTCAATGTCCAGTGGAAAAGGGGACTACACAGATGCAATGCTAATGCTACTCGAGAAGCAAAATAGCCGGCAATTTATGGACAATTTCTTGGCCACCCCAATTAACATGGAGCATGCCAGCTTTATGCTGACAGCAAATGACTTGGAGAGAATTAGCTCGCCAATGCTATCGAGGGTGCGTGTTTTCAAAACCGAAGCCCCAACTGCAGCGGAGTTACAGCGTCTTGCTTCAATGCTCTATCACTCACTGCTAGAAGAGATGGAGTGTGGGCAGTTTTTCGATAGCAAAGTCGATAACGCCATCTTGTGCGAGTTAGCATCTCGGTGTGACTCAATCCGAAGTTTGAAAGCCGCACTCATTGAAGCAATTGAGTTTTCAGTTGATGTTGTGGAGGACCCAAATGCCTTACGGAAATTACGTGGGCAATTGACTTTAAGGCTACCGCCGGTTACTCCGCAAGCTGCTCTCAGGCGAATTGGCTTTTTCTAACAAATACGCCTCTGTATTGAGTAGATCAAGCACGAAAATTAAGTGTCGTCTAAACGGCCAAGTAATTTGCCACCAAAGCCCAGAATGAAATCTGGGCTTTGGTGGCTATCGACTATTCCAAATCTTTTAACGACAATTTAGTGATGAAGTCATCGATATCCGACTCTCTCCAGCCTATACAGCGCCGTGATATAGCAAATGATGGAGGGAATTTTCCCTTGAGTAACATGCGATAAATTGTCGATCTTGAAACCCCAACACGCAGCGCTACTTCTTTCACACGCATTATCCGGCCATTTTTTGATGGATTGATGTTCATTTGTATATTCCCTTGTGTAGTTGCAACATCAGCTGATGTGCGGATTTTTAGCAAAAACTTGCTTGCTCAGGAAAATGTACAACAAATCGAAAGAAATAAAAACCAGCCGTCCAGCCCTAGAATGTTCCCTTGGTCGAGAGCCGATCGGCATTGTCTGGATAGAATAAATACGATAATAAACTTAAATAGATTTATTTATTAAATTGCTATTTTTAGATTAAGTATCTACCCGTGGTTAGGCTGTTTTTGTTGAGTAAATAATAATTTTTTAGGAAGTTGTTGGTGCTGTTGACTTTGCCTTAGACTCGATTGCTATCGTATTTGTGTACATGCTATTTTAAGATTTTTTTAAGTATTTATGGTTTTTGTAAGTTAGATAAATAGTATGGCTTAGTACGCAACGTTAAGTGGGTGATGTCTTTCATCTTTGAAAGTGATTTTATGTAGCAAAAAAACAAAAAAATATTTATTTTGAATTTAGGGTTGAAATCTGGCTGCTGTGCCCTAATTGCGCGTGCGCGTGCGCGCGCTGAGCAATCTCCAATTGTCAGGGCTCTACTAATTGAAGGTGAAGTTCTTTCAGGGGTTGGCTAATAATGCGCTAATTCTAGGTGCTCATCATTGTGTTTTAATTGCCTGTCCAATTTGAACTGCAATTCACACTCCATACCGAAGATTGTTGACAGTACAAGCTTGAAAATTACCCGTTGAAGTGTTTCGTTTGTTATTAATTTGCAGCTTGTGAGGTGTGTTTACCGAGATCCTTATTGTTCAAATGTGCAAATAAACTTTCAAAGCCAGAGTATCTGCTCGTCAACATCTCGTAGTAGTTTGTTGGTTCTATGCTGATTGGTTTTGGTACCAGGCTGTGTAAAAACACATAAACACTCGACCGGTATAATTCTTGGAACTCCCCGCCAAGGATGATTCTATGCCCAGATTCATTGCAGGTGAAAGCAGAACCCAAACATTGCTGTTGCCTGAATGCTTGGAAGATTATGTCAGCGCAGACAACCCTGTCCGGGTCGTTGACCAGTTTGTAGAATACCTGGATTTAAAGGCACTCGGTTTCGATGGGGTTGAGCCAGAAGCCACTGGCCGCCCAGCCTACCATCCCAGCACGATGCTCAAGCTGTATATCTACGGTTACCTCAACAGAATCCAATCTAGCCGTCGCTTGGAACGTGAAGCCCACCGGAATCTAGAGCTGATTTGGCTCACCGGTCGCTTAATGCCCGACTTTAAAACCATCGCCAATTTCCGCAAAGATAATGGACCTGCTATCTGCAAAGTCTGCAGCCAGTTTGTTCAGCTATGTCGACAACTCAGTTTATTTAGCAACGCCATTGTGGCGATTGATGGCAGCAAGTTCAAAGCCGTTAATCATCGCGACCGCAACTACACCAGCAACAAACTCGCGAAGCAACGGGAGCAAATCGAAGCGAACATTGCAAGTTACCTGCGGGAGATGGAAATTGCAGACCGGCAACAGCCCGATATTGCAGAAGCCAAGGTCGCTCGCTTGAAGGACAAGTTGGCGCGACTAAAGTCGCAGATGGCCCGCCTGGATGAGGTCGAGGCTCAACTCGCCAAGACGCCAGACAAACAAATTTCACTCACCGACCCAGATGCCCGTTCCATGGCGACCAGCGGCCGTGGCAGTGGTGTTGTGGGATATAACGTGCAAACCGTTGTTGATGCCAAGCACCATTTAATTATTGCGCATCAAGTCATCAATCAAGGGCATGACCGCGCGCAGCTGGCCAATATGGCCCAACAAGCCAAAGCAGTGCTCGAACAAGAAACGCTAGAGGTGGTCGCTGACCGGGGTTATTACAACGGTGATGAAATACTGGCGTGCGAACAGGCGGGCATCATGGTTTTGGTGCCGAAGCCGCAAACCTCAGGCGCGAAAGCCGATGGGCGCTTTGGCAAAGATGAATTCCACTATGACCCAGTTCGCGATGAATATGTCTGCCCAGGCAATAGCCGACTAATTCATCGTTTTGTGAGTCTGGAAGCTGGGCGCTATATGAGCCGGTATTGGAGTTCTGATTGCCCACGTTGCCCGCTCAAAACCAAATGTACTCCGAGTAATAATCGGCGCGTGAGTCGCTGGGAGCATGAGGCGGTACTGGAAAAAGCGCAGCAGCGGCTGGAATTGCAACCAGATGCAATGCGCATTCGACGGCAGACCGTTGAACACCCCTTTGGTACGCTAAAAGCCTGGATGGGGGCAACGCACTTCCTAATGAAGACCTTGAAGCACGTCAGTACAGAGATGAGTTTGCATATACTCGCGTATAACATGAAGCGAGTTATGAACATAATGGGAAATCAAGCAATGTTGGTGGCAATGAAGGGCTGAAGGGCCTTTTATTTGCTGTTTTCAGTGGTGTTATTTATGAAGTTTTACGTTTACTTCAAATCACACGCGCGTGATTCAAATTGGTTAGGCGAAATGACCCACGTCGGTCTTGGCGTTTTTACACAGCCTGGTACGCGAGCTGACCTGTGCGATGCCCCTTGAAGCATGCAACGGACTAATGCGAAGTGATTTGACCCCTGAATCAAGTCACCTAACATTGTGCCAAAATTTAGACTGCTCTTGCAGGGAAGTTTATTACATCGCCACCAGCTTTAAGTTTATCAAGATAGTCTGCCCACCATTGCATCATCGTGGTCCGTTCTGGTAGGTGTTGAGCATGATTATATGTTGCAGAAACACTGTCTTTTTCACCATGTGCTAATTGACGTTCTATTGCGTCGTGGTGCCATAAGTGAGATTCATGCAGTTGAGTGGAGGCAATTTTGCGGAAACTATGTCCCGTAAATTCTTCTTGGGTGTAGCCAAGACGCCGTAATGCAATATTTATAGCTGCTTCACTCATTGGGCGGCCATTGCTGCGGCCTCCTTCAAATACGTATTGGCTGTGTCCGCTTACAGGATGGATTGTCTTGAGTATTTCAATTGCTTGTTTAGACAGCGGAACGATATGAGGCGCGCGGCTCTTCATTTTTTCTGCAGGAATACGCCACTGCTGGCGATCAAAATCAATTTCTGTCCATTCCGCTTTTCTCAATTCACCAATTCTAGTAAATACGAGTGGCGCAAGTTGTGTGGCGCATTTGACGGTTATGCCTGCCTCTAAGCTATCAATCGCACGCAATAAAGCGCCGATTTTTACTGGATCAGTGATAGTAGGGAAAGGAATAGAAGTAGGGGACTTCAATACGTCTGCTTTTGCTAAGGTATCGGCAGGATTGTTAACTGCACGGCCTGTTGCAATGGCATACGCAAAAACTTTGCCGCATGACCATCTAACACGGTGAGCCGTTTCAATAGCGCCACGTTCTTCGATACGACGCAGACAAATAAGTAATTCTGGTGCCTCAATGGTTGAAATTTTGCGCTTGCCTAGCCATGGAAAAATATCGCTTTCCAAGCGATTTATTGTTCTGTCTCTGTGGCTTTTAGATTTTTGCGCCATTGCACGCGCAAACCACTCATGGCTAATTGCTTCAAATGTATCGTCAGTACTGACTTTTGCATTGGCCTTGCTGATCTGCTTGACGACTCGGGGATCTTTGCCCTCGAGTACCATGGCCGCAGAAGCATTGCGTAGTTCGCGAGCCTTTTTTAGGTTAATTTTTGGGTATTCACCAAGCCATTGTTTGTACATTTTTCCCTGTAATCCAAAACGGAAGTACCAACGCTGGCGCGTGGATGTAATGAGTAAGTAGAGCCTATCTCCATCATAAAGTGTTGTTTCAGTTTTACCCTCTGGAACCTTTGCATTTTTAATGGCAAGAACGGTTAACAGGTTCCTCGGTTTTTCATTATCTGCCCCAGTGTTGAGTGACATATCTGTCCCCTTTTTGTTGAGAATCTATTAAAGCATAGACTGGGGACAGGATAGGGGACAGGAAAATGATGCGCTTTTGTGAAACTGTTTGAAACAATATGAATAACAAAAAACCCGCTAAAGCTAGGCTTTATGCGGGTTTTGAGATTTCTTGAAGCTTTGTGAAACAAGTGTTTGGTGGAGGTGGGGGGAGTTGAACCCCCGTCCAGAAGCACTCTACAGTGAGTTCTACATGTTTAGCCGTATCATTTGGGTTTTAACTCTCAATCACGCCGATGGGCAGGCTTGAAGAGAGCGAGTCACCTTAGTTTAACCCTAAGCCAAGTAACCCGACTTAAAGCGATCCCATCTAAATGACTCTGCTGCCGGTTTTACCCGACCCGCCCGATGGGCCTTGCGGTGCAGAGTCTAGCTTAAGCAGCTAGAGCGTAAGTTTCGTCGTTTGCGACTATATGTTTTCAGTTGTTTTTACGGGCAGCTGAGACCCCGACATGCCCTCATCCGCTTTGCAACCCCTGTCGAAACCATGGCACCCCCATGTTCGGAGTTCTTCATGCGAAGTGAAGAGAGACGATTATACCTTGCTTACCCTAAATGGACTAGCAATTCGAGTGGGTGATTGATATTCAAGTCCGCGCCCCAGCTAGCGGTGTCGTCGCTGTCGCTGATGTAGCCGTAATTGGCGAGGACGGTTTTCATGCCGACGCGACGACCCGCTTCGATGTCGCGCTCGGCGTCACCAACATACAGGCAATGAATCGGGTCGATGCCCAGCTCGGCGGCTGCATGCAGCATAGGTTTGGCATCTGGCTTGGGTATACCTACCGTATCACCAGAAACACAGGTCTGTGGGGCTATAGGGAGGGGGAGTAATTGCACTAGCGGGTCGGTGAAGCGCATTGGCTTGTTGGTGATAATGCCCCACGCCATGCCGCGTGCGTTAATTTCTTCGATAAGTTCGCTGATGCCGTCAAACAGCGTAGTGCCTTCGCAGATTTTTTCGGCGTACAGGTCAAGAAAACGTTCGCGTAATTCGCTAAACCGCGCGTGCGTCGGTCCGATGCCGAAACCAAGTTCCAGTAGGCCGCGTGCGCCGTGGCTGGTGACGGGGCGAATGTCGTCGAGCGAACGGGGCGCAACGCCTTCCTCGATGAGTAGGCGATTGAGCGCCGCGCCCATATCGGGTGCGGTGTCAGCCAGTGTGCCATCGAGATCAAATAATACGGCTTTGATCATTTTATAAGCCTTTGCGCGTGGCAACGATGTAGTTCACGTCGGTGTCGTCGGTGAGTTTATACACTTGCGTCAGGGGATTAAATGTCATGCCGGTGAGTGCGACGGTATCGAGCCCTACGGTGCGCGTCATACGGGCCAATTCGGATGGCTTGATGAATTTGTCGTAATCATGCGTGCCGCGCGGCAGCATATTAAGTACATATTCCGCACCCACGACGGCCAGCATATACGCTTTGGCGTTGCGATTGAGTGTCGAGAAAAACACCCAGCCGCCCGGTTTAACGAGGCGGGCGCAGGCTTCAACAATGCTGGCGGGCGAGGGGACGTGTTCGAGCATTTCCATGCAGGTCACGACGTCGTAGCTTTCTGGCTCGGCAGCAGCAAGTTCTTCGACAGGTACTTTGCGGTAATCGACTTTGAGCCCCGATTCAAATAAATGCAGTTGCGCGACTTTGAGTGATTTTTCCGCCAGATCGATGCCAGTGACCTCTGCGCCACGTTCGGCGAGTCCTTCAGACAAAATGCCGCCGCCGCAACCAACGTCGAGGATTTTCAGTCCGCTGATGCCAGCATGCTGATCAATAAAGCCAATGCGCAGCGGGTTGATTTCATGCAGCGGTTTGAATTCGCTGGTTTTATCCCACCACTTGTGTGCGAGGGCTGAAAATTTGGCGATCTCGCCATCATCAACATTAATTTTTTCTTCGTGGGTATTGGTCACAACATTAATCCTTATAAGGCTTTTGAGGATATACCTGCTTTGATTTTGTGTTGCCAGTAACGAGTTTTGGATTCAATCTCGCCTAGCTTCAGTGTTTGGTGTTGCTGCTGACGATAGACGGCGCGACCGGCAATCCAGACGTCGCTGACCTGATTACGGTCTGCGGCATAAACTAAATGCGATACTGGATCGTAACATGGTTGCGTGCCGCATGCGGCAAGGTTCACTGCGATCAGGTCGGCTTGTTTGCCAACTTCGAGGCTGCCAATTTGTCCCAGCTGGCCTAATGCAATGGCGCCATTGAGCGTGGCCATTTCCAATGCTTGCCACGCAGGAATCGCTTCTGGGTTGCCGCTCTGGCCTTTGGCGAGCAGGGCGGCGAGGCGCATTTCGGCGAACATATCGAGCTTATTATTGCTGGCGGCACCATCGGTGCCGATACCAACGTTGATGCCTGCGCCCAGTTGATCGTGAATGCGGGCAAAGCCTGAGGCGAGCTTGAGGTTGCTGGCCGGATTGTGCGCAATGTGCACGCCTTTTTGGGTGAGTAGGGCGATCTCAGTGTCGGTGGTGTGCACCATATGCGCTGCGATCAGCGGGCTATCAAGCAGTCCCAACTGGGCGAGGCGCTCTAAGGGGCGGACTCCATATTCTTTGAGGCTGCCTGCGATTTCGTCCGTTGTTTCGTGAATGTGGCAGTGGATGCTGAGATTGAGTTGATCGGCCAGCGTAATGATGCGGCCAAAAGTCGTATCGCTGACAGTGTAGGGCGCGTGTGGTGCGAGGGTAAAATTAACAAGCGTTTCGCCGAGAAATTCATCACGACTTTTCAGGGCTTTGCCGATGTAATCGTCGGCATTACTGGCAAATGCAGTTGGAAACTCGAGAATCGAGCAGCCGATTGTCATTCGAAAACCTGCATCAAGCGCTGCGCGTGCAACTGCGCTGTGATGAAAATACATGTCATTGCAGCTGGTGGTGCCGCCGGCAATCATTTCTGCGATGGCAAGTTGGGAGCCATCGAAGACAAATTCATCGCTCACATGCATCCCTTCGGCTGGCCAGATGTGTTCATTGAGCCAACGCATCAGCGGCAGGTCATCAGCAAATCCGCGCAATAAGGTCATGGCTGAATGTGCGTGTAGATTGACGAGCCCGGGCAAGAGTGCATGCTCGGGTAGCTCGGTGATCGTCGCTTGTGGATAGGCTGCGAGTGCCTCATCTTTGGCTTGAAGCGCAATAATGCGCTCGCCATTCATGACCAGAGCATAGTCGCTATACACGGTGTGGCGAGGAATAATTGGGATGATCCAGCGGGGGAGGAGGATTTGAATGGACATGGAAGGAGATCGTTGGGAGATGGCTGCTATTTTACCCCAGAAATGCAAAAAGCCGACCTTGTGGTCGGCTTTTCAGTATTCGGTAAAACCGAATTACTTAGCAGCAGCTTCAGAAGCAGCAGAAGCTGCTGGAGCTTCAACAGCAGCAGAAGCAGCAGAAGCGTCAGCAGCTGGAGCAGAAGCTTCAACAGCTGGAGCAGAAGCTTCAACTACAGCAGAAGCAGCTTCAACTGGCTCTTCTTTTTTACCGCAAGCAGACAAAGCAACAGCCAACAAAGCAGCAACGAGCAGAGATTGTTTCATTTTGAAATCCTTTAAGATTAAGTTTGATTGACTAACTATCGGTAACCGGCAATTGCCGATCGCCTAAATTCACTTCGTTGTGACTTTCTTCACAACCAACGCTGCGAATTCTAATCACCATGCCGACAAATTGCTAGTGTTTAGGTCGCATTTAGGGCTTGAAATTGAAGTGGAATCTGCTACTCCGTGTAACGTAGTGTACGTCCTTATAAATCAAGGCGTTGCAGTGCATTACTTGAAGTGGATTGTTCCCAAAGTGTGGCAAATTGTTGTCGTAGCAGCGCAACGATTTGCGGATCATTCGCTAATTCGCCGCGATACCAGTCGTAATGGTGACGAATTAAATAGCTCTTGTGATCGCTCACGACCCAGCCTTTTTGCCATTGGCGTAAATGTTCAGGAATTACCCGTAGTTCGATTAAATGGGTAAAGCGATCATAAAGCTGCATAAAGCGAGGGCAGTGTCGACCGAGATAATCGCTGTCTTGCATTAAGAGTTGCAATCGTCCTGGCGAGGGTTGCGAGAAAAACGCCCACAGCAGGTCAAAATTGCGTTTGCAACCCAAATCGATCTCGGCAAAATCCTTTTCACACATCAATAGTGTATGGCCAGCTTGACTAATGATGGCGCTGAACGCAGCCTGATACCCTGCTCGGGTATCAAAAGGCTGGGCAAGCTTATCGGGTAATGGGTTGGAGGTATCCATATTCATGATAGCTATAGAGTAAATCGACGAGTTCATCGGAGTATTCCCCTGCAGCTAAGGTGCGTTCATTCGCTAATAGCTGCAGGGCGGCGATATCTTCAGCGCTTGCATCTTCAAACTCAACTTCTTCGCCATTGATATATAACTGCTGATCGCTATAGAGCATCTGGCTTTTGAGATTAAGCACAATGCCATGTGTCGCAAGGGCTTGGGCAAAGTCATCAAACTCCAGAGGCGCTTCAGTTTGGTCGAAAAAGACGTGAGGCTTGGGCTCGGAGAAATAGCGGCCAATAAATTGACGCACGATGTCGTCATTCCATTTGACTTGCTGCAGCATTTTGCTGATTTGACTGACAAAGGCTTCGTCGATTCTTGCTGGGCTCGCAGTGGCTTTTGCGTCAGGATCGCTGTACATGCCTTCAAGACAGATTTCATCTTGCAAAAACTCTAGAAATTTGGTCGCGACCTCTTGTGTTTTGGGGGCGCGGAACCCAACTGAGTACGTCATCCCGGGGGTAAGGGCTACGCCGTAATGGGCGTATTTCGGTGGCAGATACAGCATATCGCCGTGCTCTAAGATCCACTCTTGCTCAGGGTTGAAATCTTTCAGTACGCGGATAGGGGCATCTTCAATAAAGCCGGACGCATCGTCGCTGGAAATTTGCCAGCGTTTTTGTCCGCCCACTTGCAACAAAAAGACATCGTAGGAGTCATAGTGAGGGCCAACCGTACCACCGGGCGGCGCATACGAAATCATGACGTCGTCCAAGCGGGTATAAGGCAGGAAATTAAATTGATATAAGAAGTCCGCAATATGCGGCACCAGATGATTGACGTTTTGTACCAGGATTGTCCAATCCGTTTCTGGTAAGCGATTAAGACGATGTTGGCTAAATGGGCCGTTTTCGAGCTTCCAGCGACCATGCTGAAACTCAATCAGTCGTGATTCGACATCGTCACGCTGGGCAAACTCAGATAAGCGCGCAAAATCGATCAGCTCTGGAAAATGAGTCCAGGCTTGGCGAATGAGCAGTGGTTTTTTTTGCCAATAGTCGGCCAAAAATTGTTCGGGCGTTAAATTACCCAACAGTGCAACATCGAAAGGTGTTTTAGGCATGGCTTGTGGCTATAAAGAAATAAATAAAATAAGAAAGGCGCAAGGTGTAGCCAATGGATTTGGGGCGCTCTATATATAAGTGGATTCCCGCGTCTGAATGGCAAAGCTAGCGTCAGCTAATAATCGTATTATTGCACCGACTGGAGACCCCATGCTCAATGTAGGCGAATTAGCCCCTGATTTTTCTTTGCCCGATGCTCAGATGGAGATGATCCAGCTGAGTGATTTTCAGTCGAAAAAAAATGTCGTGTTGTACTTTTTTAACAAAGATCATACGCCTGGCGGAATATTAGAGGCGGTTGAGTTCTCTGACCGTGCTGACGCATTTTCGCAATATGACACCGTTATTCTGGGGGTGAGTTCGGATGACTGTCTGGCCCACGATAGTTTTATCGATGAGCAAGGCCTTTCATTCGACCTTTTATCCGATACAGAAGGCGAGGTTAGCCGCCTCTATCACGCCATACACGAATGGGAAGCACATGGCGTGGTAAGATATGGCATCGAACGCTCGACATTTGTCATTGATAAATCGGGTGTGATTCGGCATGCTTTCTATCATGTCGTTCCCAAAGGCCATGCGGCCGAAATTTTGAACCTTGTAAAACAGCTAGGATAAACACTATGCAAATCGCCAAAAATTCCGTTGTTACACTCACTTATGAAATGTACGACGCCGAAGGCAATCAAATCGACAAAACCGAAGAACCGATTGCTTACCTGCATGGCGGTTATGACAATATCCTGCCGCTGGTTGAAGAAGCGTTGCATGGCAAGTCAGTGGGTGATGCGGTGGAAGTGACGATGTCACCAGATGACGCATTTGGCGAATTCGAGCCAGAATTGGTTCGTGACGAAGACAAAGACGGTTTCCCGCCTGAAGTTGCAGTGGGCATGATGTTTGAAGCTGATGATCCTGAAACAGGCGAAGTAATCTTGTTCCGCGTGACTGAAGTTGAAGGCAATAAAGTGACAGTAGATGGCAATCACCCATTTGCTGGCATGACAATTCGTTTTGCCGCTAAAGTAACGAACGTTCGCGAAGCAACTGCCGAAGAGTTGGCTCATGGCCACGTTCACGGCGAGCACGGCCATCACCACTAAGATGAAATAGACTGCTTTAAGATGCGGTCTTTGAATGAGTAATGAAAAAGGCGGCTTGGCCGCCTTTTTGTTTGTCGAGCAGAAAGTTACATCACTTGCTTGGTATGTGCTGCATGTTGCAATCTTGCAACCCGCTGTCATGTAAGTTTAATGGTCCAACAGCACACAAACCCAAGCCTGGCTTGGGTTTGTGCTTTTTACCTCACCATTCATCTGCTAGCACAGCCTGTGCTAGTTGCACCAGCCCCCCACTTTCCCCTAGTATTTGTGTCACCACTGTGACCTGAACACAAGATGTAGTGTTTCTTCACAAACTATACACAGACTTATACACAAAGCTTTGAGGAACCGTGCATGTACGCCACGCTCGACAGTAGCCCAACTAGCCGCACTGATAGTACTGATATCCAGACACCATCACACGATGCTGCGCATTACGCTAATTACAAAATTATTCGCCGTAATGGCTCGGTTGTTCCTTTTGAGCCATCAAAAATCTCTGTTGCCGTAACTAAAGCATTTATCGCGGTACAGGGTAGCCACGCCGCTTCTAGCGCGGCTGTGCGTGAGCAAGTTTCTCATTTGACTGATTCAGTCGTGAATGCGCTGATGCGCCGCAAGCCTGATGGCGGTGCGATTCACATTGAAGACATCCAAGACCAAGTTGAATTGGCGCTGATGCGCTCGGGCGAGCACGATGTGGCGCGCGCCTATGTACTGTATCGCAGCGAACGTCAACGTGAGCGTGATGCTGCGCGTCATGAAGCCGAGCCTGCTGAGCAGCACGCAATTAATGTGTTGTATGAAGATGGCAGCAGCCGTCCGCTCGATCTGACTAAACTCAAAGCGCTGATCGCTTCGGCGTGTAGCGGCTTGGAGCAATACACCGACCAAAACCAGATTTTGGCTGAAACACTTAAAAATCTGTACGACGGTGTTCCGGCAGAAGAAGTTCGCAAATCAGCAATTTTGGCTGCACGCACCTTCCTCGAAACCGACCCTGCTTATGGTCTGGTGACTGCACGTTTGCTGCTCAATACCGTACGTCGTGAAGTGCTAGGTGAAGAAACCAGCCACGAAGACATGGCAACGGTGTACGCGAGCTATTTCCCGCGTTACATCAAAAAAGGCATCGAAGCCGAGTTGCTCGATGAAAAGCTGGGTCAGTTTGATTTGGCGAAATTGGCTGCTGCCTTGGATCACAACCGTGATTACCAGTTTGGCTACCTTGGTCTGCAAACTTTGTACGACCGCTACTTCCTGCACATCAACGAGCGCCGCATCGAGTTGCCACAGGTCTTCTTTATGCGCGTGGCCATGGGCTTGGCGCTGAATGAAACCAATCGCGAAGACCGCGCGATCGAGTTCTACAACGTGTTGTCGAGCTTTGACTTTATGTCATCAACGCCAACGCTGTTTAACTCGGGCACGCGTCACAGCCAGATGTCGAGCTGCTACCTGACGACTGTACCTGATGATTTGGATGGTATTTTCGAAGCACTCAAAGAAAACGCATTGTTGTCGAAATTTGCTGGTGGTTTGGGTAATGACTGGACTTCCGTGCGCGCCATGGGTAGCCACATCAAGGGTACCAATGGCAAATCTCAAGGCGTAGTGCCATTCCTGAAAGTGGTGAATGACACTGCCGTGGCGGTCAATCAAGGTGGTAAACGCAAAGGTGCAGTCTGCGCTTACCTGGAAACTTGGCACGCTGACATCGAAGAATTCCTCGAGTTGCGTAAAAATACCGGTGACGACCGTCGCCGTACGCACGATATGAATTCGGCCAACTGGATTCCTGACCTGTTTATGAAACGCGTCATGGAAGGTGCTAACTGGACATTGTTCAGCCCATCCGAAGTGCCAGATCTGCACGATAAAGTGGGGAAAGCCTTCGAAACTGCCTACACCAACTACGAAGCCAAAGCGGCGCGTGGTGAAATGCGCGTGGCGAAAACCATCCCCGCTTTAAGCCTGTGGCGCAAAATGCTGACGATGTTGTTTGAAACGGGCCACCCATGGATCACTTTCAAAGACCCATGCAATATCCGCAGCCCACAGCAACACGTTGGTGTCGTTCATTCATCGAATTTGTGCACCGAGATCACGCTCAATACCAACGACGAAGAAATCGCCGTATGTAATTTGGGCTCGATCAATCTGTACAACCACCTGAAAAATGGTGAACTCGATGCTGAGAAACTATCGCGCACCGTGAAAGTAGCGATGCGTATGCTCGACAACGTGATCGACATTAACTTCTACCCAGTGCGCAAAGCGCGTACGTCAAACTTGAAACACCGTCCAGTCGGTATGGGCATTATGGGTTTCCAAGACTGCTTGCACGCGCTGCGTATTCCATATGCATCAGAGGCCGCAGTTGAATTTGCCGATGTATCGATGGAAACCGTGGCTTACCACGCTTACTGGGCTTCAACCGAATTGGCGCAAGAGCGCGGCATTTACGCCAGCTACAAAGGCAGCTTGTGGGATCGTGGCATCTTGCCGCAAGACTCACTGCGTCTGCTTGAAGAAGAGCGCGGCGGCTACCTGGAAGTGGATCGCAGCTCGCGTCTGGATTGGACGATGCTGCGTGACCGCATCGCCGCCTACGGTATGCGCAACTCAAATTGCTTGGCGATTGCGCCAACCGCTACGATTTCAAACATCGTCGGCGTGGATGCGTGTATCGAGCCGACTTACCAAAACTTGTTCGTGAAATCGAACTTGTCAGGTGAATTCACCGTGATCAACGAGCACTTGGTGCGCGACCTGAAAGCCCGCGGCCTGTGGGACGAAGTCATGGTGTCGGATCTGAAATACTTCGACGGCTCAGTGGCGCAAATCGATCGCATCCCGCAAGACCTGCGTGATCTGTACGCCACTGCGTTTGAGATGGATCCGAAATGGTTGGTGGAAGCGGCTTCACGTCGTCAAAAATGGATCGACCAAGCGCAATCGCTCAATATCTACATGGCCGGTGCCTCAGGTAAGAAACTGGACGAGTTGTACAAACACGCTTGGTTGCGCGGCCTGAAAACCACTTACTACCTGCGCACGCTGGCAGCAACGGCGGCTGAGAAATCAACCGGTCGTGGTGGCGAGTTGAACGCGGTGCCAGTGGATGGTGGCTATGCAGCAGCGCAAGCGCAAGCCGTGATTACGGCTGCGGCGGCGGTGGATAGCACGCCAGCGACGGATGCGAAGTTCTGCTCGATTGATAATCCAGATTGCGAGGCGTGCCAGTAATCATGGGCTTCAAGCAAATACCTAATTAGGTATTTGCTTGACCTAGTTCTGCTGATTGCTTTTGCAAGAGATACCCATCGCTGCCGCTATTCGGTAGCGATATTTAAAATGATTGTGGCAGTTATTTTAAATATCGCGAGATGGAAGAGTATTGGCTAATTGAATTTGAAGCGGTTCTCTTGACTGGAGTTGCCGCCTTCCGCGGGGGACGTACTTTCTTTGCCTCGCCAAAGTAAGTACGCAAAGAAAGGCGACCCGGGCGAAAAGCGCTCCGCGCTGCCCTTGCTTCGTCGTGAGCCAAACGGTGAAACTGTTTGTCTCTCTCCTCGCCGCGGTTTTCGCTACACGTGGATAAAAGCCCCAGCCCAATCATCGCGGCGCTGCCGTAGGGTGGGTTAGGCCGAAGGACGTAACCCACCATCTTGCTGCTAATGTGGGTATAGGTCTGTAGATAATGCCGGGTTTGGCTTGTATTGATATACCTCGGTGCCGCATGGCGGCGCCGATATTTAAGATGGTTCGTCGAGTCATCTTAAATATCGGTGATCCCGATTGAATATATTGGCGCAAAAGCGCGCTGGCAAGGCATGAGGCCGATGATAGTACATGGTGTACAGCGAGGCCGATTAACGCTGCCAGCGTGTTTTTGCTTAAAACTAAGGAATGATTGTGCCCCAACACCCGCTCGATACCCTGATCACGCGCTTGCCTAAAACCGAGCTGCATTTGCACATCGAAGGCTCGCTCGAGCCTGAGATGATGTTTGCGCTTGCTGCGCGCAATGGCGTGGCTTTGCCGTATGCCGATGTCGAGGCGGTGCGAGCGGCGTATCAGTTTGATAGATTGCAGTCTTTCCTTGATCTGTATTACGCCGGTGCGTCGGTGCTGATTACCGAGCAGGATTTTTACGATCTGACTTGGGCGTATTTACTGCGCGCCAAAGCGGACAATATCGTTCACACCGAGATTTTTTACGATCCGCAAACGCATACTGCGCGCGGCATTGATTTTGCCGTGTCATTCAACGGCATCCGCCGCGCTTTGCTCGACGGCGAGGCGCAACTTGGTATTAGCTTTAGGCTGATCATGTGCTTCCTGCGTCATTTGAGCGAGGAAGACGGCTTTGCCACGCTAGAGCAGGCGATGCCGTATCTGGCGCAGATTGACGGTGTGGGTTTGGATTCCAGCGAATTGGGCCACCCGCCCAGCAAATTTGCACGCCTGTTTGCGCGTTGCGCCGAGCTGGGTTTGCCCGCCGTGGCGCATGCGGGTGAAGAGGGGCCAGCCAGCTATATTTGGGAAGCGCTTGATTTGCTTAAATCGCGCCGCATTGATCACGGTGTGCGCTGTACTGAAGACGCGGAACTCGTGAAACGGCTCGCCGCCGAGCGCATTCCGCTCACCGTTTGCCCGCTGTCGAATCTGAAGCTCTGTGTGGTGAACGATTTGGCCGAGCACAATCTACGCGAGCTGCTGGCCGCAGGTCTGTGTGCGATGGTCAATTCGGATGATCCGGCGTATTTTGGTGGTTATCTGAACACCAATTTACTCGCCTGTCGCGCAGCGCTCGATCTATCGCAAGACGAGATTGTGCAGTTGATCCGCAATAGCTTTGAAGCGAGCTGGCTCACCGCAGACCAAAAAGCGCACTGGCAAGATCAAATCAGCCAAGCGCTCAATGCCTAATCGGAGGCTTTACATGAAACGGATGTTGAGTCTGGTTTTCGTCCTGATGCTCGCCGCATGTAGCAGCACAATGACAGGGCAAAAGCGGGCCGCCGAGCAGATTGTTCAAGGCCGCATTGCACCTATCCCAGGCAATGGCGTGGTGCTTATGTCGATGAGCCTGCAATCACTCGACCGTGACACCAGCGACGCCACGGTATTTGTGCAAGGCGCGCAAGGGGCCAATTACCTCTATGCACGGATCATGACCGACATCATTAACGCACCAGGTAGCGAGCCTAGCCCCGCAGGTCGAGTGTACTTGCTGAGTTTGCCTGCGGGTGAATACACGGTGAGCAATATTACGGGAAGCTGGTCTCGCCACAGCAATTCGATGCTGGGTTTTGATACCAGCGAATATTTCAATGTGCCCGTACAGCAAAAATTTAGCGTTCGTGCCGGTGAGGTCAGCTACCTCGGTAGCCTTAACCTCAATATCAATTTTCAATCGAGTGTGACTTTTAGCAACGAATTCAAACGCGATATGTTTGATTTGCAAAAACGCTATCAACTCACCGACACCAGCAATATTCAGCAACAACTGCTCGGCAGCCAATAAGCATTGCCAGCACATATTCAAAATGTATTAAAAGGAAAGTAGCCATGCTCAGTTTTGACGATGACGTTCTCGACCGCCCAGCCGCACCCGCGCCAGCTCAGGCGAACGCCATTCCTGCCGCACCAAAAGTGGCCACCAACGCCATTCCGCCGCGCATCACCGCCGATGACAAACGCGTCATCAACGGCACCACCGACGTCAATCAGCTCGTGCCATTCAAACACAAATGGGCCTGGGAAAAATACCTCGCCCAGTGTGCAAACCACTGGATGCCGCAAGAAGTGAACATGCAGCGCGACATCGAGCAATGGAAAACCGGCCAGTTATCCGAAGACGAAATGCGCGTGGTCAAACGCAATCTGGGCTTCTTTGTGACCGCCGACAGCCTCGCAGCCAACAACATCGTGCTGGGCACCTACCGCCAGATCACCTCGCCAGAATGCCGCCAGTTCCTGCTGCGCCAAGCGTTTGACGAAGCGATTCACACCCACGCTTATCAATACATTGTTGAATCATTGGGTCTGGACGAAGGCGAAGTCTTCAACGCCTACAACGAAGTCAAATCAATCCGCGATAAAGATCATTTCCTGATGCCATTTATCGACGTATTGACCGACCCCGCGTTCAAAACCGGCACCTTGGCCACCGACCAAGCCCTGTTGCGCTCGATCATCGTATTTGCCTGCATTATGGAAGGCCTGTTCTTCTACGTTGGCTTCGTACAAATCCTCGCGCTCGGTCGTCAAAACAAAATGACGGGTGCTGCCGAGCAGTACCAATACATCCTGCGCGATGAATCCATGCACTGCAATTTTGGTATCGACTTGATCAACACGATCAAAATGGAAAACCCAGAATTGTGGACAGAATCATTCAAAGCCGAAATCGTCGAGCTATTCAAGCAAGCCGTTGAGCTCGAATACGCCTACGCCGAAGACACTATGCCACGCGGCGTATTGGGTCTGAATGCCGCGCAATTTAAAGAATACCTGCGTTTCATCGCCAATCGTCGGATGCAGCAAATTGGCCTGAACGAGTTGTTCCCTGGTGTAACGAATCCATTCCCATGGATGAGTGAAATGATTGACTTGAAGAAAGAGAAAAATTTCTTTGAGACTCGGGTGACGGAGTATCAGACGGGTGGGGCGTTGAGCTGGGATTAATTTTGCTTTTCTAATTTGTGAGTTCTACCATAGTTCCGAATTTTATAGGCATAGTTCCGAATTTTTGTGTAGCCAAAGTTCCGAATAAATTCCTGAAAAGACTGCGGAGCTATTAAAGGTCAGCGTCGAACGACAGATAAGTTTGCATTATCGACACATAAGCCTGCATTCGACGACACATAAAGCAGCACAGAAAAGCCCGCTTACGCGGGCTTTCTACTTAGGTCATACCCCCCGAGCCTTGTAGTATTTCTCCAAGGTTAGGAGGGGCTGCCTATTCAAATTTGCAAATTAAACCACCTGAAACTTTAGACTCCCTTTTATTGACATGCCATCATGTCACTCATCTAGCGTCTTTCATAACTTTAGGCTGGAAGCGCCATCATTCAGCTCCCAGTTTCTCTGCGAGAGTGGCTTCTTGAACTGCTGGCGCCTCTGTTGCCCCGATGCTCTTAAGCAACGATGAATATTGCTCGGAGTCTTGCTTAAGTCGTTCAATAATGAGCTTTGCAGCGCTCTGCATTTCGGGAACTTCTACGGGGGTTGCTCCACGCTCAAATACTCCGGCAAGATGGGAGTATTCATTATTGATTCTGTCAATTAACACCGCAGGGATTTTATCTTCACCAAAAAATAGGCGCAGCGTACCTTCGTTCATTCCTTGATCGGGGTATTTGTAATACAAATAAATTTCAAAAAATTTTCTGGCATTGTTTGAAAAATTATAAAATATTACATAATTAGTGTCGTCAACTGACTCAATGGATGCGCACTTATGTATTTGTTGAAATAGGTAATTGAATTCTGTGACAAACTCTTTGAGATATTTTGGCATGATCGCAATTGTCGATATTCTATCTTTGCGGGCAACGACGAAATAACCCTTTTGATAGTCTTTAAGTTTGCCATCGTTGTCGGAATATTTTCCGCCAAGGCGCTTAAGGTATTTCAGAAAATCAAGATTATGGGTTGATATAAAGAGCTGAGAGAATTTTTTGGTAGAGACGATCTCGGTGTTTAGCAGGCTGTAAATAAAAAAGATGTGATTCCCATCTAGAGACGAAATGGGGTCGTCAATCCAAATGACTGGTTTGGTATCTCGTGTGGCGATATCGTCGAGCTTTGCCAAAAAGTAACAAAAAGCAAGTAGGCTACATTCACCTTCACTTAGGTGATGAGCTTTCTTGTTGTCACGAATCACCTCGAAGCGTACTCGTTTTGCTCCCTCCCCCTGTTCCTGTTCGGCTTTGAGTTTGAGAAATCTATGCCCGAAGAAATTATTCAAATACTCATTGACCTTTATCGCACCTTTCTCTTCGTCGTTCAGCTCGCGCTTTTTCGATGCAATCTCGTTAGTTTTTTCGAGGACTTTGGCATTGATTTGACTGACTGCTTGTATTGATTCTGTGCTTTTTCCTTGTAACTCTACGATGGTGGATTGTTGTTTGTCGTATTCGATAGTGATCAGATAGTCTGAAACTTCCTTTAGACGTAGCTTATCTTTGGCCGATTTCTGATCGCGAGCCAACATGGTTGTATAACCATCAGATTTCTCGCAAAGTGCCTTGTAATTATCCCAAATGGATAATAAATGATCTGTAGCCTCTACTGGAGCTTCAAAAGTTCTGGAGCTTAGAATGTTTTCTTTTCGATACGTTAGCTGGAAAATTAACAAATCCAATGATTGTGTGTAATTTTTGATGGCCTCTTTTAATGAAATATCCAGATCGCTTAATTCTTGGTGATATTTTGAGTAGAAAAGATTTTTATCAATCGATAAGGCCGAGCTGATGGATTTTTTTTCGTCCTCAATCTGTACTATTAGTGCATCAATATTTTTCTCAAGCTGATTCGACTCTTCGTCAAAATGTTTATCTAGTACTGCCCAGCGGTCCGCGGAAATTGTACTGTCACAAAATAGGCACTGATTGAATTTGTCCTTGTGATGTGCTCGGCCTTCATTGACCCATCTGTGCAGGACTGCATTTTTTACCAATTCTTCAATTTTGTTTGATTCGCTGATCTTCTTAGTGACAAGTACTTCGGTTTGCGCTGCTAGGCTTTGGAATTTAGTGTTAGGTGCCGTGAAGTGAGGAATTGGTTGAAGAGCAGTTTCTAAAATTAGTTTTTCGTATTGTGTTAGCTGTTCTTCTGAAGGAGGGTGATAATCTGTAGCTTGAACTAATGAGATATCTCCCTTCAACTTCTGTATCGTGTAGTTTTGATCGCCAAAGCGTTCCGACTTGTATTTTATCCCTATTTTTTTATCTGTTGCTTTACTACTTAGTTGAGTTTCTAGGGCATCCTTGGCCGACTGATGCTGTTGTGATGCTATGCCGCTGGCCGTTTTGGCTGAACTCAATTGAGCATAGAGTCCTGTTTCGTTAGCTATTTCGTTTGAGCCAAGTTCTAATTCAAGCTCTGCTATTTCTTGTTCGATCTTGTTGTTATCGTCACCAAGGATAGCAAATGATTCAATGTTTTCATCAGGGTTTACTATAAAGCGTAAATTGTCACGAATAAAGTCTTCATTAAATACTCGAATGGTTTTTGTGTGATTTTTTAGTGCCGCTTGTGTTACTTGAGAGTTGTCATCTAAAGTGATGCTGAATGATGGATTTTCGTATTTATCAGATAATACACCCGTTTCTAATGCACGTATAATGCGTGAAAGAGTTGTCTTGCCGGAGTAGTTCCTGCCATAAATCACATTAATATCTTGAAAAGGAGTGGTTTTTCCATTTTCTTCACGAACTTCCGTATCCCATTCGAAACCTTTAAAAACTCCCAGATTGCTAATAGATTTTATTTTTCTAATCATATCTCAGTCCTTGTAGTCTTATAGTGATCGATATCTTTCTGTGCTTAGTTAGGCTCTTAGCCAAGCAGTGGAATTGCTTTAGTTGTTTCGTGGTTTTAGATTTTTTTGGTGTTTATTGATGCTGAATATTTACTGATGAATTTCCTTCGTAATTTGATCTGATGATTTTTATTTGTAATGATATTCGCTCTTTTAATACATCTATATGGCTAATAATTCCTATTGTCTTTCCGCTGGCATTCATCGTATCTAGTGCATCTAGAGCAGTTTCGAGTGCCTCACCATCTAACGTGCCAAACCCTTCATCCAAGAATAGTGAATCAATAGATGTCTTATTGCTGACAAGATCCGATAATGCTAGGGCAAGAGCTAGACTGACTAGAAACCCTTCGCCTCCGGATAAGGTCCGAGTATCTCGTGTTATATCTCCCTGCCAAGTGTCTGAAATTTCTAACTCCAGCTCACCTATAGATTTACGCTGAAGCAAATAGCGTCCGTGCAGCCTTTCAAGATGCCTGTTTGCTAGATGCATCAGGTGGTCTAGTGTCAGCCCTTGGGCAAATTTGCGGAATTTGTCGCCTTCTTTGGAGCCAATCAAGCTATTGAGTCGTTGCCAGATATCTACGTCTGAAACTTGCGCGGCAATTTGCTCGAACAAGGCGGCTTGGTTGTCTCGGCGCTGTGCGTCGTCGCGCAACAGCGCCTGTTGCGCACCTTGTTCCGCAGAAATGGTTTGACGTTGTGTATCCAGTGCTGTGATTTGTGTCTCTAGCGCGGTAAGGTCATGCGGGGTGAGGGCTTGTACTTGTAGTTGGAGTAGTGCCTCTGACGCTGTTTGTTGCACAGCTTTGCTGCGTTCAAGTGCTTGATGTAGCTGTTGTCGCATAGCGAGTAGCTGTTGACGGGTTTCTGTCGGTAGCAGAGCTTGCGTAAAGGCAGCTTGGTCGGCAAAAGGGCTTTGCGCCAATGCCGCCAGCCTATTGGCTTTGGCGGCTTCGCAAACTTGCTGCTGGGTTTGCCTATCTGCAGCCAATTGCGTTTCTTGACCCTGCAAAGTAGCGATTAGCGTCGTTAGTCGTTCGACTTCTGCTGTGTACTGTATAAGCATTGATTCACTGATTGTGATGTCCAAGCGTTGCGGTGTAATAGGTTCCGCCAGTTTTTCCCAACGCGTTTGCCAAGCCATTTTCTGGCCAGTCGCTTGCTCGCTACGATGCTGTTGCTTTTGTAGATTGCTGGCTTGTTGTTGCAGTGCTTGTAGCTTTTCCTGCCAAGTTTGCCAGTCATGCTGGCGGCTTTCCAGCCAGCTACTCATATCATCGGCGGGAGCAAAACCTGAATCATTAATGGCGGTGCTTAGCGCCATCGTAGCTTGTTGCTGAGCTGCTGCATCCTTGGCAATTTGTTGCTCAAGCTCGTTGATGCGCTGGACAGCTTGATCATAGGTTTGCTGAAGTAGCGCCAATTGCGTATCTGCAGCTTGTAGCTGCGCATCATGAGCAGCCTTGTTTTCGCGGGCTTTGATCAAAGCTTGCTGGGCCGTCTCGGTGTGCTCAAGTGCAGCTCTGAGCTCGGCTTCCTGCTGAGCACTGTTTTCTAGTCCTTGTGTGAGCAACTCGGGATCTTGCCAAGCCGTTGCTGCTATCTCTAGAGCAGGAGCTGATGCATCCCATTTGACTTGAATTTCTTGTTGAGTATGAACCAGCCCAGCCAGTACTTGCTGGTACTGTGCCAGGCTACCGGTGAGCTGGTCGATCTGGCTTTTGAGCGCTTGGCCACCTTCTAAAGCTTGTTGCAGTGCTGCGTCTTTTTCCTGCAATGCGAGCGCAGTGGCCGATACATCGAGCTGCTGATAGCGTTGAACGCTGGGATGTTCAGGAGAGCCGCATAATGGGCATGCCTCACCTGGCTTTAAGGACGCACGGTGGGACTCTAGGCTCTGAATTCGTTGCTCTTGCTGTAGCAGCTTGCGCTTGTCATCTGCCTGTTCTTTAAGTTGTCGGTAGTTATTTCGAGCAGTATCTAGCGCGGTCTGTAGCTCAGTCAGTTGCTGGTTGGCTGTCGCAATATGGCTTTCCTGATCGCTACATTGCTTGCTGTTCCGGCGCAGTTGCTCGGCCAAAGAGCTGATTTGCTGCCAAGCGATCATCTGGCCCTGTGTGCGTTGCCAGCTCTCACGTAGCGCTTGCAGAGTACTGCCGTTCAACAGCTGGTTGAGTTGTTGCTCGGCAACTTCGACGAGATTATTACTCTCTACACACTGAGATTGGCCCTGTTGCTGGTTCAGTCGTTGGCTGACAATTTGGGTTGCAACTTCGGCTTGTGTTTGGCTTTGTTTCTGATGTTGCGCCTCTAGGTCCAGAATCGCTTGTCGATTTAGCTCTAACTGCCGGTGTTCAATCTGCCACCCATTTAGCTTTTCACCTAAAGTTGCAAAGTGGGCGTGCTTGGTCTGCCAGACTTCCAGCTGTTCAATGTGGTGTTTGAAGCCTTCATAGAGCTTGGCCTCGTTTGCCGCTAATTCTTCTGCAATTGTCTTTGCCTGCCAATGGGCTGTGACTGATTGTTTTCGAGCGTTGGACAGTTCTTCCTGAACAGCACTCAAACTGGACTGGATATGGTGGAGGCGTCCGTCTGCATCTTGCCATGCAGCAAAAGTCGGGCGGAGGGCTTCTGCTGGCTCGCTGAGTTCAAGCTGATACAGTTGTGGTTGCGCCGATTCTAGTGCAAGTCTTGCTGTGTCTACTGTTTGCTTCGCTTCCTGAGTCGCCTTTTCTGCCTGAGAAAGCTGAAGGCGCCATTGTCGTAGCTGTTGCAGTTGTCCGAGTTCGCTTTGCAGTACGGCTAATTGCTCCGTGAGTTCGGCGATTCTTGTTTGCATTGCTTGGCGTTTTTCATCTGGAAGCAGCTCTACACCGTCGGCTTTTGCTTTTAACTGATCAAGTGTGCTCTTAGCATCACGAGCTTGCTCAAAAACGCGCTGTGAAATCTGCCCGTAGATATCGGTACCGGTTAGTTCTTCCAGTAATTCTGCTCGTTCATTAGCATTGGCATTCAGGAAGGCTGCAAAACCACCTTGGGCTAGCATCATTGATTTAGTGAAGCGCCCAAAATCCAGACCGGTTATGGCTTCAATGCGTTTGAGTTTATCGTTGCTGTGGGTAGTTAGGATTGTGCCATTAGCATCTGCCAACTCAACCTTGGGGGCTTGCAGAGCACCATCGGCTTTGTCGCGTGCTCGCCGCTGACTCCAGAATGCACGATAAATTTGCCCCTTTACTTCGAATTCCACTTCGGCCAAGCAGTCAGCTGTGTGTCGCGTCATGATTTCATTCGATGAGGCTGAAATATTCTTAAGCCGTGGTGTTTCGTGATACAGCGCCAAGCAGATCGCATCGAGCAGTGTAGATTTACCGGCTCCAGTTGGGCCGGTGATGGCAAATAAACCGTTGTCCTTGAAGGGCGGCTGAGTGAAATCAATCTTCCACTCGCCCTTGAGCGAATTAAGGTTTTTCAGGCGCAGGGTGAGGATTTTCATGCCTGCTCCTCACGAAGTAGCGAAACGATGTTCTGGTAACGTTGTTTGAGTTGTTGAGTCAGATCTTCGGGCAGGTCTTCCTGTTCAAGGCGTTTGGCAAAAACCTCATCTGGGCTAAGTTCATCTAGGGTGACCTTAGCCTCAGCATGCAACCTAGCAGCAACTTCACTGCGATCTCGCCGTATGCGTAGTACCTCAACTGGCAAACTTTCGGTCAAGGCTTGAATGCGTGGTTGCAAGTCAGACAGATAATCATCGCCTCGCACCGTTACCTCCAGCCATACAGGACGCTCAGACTGCGCAGATTGTGCTGCGGTTTGAATTGCTGGGCCCAGTGTTGAGGCGCACTGAATATTGACCAGCTGTGCGCGTTGAATTTTGACCAGGCATTTTTGCCGTACACCCTCGTGTACGACCCTCTTTAGCCTATCGGCTTTTGCTGCTTTTTACTACTTCTTCAGAACAACTCCCCACGTTCGGGCAACTGTTCTTTTTGTCTTTCTCGCTCTTGAATCTTCAATTTTGCATTCGCACTGCTTTGCTTAAATCGCCACGATTCATTCCCCGTTTCAATAATGTGGCAATGATGGGTCAGTCGATCGAGTAAAGCCGTGGTGAGTTTGGCGTCGCCAAAGACCGTGGGCCATTCTGCAAAGGTCAGATTCGTCGTGATAATCACACTGGTGCGCTCGTACAGCTTACTCAGCAAATGAAACAGCAATGCGCCACCCGCTTGTGAGAATGGCAAATAGCCCAGCTCATCCAGAATGACCACATCCATATGCATTAAGCTATAGGCCAACTTGCCTTTGCTTTTCTCTTGCTCTAATCGGCTGACCAATTCCAACGTGGAATAGAAACGAACCCGCAAACTATGTTGCTGGATGCCATGAACACCCAGCGCAGTGGCGAGGTGGGTTTTACCGGTTCCTGTACCACCAATCAGGACGATATTGTGTGCCGCCTGAACGTATTCACCCTGTGCCAACACACGAATCAAACGTTCATCGACTTTCGACTGGCTAAAATCAAAGCCCGCGAGATCCCGATGATGCGGGAAACGAGCCGAATGCATCTGATAGCTGATGGAGCGTACGTGTCGGTCGGCATGTTCCGCATCGATCAGTTGCGTGAGGTTGGCATCGAGGATGTCCATCGTGCCACTGCTGCTGGCTTGCTGCAGCTCAGCGTAAGTGGCGGCCATACCATGCAGCTTGAGCCGCTTCAGTTCGGCTTGAATATCCAACTTCATCATGACACCCCCAACCCTTGATGCAATTGATCGTAGCGCTGGCTATCTGCCAGTGGTGGCTCATTCAGCGCCAATGCCACTTCAAGGGCATCTGGCCGAGGTGCTTCATGCAGTCTGGCCAGCACATTCAGGACATGCTCAGCACTGACTTTGCCCGTTTCAAGCATCAACGCGACGGCGACCTGAACGGTTTCTAAGCCGTATTTGGGTACACAACCCAAGACCTTGGCCATGATGCGATCTCCGCCTTTATGGCGCAATAAGCGCTGTTGTAGTTGCCGCAAATCTGCGGGCATTTCATTGAACGGAGCTCCGTTGCGCAACGCGCCAGGCTTTTGCTCGAGCAAAGGAAGATAGTGTTGCCAGTGATAAAACGTCTGACTGCGCTCAAAGCTGCGTACATGCTCTGCGATCACTTGCTGGTCGGCATAGATAACCAGACGGCTGGGATATAGCCGCACACTCACCATTTGATTGGCCCAATGACACGGTACTGAATAGCGATTGCGCTGGAAGGTAATCAGACACGTACTTGATACCCGCGCCAAGACTTCGGTGTAACCATCAAATGCACCTGGAAATGGCATCATGTGAAGCTGCTCATCTTGGCGTAATTCGGCTAATGTGAGCTCAGGATACTCTGGGTGACGCAATTGCTGCCAAGCCAACTGACATTGTTGCTCAAGCCAAGCATTGAGCTCGTCAAAGCTCGCGAATTTGAGCGCCAATGCGGCTTGCCAGATGTGTCGGCGCCGGTCTTGTACATTCTTCTCGACAATACCTTTCTCCCAGCCGGAGGCGACATTGCAAAACTCAGTATCAAACAGATAATGGGCAGTCATCGCATGAAAGCGGGCGTTGATGATGCGTTCCTTGCCGGGCAGCACCTTGTCGACTGCCGTCTTCATGTTGTCGTAAATCCCTCGCAGCGGCACGCCCCCTAACATCTGAAAGGCGCGAGTATGCGCATCAAACAGCATTTCATGGCTTTGGCTAGGATACGCCATCAATGCAAAAGCGCGACTCGCGCACAGCTTCATGTGGGCCAGCAAGACTTTGCGATGAATACCACCAATGAATGCATGCTCTTCGCTCCAATCGAACTGAAATGCCTCGCCCAAGGCAAAGCGCAGTGGCACAAATGCAGACTTCAAGTGATGCCCCATCGTTTGCGTGCGCCAGTGACGAATAAACGCAGTGACTCGGGAGTAATCGCCGCCAAAGCCCGCAGTCACTAGCTCCTGGAACAATACCTTGGCAGTACGCCGGTCTCGTTTGGGGCGATGTAGATCGGTTTGTAATGCTTTAACGAGTTGAGGAATAAAGGGAGACAGCTTGGTTTGGCTAGACTTGCGTCGATAGCGCGGCTCGGTAGCTGAGTCGGTACGTAGCCATTTCTTGATGGTATTGCGCGTTAAGCTGGTGCGCCGTGCAATCTCGCTGATCGAGAGTTGGTCGCGAAAATACATGCGGCGAACTTTAGCAAATGTGGCCATGGTAATCACCTCAAAATCCTTGCTCGATGAATGAGCTTGGAGATTAGTTACCCTGGTCAAAATTCACTGCGCAAAACCGCAGTTTGCTGGTCAATATTCAGTGCGCCTCAACAGAGGCGTTTCAGTCCAACAGCTCGCCGAAGTGCTTAATGTCTCTGAATCAGCTATTCGCGAAAAATTCAGATTATTGGATGGGATTTGTAGTGAAGCTGTTACTTTGCTCGCGGATAAACCCGCAACAGCAGGCATGTTTAGAGTACTGAAACAAATGAAACCGTTTCGTCAAATTGATGTAGTGCAAGTCATGATCAACCTGGGTAATTTTTCGACAAAGCTAGCCAGTGCAATGCTACAAGCTACTTTGCCAGATCAATTAACAGAAGTAGCAGCAGCTAAGGCCTTGCGCGGAACTTCCTCTGAGGTGTTGCAGAGGCTAGAACGAGAGCTCGCAGCGGTACAGGCTGACACTCGCCTACTCGAAGAAAACTATGGTCCGGCCAATTTACAACTAGCAATTATTAAGACGTACATTGCTGTTACGTTACTAGAAAATGCTGCGGTTGTGCGCTGGCTGGCAAAATCACAGCCAGAGTATTTGTTGCAACTTCAAAGAATATCCGAAATTAAAGATTTGCCTGCTCATTTCAGTTAGTCATAGTCTATGCGGATGGCTTCATAAACTGCCTGCGCAATTTCTATGCCTGCAAAAATCTCAAAATCAGTCAAAGCATTGATTTTTTAGTTTTTGATACCATGGGGAGAGTTTATTCGGAACTTTGCCTACATTTGGAGTTTATTCGGAACTATGGCTATATTTTAATTCGGAACTATGGCTGCATGGAGATTGCTAAGTTGTTGATTTTTATGTAATCTTTATTCGGAACTATGGTAGAACTCACATAATTTAACAAAAGGTCGCCATGTGCGGCCTTTTTTTGGATAAATTCATGCGCTATTTGTATTCGCAACGTGATAAAGATAATTCGAAGTGGTTTGGTAACGATTACACCCGAGCGACATTAAGGAAAGTCGCTTTACTTAAAGGCGGGGTTAGAGGGTTAAAAAAATTCACAATAAACTTTGAATATCCGATTGCTGCCATTGCCGGTAAAAATGGATCAGGTAAATCTACTTTGCTGGCAATGATCGCATGCGCTTATCACAATAAGGCGAATGGATATAGCCTGCCTGATAGGAAACAAAAATATTATACTTTTTCTGATTTCTTTATTGTTGCCTCTGGAGAGTTTCCTGTCGAGGGAGTTAGTATACGCTATGATTTCATGCATGATAAATGGCGGGCAGAGAAAGATGAGGATAAAACTGGGATTAAATATCAATTAAGAAACAAGAACAAAGGTGGGAAGTGGAATGATTATGATCAGAGGGTGAAACGAAATGTTTTGTTTTTCGGAATTAACCGATTTGTTCCTCACGCTGAAAAGAGTACATCTAAATCATATAAAGCACGATTTAAGTCTATTACAAGAGGAGAGCTTGAAGAAGTTGTATTGAATGATGTTGCATTTGTATTAGGGTTGAATTATTCAGAGTTTGAATATCGACACCATAGTGGCTATCGGTTGCCCGTAGTTAAGAATGGGGAGGTAGTCTACTCAGGTTTCAATATGGGTGCCGGTGAAAATTCATTATTTGACTTGCTATATCACATTCATGCATGTCCAGATGGAAGTATTGTATTAGTCGATGAAATTGAACTTGGATTGCATGGTATTGCTCAAAGGAATTTGATGCAGCGATTGAAAGATATTGCTTTTAATAAAAAAATGCAGTTCATTTTTACGACTCATTCTCCGTTGATTTTGGAGGCGATTCCACCGGAATCAAGATATTTTATTGAATCAGGCAACTCTGGAACGCTTGTAAAATCAGGTATTTCTTCTGAATTTGCAGCAGGTCGATTGGGTGAGAAGTGTAGTGGCGAGATTACTATTTACGTAGAAGATAACGTTGCAAAATCAATTCTAATTGCCGCATGCGACTCTGAGTTACGTTCACGTACTAATATCGTTGTAGTTGGTTCTTCCTCAGCGGTAATCACTCAAATGAGTGCGAGTCGTAAGGATCATCGAGGCGAGGTGTTTTCTATCCTTGATGGAGATAAATCAGCCAATAAGATTAAAAATCTGAACTTGTTTGAAAGTAGAATGGAGGTTACAACCGATGCTGATAAAGAGTGGTTTTCTGATAGAATTGACTATTTACCCTCCGTTCTCTGGCCGGAGAAATGGATTGTAGAGCAATTAAACAACCAAGATGGCATCAATTTTATTATGGAATATTCATCCTCCACAGATGAACTAGTACGTACTGCCATACAAAAGTCACTAAAGGCAAAAAAACATAGTGAGATTTATGACTTGTCTAAAGGATTACTTCTGGATGAGTCTGAAGTTGATGGGCTCACAAAAGCATTATGTAGACATGTAGTTAATATCAATAGAGATTATTTTAATAATTTACTAAATAAAATTAAAAACAAACTTTAGCCAAATTAGAGCTGTAGGTACGATTAGCGAAGCGTAATCGTACGCATGAAACCGCTGGATTGATTCTGGCGGTTTTTGTTTTATGCGCCGTTGGCGCGATGTTTCAATGCGCGTTCCGCCGCGCTAACGGGAAGGGGTATTTGCTTCGCCAAATACCCCTTCACCCCAAAGGCGACCCCTCATCAAGTTTTGCTGCGCAAAATGCCCTCGCTGCGGACAATCGATTCGGCGGCTGCGGAACTCGGCCTGCGGCCTCAAACAGTCCTCGCCGAAACCCCGAACCGCTTGTTCCTCGCTCGGCTTGATGACAGGGGAATTCAAAACCGTCGCTCAACCATCGTTGTATATACATGCCTATGTGTTGCCTAGGGAGTTAATCCTGATAATGCTTTGCCTGATATACCCCTGACTAATTAGCACAGATTGCCCGTGGAGCCGCGCCGTTTGAAAAAGTCACGGCGAGGTTTTAAGCCGCGTCGTGTTTGAGCGTTGCGACGGTAGCGCAACGCGAGTTGTGGCGGCGCCTCGCCGTGGCTTTTTCAAGCGGGGTTTCGCGTCGATCGGGCGCGCTGGGGTTGTTAGGGGTGGGGCAAGACCCACTGCCGCGAAAATAAGCTAATTCTTTCATATTCAATCACTTGTAGGCTCGGTGATAGCGAGGCTTAATGCGACTTGGATTGCGTGGGGGGCCAGATCTATCGGGGCGTAATCGTTCGACTTGCTTGATTAATAAGACAATTATTTTATCGAACAAGGCACCAAACCGCTTAGGGTCACTCAACAAGCGAGGCAACTGGTGTCGCAGTTGCGAAGCGGCGTAACTTAAATTGGCATGAAATAAGGCCTGCTGCTCTGCAGGCAATGCTCGCAATGCATCTTCACAAGCTAGACTCGCCAGATTATGTAACAAAATGGCGGCATGAAACTCCTGTCGTACAGCCAGTGGGGTTTCACCACCAAATTGTTCCAGCTTTAAGCGGCACTTGAGATTGCGGAATGCCTCTTCAATTCGCCAACGACGGTGATAGAGCGCGGCAAATTCCGCGTGAGGATACTGCACTTCATTTAAGAGCGATGTGGCCAGTATTTCGATCATACCCGACTGAAGTATCACCTTAACCAGCCTGATTTTAAAGGGTTTAATGGCAATACCATGAGTATTGAAGGACTTATATTGCGCTCGATTAGGTGTAATGGTGATGACTTCGCTCATCCGATCTGAGCGCGCAAAGGCGGTGACCAGTGGATTGTAGGACGAGCTATAGAGTCGCATACAAAACGCTTGTTGGCGTTCAAGCAGCAAGGCAAACAGCCAATGCGCAGGATAGCCTCGATCAAGCACCAATAAATCGTCTTGTTTGAGGATGGGTAACTGCCGGAGCAGCAGCTCACGCTCGCTGACGCGATCGGCATCAAGATCCGCACACAGAATCAATCCAGTACTGGTTTCGCACAAGGCGGCAGCACGTGCCAAGGAATAAGGGGGCGCATTTGCGCCATCATAAACATTGAAGTGTTCAGGCTTGCGAATATCTGCATGGTTGGGCAAATACAAAGTGGTTGAGTCGGCGGCAATGATTCTCCAGCTATGCCAACGTTGAGCCAAATCGCTTGGTAAATCATGGTTGATTTGGTCGCGCAGCTCGATATAAGCAGACTCTTTGAGCTTCTTACGCGCCATTCGAAAGGCGTCGTCATTGGGTAAACGGCCATCAGGCAGATCCAAATGATCAAAGAACTGATCGACTTCGACTTGCAAAGATTGCTGAAGTCCAGCGAGCAAAATGCCCGCTACGCGTGGAAAGGTAAAAGTGGTGTTGCGAGTGAAATCTTGCGGGCGTTGACGGTGGCGGGAACGAAATTCAAGAGAATGAAGTAACTGCTGGATTTTATAGATTGATTTGGAATATAGGGAGGGTCGGATTCATAGTCTATTAGTTATATAAAACAATAAGATAACACATAATGCCATGATCGGGCGACCTGGGAAAGGCTTATTTTCGCGGCAGTGGGGGCAAGACCCACCCCTAACTCGTTTGGCCGGCGAAACGGCCGGTTCACCGCCTGCGCAGCAGGCAAATCACGCTTAGCAAAAACAATATGCATATTGGTGGCTAAAGAAGCTGCTTAGATACCCAGCCAAGTATGCCCCTAGGGATTACTATTTTCTTGAATTTTAGTAAGATACCCATGCTGATTACCAAACAATACTCAACAAGGACCCCATCATGGATACCCTAAAACTGAACTGGAATGGCCTCGATTTAATCGGTAGCGCCCATATTCCCGCTGGGGCCAGCGATGCGGTGCTGATGCTGCATGGCTTTACGGGTAGCCGTATCGAGTTTACCTATCTGTTTGTCGATCTGTCGCGCCAGTGGGAGGCGCAAAATCTGGCGAGTTTTCGCTTTGATTTTCCCGGTTGCGGCGAAAGTGATGGTGAATTTGCGCAGATGACGGTGGCGCAGCAGATCGCGGTGACTGAGTTTCTGATTACGCAATTGCGTGTGCTGTACCCGCAGCTGCGCTTGCATGTGCTGGGCTTTAGTATGGGCGGCTTGGTGGCTTTGCATACTTTGGCGCGTGCACCGCGTGACTTGCTAGCGGCGGTGACTTCGCTGTGCGCGATCGCGCCGGCGCTCAATATTACCGAGGTCGTGCCGCAGCAAGCGGCTGCTATCGCCAAGCCTTTGCCGCACGGTGGGTTTGATTTACTGGGGATGGAGGTTGGTATGCCTTTGCTGAGCGAGCTGGCGTCGTTTGACGCATGGGCACGGTTGGATCAAATCATGCTGCCGCTGCTGATTGTGCATGGCGAGCTCGATGCGGTGGTGCCGGTAGCGGACTCGGCGGCGTTGGCGCAGCAGATTGCGGGGGCGAGCTTTGCGCAGATAGATGCGGCCGATCATGTGTTTGCTCAGATCGGGCATCGGCGGTTATTGGCCAACACTGTGGCACAGTGGGTGATCTCGCAAGCGACATAGCGGGCCCAAATGACAAAGCCCAATTCAGCGTCGATCTGAATTGGGCTTTTAATTATCGAGAGTGGAAAATCGAATTAATCCATTGCTTCGGCTTTCTCGATAATTTCTTCTAATAACTCGGGCTGATTTTGGCGTAGATATTGAATGGCCTGTAATTCCTCTTTACGCAATTGGGCTAAATCAATGCCTTCTAAATGCACTACGCGCAATAATTCATTGACTGGCTTTGGCATATTACGGCCGCTTTCATAGCGTGAGCCACCGCTTTGCGTAACGCCAATTTTGCTCCAAAATTCTTGCTGATTCATCCCGAGTTGTTTGCGAATTTCTTTGGGATTTAAAATTTTAATTGCCGACATATTTGCGCTCCATTGTGATTTGAAATAGTAGCTAGCATCTCTGCCGAATCAATTTGGCTAGATGACAATTACATTTTATTCAATTCAATCGGCATACTCAGTATAAAAGTACGTGCTAAATATGTGGCTTAATACCTATTTGTCATTGTGTATTGGCGCGCGGCAGTTTAGGTCGCGGCGAGGCGTTCGACCCATTGCACGACAAAGACTTTGCTGTGCGCAAAAAGCTGCCAGAGCTGGGTTTCGAGGTGGGCTTGCAGCGGCTGCAACCAGATTTCGCCAGGGCGCTCGAAAGCGACCCACAGAAAATAGCCAATACCGACCCAGCAGAGCCGATAAATCAATTGCTCCATCGGGCCATCGGCTTTAAATAAATTAAGCGAAAATTTCTGCCGTACTGGCCATAGTAGTGGCACACCCGAGGGCGTGAGCATATCGCCGATAATGTGCGAGAGATAGCCAACCACCAGCGGTAAAACTGGCCAATTGTGATTGTGATGGTAGGTCAGCAAGAGATACACCATCGCCACCACCATCAGGATCGAATGCGTAAAGCCGCGATGGCCAAAAATCGCGGCCAGCGGGGTCGAGATGTACGGCACGATGCGCCCAAAAGTGGATTTCGGGTGATCCAGATCGGGCAGTAAGCCCGCTGCGCCAGCAATGGCGACTTCGTGTAATTGCGGCATGCGCTGCAAAATGCCGACACTGCACGCCACCATCATCAGGGAAGCAAATGCAATGTGGGTGCGGGCCATCATGGGCGTACCTACTGGGCTGGGCGCAGCGATAAAGTGCGCAAAACCCTTGAAAACATTGGGGGGGCAGAGAAGATACCAGAAAATACGCGCTGCGTGTAAGGAAGTTGCGCAGCATGCTGATTTTTGCTGGCAGTACAGCTTATTTTGTAAGGTGTATGCCCATTATTTGCTGTGCATGGCTGGGTATTGCTAACAACATCAAGTTGAATATAGCTTTGGTATTGATACCCTGGGCTGTATTGTTTAGAACTCATCCGCAGTCGAGCGGCATGGCGGTGGCGTGTAGGGTTTGAAGCTGAGCGTATTGCCTTGCCGCACACCGCGCAGGCTACGGTGTTCGCAATCGCTGTATTGCAGATTGCGGCAGGCGTGGTAGCTGCTAAAGCACACTTGGTATTCGATCACGATCTGATCAGCGCCCACGGTGATGTCGCCCAAAATCAGTTGATCGAGCAGGGCGAGCTCGTCTTGCTCATTCACGATCAAATCGAGTGCGGCGTGTAGCTGATGAAGCTCGGTGCGAATGTAATCGCCCAACTCGGCCGGATTTTTGGCCAGATCAATGGCTGGCGGAATGGATAAAACAAGATCAGCGGACATGTGAGAGCATCAAAAGCGCAGGGTAGGGCATTTTACGCGATGTACGGGAATTGAGAGGTAGTTTCGGTGGGGTAGATCTTGGCGGTCGGGCGTAAAAAACCCGCGGCTAGCGCGGGTTTTCTTGATGACGTCTGCTTCAAACTAGATCAAGCAATGGTTTAAGCAAACAGCACACTGGCAGCCCAGAATAATCCGCCCGACAATAGCATCGTGGCTGGCAGGGTGAGTACCCAAGCAATCACGATCGATTTGACCGTGCCGCCTTGCAGCCCGCTCTTATTGGCGATCATCGTACCGGCAACGGCTGATGACAGAATATGCGTGGTGGACACCGGCATCCCCGTCCAGCTTGCCACGCCAATGGCAGCGGCTGCGGTTAATTGGGCGGCGTTACCTTGCGAATAAGTCATGCCTTTATTGCCGATTTTTTCGCCCACAGTCAGTACGATGCGCTTCCAACCCACCATCGTGCCCAAGCCCAAGGCCAGTGCTACCGCCACGATGACCCATTGTGGGGCGTATTCAGTGGTGGCGCTCAGGTCTTTACGCAGGCGATCGAGATCGGCTTTTTCTTTCTTCGACAGAATATCGAGCTTGCTCGCTTTTTTCGCGGTGTCATCTAGACACAAGAGGATGCGGCGTACTACGCGACGATCTTCGCCACTCAGTGATTCATAGCTTTTGACGCTGTTGAGTTTTTCCACCAGCGTTGAAATCGCAGGCAAGGTGCTGGCCGATTCACATTTGAATAACACCGGCAGCGGGTGATCGCTGTTGTAGCTGAGATCGAGCGAGCCATTGAGGCGGTCACGATTGCTTTCGTAAAACTCGCCCATGTGTTTGGCAGCATCGACGGTGCGCTCGATTTGGTACGAGGTGCTTTCGATATCCAGCGCAAATTTAGCCGGTGCCAAGCCAATCAAGACCAGCATCAATAAGCCAATACCTTTTTGGCCATCGTTAGAGCCGTGGGCAAAACTCATCCCCATCGCCGAGGCGATCAGCGTGGTGCGCGTCCAGAACGGTGGATGTTTTTTGCCATCCGTGTTTTTGCGCTCTTCCGGCGTCATGTGCATACGCGAGTCGGGGCGCCATTTTTTCAGCGCCAGGAGCATTAGACCCGCCATCACCAGACCAACTGTCGGAGAAATCAACAACGAAAGCAGAATATCGATCGCTTTTTTGGTATTGATGCCAGAGAGCCAGTACTGATTATTCATCAGCGCATTGGCAATACCCACGCCCATGATTGAGCCAATCAGCGTGTGTGAGCTAGATGCTGGAATACCCAAGTACCAAGTACCCAGATTCCAGATAATGGCCGCGGCGAGTAGGGCATACACCATATACAGGCCATGACCAACACCCACATTGAGCAACAAATCAACTGGCAGTAAATGCACAATGGCGTAGGCCACACCCAAACCGCCCAGCATCACGCCTAAGAAATTGAAAATACCAGAGCCAATCACCGCCAAATGGGCTGGCATGGCTTTGGTGTAGATGACCGTCGCAACTGCATTGGCGGTATCGTGGAAACCGTTAATAAATTCGTACGCAAGAACAAAGAATAAGGCCAGCCCGAGCATCAGCGCGGCGGTTAATTCCATGTCGGAAAAAAGATCAAGCATACAATGCTCGTGAAGGAATGAAGATGGGGCGGATTATCGCAGAAACCCCCCCATTATTCACGGCGCTTTTTGGCCTTAGATCAGAAAATATGAAAATAAAATGACAAGCTCAGCTTTATTTTCAAGATGAGCAACTAACGGATAATTCTTTGACCCAGCTTGGCGGCAGTTTGGCGTAATGATCGTATTCGCTTTGCTCATCAAATGGGCGGCAAAGGCAAGCAAACAAGCGATCGACTTCACTAAAATCGCCTTTTTCGGCCTGATCGATGGCGATTTGAGCTAGATGGTTGCGCAATATATATTTGGGATTGCACGCTAACATGGATTGGCTGCGCTGCTGCGGGCTGAGACCATCGTCGCAAATCCGCTCACTATAGCGCGCGAGCCATTGATCAAATGCGGGGCGATCGAGCAGTAAGTCGCGTAATTCGTCGGTGTTTTGTCGCGCAACCCAGTGTGATAGGGTGCGCCAGAAGATTGTCCAGTCGGTATGTGCCGCTTGCATCAGCTCGAATAAATCAGTCACCAGCGTCCAGTCGTCTTCCTGCCAGCGAGTAAAGCCGAGCTTGCCGCGTAATTGTTCGGCAAATGCGGTTTCAAATTGGCTTTGGTACTGACCCAGCGCCGCCAATAGATCGTCTTTAGCCACCAAAGGCAACAAGGCTTGCGCCAGGCAATGCAGATTCCATAGCCCGATTTGCGGTTGTTGATTGTAGGCATAGCGCCCTGCATCGTCCGAGTGATTGCAGATATGGCCCGCATCAAAACCATCCAAAAAGCCAAACGGCCCATAATCAATCGTTAGCCCCAAAATTGACATATTGTCGGTATTCATGACGCCATGACAAAAACCAACCGCCTGCCACTGGGCGATCAGTGTTGCAGTTCGCTCAATGACGGCATTCAGTAGGGCGAGATAGGGATTGGTTTGCTGCTGACAGGCGGGATAATGGTGGGTGATGACCCAGTCGGCCAGCTCAGTAATACGTTCGGGTTCGCCTTGGTAAAAGTAGTATTCAAAATGACCAAAGCGGACAAAGGTTGGTGCCAGCCGTGTCACCACCGCCGCAGTTTCGCGGGTTTCGCGCCAGACGGTCTGTGGCGAACCACCGATCGCTAATGCGCGATTACTAGGGATACCCAGGTGGTGTAATGCCTCAGAAGCAAGGTATTCTCTGATGCTGGAGCGCAATACTGCCCGACCATCGCCGCGACGCGAGTAGGGTGTCGGGCCTGCACCTTTTAGTTGCATTTCCCAATGTGTGCCATTCGGGTCGGTAAATTCGGCGATCAATAATGCGCGGCCATCGCCGAGTTGCGGGACATTCACACCAAATTGATGCCCTGAATACACGCTGGCCGATGGCGCACTGTCTTGCGGCAAACGATTGCCGACCAGATAATGGGCGAGCTCGTCGTCATTTTCGACATCAATGCCCAGTTGCTCGGCCAAGGCGGTATTGAGCGCGACAATATGCGGCGCAGGCATTGGGGTCGAGGGCGTTGGCGTCCAAAAGCGCGAATGAAGACGAGTAAATCGCGGTGTGATCGGCAATTGCGCCAAGGTGTAGGCCATTTTGAAACCTTAATTCTTGAGTATATTTGTCGGGTATTTTAAGCCCGATTGCGAGTCTTGTCATGAGTGAAAAAGCGCCAGTAACGCAAGCGATCCGAGTTTTGCGCCAGCATAAAATCGATTTCACCGAGCATCTGTACGCCTACGAAGAAAAAGGCGGCACCGCCGTTTCTGCGCGCGAGTTGGGTGTGGATGAGCATTGCGTCATCAAAACATTGGTGATGGAAGATGAGAAAAAGCAGCCACTAGTCGTTTTGATGCATGGTGATTGTGAAGTCTCCACCAAAAATTTAGCGCGCTTTATCGGCTGTAAAACCATCACGCCGTGCGCACCAGAGGTGGCCAATAAACACAGTGGCTATATGGTGGGTGGCACTTCGCCGCTGGGCACCAAAAAAACCATGCCCGTGTATTTGCAGCAAAGCATACTGCCGCTAGAAAAAATCTACCTCAATGGCGGCAAGCGCGGGTTTTTGGTCGGGATGACACCAGCCCAATTGCAGCAAGCGCTGAAGGTGATTTTGGTTGATGTGGCTAATGAATAAACCAGCGGGTTTACATACCTTTGGTTGGGCTAATCATGCTCTGAATTTCATGGTGCAGACTGTGATATGTGCCTGCATCAATCATGCCTTCTAAGCGGGCAATAAATTGATAAGCTTGATTGAGCAGTGCTTCGCGCTCTTTCTTTTCTACCTCGGCCCCGCTTTTTAGGTATTTGATAATGGCGTGAGTGCTAGAGAGCATGAGACGTTGATTGCAGGTGCTTTGAGCTATGGGTAGCAGCATTTCAATGGCGGGCAGAAATTGCGATTTAAGCATGAGCTGCACGCCTTCGTTATTTAACTCGGTAATGTCAGAGCCTGCCTGTTGGATAAAGCTTTGCCAGACGGGGCGCATATTGGCTGAGCTCTCTAACATGCCCGAAATATGTTTGGTGGTGATGAATCGCTGTGCGATATGAAGTAACCATTTGTAGGGGGCGGCGTTGCCGCTGGCTTGCTCACCCTCGATTGTTGCTGGGCAAACAATATCGGCCGTCATGATAAAGCTGACCGCAATTTCAAGCACAAATTCGGGGTCGGCCATGTAGGTTTCGATTTGTTCAAGTAGCTGTGGTTTGCCTTCATAGACGGCACTAGCCAGCAAATCAATAATGCGATTACGGGTGCAGTCTTCTCGTTTGGCAATTTCACGCACCATGCGCAGGTATTTATCGGCATCCGAGCTATTGTTTTCGCGCCGGGCAGCAAGAGCGAGCTGCAAGACCGTTTCGCCGCTCAGCAATGATGAATTACCACCACAAGTCACTGCGCGCTCTAAAAATTGTTTGGCTTTGCTAGAGTCGCCCAGCATATTGGCCAGATTGCCCGCTTTTTGTAGTCGCCCAACATTATTTGGCGTCATGGCGAGGCATTTCTCAAATACGGCCATGGCTTCGTTCAGCCGGCCTTCGGCCATATACATCGAGGCGAGCTCTTCGTAAGCATCGACGTATTGGGCGTGCTCAACAATTGCAGCCTGTAAAGAGCTTTCCGCCTGCGTTTTTTTGCCCTGACGGCAAAGCGTACGCGCCAAACCCAGTTTGGCCCAAGGCACAACTCGCTGATTGAGAATTTCTTCGTAAAGTTTGGCCGCTTCGTCTAGTTTGCCAGCTTCTAGAAGTAGCGAGGAGAGCAAACGCATCAAATCATTGCTAAAGCCTGCCGCTTTGGGGACGAGCGATTTGGCTTCGGCGATGGCACCTAATGTATCGCCAGCGTTGATTTTGTCATAAATGGGTTTTAAAAACCGTTTCCGCGCCCAAGCCAGAGAAAGGCGCTGCGTGAGCTGTTTGCTGGTAAAAGGTTTGATCAGGTAATCATCTGGCCCGATCTCCGCGACGGCCACAACTTTTTCATACGAAGCTTCGGCGGTAATCATGATCCAGATGGTGTAAAGCGGCAGCTCACCACTGTGGCGTAATTCTTCTAGTAGCTCTTGCCCATTCATGCCTTCGCCAAAATGGTAGTCGCAGAGCACGACGTCAAACTCACTATTACGTAAGCGTCGCCGCGTCTCACCTATGCTGCTGGCCGTATCTGCGCGATTAATGCCCGATTGCGCCAAAGTCATACGAATAGACTGGCGTACCGTAGGTGCATCATCGGCAACAAGCACATGGGCTTGGGAGAGTTCTTCAGACATCAGCCTTGAGAATGAAAGTAAGTCGACCATCTTACTATCGGCTAATTTCAACTAAGCTCAAGGTTTGATTGATTTTTGTCGTGCAGAAATAACAAAAGCCCCAATCAATAATGATTGAGGCTTTAGTAAATAAGACCTTCATAAGAAGGAATGGTGCCCAAGAGAAGACTCGAACTTCCACACCCTTGCGGGCGCTAGGACCTGAACCTAGTGCGTCTACCAATTCCGCCACCTGGGCACTGCTGATGCTATGATGTTGCTTGAAGAGTTGGTGCCCAAGAGAAGACTCGAACTTCCACACCCTTGCGGGCGCTAGGACCTGAACCTAGTGCGTCTACCAATTCCGCCACCTGGGCTCTTCACATCACAGCTTTTGCACACGAGCTACAAATTTCGCAGCGCCGCTACATCAGAGAGGCGCTATAATATGCAATCAGACGTAGAGCGTCAACTTGAATATGAAAAAAATAGGCCCAATGGAAAAAAATCTGGAAAAGAATCCTGCCCCAAAGAAAAAACCTACTCGCAAAATCACTGGCTTGCGTGCCCAAGACCCTTATCTCGAGCGCGAAAAAGGCCGCTACGATTTCCCTTTGCCGTCGCGCGAATTTATTTTGCAAATCCTCGCTGAGCGCGGTGCGCCGATCATGGCCGAAGAATTGGCTCAATTATTGAATATCCGTGACGATGAATTAGTGGCCTTCGAGCGCCGCATGCAGGCCATGGGCCGCGAAGGGCAATTGCTGCTCAATCGCAAAGGCGCTTTGTGTTTACCTGAAAAGCTCGACCTGATTCCCGGTAAAGTACAAGGTCACCCCGATGGCTTTGGCTTTTTGATCCGCGACGATGGTGGCGATGATTTATTCCTTGGCCCCAAGGAAATGGACAAGGTGCTGCACGGCGATCGTGTGCTGGCGCGTCTGATTGGCGTTGATCGCCGTGGTCGCCCCGAAGGCTCAATCGCCGAAGTGCTTGAGCATGTGAATACGCGCCTAGTTGGTCGTATGCATAATGAGCGCGGCGTCTTTTTTGTGACCGCGGAAGACAAGCGCATTAGTCGTGATATTTTGCTCGAAGCGAAAAACACCGGTGGTGCCAAAGCAGGGCAGGTCGTGATTGTTGAGCTGTTGGTACAGCCTTCGCGCTATTCGCAGCCGGTGGGTCGTGTGATTGAATTGCTCGGTAATTACGATGATCCGGGCATGGAAATCGAAATTGCGTTGCGTAAGCACAATCTGCCGCATGTGTTCTCGCCTGAGGCGCAAGCACAGGCTGATGCGACGCCACAAAAAGTGAAAAAGAAAGACTGGAAGCCAGTGCAAGGTGTAGAGCGTGTTGATTTACGTGATTTACCGCTGGTGACGATCGACGGCGAAACCGCGCGCGATTTTGACGATGCCGTCTTTGCCGAGAAGAAAGGCAAGGGCTGGCGTCTGGTCGTCGCGATTGCCGATGTCAGTCATTATGTCACGCCAAATGATGCGCTTGATCTAACCGCGATCGAGCGGGGTAACTCAGTGTATTTCCCGCGCCGCGTGATTCCGATGTTGCCCGAGGCGCTGTCGAATGGTGTTTGCTCGCTGAACCCCGACGTTGAACGTCTGTGTATGGTGTGCGATATGCGCGTGACGCAAACGGGTGAAATCAAAAAATACCAATTTTATCCTGCGGTGATGTTATCCAAAGCACGTCTCACCTATACCCGGGTGTGGGATATGCTGCAAAACCCGAAAGGATCAGATGCTCAGGCCAATACCCATCTATTGCCGCATTTGAATACCTTGTATTCTCTGTTCCAGACGTTTGTGAAAGCCCGCCACGAACGTGGCGCGATTGATTTTGAAACGCAGGAAACTGAAATGCGTTTTGATGAGTTTGGCAAAATCACGCAAATCGTTCCGGTGGTGCGTAATGACGCGCATAAATTAATCGAAGAATGCATGTTGGCCGCCAATGTGTGCGCGGCGGATTATTTGATTAAAAACGAGCATGTGGGCTTGTATCGTGTGCACGAAGGTCCTACGCCAGAAAAGCTAAAAAACCTACGTGAATATCTGCGCACCATGGGCTTGAGCCTTGGCGGGGCGGAAGACCCTGCGGCGAAAGACTATGCGCAATTACTCGATAGCATCAAAGAGCGCCCCGATGCGCCGTTGCTGCAAACCATGTTGTTGCGCAGCTTGTCACAGGCGGTGTATTCGCCCGATAACGAGGGGCACTTTGGCTTGAGTTATGAGGCGTATGCGCACTTTACGTCGCCGATTCGTCGTTACCCCGATTTGCTGGTGCATCGCTCGATCAAGGCGATTTTGGCTGGTAAAACCTACAAGCCAGCGACCAAGTGGGAGCAATTGGGCGTGCAGTGCTCGATGACCGAGCGCCGCGCCGATGAAGCCAGTCGTGACGTACAAAACTGGCTCAAGTGCTACTACATGCAAGACAAAATCGGCGAAGAGTTTATGGGCTCGGTGTCGGCCGTGACAGGCTTTGGCATGTTTGTGCTACTCGATAATTTGTATGTGGAAGGTTTGGTGCACGTTTCCGAGCTGGGCACGGATTACTTCCATTACGATGAAAAGCGCAAAGAACTCAAGGGTGAGCGCAGTGGTAAGGTCTATCGCATTACCGAGCGCGTGAAAGTGCGTGTGGTCCGCGTCGATCTGGAAACCAGCAAAATCGATTTTGCTTTAGTGGACGATCTGGGTCGTTTGGTCGGCGGCAAAGGCGCTGCGCCAAGTCAATCGGCAGGAAAATTCCCTGCGAAAGCATCAGTAAAAGAAGCTGGGCGTGGTCGTTCTACACATGGCGGAGCAAAGCCAGTTGTGAAAAGTGTAGCGAAAGGTAGTTCCAGTAAAACTGCTCAGCAAAAAGCTGGCTCTGCCTTGGTGGATTCGCCCGAGGTGTTACGCAAAAAGCCGGGAACCGCTACGCAACGACGCCGCGCTCAAGCTACGCAAGCCGATGGTGCGCCCACAACCGGCACAGGCACACGTCGTCGCCGTCGTCGTTAATGTTTGCAAGTCGAAGTAGGAGCACTGCTTGCACGTCGTGCTCTGATCCTCGTGTGCTTATCAAATTAAAAATTTAAATAGTAAATGTAGAAGGGAAAAGGATGTTTATTGTTGATCGTTCCGCTGCCATTATTCGCCCAAAACAGCCATTTTTGGAGTGGCTCAATGCGCTACCGGGCAATGATGTGGTGCTGACTTTGGATGAAATTCGCTCCGATTGCACCGTGATTTTGGTGCCAGAAGCAGCTGAGCCGGAAGATTCAATTGCTTATATTGATGATATTGCCGACAAATTATTTGGCCTTGAGTTGGCGTCTTGGGTGGCCGATGAAAGCCTGTGGCCGCAAAAACGCAGCCTAAAATTATTTTGGGAATGGTTTGATGTCGAAATCCATTTGGGCGTAATGGATGCGGTCGATAGTGATATCCGCAATACCCCAACGGATCACAATTATCATTAATTGCCCCTGTCGCCGCCTGAATCAAAACTGAATCGTCGCCGAAATTTTCGGCGACTTTTTTACGCTGCGAGCATTGTTTTGCTGTGCTTAAATGACTTTCATTGGCCTTTGTAGGCGTTTTAGCAAGGAATACCGCAATGAAAAAGAAAGCAATGATCGCGGCACTGTTGGCTTTGCCTTGTCTGGCTTGGGCTGACAACACGCCACAATATAATGTCGTCAATCTGGAGGCCAGCGTGAGCCGGCAGATTGATAACGATATGGCGCAAGCGACTTTGTTTGTCGAATTATCTGATACTGATTCCAGCAAACTGGCCGAGAAAATCAACCAAACGATCGCCGCCGCCCAAAAAACACTGAAGCAATATCCAAGTGTGCAATCAGCGGGAACGTCATACAGTAGCTACCCAGTGTATGGCAACAAAAATAACCAGCAGCAAGGCTGGCGTAGCCGAGGTGAATTGCGCGTTAGCTCCAAGGATTTTGCCGCTCTGTCGCAATTAATTGGCCAATTGCAAAAATCGCAAACCAATGGGATTGCGCTACAGTTGGCAGATATTCGTTATGAGGTTTCCGAGCAGAGCCGTAAGCAAGCAGAAGAGGTCTTGATCGAAGAAGGGATTAAGGCATTCCGCAGCCGTGCGGCCTTGGTTCAGCGCAGTATGGGTGGCGCATCGTGGAAAACAATGCAGATGAATGTACAAACGCAGGCGCAATACCCAGGCCCTCGCCCTATGATGTATAAAACTGCGATGGTCGCGGCTGAAGCAGTACCTGCGCCTGCTCCGATTGATGCTGGCGAAAGTCGTTTGATAGTAAATGTCAACGGCAGCATTCAGGTCGCCGAGTAATGACGCCCGCAGTATTGAAAATTAACCCCGTTCCCAGTCGTTGGCAGCGGGGTTTTTTGTTGGCCTTGCACGGTGTCAGTTGCTGTGTGGTTTGGGCTCTGGCGTGGCCACAGGCCTTGGTTTTATCTGGCGGAGTGATGCTGTCTTTGTGGTGGCATTGGCGGCAGCCCGTAAAAATAAGCCAGCTCCAATGTTTGCCTGATGGACTTTGTGTGGTGCGATATGCCAATGGGCAGGAGTTGGAAATGGCGTTGCAGGCAAGCAGTGTGTTGACATCCCACGTGATGGTGCTGCATTTGAAGGGCGATGGCGCTCGTGCGCAGGTTTTGCTCTGGCCCGATAGCGCCGATGCTGAGGTGCTCAGGCAATGGCGAGTGTATTTGCGCTGGATTTGGCCGGGTTTGCAGCGAAAAAAAGAGGTTAAAGAGTTTTGATGGGGTATATGACCAAAGACCAATCAATAAAATGTCTATGGCCATATACCCTATGTAATTACTTTTTCGCGCTTTTTTCTGGAGTGAGTAAAGTCGGCTTGGAGTTGGTTTCGATACCTGGATAATCCCGACTGTAATGCAAGCCGCGACTTTCCTTGCGCTCCATCGCGCAGCGCACGATTAATTCGGCCGTAATCACCAGATTGCGCAATTCCAACAGATCGTTAGAAACACGGAAATTGCGATAAAACTCGTGAATTTCATTTTTGAGTAATTCAATGCGATGCAGTGCTCGCTCTAGTCGCTTATTGGTGCGAACAATGCCGACGTAATCCCACATAAAGCGGCGCAATTCATCCCAATTGTGTGAAATGACGACTTCTTCGTCGGGATCCGTAACACGGCTTTCATCCCACTCGGCCACCTTGGGTAGTGCAGGTGCAGTTTGCTGCAAAATGTCATGTGCCGCCGCTTTGCCCAAGACCATGCATTCGAGTAATGAATTGGATGCAAGGCGATTTGCACCATGCAGGCCGGTGCAGGCCACTTCACCGACGGCATATAAATTCGCTAAATCAGTGCGACCCTCTAAATCCGTGACTAAGCCGCCGCAAGTGTAATGCGCAGCCGGTACGACCGGAATCGGTTCTTTGGTAATGTCAATACCCAATTCAAGGCAGCGCTGATAAATATTGGGGAAATGTTCGCGTACAAACGCGGCGGGTTTGTAGGAAATATCCAGATAAACGCAGTCATATCCGCCGCGTTTCATTTCAAAGTCGATCGCGCGCGCGACGACATCACGTGGCGCCAACTCGGCGCGTTCATCGTGGTCTGGCATAAAACGGGTGCCATCGGGTAGGCGCAAAATGCCGCCTTCGCCACGTACCGCTTCGGTAATCAGAAATGATTTTGCATGGGGGTGATACAGGCAAGTCGGGTGAAATTGGATAAATTCCATATTGGAAACACGGCAGCCCGCGCGCCAGCCCATGGCAATGCCATCGCCGGTCGCGACATCTGGGTTGGTGGTGTAAAGGTAAACCTTGCCCGCGCCACCTGTCGCTAGCACGGTAAATGGGGCGAGGATGGTTTCTACCCGATCGGCTTCTTTATCGTACACATACGCACCAACGCAGCGGTTGGAGTCATCGGCGTTTTTCTCGGTGATCAGATCGACTGCGATATGCTCTTCGAGCAGGGTGATGTTGGGGTGGCCCGATACTTTGATCGCCAGCGTATCAATCACAGCGGCGCCCGTCGCGTCAGCGGCATGGATAATACGGCGGTGGCTATGCCCACCTTCGCGAGTGAGGTGATAGCCCTGATAGCTGGTATCGCCCGATTCGTCTTTGGTGAATGGCACACCCATTTGAATCAGCCAATCGATCGCTTCTTTTGAATTTTCAATAATGTAGCGAGTAGCATCAAGATCGCATAAGCCAGCGCCAGCCACTTGAGTGTCTTTGATGTGTAGCTCGATGCTGTCGGAATCGTCGAGTACGGCAGCAATTCCGCCTTGGGCCCAGCCGCTACCACCATCGCGCAGGGCGCGTTTGGTAATCAGGCCGACTTTTAGTTTTTCAGCCAGTTGCAGTGCAATGGTCATGCCACCTAAGCCACTACCCAAAATCAGAACATCAAACTTGCGCATGCGGTTTTGTCCTATATATCCAGTGCGATTCCTAATCTAAGCTGCAATATTAACAGAGCAAGAACGAATCCGCTTTGTCAGAATTATCTCGTCAGGGTGCTTGTAATTTAGCGTGGCGCCCTCATTCTTTACGAGTAAAATGCAGACATATCCCATAGGAAAATTGGCTTGAATACGAGCTCGACAAATAGCACTGAGCGCGATTTGGATCAGGAATTAGTACGGCGCGCACAGGCCGGCGATCAACGGGCGTTTGAGTTGTTGGTGGTTAAATACCAGCGCCGAATTGCGCGTTTGCTATCGCGAATGATTCGAGATCCATCAGAAATCGAAGATGTAAGCCAAGAAGCTTTTATTAAAGCGTATCGGGCTTTACCATCGTTTCGAGGCGAAAGTGCGTTTTACACCTGGCTGTATCGGATTGCGATAAACACGGCTAAAAATTACCTGTCCTCATTGGGGCGGCGCCCGATGTTGGCGACCGAGTATGAAGATGAAGACGGTGAAACCTTAGATGCCGTGGCACAAATGCCAGATTTTCATACGCCGGAAACTGAACTATCCAATCGACAGATTGTCTCTACTGTAAACGAGGCGGTCGATGCATTACCTGAAGATTTGCGCGAGGCAATCACGCTGCGCGAAATGGACGGCCTCAGTTATGAAGACATCGCTTTGGCGATGGATTGCCCGATTGGTACGGTACGTAGCCGTATTTTCCGGGCTCGTGAAGCAATCGCCAATCGATTGCGGCCTTTGCTCAACGGTGTTAGCAAAGATAAACGTTGGTAAATGACAATGGCCGCCTCGAGTGAGGAACAAATGATGAATGAAAAACTATCCGCCTTGATGGATAACGAGCTTGACCCCGCGCAATGGGGTGAAGTGCTCGATGCGCTTAAATCCAATCCTGTTTTGCAGCAGCAATGGCACGATTGGCACATGAGTAAAGATGTCTTGCAGGGCAATCCAAGCTTGTCGAGTGATTTTATGGCCAAATTTTCGGCGCGTTTGGCTGCTGAGCCCATCGTGCTCGCGCCTAATCGTTTGCCTGCTCCTAAGACCAAACGCTGGATGGTGCCTATGGCTGCGGCAGCATCGGTGGCTTTTGTGGGCTTGGCCGTATGGCAATTTACCTTCCACGCAGCTCCAGCAGCTCAGCCGCAAATGGCCAGTGTTCAGGCTGTAATGCAGCAGGGGCACGTAGATGCTGCTGAAGTGCGCGCATATTTGGCTGCACATCGTGACGGGGTCTCGAATCCAATGGGCGCAGATCATCTGGCGCAAGTTTCATTTGAAGTGGGAGAGCAGCGCTAGATGAGCCGTCGCCGTTTGACTAGAAATTGGATCCAGCAGAGTCTGCTGCTGCTTTTGTGCTGCGTCAGCTTGGCTCGCGCCGCTGAGGTGCTTGATAAAGATAGTGCAATCAAATTATTGGAACGCACTGCTTCGGCGGCCAAGCAAGCGACCTACTCTGGCACATATGTGTATCAATACGGCGATGAAATTTCTACCTACCGCATGATCCATGTACTGGATGGATCGACCGATGCTGAGCGGCGCGAAACCTTAGATGGCCCGCCGCGCGAGTATTATCGTTTTGGCAATCAAGTCAGTATTTATCCGGCCGACCCGCAGCAAAGTGCCTTAGATCGTCGTTATACCGCCAAGTTATTTCCACGGCAGTTGCCCGATAATGTTGCGACCTTATTAAGTGCCTATGGCATTACCCGTTTGGGGCATGAGCGCGTTGCGGGGCGCGAGTCAACCGTGTATCAGCTTGAGCCGCTTGATCAATATCGCTATCCGCATCGATTCTGGGTTGATGATGACTCAGGGTTGTTGTTGAAGTGGGTTGTGCTGGGTATGCGCAAAGAAGCAATGCAAGCATTTGCTTTTACGAATATACAGCTAGGGGGTAATGTCGATCGGAAGTGGCTCAAACCGGTTCGTCAGTTGCAAGCTGTATCGATTGATTTGAATAATGGTGTCGCTAGCCCGGCTCAAGAGCCCGGCTGGGACATCAAGCCCGTTCCTGTGGGGTTCCGCTTGCTCAAGCAAACGAGTAAGACCCTTCCAGGGAAAAACCGCACCGTCATTCATCATTTATACAGTGATGGTGCCGTGACCGTGTCGGTCTTTATCGAGCCAGCCCATCAGCGCTTGCCGCTGGGTCTGGCGCATCAAGGCGCTACCCATTTATTTGTTAAACAAAGTGGTGCTTACTTGGTGATGGCTTTGGGTGAAGTGCCTGCGGCGACCGTAGAGGCATTTACCGCCGCTTATAATGCCCGCTAAATTTATAAATCCCCATGATTGAAACTCAAGCTCAAGTTGTCCGTACCGAAGGCACATTCGCCTGGGTTAAAATTCGCCCGCATTCGCCATGCGGAAATTGCGACCCTAAAACGGGCTGTAAATCAGTGGCGATTACGCGCCTGTTTGGTAACGCACAGGAAAATTATCGCGTGAATAACCCAATCAACGCCGCGGTCGATGATTTGGTTACGATCGCCGTTGCCGAGGGTGCTTTGCTCAAAACTGCGCTCTGGGCCTATGGATTGCCTTTAGGTTTGCTCTTGTTGGGCGCTTTGCTAGGGCGTCTGAGCAATGGGCAGACAGAAATGGGCACGCTGATCGGTGCCGGGCTCGGTTTTCTTGCTGGATTTGCGGCATTAAAACTCCTGCCAAAAACGCAAATGCAGCCTGCCGAACCCTTTATTGTTAGTAAATCTTTGACTGGACAGGTCGTAAAAACCTGTGAACTTAAACGTACTCATTAAACCCGGAGGAAAGGGAATGCTGAATCGCTTTTTGCTCACTCAATTATTACTGACTGCAAGTGTAGGCGCGATTGCTGCGCCGGCAGGCTTGCCTGATTTTACCAATATTGCAGAAAAAGAAGGTCGTGCTGTCGTGAATATCTCGACCAGTGCGACGGTGCGTGAAAATGAAGCGGGCTCACCCAATTTTGATCCAGATACATTAGATCTATTACGCCGTTTTGGATTTCCCATGCCCCCCAATGGACGCGGTATGCAGCCTCGTCCACATCACGCCCAATCATTAGGTTCGGGTTTTATTATTGATGCCAATGGTTATATTTTGACCAATGCGCATGTCGTGGCCAAAGCTGACGAAATTACCGTCAAAACGCTCGATAAACGCACATTTAAGGCCAAAGTGATTGGTTCCGATGCGCGCACCGATGTGGCGCTATTAAAAATTGAGGGAAGTAATTTGCCCAAAGTGAATTTGGGGGATGCCAATAAACTCAAACAAGGTGAATGGGTGTTGGCGATCGGGCAGCCGTTCGGTCTCGATAATACGGTGACTGCGGGTATTGTGTCGGCCAAAGGACGCAGCTTGCCCGATGAAAATTTTGTCCCATTCATTCAAACCGATGTTGCCATTAACCCCGGTAACTCTGGCGGCCCGCTGTTTAATATGAATGGTGAGGTTGTTGGTATCAATTCGCAGATTTATAGCCGCTCGGGTGGCTATATGGGCTTGTCATTCTCGATTCCGATTGATGTGGCGATGAAGGTCGCTGATGAGCTTAAAGCCACCGGGAAAATTACTCGTGGCCGAATTGGGGTGGCAATTCAGGATGTGAATGAAGACTTGGCAAAAAGTTTTGGTCTGAGTAAAGCAACTGGCGCCTTGCTTAATTCAGTTGAAAAGGATGGCCCTGCTGATAAAGCGGGCTTGCGTGCTGGCGATATTTTATTGAAATTTAACGGCCAAGTCGTGAGTAGCTCGAGTGAGTTGCCACGCATGGTCAGTGCAGTGAAGCCTGGCACCAAGGTGCCGCTGCAGATTTGGCGTGATAAAGCGAGCCGAGATGTCCAGATTACAGTTGGCGAGCTCGATTCAAGCGATAAAAGCACCGAAGGTCGTGAGTACAAAGGCAAGAGTGATGACGCGGGTAAGTTTGGTCTTTCAGTGCAAGAACTCAATCCTCGTCAGCTCAAGCAGTTGAATATTAGTTTTGGTGTACTGGTGCGTGATGTTGATGGGCCTGCCGAAAAAGCCGGATTGGAAGCGGGTGATGTGATCGTCGGGGTGGGAAGCCAAGATTTGACGAGTACAAATCAGCTGAAAAAAGCCCTCAATGAACTTAAACCCAATGAGAGTCTGCCTTTGCGAGTACTGCGCAATGGAAACTCTGCATTTATTGTATTGAAGGCGCCGGCTAAATGAAGAAGTTGAAGTTGTATGGGCGCGAATACTGCAGTTTGTGTGTCGTAATGCGTGAGCAATTACTGTCACAAGCTGCGGGGCGCTTTGACCTGCAGTGGATTGACATTGATGATGTTGAGCCGCTGGAAGAGCGTTATGGTGAATGGGTGCCCGTTTTGACTGATTCTAATGATGTTGAAATTTGCCATTATCATCTGGATCAATTAGCGCTGGATGCGAGGCTGGCCGATTTAGGCTAAAATCGCGGATTAACGCAATTCTCGGGCACGCGTGGCGTGCCCCTTTTATTTTCTTGGGTTGCCCTTACAAGACTTGGCTGGACACATGGATCATATTCGTAATTTCTCTATTATCGCCCACATCGACCACGGTAAAAGTACTCTGGCGGATCGGTTTATCCAGTTTTGTGGCGGCTTAGAAATGCGTGAAATGAGCGAGCAGGTGCTCGACTCAATGGATATTGAAAAAGAGCGCGGTATCACGATCAAGGCACAGACAGCAGCCTTGCAATATAAAGCGCGCGATGGCAAAACCTACAATCTGAATTTGATTGATACCCCGGGGCACGTTGACTTTAGCTATGAAGTGAGTCGCTCGCTCGCTGCCTGCGAAGGTGCTTTGCTGGTGGTGGATGCATCACAAGGGGTAGAAGCCCAAACCGTTGCGAACTGCTATACCGCGATCGAGCAGGGCGTTGAAGTGCGTCCAGTATTAAATAAAATTGACTTGCCAGCCGCTGATCCAGATCGCGTGGCGCAAGAGATTGAAGACATTATCGGGATCGAAGCGACCGATGCTGTGCATGCCTCGGCTAAGTCGGGTATTGGCATCGAAGACATTCTGGAAGAGGTTGTTACCAAGATACCCCCTCCAAAAGGTGATATTGATGCGCCACTGAAAGCACTGATTATCGACTCATGGTTTGATAATTATGTCGGCGTAATCATGTTGGTGCGTGTGGTTGACGGCGTACTGCGCCCGAAAGACAAAATCCTGTTTATGTCGTCTAAAGCGCAGCATTTGTGTGAACAGGTTGGCGTCTTTACCCCCAAATCCGTGCAGCGTGAAATGCTTAAAGCCGGCGAAGTGGGTTTTGTGATTGCTGGGATTAAGGAGCTGGCCAGCGCGAAAGTAGGTGACACCATTACCACGGTGAAAACCCCAGCGGCAGAGCCGTTGCCAGGCTTTAAAGATGTGAAGTCACAGGTCTTTGCCGGTTTATACCCTGTTGAGAGCCACGATTACGAAAAGCTGCGCGATAGCCTCGAAAAACTGCAGCTTAATGATGCATCGCTGAATTATGAACCTGAAGTTTCTACTGCATTAGGCTTTGGTTTCCGTTGTGGCTTCTTGGGTCTATTGCATTTAGAAATCGTGCAAGAGCGTCTCGAGCGCGAATTTGATATGGATTTGATTACCACGGCGCCAACGGTGAAGTATGAGCTGGTGCTGCGCGGTGGTGAGACGGTGCAGATTGAAAATCCATCCAAATTGCCAGACCCATCAAAATACGATGAAGTGCGCGAACCCATTATTACCGCGACCATCTTGGTGCCACAGGATTACGTGGGCCCAGTCATGACGTTGTGTAATCAAAAGCGCGGTAATCAGGTGAATATGCAATATCTGGGTCGTCAAGTTATGTTAACTTACGATTTGCCGATGGCTGAAGTGGTGATGGATTTCTTTGATAAATTGAAATCAGTCTCACGTGGCTATGCCTCGCTCGATTACGATTTTAAAGAATTCCGTGTTGGTGATCTGGTCAAACTTGATGTCTTGGTCAATGGCGAGCGGGTGGATGCGTTGAGCTTGATTGTTCACCGCTCAATGAGTCAGTATCGTGGTCGTGAATTGGTGGCCAAAATGCGTGAGTTGATCCCGCGCCAGATGTTCGATATTGCAGTTCAAGCGGCTATCGGTAGTCAAATCGTGGCGCGTGAAACAGTTAAAGCCGTACGAAAAGACGTATTGGCAAAATGTTATGGCGGTGACGTTTCTCGTAAACGTAAGCTGTTGGATAAACAGAAAGCAGGTAAGAAGCGCATGAAGCAAGTGGGTAATGTGGAGATTCCGCAAGAAGCCTTCCTTGCCATCTTGCAAGTCTCTGATAAATAAAACATTCGTCGCCTCTAAGGAAATAGCATGAATTGGTTGTTGCTAGGTGTAGTGTTGCTGATTTTAGGCCCCGTGCTGATTGGTGCTGGGGCTAAGCATGAACGTAAGGGCAATGAGCCACCGCAACTGGTTCAATATGGCTATTTATCCGTTGTCGTCGGTGTTTTTGTTTTGCTGGTGCAGTTTTTATCCATTGGCACCGCCATGCTGCTGTTTGTTCTGATTACGGGTGTAATTTGGGCTCTGGATAAATTTATCTGGCAAAAAAAACGTGGTGATAAGCAGGTTGAAGATTGGGTCGAGTACGGGCGCGGATTTTTTCCAGTGATTTTGGTGGTGTTCGTGCTGCGCTCATTCTTGGTTGAGCCGTTTCAGATCCCTTCATCATCAATGCGCCCTGGTTTGATTGTTGGTGATTTTATTTTGGTAAATAAATACGCCTATGGTTTGCGCACGCCAGTCATCAATACGGTGTTTCTGCCCGTTGGTCAGCCTGAACACGGCGATGTGATGGTATTTAATTACCCCAAAAACCCAGCCGTTAACTACATTAAACGTGTGGTAGGTTTGCCAGGCGACACCATTGAATACCGCAATAAAAAGCTAACCGTGAATGGCAAGCCTGTACCAATTGAAGATGCGGGTGAGCATAGCTACGTTGAGCAAGGTGTGTATGAAGTTCGTAATAATCAGTTCATCGAGAAAATGGGCACTCACCAATTCAAGACATTGAATATGGCTGATCAGCCAACCTTGATGCTCAGTGAAGTGGATGACTTCCCTGGTCGCGAAAATTGCCGTTATGATGAAAGTGGCTTCGAGTGTAAAGTACCTGAAGGTCAGTATTTTGCGATGGGTGATAATCGCGATCACAGTGCGGATAGCCGATACTGGGGTTTTGTCTCAGATAAGTATGTCGTAGGTAAGGCCTTCTTTATCTGGATGAACTTCAAGCATCTGGATCGTGTCGGTACTAAAATAGAATAAATTTATAACGGGGATCTGATGATGAAAAAGCAGCAAGGTTTGTCATTTTTTGGCTTTATTATCGTGGCCATGGCGGTGGCTATGGCACTGATTACTGCATTTAAGGTAGTGCCCACTTATATTGAATACTTCAATATCAAACAGGCTTTAACTACCATTGCCAAGCAAAATAGCGGTGCTACACCTGCTGCAATTCGCGAATCATACGTACGACATGCAGATATTAGTAATATTCATGCCATTAAGCCTGAAGATCTAATCATTACTCAGGTTGCTGGCCGCACTGTCATTCGAACTGATTATGAGCAAGTTGTCCCTTTGGTGGCCAACGTGAGCTTTTTGTTCCAATTTTCGATTGAAACTTCATCTTCAGGCCCTAGCGAATAATCGCATTTTTTAGGAAATTATTTTGTCAGTTGTATTACCTGCCGAGCGCTTGCAAAAGGCGCTCGGTTATATTTTTTCTGAGCCGCGTCTTTTAAAGCAGGCATTGACCCACCGTTCACATTCTTCTACGCACAATGAGCGTTTGGAGTTTGTAGGTGATGGCATTTTAAATGCCTTGGTGGCGCGTCGTTTGTATCATACGTTTCCTCAGTTTAGTGAGGGCGATCTCTCACGCTTGCGCGCTCATTTCGTGCGCCAAGATTCGCTGGCTATCATTGCCACGGAATTGCAGCTAGGCGACTATCTCTCGCTTGGCGAGGGTGAGCTAAAAAGTGGTGGACATCGCCGACCGAGTATTTTGGCAGATGCGCTAGAAGCAGTGTTGGGTGCAATCTGGCTGGATGGCGGTTTTGAATCCGCAGCAACAGTTGTCGAGCAATTGTTTGCGGCGCGAATTGCAGAAGTTAATCCTGAAGATGCAATGAAAGACGCGAAAACGTCATTGCAAGAATGGTTGCAGGCGCGCAAATTATCGTTGCCACAGTATGATGTGCTGCGACAAATGGGCGAGTCGCCCGATCAGATTTTCGAAGTGTCGTGTACTTGTGTTGAATTAAAAATGGCCAGCAAGGCCGAAGGCACAAGTCGTCGGGCGGCTGAACAAGAGGCTGCTGGTAGTTTATTGAAACAATTACGTCTGCAGTATCCGGGCAAAAAGGTGGTAAAAAAATGAGTGAAGAAATGTTAACTAGCCCGGAAGATGCGAACGGTTTTCGTTGTGGATTTGTGGCGATTGTAGGCCAGCCTAATGTTGGTAAATCAACCATGATGAATCACCTAATTGGGCAAAAGCTGAGTATTACATCACGCAAAGCACAAACTACGCGTCATCGTATTACCGGTGTTTTGACTTCCGAGACGGCGCAATTTGTTTTTGTCGATACGCCAGGTTTTCAAACTAAGTACCGCAATGCCTTGAATCAAGCGATGAACCGCAGTGTGACTACGACCTTGGCCGATGTAGATGCGATTTTGTTTGTTGTTGAAGCAGGGCGCTTTGGGCCTGCGGATGAGGCTGTGCTTAAACTCTTGCCTCGTGATCGTCCGGTTATTTTGGTCATTAACAAAGTCGACTTGATGGATGATCCAGCGCGTTTATTGCCATTTATTGAAAAAGTAGCAGGGCAATTTAATTTTGCTGCGATTGTGCCCATTTCAGCGCAGAAGTCACAGAAACTTGATGTACTGCTCTCGGCGGTTGAGCCATTATTGCCAGAGTCTGTGCCTTTGTTTGACCCTGATCATCTCACTGATCGCAATGAGCGTTTTTTAGCCTCGGAAATTATTCGCGAGAAAATTTTCCGCATGATGGGCGAAGAGTTGCCCTATGTGATGGCGGTTGAAATCGAAAAATTCGAAGAAGAAACTATGGCCAATGGCAAAGAGTTGCGTCGGATTTATGCTGCAATTCTGGTTGAGCGCGAAAATCAAAAAGCCATTTTGATCGGTAAAAAAGGCGAAAAGCTGAAAAAAATCGCAACCGATGCGCGACTCGATATGGAAACGATGTTTGACGCCAAAGTATTTTTAGAAGTCTTTGTCAAAGTCAAAAGCGGCTGGGCAGATGACACACGTTTGGTCCGCCAATTCGGTTACGAATAAGCGATGGCTAGAGGTGGACATAAGAATCGGGTCAATGATCACCCGGCCTTTGTACTGCACCAATATGCCTATCGTGAAACGAGCCGTTTATTAGATGTGTTTACGCGCGAGCATGGTCGGCAAACGATCTATGCTCGCGGTGTGCAGCGACCGGGCTCCCAAATCCGTAGTGTCTTACTGAATTTTCAACCTCTGCTTTTGTCGTGGTTTGGCGCTGGCGAAGTTAAAACTTTGCATGCCGCCCAGTGGCAACCCGGTTTGGCTCAATTGACTGGTTTGCCGCTACTCTGTGCATTTTATATCAATGAATTGCTGCAAAATTTGCTGATCAAAGAGGAGCCTCATCCTGAGCTCTTTGTTGCCTATTTCGATGCGATTAAAGCACTTTCAATATGTAAATCTGACGGCGCGGGAGTTGAACCTGTGTTGCGCTTATTTGAAAAGAGCTTGCTCAGCGAGTTAGGTTTAGGTGTTGACTGGTTTAAAATCGCGGGTAGTGAGGAGATCATTCAAGCCGATCGATATTACCAATTTATACCCCAGCAAGGCTTTATTCCGCATGCCGCGCATGGTGAAGCTTGCTCGGGTGATTTAATTTTGCAGTTTGCTAACTTAAAAATGGACAATGAAGCGCTGTGGCCGTGGGCCAAAATTTGGATGCGTCAATCATTGGCGCCCATCTTGGGTGATAGGGTTTTACATACTCGGCAATTGTTACTGGATTTACAACGTATATAGGGTATCTTCTTGAACGTGAGGATCAATATTGACTACGTCTAGATACCTGTTTGGAGTATTTATGAAGCGACACATTAAGCTCGGCGTTAATATTGATCATATTGCTACGGTGCGCAATGCTCGTGGCACCAGTTATCCCAGTCCCGTACTGGCAGCGCAATTGGCTGAACAAGCTGGTGCAGATTTAATCACATTGCATTTGCGCGAAGATCGTCGCCATATTCGTGATGACGATGTTCGGCTAATTCGAGCAGTGTTGCAAACCAGAATGAATCTGGAGATGGCGCTGACCGACGAAATGCTGGCGCATGCGCTTGAGGTGCAACCGCAGGATGTCTGCTTAGTGCCAGAACGTCGCGAAGAAGTGACCACTGAGGGTGGTCTTGATGTAAAGCGCTATGCCAAATTAACTGGCCAGTTTATCCAAAAATTAAGCGATGCCCAGATCCGTACCTCGATTTTTATCGATCCCGACTTTGAGCAAATTAAATTGGCGCATGAATTAGGTGCGCCAGTGATCGAGATTCATACCGGGCGTTATGCCGACGCGAAAAATAGTACTGAGCAAGCCCAAGAATTGCTGCGAATTCAAAAAGCCGCCACCTATGCGACAGAGTTGGGATTAATCGTGAATGCTGGACATGGTCTGCATTATCATAATGTAAAGCCAGTTGCAGCCATTGAGGCAATTGAAGAACTCAACATTGGCCATGCATTGATTGGTCATGCGTTATTTGTGGGCTTGGAAAATGCAGTGCGAGAAATGAAGCAATTGATGCTGCAAGCACGGATGGGCTACTAAATAAATCTTATAAAATAGCGGTTTTTAGCTTATCTTTAAGTTAATGCTGGTTTTCAAACGCTTTTTTAGCAAGGTTGGGAGGGCAAAATGATTAGCATTTCGCATGAGTCCAGCTACATCCATGTTGTGATCTTTGGTCAATTTACCTTGCAAGATTACAAAGAGTTTGAAGAAAACGTACTATACGATATTGGTTTTCACGGCCCAGCTAAATTGCTGTTTGATCTGACTGAAATGACAGGCTACACCATCGATATGGCCTTAGAAGAGATCAACTTCAGCTCGAAGCACCAGCAAGATTTTTCACAGGTGGCCGTGGTGACTGATGACCAGTGGGTTGTCTGGTCGGTTTGGATCAACCGCGCCATTGCAGACTCCAATATCATGGTATTTGAGTCAGTCAATGAAGCGCTGAATTGGTTTATGGATGCGGAAGTCGCTACCGATATTATCAAATAAAAATCTACTCAACACAGTAGGCTGGATTACACATGCTTGATCGTTTTTCTTCTTTGTTTGCCAAAGAAAAATCCCCATTAGCTAGCGTTAAAGCGGCCACTTCTTGGTGTAAAAACCTTGATCTGGTCGATCCTGCAACACGTGGCGCAAAAGTACACGGTGTTGTGACAGATTTTATCGCGGGTAATCAAGCGCCAACATTTGAAAGCCTACAAGCCTTGATGATGATTGATGAGCATGTGCAGGAGGCATTTGATGCAATTTGCTATCAATATGTTTCCAACCCACGCATGTCCAAAGAAATCGAGCAAAAACTATGGAAAGATATCGTGGGTTACGCCCATGATATGGTCGATGGCTATCAACGCTTTGTGCAGGCTGAATCAAATGAAGCCTTGCAAAAGCAATTTGCCCCAATGATGCCTGTGGTTCTGGCGCGCAGTCTGCGTTATTTGGCTATTCAGGCTAAATGGTACTATTTCCGCTTTGAGAAAGTGCCGCCGAAAATCTGGACTGTTGCCCACCAACTTTATCGTTTATCTGAAATTGGTGGTTTTGATAGCAACCCATTTCCGACTTATCCCGCCTCTTCTGCTGAAATATCGTCCTGCGCGGATGAATATATTCAGATGTTGATGCTCAACACGCTGGCTAATAATAATCTATCGATTCGACAATTGGATATGGTTGATTCTTGGTTGGAAAAGTGGTCAAAACTGATCCAAATTTCTCGGAAATATCAAGAAGAGCGCCACCACTTCTGCGTCAACCTGCAAGAGTCACAAGGTGCGCAAAAAATAAACCCTGAATTAATGGGCGAGCCTTATCGTTATTGGGGCTTGAATGATCTGGTTAATCAGGTGCAAGAAATTCTAGGTCGGCTGATGACAGGGGCTAGTTATGCCTCGCTTGATTTAGGGTCTGATGCGCGTGGTCCTGCTGTCGCGGAGTTGCTCAAGCATCTCGATGTCTTCTGGACAATGAGTATGCGCAATAGCCAGGTTAAGCGCAGTGAACGTACTAAGGTCGCCAAAGCCGCTGACATTATTTATGGCCTGGATCGTATTTGTGGCTATGTGAAAGAAGATAACGATAAATTCACTCGTCAGAGTCGTGAAGCGAAAGATCAGGTCGATTACGACGAAATCATGGATATGCGCCTGTATGGTTTTGTTTCTTCCAGAACTAAACAGAAAAGCTCGGTTGCCACGAATCCCTACGTGGTTAACAAAAAGCAAAATGATTGGCATACCTGGTCAATTGATAATGAAAGTAATGGCGGTTTAGGCGCGATTCTACGTTTTTCTGAAAATGAGTGGATTCGCCCTAATTTGCTACTTGGTTTGCGGCTCAATAGTAATGAAAACTGGCAGATCGGTGTTTTGCGCCGTATTGCGCGTTTAAGTGATGATGAGATTTCTGCGGGGATTCAGGTTTTAACGTCGACGCCTGTGATGGTCGGGATGCACTCTGAGCAGAGCGATCGTATTGAAAACATCACGGTTACTGAGCTGGGCTTTACCGGTGGCCTTGAGTTGCCCAATGTAAAAACCGCTTTATATGTACCGCACCAAATTGATGGTAAGAGCGTCAATACCTTGATCATGCACTCAGCGGATTATGGTCTCGATAAGATTTATCAAATCCGAGCCCGGGATAAGCGTTTCTCGGTGAGTTTGGGTCTGGTGCTTGAAAAGGGTGTTGATTGGATCTGGGTGGCCGTTAATGTATTGCGGCAGGAAAATTGATCCACTTTGATTAGTTTTGCAGTAAATAAAAACGGCGCTTATAGCGCCGTTTTTATTTACCACCATGATGTGCTTAGCCAAGCTGCTGACGGATAAATTGCCCAATTAACTGTATTTCAGGCAGGCATACAGAGTGCTGGATTGGGTAAGTCTGCCATGAAACGTTGACCCCAAGATTTGCAACATAATTCTTCGCTTTTTCGCCTAGGCTAATTCCTACCACTGGATCATGGCTGCCGTGCGCGGCTAATAAGGGCGTTGCTTTATTTGTGGCGATGCTGTCGCTCGTTAATAACTCTTCCGCAGGTAAATAGGTCGAAAGGCACACAATGCCTGCCAGTGGCGCTGGATGGGTTAAACCGGCGGTATAGGCAATGGCACCACCTTGGGAAAAGCCTGCCAGAATGATACGGTCGGTAGGTATACCTTTGGCGTTTTGATCGGCGATTAAATCACGCACATATTCAATACTGGCCTTAACACCTGCAACATCAGCCTGGCGACTAATTTGATCAAAATGCACGATGTCATACCAAGCCCGCATTACATAGCCATTATTGCAAGTGATTGGCATGGTAGGAGCATGCGGAAAAATAAAGCGGATCGCCAAGTTCTCTGGTAAGCCCAACTCAGGCACGATAGGCGCAAAGTCATTGCCATCTGCGCCCAGTCCATGCAGCCAAATCACTGCTGCTGTAGGGTTACTACCCGTTTCGATTTCTACGCAAGGAAGTAAATTGCTGCTCATTTTGGTATCTACTCAATGGATTGACGAATTGCGCTTTTCGGGCGGAAAGCACTGACGATAGTCGCGTGTGTTTCAATATATGGCCCTTCAAGTAGCTGAATGCAGTAGGGCACTGATGCAAAAATCCCATGCACTAGCACCTTACCGTCTTGATCTTTCACGCCTTCTAGGGTTTCTTTGATCGATTTGGGTTGGCCAGGCAGGTTTAAAATCAGGCAGCTGCCACGTATTACGCCCACTTGGCGCGATAAAATGGCCGTAGGCACGTAATGCAGGCTAATTTGGCGCATTTGCTCACCAAAGCCAGGCATTTCACGATCAGCAATCGCCAGTGTCGCGTCGGGCGTTACATCGCGTTTGGCTGGACCTGTGCCACCAGTTGTGAGCACTAGATGGCATTTTTCGCGATCGACCAGCTCGATGAGCGTGGCCTCAATCTGTGGTTGTTCATCCGCAATCAAGCGAGTAACGATTTCAAACGGGCTGGCCAGCGCTTGGGTAAGCCATTCTTGTAAAGCTGGAATGCCTTTGTCTTCGTAAATACCGCTGCTAGCGCGGTCAGAAATGGAAACCAAGCCGATTTTTAAAACTTCATTCATTCGATTTAATACTCACATCGATTGAGTCTGAATTGCTATTAATTTGAACTTGATCAAAGTGATTAATTTGCCACTTCGTCAGTCCGCTATCGTCTTTGCCGCCAGCAGCAGTCACTAAACATACCGCAGCACCTGCGGCATGGGCGGAGCGTACACCCGCACTGGCATCTTCAAAGGCCAAACATTGATCGGCACTCAGGCCCAGTTTTGCTGCGCCCATGGCAAACGGGGCAGGGTGAGGTTTACCTTCGCTAACATCATCCGCGCCAACAATGTGGGTCGGCAGCGGTAAACCAGCAAAAGCCAGCTTGGCCAAGGCCAGATCACGCGGTGCAGAGGTCACTACGGCCCATTGGTCTGGCGCTAAACTGCGCAGCAACTCGTGTGCGCCTGCGATCGCGACGGTGCCTTCCAAGGTCAGCGCTTCTTCGGCCAGCAGTAGCTCGACCTCAGATTGCGCATCCAGATGCGGGGCGACGATTTGGATTGTTTCAATGCCACGACGGCCGTGCATCACGGCTTGAATGTCAGCAAAATCAAGCTTATGCCGCAGGGCCCAGTTGCGCCACAGTTGTTCAATACACTGGCGCGAATCGACCAAAGTACCATCCATGTCAAACAACAGGCCCTTTACGGCAATGCTCATTCTTCGCTGTCCTCTTCTGCTTCGCCATCGGTCAGGCTTGGCAGTGCTGGCTCTTTGATGTGTGACTTGATCAATTGGAACAATTCACGGAATGCTTTGGGTGGCATGTGTTTGCCACTTTCTTGTGCTTGACGCTCTTTAATTGCATTGCGAATCAATTGACGCAGGTGTTGAATATCCACATCGGGATAGTCGGCGATAAATTGCTCGACGACTTTGGTGTCGGCCAGCATTTTTTCGCGTAAACGCTCAACTTGGTGCAGCCAAGCTGTGTGCTTGTCCGAATCGCCATTGAGTGCGTCTAAAAAAGCATAAATTGGTGCCGCATCTACATCGCGCATCAGTTTGCCGATATATTGTTTGTGGCGAGCTGTCGCGCCATTGGCAGTAATGCGACGGCCTTCGCTCAGCGCGTCCATTAGCTTTTCAGGCAGGTTGAGCGGCGCGAGTTGTTTCGCGCTGTACGTCATCAGCGTGGCACCGAGCTCCTGCAGTGCAGTTGCTTCGCGTTTAAGCTGGGATTTGCTGACGCCTTCGATTTCGTCGTCGTGATCTTTATGGGCCATGGTTTCTAACGCAATGCAAAAGCAGTATCAAAAGCAGTATGATAACAAACTTGGGCTTAACCTTCTTGTTAAGACGCTCGAATACCTTCTTCAACTTCTCCAACGGAACTTAAAACGTGTCTGAATTCAGTTTTAGTGAAACCACTTTGCGTGAAATGGCTGCTCAAGTGCTGGATATGGCCAAGCAGCAAGGCGCAACGGCGTGTGATGTCGAGGTTTCCGAAGGTTCTGGGCAAAATGTCTCGGTGCGGCTCGATGAAGTCGAAACGATTGAATACAACCGCGATAAAGGCGTCAGCGTTACCGTTTATCTCGGTCAGCAAAAAGGCCATGCCAGCAGTAGTGATTTTTCACCTGCGGCGCTCGCTGATACGGTCAAAGCCGCGCTGGCGATTGCCAAATACACCGCTGCGGATGAATTTGCCGGCACAGCCGATCCAAAACGCCTGTGTACCGTGTTTCCGGATTTGGATTTGTATCACCCCTGGGATTTATCAGTTGAAGCGGCAATTGAATTGGCTCGCGAATGCGAGCAGGCAGCCATGGCCGTCGATGAGCGGATTGATAATTCCGATGGCGCAACCGTCTCAACTTCAGCATCGCGCTGGGTATATGGCAATTCACAAGGATTTATCGGCGCGGGTACAAGTACGCGCTACAGTATTTCTGCCGCGGTGATCGGTGAAGACGAAAGCGGCATGCAGCGCGATTACTGGTACACCGCTGCGCGAGCACCCTCCGATTTGGAAGGTGCGGCAGCCGTGGGTCGCCGGGCTGGCGAGCGCACGGTGCGTCGCCTCGGTGCGCGCCGTTTGAAAACGGGTGAATACCCTGTCTTGTTTGAAGCATCAGTAGCGGGCTCGCTGATTGGTCACTGGATCAACGCCGTATCGGGTAGCAGCTTGTACCGTAAATCGAGCTTCCTGGTCGATAGTCTCGGTCAGCCAGTCTTTGCGCCTTGTGTCACGATTACTGAAGATCCATTTACGCCACGTGGTTTTGCCAGCGGCGCATTTGACGCCGAAGGCGTGGCAACCGCCGCGCGTACTGTGGTTGAAAAGGGTGTTCAGCAGGGGTATTTCCTTGGAAGCTATTCTGCACGAAAGCTAGGGATGGATACCACGGGTAATGCTGGTGGCCCACATAATCTATTTGTTGCGCCGACCGATGTGGCTTCCAGCTTGCTCGCCAAAATGGGGACGGGTTTGCTCGTGACTGAATTGCTCGGTCATGGCATCAATATGGTAACTGGCGACTACTCGCGCGGCGCGGCAGGTTTCTGGGTTGAGAATGGCATCATTCAATATCCAGTCGAAGAAATCACCATCGCCGGCAATTTGCGCGATATGTACCAGCGCATTGTTGCGATTGGCGATGACGCTTTGGCCTCCAGCAGCCGCAAGGTCGGCGCGATTCTGATTGAGCGCATGACCGTAGCCGGTGATTCGGCTTCTGGCGATTTGGTCTGAGGCGATTGATGAGTGCGCCCTTAGAACGCCCAGACTATTGGACGCAAGCCATTACTGAATTGGCTGCGGCTGATCCAGTGATGGCGCGCTTGATTGCGCTCTATCCCGACGTCAATTTGCGAACGCGCGGCGATGCCTTTCATACGCTGGCGCGCTCAATCGTGGGGCAGCAGATTTCGGTGAAAGCCGCCGATTCGGTGTGGAATAAGCTGGCGACGTTTTTGGGCGATGTGACTAGCCGCGCAGTGCTCGGCTCAAGTGTTGACAAATTGCGTGCATGTGGCCTTTCGCAGCGTAAAGTCGAATACCTCAGCGATCTGGCTCGTCACCATCATGAAGGTCGATTAGACCCGAGCGCTTGGCACGATTGGGATGATGAGGCGGTCATTAAAGAGCTGGTCTCGATTCGAGGTATCGGTCGCTGGACGGCCGAAATGTTTTTGATTTTTTATCTGGCGCGCCCCGATGTATTGCCGCTCGACGATATCGGCCTGATCCGAGGAATTGCGTTGCATTACCATCAGGACGAACGCAAATCCAAAGCTGAACTGCGCGAGCTGGCAACCCTTTGGCAACCGTGGAGCTCAGTGGCGACGTGGTATTTATGGCGCAGCCTTGATCCAGTGCCGGTCGAGTATTAAACAATAAAAAAACCGCCATTACGGCGGTTTTTTCAATTGAGGCGCTTGAACACCGCTTAAAGCGTTTTCAATTTGCCACGGAATTCTTCCGTAGTGGCGTAGCCTTTTTCATCCATGATCGCGCTCAATTCATCCAATACGCGTTGGAAAATGCCTGGGCCTTCTTCATACAGACTAGTGCCGATCTGCACGAGGGTAGCGCCTGCCAAGATATGCATAAATGCTTCCCGGCCCGATTTAATGCCGCCGCAGCCAATAATGGTTTTATTCGGGCAACGACGATAGAAGGCGTTCACATTGGCCAGCGCTGTTGGCAAGACATAATCACCACCGAGGCCACCAAAGCCGTCTTTGGGTTTGATCAGCGTAGTTTCGCTGGCCAGATCAATGACGAGCGCATTGCCGATGGAGTTAATGCAGGTGACAAAAGCCACCAGCGGGTAACGATTGAGAATTTCAGCGGCTTCGTCAAAATGCGCCATATCGAAATAGGGCGGCAATTTCACGCCAAATGGTCGCTGATAGCCTGAAGAGACTTCGGCCAACAGCGTATCCATCGATTCAAAGTCGTAACCAATTTGCGATTTGCCGGGTACATTGGGGCACGATAAGTTCACTTCCAAAATTGCAGGCGTCACCGCATCTTTCAGACTGTCGATCATCGTGAGATTGTCGTCCAGCGTCAGGCCCGATAGCGATACAAATAGTGGCTTTTCTTCGTAATCATGGCGCTGTGCATAACGCAAATAGTAGGCAAAACCTTCATTGGGCAGGCCCATCGAGTTGATGCTGCCAAAAGGCTTGTCGCCATCGAGCACACGGTAGCGTGGCTCGGGATTGCCGTCGCGCGGTTGTAGCGTGCAGCTTTTAGTGACCATGGCGCCTGCGGCGGATTCGGCCAAGGCTTCAAGTTGTGAGGCAACACTGCACCAAACGCCCGCAGCATTCATTACGGGGTTTTTGACTGGCAGGTCCAGAAATTGGGTGGTCAAGTCCGCCATGACCTTCTCCTTGATTCAACATTGACATTGATTGTAGGGAATTGCGGCAAGCTGCATTGTGAGCAGCATCAAACATTTAGCCATTCGCAATAAAACCACACTATTTGACGACACTATTTTCTTAGCGCTCACAGGCGTTCAATCCTGCCTAGGTCAAACGTTCTTAATTGATAAACGGTACAATATAGTCACCTAATTTATCCCTAGCAGCTCGATAAGCTTCTGATCATCCCTGCGATGAGTGACGGAGCGATGAAAAGGATTTAAGCGATGACAACCCAAATTTCTGAATTGCCATTTAACGTTTTAGCTGATGAGTTAGAACGCGTTCGCGCAAATACCCCTCTGGTGCATGTACTCACTAATGAAGTGGTGCAATGCTTTACCGCCAATACCCTGTTGGCGATGGGCGCCTCACCCGCGATGGTTGTGGCCAAAGAAGAAGTGGCCGATTTTGCCGCCATCGCCGATGCGCTGCTGATCAATGTGGGTACGGTGTATGCCGAGCGTCTGGAAGCCATGAATTTGGCGATTGCCGCCGCCAATGCCGCCGGCACGCCATGGGTGCTCGATCCAGTGGCGGTGGGCGTATTGCCGTATCGCACGGCCGCGGCCAAAGCGATGTTGACGCAACAGCCTGCTGCGATTCGGGGTAATGGCTCGGAAATCATCGCGCTGGCGGGTGGTTTGGGCGGGGGCAAGGGTGTCGATAGCACGGCCAGCTCCACTTCTGCACTAGAAGCGGCAATTGCTCTGGCGCAAGAAACCGGCGCCATTGTAGCGGTGACGGGCGCAATTGATTACATCACTGACGGTGAGCAAACTTGGTCGGTTGAGCTGGGCCACCCTTTGATGACCAAAGTCGTCGGTACGGGTTGCGCCTTGTCGGCGGTGGTGGCCGCTTTCCTTGCTGATGCACCAAATCGCCTTAACGCGGTCGCTGCGGCGTGTGCGCTGATGGCGCTGGCAGGCGAACGGGCGGTTGAGTGCTCCGATGGCCCCGGCACCTTTGTGGCGCCTTTCCTTGATGCGCTGGCGATTATCCACCCCGCGCAATTGCGTCAGGCTGCGCTATGAGTCAGGACCGTATGAGTCGTCATGTCATCGATGTGAGCTTGTATCTGGTGCTCGACCCCGATTTATGTGGCGGGCTCGACGGCATGGTCGAAACTGCAAGGCTGGCCGCGCAACACGGCGCAACGGTGGTGCAATTGCGTGCGCCGAACTGGAAAAAGCGCCAATGGCTTACCTGCGCGCAGCAACTTAAAACAGTACTCGCGCCGTTGAATGTGCCACTGATTATCAATGATCACGTCGATGTGGCTTTGGCCGTTGATGCCGATGGCGTGCATGTGGGGCAAAGCGATTTGCCGGTGCAAGTGGTGCGTGCGCTGCTTGGCCCAAATAAAATTGTCGGCCTATCGACCAATAATCTGGGCAATGTCACCGAGTTACTCAGCCCCGAGATCGCCGCCAGCATTGATTACATCGGAGTTGGGCCCGTTTACCCGACCACGACCAAAAAAGACGCCTCGCCCGTGCTCAGTCACGATGAAATGGCGGCGATGTTTGCCAGCTGCACGGCGCGTGGCGTGCCTGCGGTGGCCATTGGCGGCATCAAGCTGGGCACCGCCGCGCCATTGATGGCCGCGGGCGCCAATGGCGTCGCGGTGATCTCGGCCATTTGTGGGCAAAGCGATGTGCCACAAGCTTGTCGTGATTTGCTGCGCGAAATTAAGCCAGCCCAATAAGAGGAAAGTGTAATGAGTCATACCATCTCGCACGCGCTGACCATCGCCGGTTCGGATTCGGGCGGCGGCGCGGGCATTCAGGCCGATTTGAAAACTTTTTCGGCGCTTGGCGCCTATGGCATGAGCGTGATTACCGCGCTGACGGCGCAAAATACCCAAGGCGTGCATGCTGTGCATCCAGTGCCGCCTGAGTTTATCGCCGCGCAATGCGATGCCGTGTTTAGTGATATTCGGGTTGATGCCGTCAAAATGGGTATGCTCGCCAACGCCGAGATTATCCACGCCGTCGCCGAATCGCTGCGTAAATACCAGCCTAGGTATGTCGTGCTAGACACCGTGATGATTGCCAAAGGCGGACATGCCCTGCTAGACCCTGCTGCAGTGGATGCGCTACGGCGCGAGCTATTACCGCTGGCCAGTATCATTACGCCCAATTTACCCGAAGCCGCAGCCTTGCTTGAATGTAGTGAGGCGCAGAGTGAAGAGCAAATGCGCGAGCAGGGGCGAGCACTGCTTGCTGCTGGCGCAAAGGCGGTGCTGATGAAGGGCGGTCATCTGGCGGGCGAGCAATGCCCGGACTGGCTAATCACGCCTGAGCTGGAACTCAATTTCCCCGCGCTGCGTATCGCGACGCGCCATACGCACGGTACGGGTTGCACGCTGTCAGCGGCGTTGACCGCACTACGCCCGCAGCGTGTGGATTGGGAAAGTACGGTGCGCGATGCCAAGGCTTGGCTTTTGCAAGCCATTACCCATGCCGAAAAACTACAAGTCGGGCAGGGCATTGGGCCAGTTCACCATTTTCATCAATGGTGGTAGCGCGTTTGCGCGGACTGAAATAAAAATAGCCCGCGTAAAGCGGGCTATTTTTTGAGTGTTGAAATTTCTTGCCGGGGTATATTCATCAAAACCAATCATGGTATTGATCAGATGAAGATACCATTAGTTGCAATTAGATTAATCCCAAGCCTTTGAGCATAATCACCGTAATAATAATTGGCGTCACATAGCGCACCAAGATAAACAGCGCATTGATCAGCAGGCCATTATTGAGCTTACCTTCGTTGCTCAATTGCTGTTTCAGTTGTGGCAAGCCATACACCCAGCCAACAAACAAGCTAATCAAAATTCCGCCCAGCGGCAGCAGAATATTCGAGCTGATGTAGTCAAACAGATCAAAAGTATTCAGACCAAACAGCGTCCAATCGGCGGTCAGCGACGACGACAGCGCTGCCGGCACGCCAAACAGACCGATGATACCGACTGACACCAAGGTGGCTTTTTTGCGGCTGAAATTAAAGCGCTCGCTGAGCATCGCAACGGGCACTTCCAAGATCGACAAAATCGCGCCCGTAGCGGCAATAGCCGCCAACACAAAAAACAGCGCCATAAACACATTGCCAAACGGCATGCTGGCAAACACGGCGGGAATAGTCATAAACACCAGCGAAGGGCCCGCCGATGGCTCAAAGCCAAAAGCAAATACCGCAGGGAAAATCGCCAAACCAGCCAGCATCGACACCGACAAATCAGCCAACATCACGCGCGTGGCGGTGGCGGGGATGTTTTGCTCTTGGCGGAAATAGCTGCCGTAGGTCAGCATTGTGCCCATACCGATCGATAGCTTGAAAAAGGCCAATCCTACCGCCGTTAGCACCACCGGCGCAGTGATTTTGCTAAAGTCAGGCGCAAACAGAAACTTCACGCCTTCCATTGCACCGGGCAAGGTCAGGCTGCGAATACAGAGTAGAACCAGCAGCAAAAACAGTAGCGGCATTAGCTTTTTCGCAACCGCTTCAATGCCTTTGGACACGCCCATCATAATGATCGAACCCGCCCAGATCAGCACCACCCACTGCCAAAACAGCGCTTGTGTTGGGTTGGAAACCAGATCACCAAACGCGGCTTTGGCTGTCGCGGGGTCGGTACTATTGATTGAGCCCATCAGGGATTTGAAAATATACGCAAACACCCAGCCCGCTACGCCAGTGTAAAAGGCCAAAATCAAAATTGCCGACACCAGCCCCATATAGCCGATGATGCTCCAGAATTGCTGATTTTTTGGCGCCAGCTTTTCAAACGCGCTTACCGCATTGGAGCGAGAAGCGCGGCCGAGCATGATTTCGGCAATCATCACCGGCAAGGCAACAAGCAGGGTGGCGAGTAAATACACCACCAGAAAACTCGCTCCGCCATTCGTGCCGGTCAGATAGGGGAATTTCCAGATATTGCCCAGCCCAACGGCCGAGCCCAAAGTGGCGACTAAAACGCCGAATGTCGATGTGAAACCATCACGGTTTTGGCTCATGGCCTTCCCCCTATTATTTTGCGGTATTGTCATCATCATTTTTAGCTTACGGGCTGTCCATGCGGGAAATCCCGTTTTGCCTCGCTGGCGAAGGTGTATCTGCGTAATATTTGATTTTACTCAGCCGTTTTCGCTGACAGTACAATAGCTGATCTATTGAGTAGCCACCGAACACAATGACCATCAGCGAAATGCCCGACGATACACCTTCCGTTCCCGAGATCGACCCGCAACGCGAAGCTTTATTAATCCAAGTTAAAAACTTGCCCGATCTGCCCGGCGTGTATCGCTACATCGGTGCGGATGGCAGCGTGCTGTATGTCGGCAAGGCGATTAGCCTAAAAAAGCGCGTCGGCTCGTATTTCATCAAAAACGACCACAGCCCACGGATTCGCCTGATGTTGGCGCAGGTGGCGAGCTTGGAAACCACCGTCGTGCGCTCGGAAGCCGAAGCGCTGGTACTGGAAAACAATCTGATCAAAGCGCTGTCGCCGCGTTACAACATTTTGTTTCGCGACGACAAAAGTTATCCATACCTAGTGCTCACCGGCCACGCCTCGCCACGCTTGGCCTATTACCGTGGTGCGCTCGATAAGCGCCATACCTATTTCGGCCCGTTTCCGAATGGCTATGTGGTCAAAGAGAGCATCCAGTTATTGCAAAAAGTGTTTCAGTTGCGTACCTGTGAAGATTCGGTGTTTTCCAACCGTTCGCGCGCCTGTTTGCTGCACCAGATCAAGCGCTGCTCCGCGCCGTGCATAAATGCGATTTCGCCCGAGGATTACCGCAGCGACGTCAATAACGCGATGCTGTTTTTATCGGGTAAAGAAAACGAAGTGTTGCAGCAACTCGAAACGCGGATGCAAACACTGTCGGCCAACTGGGAATTCGAAGCCGCCGCTGCGGTGCGCGATCAGATACAGGCCTTAGCCAAGGTGCAAGAGAAGCAATTTGTATCGAGCAATAGCTCGGACGGTGACGCCGATATTCTGGCCTGCGTCGAAGAAGGCGGCGTGCTGTGCGTCAATTTGGCCATGGTGCGCGGCGGGCGGCATGTGGGGGACAAAAACCTATTCCCCAGCCACGCCGACGAATACACTCCCAGCGAGGCGCTGCACGCCTTTATCGCCCAGCATTATCTGGAACGCACCGTCCCGCCGCTGATTTTCTGTAGCCCCGAGCCGGAAAACGCCAGCATCCTGATGGCGTCATTGTCGGAACAAACGGGTAGGCGCGTGATTATCAATAGCAATCCAAATGGCGAGCGACGTATCTGGTTGGAGATGGCAGCCAAGAACGCGCAGCTGGCTATACTCCAGCGCAAAACCCAGCAAGCCTCGCAAGCAGGGCGGCTCGCCGCCTTGGTTGAAGCGCTGGGCCTGCCCGATGAAACGCAGCGGATTGAATGTTTCGACATCTCGCACACCATGGGCGAGCTGACCGTTGCTTCCTGCGTCGTCTACGACAATCAGGACATGCAACCCAAGCAATATCGTCGCTTTAATATCGCGACGACGACGTCTCCAGGGAAGGGCGATGCCGGCTTTGAGCCGATCACACCGGGTGACGATTACGCCGCGATGCGCCAAGTACTGACACGCCGCTATGAAAAACTGGCGGCGGGGGAAGGCAGTGCAGATAGCAAAGTGCCGGATGTCATCCTGATCGACGGCGGTAAAGGGCAATTGGGCGTTGCGCTCGAAGTGATGGAGGAGATTGGTCTGAATGAGCCGTGGATTATCGGCGTCGCCAAGGGCGAAACGCGCAAAGCCGGCTTGGAGCAACTGATCATTCCGCGCCTTGGTAAAACCATTCAGCTCAAACGCGACCACATCGGTCTGCACCTGATTCAACAGATTCGTGACGAGTCACACCGCTTCGCCATCACCGGCCACCGCGCCCGCCGCGCCAAAGCGCGCATTGCCAGCACACTGGAAGACATCGAAGGCATCGGCCCCAAACGCCGCCAAAAACTGCTCGCCCGCTTTGGCGGCCTGCAAGGCGTGAAGGCGGCTAGTGTCGATGATTTGGCGGCGGTGGAGGGGATTAATGAAGCGCTGGCGGAGAAGATTTATGCGGCGTTAAGGGGGTGAGATGGGGCTGGATTTTGGGGGTAATTACTAACCTTTTGGCAAGTGAGGTTAACCCCTTCGTCTCAAACGAATGGAGAATTGCATGATTTCATTGGCATCAGAATTGCTTGCGAGATTTATTGACGAAGAAAAACGGAAACTTGTTGGCATAAGTATGCCGCACATGCCTACTTTGGGTGAAGCATATGAGTCTATTACTAAAGATGGCATCGATCAGGGCTTTGTTATTCCAAAAGGACTTGACCTAAGAGTCGTTTCTGGCTTTATTGAAATTAAACAAGAAATGCTACCAGAACAAATTGATTGTATGCTGGTTTGTGGGGTGGGGCGTCAATATGGAAGAACGGAAAAATACATATATCCAATTGAATCTGTGTTGTGCATTTTTGAAGTAAAGAAAACACTAACGAAAAGTGATTATTTAGATGCAATGTTGCATCTAGCAAAGATACGAAAGGCATTTTCAGAAAGTTTTGAAGATAGGCTAATTAATGAAGGCTTCGAGCCTGATATTTCAAGGGCTGCAAAGTATTTTTCTCAAATTACTGGTGTTGCTGCCCCTAAAACGTACAGTGACATACATAACCTTTCAAGAGAGCATGGAGTGCTTTTTTACTCTCTTGTGCAAGAGCAATATGCTCCGATTAGTATTATTCATGGCTACGGTGGTTATAAAAGAGAGGAAGGGATTAGGTCTGCATTTATGGATATTCTAGATTCAATTAAGAATGATGCTTCACTGAATGTAGGCTATCCAGGAATCCCCACCCTAGTAACATCGAATCAGTTTTGTATTGTAAAAGGTAATGGCTCACCTTTCATAGCTACACGCTCAGATGGTTCATGGGTCGCATTGTTGTCTTCAAGGCATAATCCTTTGCAAATGATGCTGGAACTTATTTGGTCAAAAATATCTCAGCATTTTGATGTTTCCATGCCATGGGGAGATGATTTGGATTTTGAAAATTTAAGTCCCTTAATGCTTGCAAAACCAATAGAATTTCATGGAAAAATTGGATGGTTTTTTGAGTCTTTAGAATACAAAGAGGCTAGTTTGAATCGTGATGCTGTAAAGAAATGGGATCCTGAAAAGCTGGATGCAGCTGGAATGACTCTTGTTAACCATATGTTTTTTTATGGTGGGCAACTCCTTTTAGATGAAAGTATGAAAGATTACATTCAGAAAGAGCATGGACTATCTCTTGATTCTGTCGTTAATAATTTGATTTTAACAATGGTTTTTGCAAAAGATGGTGATTATCTGTTCCCTGTAAATAATTCAACAATGATTTTACCGAATGATGATGGAACTGGTTATCTTGCGACTGATAAGAATAGATTTGATGCTTGGTGCAGAATGCACAAAATTGAACCTAATTATATTCACCTACTAATGGTGGATTAGGCTTTGCTGTTCTGTAGGGTGTAATTGCCGTAGTAATTATGCCGCTAGTATCAAGCCTAAGCTGCGATCGCTTGTAATTGTTTTGCAAACATGGATTGGCGGCTATGCGCCGCGGCACTGACTTTCTTTGCTTCGCCAAAGAAAGTCAGCAAAGAAAGGCGACCCCGGCATCTGCGCGGGCTGCGCCCGTACCCTCGCTGCGGACAATCGGCAAGGCGGCGGGCTTTAACAAAACAGAGCCCGCCGAAACCCCTCGCCGCTTGTTCCTCGCTCGGCGCAGCTGCAGGGGAATTGGCGCAGCCCGACGATTGAGGCGTATACATGCCGTAGTGTTGCTCTGAAGATCAATTCTGAATTGTTTTTGCTAGATATACCCCTGCTCTAATTAGGGCGGATTGCCCGTGGAGACGCGCCGTTTGAAAAATGACCGTCAGGGTTTTAAGCCGCGTAGTGTTTGAGCGTTGCGACGATAGCGCAACGCGAGTTGTAGCGGCGCCCTGACGGGCTTTTTTCAAGCGGGGTTTCGCGTCGATCGGGCGCGCTGGGGTTGTTAGGGGTGGGGCAAGACCCACTGCCGCGAAAATAAGCTAATTCTTTCATATTCAATCACTTGTAGGCTCGGTGATAGCGAGGCTTAATGCGACTTGGATTGCGTGGGGGGCCAGATCTATCGGGGCGTAATCGTTCGACTTGCTTGATTAATAAGACAATTATTTTATCGAACAAGGCACCAAACCGCTTAGGGTCACTCAACAAGCGAGGCAACTGGTGTCGCAGTTGCGAAGCGGCGTAACTTAAATTGGCATGAAATAAGGCCTGCTGCTCTGCAGGCAATGCTCGCAATGCATCTTCACAAGCTAGACTCGCCAGATTATGTAACAAAATGGCGGCATGAAACTCCTGTCGTACAGCCAGTGGGGTTTCACCACCAAATTGTTCCAGCTTTAAGCGGCACTTGAGATTGCGGAATGCCTCTTCAATTCGCCAACGACGGTGATAGAGCGCGGCAAATTCCGCGTGAGGATACTGCACTTCATTTAAGAGCGATGTGGCCAGTATTTCGATCATACCCGACTGAAGTATCACCTTAACCAGCCTGATTTTAAAGGGTTTAATGGCAATACCATGAGTATTGAAGGACTTATATTGCGCTCGATTAGGTGTAATGGTGATGACTTCGCTCATCCGATCTGAGCGCGCAAAGGCGGTGACCAGTGGATTGTAGGACGAGCTATAGAGTCGCATACAAAACGCTTGTTGGCGTTCAAGCAGCAAGGCAAACAGCCAATGCGCAGGATAGCCTCGATCAAGCACCAATAAATCGTCTTGTTTGAGGATGGGTAACTGCCGGAGCAGCAGCTCACGCTCGCTGACGCGATCGGCATCAAGATCCGCACACAGAATCAATCCAGTACTGGTTTCGCACAAGGCGGCAGCACGTGCCAAGGAATAAGGGGGCGCATTTGCGCCATCATAAACATTGAAGTGTTCAGGCTTGCGAATATCTGCATGGTTGGGCAAATACAAAGTGGTTGAGTCGGCGGCAATGATTCTCCAGCTATGCCAACGTTGAGCCAAATCGCTTGGTAAATCATGGTTGATTTGGTCGCGCAGCTCGATATAAGCAGACTCTTTGAGCTTCTTACGCGCCATTCGAAAGGCGTCGTCATTGGGTAAACGGCCATCAGGCAGATCCAAATGATCAAAGAACTGATCGACTTCGACTTGCAAAGATTGCTGAAGTCCAGCGAGCAAAATGCCCGCTACGCGTGGAAAGGTAAAAGTGGTGTTGCGAGTGAAATCTTGCGGGCGTTGACGGTGGCGGGAACGAAATTCAAGAGAATGAAGTAACTGCTGGATTTTATAGATTGATTTGGAATATAGGGAGGGTCGGATTCATAGTCTATTAGTTATATAAAACAATAAGATAACACATAATGCCATGATCGGGCGACCTGGGAAAGGCTTATTTTCGCGGCAGTGGGGGCAAGACCCACCCCTAACTCGTTTGGCCGGCGAAACGGCCGGTTCACCGCCTGCGTAGCAGGCAAATACCACAGCCGATGGTGCAATGCGCTGTGCTTATTGCACCCTACGCCGCAGCGAGTTTTGCTGCGCCTTGCCAAGTGCTAGACAGACTGGGTTTCGCGTCGATGGGGGCGTTGGGTTTGTTCGAGGTGAGGCTTGAAATCTCTATTAATCCGCCTTACTCGTCAATCTTTCCCGTAATGCCTCAACAATAAAATCAATAAATACTCGATGCTTGCGTGGCATCGCGGAGCGGAATGGGTAGACCAAAAAGACTGGAGTTGGGTTGGCGCTCCAGTCGCTCAGAATCGGTTCGAGCAGGCCAAATTTGCAGTAGGTTTCACCGACAAATTGCGGCAATAGGGCGATGCCGTAGCCATTGATCGCGCTAATTGCCAAGGTCGGGTTGGTGTCGCTGCATAGCAATGGGTTCAGCGCGGCTTTGACTTCTTCGCTGCCGTTGACCAGATGCCATTGGCGTGTGTACTGGTAATCATCGTTAATCAGCGAGGCGTGATGGATTAGATCGCTTGGGTGGTTTAGCGCGGGCGCTTGGGCGAGGTAGCTGGGGGCGGCAAAGAGTTTGTCGTGGGCGTAGCCCAGCTCTTTGGCGACCAGGCGCTCGTCACCGACGCGGCCGACGCGGATACAGAAATCGACGCCGTCGGCGCCGGGTGAAATCAGCCGGTTGTTCGAATCCACGCGAATGCGCAGGCCAGGGTGCAACTTGGCGAGCTCGGCCATCAGCGGGCCGACGACGTATTGCGACAGCGAGGGCGTGGTGCTAATCCACAATTCGCCTTCGATGTGCTGCTGCGTGTCTTCAATATCAAGCCGAACTTGGCCGAGTAGCTCGCGCAGTGCGACGGCGTGCGGCAGCAGTTTTTGCCCCGCTTCGGTTAGCGTCATGCTGCGTGTGCTGCGCAATACCAATACGGTGGCGAGCTCTTTTTCTAATTCGCGGATCAGTTGGCTGATATGGCTTTTGGCGCAGCCACGGTCTTGCGCGGCGGCGGTAAAACTACCAAGTCGAGAAAGTGCCTCGAAAGCCAATAAAGATTCGGGGTCGAGTATTGTTTTCATATCAGAACAGTGTATTCCATTTTTGGCGCTTATCAGCCCGTCATTAGCTATCTATCATAACAACATCTAAAGAATTAAAAACAAATAGGTCAACAAAATGCTGCGCTTTCTGACGGAAATACTGCATAGCTTACGGAATGTATTGAGTGGCTCGAAATACGATGCTTTCTCTCACGATCATTTCTTCTATTTAAATAATCAGCTCAATGAGCCACGTCGCAGCACGCCCATGTCGTGCGAAGAAGAAACGCTGGAGCAATTGCGCGATCGTTGGCGTTTCCATTGATTCGCGGTGTGATGTAATAAAGCCGTTTAGCATGAAATGCTAAACGGCTTTGGGTATGTCTATGAGGGCCAGTTTAATTGAGGTTTTGCTAAATATACCTCGACTATTATTTCCAGCCTTTCTTTGCGGGTTTGGCGCTGGGCGTGGGTTTCGCTTTGCTGCTTGCGACTAAGTCATCGCCATTGACGTAGGCTTTTTTGATTTCATCGGCGAGCTTGAGTACGGCGGTGGCGTACAGCGTGCTCTTGTTGTAGCGCGTAATCACGTAAAAATTATTAAAGCCGAGGAAATGCTGGGTAAAGCCGGGCTCGGTTTCCAGCGTATACAGTACCGCGGGCTGCTTGGTATTGAGCTCATTAATCGGCATCACGCCTTTGGCGATCAACTCATCCACGGTGAAGTGAATATTGAATTTGTCGGCCAGTAATTCGGCCGGGTCGCCATTGAAATTGACCGCGGTATAGGTGTCGCCACCATCTTGCCAGCCGTGCTGATTGAGGTAATTAGCGACGCTGGCCATCGCGTCACCGGGGTTATTCCAGATGTCGTGAAAGCCGTCTTTATCCCAGTCTTGCGCCCATTTCCTAAATGAGCTGGGCATAAATTGCGGCCAGCCCATTGCGCCGGCGTAGCTGCCTTTAAAGCTCAGCGGGTCTTTCTTTTCTTCGCGTGCTAGTAGGAAGAGTTGCGTCAGCTCGCCTTGGAAATATTCTGCGCGGCGTGGGTAATTAAACGCAATGGTCGATAAGGCATCGACAATGCGAAATGAGCCGGTGTATCGGCCGTAATTCGTTTCTGCGCCTAGGATAGCGAGCAATACCTCGGGGGCGACTTGGTATTTTCGCGTGATGTCGCCAATCAAAATCGCGTTTTCGCGCCAGAATTTGGCACCATTCATAATCCGCGTTTTATTGACGAAATTGGCTTCAAATTCATGCCAAGGGCGGCTGGTGGACGGCTTATCCAAAATCGTGATGATATTGGGCTTTAGCTCCGCCTGATTGAGCCAGCCGGCGATTTCTTCGGGGCTAAAGCCTTGCTCGGCAGCGGTTTTCTTGATGTAGTCTTGTACGTCTGGGCGGCTGACCAGCTCTGCATCGGCCAGCGCCAAGCTGCTGCTCAAGGTTAGTATGAACGCCGTCGCAAGGGTTTTAAGCTTCATGTTTTACTCAAATCTGATCTGAAAAATACCGCTGCTATTGTCGCAGCGAGCGGAGCTGACACACCAGTTAATATTAACTGGCGCATGAATTAATTAGTTGGATAAGGCACTGCCGAGCAATTTGGCGGTGATGTCGACAATCGGGATCACCCGTTCGTACGCCATCCGTGTCGGGCCAATCACGCCCAGCGTGCCGACCACTTCGCCATTGACCTGATACGGCGCGGTAATCACCGAGCATTCATCGAGCGGCGCTAGCCCCGATTCGCCACCAATATATATTTGCACGCCTTCGGCATGATGGCCTTGCTCAAGCAATTGCAATAAGGCGGTTTTCTGCTCGAAAAGTTCAAAGAGCTGGCGCATGCGCTGCATATCACCCGAAAAATCATGCAGGCCAAGTAATTGGTGCTCACCGGCAATCACCATATGCTCTTGATTGAGGTGCGCGCTGACTGCCACGGCGGCATTCATCAGGCTGGTCAGATCTTGCTTGACGCGGATCACATCGCTTTGCAGCCAGCTCAATAGGTTGCTCAGCGTTTTGCCTGCGCAGTGTTCATTGAGAAAATTCGCGGCATTGACCAATTCGTTCGGGCCAAAATGGCGATCAGTTTGCACGATGCGGTTTTGCACATCGCCATCGCTCGTTACCAAAATCAGCAAGACGCGCTTGTCACCGAGCGGCAAAAATTCGATCTGTTTTAAATGCAGCTCGCTGCGCTTGGGCGTCATCACCACGCCGGCAAATTGCGTCAGCTGCGAGAGTAATTGTGACGCGGCAATAATGCTGTGCTGCGGGTTGTCATTGGGCAGCGCGCCGATTTGCAAGTGGCTGGGATGCGCCTCAAAAGGCTGCACCGACAACAGCGTATCAACAAACAGCCGATAGCCTTGCGCGGTCGGAATACGCCCGGCCGAGGTATGCGGGCTAGCGACCAGACCCAGATGCTCCAAATCGACCATCACATTGCGGATGGTGGCCGAGCTGACATCCAGCCCCGAAAACTGCGATAAGGCCTTTGAGCCGACCGGCTGGCCGTCGGCGATATAGCGCTCAACCAGAGTTTTGAGCAGGATTTGAGATCGGTCGTTCAGATGCATGGCTTACCTAGGGTCTACGAGGACGATCAACAAGGAACGAAAAAACGACTATGTCAGCTCGAAAATAGCGAAAAACCAGAGTTTACTCAAATCAAGCAAGCTATTGCGCCGTTTTAAACATCGCAATAGCGACTTGGTCGCCGATTTTCGCGAGATTTTACCTGTTCTTTGGTATATTAATGCGGCTGCGACTCTATTAATTCAAGCCTCCAACGCCATGCATAGCCTATTCAAAACCATCGCCCTCGTCGGCCGCCTGAACACCCCATCCTTGGGCGACCCGATTCGCCGCTTGGCGGCTTTGCTTGAGTCTTGCGATGTCAAAGTCCTGATTGAAGGCAAAATCGCGCAAGAGCACGAGATTAGCGCGTATCAATGCGTTGATCGTGACCATATCGGCAAGCTGGCAGATTTGGTGATTGTGCTCGGTGGCGACGGTACCATGCTGTCCGTTGCACGCTTATTGGCGCCGTATCGTATACCTCTGATGGGTATCAATCAGGGGCGGCTGGGTTTTATGACTGATATTCCATTACACGAAATGGAAAAATCAGTACCCAATATTCTGGCCGGCCAGTTTGTGCCCGAAGAGCGCATCTTGCTCGAAGCCAGCGTGCTGCGCGAAGGCAAAACGATTAATACCTCGCTGGCGTTCAACGACGTGGTATTTAGCCGCGGCTCGATCGGCTCGATGATTGAATTCGAGATTTTTGTCGATAGCCAGTTTGTATATAGCCAGAGATCGGACGGTCTGGTCGTATCAACGCCAACCGGCTCAACCGCCTACGCGCTCGCCTCCGGCGGCCCGATTTTGCACCCATCGCTACCGGCGATTACCTTGGTGCCAATCTGCCCACAATCACTATCGAATCGCCCGATTGTCGTCTCTGAAAACGCCCAGGTCGAATTCCTACTCACCCGCGGCCAAGACGCGCGGGTGTATTTCGATAATCAATCCGATTTTGAATTGCAGGAAATGGATAAAGTGCTGATCCGTCGCTATACCAATTCGTTGCGGATTCTGCATCCGCATGGGTATAGCTATTACGATATGTTGCGGGCTAAATTGCGCTGGGGCGAAAAATTACTTTGATCCTGATGGAAGTCTAAATAAATTAAATATTCATTCTGAATAGAAGCGAAGGATTTACTTATGGCAATGTCAAGTAGCGCAAATACGATGTTAGTAAAAGCAGAGTTATTTGTTCCCAAAGTTGTTGATGAAGAATCCTTAACCCAATTCTGGGGGCATCCTGTTCCAACTCAAATTAGAGATTCATTGTCTGAGGATGAGCGGCAAACCATTGTAAATTCAATCTATATGAGCACCCGGCGTAATTGGGCTATTACTTTAGTTGAATGGTTATGTAATCAGGCTGATGTGAAAGGCTTGGAGTTTTTGTATAGTGTAGACTCCGACAAGATAAAGTGGGTTTTTCAACAAGAAAATTACGAAGAATATTATAGTCTTGGTTTTTTGCTAGATGCTAATGCCTGTAAAAATGGAATTAATTCAATAAAGAAAGTATTTCTATGGGCTGAGCAAAATTTAGATTTTCTTAGTCAACCAGAATATCTTGGTTACTATGCAAATAAACAGGAAATATTAGAGGCTATTAAAAATCCTCCTTTGTGTAATAAGGAATCAATGCTCACGCGAGTTGCTTATCATGGTGAAGATGGTGATGGCCCATGGTTTCTGTTTGCATGGCTACACAACCTCAAATGGCTTTTTAATTCGGCTTTAATTGCAAACCATTCTGTTTTGCACCGAACAGAGTTTTTTGGGGCGTTGCCCGCAAGTTTGGCATCACTTTCTGAGGTGTAGCCTGGTTGGGCTGATCGTACCCCGAGGGGATTGTTTTCTTTGGCAGCAAGCCTGTTATCCCTAAGGGAACTTCCTCTCGGGGAAGCGCGTTCGGCTAACTAGGCCATACTGATCCATTCAAAGTACTTATTCGCATATCCTCAACACACCTTACCTTGCTACTTGCTTCAAACTTCAATCTACCCTAAAGTGAACGTTCGTTCTTATTGAGGCTTTCCGCTCCATGCTGTCTGCTCTGCATTTACGCGATTTTGTCATTGTTTGTGAACTCGATCTGGATTTTGCTAACGGTTTAACGGTGCTAACCGGTGAAACCGGCGCGGGTAAATCGATCATTATCGATGCGCTGGGTTTGCTGCTCGGCGAGCGCGCTGATGCCGGCGTCGTGCGCCATGGTTGCGAGCGCGCTGAATTGTCGGCTGAGTTTGCGACCAGCAATCTGCCGCAAGTGGCAGCGTGGTTGGCGGAGCAGGGCTTTAGCGACGAGGGTGATCAATTACTGCTGCGCCGGATTATCGATGCTAGCGGCAAATCGCGTTCTTTTATTAACGGCAGTCCGGCAACGCTGAATCAATTAAAAGCCGTCGGTGAATGGTTGGTGGATATTCATGGCCAGCATGCGCATCAATCGCTTTTGCGCCATGACGCGCAGCGCGAATTGGTCGATGCATATGCGGGCGCGACCAATTTGGCGCGTGACGTGGCCAAGCGTTATCAGCATTGGCACAGCCTTGCGAACGAATTGCAATCGGCTGAGCAAAATGCTGATCGATTTGAAGCCGAGCGCGAGCGGCTGCAATGGCAAATTGACGAAATTGGCGGGCTGGCGATTGCCGCTGATGAGTGGACCGAATTGCAGGCTGAGCACAAACGCTTGCATCACGCCGCGAGTTTGATCGAAGGCGTACAAGGTGGCTTGGATGCGCTGGCCGATGGTGATGAAAATTGCCAAAGCTGGCTGGCGACTGTGGCGCATCGGCTGAGTCAGCTCGCCGAATTTGACCCTGCGATCAATGAAACGCTGGAATTGCTCGCTGGTGCTGAAGCGCAGTTGGCCGAGTCGGTTTCGAGTCTGCGCCATTATGCCGATCGACTCGAACTGGACCCAAGCCGCCTAGCCGATGTCGAAACACGGATGGATGCGCTGTATCGCGCCGGGCGCAAATACCGTGTTGATCCATCGCTTTTGGTTGAGCAACTCGCCGAATGGCAGGCGCGTTTGGCCGAGCTGGGCGGCGCAGAGGGACTCGATGCATTGCGCAAACAAGTCGCGCAGGCCGAAGCACAGTTCCGCAAACACGCAGAAAATTTATCGAAGCAGCGCGCCAAAGCCGCTAAAACTTTATCCAAGCTCGTGACTGAGCAAATGCAAACGCTGGCGCTGTCGGGCAGCCGCTGCGAAGTTGTGCTCATCGAGCAAACGCAGCCTGCGGCGTTTGGTCTAGAGCAAATCGAATTACAAACAGCCAATCACCCTGCATCACCATTGCGCCCAATGGCGAAAGTGGCCTCAGGTGGCGAATTGTCGCGCATTAGCTTGGCGCTGCAAGTAGTGACCAGCCAAGTGGCCAATGTGCCGACGCTGATTTTCGACGAGGTCGATGTCGGTATCGGCGGGCGCGTGGCTGAGATTGTTGGGCGGCTATTGTCCGAACTCGGCCAAAGCCGTCAGGTGCTGTGCATCACGCATTTGCCACAAGTGGCCGCCTGTGGCGCGCAGCATTTGCAGGTGGCCAAAGCGCAGGCCAAAGACGGCGTTCACAGCAGCATTGCGCAGCTGAGCCACACCGAACGCATCGAAGAAATCGCGCGTATGCTCGGCGGGCTGGAAATTACCGAAACGACGCGCCAGCATGCAGCGGAAATGCTGGCTTAACTTGGCAGGGTGCAGCGTGAAGCTTATGCTTAGTTTCTCGACGGGTATCGCGCGTAGTATCATGTAATCAAATGATTTGATGGATATACCCTGTGAGCGATATCGACTTTATGCAAGCAGCGCTCGCCGAAGCGGCGCTGGCGCAAAGCAAAGGTGAGGTGCCCGTTGGCGCTGTCGTCGTCTATCAGGGGCAAATCATCGGTCGCGGTCATAATCAGCCGATCGGCTCGCACGACCCGAGCGCTCATGCTGAAATGCTGGCCATCCGCGATGCAGCTAAATATTTGGGTAATTACCGGCTCAGTGATTGCGAGCTGTACGTGACGCTGGAGCCTTGCCTGATGTGCGCAGGCGCAATCTTGCACTCGCGTCTCAAGCGCGTGGTCTACGCAACGAGCGATGCCAAAACTGGCGCGGCCGGTAGCGTCATCAACCCCTTTGCCAATCCTCAGCTTAATCATCAAACGCATATTGAAACTGGCCCTTACGCGCAAGAGGCCAGCCAAATGATCAGTGATTTTTTTGCCCAGCGTCGCAGTGAACAAAAGGCAAAACCCACGCCGATTCAGATTGATGGTTTACTCAATTTTCGGGATCTGGGCGGCCTAAAAACGGCAGATGGTTCCGTAATCAAACACGGCATGATATTTCGCTCTGAGCAATGGTTTGGCTTAAGCGAGACGGCATTGGAGCAAGCGCGTGCGCTCAATTTGCGCAGCGTGTGGGATTTTCGCTCTTTTAGCGAACAAACCCGTCATCCCGATCCACATTTGCCTCTAGTGGAAAACTACTGGCGCGATGTGCTGGCCGATACCGAGCAGACAATTGCGTTTAATCTGGTGCAATTACTCGAGCAGCCCGAGTTAATGCAGCAGCATTTAGGCCAAGGTCAGGCCGAGCAGATGATGCTAGCACTGTATCGTGATATGGTTGCCAGCCCGACTGCTCAGCAGGTATATGCTGATTGGCTAAATAATCTATGCTCTATCGAGCAATACCCAATTATGTATCACTGTACGGCGGGTAAAGATCGCACCGGTTGGGCGACGGTGCTGCTGCTGAGTATCTTGGGTGTGCCGCATGAGCGTATTTTGCGCGACTATATGCTAAGCCATGAGCGGGTGATTCAGAAATACCAAACTTTAATTGAGCACTGTGTCGCGGCGGGTGGTGATCGAGAAATATTACACGCGATTTTTGGTGTTCAAGCCCGCTATCTGAAAGCCGCGCTGCATGAAGTCAAAAAGCAAGCGGGCACAATGTCACGCTATTTAAGTCATGTGTTAAAAATCAATCCTGCGCAGCAGCGCCAAATCCAAACGATTTTATTGCAAGCTGCAGATTAGCAGTCAAGATCGAGCGAAATTGAACTTTAATCAGTTAGTTAGCGTAGCTAAGTGCCGCTTTAAAGTGCATCGGTTCATACTGGATTTGATGTTCTTACAAGGAGGCCATCATGAAACGTCTGATTATTGCCGCATCGTTGATGCTGGCATCGCCTGCATGGGCCGATGCTTTGGACGATAGCGCGCAGCAAACCAATCATTTAGCCGGCCAGCTCGACAGCAAGCAAGTGAATGACACACTGGCGAATCACTACAGCAAATTGGCGGGGTCCAAAGACAATGCTTCAGCTTTGACGACGGCCTTGCGCAACGGCACTGCTGCCACACTAACGAGTAAAGATGGCGCAAAAGTGGAAGTCAAAGGCTCGGAAAAAACCATGGGTTGGGGCGGAGTCAACAATACCTTGGCTTTGGCACAAGGATTATTGCAAAAACAAGGCATTAGCAATCCAACGACCAGTCAATTAGCCGCCGCAGTCCAGAGTATTACCCGCAGCCGTAGCGAAGGTTTGGGATGGGGAGAAATCGCGCATGATTTGGGGCTCAATCTGGGCAAGGTCGAATCTGCAAGTCGGGCGACCAATCGTTCCATCGAAGGGCTGGCTCATCATTCATCTGAAAAACAGTCGGAAAAAGAGCATGGTGTTGAGGCCAAACACCAAGAAGGGGTAGAAACTCATCACTCAGGCGATGCGAGCGAACATTCTGAGCAAAGCCAGGATTCTGGCAAAAGCACAGGAAAATCTGACAGTAAAGGTGGTGAAGGCGGCAGTAGCGGTGGAAGTAGCGGTGGAAGTAGCGGTGGAAGTAGCGGTGGAAGTAGCGGCGGGAGTAGCGGCGGGAGTAGCGGCGGGAGTAGCGGCGGGAGTAGCGGCGGGAGTAGTGGCGGGAGTAGTGGCGGGAGTAGTGGCGGGAGTAGTGGCGGGAGTAGTGGCGGAAGTAGTGGCGGAAGTGGCGGTGGAAGTAGCGGCGGAAGTGGCGGTAAAGGCGGCGGTGGAGAAGGTGGTAAAGGCGGAGGCCATTCCTAGGGTATCGCTTCTAAGGCCAATGTATATCTAGTCTGTATGGATATACATTGGCACTAGGTGGCTAGGGCTGAAAAGGTCCACAGTGTAGCTTCCATTTGCAGGCGGTTGAAATCACCCGCACTGAGCTGGCATGCTGCCAATTGATCTATCGAAGGCCCAGCCAGCTCGCTACTCAGTGCCAGCTCAAAGTAGGGCGTAAATGGCGTGCTATCACCCAGCAGGGTTTTGATGACTTGCTCTGGAGGGTTGAGCTCTTTGAGTAAGAGGGCGCGGGGCACGCGCAATAGAAAATCGAGCAGCGAAAATAACCCCGTTAGAAATAGTAGCTCGCATTCAACGTGATTAAACTGCTTTTGCCCTGCCAGCTCCATCAAACGCGCCCGATTGAGTGCGGCCTCAAGCAGTGTTTCATCCAGCTCTTGCTCGCCTTTACTTGAAAATAGCAATAGCGACAGCCAGCGATACAGGCGTTGATTGCCGACCACGACGATAGCTTGATCCAGATTACTAATCGGGTGAGATAAACCCAGTGCCGCAGAATTCACATAGCGAAGCAGGCGAGCACTTAAGGCCGGGTCGCTTTTTAATTCATCCGCAATCAGCTTGGCATCAGCATTCTGGCGAACCAACTGCAATATTTGATTGAGCCGGATAAAGCTATCCGGAAAATGGATTTGCTGCGCTTCTGGCCAAGTAAATACCTGCCCACTGACAAAATCGGCGCCCAATTGAAAACACGCCTCGGCCGCTTCACGGCTATCGACATCGTTGATCCAAAGTTGCGCATGCGGTGCAATTTGGCGGCAAATCGCAACTTGCTGGCTGAGCACCGCAAAGTCAGGTGATTGAATCGAAAGCGCCACAATTTTTAGCTGTTCACCCAAGGTAGGATGCGATTGATGCCAATGTTTGGCCGTGGCGCCGAGGATGATATTGCGTTGGCTAATTTGGGGCAGTAGCTCGATAAGATCGGCAGCGCTTAGATTCACATTCCCATGCGCGATGACACGTAATACGGGCAAATTTGAAAAATCATGAAGCAATAATTGCGCGATATTAGACCACGCCATCTCAACCCAAATGTCGGTGTGCTTAAAATCATGATTGGCCAGTAATCGCTCGACTTGGCATAGCAGCACTTCATCATCCCGATAAGCATGAGTGCTGTGTTTGGCATGCGGCAGTTCACGCAAGGTTAATGCGTAGGCGGCAATTTGCCAGTGCCGATTATAAATTGCACGACGGCGCAATAAACCGCTGTAGTCGGGCTTGCTTGGCGCAGCCGTTACTGCAACTGTCGCATCTTGAGGGGGCGATTGATTTGGGGGCGGTGCAAGTTTGTCGATCAGCCAGCGAAACATGCCAAAATTTCCATCGTTTGATGTTTTCAGCATAGAGAGTCAATAGCTTGATCGCTAGTGCAATGCAACAAGGGCCAGCATTGCGCTGGCCCTTATTCGATTAACCGTACACAGGTTTAAATAAATCACTCAAACCCTGGCCTGGTGAAGGCTGGCGCATGAACGCTTCACCGACCAGATAAGTGTGCACATTGTGATCGCGCATCAATTGCACATCGGCGGCGGTATGAATGCCACTCTCGCACACGGCAATGCGGCCATCGGCGACGATGCGCGGCAGCAAATCAATCGTCGTTTGCAGGCTGACTTCAAAGGTGCGTAGATTGCGGTTGTTTACACCCAAGAGCGGGGTTTTTAGCTGCAGCGCCGCATCGAGTTCTTCTGCATTGTGTACTTCCACCAACACACCCATGCCCAGACCGTGTGCAATCGCTTCAAAATCCTGCATTTGCTTCACATCGAGCTCGGCGGCAATCAGCAAAATGCAATCCGCCCCCCAAGCGCGCGCTTCATAAAACTGATATTCATCGACCATAAAGTCTTTGCGCAAGGCGGGAATCGAGCACGCCGCACGCGCTGCTTTCAGGTAATCCGCATGACCTTGGAAATACTGCACATCGGTCAATACCGACAAACACGCCGCGCCATGGGCTTCGTAATCGGGGGCTATTTCAGCCGGTACAAACGGATCGCGCATCACGCCTTTCGAAGGGCTGGCTTTTTTAATCTCGGAAATCACCGCCGCCTGTTTGATGGCATGCTTGGTGCGAATCGCGCCGACAAAATCGCGGTGGTCTTTGTTCGCCTCAGCTTGTGCGCGAATTTCGGCGAGCGGGATCAGTTTTTTGGCTGCAGCGACTTCTTCATACTTCGTCGCCCAGATTTTTTTCAGGATGTCAGACATATTCTTTGCTCAAAATAAAATTAAAGGCTGCGCCCATCAAAGACTTCTACCGTTAGTTCCAACGGCTCAAGGCCTTCAAGGCAGCCCACATTCACGCGGTAGTAGCCCGCTTTGCGTAGCGTTTGATGGAAAGGGTAAATGCCACACACTTCGCAGAAATAATGCTTGGCCACGCCGCTGCCAAATTGATACACGCTCAGTTGCTCTGCGCCTGATTCAATCACCAATTCTTCAGGTGAATAAATATGTGGCGTCATCAGTGCGCCTTTACGTTGGCAGATCGAGCAATTGCAGCGCACACCGGAGGTGATTTCGGGCGAAACAACGCGAAATTTTATCGCGCCGCAATGGCAGCTACCGTGGTAGGTTTTCATGCTTGCGCCAAGCTTTGGGTAAATTTGATCAGCGCATCAAGCTTGGCTTTGGCTGCGCCGCTGGCCAGCGCTTCGTGCGCGGCGTTGATGCCGTCTTCTAGCGTTACGGCCAAGTTGGCGGCGTAGATCGCTGCGCCGGCATTCAGCAAGACGATGTCGCGGCAGGGGCCTGTGAGTGAGCCGTTCAAGATGCCTTCGATAATCGCTTTGGATTCAGCTGCATTGCTGGCGTGTAGTGTTTTGATGTCGGCCAGCTCAAAGCCCAACTCGCGTGGATCGAATTCGTATTCAACAATCTCACCATCTTTCAATTCGGCGATCATCGTTGGCGTGCTGATCGAGATTTCGTCCATGCCGTCTTTGCCATGTACGATCAGTATATGCTTGGAGCCCAATTGCTTTAAGACTCGCGCCTGTATACCCACCAGATCAGGGTGGAAAACGCCCATCACTTGATTGTCTGCGCCCGCAGGGTTGGTCAGTGGCCCAAGGATATTGAAAATCGTGCGCACGCCGAGCTCTTTGCGTACAGGCGCGACGTATTTCATCGCGCTGTGATGATTGGGCGCAAACATAAAGCCTAGGCCGACTTCGTCGATACACTGGCCGACTTGTTCGGCAGAGAGGCTCAGATTCACGCCAAAAGCTTCGAGCACATCGGCTGAGCCTGAGCTCGACGAGACTGAACGGCCACCATGTTTCGCCACTTTCGCGCCCGCTGCGGCGGCGACAAAGGCCGAGCAGGTCGAGATGTTGAATGTGTGCGCGCCATCGCCGCCGGTGCCACAGGTATCCACCAGATGGCTGCGATCTTGCACTGCGACTTTAGTTGAAAACTCGCGCATGACGGTTGCCGAGGCTGCAATTTCGGATACGCTTTCAACTTTGGTGCGCAAGCCCATCAGCAGTGCGGCAGTTTGTGCCTGTGTCATTTCGCCTGACATAATCTGGCGCATCAGATGCAGCATTTCGTCGTAAAACAGCTCGTTATTGTCGATCAGGCGGTTCAGTGCGGCTTGGATGGTGATCATTTGCTATCCCTAGTTTTTATGTTGAGGACGTAAAGAAGCCGACCTTGGGTCGGCTTGAGTCTGGCATTACGCCCATTCTTTTAGGAAATTCTCGAGCATTTTATGCCCGTGTTCAGTCAGTATCGATTCGGGGTGAAATTGCACGCCCTCGATTGCCAAAGTTTTGTGGCGCACACCCATAATCTCGCCGTCTTCCGTCCACGCCGTTACTTCAAGGCAATCGGGCAGTGATTCGCGCTCAATGGCCAGCGAGTGATAGCGAGTGACCGTGACTGGGGAGGGTATGTCTTTGAACATCCCGACATCATTATGGATTACAGGCGATACCTTGCCATGCATCAGTATTTTGGCGTGGATGATTTTGCCGCCAAAGGCTTCACCAATCGATTGGTGGCCCAAGCAAACGCCCATGATCGGTAGCTTGCCAGCAAAGTGCTTGATTGCGGCAACCGAAATACCGGCTTCGAGTGGTGAGCATGGCCCGGGTGAAATCACCAAGTATTTGGGCTTCATCGCTTCGATTTGTTCGATGGTGATTTCGTCGTTGCGATGCACATGCACGTCTTGGCCCAGTTCGCCAAAATATTGCACGAGGTTGTAAGTAAAGCTGTCGTAGTTATCGATCATCAAGAGCATGGCTAAATCCTTTGTGTGCAAGTGCGGGGCGGTCTCGATACAAATTAGGCGTCGAGGCCTTGGCTGGCTAATTCAGCGGCGCGCAACACGGCGCGGGCTTTATTGAGCGTTTCTTGCCATTCACTTTGCGGTACCGAATCGGCGACGATGCCGGCACCTGCTTGCATATACAGTGTTGAATTTTTGATCACGGCGGTGCGCAGCGCGATTGCCACATCCATATCGCCGTTAAAGCCCAGATAACCGACCGCGCCTGAATACACGCCGCGTTTGGTCGGTTCCAGCTCGTCGATGATTTCCATCGCGCGCACTTTCGGCGCACCAGAGACCGTACCGGCGGGGAAGGTGGCTTTGAGTACGTCAATCGCGGTTTGTTTTGGTTTGAGTTTGGCCTCAACGCTAGAAACGATGTGCATCACATGTGAGTAGCGCTCAACGATCATTTTGTCGATCAGTTTGACTGAGCCAGTTTGAGCGACGCGGCCCGCATCATTGCGGCCCAAGTCGATTAGCATCACGTGCTCGGCGATTTCTTTTTCATCGGCCAGCAATTCGGTTTCGAGTGCTAAGTCTTCTGCGCGATCTTTGCCGCGCGGACGAGTGCCAGCAATTGGGCGCACGGTGACGGTGTCGTCTTCGAGGCGAACCAAGATCTCAGGCGACGCGCCGACGATATGCATATCGCCAAAGTCGTAATAGAACATATACGGCGATGGATTGATGCTGCGCAGCGAGCGGTACAGCGACATCGGCGACGCGGCAAATGGTGCGCTCATGCGCTGTGCCAGTACAACCTGCATCACGTCGCCGTCTTTGATGTATTCCTTGGCTTTCAGTACGGCGTCTTTGAATGGCTGTTCGCCAAATTCGGAAACCGGCGTGCCATGCGTTTGAACGGGCAGCGAGAAGGGGATTTGTGCTGGCTCGCGCAGTTTCATCCGCAGTTCAAGCAAGCGAGCTTCGGCCACATCAAAGGCATTGTCATTGCTTGGGTTGGCATACACGACGAGATACAGCTTGCCCGATAGATTGTCGACGACGACGATTTCTTCGGACAGTAACAATTGAATATCGGGCGCGCCGATTGGGTCGGGTTTGTTGCACTCGGCTAGTTTGCGCTCGATATAGCGGATCGTTTCATAGCCGAAATAGCCAACCAGTCCGCCCATAAAGCGCGGCAGGCCTTTGGTGGGCGGCGCTCTAAAGCGCGCTTGATAGCTTTCAATAAAATCGAGCGGGTTGCCATCGTGCGTTTCGATGACTTGATCATCGTGAATCAGCTCGGTGCGTGTGCCACAGACTTTGATGCGGGTACGTGCAGGCAAGCCAATAAATGAGTAGCGGCCAAAACGCTCGCCACCCACGACAGATTCAAGCAGATAAGAATAAGGGCGATTGGCGAGCTTCAAATACACCGAAAGCGGCGTATCAAGATCAGCAAATAGCTCGGAAATCAAAGGAATGCGGTTGTAGCCTTGCGCTGCAAGGTCTGCAAATTCGGTACGCGAAATCATGGATTTAACTCCGGTTATGGATGAGAAGAGCGTGTGGACGCGATTTCAGCGACGCCATCGCCATTCAAGCCAGATTTCTGCGGAGTGGAATGCCATGATTGTAGGTCTATAGATTGGTTTGCAATAAACAGCATCGATTGTGCTGCAAGCGGCTTGGAGCGTCAAATAATCTCGATTTTTTCCTGTGTTTTGGGTGTCAGGGCGCACTTTAGTTACAGCGCGGCTTGACAGCTTTGGTAGAATCTCATTTTTAGTGCAAACAATGTGAACTCACGATGCTGACATTGCATAACTCTCTCGCCCGCGAAAAGCAGGAATTCAAACCCATTACTCCAGGTCATGTGAACATGTACGTCTGCGGCATGACCGTATACGACTACTGTCATATCGGCCATGCACGGATGGTTGTGGTGTTTGACGTGGTCGCGCGTTGGTTGCGCGAGAGTGGGTTTCACGTGAATTACGTGCGCAACATTACCGATATTGATGACAAAATCATCAAGCGTGCGGTCGAAAATGGTGAGTCGATCCAAAGTCTGACTTCGCGTTTTATCGATTCGATGAATGAAGATTTCGCGGCGCTGGGCATTATTCGCCCCGATCACGAGCCTCGCGCCACAGATCACGTCGGCGGGATGCAAGCGATTATCAGCAAGCTATTTGATAAAGGCTTGGCGTATCACGCACCGAATGGCGATGTGTATTACTCGGTGAAAGATTTCGACGGCTACGGCAAATTGTCGCGCAAAGATTTTGACGAGCAACGCGCTGGCGAGCGTGTTGAGGTCGATTCAAATAAACGCGATCCGCGCGATTTCGTACTGTGGAAAGCGGCTAAAGCCGATGAGCCGAGCGACGTGAAATGGGATTCGCCATGGGGCAAAGGTCGTCCGGGCTGGCATATCGAATGCTCGGCAATGTCTTGCCACCATTTGGGTGAGCATTTCGATATTCACGGTGGCGGTGAAGATTTGCAATTCCCGCACCACGAAAACGAAATTGCCCAATCCGAAGGCGCGCACGGCCAGCAATATGTGAACTACTGGCTGCACAACGGCTTTATCAATGTCGATAACGAAAAAATGTCGAAAAGCCTCGGCAACTTCTTCATTATTCGTGAAGTGCTGCAAAAGTTTGATGCTGAAGTGCTGCGTTTCTTTATTTTGCGCGCCCACTACCGCAGTCCGCTCAATTACAGCGATGTGCACTTGAATGATGCGAAAAACGCGCTGACACGCCTGTATACGGCGCTGAAAACGGTGTCGCCTGCGGACGTTGCCATTGATTGGAATGATCCATTGGCGGCACGTTTCAAAGTGGCGATGGATGATGACTTTGCGACGACCGAAGCGGTGGCGGTGTTGTTTGAATTGGCCGCTGAAGCCAATAAACACGCCGGTACTGAATTGGGTGCGCAAAAAGCCGGTTTGCTCAAGGCTTTGGGCGGCGTGCTTGGCTTGCTGCAGCGCGATCCGCAATCTTTCCTGCAGGCTGATGTTGGGGCGGAAGGTGAGTGGACTGCGGAAAAAATCGAGGCCGCCATCGTGGCGCGTCGTGAAGCGCGTGCTGACAAAAACTGGGCAGAAGGCGATCGAATTCGTGATGAATTGGCTGCGGCAGGTATTGTGCTGGAAGATAAAGCGGGTGAGACGACTTGGCGTCGTAACTAATTTGCTGGCTAGTGAAAATAAAAAACCGCCATCAAGGCGGTTTTTTTTATGTGACTTCATTTTATTCGGTTTTAACGACCGGTGTAATGCCCAGTGCTTTGAGTTTTTTTACTGCTGCATCGGCTTCTGCTTTGGTTTTAAACGGCCCAATTTGAACGCGTGTTTCGAGATATGCAGGAATTCCAGCTTGTTGCAGTTGCCCAAGTAATTTCTCGGCGTTGTTCGAGAGTAAAAATACCCCAGCTTGTACGCTATAGCCGCGAGTGCTATTCACGGGTGCTGGATAGGCAAGCGCAGGCTTGCTAATGATCGGGCTGTTTGTTGTATTTGGCGTTGCTGGCTGAGGTTCTGCTGTGGGTAGTGGTTTTGCAAGGGGTATCGCTGTAGCAATGATGGTTTTATTTGCTTTTGGCTCAATACGTGGGGTTGGTATTGCTTGCGGGATATTTTCGATTTTTTGAATTTTAGTCGCGGGAAGTGAAGTCGTTATCACGGCCGTTGCAACAGGACTTGGGGTTGAAGTAATAGCAATGACAGCACTGGCAGTCGGATTTGCAGTCGGACTTGGATTTGGAGAAGCGCTCGCCACCGCGCTGGCTACGCTAGAGGCGACTTCTGCTGCTTCGCTGGCGTTGAGTTCTGGTGCAATTTGTGGAATTTGCAGATTGGGTGCGGCATTTTCCTGGCTTTTTTCTAGCCATGCGATACCAAATAGAATGGCGGCGATTAATCCGCCCGCAATACCAAGGCGCCAAAGTAGCTGGGTTTTCAGCTGTTGCTGCTCTTTTTGCTGAAGGATTGGGTCTAGACCTTCACTCATTCTCTCTGCATGCCATTTGTAAGTGTTATAATGGTCGGCTATTTGCCTAAACTTTAGTCAATTGAATGTCCTTGCCAAGCAAATGCACTGGCCAAAGGCTATCTGATATTGAGCTTGGGCAGCAAAATTCTTTCGTGTTTGTTAACAAAACTAAACATATAAACCCACTGGAGCATAAAAAATGACAATCGAACGTACTATTTCCATCATCAAACCAGATGCAGTTGCAAAAAATGTAATCGGTAAAATTTACGACCGTTTCGAGTCTGCTGGCTTGAAAGTCGTTGCTGCAAAAATGAAACAACTGTCACGCGCTGAAGCTGAAGGCTTTTACGCAGTTCACAAAGAACGCCCTTTCTTTAATGATTTGGTGAACTTTATGATCTCTGGTCCAGTCATGATTCAAGTATTGCAAGGCGAAAACGCCGTATTGAAAAACCGCGAATTGATGGGCGCAACTAACCCGAAAGAAGCGGCTGCTGGCACGATCCGCGCTGATTTCGCTGCGAGCATCGACGCGAACGCAGTTCACGGTTCAGATAGTTTGGAAAATGCAGCGATTGAAATTGCTTATTTCTTTGCTGCTTCAGAAGTTTACGGCGCTTAATTGAACGCTGCGGAGCACACGATCATGTCATTAAATTTGTTGGATTACGATGCTGAGAGACTCGGCCAATTGATGGTGCAAATGGGGGAGAAGCCTTTTCGCGCCAAGCAATTGCTCAAGTGGGTTCATCAGCGCGGCGCCGCTGATTTTGACGTGATGAGCGATATTGCCAAGTCGTTTCGTCAGAAACTGACTGCAGAGGCCTGTGTTGCTCCGCCATCGATGATGGCCGAACAAATTGCCCAAGACGGCACCCGCAAGTGGTTGCTTGATGTGGGTACTGGCAACGGTGTGGAAGCTGTTTTTATTCCTGAAGACGACCGCGGGACTTTGTGTGTGTCGAGTCAGGTTGGCTGCGCGCTCGACTGTACGTTTTGTTCGACGGCACGCCAAGGTTTTAATCGTAATTTAAGTACGGCCGAGATTATTGGCCAATTGTGGTGGGCCAATCAGCGCTTGTCATTTGACGCTGCTCGCTTGGGTAATGCGGTCAATGACGATACCCGTATCGTGTCGAATGTTGTGATGATGGGTATGGGTGAGCCGCTGGCTAACTACGATAATGTTGTCGCCGCAATGCGTTTGATGCTCGATGATAACGCGTATGGCTTGTCGCGCCGTCGTGTGACATTGTCTACATCGGGGATGGTGCCGCAACTTGATCGCCTGCGTGAAGATTGCCCAGTGGCATTGGCGGTGAGTTTGCATGCGCCGAATGATAAAATTCGTGACGAAATTGTCCCGATTAATAAAAAATACCCATTAAAAGAATTACTTAATGCCTGTAATCGTTATCTGGAAAAAGCGCCGCGCGATTTCGTGACGTTTGAGTACGTAATGTTGGCAGGGATTAATGATCAACCAGAGCACGCTCGCCAACTGGTGGATTTGGCGCGTTCGGTGTCTTGTAAATTTAACTTAATACCGTTTAATCCATTCCCCAATTCAGGCTATGCTCGCTCTGGGCGTGAAGCAATTGCGCGTTTCCGTGATATTCTCACTCAGGCAGGCTACATTGTGACAGTGCGCAAAACACGTGGTGATGAAATTGATGCCGCGTGTGGTCAGTTGGCGGGGCAGGTGCTGGATAAAACTCGCAGAACTGAAAAAATGGCAGAGACGCGCCCGATTTTGTTTCAACAAAAATAAGGCTAAATAATGAAAAAATTCTGGATGGTTGCTTTATCTGTTTTGCTGATGCAAGTTGCCTTTGCGGATGATGATGTTGGCCCTCCGGAGCAGCGCGCTGCGACACGAACCAGTTTGGCTTCTGAGTACTATAAACGTACTTTATACGCAGTTGCCATTGATGAGGCCAAAAAGGCTTTGCAAGCCGTGCCAGATTATGCGCAGGCCTACAATGTATTGGCCTTGTCTTATTTGGCTTTAAGAGATGAAGCTTCCGCGAAATCATATTTCGAGCTTGCGATTAAAGCAGCACCAAAAGATCCGGATATTAATCACAATTATGCAAATTACTTGTGTGATCGTAGTGATTTCAAAAACGCATTTACACGATACGAAATCGCATTAGGTAATCCGCTGTATCCTACGCCTGAAGCAACCATGCTTGCCGCTGCAAATTGCGCTCAAAAAGCAGGTGATAAGGCCTTGATGAGGCAATATCTGGTTCGTGCGAATAAGCAGCAATCACAAAATTTACAGGTGAAGTTTCAGTTAGCCAATGTACTGCTTGAAGAGGGTGATTTACCTCAAGCGAAACAGTTATTTATCGAAGTTTTACGTGCCATTCCAAAGTCGCCGCCAGAATTGCTCTGGCTGGGGGTAAGAATCGAACGTAAAATTGGCAACAAAGAATCTGAGGCACGCTACGCAAACGAATTGCGCCGGATGTATCCTGATTCATTAGAAGCAACCAAGCTCCAGACCGGACGTTATGACTGATCAGATAGAAAATACTGCTAATAATACTTTTTTACCTGCTGGGCGGCAGTTACGTCTTGCTCGTGAGGCCAAGGGTTTATCGGTTGACGACATTGCAGGGCAATTAAAACTAGCTCGTCGCCAAATTGAGGCGATTGAAAAAGAAGCTTTTGATGAGTTGCCAAGTAATCTATTTATTCGTGGATTTGTGCGCAACTATGCAAGATTGGTAGGCTTAGATGTAGAACCTTTGCTGCAATATCTTGCAACGGTATTGCCTGAAGAGCGAGTGCAAAGTGTACTTCCCAGCTCAAGTGCCGAAGATGGCTCGACTGTTATGCTTAGTGAACGATCATCAGGTTCTCGCTCAAGCTTATTGCTGATCATGTCCCTGATTGGCATGTTTATTGGAGTTGCTGCTGTTTACTGGTATTTGCAGCAACCTTCAAGCCCAGACCTTGCATTGGCCGAAGTGTCTACGCCGGAAGTAGTTGATGCTTCCGTTGTGGCACAAGCATCTTCGGTAGAGGTGGCTGCCGTCGCGTCAGTGGCAAGCGCGGCTACTACAGTTGCGGTAGCTTCTGCACCCATTGTCAGCCCTAATGCAGCTGTCGTAGCAAGTGCTGTATTGGCTGCGACACCCGTGGCCAGCAAAGTCACTCAAGCTGCTTCGGTTGTTGCAGGCGAAGTTGAGCTAGCTTTGATGACAGAATCAGATAGCTGGGTGCAAATTGTTGATGCGAATGGTAATAAAGTGATGTCTGAAATTGTACGTCCTGGCTTTGAGCGCAAAGCCTCAGGAAAGCCGCCATTTTCAGTAAAAATCGGCAATGCGCCAAAAACTAAACTTTTTATGCATGGTCAGCCAGTTGATTTGAATAGCTATATCAAACCTGGCTCGGATGTTGTTAATTTGGAACTGAAATAATTCATGTCTAGCCCGATTTTGCGTCGTAAAACTCGTCAAGTACTCGTTGGAAATGTCTGGGTAGGTAGTGATCACCCCGTTATGGTTCAATCAATGACCAATACTGATACGGCTGATGCAGAAGCAACTGCGCGTCAGGTGTTTGAGTTATGGCGTGCGGGCTCTGAGGCAGTTCGAATTACGGTCAATAGTGCTGAAGCTGCTGCTCAGGTCGCAAATATCAAAACCAAGCTCGAAAATTGGGGTTGTAAAGTACCGATGGTAGGGGACTTTCACTTTAATGGTGACCGTCTGCTCCGCGACTATCCCGACTGTGCTGAAGCCTTGGCAAAATATCGCATTAATCCTGGTAATGTAGGTAAAGGTAGTAAACGCGATGAGAAATTCGCGTTCATGATTGAAAAAGCCGTTCAATACAATAAACCGGTCCGTATTGGTGTTAATTGGGGTTCGCTTGATCAAAGTATTGCTGCGCGCATGATGGATGAAAACTCAAAACGAGCGCAGCCTATGACTGCAGAAGCGGTCATGCGTGAAGCCTTAATTGTTTCGGCACTAGAGTCTGCTGATCAGGCCATTGCTTGGGGTTTATCGCCAGATAAAATCCTGCTCTCGTGTAAAGTCTCTCACGTACAAGATCTGATCGCGGTGTATCGTGATTTGGGTGCTCGTTGCGATTATCCACTGCATCTGGGTTTGACCGAAGCGGGTATGGGTTCAAAAGGTATTGTTGCCTCGAGTGCTGCTTTGGCGGTATTAATGCAAGAAGGGATAGGCGATACAATCCGTATTTCTTTGACGCCAGAGCCCAATGGTGATCGCACCAAAGAGGTGGTTGTCGCGCAGGAACTATTGCAGACGATGGGCTTGCGTAGCTTTACGCCCTTAGTGACCGCGTGCCCTGGTTGCGGTCGTACAACTTCGACGGTTTTTCAAGAGTTGGCGCAAGATATTCAAAATTTCTTGCGTGAACAAATGCCGATTTGGCGTGCGCAATATCCTGGTGTTGAGGATATGAAAGTTGCTGTCATGGGCTGTGTTGTAAATGGTCCTGGTGAATCTAAATTGGCGGATATTGGTATTAGCCTGCCTGGTACTGGCGAGGTGCCTGTCTGCCCCGTGTATGTCGATGGCGAAAAAGATGTCACGCTCAAGGGTGATAATGTTGCCCAAGAGTTTCAGGCGATCGTTGAAAATTACGTCTTGACCCGTTATGGAGAAAATGGCGCTAAACGTCGATTGGATGCGCCAAAAATTATTCCATTGGCTCAAATTTAATCTTTAGTTTTAGGTAGAACAATAAAAATGGCTCAAACCATTCAAGGTATCCGCGGCATGAACGATGCGCTGCCGGATGAAACGCCGCAATGGCAGTTTTTTGAACGTGTTACTCGCGAGTGGCTGGCTGCTTATGGTTATAAGCAAATCCGCATGCCGATTGTAGAGTCGACGCATTTATTTGTGCGCGGGGTTGGTGAGCACACCGACATCGTTGAAAAAGAAATGTATGCCTTTGAAGATAGCCTCAATGGTGAAAAACTCACGCTGCGCCCTGAGGGTACTGCCGGATGTGTGAGGGCATGTATTGAACATGGATTGCTGTATAACCAAACTCAGCGCCTATGGTATATCGGCCCGATGTTTCGCCATGAGCGGCCGCAAAAAGGTCGCTTGCGTCAGTTTCATCAACTTGGTGTTGAAGCCTTTGGTTTTGCCACGCCAGATGTCGATGCCGAGATGATTTTAATGTTGGCCGACCTATGGCCACGCTTAGGTTTGACTGGGCTGAGTTTAGAGCTAAATTCTTTGGGTAATGCCGACGAGCGTGCTGCGCATCGTGCAGAGTTAATCAAATACCTTGAGGGGTATGTTGATGTACTCGATGAAGACAGCCGTCGTCGTTTATATACCAACCCATTACGCGTATTAGATACAAAAAACCCAGCGTTGCAGCAAATGGCTGAGAATGCACCGCGTCTAAGTGACTTTTTGGGTGATGAATCAAAAGCTCATTTTGAAGGCGTGAAATTGCTTCTTGATGATGCTGGGATTGAATATAAAATCAATCCGCGCTTGGTGCGTGGGCTGGATTATTACAATCGCACGGTTTTTGAGTGGGTAACCACTGAGCTTGGTGCACAAGGTACGGTTGCCGCTGGTGGACGTTATGATGGGCTCGTTGAGCAATTGGGCGGCAAGCCATGTCCTGGCGTCGGTTTCGCCATGGGGATTGAGCGATTGCTCTTGCTGCTTGAAGCCCAAAAAATAACCGCCCCCGCATCGGCTCCTGATGTTTATGTCATTAGCCAAGGTGACGAGGCGGCACGCTATGCATTTACCGCAGCGCGTCAGATGCGAGCTTTAGGGCTCAATGTGATATATCATGCTGGCGGCGGCAGCTTTAAATCACAATTTAAAAAAGCCGATCAATCAGGGGCGCAGTTTGCTGTCATTGTGGGCGAAGGTGAAATGCAAGCTGGTACGGTAAATGTTAAAACACTGACGGGCGTTAAACAGGGCGAACAACAAACTGTAGCGCAAGATCAGTTGGCAAATTTGATTTGTAGTCTTAAATAATCGAGGACAACATGGCAGCTTTTGACTTACAAGAACAAGAACAGATTGCCGAGCTTAAAGCTTGGTGGCAAAGCTGGGGTCAAGCATTGGCGCTGGTACTCGGCGCAGCGCTGATCGCTTATGCCGCATGGACTGGTTGGCAAACTTGGCAAAAACGCCAGGTTGCACAGGCGGCTGAAATCTATGCTCAGATGCAGGCACAGGGCATGGATGAGGTGAAATTTAACTCGGCTTTAAGTCAGTTGAAAACTGAATACTCAAGCACGCCTTATTCCTCACGCGCAGCCTTAGCTGCCGCGAAAATGGCCTATATGAAAGGCAATCCAGTGAAGGCGACGACTGAACTAAATTGGGTCATTAGCAACTCCAAAGAAGTCACCTTGCGCGATACTGCGAAATTACGACTAGCCGGTATCCTGATGGATGGCCAAAAATACGATGAAGCACTCGCGCTGATCAAAACACCGGAAGAAGAAAGCTACTCCGCGCTGTTTGCAGAGATGCGTGGTGATTTAATGGTCGCGAAAAAAGATAATGCCGCGGCAGCTGATGCATATCGCCAAGCAATTGCAAAATTGCCTAAAGATGCTCCTAATTTGAAGCTAGTTGAAGTGAAGCTTGATGTGCTTGGAGTGAAGTAATATGCGCGGTTTGCGTTTTGCTTTGTTGGTCAGCGTAGTGGCTCTGACCGCTTGTTCCTCGGTGAGCAATCAGCCAGATCCATCGCCTTTGCCTGTCATTGAATCAAAAGTGCAGCCAAAACTTGTTTGGAAAAACGAGATTGGTAGTGAAACTGAATTTCGCTTTCAACCTGTGTTTAGCGGTGATTTGGTGGCTGTTGTCGGTGGAAAGAGTCAAGTTGCATTGCTTGATCGTAATTCAGGCCAGACAAAGTGGAAAATCACACTGCCACAAGAGGTGGCTGGTGGCGTCGGAGTTGGCTCAGGTTTATTAGCAGTTGGTAGTCTGAAGGGCGATGTGACTGCGCTGGATGTCAGCAATGGCAAAATAGTCTGGACGGTAAAAGCATCGAGTGAAGTCATTTCAGCGCCAGTCGTTGCCAATGATTTGGTAATTGTTCGTTCCAATGATGGGAAAGTGACTGCATTTTCTGCCAGTACTGGCACAATGAAATGGATCTATCAGCGCCAGCAACCTCCATTGCAATTGCGTAATTATGCTGCTCCAATTGTTGCTGAAGGTATCGTTTATGTTGGACAAGCGGCGGGACGTCTTTCTGCGCTGGCTGTGGATGATGGTCGCGTGCTTTGGGAGGCGCCAATTGCATTGCCACGCGGTGCAAGCGAATTAGAGCGCGTAACCGATATTGTTGCGCCACCTGTGGTTCATGCTGATATGGTATGTGCAGTTGCTTTCCAAGGTCGGATAGCGTGCATAAATACGAAAAATGGCTCTTTGATCTGGACTCGTGACGTTTCGAGTTGGTCGGGTTTAGCAATTGATGAACGATATGTGTATGTGTCCGATGTAAAGGGTCATATCAGTGCGTTTGAGCGCAACACGGGTCGTTCTGTTTGGAAGCAGGAAAAACTTGCATATCGCTTTGTAAGTGGTCCTGCAGTATTGGGTAATCAGGTTGTAGTAGGTGATCTTGAAGGTTATTTGCACTATCTTGACCCTGAAGATGGGTCTTTGGTCGGTCGATTGGCCACCGATGGCAGTCGTATCTATTTAGCACCTCAGTCCAATGGCTCGCAAGCTGTTGTTCAGACGAGTAAAGGCGGATTGTATCTGCTTGGTGCACAGTAAGAGAATTGAATGAAACCTACTATCGCCTTAGTTGGCCGCCCAAATGTGGGCAAATCTACATTATTTAATCGTCTCACCAAGACGCGTGATGCGCTGGTTGCTGATCAACCGGGTTTAACGCGCGACCGCCATTATGGCCATGGGAAAGTGGGTGAAAAGCCATACCTAGTGATTGATACCGGCGGTTTTGAGCCGGTTATTGATGAAGGTATCATGTTTGAAATGGCCAAGCAGACACTGCAGGCCGTGGATGAGGCTGATGCGATTGTATTTATTGTTGATGGTCGCAATGGTTTGACGCCGCAAGATAAGATTATTGCAAATCGTCTGCGTCAAGGTGACCGCCCAGTTTGGGTTGCGGTTAACAAGATCGAAGGCATGAATCGTGCAGTGATGACTGCTGAGTTCCATGAGTTGGGCTTGGGTGATCCTGTCGCGATTTCAGCTACTCACGGTGAAGGTGTTCGTGACCTAATTAACGAAATTTTGGAAGGGTTTCCTGAGCCTGAGCCGGAAGAAGAAATTACTCACCCAATGTTTGCTATCGTTGGCCGCCCTAACGTGGGTAAATCAACGCTAGTAAATACGATTTTGGGAGAGGAGCGTGTCATTGCTTTTGATGCGCCAGGTACAACCCGAGATTCGGTGTTTATTGATTTTGAACGAAATGGTCAAAACTATACAGTGATCGATACCGCTGGCGTGCGCCGCCGCGGCAAGGTGACTGATATGATCGAGAAATTCTCGGTTATTAAAACCATGCAGGCGATCGAAGACTGTAATGTGGTTATTTTGGTGCTTGATGCAACGCAAGATGTGTCAGATCAAGATGCAAAAATTGCTGGTTTTGTATTAGAGTCTGGACGCGCTTTGGTGGTGGCCATTAATAAGTGGGAAGCTGCTGATGAAGAGCAGCGAGATAAAATCAAACGTGAGATTGCTCGCAAGCTTGCATTCCTTGATTTTGCTAAGTTCCACTATATTTCTGCATTACAGGGTAAGGGTGTTGGTGATTTGTTCGGATCTATTCATCAAGCGTATGACGCGGCAATGATTAAGATTCCAACGCCAAAATTGACCCGTGCTTTGCAGTTGGCTATGGAGCGTCAACAACCGCCTATCGCGGGTAAGATTCGTCCCAAAATGCGCTATGCTCACCAGGGGGGGAGTAATCCGCCTGTGGTGGTGATACACGGCAATGCGCTTGAGGCTGTGCCTGCATCTTATTGGCGTTATCTGGAACATTTCTTTATGAAAACGTTCAAATTGCAAGGTACTCCATTGCGGGTCCAGTTTAAGAAGGGTGGTAATCCATTTGAAGGTAAGGCGCCCCCAAAATTAAATCGCCGCGGTAATAAGTGAATTTGCTGATTGTAAGCTGTTGAAAAGTGTACTATAAGCGTAAGATGTATTGACTCAAGCCGTATAGACGGATAATTAAATAACAAGCCGGAGAATAAAAATGAGTGCTAAGGGGCAAATGTTGCAAGATCCTTTTTTGAACATCTTGCGCAAAGAGCATGTGCCAGTGTCGATCTATCTGGTTAATGGTATTAAATTGCAAGGTCAAATTGAATCGTTTGATCAATATGTGGTGTTGCTGCGCAATACCGTGACACAAATGGTGTACAAACATGCAATTTCTACCGTTGTTCCGTCACGCTCGGTGAATGTGCCGCATGATAATCCAGCAGCAGCGTCGACTGAAGACTGATCTTTGATTGGTTGGGTATTTTTAAACCCCGAAAGATTTTGTCTTTCGGGGTTTTTTCTTCTTGGGATTCAAGTTTTTGTCCCCATCTAATTGCAATAAGCTCTTTGAATTGAGGTCTGCATGTTTGAACGCCATCAGGGCGGTGATGAAGCGATTTTAGTTTGCCTTGATTTTGGTGAGGCAGATTATCGAGATGGCATTGACGAGTTTGTTGAGCTCGTTAAGTCGGCAGGGGTTAAACCGCTGCAGATCATTGAAGGCAAGCGTCAGCGACCTGACCCCGCCTACTTTTGCGGTAGTGGTAAAGCCGATGAGATTGCGCTCGCAGTTTCAGAACATCAAGCTCAACTCGTGATTTTTAATCACCAACTTTCTCCGGCACAAGAGCGCAATCTTGAGAAAAAGGTGCAGTGTCGCGTGCTAGATCGTACCACGCTGATTTTAGATATTTTTGCTCAGCGAGCACGAACTGCCGAGGGTAAACTGCAAGTTGAATTGGCCCAGCTCGCGCACATTCAAACACGCTTGATTCGCGGCTGGACTCACCTTGAGCGACAAAAGGGTGGGGTTGGTTTGCGTGGACCAGGTGAGTCTCAGCTAGAAACCGATAGACGACTGATTGGCATTCGTGTGAAGCGACTAAAAGATCAGCTTGTAGTGGTGCAAAAGCAGCGCGCTACTCAGCGTAAAGCACGTGATCGAAATGGGCAGTTTACGGTTTCAATCGTTGGCTATACTAATGCAGGTAAATCAACATTATTCAATGCTTTAACAAAAGCTAAAATTTATGTGGCCGATCAATTGTTTGCAACGTTGGATACAACAAGTCGGAAGTTGTATTTAGATGCAGAGCATTCAATTGTCCTATCTGATACGGTAGGTTTTATTCGTCAATTGCCGCATACGTTAGTGGCTGCATTTCGAGCAACATTGGAAGAAACCATCAATGCCGATGTGTTATTGCATGTCGTAGACATTAACCATCCGATGCGCGAATTGCAAATTAGTGAAGTCAATAAAGTGCTGCATGAAATTGGTGCGGAACATATTCCACAGTTGATGGTCTTTAATAAGATCGATCAGAAGTCATTGCCGCCAGAAATCGTGCGTGATGAATATGATAAAATCCAAGAAGTAAAATTAAGTGCAATCCATGGTGATGGCCTTGATTTGCTCCGTGCCGCGTTGATTGAAGCAATGAGCCAATCACAAAAGGAAGAATAAATGAGTCAGAACGATCCGCAATGGGGTGGTGGTCGCAAAGGAAATAATGGTGGCCCGCCTGATTTGGACGATATTTTTCGCTCGGTTACCGAGAAGATTAATCGCTTTTTCGGTGGGAAATCAAATCCGGGTCTGCCCCCAGTCAGCAACAAAAACAGCTCAACAGGCGCTGCTCTGGTTGCTGGTGCGCTCCTAGTGTTGTGGGTTGGATCTGGATTCTATGTGGTTGATGAGCGAGAAAATGCGGTTATTACTCGTTTTGGTAAATACATGGAAACCGTTGAAAGTGCAGGTTTGAAATGGCACTTACCGTATCCAATTGAATCGCGTGAAATCGTTAACGTCACCGAGTTGCGTAGTCTCGAAGTTGGCGTCGTTGCCGAAGGTGCTGCTGGTGATAAAAGTTTGATGCTAACGGGCGATCAGAACATCATCGAAGTCCAGCTTGAAATTCAATACAATTTGAAATCAGCGCGTGATTTTTTATTTAACAATCGTTTGGCTGATCGTGATGGCCGAGATGTTGTTAAACAGGCCGCTGAAACCGCTATTCGCGAAGTTGTCGGTAAAAATAAAGTCGACTACGTACTCAATGAAGGTCGTGGCAAGATCGGTGAAGATACTAAAGAGATTATTCAAGATCTTTTGAATAAGTACGGTGCAGGCATCTCGATTTCGCGTGTCAATATCTCGGATGTTCAGCCCCCCGAACAAGTCCAAGCTGCGTTCAGCGACGCAGTCAAAGCGCGTCAAGATCGTGCTCGCTTGATTAACGAAGGTACGGCCTACGCAAATGATGTAGTCCCAAAAGCGAGTGGTATGGCCGCGCGCTTAAAAGAAGAAGCGTTGGGTTATCGTCAGCAAGTCGTGGCACGTGCTGAAGGTGATGCATCTCGATTCCGCCAGATCGCCGCTGAGTATGCAAAAGCACCGCAAGTAACGCGTGACCGTATGTATTTGGATACGATGCAGACCGTCTTCCAAAATACGACGAAGGTGATGGTCGATCAAAAATCAAATGGCAATCTGCTCTATCTGCCATTAGATAAATTAATGCAGATGAATTTGCCAGCAAATACAGTTGCACCTGCTGCAGCCCCCGCTGCTGCACCCAAGGCCGATGAAGCACCAGCTGCTCAGTCAAACGAAACTCCTGCTGCCCGCGCGAATCGCGGTGAGCGCGACGGTCGATAAGGAGACTGCGTAATGAATAAACTCATGACTGTCGTTGCAGCCATTTTTCTGGGGCTTTTCGCGTTTTCATTGACCTTTTTTACGCTGGATCAACGCCAATATGCGGTGGTTTTTCAGTTCTCTGAAGCCGTGCGCGTCATTAAAGATCCTGGTTTTCATTTCAAAATACCGTTGCTACAGGAAGTGCGTTATTTTGATAAACGCATTCAAACTATCGATGAAGAGGTCCCTGCACGTATTCAAACCATCGAGAAAATGAACGTGAAAGTCGATAGCTACATCAAATTTCAGATTGTCGATGTAGAAAAATACTATAAGGCTGTTGGTCTGGATCAGCGCAAAGGTGTCGATCGTCTGCGTAATACCGTCAATAATATGTTGCGTGATGAGTTCGGTAAGCGCACGGTGCAAGACGTTATTTCTGGCAAACGTGACGAAGTGATGACATATGTCCAGAAGGTGGCGGATATTGACGCAGCACGTATTGGCGTGAAAGTGGTTGATGTGCGTATCAAGAGGGTTGAATTTGAAGACAGCACTTTAAATTCGGTTTACGAGCGCATGCAGTCTGAACGTAAAGCTGTTGCGAGCCAATTACGGGCGGAAGGTAGTGCCGCAGCGGAACAAATTAAAGCGGATGCGGATAAACAACGCGAAGTGATCTTGGCAGATGCGTATAATATCGCTCAGCAAATGAAGGGTGAGGGCGATGGTAAGGCTGCTGCCATTTATGGCGATGCTTATGGTAAAAACCCTGAGTTCTATGCGTTTTATAAGAGCTTGGATGCCTATAAACAGAGCTTTGCCAAGAAGAGCGATGTCATGGTTGTCGATCCAAGCTCTGAATTCTTTAAGTACATGAAGAATCCACGCGCAGGTTCCGGCAAATGAGTAGTGAGTTGTGGCTTGGATTGGGCTTGATGCTGGTGTTTGAAGGTATTATGCCCTTTGCCTTGCCACAAGTTTGGCGCTCTACCCTTAAAAGAATGTCTGAAATGAGTGATCGCCAGATCCGTACGATAGGTTTTTGCTCATTGATAGCTGGATTATTAATTTCGCTGGCGGTTAAATAGCCCTCTAGGGGTATTGCCTCCAATACTATGAATGACGCCCACTCCATGCTGATACATGGTGTGGGCATTTGGTTTGTATAGACTATGCGTAACTGGATTCTCCCCGAATATATTTCTGATGTTTTACCTTCAGAAGCGCGCCAAATTGAAAGCATGCGTCGCCGCCTGCTCGATCAATTTACCTTGTATGGGTACGAGCAAGTTGAACCCCCCTTGGTTGAGTATGTTGAATCACTGCTCACACAACAAGACGCCGCGCTGGACTTAAAAACATTCAAATTGGTTGATGAACTGTCTGGCCGTCAGATGGGCTTGCGTGCTGATATCACGCCGCAAGTCGCTCGGATTGATGCGCATATCCTCAATCGACAAGGCGTGACTCGTCTGTGCTATACCGGCTCGGTCCTTTGCACCCGCCCTGATGGCTTATTGTCGACGCGACAACCGCGACAAATCGGCGCGGAAATGTATGGTTGCGCTGACTTAGCTGCTGATGTCGAAATTATTGAATTGATGTTTGCTAGTCTGGCTGAGGCAGGAATAAAAGACATTAGTTTGGAAGTTGGCCATATTGGTTTATTCAATGCCATCGCTGATGCGGCCAATTGGCAAGGCGAACAACGGCAGGCTGCATTTAATGCTTTGCAGCAAAAAGACACGCCTACCTTGGCTGCGCTATCCGTAAAACTGAACGAAGAGCTGCGTACAGGCTTAATGGCGCTGCCAACAAGTTATGGCGATGTCAGTATTTTAGAGCGAGTTCGTTCTCTGCTGCCCGCTTTACCACAAATTACCGTGGCTCTTGATAATCTGCAGCAGTTATATGCGGCATTGACTGTACGCGGTATTGCTGTGCGTTTTGATCTGGCTGAATTACCGGGCAGCTACTACCATACTGGTTTGGTCTTTAACGCCTACGCTAAGGGCTTTACCAATGCAGTTGCTCGTGGCGGCCGCTACGATAGTGTTGGCGAAAAATTCGGTCGTTCTCGCCCTGCAACCGGTTTTAGCATTGATTTGCGCAGCCTAACTTCGGTGCCATTTCCAGCCCGCAAGGCCGGGATTTTGGCGCCACAAGGCGAAGAGGCGAGCTTGCTGGAAATGATCCGCTCCTTGCGCGCACAGGGCGAGATTGTGATTGTTGATCTCGGTGTCGAGCAATCGGAAGTCCATGTTGATCGCACCCTGCAGCAAAAAGAGGGTGTTTGGCAAGTCATAAGTCTGTAAAAATTAAGCCGTTTTAGCAAAAAAATAGCTGGCTCAAACAGCGTTTTGAAGTTAAAGTTCGGTCGCAATGTTACGTGGGTAGCATTGCCAAATTATTTTGTGTTTTATGCATCGAGGTTTGGGAATGAGCAGAAATGTAGTCGTGATCGGTACCCAATGGGGCGACGAGGGTAAGGGCAAGATTGTTGACTGGCTGACTGATCACGCACAAGGCGTGGTTCGCTTTCAGGGTGGTCACAATGCGGGCCATACGCTGATTGTTGGCGGCAAAAAGACTGTTCTGCGTCTGATTCCTTCGGGCATTTTGCACCCAGGTAAAGCATGTTTCATCGGCAATGGCGTGGTGATTTCTCCTGAAGCCCTGCTCAAAGAAATCGACGAGTTGACTGCTGCTGGCATCGATGTGATGAGCCGCTTGCGCATTTCTGAAGCATGTCCGCTAATTTTGCCTTACCACATTGCCATTGACCAAGCGCGTGAAGCTGCGAAGGGCGAGAAAAAAATCGGTACAACGGGTCGCGGTATCGGCCCAGCTTACGAAGACAAAATCGCGCGTCGCTCGATTCGTCTGCAAGATTTGTATCATCCAGAGCGCTTCGCAGCAAAATTGCTGGAAAACCTCGATTGGTACAACTTTGCACTGAAAAACTACTTCAACGCGCCAACGTTGGATTACCAAACAATTTACGATGAAACACTGGCATATGCTGAACGTATCAAGCCAATGCTGGGCGATGTGTCACGCACTTTGTACGAAATGAACAAAGCGGGCGAGCCATTGTTGTTCGAAGGCGCGCAAGGCACGCTGCTCGACGTCGATCACGGTACTTATCCATACGTGACTTCAAGCAACTGCGTTGCCGGTGCTGCTGCACCAGGTGCAGGTGTTGCGCCGCAAATGTTGCAATACGTATTGGGTATCGTAAAAGCGTACACCACACGTGTTGGTTCAGGTCCATTCCCAACTGAATTGTTCTGTGATGTTGGCGCTGGCTTGGCTAAGCGCGGCAATGAGTTCGGTTCGGTAACGGGTCGTCCACGTCGTTGCGGCTGGTTTGACGCAGCTGCACTGAAACGCTCGATCCAGATCAATGGTGTGTCAGGCTTGTGCGTGACCAAGCTGGACGTGATGGACGGCATCGAAACGATCAAATTGTGCGTTGGCTATAAGATTAATGGCGTTGAAACTGACATCTTGCCAGTGGGCGCGGATGACATCGCTTTGTGCGAGCCAATCTACGAAGAAATTCCAGGTTGGACTGAAAGCACTTTCGGCGTGAAAACGTGGGAAGGTTTGCCAGCCAATGCGCGTGCTTACCTTGAGCGTATTGCGCAAATTTGTGAAGCGCCAATTGATATCGTTTCAACTGGCCCAGATCGCGAAGAAACTATCGTATTGCGTCACCCATACCACGGCTAATCAGCCAGGGTATTGAGGTAGTAAAAAGCCCCGTTTCGACGGGGCTTTTTGTTTGCGAGCGCAGTGCTAATTATTTATTGTTTACTCTTCCAGGAAGGCAAACAGCTCATCGAAGCGATGAATAATCGCATCTGCACCCATGCTTTCCAGCTCGCTGCCATAGCCATAGCTGACCAGTACCGATGCGCAACCCGCGTTTTGTGCGGCCAGGATGTCATTCTTTGAATCGCCTACCATCAGCAAGTTGTCCACCTCAATGCCTAATTGATTGGCAACGTGTTGCATGGGCAGTGGGGAAGGTTTGCGTTCTGCCAAAGTGTCGCCAGATACGATGACATCAAAGTGCTCAAACACCCCCAGCTCGCGCAGCAGCGGCAGGGTAAACCGCTCGGGTTTATTGGTCACGATTGCCAGCGGCAGACCACGCTCGTGCAACGCATGTAACGTCTCTTGCACTTTGGGGTAAAACTTGGTGGCAATCGTGAGGCCTGCACGGTAATGCAGATTGAACTGCGCCATGCCCTGTTCTTGTAGCGCTGTGCCGGTAAATTGCGCTTTGGCGTCGTCGGCCAACACACGGGCTACCAAAACCGCAGCGCCATCCCCGACGTAGCTTTCGACTGTAGCGGTTGCGAGTGGCGTCAGCCCTAAGTCGCTGCGCGCTGCATTGGCCGCGCGTGCTAGATCTTGCAATGAATCGACGAGTGTTCCGTCTAGATCAAATGCAATTGCTTGAATACTCATGCTGTTCTCTGTATTAAATATGGCTGGGTATATGCTTTAAGTTTAATTGTCAAATGGCTTTGAAGCATATACCCTTTGATTCTTATTTGATGAGCTGGAAGATTTTGTCTAGCGGACGGCCAATTGCCGCCTTGCCATTATGAATCAGAATAGGGCGCTCGATCAGTTTTGGGTGGATGGCGAGCAGGTGAATAATTGTCTCTTCATCCAGCGTTTTCCCTGCTGACAATTCGCGCCACAATTCTTCTTTACTACGGACCAGCGCCAAAGCAGGCAAATTTAATTGCCCAAGCAATTCGCGAATTTGAGCCTCGCTCAGAGGCTCGTCCAGATAACGCCAAATTTCAGGCGTATGGCCAGCCTCTTCAAGTGCTGCGAGTGCTTCACGGCTTTTGCTACAGCGCGGGTTATGCAGTAATTTCATTGTTTTCCCTAGATTACACAGTGGCCAGTTGCGCACGCATTTGATCGATGACCGCTTTGTAGTCGGGCTGGCTATAAATGGCCGAGCCAGCGACAAAGGTATCAATCCCAGCGGCTGCAATTTCAGCGATATTATCAACTTTCACGCCACCGTCGATTTCCAACCAGATTTCACGGCCTGTTTTGGCTGTGTAGGCGTCGATCAGCGCACGCGCTTGGCGAGCTTTATCGAGCGTTGCCGGGATAAACGATTGACCGCCGTAGCCAGGATTCACCGACATCAGCAAAATCATGTCGATTTTATCCATCACATAATCAAGATAATGTAGCGGTGTTGCGGGGTTAAATACCAAGCCTGCTTTACAGCCCGAGTCACGAATTAAGCCGAGCGAGCGATCAATGTGCTCGGACGCTTCAGGGTGAAAAGTAATAATATTCGCGCCAGCTTTGGCAAAATCAGGGATGATGCGATCTACGGGTTTAACCATCAAATGCACGTCGATCGGTGCATCGGTCCATGGACGAATCGCGTCGCACACCAAGGGGCCAATCGTTAAGTTGGGTACATAGTGATTATCCATCACATCAAAGTGAATGATATCGGCACCAGCCTCGATCACATTTTTCACTTCTTCGCCCAGACGAGCAAAGTCAGCAGATAAAATACTTGGAGCAATGCGGTAGGTCATATCGAAATTCCAAATGGGTTGACTTGATTATGCCAGTTTGCCACTGAGCCATAAAAGCAATCTGATTAGCAACAAATTGTGTTGCATTCCTTGGTATTCTGCAGCATGGCCGCATTTACTCCGGATAAGGGGAAAACATGGAACACAACTATCATATTCGAGTCTTGGCACGCCCATTTTATTTGCCAGAGCAGTCCAATGAGGCGTCTGAGCAATACACGTTTGCGTATCAAATTACGATAGAAAATACGGGAACGATTACGGCAAAACTCATTGCCCGACATTGGATTATCGAGGACGCCACTGGCAAAACGCAGGAAGTGCGTGGCCTTGGCGTCATTGGCGAGCACCCTGAGCTGGCACCCGGCGAAATTTATGAATACACCAGTGGCGTGACACTGGAAACCCCGGTGGGCACCATGCGTGGTACTTATCAAATGATTGCGGCTGATGGCACCGAGTTTGAAGCGCAGATCGAGCAATTTGTACTTTCTATGCCAAGGACACTTCATTAATGCCTCCATCAACTGCTGAATCGAGCGCCAAAACTACCAATAATTGGCAAACCTTGGGCACCTTATTGCCTTATTTATGGCAATACAAAACACGAGTTATTTTGGCGCTGACTTTGTTGGTGCTGGCCAAAGTGGCCAATGTAGCCGTGCCTTTGGTATTAAAAGACATTGTTGATCAACTCGGCACCAAAGATGTTGCCTTGGCTTTGCCCGTGACTTTAATCCTTGGCTACGGCGCGCTGCGTTTAAGCTCTGCTGTGTTTGGCGAGATGCGCGATGCGGTGTTTGCCAAAGTAACCCAAGGCGCAATCCGCAAAATTGCCTTGCAAGTATTTGAGCATTTGCATCGCTTGTCGCTGCGGTTTCATCTGGAGCGTCAAACCGGTGGTATGAATCGGGATATTGATCGCGGCACCAAAGGCATTGCATTTTTATTGAATTTTACGCTGTTTAATATTCTGCCGACCTTGGTCGAGATTGGCTTGGTGGCGGCAATTTTACTGCAAAAATATCATTGGACCTTTGCTGCCGTGACTTTTGGCACCATCGTGCTGTATATCGGTTTTACGTTGGGGATTACCGAGTGGCGGATGCATTTCCGTCGCGAGATGAATGACCTGGATTCGAAGGCGAACACCAGAGCGATTGACAGCCTGATCAACTATGAAACGGTCAAATACTTCGGCAATGAGCGTTGGGAAGCTGAGCGCTATGATCTCAGCTTGGCCAAATGGGAAACTGCAGCAGTAAAAAATCAGGTGTCATTGTCATTTTTAAATGCAGGTCAGGCCACGATTATCGCCTTAGGCGTCACCTTGCTGGTCGGCATGGCGGCCAATGGCGTGGTGAAAGGCACCATGACACTGGGTGATTTGGTCTTGGTCAATGCCTTTTTATTGCAACTCTATGGTCCGCTGAATTTCTTGGGCTTTGTGTACCGAGAAATCAAAAACTCACTGGCCGACATGGAAAAAATGTTTGGCCTGATGGGGCGTAATGCCGAGGTCAAAGATCGTGAAGCGGCGCAAAACGCGGCGCTAACTGACGCCCAAGTGCAGTTTAATCAGGTTGATTTTTCCTACGATAGTAATCGGCCAATTCTGCATGGCGTGAGTTTTAGTATTCCGGCGGGCAAGACCGTCGCTGTGGTTGGATCAAGTGGCGCGGGCAAATCGACGTTGTCGCGTTTGCTGTATCGTTTTTACGATGTAAATGCTGGCGCGATTACGATCAATGGAGTCGATGTTCGCGATATGGTGCAGAGCAGTTTACGCGCGCAAATTGGGATCGTGCCGCAAGATACCGTGCTGTTCAATGACACGATTTATTACAACATCGCTTATGGTAAACCGGATGCGACGCGTGACGAAGTCATCGAAGCCGCCAAGTCGGCGCATATTTATGATTTCATTATGCAATTACCCGATGGCTTTGACACGACGGTGGGTGAGCGTGGCCTCAAGCTCTCTGGTGGTGAAAAGCAGCGTGTTGCCATCGCGCGCACGGTACTTAAAAACCCACCCATTCTGATTTTTGACGAAGCCACCAGTGCGCTAGATTCACACACTGAAAAAGCGATTCAGGCCGAATTAAAAGCCATCTCGGCAAATCGTACGACTTTGGTTGTAGCCCATCGTTTATCGACGATTTCAGATGCGGATGAAATCTTGGTGATGCGAGAAGGGCAAATTGTCGAGCGCGGCACGCATCGCAATTTGCTGGCGAGCAATGGCGTGTATGCGCAAATGTGGGCCTTGCAATTGCATGAAGAGGGTGAGCAAGACTAAGCCGTACTATGGCGCGATGACCGCACTGTTTACGCGCGTGAACCAATCGGCATTGATTCGCCCATCGACCAAACCGATCCGCGTATCCGCCGCGGTGGCAAATTGAATATCATGGGTCACTGCGATCACCGTTTTGCCCATATCGTGCGCGAGATTTTTCAAGATTTCGCGCACATTGACGGCCGAAGCTGAATCTAGATTTCCCGTTGGCTCATCGGCGAGGATGATTTTTGGATCGTTGGCCAAGGCGCGGGCAATCGCGACACGCTGGCGTTGGCCTCCTGAGAGTTGATGCGGGTACTTATGCATTTGCGCCAGCATGCCTAATTTATCGAGCAAGCTTTTTGCTCGCTCCAACATCGCAGCAGCATTGAGCTGGCCTAATTTCCTCATTGGCAATGTGACATTATCGAGCACGGTAAATTCGGCTAATAAAAAGTGAAACTGAAATACATAGCCTAAATAACGCAGCCTATGCTCGGCCAGTTGGTCTTCGTTAAAGTGGCTGGTATCAATGCCATCAAGCCAGATCTGGCCGCGATTGGGAATGTCGAGCAGCCCAAGCAAGTACAGCAAAGATGATTTGCCTGAACCTGATGGCCCCATAATGCAGACAAATTCACCGGCTGCAATATCTAGCGATACATTGTCGACGAGACGAACTGGGATTTCCCCCGCAATTTCACGAAATAGATTGTCGGCCCGCAGCATGCTGCTTTGCTTTTCAGTCATGTTGCACCCCGCAAGACTTCCACAGGATGCAGCCGGCTAGCGCGTTTGGCCGGCAAGTAGGAGGCTGCTAGGCATGAGGTCAGGGCAAAGCCACTGGCAATGATAAATTGCTCGATTCCCCACCAGATGGGCAGGTGACTGATCTGGCTGGCACCTGGCGGCTTGATCTCAACGAGACTTAAGCCTTGCATCAAAGCCGCGCCTAGGGCTAATCCCAGAATGCTGCCAATAATCCCAATAATGAGGCCTTCCAGTAGAAAAATAGTCAGAACATCGCGCGCATGAAAACCCATCGATTTTAAGATCGCAATATCATGGGTTTTTTCGATGACAAAAGTTGAGATGGTGTTATAGATGCCAAAAGACGCAACCACCAAAATCGCGGCCACCACGCTGAACATAATCAAATTACGAATCACCAGTAGGCTCAGAATATCTTCGGAGGCTTCCAGCCAAGACACGGCTTTATAGCCAAACTGGGCTTCCAATTGCTGCGCTAAATCGCGTGCTTGGTAGGGATCGGCCAATTGCAAAATAAAACGATTCACCCGCTGTGGTCGCTCTAGCAGGGCTTGCGCCTGTTTCAAGAGCACAAAGGTTTGTCCTTCATCATAATTGGCATTACCAGAACGAAAAATGCCGACGACCCGTAGCGTGTGGTTGGCATCTGTACCTGCGGCAACGCTGACCGTACTTCCTAGGCGCAGGCTGAATTTTTGCGCCAAATTGGCACCAATAATAATGCCGCCCGGTTCGATGTCGAGTGCAGCCAGGTCTCCGGCGATAAATTTATCCTCTAAAAATGACACTTCGCGCATCAGGGCGGGGATAACCCCTGATAGCGTAACGCCTTGCTGGCGACCAGCAAATTGCAGCACGGCTGAGCCTAGCAAGACTGGCGCGACTTTGACGCCCGCAATGGCCTGCATATAGGCCAATTTTTGCTGGTAGCTGCGGATACCTCGCGATTCATTGAGCGGTTTCACGTGTCGAATGGTGACTGCGGCGTCTGGCCAGCGCAGCTGAGCCGCTTGCTCGCTCGGGTTTCGGTTTTCATCGGAGATCGTAATGTGGGGGCTACTATCGACCAGACGTTTAATGAAATCTTTTTCCGAGCCTTGCATCAGTGCTGAAACGGCCAGAAAAAATGCCACGCCCAAAATCACACCGCCCAACGAAACCAGCGTCGCCCGCAGGCGACTCGTCAGGTGGGTACGGGCGATTGACAGCAGTAGGCGCATTAGGGCGTGCTCGCGGCTGCTAGGGGTTTTTCTTTGGGTATAGCCTCAGAGGTGATATTGGCTGATCTATCTAGGTATATACCCTTGGGTATTGGCCAAATCAGTTGGGTTTTATCTTCAATGCCACTGAGTACCTCACTCTGGCTATTACCAATAATGCCCAGTTTCACGGGGTTTTGTTTGACCTTGCCTTGCTCAAGGACCCACACCTTGCCATCTTGAATGATCTGGCTAGGGATCAATAAGGCATGGCTTTTTTGCTGGCTAATTAAATTGGCTTCTACTGTCATGCCGACGCGCAAATCAGCGGGTTTTGCGAGTGCAATCCGAACCCGATAACTGCGCGATACGGGATCGCCCTTGGGCGTCATGGCTTCGACATGGCCATCAAGAACCTGATTGGGAAAAGCGGGTGCATGGAGCAGCACTTGCTGACCGATTTTAACTTTGGGGATGTCCTCTTCATCGACTTCGGCGCTCACACGCAGCGGCGCACAACAGGACATCGACATCAGCACTTGACCTGCCGCCACAAACTGCCCGACCTCGGCGTCTCGCCGTAAAATAACGCCATCGGCGGGGGCTGTCAGTGTCGTGAAGCCTTGTAGGGCTTTGGCGCGACGTAGTGCGGCTTGCGTCGCATTGGCTTCTGCATTCACGCGATCCATTTCGGCGCCGGAATAAAACCCCTGCGCCACTAATGAGGCGGTGCGAGCTTGTTGTTGTTTGGCATATTGAGCGCGTGCAGCCTGCTCATCAACGGTGCGTACGACATCGAGCGCCTCAAGTTGAGCGAGCACTTGGCCTTTGCGTACCGTTTGCCCTTCGCTCACATTGAGCGCAGTCAGGTGGCCGCCGACACGAGGGGCGATCGGCAGTAAGACGCTCGGCTCGACCAAACCTGTCGCATAAATGGCTTCAATGGCGTCGCCACGCTTGGGTAAAATGGTATGAACTTCAAGTGGCGCATAGCGATACCACGCGGCATAGCCGCCCAGTGCTGCGCCTACAAGACCCAATACCAACCATTTAACTTGCATTGCTAGCCTTTAAATCGGTGCTTTATCTCAAGCGATGAACTGGCCGTGGCAGAGCCACCCAATCAGGTTTAATTGTGGCTGATTTTATCGAGCAAGCTAGGTTTTCTTTTTCGAGGTTTGATGTAAAACAGGGCCATTTGGCATCAGGGTTGCGCTGTGATGGCTAGTTTCAGATGGCGTTGATTGAGATGGCAAAGGATAAAGTCTTGAAGTAATTGATGGGCCTGCTCGAGGGCAAGATGTGCGGATGCACTCAGTGCATCGCCTAGCTCGTAGGTATAGCCATGAAGACTAATTATATAGCATAGCTTAGGGGTATTCCCCAGTAGGGTATCGCAATGCCACAACACATGGGCAGGCGTGCTGGCATGACTGAGCCATGTGGGTGGCTGGCAAGGCTCGATGATTTGCCAGCAACAGGGCTCGGTGATGGTATTGCTGGCATCGGCAAAAATAATCAGTTCCCGGCCAGTAATATCATAGGCGTGCTCAGGGCTCAGTTGAAAATCAAACAGTACGTCGATCTCGGTATGGAGCTGCTGCGAGCTAATCCATGCACTGAACATATCGGCCAGTAGTGGCCCCAAAGCATCATCGCCGCGAGCTGGGTTGCCGTAGGCAAAAAATAATATCGGCGCCATGGCTAGATGAATTGCTCAATGCGGCCATCATCATGACGCGCCAATTGGCTACTGATACGACCATCGGCTTCGATTGCCTCAATAATCAATGGCATTTGCCCCAAGGCGTGGGTGGCGCACGATAGGCAAGGGTCATACGCGCGTATCGCAACTTCGATGCGGTTGAGTAAACCTTCGGTAACGGCTCGCCCGTCAAAATATTCTGCCGCCACCGCGCGCACCGAATCATTCATGCCACGATTATTGTGCGTGGTGGAGACGATCAGGTTGGCAAAGCTAATGTTCTCATCGTCATCGATTTTGTAATGATGCAATAGCGTGCCGCGCGGCGCTTCAATCACGCCAACGCCTTCGCGCACGGGATCGATGTGTTTAAGTTGCTCATCTGAATAGACCAATTCGGTACCGAGAATCTCGGCGTCAAGCAGTAAGTAACGAATCACTTCGGCACACATGATGGTATCGATCATCCGCGCCCAATGCTGCGCCAAAGTCGCTTGCACCGGTTTGCCTTGCCCAAAGTCTGCGAATTCTTGACGCGCGGCTTCTGCTCGCTCGCTGGGCATTCGATCGGCGTTGTTAATTCGTGCCAATGGCCCAACGCGGTAATAACCGGCTTCGTGACCAAAAGGGGCCAGATACGGAAATTTCATATACGACCAAGGTTTGACCTCTTCGCGGATCAAATCGAGATAGCGCGCAGGGTCAAATCCATCGACGATGATTTTTCCGCAGGCGTCTTTGACGCGCAGCACGCCATCGTAAATCTCACAATCTCCAGTGGCGGTCACGAGCGACAGAAAAGCCGACTCGGTCGCGCCAAAAGTGAGGTGCTCAGGCTGATGGGCTAAAAATAAATCGCGCGCCAGCTCATTACTGGCGACACACCAGTCGATAATTTGATCAATGCCTTGCAGCATTTCGTCGCGCTCGGCGAGCGTGAGTGGTTTTAAAAAACCACCGGGGATTGATCCCGTGCCGTGCACGCGTTTCCCCGTCAGAATGCGGATGACTTCTTGGCCGTATTTACGGATGCGAATCCCGCGTAAACCCAATTCACGCTGATCCATGATTACGCCCACGACATTGCGGTGGGCGACTGCATCATCAAAGCCGAAAAGTAAATCCGGTGAGGCCAGGTGGAAAAAATGCAGCGCATTCGATTGCAACACTTGCGCGTGATGCAGCAAGCGCCGGAGTTTCTCTGCCGTTGGCGTGATCGTCAGTGCGCCAAGGATAAATGGGTCGCACGCTTTCGAGGCCGCTAGTAAATGGCTGATCGGGCAAATGCCGCATAGCCTTTGCACCAAGGTCGGTACTTCGCGAAAAGGTCGGCCCTGAATAAATCGCTCAAAACCGCGAAATTCAACAATATGCAGCCGAGCCTGCTGCACGCGCCGATTTTCATCGAGTAGTAGCGTGACCTTGCCGTGACCTTCCACCCGCGAAATGGGTTCGATCACCATGCGACTAAGTCCATCGGTATTGCTGGCGTTTTCTAGGTGTTCGTACATGTCGGCAACCTCAATCAAAACGCCGTAGCGCGTAATCTAAATCGGGCTCACGCCCCGCTAGCAGGGCGGTGAGTAATTCCCAAAACGCATCGGCAGGGGGCGGACAGCCTGGTAGCACATGATCGATACGAACCACTTCGTGCAAGGGATAAACTCGATCGAGCAAAAGCGGTAGCTCGGGGTCATTGGGCACTTGCGGTGCTTCGATGCCTGCGCCTTGTAAATAGGCTTCGGCAAAACATTCTTGCAATGGGATGCGATTGCGCAGCGCGGGTACGCCGCCCGTTAAGGCGCAAGCGCCAACGGCGACTAAAATGCGGCAGCGCGAGCGAAATTCGCGCAGCGTGTGGACGTTTTCGGCATTACAAACGCCGCCCTCGATCAGGCCGATATCCACCCCGGCTGCATCGACAATTTTAATGTCGGTCAGCGGGCTACGATCGAATTCAATCAGCTCGACCAGATCGGCAATCCGCTCATCCAGATCTAAAAACGACATATGGCAGCCAAAGCAGCCCGCCAAAGAACACGTCGCGACACGGATTTTGCTCATTTGCTTTCTCCGCGCTGCGCTGCATTGGGATGTAGATGCCCCACGGCGCTGATGTCTTGATGATCGTAAAGGCGCTCGCCAATCGGGATTGGATAGCCTTCACGCTTAGGTATTAATGCCCCTGTTGGGCAAATATGCGCGGCAAAATCATGAATGCTGAAATCCGTGTCCCCCAGCAGGCCAGATTCACTATTTATCACCAAATTCGTGCTGGTGCTGCGGCCGGCGAGGCCAAAAATGGACTTTTTATCGGTTTCGCGACTGGCGCGCACGCAAAGTTCGCATTGAATACAGCGATCTCGATCGAGCAACATCTCGGGGTGGGAGGCATCGATCTGACGCAAAGAGAAAAAATGCGGGAAGTGAGAGTCCTGCATGCCGACGTGATAAGCCAGAGCCTGCAATTGGCAGTTGCCACTTTTTTCACAAAATGGGCAGTAATGATTGCCTTCGATAAACAGCATCTGTACTACGCGCCGACGCATCAGATTGAGCTCATCCGTATCGTTTTCGACCTGCATACCGGGTTGGACTGGCAAGGTGCAAGCAGTGCCAAAATGACCGTTGATTTTGACGGTACACAGCTTGCAACTGCCGCGCGGGCGATATTCAGGGTGGTAGCATAGGTGCGGGATATAGGCGCCAGCCTGTGATGCGGCTTCCATAATGGTTTGGCCCGGTTCAAAGCGGATATTTTCGCCATCAAGTACAAAGGTAAAGTCATTGCCATTCATGATGTCGGCCCTCTGGATGGCGATTGATCCGAGCTCGTATTGATTAAGCAGCCATTCTCATCACAGATTTGCCCCAGATGAGCTTGAGCGTCGTTGCGCTGGCTGAGTTGGCGCGCAGTGACTAGCGCGCCATCGAGATCAAAACCGGGGACAAAATCGAGCGAGGTGAGACGCGCCTCATAGATTGGTCGCATTCGTTTCAAGGTATCGAGCAGGGGATTGGCCGCCGTTTGCCCTAGTCCGCAATGACTCATGGTTTTGATGCAGTTGGCGGTTTCAGCGATGTCACTCAATTCGCGTGTGGTGGCACTGCCGCTGACTATCTTGTCGATGGATTGCTTAAGGAGTTGCGTGCCAATGCGGCAGGGCGAGCAAAAGCCGCAGGATTCTCCAGCAAAAAAGTGCGTGAAGTTTTGTACCACGCGCAACATATCGCGGCTTTGGTTAAACACCATGAATGAGCCACCCGTTGATAAGTCTTCAAAGCTGATACTGCGCGAAAACTCAATGGGTGTAATGCAAGTACCCGAAGGCCCACCTACTTGCACTGCCTGGGTATTGCTCGCTCCGCTAGCATCGAGGATCGTCTGGACTGATACCCCAAATGGGTATTCATAAATACCGGGGCGTGCTACATCGCCGCTAACAGATAGCAGTTTGGTGCCAGGCGAATGGCGGGTCCCGCTTTCCAGAAACCAGCTAGCGCCATGTATCGCAATCAGCGCTGTTTTGACATAGGTCTCGACGTTATTGCAAATACTGGGTTGATTGAGATAACCGTGTGTTGCGGTATAAGGTGGCCGCGTGCGCGGCACGGCGCGTTTGCCTTCTAATGATTCGATCAGCGCGCTTTCCTCACCTGCTACATATGCGCCAGCACCCAAATGAATGTCGATGTCAAAATCAAAATCCTGCCCCAAAATGCCCTTGCCCAGTAGCCGCTCGGCGCGGCGGCGCGCGAGGGTGGCGACTAGATGCGGATATAAAAAAGCATATTCGGCGCGTAAATACAAAAAGCCTTGTTGCGCGCCGATGACGTAGGCGCCCAAAGTCATGCCTTCAAACACCGCGTCGGCAAATCGAGTCAACAGCGTGCGGTCTTTAAACGTACCGGGTTCGCCTTCATCCGCATTGCAAATCACATAATGCGCTTTGCCCGGCGCATCGCGACTGACCCGCCATTTGAGCGCGGTACGAAAACCTGCGCCACCGCGCCCGCGCAGCCCTGATAAATCGACTTGTTTCAAGAAACGCTCTGGGCCCATGGCCAGTGCCGCCTGCAATGCGCGACCCGGCTCGATGCGACTGGCTAACACGGGGCCGGCGACGCGCAATGATTCTTCCACCTGAAACCAATTCGATGGCCAGCTATCGAGCGGCTGATCGGCGTTAATCTTTTGAGCGATGGCCTTGGCCAGCTCGGTGTTTAAGCGGGTAATTGGGCGGCCATTGATGAGCAGGGCAGGGCCTTGATCGCACAGGCCGGTACACGAGGTGTAATCTACAAAAACACGGCCATCGGTGCGCGGCTTGCTGCGCTCAACGGCAAGCTCGGTAAGTAGCGTTTGCATGATGGCTTCATTGCCCAGCATGCGATCGGTGATGTTGTCCGAGACATAAATGCGGTATTTACCAAGGCGCGCAGTCGATAAAAAATGATAAAACTCGACCACGCCATGCACTTGGGTGAGGGGTACATTCAGGGCTTTGGCGATGTAATCCCGCAATGCCGCAGGAATGCCGCCATATTCATGTTGTATGGCGATCAGGATTTGTACTAGCTGGAGCGGATTGCGTTGATGTGCATCGAGCAGGGTGTTGATGCGCTGATAATTGATAGCCGCTTGCATAGATGTATCCACTTGGCGTAAGCCAGAGTCAATACTTTGTTTTAGTTGGCCGCTGGCTGGATAGGAAGCGGCAACGGCGCTCAAGCAGATGCACGGCTAGGCTTTAGAAAGAGGTGCAGGTAAAGGGAATGTGCAAAATTGGCTTGGTGACGCGACTAATCAATCGAGCACGTTTGAGAATGTGTCAGGCAATAAAAAACCCCTTTGGCTGCAAAGGGGTTTTAAACGGGGTGTTTTTTATAGTTGCTCAAGATAATCAAGCGATTTTTCGGCTCTTTCCGCTGCAAGGTCTGCCAAAGCGTTGCGGATCTGGCGTTTGGTTTCAAATTGTTTTCGATACGTGCCCATCACTGCAATTTCCATATTGCGTTGTGCTTCTTCCAGCGAGCGGCGTTGACGAGAGGTTTTGAACGTAGACGGCAGAGACATGGTGATTCCTCATAAAGGTTAAACCAGTAATTCTTGGCTTTGTAGCCCCGAGTACAGCCCAGCAAGCATGTCAATTATGTATGTCAATTTGAAGACAAGACACCATTTTTTATCGAATATTGAATCTATGCAACAGATGTCGCGAAAGCTTTCGGTCAGTGTGGTGCGGTGCACCAATTCGGTGCTTGTTGCTTGAGTTTTTTACGCAAATAAAAAAGCCTGTGTAGCGATTAAATCTACACAGGCTTTGTGGGTATATTGCTGTAGGGCTTATCTAGCAAAGTTTTATGCTGTATACCCGCTAAATATTAGCGCAAGCTTTCCAAGTAACGATCAGCATCGAGTGCTGCTTGGCAACCGCTGGCGGCAGAAGTCACTGCTTGACGGTAGATGTGATCTTGCACGTCACCTGCGGCAAACACGCCAGCAATGCTGGTGGCGGTGGCGTTGCCATTACGGCCGCCTTGCGTGATCAGGTAGCCTGTTTGATCCATATCGAGCTGGCCTTTGAAAATATCGGTGTTGGGTTTGTGGCCAATCGCGATAAAGACGCCATCTACAGTAATGTCTTTAGTCGCTTCGCCACCAAATTGTTTCAAACGCGCGCCGGTCACGCCGCTGGCGTCGCCCAAAACTTCATCCAGTGTTTGGTTGAGTTCGAGGGTGATTTTGCCTTCGGCTACTTTTTCCATCAGATGATCGATCAGGATTTTTTCTGAGCGGAAAGTGTCACGGCGGTGAATCAAGGTCACGTGGCTGGCGATATTGGCCAGATACAGCGCTTCTTCAACGGCGGTATTACCACCGCCCACGACCGCAACGGGTTTGCCGCGATAGAAGAAACCATCACAAGTGGCACAAGCTGATACGCCACGACCCGCAAATGCTTCTTCGGATGGCAGACCCAAGTATTGGGCTGAGGCGCCTGTCGCAATAATCAAAGCATCGCAAGTGTATTCGCCCGAATCACCGACCAAACGGATTGGTTTTTCGTTCAGGTGCGTGGTGTGAATATGATCAAAGATCATTTCAGTGCCGAAACGCTCGGCGTGCTTTTGGAAACGGCTCATCAACTCAGGGCCCATGACACCGTCTGCATCAGCAGGCCAGTTGTCGACGTCAGTTGTCGTCATCAATTGGCCGCCTTGCGCGATCCCTGTGATTAATACAGGTTTCAAATTCGCGCGCGCTGCATAAACTGCCGCAGTGTAACCTGCAGGGCCAGAGCCGAGAATCAGCAAACGATGGTGTTGAGTCGCCATGGTGGGGTCCTTTTATTGTGAGTAAACGTAATGCTCAAATTTGCTACAAAGGCAAGAATGCCGCTAGTTTAAGGCTTTGTGCGGTGACGTTCTATTCGTTTGTTGCTATCGTGGCGATAGTTGCTATCGCAATATCGGCACTTGGCCGATTTATTCTGATTAGATGGGTGGGCTTTTCGATTTGAAAAGATGGTTTCAAACATATTTACACGCTTTTTCGGGTTTTGCGCGTGCGCCAGTGCGCCGTGTTTACCTCAAGCAAGTGTATTTCACCGCGAATGAAGCCGCTTGGCTGATGTTTTTTATCGGCTTTGCGCTGGGTGGCATTGTCGTTACCCAATTGCACGATCAATACGGCCAAAGTCGAGATAATGCAATGCGCTTGTTGGCTTCTTTGACGTTTGGCGAGTTGGCCCCCTTATTGACGGTGTTGATTGTGATGGCGCGCTCGGCGTCCGCCATTGCGATTGAAATGGCTTCAATGCGAGTAACCGGTGAAGTGCGCGAATTGGAGCGGATGAATATTTCGATTGTGAGTTATCTGGTCTTGCCGCGCGTGTTGGGTATGATGAGTTCTGCTGTTTTGCTGACTGCGTGTATGGCGCTCGGCGCGATGTTAGGTGGGGTGATATTTATTGCGGGCTGGGATGCGAGTTATCAAGTTTTGGCGATTGAACGCGTGTTGCGCATGAATGATGTGCTGCTGTGTTTGGCAAAAGCGGCCAGTTTTGGTCTGGCGGGCGGTATTTTGGCGTGTCATTCCGGGCTTAATGTGCAATTGAGCGCCACTGAGATACCCAAATCAGCTTCGCGCGCGGTGATGCGTGGTTTGTTTGCACTGTTTGCGCTCGATTTAATCTGGGCAATTGTAAGGTAAGCGCGTGAAATCTCTGTTTCCTCATGCCAGTCGTTGGCAATTTTCCCCTGATCCGTGTTCAGCGGCAGGACGCTATGCTTTGCTGATCGATGATGAAGATCTCAGCAAGGCGGTAATCGATGAGTTAGCGCAGCGGATTCATGCGCAGGCCGATGGCGCTTTGGGTATTTTGGAAGCCAAGCCGGTGTTTATTAGTAATTTGCGGGTTTGGGAAAACATCGTCTTGCCCTCGTGGTATCACTCGGGCGAGTCGCTGGCTGATCTGGATTTGCGCTTGCAGGATTTTTTGCGTCCATTTGAGTTTGACCAAGCTTTATTTAGTCATAATTTGACGCTTTTACCGGCCCAACTGGATATCACCCATCGCCGGGTAGCAGCACTATTGCGTGCCTTATTGCAACATCCTAAGTATTTAATCCTCGATGAGGAGTGGTTGGTTTGGTTGCAGCAATCCAGAGTGAGGCAGTCTTTGTTGTCACAGGTATTCGATTATTATACTGGCTTGGAGTATGTCATTGTGTTGTGCTCTGAACATGCCCCCGAGGGCTATACTCCAGTTAAACTATTCACAGAAGTGCAAGGCGAAATCGCATCGTTATGAAGCAGCATCAATTTCTCAAAGACATCGACCCGCGTTTTCAGTTATTAGGCTGGCGGGTTGGATTGTTTGCCAGCGTGATCGGGCTGATTATTGTGATCTTGGTCTTGGTTTTGGCCGAGCGGCAAGGGCTATTTAATAGTAAAACGCGCGTGCATTTCATCGCCGAAAGCGGCGCTGGGCTGGTGCCGGGTATGCAAGTGCGTTTGTCTGGCTTTCGTATTGGTGTTGTCGATGAAGTGGCGCTTGATGGCCCCGGCATGGTGGATGTCGATTTATTAATTGAACAGCAATATATGAAGTGGGTGAAGAGCGATTCCATCGCCATCTTGCAGCAGGAAGGCGTCATTGGCGACCATTTTATCGAGATTTCTGGCGGCACTAAAACTGGTAAAGAATTGGCCGAAGGCGGTACTTTGTCTTTTGTCCCCGCCATGGGTTTAGCTGACATTGCCGTGGATTTACGCAATCGCACGGTGCCAATTTTTGACTCAATCCAGCAAACATTGGATTACCTGAACGATCCAAAAGGGGATATCCGCCAAACGCTGACCAATGTGCAGCAATTGACCGCCGAAGTGAGGCAGACACGCGAGAAGGTTGATCAAGTGCTATTGCGTGCCGATGGTTTGTTGGATCAGGAAGGGCGCGCTACTTTGGCGAGTGCTGATAAATTGCTCAATCGAGCGGATGTCATTGCCAGTGAAGTGGCAAAACAACTGCCGCATTTATTCGCGGGGGCCGCTTCGACGATGGTGAGTGTGCAGGCTTTGAGCAATGATGCCAGCGCCGCGATGCATATGACTCGCAAAACGGTCGAGAAATCAGCGCCCTATATTCCCGGTTTGATTCGTGATAGCGATGCTTTGATTCAACGTGGCGATCAAACGCTCGAGGGGCTGCAACAAACTTGGCCATTGAGTCGCGCCTTTAGCACGCCTGCTTTGCTTGCCCCCACCGCGGAGAGTCGATGATGAATGATATAAACCGCCACATCGGCAAGCAAATGTGCGTTGCAATTGTTGTCGCTGCCTTGGTGGGCTGTGTTAGCCCTGCTAAACAGCCAATACCCCCTTTGCGTATAGATGTGCAATCAACACATAGCAAAGCATTGCAGGCAATACATCGCAATGATCTGGATAATGCGCAACTGCTGTGGCGTCAGACTCTGCAACTCTATCAGGCGCTTGATGATTGGAATGGGCAGGGGATGGCTCGCCTCGGGCTAGCTCAGACGGAGCGGCGGCTGGGTGATGTGAACGCGGCGAAAGAGGTTTTGTTACCGATGCAGAACGAGCCGCTGTTTGGCGCAACTGCGCAGGCACAAGCTCTGTTTCAACTGGCGCAATTGTCTTTGCCAGACACCCATCAAGCTAAGGATTATCTAAATCAGTCGGTTGCGATTTGCCCCACTGAATGCAGCTTGATTTGGGCACAGAAAAATCTCAATGCACGCATTGCGGCGGTCGAGCAAAACTGGGGGCTGGTGCAACAACTGGCTCAGTCCGTGATTGCTAGCGCACCTGAGAGTGAAGCGGCCGAGCGCGCTCACGCTTATCGCCTCAGCGCGCAAAGTTTGCTAGCGCAAAATCAAGCTGTCGCGGCGCAAACTCAGCTGGAGCAGGGGCTGCTACTAGATCGGCAGCTCGCCCGGCCAGATTGGCTGCTGGAAGATTATCGATTGTTGCTGCTCATCGCGCAGCAACAACAAAATGCGGCATTAATCAGTAGCACCGAAAAGCGGATCGCCAGCTTGTGCGCCGCTATGGCGTGCAAGTAATGTGTTTAGTATGGAGAAAGTCGGCGCGTTTTACTTGAATTGCAGTCACTTGTGCGGTTATAATCGCCGACTAGCTGTACAAACGGTTTGTGCAGTAATTTTCCCGTCCGTATCTCAAGGGTGCTTAAATTGATTTTAAGTTCCTACGGGCGGAAGACCTTAACCCCTGAGACTTTGGAGAAATCAATGTCTGTTAGCATGCGCGATATGCTGGAAGCCGGTGTTCACTTCGGCCACCAAACCCGTTACTGGAACCCGAAAATGGGCAAATACATTTTCGGCGCTCGCAACAAGATTCACATTATCAACCTCGAAAAAACATTGCCAATGTTTGAAGATGCACTGAAATTCGTGCGTCAATTGTCTGCAAACAAAGGTAACGTACTGTTCGTGGGTACTAAACGCGCTGCTCGCGAAATCATCGCTGAAGAAGCTGCTCGTGCAAATTCACCATACGTTGATCACCGCTGGTTGGGTGGTATGTTGACTAACTACAAAACAGTTAAGCAATCGATCAAACGCATGAACGACATGAAAGCTGTGTTGGAAAATGCAGAAGGCACTGGCTACGGCAAGAAAGAATTGCTGGACATGAAACGCAATGTTGAAAAACTTGAGCGTTCATTGGGCGGTATCAATGAGATGGGCGGCTTGCCAGATGCGATTTTCGTTATCGACACTGGTTACCAAGCTGGTACGATCGTTGAAGCTAAAAAGCTCGGTATCCCTGTAATCGGTGTTGTTGATACTAACAACAACCCAGAAGGTATCGATTACGTAATTCCAGGTAACGATGACTCATCACGTGCGATTCGTTTGTACGCTCGTGCATTTGCTGATGCCGTTCTGGAAGGTCGTAACCAAGCGACTCAAGCTTTGGTTGCTGCAGTTAGCGAAGCTGCTGCTGAGTAATTCTAGCGACAAGCGAAAACATCAAAAAGGGGCGTTTCGCCCCTTTTTTGTAACATTGACCTAATAAACTGAAGTCCTTATTCAGGAGAAATTCATGGCTGCGATTACTGCAAAAATGGTTGGCGAACTGCGCGAACTGACTGGCCTTGGCATGATGGAGTGCAAAAAAGCACTGGTTGAAGCTGATGGCGATATCAAAAAAGCTGAAGAAGTTTTGCGCATCAAGTCTGGTAACAAAGCATCTAAAATGGCAGGTCGTACTGCTGCTGAAGGTACTGTTGTTGCTTACATTTCTGATGACAAAAAAGTAGGCGCGATCATCGAAGTAAACTGTGAAACAGACTTCGTTGGTAAAGATGAAAACTTCGTTGCCTTCGCTAAAGCATGTGCTAAAGCGGTTGCAACTGCTAACCCAGCTGATGTTGCTGCATTGGGCGCGGTTAAAACTGATTCTGGCGAAACAGTTGAAGAAGCTCGCAACGCGATTATCGCTAAGTTGGGCGAGAACATGACTTTGCGTCGTTTCGTACGTTACGAAACTGCGGGTCAATTGGCTGCTTACCTGCACGGCGCGAAAATCGGTGTATTGGTTGACGTGACTGGCGGCGACGAGCAATTGGGCCGTGATTTGGCAATGCACATTGCTGCAAGCAAACCAAAAGCACTGGATGCTTCAGGTGTTGATGCTGAGTTGGTTGAAACTGAGCGTCGCGTTGCAATCGAACGTGCTAAAGAATCTGGCAAACCAGCAGAAATGTTGGAAAAAATTGCTGATGGTACCGTTGCTAAATTCCTGAAAGAAGTGACTTTGTTGAACCAAGTGTTCATTAAAGCGGAAGACGGCAAGCAAACTATCGAGCAATTGGTTAAAGCTAATGGCGCAACTGTTACTGCATTCACAATGTTCACCGTGGGTGAAGGCATTGAGAAGAAAGTGGTTGATTACGCCGCTGAAGTTGCTGCAGCAGCACAACTTTAAGTCTATAAATTAGACTGAATTAACGCCGCGCAGATTGATTGTAAACGCCGCGCCACCAAGCGCGGCGTTTCTACGACCATGCGCGCAGCGTTGTTATGACTACTACACGACCACGCCCGAGTAATCTAATAAGGAAAACGTATGAGCCAGCCTAAAAAATACAACCGTATTCTGTTAAAACTCTCCGGCGAAGCATTGATGGGGGACGATAGCTACGGCATCAATCGCGCCACTATCGACCGGATCGTGCAAGAGATTAAAGAAGTCGTTGATCTGGGCGTGCAGGTGGCCATTGTGATCGGCGGTGGTAATATTTTCCGCGGTGTAGCGCCCGCTGCATCTGGTATGGATCGTGCAACAGCCGATTATATGGGGATGTTGGCGACGGTTATGAATGCACTGGCCTTGCAAGACGCAATGCGTCATGCTGGCATCGTTTCGCGAGTGCAGTCAGCCCTAACAATTCAGCAGGTTGCTGAACCTTATATTCGCGGCAAAGCAATCCGCTACCTTGAAGAAGGTAAAGTCGTGATTTTTGGTGCAGGTACCGGCAATCCTTTCTTTACCACCGACACTGCAGCGGCGTTGCGCGGTATGGAAGTTGGTGCTGATATCGTACTGAAGGCCACTAAAGTTGATGGCGTTTATACAGATGATCCAAAGAAAAATCCCGATGCAGTTCGCTATCAATCAGTGACTTTTGATGAAGCCATTGGTCGCAACTTGAAAGTAATGGATGCAACTGCTTTTGCGCTTTGTCGTGACCAAAAAATGAATATTTGCGTATTAAGTATCTTCAAACCAGGCGGTTTGAAGCGCGTTGTGCTTGGGGAAGATGAGGGTACACTGGTACACTGCTAAGATTGTATCGAACTCAAGATGGTTTAAACCCATCACGACGGGCGGGGTATAATCCCGCCTGTTTTTTATTGCAAGCTGCTTTCTTGCTTATTCGTTGTAGAGGTTATCGAAAATGATCGCTGATATCAAAAAATCAACCGAAGAAAAAATGGCCAAAACGGCCGATAAATTAAAAACTGATTTAACAAAGATCCGTACCGGTCGCGCGCACACTGGCTTGCTTGATCATGTGCAAGTCGAGTATTACGGTAGCATGGTACCTGTTAATCAAGTAGCGAATATTACCCTGATTGACTCGCGCACGATTGGCGCGCAACCCTATGAAAAAAATATGGTTGGCAAAGTAGAAAAAGCCATTCGCGATTGCGATCTGGGTTTGAACCCAGCAACTCAGGGCGAATTGATTCGTGTCCCAATGCCAATGCTGACTGAAGAGCGTCGCAAAGACCTCATCAAGGTGGTTCGTGGTGAAACTGAAGATGCACGTGTGGCGGTGCGAAATGTACGCCGCGATGCGAATGATCAACTCAAGCGCGCTTTGAAAGATAAAGAAATCTCTGAAGATGATGAGCGCCGTGGTCAAGATGATATCCAAAAATTGACTGATAAATACATTGCCGATCTAGATCGCCAGTTGGCTGATAAAGAAAAAGAATTGCTGACTGTTTAATCGAAAGGCGGTAGAACGTGGCTTTGTTTAATCGTGCCAGTGAGCAATCTTTGGATGCTCTCAATGGCAAAATGCCGCAGCACATCGCGGTGATTATGGATGGTAATGGTCGTTGGGCAAAAAAACGCATGATGCCAAGGGTTTATGGGCACAAAAAAGGCGTTGATGCTTTGCGAGATGTGATTCGTGCTTGTGATGAGTTAAAAATCGGCTATTTGACCGTTTTTGCCTTTTCAAGTGAGAATTGGCGTCGTCCTGCCGACGAAGTCACGTTCCTAATGGGCTTGTTCTTGCAGGTGTTAGAGGGCGAAATTGAACGCATGATGCGTAATAATATTCGCCTAAAAATAATTGGCCGTCGCGAAAAGTTCTCCGCTGATTTGGTTGCAATGATCGAGTCGGCTGAGGCAAAAACGGCAGCTAACACAGGTTTATGCCTAACTATCGCAGCAGATTATGGTGGTCATTGGGATATTATGCAGGCCACTAGGCAGTTGTTGACGCTAAATCCTGCGATGCTCACGACGTATACTGAGCAAGACCTGCAGCCTTATTTAGCAATGTCCTATGCGCCAGATCCAGATCTCTTTATTCGGACTGGCGGTGAACAAAGGATTAGCAACTTTTTGCTGTGGCAATTGGCCTACACCGAGTTATATTTTACCGACTTGGCTTGGCCTGAGTTTGGGCGTACCCAGTTAATTGAATCAATTGCGTGGTATCAGCAGCGCGAACGACGTTTTGGTCGAATTAGCGAACAGCTGAGCGAGTAAACCATGCTAAAAACACGCATTATCACGGCCTGCGTTTTATTACCTATCATCTTGCTTGATATGTTTATGCTACCGCCACAATATTGGGTACTCTTTTGTGCCGCTTTATTGGGGTTTGCCGCTTGGGAATGGCAGCGTCTCGCAGCAATGAATGGGTCGCTCGCTAAGCTCTATCCACTTATAGTGCCCGCTGTTTTTCTGTTGCTATGGTACTTTTTGCCGTTAGAACTCAGAATCGGTTTGATCTTTGCTTCCGCCATATTCTGGCTACTGGCGGTGCCCTTTTGGCTTAAAAAGAAATGGATCTTAGCCAATGCGGGTAATTTAAATGCGCTATTGGGCCTACTCATTTTGACCCCCGCAGCTATGTCCATGGTGATTTTACATCCCGATGGTTGGACATTATTGGCGGTTATGATGATCGCGTGGATTGCGGATACTTTTGCTTATTTTACCGGCAAAGCTTTTGGTAAGAGAAAATTGGCCCCCAGCATCAGCCCTGGCAAAAGCTGGGAAGGTGTTTTTGGCGGCACATTGGCTGTCGTGATCTACGTGCAATTATTACCAAAGCCTTTTCTGCTGTTTTCGTCCGTTCCCGCGCTAAACTCCGATGCTGCCCAAGTAGTTGGCTGGTTGATTATTGCACTGGTATTGACTGCCGTAAGTGTGATGGGCGATTTAATTGAATCCTTGTTTAAGCGCCAAGCAGGCATGAAAGACAGTAGTAGTCTGTTGCCTGGGCATGGCGGTGTGCTTGATCGCATTGATAGTTTATTGGCTATTTTGCCCGTGAGTGCTGCGATTTATCTGGCGCAATATATCTGATCGATACCCAGTTTGTTGGAAATAGGTTGTCATATGCAAAGTAAAAAGCGCGTGGTCAGCATTTTAGGTGCCACAGGAAGTATTGGCCAAAGCACCTTAGATGTCATCGCACGTCATCCTGAACGCTATGAGGTTTTTGCAATATCAGGCGCGTCACAATGTGACAAATTGGTTGAAATCGCAGCGCAATTTCATCCGAAATTCATCGTTGTACTTACAGAGCAAAATGCACAATTAGTGCGACAAGATTTGGTCTTGCGCCAAATTAAAGCAGAAGTATTGGTGGGGGAGGCTGCTTTAATTGAAATCGCTGTTGCGAGTGAAGTTGATACGGTGATGGCTGCCATTGTGGGTGCAGCAGGCATGCCTGCTACTCTGGCCGCAGCAAAAGCTGGTAAACGCGTACTGCTAGCCAATAAAGAAACACTCGTGCTGGCGGGTAAATTATTTATGGATGCTATTACGCAATCAGGTGCTGAGTTGCTGCCGATTGATAGCGAACATAATGCGATCTACCAATCGTTGCCTATTGAGTTTCGTGAACTTCCTTACCAAAGTAGCTTTGCTGCTGCGGGCATTGAAAAACTATTGCTCACCGCATCGGGCGGGCCATTTCGCACGCGCGCACTCTCAGATCTCTCATCGATTACCCCAGAAGAAGCCATTAAGCATCCCAATTGGTCGATGGGGCGCAAGATTTCGGTGGATTCGGCGAGCTTGATGAATAAGGGCTTGGAAGTGATTGAAGCGCATTGGCTGTTTAATGCGCCCCTCGATGCGATTGAGGTTGTAGTGCATCCGCAGAGTGTGATTCATTCTATGGTGCAATACCGAGATGGTTCTGTGATTGCTCAATTAGGTTCGCCCGATATGCGAACACCGATTGCCTATGGTTTGGCCTATCCCGAGCGTATTGAAGCCGGTGTAAAGCCACTGGATTTGTTTAGTATTGCAAGGCTTGATTTTGAAGCGCCCGACATGCTACGTTTTCCATGCCTAGGATTGGCTTATAACGCAATCCGCCAAGGTGGCGCTGCGCCAGCGGTGTTGAACGCCGCCAATGAAATTGCCGTTGAAAGCTTCTTGGCTAAGAAAATCGCGTTCACCCAAATTCCTGAGCTAATCGAATCGACGCTAAATCGTCATGCGGGTTTGTCCGATGAAAGTTTAGAGTCCTTATTGCAGGCAGATCAGGCCGCGCGAAAAACTGCGATAGCTACTGTAGCTGCTTGGAGCTAAGTGCGACTATGCTTACCTTTTTTTCCTTCCTATTTGCAATTGCTTTGCTGGTATTTGTCCATGAATATGGCCATTACTGGGTTGCAAAGAAATGCGGGGTAGGGGTATTAACCTTTTCAATTGGTTTTGGTAAGCCCATTCTCCAATGGAAGCGCGGTGATACAACTTGGCAAATTGCGATGATTCCATTGGGCGGTTTTGTGCGCATGATGGATGAAAATGAAGCGCCAGTTGCGAGCAATGTCCAAGCCAAGGCTTTTAATCGACAACATCCGTTAAAGAAAATGGCGGTGGTGTTTGCCGGACCTTTTGCCAACCTATTATTTGCAGTTTTGGCATTTACGGCCTGCTATTTGCATGGCGTCGATAGCATTAAGGCTCAAGTTGCCACGGTCATGCCCGGCAGTATTGCGCAGCAAGCTGGGTTCAAAAGTGGTGATCAAATTACCCAAGTAGGTAAAAATACAATAGACACTTGGGATCAGCTACAAGTTGAGTTGTTTGATTATGCGGGTGAACCTGAAGTCACAATCGGCGTTCGTGATGCTCACAAGCAAGAACGGCAATTAGTGTTATCGTTGTCTAGCCTTAAGGCCGAGCAATTTGACCAACGTTTGCTTAGCCGCATTGGTATTTCACCCTTTGCTAGCCAACGCATTGTCGCTTTTGTTCAGCCGCAGGGCGCTGCAGATTTGGCTGGCGTGAAAGTTGGTGATGAAATTTTAGCAATCAATCAAAATCCAGTGCACGATTGGTCTGATGTACAGGCTTTGGTTTTAAAGCTAGGACATAAAGATCTTCAATTGGAAATTAAGCGCCAGCAGCAGAACCTGATGCTGACGGCAAAACCCAAGATGCAAGATTCCGATGGCCAATTACGCCCTCGTCTAGGCTTGGCGCCTGAGTCTGACTCTGCAAAAAATGCGCAGCAAGCGGTTAAGGTCAAATTAGGTTTACTTGACGCCTTGCACATGGGTGTCGTTAAAACCTATCAAATGTCGGTGATGACTGTGCGCATGTTTGGCAAAATGCTCACTGGTGCTATTTCACCAAAACAAGTGAGTGGGCCGCTGGGAATTGCTGAATATGCAGGACAAAGCGCATCAATTGGCTGGTTGGCCTATCTGCAATTTTTAGCGCTGATCAGTATCAGTTTGGGCGTATTGAATCTGCTACCCGTACCGATTCTGGATGGCGGACATTTGCTGTATCATAGCTACGAACTAGTTACAGGCAAAACAGTGTCCTTGCTTGTTACCGAGTGGTTGCAGAAAATTGGCCTCTCTCTTTTGCTCATGTTAATGGCGCTCGCTTTGTTTAACGATGCGACTCGCCTGCTTCAGGGTTAATCATTTACTTTCTCACAGCCGATCAAAATGAAATTTAAGCCTATGTACCTGCTGCTAAGTGCAGCACTTGCTAGTCTGAGCCTGAGCGCTTTGGCTTTTGATTCATTCACCGTGCGGGACATCCGCGTAGAAGGGTTGCAACGAACTGATGCCGGTACAGTATTTAACTACTTGGGCGTGAAGGTCGGTGAAAATTTCGATGATGCAAAAGCGAGTCAAGCGATTCGCTCCTTGTTTGCAACCGGTTTTTTCGATGATGTTCGAATTGAAGTGGATAAAGATATATTGGTTGTCACAGTGGACGAGCGTCCAACTATTTCACAGATCAATATCAATGGAGCAAAACTGATCGAAAAAGATCAGATTAAAAAAGCTTTCCAAGGCCAGAATTTAGCTGATAGCCAAATCTTTCAGCAGGAAGCATTGGACGCGGCCATTAATGAATTAAAACAACAGTATTATGCTCGTGGCCGATATTCGGTTGAAATTAAAGCAACTGTTACCAAACTAGAGCGAAATCGAGTTGGTATTCAGGTGGATATTTCTGAGGGTGATGTCGCTCTCATCAAAGGTATAAACTTTGTAGGAAATACCGTTTATTCAGATAGCGAGTTATTACGTGCATTGGGTTTGACCACAAGTAACTGGATTACTTGGTATACGAAAACGGATCAATACTCAAAGCAAAAATTTGCCGCCGATTTGGAACAAATCAAATCGATGTATTTAGACAATGGTTATATTAAATTTGCCATTGAGTCTACTGCAGTGGCATTGTCTGAAGATAAGACAGAAATGTTCCTCACGGTTAATATCAACGAGGGTGCTCAGTATAAAGTAGGGAAAGTAACGCTCAGCAGTACATTAGCTGAGTTCCAAGAGCCAGCAAAAGCATTACTACTGCTAAAAACAGGGCAGGTTTACTCACGCGAAGACACGAATAAGTCTGGCCTAGCTATTTCAAATATGCTCGGTAATCATGGTTATGCTTTTGCTAATGTTAATCCGTTACCTGAAATTGACGAAGAAAGCAAAACAGTGAACTTCACTGTCATGGTTGATCCAGGTAAGAAAACAAATATCCGACGGATTAATGTTTACGGGAATAGTCTGACGCGAGATGAAGTTATCCGCCGTGAATTAAGGCAAATGGAATCTGCAGAATACGACTTATCTAAGGTAAAACGCTCTAAAGAGCGTCTGCAAAATTTAGGTTATTTCTCTGAAGTAAATATTGATACGCCAATTGTGCCTGATGCAGTGGATCAGGTTGATATGAATGTAAATGTTGTAGAGCAAAAAACGGGTAATTTCAACTTTGGTGTTGGTTATGGGCAAAGTGAAGGTGTAATTTTCCAAGTCTCCGTTTCACAAGCTAATTTCTTGGGGACAGGCAAACGTTTCTCTGTCGATGTGAATACTAGTACAGCTTCAAAAGTTTATTCATTGTCGATGCGTAATCCATACGCAACAACTGATGGTGTGGCTTTTGGGTGGAGTCTTTATCAGAAAAACACTGATCCCAATTCAGTTAATTTAGGTGATTATTCTACAGATTCGAAAGGTTTAAGCCTTAATTTTGGCATGCCAACGAGTGACTATAACAGTCTTGGTTTAAGCTTGAATTACGAGAATTTGAAAATTCACGCAAATCAGAATTCTCCTACTTATGTAAATGATTATTTAAGTAAGTACGGTGCTGTATCTGATACATATTCTGCAGTAATGAGCTGGGCATCTGATTCTCGTGATTCCGCTACTTTCCCAACAAAGGGGTGGTACCGTAAAATTAATGCAGATGTTGCAATTCCGCCTTCGGAGTTAACTTATTATAAGCTGTCTGCTCAAAGTCAGTTTTTTTATTCATTCAATGAAAAATCGCCAGTTACATTTGTATGGAATATTGAGGCTGGGTATGGTCGCGGATATGGATCGGGTGAATTGCCGTTTTATAAAAATTATTTCGCCGGTGGCGTAAATTCGGTACGCGGCTACAAATCAGGTTCTTTAGGTCCACGCGATAACAATGGAGATTCAATGGGTGGGCAAACCAGGTTTGTCAATAACTTTGAATTATATAGTCCATTGCCTAATATGAAAGATGATAAGACAATGCGATTAAGCGTGTTTTTGGATGCCGGTAATGTTTGGGGTGATGGGCAGGTAATTGATTCGACTTCTCTGCGTTATTCAACAGGTGCTGCGTTTACATGGATTTCGCCTGTTGGACCGATTAAATTAATTTATGCATATCCATTAAATGCTAAACCTGGCGATAGTAAGGAAAGCTTCCAATTCCAACTTGGTCAGGTATTCTAAAAGGCAAAGAATATGTTAAAGCTTGCTAATGTAGTTTTAATAATAATTGCTTCGCTGATATCTTCTATGGTGCAAGCGGACACAAAAATTGGCTATGTTGATATTCAGCGTATTTTGCGTGAGGCCGCGCCCGCGGTGCGAGCTGCGAAAAAATTGGAAAAAGAATTTGAGCCGCGTCGTATTGAACTGCAAAAAGTCTCAGTACAGGGTAAAGCAATGCAGCAGTTACTGGATAAAGGTACTCTGTCTGAGGCTGAACGCAGGATAAAAGAGCGCGAATTACTCAAATTAAATCAAGATTTCCAGCGAATGCAACGCGAAATTAATGAGGATTTAAATGCGCGTCGAAATGAAGAATTGTCAGGCCTGCAAGAACGGGTGAATATAGCCGTGCGTAGTGTAGCCGAGTCAGAAAAATTAGACTTTATTTTACAAGATGCATTATACAAAAATCCAAAATTGGATATGACTGATAAGGTTCTTCGCCAGTTGGTAGATAAATAAATGAATGAATTTTCTAGTGTGCTGCTTTCTGAATTAGCCAATCAATTTGCATTAACATTAATTGGTGAAGATATTGTCGTATCTGGCGTGTCATCATTGCAAAATGCAACACGGGATAAAATTAGTTTTTTTTCAAATGCAAAATTGCTGCCTGATTTATTGTCCAGCGATGTAGGTGCTGTTCTCGTTAAAAATGCTGAAGGATTACCACCGGCAAAGACCTATCTCGTTTGCTCAGATCCTGCTTTATATTTTGCAAAGATTGCTCAGTTTTTTCATCCATTGCCTGTCTCTGCGAAATCAATACATCCCACTGCTGTCATTGCGCCTACAGCTAAAATTGCGCAAGGTGTCGAAATTGCAGCTCATGTTGTAGTTGAAGACGGTGTTGTTATTGCAGATGGAGTACAACTAAAGGCGGGGGCATTTGTCGGTAAAAATACCACGGTTGGTGAGAATACTATTGTTATGCCTCGAGTGGTTATTTATGAAAATACTGTAATTGGCAAAAAATGTCTGATTCACTCCGGTGCAGTAATTGGCTCTGATGGTTTTGGTAATGCTTGGGCGGGAGATCATTGGGAGCGTATCCCGCAAATTGGACGTGTTGTTATTGGCGATGACGTAGAAATAGGTGCAAATACAACGATTGATCGCGGTGCTTTAGATGATACGGTTATTGATTCTGGAGTTAGGCTCGATAATTTAATTCAAATTGCCCACAATGTGAAAATTGGGTCCAACACAGCAATTGCTGCATGTACTGGTATCGCGGGCTCGACTGAAGTAGGCAAAAATTGTCTAATTGGTGGCGGTGTACTTATTGCTGGACATATAAAGATTGCAGATCGCATAACAATCTTGGCGGGCAGTGGTGTACCAAATCATCTTGATGACTCCGGTGTTTATGCTTCAGGAGTTCCGGTTGTTCCACACAGCAAATGGTTACGAAATATGGTTCAGTTCCGTAAACTAGATGAACTGGCTAAAAAAATCAAAATACTTGAAAAAAATTTATCAAATAAGCAGTTAGAGAAAGGAGAAGATTGTGACGCCAATTGATATTATTGGGATTATGGAGCATTTGCCACATCGCTACCCATTTTTGTTGGTGGATCGTGTTCTCGAATTGGAGCCCGGAAAATCCGTAAAAGCAATTAAAAATGTAACGATGAATGAGCCTTTTTTTCAAGGTCATTTCCCTAATTTCCCTGTAATGCCTGGCGTATTGATTCTTGAGGCTTTGGCTCAAGCTGCTGGTGTTTTAACTTTTAAAAGTATAAACCCACCGCCTTCAAAAAATACCATTCTGTTTTACGCCGGAATTGACAATGCACGCTTTAAGCGTCAGGTCGTTCCTGGAGATCAACTGACATTGGTTGCCGAAATTACAGCGTCAAAACGTGGTATTTGGAAATATTCCGCGAAGGCTTATGTCGGCGACGAATTGGCTTGCGAAGCGGATCTAATGTGTGCTCAGCGCGAAGTTTAATTAAACAGGTTTATTCATGGCAAACATTCATCCAAGTGCAATAGTGGATCCGTCGGCTATTATTTCTACCGATGTAACAATTGGTGCTTTTTCGATTATTGGCGCTAATGTTTCAATTGGACCCGGTACTACGGTGTCGTCACATTGTGTCGTGTCGGGTTATACAACCATCGGAAATAATAATTTCTTTCACCCATATTGCGCTATTGGATGTGATCCACAAGATAAGAAATATAATAATGAACCTACACGCCTCATTATTGGTGACAACAATACCTTCTTTCATAATGTAACAATTTCTACTGGTACCTCGCAGGACCAGAGCCTCACGTCACTAGGCAACAATAATTGGATCATGGCCTATGCGCACGTTGCGCATGACTGCGTTATTGGCAGTAATGTCATTATGGCTAATTGCGCTACATTAGCAGGACATGTGACGATTGGTGATTATGCCATTTTAGGTGGTTTAACTGCTGTGCATCAGTTTTGTACTATTGGCGATCATGCAATGGCTGGCGGTGGCTCAATTATTGTGCAAGATTTGCCGCCGTTTGTGATGTGCGAAGGCAATCGAGCAATCGCTCGAGGCTTTAATAGTGAAGGTATGAAGCGTCGAGGCTTCACTGAAGCTGAAATTAAATCAGTTAAAAATGCCTATCGACTTTTGTATCGATCTGGATTGGCATATGACGAGGCAGTGAGTCAAATTCAAGCTTTGGCAAAACATGAGCAGGCTCTAGATACTTTTATAAGGTTTTTTGAGCAATCAACCCGCGGTATTGTGCGCTAATTAGTCATGTCTGAATTTAATTTTACCCCACATGCATGGCCTAAAATAGCTATTGTAGCTGGTGAAGCTTCGGGAGATATTCTGGGCTCTGGGTTGATTGTTGAACTACTTAAAATATTCCCGAATGCTGAATTTGTCGGAGTAGCAGGCCCGAAAATGCTTGCTGCTGGTGCAACATCTATTGAGCCAATGGAGACTCTCTCCGTAGGTGGCATTGTGGAAGTTCTAAAACACTTGCCAAAATTACTCGCATTACGCAAGCGATTGATTCAAAGCTGCCAAAAATCTAGACCTGATTTATTCATAGGAATTGATGCCCCCGACTTTAATCTGGGATTGGCAGCTAGAGTCAAACGTTTAGGTATTCCAACAGTTCATTATGTCAGCCCTTCGATTTGGGCGTGGCGACCTGAACGCATCAAGAAGATCAAAAAAGCCGTAAATCATATATTACTGCTACTTCCTTTTGAGAAAAAAATATACGAGCAGGCAGAAATCCCCGCAACCTATGTCGGACATCCTTTAGCGGATCAAATGCCAATAGATGTTAAGGCTGAAGCATACCGTGAATTATTGAATATTCCGCCGCATACGCAGGTTCTGGCTTTGCTGCCAGGTAGCAGACAGAGGGAAGTTACCGCGCTAGCTCCTTTGTTTATCGAAACAGTAGTTGAGTTGTCGGAGCGTTATCCGAAGTTATTGATTTTAGTTCCCTTTGTGACTCGTGAAACTCGTTTGCTATTTGAAAGGGAAATGTGGCTACGTGGCGCTCAAAATTTGAACTGGCGATTGATGTTTGGACATTCTCATGAGGCGATGTCTGCTGCCGATGTTGTCTTATTAGCTTCCGGTACTGCAGCACTTGAATCTATGTTAGCTAAGCGTCCAACAGTGGTAGCTTATCGTGTTTCAAACCTTACTTATCGGATTGTGAAATCAAAGTATCTACTGCCGTTCGTTAGCTTGCCTAACATTATTAGTGATCGTTTTTTGGTTCCTGAGTTTTTACAACATGAAGCAAAAAAAGAAAACTTGACCCTAGCTATTGCAAATTATCTTGAGGATAAAAGTATTCGTTTGAAAATTGCAGATAAATTCACAGAAATGCATTTGCAAATGCGCTGTTCGGCATCGATTGTTGCTGCCCAAGCGATTCAAAAAATGTTGGCTAGTAAATCAAGATGTTAATTTGTGGTGTAGATGAAGCGGGCAGAGGTCCATTGGCTGGTAGTGTATTTGCTGCCGCTGTTATTTTGCCTGAAAACTGGGTTTGTGAAGGTTTAACAGACTCAAAAAAGCTATCGCCTAAAAAACGCGAATTCTTAGCTGAAGTCATTAAACTGAATGCGATTAGTTGGTGCGTAGCCAGCGCTACTGTAGATGAAATCGACAGTATAAATATATTGCAAGCGACTATGTTGGCCATGCAGCGAGCCATTCAAGGACTTAGCACTCCTGCTGAACAGGCATTGATTGATGGAAATCGTGTGCCAGAGTTGACTATTCCTGCCGAATGTATTGTCAAAGGTGATGCCAAGGTTTTGCAAATATCGGCGGCCTCTGTCTTAGCTAAAGTAGCGAAAGACGCGGAGGCGATGGAGTTAGATCAGTTATATCCTGAATATGGTTTTGCCTTGCATAAAGGCTATGGTACGGCACTACATCTGAAACAACTAAAACAGTATGGTGCAAGTCCATGTCATCGCAAGACATTTGCGCCTGTGCGTGCAGCTTTAATGCAAACAACTTTATTCTGATCAATTTTATGTTGTTTGTACTTTTATCCGCCACTAATATGACTAAGTGCGGATCACGTTGATACTACTCTTAAAACTTGAATAAGGTGCGGACTGATGTTCGTAATTATCGGCTATATCTTCATGTGCGCTTGTATTTTGGGGGCATATGCGTCGCACGGTGGTCATCTGGGTGTACTTTGGCAGCCTTCGGAAATTATTATTATTTTCGGTGGTGCAATTGGTGGGATGATTGCTGCGCAGGGCGGAAAAGGCATGAAGGCCTTTGTAAAGGCGTTGCCTAGCATTTTCAAAGGTTCTCCCTATGGGAAGGCCTTCTATATGGATCTGTTTGCTTGCTTGTTCGAATTATTGGCTAAGGTGAGAAAAGAAGGTCTGATGTCCATCGAGGGAGATGTAGAAGATCCACATGCCAGTCCGATTTTCTCAAAATACGCCAAAATTTCTCATGATCATCATGTCACAGAATTTATCTGCGATTATCTGCGTTTAATGGTCGGGGGTAATTTAAATCCATTCGAAATTGAAAATCTGATGGATGTTGAGATTGATACCCATCATCATGAAGCAGAGGGCCCTGCATCGGCGATGGCAAAACTTGCGGATGGTTTACCTGCTTTTGGTATTGTGGCTGCGGTAATGGGCGTGGTTCACGTAATGGGCTCATTGCATTTGCCGCCTTCTGAGCTGGGCAAGCTTATCGGTGCTGCATTGGTTGGTACATTTATGGGTATTTGGCTGGCTTATGGGTTTGTCGGTCCATTGGCGACCGTATTAGAAACTAAGAATGCAGAAATGCATCAAGTCCTTCAGACCATTAAGGTCACTTTATTGGCTAGTTTGAACGGATATGCTCCACAAGTTGCAGTTGAGTTTGGACGTAAAGCACTTAGTTCCACTGAGCGCCCTTCGTTCAAAGAATTGGAAGAATTTGTTAAGAACGCCAAAAGTAAGTAATAGTCATTAATCCTAACTGTTGGATTTACCATGAGTGATGATTCCCAACGGCCGATAGTCGTTAAAAAAATCAAAAAGGGTGGCCACGGTCATCATGGCGGTGCCTGGAAGATTGCCTATGCAGACTTCGTGACTGCGATGATGGCCTTTTTTTTGTTGATGTGGCTTTTGGGGTCTGTATCAAAAGGTAATTTGAAAGGGGTTTCAGATTACTTTTCGAATCCCGTCAAGATTGCTAATGCAGGTGGCTCAGGAGCGGGGGAGTCTGATACGGTTATCCAAGGTGGTGGTAACGATCTAACCAAGCAAGCAGGTCAAGTAAAAAAGGGTGATCCACCCAGCCAAACAGAAGCGGCAAAAGATAAGCGTCGTCTCTCTGCGCTCAAGCAAAAGTTTGAAGCCTTAATGGATAATAAAATTAAGGAAAACTCAAAACTTGCTCAATACAAAAACCAATTGAAATTAGATATGGTTGCCGAAGGTCTGCGAATTCAAATCGTAGATGAACAAAACCGTCCTATGTTCAAATCGGGGAGCTCAGAATTAGAATCTTTTGCGCACGAAATTTTGCAAGAAATTGCGCAATTGCTGAATGAAGTTCCAAATGCCGTTTCTTTATCGGGGCATACAGATGCCAGTAAATTTGCTGGTGGGGCCGCCGGATTTACGAATTGGGAGCTTTCATCTGAGCGGGCAAACGCTTCTCGACGCGAGTTAATTCTAGGCGGACTAGAGCAGACTAAAATACTGCGGGTAAATGGTTTTGGTGATGTTGTGCCACTAGATAAAAATAACATCTACAACCCGATTAATCGGCGCATTAGTATTGTCGTTCTTAATAAGGAAGCTGAGTCTGATATTCGCAGTCAGGCAGGGGAGCAGCAAGATGCTCCTGCTGAAGCCAACGCACCTGCTGCTGAAAAATGATTTTAAAAATCAAGCCATGGCTTCGTTTTGTATTGATCCAAAGTCTTGGTACGCTATTTTTTTTCGGCTGGCTAGTGCATGCGGTTACTATTCCTGCCGGCTTACTATCAGTTAGTATTTTAAGCGCAATATTTGCCAAATTTTTACACGATGAACCTTGGTGGGTTTTCATTCATGGCTTGTTTTTGCCCATCGTTATTGTGGCGCTGTCGCTTGAATTACCGAGCTATGTGTATTTAATTGCATTTGTGATTACCTGGTTACTTTTCGGTCAAGTCGCTTCTTCTCGCGTGCCATTATTTCTAAGTGAGTCACAAGCCTTGGCCGCATTAAATGAGTTAATACCTGAAAACGCTCGTTTTCTAGATGTCGGTGCTGGTACTGGGCGGGTATTGGCTAATTTATGTCTTAAAAGAAAAGATTTAAAGCTATTTGGTGTTGAAAATGCATTTTTGCCTTGGCTGATCGGCAAGTTTAGTTTGCCAGTTGGCGTGCACTGGTCATTGAAAAGTTACCAAGCAATTGATTTTTCAGATTTTGATTGTATTTATGCCTATTTATCACCTGCTGCAATGCCCGAATTATGGCGTAAAGCACAGCAAGAAATGAAACCAGGTGCCTTGCTAATTAGCAATTCATTTGAAATTCAAAATCACCTCCCAGTGCAAACGGTCGAACTAGACGACTGGAAAAATGGAAAATTATTGATATGGCAGATGTAGCCACTCCAGCGGATGCCATTAATGTTTGGTCGGCCAAGCCGTTGCCGATATTGCAGGCTTCACGCAATCACATTATCTCGATGGTTCGCCGTGCCGACAGAATCAAGCCCGCTGAAATTGCTGATGTGGTATTGCAAGACCCTCTTTTTACTGCTCAATTACTGAGAGTAGTTAATCAGCGGGAGAAAAATAGTTTATCCGCAGATATCGCATCAGTTGAAAGTGCGATTTTATTGATTGGAGTTCATCCATTCCTCGATCGTTTTGCGCGCCATACGACGGTGGAAAGCCTCTTGTTGCCTGATTTGCAAAATGAATATGCTCAATTACTGAAATGGGTATTTCATTCTCGTGTTTTGCGCCGACTTTCTAAAGAATTTGCAAAGCAGCGTTACGATGCCAAGGTCGATGAAGTTCAGGTTTCCGCGCTTCTGTCCAATTTAGTGAATATCCTGCCTCTGATCAGTAAAGCACCTTCAATTGGCTTGTCTTCTTGCAAAGTGGACCTCGTACGATTGCTGAAGGCTTGGCAATATCCTCATACTATTTATGATTTATTAGGCACTATGGCTGAGCCAACGCCACGATATGCCTTGCAAAAGGCGGTATTACCCTTATTAGATTGTTTAGATAAGGGGTGGTGGGGGGATGATCTGCAACCCTTGCTCAATACAATTGGCTTGGTACTTGACCAGCCTATCGAGTCAGTTTGGCATACCATCACAAAACACCTGCTCAAACTCTCGCAAGATATGGGCGAACAGGCTGCATTTTTTACGCCAGCTCGTTGGTTGGTGATGTTGCCTGGCGCTTGGCCGCAAGAACGGCAAGCGATTGCGGTGGAGCCGAAAAAAGCGATGACGATTGAGAGAGATGTATTGGCCGAGCGCATGCAGGCCTTGCATCTTGCTGGTTTACAGGGCGCTCCTACCAACCAAGTGATGTCATTAGCAATCCGTGCTATTGCTGATGGTTTGGGAATGAATCGGATCGCTTTTGCCTTGTTTATGGCTGCTGAAAATAAATTACGGACTCGCTATGTGCATGGTAGCGAGCAGACTGATGTGTTGCGTCAGATGGTGATTTCTCTTGAAGAACCACACATTTTCACTCGCATGTTACAAAAGCAAAGCAGTATCTGGCTCAACGCCAGCAATCTGGTTCAATATCAGCCATTATTGCCCGCCGAGTTTCGTGATCAGCTTGATGTAAAGAGCTTCTGTGCGATGTCTATCTTTGTTGGTGACAGGCCGCTTGGGGTTTTATACGCAGATGCTGGCGGTCTTGCGCAAGTTTCTGAGCATCAATATCAATATTTCAAGCAAATTAGTACACTCACCTGCCGAGCTCTGGCGCATAATGCACGCCGTAAAAACGCGGCCTCAATATGAAAGAAATAATTAGCTCAAGCAGCAACCCCCAGTACAAATTAGCCTTCAAAATTAGCCAAACTAAGCGCGAGCGTACTAAGCAGGGATTAGCCCTTCTCGACGGAGTGCATCTCGTTCGTGCCTGGTTAGATGCTGGTCGTGAGATTGAAACCGTGCTTTTTACAGAGGCTGGGGCTGAAAAATCTGAGATTGAGCATTTACTCCAGCAGATTCAAGCAAAAACGCTCTGCATCAGCGAGGCACTATTTAGCACTTTGAGTGAATTGCCGAGCGCAACAGGGCTGTTAGCGATTGTAAAAATACCGACGCCACCCGCCGCGAAGGTCGATGGCTTTTGTCTTTTACTGGATGGCGTGCAAGACCCTGGAAATGTCGGGGCGATTTTACGCACTGCTTTTGCCGCGGGTGTACAGCAGGTCTGGCTTTCTGCGCAATGCGCTGATATCTGGTCGCCTAAAGTATTGCGTGCCGGGATGGGGGCGCAAGTAGTTTTGCCGTGTATTGAAAATGCCGACTTAGTCTCTTTGGCCCAAAGCTTCAAGGGGCAAGTGGTTGCAAGCTTACTCGATGAGGCAGCATCTGATTTATACCAGACGGATTTACGGGGCGATATTGCTTTTGTGATGGGCTCTGAAGGCCAGGGTGTTTCACCTGAAATGGCGGCAATGGCCAAGACTAAAGTACTGATCCCGATGCAAGCGGGGATCGAGTCGCTTAATGTCGGTCACGCTAGTGCTATCGCCTTGTATGAAGTGATGCGCCAGAATCGGTAGTTTGATGGGTATTGCTTTGCAGTCCTTCCTGTTACAGTGTTTTGGCGCAATACCCATAGTTAGGTTTGTCTGAGTTGCCCATCAACCATGTGCAGGACTCGCTGGCAACGTTCGGCTAAGCTTGCATCATGCGTTACTACAACAAATCCCGTTCCAAGGTCTCCAGCCAATTCGATCATTAGATCAAATACGGCACTGGCATTGCTGCGATCTAGATTGCCGGTTGGCTCATCCGCCAATACACAATCGGGTGTGCTCACTAGTGCACGAGCAATCGCCGCACGCTGACGTTCACCGCCTGATAACTCACTGGGTTTGTGATCAAAGCGATGGTCTAGGCCTACACGGGCAAGCATCTCTTGTGCTTGTTTTAAGGCGGCAGTTTTCTCCATGCGTCGGATCAGTAGTGGCATCGCGACGTTTTCTGCGGCAGTAAACTCAGCAAGCAAGTGGTGAAACTGGTACACAAAGCCCAAGTGTTGATTACGCAATTGCCCACGTGCATTTTCATTAAGGGTGAATGGATCTTTACCCATCAAACTAATTTGGCCACTGCTGGGCTGATCGAGCGCGCCAAGACAATGCAATAAGGTAGATTTACCAGAGCCGGACGCGCCAACTAAGGCCACGATCTCGCTGCGCGCAAGTTGGAAATTGACATCATGCAATACAGGCGTGCTGACTTTGCCGCTTTGATAGCTTTTACACAGATTGCTTGCCGATAAAATCAAATCGCTCATAGGGTCTCTTATTCGTAGCGTAGGGCTTCGGCAGGGTTAACACGCGATGCGCGCCAGCTGGGGTATAGCGTCGCCAGCAGCGCTAAGACGAGGGCAATAACGCCGATACTGATGACATCCGCCGGTATGATCCTGCTTGGTAATTCACTGATCAGATAAACATCGGCAGAAAGGATACGGCTGCCGATCAGGCGCTCTATAAATGGCACAATCGTACTGATATTCGCGGCTACTAAGACGCCAAGCCCTACGCCGCTGGCAGTACCTATCACGCCCGCCATTGCACCTTGAACTAGGAAAATTTTCATAATGGAGGCAGGGCTAGCGCCCAGCGTACGTAAAATCGCAATGTCGGCTTGTTTATCGGTCACCACCATCACCAAACTTGAGACCAGATTGAACGCCGCGACGGCAACTATCAGCGTCAAAATAATAAACATCATGCGTTTTTCAATTTCAACCGCGCGGAAATAGGTTGGATTTTCCTGGCTCCAATCGGCTACGATCAATTCGGGCATGGTGCGATTAATTTCGCGGGCAACTTTACGGGCTTGGAAAAGATCATCCAGTTTCACCCGTATGCCACTGACCGCATCAGCGGTGCGATATAGTTTTTTTGCATCCGAAATATGGATCAAGGCCAAATTGGCATCGTAGGGATAGTAGTCCGCTTTAAAAACGCCAACGACATTAAATTGTCGCAAACGCGGAATCAGTCCTGCTGGAGTTACTTGACCTTGGGGTGTAATCAGCGTGACTTTATCGCCCAGGCTTACACCCAATTCTTGCGCTAAGGCCCAGCCGAGTACCACCGAAAAATCATCTGCTTTTAAGTTATTGGCGGAGCCTACCAACATTTTGTCGGTAATTTCACTGACCTTGGGCTCTTCTGCGGGGTCGATGCCGCGCACCATCACCCCCTTCACTTGGCTACCATTCGTGAATAGACCCTGGCCTAAAACATAGGGGGCGGTTCCTTTGACATGCGGATTTTGTTGCGCGCGATTTGCTGCGTCTTCCCAGTGGGTCAAGGTATTGCTGGGGCTGGTAATCGTGATGTGCGAGGCCATGCCTAAGATACGGTTTCGCACTTCTTCCTGAAAACCGTTCATCACCGAGAGCACGATAATCAAGGCCGCAACGCCAAGCGCGATGCCGACGATGGAGATCAAAGAGATAAACGAAATAAACCCATTGCGACGTTTGGCGCGAGTGTAGCGGAGACCAATTAGCAATTCGTACATAGTAACGGCCAGAATCGAAAGTGGTCGCAGTTTAGCACAAGCAGGCTAAGCGATTTAGCTGCGTGGCATGAATTGGCGATTATATCTGTAGCAACTATTTACTGCGCGGAGCAGGGAGTGCGCGAGGACGAATAGGGAGTTTTGAGTTTGGTGCCGTGTTGTTGATCGGGAGATTACTCGTGCGACAAAACTCGGGATCTCGATTGGGGTTGTCGAGGCTGCAATTTTCCGTAATGGGCGCATTCGGATCAGTAGAAAATCGCGGCGTGGGCGCCGCGTCTACGTTTTTAACAATGGGGGTGGGTTTGATCTCGCTCGCGGGGCTGACTAATTGCGGATTGGGAGTTGGCCCCTTGATGCTATTTTTCGGCAGGTTATTTAATACCTCCTGTTTGCCAGATTGGCAGGGGGTATCTTGATAGAGAGTTTTTCCTGCTTGATCTTTACACTTATACACCTCCCCGGCATACAGGCATGAACTGAACAATATCAGGGAGAGGGTTAGCGTTTTCATCGCGTATATCCTTGTTCGTGCTTTTGTAGCTATAGCTGCGGAGTTACTAGATTCTGAGCTGCACTATCGCTTAAAAGACTCACATTGCTAAGCAATTACCTGTATTTAAGCATTTGCTACTTGACAGATGATCACTTGAGATTTAATTTTCAAACAGTCGTTTGAAATTGATTTAGATCAACTACAAAAATGTTGCCAGGAGTGCACTGATGGAGTCAGTCAAATCCCCCGATACTGCAACCCGCATCTTGAATGCGGCAGAAGTATTATTCATCGAGCACGGCTTTGCCGGTACTTCAATGCGGCAAATTACTGCGGCTGCAGCAGTCAATATAGCAGCTGTTAACTATTATTTTGGTTCAAAAGACGGATTGTTTCAGGCCGTTTTTGAACGGCGCGCCGAACCTTTTGCGCGTTTATCGCTGGCCAAGCTCACCGAGCTAGAAGCGGCGCAACCGGCTGCCGATGCCATGGCCATTGCCAAATCATTTATTGCGGCGGCTTTAGAGATGGGGCGCAATCCAGAATATGGCGGTTTGGTCTTTGTTCGACTACTGGCACGCAGCTACGTTGAACCCAATTCTATCCTGAAAGAAAAAATCCCACAGCGTTATGGTGAGCTCACGCGTCGCTATCAAGCGGCATTAGAGCGCGCTTTGCCGCATTTGTCCGCTGCCGAAGTGGCTTGGCGCTTTCATTTTATGACCAGCGCCATGTTCAACGCCTTTGCCGGGAATCACGTTCTGCGTTTATTCATGGCTCAGCCCATGGTCAACTCTCGTGATCCACAATTGGTGGCCGACATGTTGCTCCCTTTCATTGCTGCTGGCTTAGCCAGTCCTGCTGCTGTTATTGCTTAGGAGTCCATCATGAGCATTTTGATTTGTATGATTACTGCAGTGGTTTTGCTCGGTGCATTGGCCTATCTTAGTGCGCCATTGTGGTTGAGTTCAGTTTTGGTGCTGGCGGGTACGGCCTATGGGGTCTTTGTACAGGGGGCATCACCGGTTTGGTTCTATCTCGTTTTGGCCATCGCGGTCGTACTGAATATTGCCCCGTTGCGCAAAATGCTGCTCACTGGCCCACTGTTTGGCATTTTTCGCAAAATCACCCCGGCGATGTCGCAAACTGAACAGGAAGCGATTGATGCCGGTACGGTGTGGTGGGATCGAGAGCTGTTTTCAGGCAAACCTGATTTTGCCCAATTGCATAACTACCCCGAGCCAAAGCTGAGCGCAGAAGAAGAGGCCTTTCTCAATGGCCCGACTGAGCGTTTGTGCGAAATGCTCAACGATTGGGAAATTACACAAAACCAAAAAGATCTCTCGCCTGAAGTGTGGGATTTCATCAAGCAAAACGGCTTTTTGGGCATGATTATCAAAAAAGAATTCGGCGGAAAAGAATTCTCTAATTACGCCCACGCGCGAGTTGTAACCAAGATTGCGACGCGTTCGGGTAGTGCAGCCGTTACGGTAATGGTGCCCAATTCTTTGGGGCCGGGTGAGTTGTTGCAGCATTATGGGACTGAGGCGCAGAAAAATTACTACCTGCCACGTCTGGCTAAAGGCGAAGAGATCCCATGCTTTGCACTGACTAGCCCAGAGGCTGGCTCTGATGCCGGGGGCATCCCAGATTACGGTGTTGTCACGCGCGGTAGCTATACCGATAAACGAACCGGTGAACGTCACGAAAATGTGTTGGGTATTCGCCTGACCTGGGAAAAACGCTATATCACGCTGGGTCCTGTTGCGACGATTTTGGGGATGGCATTTAAGCTCTATGACCCTGATCATTTACTTGGCACTAAGGACGATATCGGTATTACTTGTGCCTTGATCCCAACCAACCATGACGGCGTCAATATTGGCCGTCGCCATTATCCTGGCACCAGCACTTTCCAAAATGGCCCAAATTGGGGCAAGGATGTATTTATCCCGATGGATTGGGTGATTGGCGGGCAGGATTATGTCGGCCAAGGTTGGAAAATGCTGGTTGAATGTTTATCGGTGGGTCGCTGCATTTCATTGCCCGCGATGTCAGTTGCTTCTGGCAAATTGGCCTCGTACACCACAGGCGCTTATGCACGAATACGTAGCCAGTTTGGCCTGTCGATTGGTCGCTTTGAAGGCGTGGATGAGGCCTTGGCGCGCATCGGTGGCTATACCTATCAAATGGATGCTGCGCAACGCTTGGCTTTGACTGCGCTGGATATGGGTGAAAAGCCATCCGTTCTTTCCGGTATTTTGAAATATCACAATACCGAAAAAATGCGCAAAACCATCAATGACGCAATGGATGTACATGCTGGTAAAGCAGTATGTATTGGCCCACGTAACTATCTGGCATTGGGTTACCAGGCAATACCCGTGGCAATTACCGTGGAAGGCGCTAATATTTTAACGCGCAGCATGATTATTTTTGGTCAAGGTGCGATTCGTTGCCATCCTTTTGTATTGAAAGAGCTGCGGGCAGCTATGGCCAAGGATTTGGGCGCTTTTGACGCGGCGGTGATTGGGCATATTGGCTTTGCGATTTCTAATGCGGTGCGCTCGCTTTGGTTGGGTTTAACGGGGGCTCGTTTTGTCTCTGCGCCCAAAGCAGGCCCAACTGCACAAAACTATCGTGACATTGTTCGGTTTTCGAGTGCGTTTGCTTTCTTAGCTGATTTGGGTATGGGCACTTTGGGCGGCAGCTTGAAATTCAAAGAGAAGCTCTCGGCGCGCCTAGGCGATATGTTGTCAAACTTATACATCGCTACTGCGGCGTTGAAAAAGTTTCATGACGATGGCGAGCCAAAAGAAGATCGTCCATTGGTGCGCTGGGCGGTAGAAACGGCTTTGTATGACTGCCAAGAGGCAATGAACGGCTTTTTAGCTAATCATCCCAATCGCTTTATTGCCTGGTGTGCGCGCCGCATCGTGTTTCCGTGTGGCATGAGCATGCGCCAGCCAGCCGATCGCGTGGGCACTCGCATTGCGCGCAACTTGATGGAGCCATCGGTATCGCGTGATCGTTTGGTGAAATATATGTATCGCTCAGGTGATGAAGCCGATGCGGTGGGCGTATTGGAGCATGCACTTAAAGCGGTGATCGAAACCGAAGGCCTAGAGAGCAAATTACGCCGCGCTCAACGGGAAGGGCAGTTAAAAGCACTCACCGGTAGTGAGCGTCTGCAAGAAGCCTTAAATCAGGGCTTGATCACCGATGTTGAGTTTGCTGCAGTCACGCGAGCCCGACGCCTCAAACGCGAGGTGATTATGGTCGACGATTTTGATGCACATTTAGAAAACCCAGATCCACACGCGATTTCAAGAACGGTAGTTTAGGTTGGTAACAAGGTAGTGTCGATATAACAGGCTAAAAGCCACAGTATGTAAAACCACTGGAGAAATACAAAATGAAAACGATCTCTCGTTCATTGCAATTGATTGGCGCAAGTTCTTTTGTTTTATTGGCGGGGCCGGTACTGGCGTCGGGTTATAACTTTGGTACGCAAAGTGCCAGTAACCAAGGGGTAGCCAATGCGGGTGCGGCTGGCTTAACCGATGCTTCGGTGTTGTTTTATAACCCTGCGGGGATGACGCGGGTCGAAGGAACGCAGATTTCGGGCGTGCTCAATTACATCATGCCAGATGGTAATTTTTCAAACAGCGGCACAGTCAATGCCATCGGCCAACCGATTAGTGGCAATAACGGCGGCAGCTTTGGCGTCGATACGCTGGTGCCACATCTGTATATGACGTCACAACTGAACGATAAATGGACCATCGGCGCGGGGCTGTTTGTGCCCTTTGGTTCACATACTGATTACGACAAGGGCTGGGTAGGGCGGTATAACTCGACGGAAAGCGAGCTTAAAACTATTAACTTTAACCCCTCAGTGGCCTACAAAATCAACGATATGTTCTCGATCGGTGGTGGCGTTAGTGTGCAATACATTCAGGGGAAGCTTTCGAAAAACCTAGATCTCGGTTTATCTGCCGTTAATGGCGCGAATGCCGCAGTAAAAAAAATCTGTGCTGCAGCACCGACTTCGCCGCAATGTAAAGGCGGTGCAGCGGCAGTAAAAAATGCTGCAGGCACGATGGTGAGCAATCCGACGTACGATGGCTCAAGCGAAGTTACCGGTGATGATGTGGCATTTGGCTTTAATTTAGGAGCCACGGTTAATTTCTCACCCACGACCCGCATGGGCGTGGCATATCGTTCGGCCATTTCACATACCTTGGAAGGCGATGCGAAATTTACCGTGCCACAAAATTTTGCAAGTAGCGCGCTGGGCGCTTTGCTCGGCGGCGGAGCTCAGGCCACTCTTAATTCGCAGCTGAAAAATACCTCGGCTAATTTGAGTGTAGATACACCCGAGTCGTTCTCTATTAATGGCTTTCATCAGATCAATGAGCAATGGGCGATCATGGCGGACTACACCTGGACCCGCCATTCGCGGCTAGATGAAATTCGCGTCAAATTAGCTAATGGTTTACCAGATTCTGTCACCGTTACGAACTGGACCAATACCAATCGCTATTCTGTCGGTGCTACGTATCAAGCCAGCGACAAATGGTTGATCCGTACGGGTATGGCTTACGATCAAGCGCCAGAAAACGATAGCAATCGCATCACCAGTATTCCAGATAGCGATCGCATTTGGTTTGCACTTGGTGCCAATTACGCCATTACACCCAATCAATCGATCGATTTGACCGCCATCTATGTGGATTTGGCTAATTCTAAAGTGTCGCAAAAAGACCAAAACGGCTCGATTGCCAAAGGTAATTACGACGTTAGCTCGATCACGCTGGGCGCGCAGTACAACTATCGCTTCTAATTTTTGACTGGGCGGCCAGGCCGCCCCTGATTGAGGTCAAGCTATGACTGAAGTTATGAATAAATCAACGTTGACGCATATTCGTCGTGTTGCTGTCTTGGGGGCCGGTGTGATGGGGGCGCAAATCGCCGCGCATTTGTCTAACGCGGGTATCGCCACTGTTTTATTTGATTTGCCCGCGCCATCGGGCGATGCGAACGGCATTGCACTCAAAGCCATTGAAAACCTGAAAAAGCTCAAACCTGCGCCGCTGATGTCGGCAATTCGCGTGGATGGGATTACACCCGCCAATTATGGGAGCGATCTGGCGCTGCTTGCCGATTGCGATTTGGTGATTGAAGCGATTGCCGAGCGTCTGGATTGGAAATCAGATTTGTACGCCAAGATTGCCCAGCATTTGGCACCGCACGCTATTTTGGCGACCAATACCTCGGGTTTGTCGATTGAAGCGTTAGCGCAGAGCGTGCCCGCCGAAGTGAAATCGCGTTTTTGCGGAATTCATTTCTTTAACCCTCCGCGCTATATGTATCTGGTTGAGATTATTCCGACCCAAGCTTGTGAATCAGCTTTGCTTGATAAGCTAGAAACCTTCCTGACAATGCGTTTGGGTAAAGGTGTTGTCCGAGCCAAAGACACGCCCAATTTTATCGCCAATCGCATCGGTGTGTTTTCGATGTTGGCCACAATTAAGCACGCCCAAGCTTTTGGGGTGCGCTTTGATGTGGTCGATGATTTAACTGGCCCGCGCCTTGGCCGCCCCAAATCGGCGACTTTCCGTACCGCTGATGTGGTCGGGCTCGACACTTTTGCTCATGTCGTGAAAACAATGACCGATACCCTCGGGGATGATCCGTGGCATAGCTTGTTTGTGACGCCAGAGTGGTTGCAGCAATTAATTGCCAATGGCGCTTTGGGTCAAAAAACGCGGCAGGGGATTTATAAAAAGGTCGGTAAAGAGCTTTTCGTACTTGATCCTAATGTCGGCGATTATGTCGCAGGTGGTCAAAAAGGCAGTGAGGCCGTTAAGGCGATCCTGAAAATCAGCAGCCCTGCCGAGCGTATCGCCGCACTGCGTGCATCTGACTTGCCCGAGGCACAATTTATCTGGGCCTGTTTGCGGGATGTTTGGCATTACATCGCGGTGCAGTTAGAACATATCGCGGGCAATGCGCGGGATGTGGATTTTGCGATTCGTTGGGGCTTTGGCTGGAATCAAGGGCCATTCGAAATGTGGCAAGCCGCGGGCTGGCAAGCGGTGGCCAATGCGATTGCTGAAGATATTGCAGCAGGTAAAACGCTTAGCGCTACGCCATTGCCAAGTTGGGTGTTGAGTCGTGATGGCGTGCATACGAGCGATGGCTCATTGGATGCTGCGAGTGGCGCTTTGGTTGCGCGATCTCACTTGCCGGTTTACCAGCGCCAGCTGTATCCACCCTTAGTGCTGGGTGAAGCCGCCGCCGATTTCGGGCAAACCATTTATGAAAATGATAGTGTTCGCATGTGGCTGCCACCAGCGTCAACAGGCGGCGGCGATGTACCTGTCCTGTCATTTACCACCAAAGCACACTGCATCGGTGCCAATGTATTGGCTGGTGTGCAAGAGTCTATCAAGATTGCAGAGCAATACTACCCAGGTTTGGTGATTTGGCACCCCGAAGCCCCTTTCTCGGTCGGTGCCGACTTGATGAGCATGGGGCCCGCCTTTATGACCGGCGACTTTGCCGCGATTGAAAACATGGTGGCCGAATTTCAAAACACCTCGCAGGCGATTAAATACGCCAAAGTGCCGGTGGTCGGCGCTGCGCAAGGTTATGCGTTTGGTGGCGGTTGCGAATTCTTGATGCATTGCGCACGCGTGGTGGCGCATGTTGAAACCTATATCGGCTTAGTTGAAGTTGGCGTGGGTCTGTTGCCTGCTGGTGGCGGTTGTAAAGAGTTTGCGCTGCGTGCATCCAAACTGGCGCGCAATGGCAATATCCTCGAAGTGCTGAAAGATTATTACCTCGCGATGGCGACAGCCAAAGTCGGTACGAGCGCCGAAGAAGGTCAGCAGATCGGCTACTTGAAAGAATCCGATATTGTTGTGATGAACGCCAATGAATTGTTGTTTGTGGCCCAAGCGCAAGTTCGCGCGATGGCGGCAACGGGCTACCGCGCACCGGTAGCGCCGAAAGGGTTTGCCGTGGCGGGGCGCTCAGGCGCGGCGACGATCCGGGGTCAGCTGGTCAATATGCTCGAAGGCGGTTTTATTTCCAAATACGACTACCACATCGGCATGCAAATCGCTGATGTCGTTACGGGCGGCGACGTTGAGGCGGGCACTTTGGTTAATGAAGACTGGATCTTGAAACTGGAGCGCGAACGTTTTATGGGCTTGCTAAAAAAAGGCAAAACGCAGGAACGGATCATGCACATGATTGAGTTCAACAAACCTCTGCGCAACTAAAAGGCGCACTGGAAAAGGCTGCGCCTCCTGTGATCTCGCGTCGTGCGATGCTCGGAATCCTCATGGACTTGATGTCCATTCCGGTTCCTGCGCTTCTGACTCCACGACCTGACAGGGGCTCGCTCTCTTCCAGTATCGCCTTTGGCATCTAAATAAAAGATGCTTATCCAAATTTGGAATAAGGAGCTCGGAATGAGCAAACAAATTCAAGAAGCTTATGTCGTTGCCGCAGTGCGCAGCCCGGTGGGGAAAGCGCCGCGCGGTATGCTGAAAAATGTTCGCCCCGATGATTTGCTCGCGCATGTGCTTCGCGCTGCGATGGCGAAAGTGCCGGGTTTAGATCCAGCCTTGGTGGAGGACGTCATCGTTGGCTGCGCGATGCCCGAGGGTGAGCAGGGCATGAATGTGGCGCGGATTGGTGCGCTGCTGGCTGGCCTGCCCAATACCGTGGGCGGGGTGACCATCAACCGTTTTTGTTCGAGTGGGATTAATGCGGTCGCGATGGCTGCTGACAAAATCCGCCTTGGCGAAGCCGATGTGATGATTGCGGCCGGGACTGAGTCGATGTCAATGGTGCCGATGGGCGGTAATAAATTGTCCTTGGGTAGCTCGATTTACGAGCGTGATGAAAACGTTGCGATTGCCTACGGCATGGGTTTGACCGCGGAAAAAGTCGCTACCCAGTGGGGGATTAGCCGTGAAGACCAAGATGCATTTGCTTTGCAGTCACATACCCGTGCTTTGGCTGCGGCAGCCAATGGCGCATTCAGCGACGAAATCGTGCCACTGGATGTGACTTACCGCGTTCCCAATTTGGCAACTGGCGAAGTTGAGCTGGTTAGTAAAACACTGACGCAAGACGAAGGTCCGCGCGCCGATACCAGTGTCGAAGGCTTGGCGAAGCTAAAAACTGTTTTCGCCGGGCCGTCGAAGAACGGCTCTGTCACCGCGGGTAATAGCTCACAAATGTCCGACGGCGCTGCGGCGCTGGTGCTGGTGTCCGAGAAAATCCTCAAAGAGTTTAATCTCGTCCCATTGGCAAAATATGTGAGCTTTGCCGTGAAAGGCGTTCCGCCCGAAATTATGGGCATCGGCCCAAAAGAAGCGATTCCGGCGGCCTTGAAAATGGCAGGTTTGAGCCTAGATCAGCTTGAATGGATCGAGCTGAACGAAGCATTTGCCGCGCAAGCGCTGGCGGTGAGTCGTGATTTGGGCTTGGATATGAGCAAGGTTAATCCAAATGGTGGCGCGATTGCCTTGGGCCATCCATTAGGGGCGACCGGTGCCATTCGGGCTGCGACGATGATTCATGGTTTGCGTCGCCAAGGAAAAGCGGGTAGCTACGGCATGGTGACGATGTGCATTGGCACTGGCATGGGCGCTGCGGGTATTTTGCAGGTGCTCTGATTCTGCAGTGTATGAAATCAAAACCCGCCTTTGCTTTGGCGGGTTTTTTTGTCCTAATTGATCACAAATTTTGTGGAGCAATCACAAATGAAACAGGTTCTTATTGCCTTACTTATGGCGGCGACATTGCCAGTGGCACATGCGGTGGACTTGGCTGGGGTAAATGTTGTTGAGCAAAGCGAAGTGGCGGGTAAAAGCCTGCAATTGAATGGCGCAGGTATTCGAAAGAAGTTGATGTTCGAAGTGTATGTCGCTGCTTTATACACGGCGGGCAAAAGTAGCGATGCCGCGGCTGTGATAAAGAGTCAGCAGCCGCGCCGTATGCAATTGACGATGCTGCGCAATGTGGAGGCGCAAACACTCGTTGATGCCTTGGTCGATGGGCTGAAAGACAATCTGAGCGCCGCAGAATTCACGGCCCAAACCGCACGGATTGCCGAAATGCAGAAAATCCTGCTCGAAGCCAAAGTAGCCAACAAGGGTGATGTGGTTACCTTGGATTGTCTGCCAGGTCAAGGAACGCGTTTGATTTTGCGCTCGAAAGTGCTGGGGCAAATTGCGGGTGATGATTTTTCAAGCGCACTTTTGAGTATTTGGTTGGGGCAAAAACCAGTGCAAGAGCATTTGAAGCTGAAATTGCTGGGGATGTAAATAATGTACTTTAACTACATTTTTCTGGTGCTTGCATATCTGTCTGCTACATATAAAACCTTATAAAACAGGTGTTGATAGGCTCGTAATGTAGTATTTGTGGCGTGTTGTTACAAATATGTACGTAGTAATGCTACTAAAATGCTTGCGTTAATTTCGTAGTTTTGTTAAAGTTTAGTCATGGAAGAAAAACAAGGTTGGCTCAATTCGGAGCCTCTGTTTTTAAGGAGATACACCATGCGTACTCTGATTAAATTTTCAAAAACTGTCGAATCTTTCCAACAGTTCTTGGTGAAATCATACGGTTGGCAACTCACTTTGCCACGTTAATAGTTGTAAGTTAGTAGTGGTTGTTGAGTAGTAGTAGCTAGGTAGTTTGTTTTTTGTAGTGCCCTCGCAGTGAAAGCTGCGTTATCGACTCTATCCTCCTGTGCCCGATTACGTGCCATGTCGCAAGATGTGGAACTAGTCGGGTTTTTTTTGCGCAAAAATTAGTGGTAATTGCCGACGGCATGACGGCAGTTTGGTACAGTTATGTTTTTGCCCGTCAGAGAATGAGTTTGCGTGCTTTGCCCCTGTTTTGTGCCATTGTGATCGCCAGCCCAGCATGGGCTGCAGAGGCTGATTTCCGTTATCGCATCGAGCTTGATGCGCCGTCTAGCGTGAGTGGCTTGCTTGAGCAGCACTTAAATATCTATAAGTGGCAAAAAAAGAATCGTCTAACGGTTGAGCTATTACATCGTGAGCTCAATTCGCTACCCAATGATGCACATGATTTACTCGCGACGCAGGGTTATTTTGACGCCAAAATCACTACTCGGCTGGATGAGTCTGGCCAAACCCCGGTGGTGTATATTTCGGTAGACCTTGGTCAGCAAGTGATGGTGACCAATACCTCGGTGGTATTGCAGGGCGCAATCAACCAAGATATTGAACGCTATGAAACTTTGACACGGCGTTTTAATCAGCGCGGTGATGCGCTGGAAAATCTGCCTTTCACTCAAGCCGCCTGGGACGATTTCAAAAAACGCAGTCTTTTATCACTGCAATCGCGCTCTTATCCCGCTGCGACGATGGTCTCGAGTGAGGCTACGATCAATCCAGAAACCCATGAGGCCGAATTTAAGCTGGTGCTCGATAGTGGCCCGCAGTATGTGTTTGGCCCCTATATGATTAACGGATTGTCGCGTTACCCCGCCAAATTGGTTACCGACCAAATCAAAATTGCCGAGGGTGAGCCCTATAGTCGTTCAGACTTGAATGATCTGCAGGCGTCCATTCAGGATTTGCCACAATTTGCTTCTGCATTGGTCGACGTGGACTTGCCAGATAGTGAGCCATTTGTGGCGCCGTTGCGAATCGATGTGCAAGAAGCACCGTTGCAGCGCATCAATGTAGGTCTGGGCTATAGCACCAATACGCGCTTTAAAACCGAATTGGGTTATCGCTATCTGAATTTGCTCGATCAAGGCTGGATCTTTAATAGCAAGCTGCGACTAGAGCAGCTTGAACAAGCGGTTGATTTAAGCGTCACCATTCCAAAATCGAGCAGTGAGCGTGAACATCGATTTTGGGGTTCTTATTTACATAACGAATACGAAGGTGTGGATTCGCACCTGTATAAAGTGGGCGTCTCCCGTCTGAAAAAATGGGATCAGAACGAGCGTGCGATTGATTTGCAATATCAGATTGAGCGGCGAAGCTATGCTGACGGTTCCGAAGATAATCCGCAATCTCTGACGCTCAATTACAACTGGATAGAGCGCCACCTCGATAGTAAGCGCGACCCTCGTAATGGCTATTTGTTTCAACTTGAAACGGGCGGCGCACTCAAGCAAATTCTCAGTGATGCCACCTTCCTGCGCGTGGCCGGACGCGGAGCCTACTATAAACGCCTAGGCAAAGACGGGCAGTTCCTCGGTCAATTTAATCTCGGCCAGACTTTCTCTCAAAACCCCAGTGGCATTACTAGTGATTGGCTGTTTCGTACCGGTGGTGCAGGCAGTGTCCGTGGTTACGACTATCAATCTCTCGGGGTAAAGAGTAATGGCTCGGTGCTTCCGGGGCAGGTGTTAGCGACGGGGTCGCTGGAATTTCAGTATGCCGTGCTCAAAGATTGGCGTGCTGCTGCCTTTGTGGATTATGGTGGCGCGGCTGCAGATTGGAGATCGCTCGATCCCGTCACGGGGGTGGGCGTGGGTGGGCGTTGGCTTAGCCCTGTCGGGCAGATTGGCTTTGATGTCGCTTATGGCATCGAATATAAACAAGTGCGTTTTTATTTCGCAATGGGTTTAGCATTTTGACCGAAAACTCAAACCCCAATTTAAGCTCAGACACACCAGCTCAGCCTGAAGATCAGGCTAATTCCGGCGCTGTGATCGCTAAGCCTAAGCCAAAATATGGCTTTGTGCGGCGATTATTGCGTACGGTGTTTTGGAGCTTTTTGCTCACGTTTTCAATCTTGGGGGCGATTTTAGCCGCCACTTTGGCGTGGTTTGATTCGGATTCGGGGCGTTATTGGCTGGTCGATGCGATTAATCGCAGTGGCGTGGCCAAATTAGCTGCCATTGAGGGCTCTTTTTGGTCCGAGCTGCAAATCAAACAATTACACGTCAAAACCGATGCTGTAACGGTAGATCTCGACTATGGGGTATTGCGTTGGGAGCCTTATGCCTTAATGCTTCGGGATCTAAGCCTGCCCCTGGTATCGCTGGGTAAATTGGCAATTACCACCGCGCCAACGCCACCGAATGCACCACCCACCACTGCGCCTGATAGTTTGCGGCTGCCTTTTGGTATTCATCTCGAACAGCTCAAAATTGCCCTTCTAGACATCGATGGGATGGCGCTGCGTGATATCGATGCCAGCATTTCCAGCAATGGGCGCTTTCACCGACTTAATCTCAAGCAATTGCGTTTGCCGCAAGGCAATGTTGCGGCCGCGCTCAATATTACGGGAAAAGCCCCCTTTCACAGTGGCGGTTCTTTTATCTTTGCCGGTCAGCTCGAAGAGCAGGATATTCGCGCCTTTGGCAAAGTAGAAGGGCCGTTGCGGCAGTTGATGGTTGAGGCGACCATTGAACACCCGCATCTGACTGGTCATACGCAGTTGCAGGCCGATGTATTTGCACCCTATTCCTATCAGATGATCTCCCACGGTGAGATTCAAGTAAAAGGCTTGAACCCTGCGCTATGGCATCCCGCCGCACCGCAGGCTGCGCTGGATTTGGCTGCGCAATTTAAGCCCGTCAAAAATGGCCTCGAAGGTCAAATCAATATTCAAAATCACCAGCTTGGTCCAATCGACCAGCACAAGTTGCCATTGAAAGCGGCCAAATTGCAGTTTTCGCTGCATGAGCAAGTGGTGCATGTCGATGATTTGCTGCTGCAATTTGACGGAGCGGGTGACATTCGCGCTCAAGGCAAAATTAGCCAAGGTCAGTTGGCCTTAAAAGTAGCGGCCAGCCATCTTGACCCGCAGCGTTTCTGGTCGCCGCAGCCCGCGGGTGATATGAATGGTGAGCTGGAATTGGCTGGGCCGTGGTTGGCTCCGGGTGTCAAAGGCGAAATCAACGATTTAGCGCGCAAGGCCAATCTGAAACTGGATGTGGGCTGGATCAACCCCGACAAGGAACGACGTTTGGCGATCCGCCATGCGCAATTGAGCCGAGGCCAAAGTCATTTAGTGGCCAAAGGTGAGTTTGATTTATTAAGTCAGAATAAATTTGCCATTGATGCGGAGCTGCAAAAAATCAATCCTGCTGAGTTTTCCAAAGTACCTGTGGGTAGTATATCTGGGAAAGCTAATTTGAAAGGTGCTTTGAAGCCTATACCTGTAGTTGATTTGGCCTATGAGCTGGCTCAAAGCGAATTCAATCATCAGCCCTTGGCAGGGGCGGGGGCACTGACACTGGATGCCGAGCGCATTTCAAAAAGCGATTTCTGGCTAAGCTTGGGCGCTAATAAAATCAGCGCCAAAGGTAGCTTGGGCCGCACGAGTGATCAGCTGGATTTGAATTTGATGCTGCCTAATTTATCCGTGATTGGGCCGCAATTTCAGGGGCGTGCCGAAGGCGTAGCTAGCTTGTCTGGCTCGCTGACGCAGCCGAAAATAAGTGCGCGGCTCGATATTAATCAACTGAGTACGCCGTTTGATGTGAAATTACAGCAGGGCCATCTCGACATTTCAGCCAGCAGCGATCTGCAAGGCCCCATCGTCATCGCGGGGCATCTGCAAAAAATGGCCTTGGGGACGACGCAAATCGATCAGGCCGATTTGAGTGTCAAAGGCACGATGAAACAGCATGATGTCTCGTTCAAACTGAGCGGCAAGCATGAGGTCTTGCCATTGCAAGTTGATTTGCACGCGCTAGGGGGCTTGATTGCCAATACGCATTGGCAAGGGCAGATTCTCAACCTAGCTGGCACTGCCGGATTGCCGTTTAGCTTGAAGAACACGCCTAATTTAACCTTGTCTGCGGATGAGGTGTTGCTGAGCGCCAGTACCCTAGGTATTGGGCAAAGTCAGTTGCTGCTGAAAAATACGCACTGGAAAAACGGTGTGCTCGATTCACAGGGGCAAGTGCAAAATGGCTTGGTCGCCGAGTGGCTCAATTTGGCCAAAATTAAAAACCCGACCAGCGATTTGATTCTGGCGGGGGAATGGCAAGTTAAAAAAACCGATGTACTCAATGCGCAACTGAATTTGCAGCGTGTCAGCGGCGATGTGCTATGGCGTGAAGACGCTCAAACAAAGGTGCCCTTGACGCTGAAAACCTTTGCCCTCAATGGCCAAGTGGTGATGAATAAGCTGCAACTGAAGGCGCAAGTACAAACTGAGAAGTTTGGGCAGTTGGCCTTTGCTGGCGATACGATGCTCGATTTGGAACAAGGTGGCTTGGCCGATCAAGCTGCGCTCAATGCCAGCTTGAAAGGCAATTTGCCCGATCTGAGTGTATTGGGACCCTTGCTGGGCGGTGATGTCAAGGTGGCAGGGAAGGCGCAGCTCGATATCGAGCGGCGTGGGCCTTTGGTTAAGCCTCAATTGGGTGGATATGTGCTGGTCGATGGTTTTAGCTTGACAGCCCCCAGTGCTGGCGTGCAAATGAAAGAAGGCGTCATGGAGCTGGCGCTGAGTAATCAGCAAATTGAATTGAAAACATTCAAAGTCAAAGGCCCGCGTGGCGGCGATTTGAAAGGCTCTGGTTTGATTGCATTTAATGGCAATAGCCCCAGTGGCGGCGCGAAATTGGTGGCCAATAAATTCACTCTCATCAGTAAGCCAGATATGTTGCTAGTTCTCAGTGGGCAGGGTGGCGTAGAAATTAAAGACGGCGCGCTGCAGGTGAGTGGCGATTTCAAGGCGGATGAAGGCGATATCCAATTTCAAGCGACGGATACGCCGAGCTTATCTTCTGATGTTCGGGTGGTCGGGCGTGAAAGTGCGGCAAATGATGCCAAGCCCGTCAATTTGCATATGCAACTCGATTTTGATCTGGGCGATAACTTCCAATTTCGGGGTTATGGTTTGGATAGCCGATTGGCTGGCAAATTGCGCTTGCGTGCGCAGCCCAAGCAGCTGATGAAAGTGACAGGCACTGTGAACACCGAAGACGGTGAATATAAAGCCTATGGGCAAAAATTAGAAATTGAACGCGGGATACTTTCTTTTCAGGGGCCAATCGATAACCCAAATCTTGATATTTTAGCAATACGGCGTAATCAGGCGGTCGAGGCGGGCGTGAAAGTGCAGGGCTCGGCGTATTCACCCCGCGTTACCCTCTATTCCGAGCCCAGCGTACCTGATGCGGAAAAAATATCGTGGCTACTGTTCGGGCATGGCTCCGAGAATATGGAAAAATCTGATAGCGCGCTGGTGCTGCAATTGCTCAATGCCATGGCGGGGAGTGGTGGAACAGGGTTGTCGGATGAGATTCTGGGTAATTTTGGGATTGATGAAGTCGGTTATAAATCCAAACAAGAAGATGATGGTTCAACGACCCAGGTGGTGACGGTGAGTAAACGGCTCACTAAGAATCTGCGAGTAGCCGTTGAAAAGAGCTTTAATGGACTGAGCGATGCGGTGAGTTTTACATTGCAATTGTCGCGCCACTGGTCAGTGATCTCACGGATTGGCGTTGATGAAAGCAGCTTGGATGTCAATTACACCCTGAGTTTTGATTAAGGATAGGGTTGTGATGGGGTGCGGGCCAGTACCACATTAATAATGCGCGCCGCCCCAGCTGCTTTTAATACCTTCGCGGCCGCATGCAAGCTGGCGCCGCTGGTCATGACATCATCGACAAGTAAGATGGTTTTTCCCGTGCAATCGCACTGACAAGCAAATGCACGACGCAGATTTTTCCAGCGTGCTTTGGCCGAGAGGCGTGCTTGATGTTCAGTATCCCTGATCCTTGCCAGTACATCATGTCGAATCGGAATTGCGCTTGCTCTACTTAAAGGTTGAGCAATCTCTCCTGCCTGATTAAACCCACGCTCTTTGAGTCGATTGGCGTGCAATGGCATGGGGATAATCCAGTCGGCTTGCTTGAGCTGGGCTAGGAGGGATTCAAACTGCGCCAAGTTGCCCAGAATTTGCCACTGAGCACCAAATTTGGCTGCATGTATCAATGCTTTGATCGGCTCGACAAATAAATAGAGCGCGATGGTTTGATCAAAAGCCGGTGCGCGCCGCATGCATTCACCGCAATGTAGGCCATATGTACCGGGACGGGCGCATTGCGGACAACTATCGGCAGCAAGCCAGCGTGGTAAGTGCGCTTGGCAGTCCGCACAAAAGAGCTGAGAGGGCGCTCTAAACCGAGTGCTCGGCAAGATGGTGCTGCACAAGGTGCATTGCACGGGTAATAAGTTGTTCAAAAAATCGTTGAATAAATTTGACAACATCCCGCTCCATTCGGACAATCACTAGCAGCATAGAATCTACTGGGAAATCCTGCTGCATGACACAAGCTCAAACGATTGAATTTAAACGCCATACTCCACATCCTGAACAAGAGTTATGGTCGGCTGACGCGGTGCAAGCACTGTTCGATTTGCCATTTAATGATTTGCTTTTTCAAGCTCAACAAGTTCACCGTGCTCATTTTGATGCCAATCGCGTACAACTTTCGACTTTACTGTCGGTGAAAACTGGGGGCTGCTCCGAAGATTGTGGCTATTGTTCGCAATCCAAACGTTACGACACCGGTCTGGAAGAGCAAAAACTGATGGGGGCTGATGAGGTCATTGCCGCCGCGGCCATTGCCAAAGAAAACGGCTCTTCACGTTTCTGTATGGGCGCGGCTTGGCGCGGGCCGAAAAACCGCGATCTGGATGAAGTGAAAAAGATGATCGCCGGCGTAAAGGCTTTAGGTTTGGAGACCTGTGCGACCTTCGGTATGCTCAAAGACGGACAGGCTGAACAGCTGCGAGACGCGGGTTTGGACTACTACAACCACAACCTTGATACCTCGGAAGAAAAATACAGCGACATCGTCAGCACGCACAGCTATGCCGATCGTCTGGATACCTTGGGTAAAGCGCGTAAAGCCGGTTTGAATGTCTGCTCGGGCGGTATTGTGGGTTTGGGTGAAACGCGCGCTGACCGTATTGGTTTGATTGGCCAGTTAGCGAATCTTGACCCGCAACCCGATTCGGTGCCGATTAATAATCTGGTGCAGATTGACGGCACGCCACTCGATGGCTCGGAGAAGGTGGATTGGACTGAGTTTGTGCGTACGATTGCGGTGGCGCGGATTACGATGCCGAAATCATTTGTCCGCTTGTCGGCAGGTCGCCAACAAATGCCGGAAGCGATGCAGGCTTTGTGTTTCTTGGCTGGGGCAAATTCGATCTTCTACGGTGATAAGCTGCTGACTACGGGTAACCCTGAGGTTGAAGGCGATAAAGCCTTATTCCGTAAACTAAACCTACAGCCTTTGTGATTCTTTGGGTATGTCGCTGAAAGCCATTCTTGGAATGGATTTGGTGGCTATACATAATAAAAAGCCACGCATAAAAGCGTGGCTTTTTAATTGGGGCGGCAGCGAGATTAGCCGCGTACTTTTTTGATGACTTGCAGCAATTGCGCCACAGCATCGTCGCTTTTACCAGATTTCATGCCTAGTGCAATGCAATCTTGAGCTTGTTGCTCGAGCAGGATCATGCCCAGTGCGTCAAGCGCAGAGCGCGCTGCAGCAACTTGATTCAATACTTCATTGCTCGTGCGATCTTCTTCGATCATGCGGGTAATGCCTGACACTTGACCCACAATACGGTTCAGACGTTTAACGAGTTGATCTTTGTTTGGACGATCTTGCTTAACGGTTGATGTCATATCCAGCTTCCTCTATCGATGTTTCCAGCACTTCGCGGCTGGTTTGCGTGGCGTCGAACACGATTTGTGCTTTGCCGGGGTTTAAGGTGACGGTGGCACTTTGGACCCCCGCAACCGCTTCTAAAACACGCGTTACAGAGGCGGTACAGCCGCCGCAACTCATGCCTTCGATTCCAATTTCAATGGTTTCCATCTTCTTCCTCACCATTTAAAACGTTTTAATAACAATGCATTGCTAATCACAGAGACCGAAGACAGCGCCATCGCTGCGCCAGCGACAATCGGGTTTAGTAAGCCAACAGCGGCCAGTGGAATGCCCAGAATGTTGTAAATGAATGCAAAAAATAGATTTTGGCGAATTTTGCGCAGCGTTGCTTTAGATAGCGCAATCGCAGCGCTGATGTGATTAATGTCGTTATGCATCAGGGTAATGTCGGCGGTTTCCAGCGCTACGCTGGCACCTGTTTTCATCGCAAAACTGACATCGGCAGCAGCCAGCGCTGGCGCATCATTAATACCGTCACCCACCATGGCAACTTTTTTGCCTGCTTGTTGCAATTGCAGTAATTGCTGGAATTTATCCTGAGGGCTGCATTGCGCTTGATATTGGGTAATGCCCAAACGGCTAGCAACTTGTATCGCGCTATGTTCGTTGTCACCGGTTAGCATGATGACGTTGACGCCTATTTTTTGCAGATGGCGGATGGCTTCGTAGCTGCTTCTGCGAATTTCATCCTGCAACATAAATACTGCGCAAGGTAGGGTATCGATGCTAATGCCAATGACTGTGTAGCCTTGCTCCTGATACTGAAGGGCGGTATCAAACTTGCTCGTATCACTTAAGAAAGCCCAATCAGGGCGTCCAATGCGGATTAAATGCGATTCGATTTGCCCGCTAATCCCCATCCCAATTTCGGTGCTGATTGCTGCGCCATTGAGCAAAGGCAGATCGCCAGACGAAAGCTGGTGCGCCTTAAGAAATGCTTCTGCGAGCGGATGCTGGGAGCTGGCTTCGATGCCGGCGGCCCAATGCAGTAATTGTTGCTCGGTGTACGGGCTAGAGTCAAAGCGCTGAATGTGGGCAATTTGTGGCTTGCCGACGGTCAGCGTGCCGGTTTTATCGACAATCAAGGTGTCAATCTGGCTGGCGAGCTCTAGGGCGGTGGCATTGCGAAATAAGATGCCATGCCGTGCGCCCAGACCAACCCCCACCATAACCGCTGCGGGTGTCGCTAATCCAAGCGCACAAGGACATGCAATGACCAAGACCGCAACCGCATGGATAAGGGCAAGGCTGAGATCGCCTTGTAGCCAGTAGGTGGCGAGCAAGGTGATGAGCGCGACCAGTAAAATAACGGGTACAAAAATGGCTGAGATCCGATCGGCCAGTTTTTGTATGGGGGCTTTGCTGCCTTGAGCTTGACTGACCAATTTCACAATGGCGGCCAATTGGGTTTGGCTGCCGATGGCGCTCGTTTTAATTTGTGCGCTGCCTGCCAAATTGCGAGTGCCAGCAAAGACTGGTGAGCCGACGGCTTTGCTGATGCTGGCCGATTCGCCTGTGAGCATGGCTTCGTCGATCTCGATTTGGCCTTGAATAATTTCACCATCCACCGGCACCGTTTCGCCATCACGCAATTGGACCTGGTCCCCCAAGGCAATTGCAGCAATACTGAGTTCTTGCCATTGCCCATTGCGTAACACTTTGGCCGTTTGCGGCTGCAATTGCAGCAGTGCTTTTAATGCGTCGCCAGTTTGTTGTTTAGCGCGCAGCTCCAGCCATTTACCGAGTAGCACCAAAGTAATAACACTGCTGCTGGCTTCAAAATAGAGCGCGTGATGCTGGCTAAGCAGAGCCCATACGCTATAAGCCCAGGCGGCAGAAGTGCCCAGCGCCACCAGTACATCCATATTGGCTGCGCCGCCACGCAACGATAGAAATGCGCCACGATAAAAGCGCCAGCCAGGGATAAACTGCACGATGGTTGCGAGTGCCAGTTGCAACAGCGGCGCTAACACGCCGTGTTGTCCTGCGAGCATCCCTGCCATTTCATATAGGAAGGGTAGGGTGCAGGCGATGGCAAGCCATAAAGTCCAAGGGGTATGTTGCTTAGCTTGGCTGCTAGTCTGGGCTAGTTCGCTCGCTTGAAACCCCGTCTTTTCAATCAGTGAAATAAGCTGTGCGGTTTGCCACTGTCCGGCAATGGTATAAATCTGTGCATGTTCATTGGCAAAGTTAACTGTTGCACGGATACCCGCTTGGCGATTAAGGGTTTTTTCTAGCCGATTGGCACATGCGGCACAGGTCATCCCTGCGATATTGAATTCGTAATATTGCTCGGGGATCTGAAAGCCCGCTTTATGAATGGCCTGCTCAATCAGAGTGAATTGCTCAGCCCCGGCGGTGATTTGCGCTTGTTCGGTCGCAAAATTAACGCTCGCACTGACGTTTTCGAGCCGGTTGAGTACCTTTTCTAGCCGCTGAGCACAGGCAGCACAAGTCATTCCCTCGATAGGTATATAGAGGGAGGCTTCACTATGATTAGTGTTTGATTGAGTACCCATCTGGGTATAGTAGCTTCAATACCCAATACCCGCAAGGGGTATTTGGCTGCTCTCGCTGGCGATCGTTGATACAACAGTCCATGCATTCTTTAGGGAAAAAATGACTAAACAGAGGCTGAAAAGGTAGAAAAAAGTAAGTTTGAGGGCTGCAAACCCTGGCCGAAATATGACGTACGAGTATTTGTGATGCTTTATGGTTGTCAAATATCAGCAAATGCTTGTTTCCTTACAGACTAGCGTTTATGCTCAATCAAACAATCTAAACGCAACAGGTATTTTCGCAGTGATTTTTTCGTTGTTTCAGCGTTTGCGTCAATTCTACCAAGCGAATCGACTCGCTTGGAGACTGATCTTGGCCGTATTTGCGACCGGCTTGGTCGTGACCGTCACTATGACGCTCTTCTTGCTTAAGCTCGAATATGATCGCAGCCTGCAGCAAACTCGCTCCGACCTACAAACACTAGGCAAAACAGCCACACCGCAACTGGCCAGTAATTTATGGCTGGTTAATACCGAATCAATTCATAGTCAACTCAATTCCTTGCTTCAAACTCGAGTGGTTCAGCATGCTTTACTCGTGGAAAGTGATGGTCAGCAGTATGCCTCGGGCCAAGAATTAAATATTGGCCACGATGTCGTGACAGAGAGTTTTCCTGTGGTGTATTTGCATCCGCTGACTAATAAGGAGGTCGTGCTGGGGGAATTAAAACTCAGTACAACTTTAAGCGAGCTTGAGTCTAGGCTCTATGCCCAGTTTTTGCGCCTATTGCTGCTTGAAGGCTTAGGCATGGCGACCGCGGCTTTATTCTTTTTGATCTTGTATCACCGTCTGATTGCCCGGCATTTGAGCCATATCGCTGAATACACGCGCCATTTTAATTATGGTTTGTTGTCGTCCCCGCTGCATTTGCAAAGGACGGTGGATAAGCCCGATGAAATGCAGACCTTAGTTGATGCCATTAATGAAATGCGCGGCAATTTGCAGCGCGGCTACCGTGAGCGCGAAGAAACGCAACGTGCGCTGTACGTAGAGAAAGAGCTGGCTGAAGTGACGCTAATTTCGATTACCGATGCGATTTTAACCACTGATCATGACTTCAAAATTAAACTGATCAATCCAGCCGCCGAGCAGCTAACAGGCTGGTCGACACAGGATGCACGAGGCCGATTCGTCGCTGATTTACTGTGTTTGGGTGGTGACTTGACGCCGGATGAGTTGTATCAGGTGTTGGGCCGTGCCCGAGATGACCTCAAAGCGCAAAATGCACAGAAGGCGATGTTGCTCAATCGTGATGGCGCAAAATTAAATGTCGAATATGCCGCCGCACCGATTACCGATCAAGATGGACAAGTAGTGGGCTTGGTTTTGGTATTGCATGATGTGACTGAGGCGCAAGCATTAACTGAAAAGCTGGCTTATCAAGCGGATCATGATTATTTAACTGGGCTTACTAACCGACGCGGCTTTGAAAATGCACTGGTCATTGCGCATCAGCAGGTGTTACTCGATCATCAGCCACACATCTTGATGTTGCTCGATTTGGATCAGTTTAAGCTGGTCAATGATACCTGTGGTCATTTGGCAGGCGATGAATTGCTGCGGCATGTGACGACCTTGCTGCAAGGCTTGATGTTGCCTGGGCGCTCAATTTTGGGGCGTCTCGGTGGCGATGAATTTGGTGTTTTATTATCAAATACCACCCATGCCGAAGCTCAGGTCTTAGCCGAACGGATGTTGCATGCGCTGGCGCAATTTAGGTTCGTCTGGCAAGACCGCCCTCATGGTGTCACGGTCAGTATTGGTTTGGTGAAATTGGATCATCGTTGCGCAAGTCCGCAAGAGGCGATGAGTCAGGCTGACGTGGCGTGCTTTGCGGCCAAAGATGCTGGCCGTAATCAATTGAGTTGGTACAGCAGTGATGATCAGGATCTGCTTGAGCGTCATAATGAGATTCAACTCTTAGCGACACTCAAAGAGGCCATCGAACAAAACCGTTTCCAACTGTATTTTCAAGCTATTACTCCAATGAATCGGATTGATGCCGAAATACCACATTTGGAAATACTGATTCGCTTAATAGATAGTAACGGCCGTGTGATCACGCCAGGTGCATTTATTCCAGCTGCTGAGCGCTACGATATGATGGCGCAAATTGACCGCTGGGTAATTGAGCATAGTATTAAATACTTGGCGGACCGTGTGCATAGCAATAGCCCGCTGCCTCAATTGGCGATTAATTTATCCGGTAAGTCACTAAATAAGCAAACGCTGGCCTTTATTTTGCAGCAACTGGATATGACACTGGTGCCACCTTATGCAATTTGTTTTGAAATTACCGAAACTGCGGCCATTTCAAATCTGAAAGAATCTTCGGTGTTTATTGAAACTTTGCGTACGCGCGGTTGCAAATTTGCACTTGATGATTTCGGTAGTGGTTTTTCATCATTTAATTATTTAAAAACCCTGCCTGTTGATTTCCTAAAAATCGATGGTAGCTTGGTGACCGATATTGCTGATGATAAGGTGAGTAGGCAGATGGTCATTGCAGTAAATGATATTGCGCATAGTTTAGGCTGTAAAACCATCGCTGAGTTTGTTGAAAATGAGGCTATTTTGCATGAACTGGCGGCAATTGGTGTCGATTATGCGCAGGGCTTTTATTTTGGTAAGCCTGCACCATTAGTGTAGTGAAATAAAAAAAGGGGGCGAGAGCCCCCTAAATTAAAACTTAATTTCTACTGCTGAATGACCAAGCCACTCTTTTAAGTCGGCGATCAATTCATCCCGCAGTAGCGCCCGCCATTGAAACCCTAGATTCACAGTGCATTGTGCGATTTCATTTTGATAAGAAATTTCGACGGCACAACCCTCTTCGCTGCAGTGCGGTGACAATATCTGCTTAAATTTCTCGTGGTCGTTGTTTTTGCCAAAATTTAATTTTAATGCTCTGGCGAAGTGGCTGCGCGTTTCGGCTACATCAAATACGCGATCAGCAATAATGCGCTGACCGCCCGAAAAACGATCCTCGGAAACTTTGGCTTCAATAACGAGAAGTGCATCTTCCTTGAGTTTGGTACGGTTGGTTTCGAAAGAATCTGAAAAGAGCGAAACTTCGACTTTGCCGTTACCGTCATCAAGTTGTAAAAAGCACATCCGTCCGCGTTCACCATTTTTGACGCGCATGCCAGCGACGATGCCAGCGATAAATTGGGGCTCACGCTGATTTTGCAGCCGATCAAGGCGTGTTTTAATCAAGCCCTTGATGGCTTTGGCGTGCGCATCGAATGGGTGGCCTGACAAGTAAAATCCGACTGCAGTTTTTTCTTCCGCCAGTTTGATTTTGTCATCCCAGCGCTGCACTTCAATCATTTCAAATTGAGGTGCTGCGGCAGGCTCGAGCAGGTCAAATAAGCTAATCTGATTCGCGTTCGCGGCTTCGGCATCGGCCACCGCCATGGCTTGCTCAACATTGGCCATCAAACGAGCTCGATGATCGTCGATTGCATCGAATGCGCCACCACGAATGAGCGCTTCAAGTACGCGCTTGTTAACTTCTTTCTTATCTGTACGACTGCACAAATCGTAAATCGAGGTGAAAGGACCATTCTTCTCGCGTTCGGCCACAATCATGTTGACCGCACCTTCACCGACGCCCTTGATTGCACCGAGTGCATAGCGGATTTGCCGTTTGCCCACAGGCACAAAGCGATAGAAGCTCTGATTGATATCTGGGGGCAGTAGTTCTAGCTTGTTCTTTTCGATGCAATCATCGTAAAAGACTTTAAGCTGGTCGGTGTTGTCCAATTCAGACGACATCGTTGCTGCCATAAATGCCGCAGTGTGATGTGCTTTAAGCCATGCTGTATGGTAGGAAACCACAGCATAGGCAGCCGTATGCGATTTGTTAAACCCGTACTCGGCAAACTTGGTCATCAGGTCGAACAATTGCTCGGCAAGGGCGGGGTCGTACCCTTTTTTTGCAGCACCTTCGGCGATCGTCGCACGGTGCTTGGCCATTTCCTCAGGTTTTTTCTTACCCATGGCGCGACGTAACATATCCGCGCCACCGAGCGTATAGCCGCCGATGATCTGCGAAATCTGCATCACCTGCTCTTGATAAACAATAACGCCATAGGTGGGTTCTAGGCATTTCTCAAGGTCAGGGTGGAAGTAATCAGGCTGTTCGATGCCTTTTTTACGGTTAATAAAGGTATCCACCATCCCCGAGCCGAGTGGGCCGGGACGGTAAAGTGCCAATACCGCAATAATGTCTTCAAAACGGTCAGGTGCGAGCTTTTCGAGTAGCCGCTTCATCCCATCCGACTCGACCTGAAATACGCCGGTGGTGTTGGCATCGCGGAAAACTTGATATGCGGCTTGGTCATCAAAACCAAGGCTCATGAGATCAAGGTATTCGCCGGTTTGGTTTTTGATGTACTGCAGCGCCAACTCAATAATCGTTAGATTTCGCAAGCCCAAGAAGTCAAATTTAACCAGCCCGACTTGTTCGACGTCGTCTTTGTCGAGCATCGAAACAGGGGATGAATCCTCACCTGAGGCCTGGTATACCGGGCAAAAGTCCGTAATCTGCCCTGGAGCGATCAATACCCCCCCTGCATGCATACCAATATTGCGGGTTAGGCCTTCAAGTGTTTTGGCTAGATCCCAAAGCTCACGGAGTTCTTCTTCTCGCTCGATCCGCTCAGCTAGTTCAGGGACCATTTCTACCGCGTCATCAAGGCTGTACTGCTTGCCTGGTGCGGCTGGGATTAACTTGGAAACCCCATCACAGAACATATAGGGCAGATCTAGCACACGACCTACGTCACGGACCACCGCTTTAGCCGCCATCGTACCGAAGGTGGCGATTTGGCTAACAGCTTCAGCACCGTATTTTTCACGCACGTATTCGATGACGCGCCAGCGGTTTTCCTGGCAGAAGTCGATATCGAAGTCGGGCATTGATACCCGTTCTGGGTTCAAAAAGCGTTCGAACAGTAGGGCGTAGGCGGTTGGGTCAATGTCGGTAATGCCTAGGCTATAGGCAACGAGAGAGCCTGCGCCCGAGCCACGACCTGGCCCTACGGGGCAACCATTGACTTTGCCCCAAGCAATGAAGTCGGCAACGATCAGGAAGTAACCAGGGAAACCCATCTGGACGATGGTATCCGTTTCAAATTTTAGGCGCTCGTAATAGCGAGCTCGCTCTGATTCACGCTTGGTCTCGTCGGGGTATAGCTGTGCAAGGCGCATTTCTAAGCCGCGCTTAGCCTCATACACCAGAAAATCATCCAGTGTCATCCCGTCTGGTGTTGGGAACAGCGGAAGATAGTTTTTGCCCAAGACAATTGATAAATTGCATCCCTGTGCGATCGCTACAGTGTTGGCGAGTGCTTCGGGCAGATCTGCAAATAACTCCTGCATTTCGGCAACAGATTTGAAGTATTGCTCTTCAGTAAAGCGCTTAGGCCGGCGTTTATCCGCCATCACATAGCCTTCTGCGATACAGGTGCGCGCTTCGTGTGCTTTGAAATGCTCCCGATTCATAAACTGTATCGGGTGGGTTGCCACAACAGGTAGTGAGAGTTGTGATGCAATATCTAAATGACCTTGCAGGCTATGTTCACTGCTGCTCAGGCCTGTGCGCTGTATTTCTAGGTAGTAATTAGCTGGAAATTGCGCCGACCACCATTGGGCCGCATCCAATGCAGCTTCGTCATTTTTGGCCAATAAATGCTGGCCAACTTCCCCTAGCTCTGCGCCTGATAAGCAGATTAAACCGCTATTATCACCATCGATCAGCCATTGCTTTTGCAGCTCTGCACGCCCTCGATACTGATTATGTTTGTATGCTTGTGTGAGCAAAGCGCAAAGCCGCCCATAACCAGCGCGGTTTTTACAAATGAGTAGGATGCGGAAAGGCTTATCCTTATCGTCTGGGTTTTCTACCCAAGCATCGAGGCCCACAATTGGTTTAAGCCCTGCGTTGCGGCAAGCTTTGTAATGCTTCACCATCCCGAACAAGTTCATCAAATCTGAAACACCCAAGGCGGGCATGTGCTCAGATTTGGCACGTTTAACTGCATCTTCAAGCCGGACGATACCGTCGGTCACTGAAAATTCGGAATGGAGGCGTAAATGGATAAAGGAAGGAGCATTCATGTCGATATTTTAACATCTGGCTCAATTTGTGGCCTGCATTAATCACGCATCGGGCTAATCTGGTAGTTGGAGTAGAATCACAGAAGTTGTAGGAGGTGAGTATGGATGCAAGTTTGGTAAGTGCCGCAAGTGGCGCCGGGGCGAAGGAAATTGCGCCTTTGTTAGTACTACGAAAAGCAATGGATATTCAAGAGCAAAGTGTGCTGACTCTGCTTGATAGTGTGCCCCAAGTGTCCGCAAGTAATAATCCGCCGAATTTAGGGCAAAACATCGATGTAAAAGCTTGATACGAAATAGAAAAAACCCACATAGAATGTGGGTTTTTTATTGGGTATCACTTTGAAGGTTGCATTAATAAAGGCTCTCCGAGTAATACCTGCCATTCTTTGGCTAGCCGCCAGTTATTTTTTTTGTCAGCCAGCTCAACTTGCCAGCGCTGTACGGCGATAACATGGTCGGCTTTACCCGCAAACATCATTGGGGCCTGAGGCTCGAGTTCAATGGTTTGATCAAATCCATCTCGGGTTGGATGCGCTATTTTTAAAATCAACTCGCCCTCAACCGCTTGGTTGAGTATCACCCGAATGCTCTGCTGATCATCTCCTAACAGTAGCTGTGCTGTGATGCCTTGCGCTGCCGTCTTTTGATCGAGTGCGATTCGTTCATTGATTTTTTGCCCATCTTTATAATAGTTATCACTGACTAAACCATCTTTATTGGTATAAGCCAGGTAAGCCATGTAAATGCCACCAATGATGGCCAGCGCAGGGAAGGTGATTAAAAGCCAAACATGGGGGTGTTTGTACCAGGGTTTTGCATCCATTAATTTCTTCCAATAAATGTAGCTTTCTCGCGTACTGCAATAGCAGCGTCGTCGAGAGATTTAACGATTAAGTGAATTTCATGACTGCCCGCTTTGGCTTTTTCAGGAGCGACTTGCAAGCGAACTGAGACATCGCTTGTTGCGGTTGGTTCAAGTGTAAATTGACCGTTACCTTCAGCGATGACTTTCATGCCGTCAAGACCATCGGCGCTTATGACGTAGGTGTGCCGTTTTTCGCTGGCATTTTGAATTTGCACTCGGTAGGTGTTTTCAAGCCAGCCATCTTCGACTTCACGCACTAAGGCGACACGATCACGCTCAATATTTACTTTAACGGGTTGACGATGAAAGAGCGAATACCCTGTAACCGCTAAAATTACGCTGAGCAGTACCGCATACATAATGACTCGTGGCCGCAGTAATTGTTTGTGAATATCCTTTTCCGGGTATTTGTGTTCCAGTGCGTTTTCCGTGGTGTAGCGGATGAGTCCACGTGGATATTGCATTTTATCCATAACTTCGTCGCAAGCATCAATGCAGGCCGCACAGCCGATGCATTCGTATTGCAAGCCATCACGAATATCGATACCAACGGGGCAGACTTGTACGCAAATGGTGCAGTCGATGCAGTCGCCCAAACCTTGCGACTTGTAGTCTATACCTTTTTTACGTGTGCCCCGATTTTCACCTCGTTCTTTATCGTAACTGATAATCAGAGTGTCAGCATCAAACATGGCGCTTTGAAAACGCGCGTAGGGACACATGTATTTGCAGACTTGCTCTCGCATCCAACCCGCGTTCCCATAGGTTGCAAAACCGTAGAACAATATCCAAAAGGCTTCAGTGCTCGTAATCGTGAGGGCAAGTAGCTCCGCCCATAATGCATGAATTGGTGTGAAATAGCCGACGAAGGTAAACCCCGTCCAAAGTGCGAAAGCGATCCAAAGTGCGTGTTTTGTTGCTTTTAGGCGCAATTTTCGTGCACTGATAGGACCGTTATCGAGCTTGATGCGTGCCGCGCGATCACCTTCAACCCATTTTTCCATCCATAGAAAAATTTCGGTATATACGGTCTGTGGGCAGGCGTAGCCACACCATAAGCGGCCGCCAATTGTGGTCCAGGCGAACAGCCCAAAGGCGCTAAGTAAGAGTAGGGCGGTGAGATAAATAAAATCTTGTGGCAGGAAAATAAGTCCAAAAATATAGAACTTACGTTCGACCAAATCAAATAATAAGGCCTGACGACCATTGATTTGAATCCAAGGGATGCAGTAGAAAAAAAGCTGAGTCGCTAGAACGAAAAAAATGCGCCATTTGTTCCAGAAGCCATTAATCCATCGCGGGTAGATTTTTTTATGCGCAGAATACAGCAATACTTCTTCGAGTTCGCCATCGTCTTTAACGTTGACTACATTGACAGGGATGTCTTTTAGCTTTTGGCTCATGTTTATTCTCCGGTCAAAACATTCATTCAATAGCACTCTATTGAATCAAGATTCTGATATGAAAATCGGGCAGTTTTTACGCTGCCCGATTTTGCGAACTACTTAGTATGTATTACTTCTGGTTTTGGCTCAGGCTGTAAACATAGGCAGACAGCAAGTGTACTTTGCCATCACCTAGGAATTCTTTCCAGGCTGGCATGACATTGTTGCGGCCATTTGTTACGGTCTCAACGATGGTAGCTTCTGAGCCACCGTACAACCAAGTTTTGTCTGTCAGGTTAGGTGCGCCAATATCTTGGTTCCCTTTGCCTTCTGCTCCGTGACATGCCACACAAACTTGTTTGAATGTTTCAGCGCCACGTTCAGCACGAACATCGTTAAATGCTGGGTTGCCAGAAATTTTCAGCACATAGTTTGCTACGTCGCGAACTTTTTCTTCGCCGAAAACAGCACCAAATGCAGGCATCTGACCGTGACGCCCTTTAGTAATTGTTTCTTCGATTTTTTCAGGTTTTCCACCGTAGAGCCAATCATTGTCGGTCAAGTTTGGAAAACCTTTCGCGCCGCGAGCATCCGCACCGTGACACTGAACGCAATAAGTCTGAAACAGGCGTTTACCCATGTCGTTTGCTTCTTTGTTTTGAGCTACGGCAGGGATAGGCATGGCCAGATATTTGTCGTACAGGGCTTGGTATTTAGCATCGGCTTTTGCAACTTCTTCTTGGTGCTGACCTTGTTGTGACCAGCCTTTTGCATTACCAAAAACGACCAAGCCAGGGTAAAGCCACAGGTAAGCAATGGCAAAAACAATGGTCAGCACAAACATACCAACCCACCAGCCTGGTAGCGGATTGTTATACTCTTCCAAGTCGCCATCCCATTTGTGGCCAGTAACTTCAGCTTTCTCGCCTTTTTTGAGTTTGACTTTCATCTGCGTGATAAGCAGATAAGAGACAAACACAATGCCGAGAATTACCACTGTGGCAATAAACGGACCCCAAAAACCACTCGTAAAGTCTGTCATTCTCTTTTCTCCGTTAGCCGATTAGGATTGCTTACCCGACGACGGCAAGTCGTCGTCGAGGAACGGCTGTTGCGCAGCTTCATCAAAGCGCTGCTTGCTTGATTTGCTGTAGGCCCAAAAGCAAATGCCGACAAACAAAATAAAGCCCAATACAGTCACTATGATACGAACGTCGTTCTGCAAATCCATCGTGCTTACCTTTTATTTTTCAATGCAAGACCCAAGCCCTGAAGATAGGCAATAACCGCTTCCATCTCGGTTTTACCTTCAACTTCTTTGCTGGCGTTGGCAATGTCTTCGTTCGTGTATGGAACGCCCAGTTTACGCAGTGCTTCCATTTTCTTCGGTGTAACCGTTGAATCAATTTTGTTCACGGCTAACCAAGCAAAAGCAGGCATGTTTGATTCTGGCACCACGTCACGTGGATTCATCAGGTGGGCGCGATGCCATTCGTCAGAGTAGCGCTCGCCAACACGTGCCAGATCAGGGCCTGTACGTTTTGAGCCCCACTGGAATGGGTGGTCGTACACTGATTCACCCGCAACTGAGTAGTGGCCATAGCGTTCAGTTTCTGAACGGAAAGGACGGATCATTTGTGAGTGACAGTTGTAGCAGCCTTCACGAATGTAAATGTCACGACCTTCCAAGCGCAGTGCGCTGTATGGCTTTACGCCTGCGATGGGTTGGGTCACGGATTTACTAAACATCAGTGGCAAAATTTCGACAAACATCGCCACGCTCACTGTCAGGAGCGTGAGGATGATGAGGGCCACTACGTTTTCCTCAATCAATTTTTGAATCTTATTCATTATTATTCGTCCTTCCGTAATCAGGCGTGTGCGGCAACGGCTGGGATTTTTGCATCAACGGCTTTGCCGTCAAATACAGTACGCAGTACGTTGTAAAGCATCAGGCACATGCCAAGTAGGTACATCAAGCCGCCCAAGAAGCGGATGAAGTAGTACGGATAAGACGCTTTAACGGCATCAATGAAGGCGTAAGTTAATGTGCCGTCAGTATTGATTGCGCGCCACATCAGGCCTTGAGTTACACCAGAAATCCACATTGATGAGATGTAAAGTACTACCCCCAATGTTGCAATCCAGAAGTGCACTTCGATCAATTTTACCGACCACATTTGTTCGCGACCAAACAGACGTGGGATGAGGTAATAGATTGCACCGATGGTGATCATCGCAACCCAACCCAAAGCACCAGAATGAACGTGACCTACAGTCCAGTCAGTGTAGTGGCTCAGTGCATTGACAGATTTAATCGCCATCATTGGGCCTTCAAACGTAGACATACCGTAGAAGGAGAGGGCGGTAACCAAGAACTTCAAGATTGGATCTGTGCGCAGTTTATGCCATGCGCCAGACAAGGTCATAATGCCGTTAATCATGCCGCCCCAGCTAGGTGCTAGCAGAATCAAAGAGAACACCATGCCCAGAGATTGCGTCCAATCGGGAAGTGCTGTGTAGTGCAAGTGGTGAGGGCCGGCCCACATATAGGTGAAAATCAATGCCCAGAAGTGAACCACAGACAGGCGGTATGAATACACAGGGCGACCTGCTTGCTTAGGAACGAAGTAGTACATCATGCCCAAGAACCCTGCGGTCAAGAAGAAACCTACCGCATTGTGGCCGTACCACCATTGAACCATTGCATCTACTGCACCTGCATAGGCAGAGTACGATTTCATCGCTGTAACAGGCATGGCGGCACTGTTTACCAAGTGCAGTAATGCAACAGCAAGGATGAAGGCGCCGTAGAACCAGTTGGCCACATAGATGTGCTTAACTTTGCGTTTTGCCAAGGTACCGAAGAAGACAACGGCGTACGCTACCCATACAACGGTGATCAGCAGATCAATTGGCCATTCCAACTCTGCATATTCTTTGCCGCTGGTATACCCCAGTGGCAAGGTAATTGCAGCTAGCAAAATAACTGTCTGCCAACCCCAGAAGGTGAAAGCGGCTAATTTGTCGCAGAACAGGCGTACGTTACAGGTACGTTGAACGACGTAGTACGAGGTCGCAAATAATCCACAGCCACCAAAAGCAAAAATAACTGCATTAGTGTGCAATGGACGAAGGCGTCCAAAGTGAAAGTATGGCCCGATATTTAGTTCTGGCCAGAACATCTGGGCGGCGCAAATTACGCCAACCAGCATGCCGACAATGCCCCAGACGACCGTCATGATGGCAAATTGCCGCACCACTTTGTAATTGTATGTGGCTTGGTTTTCCATTACAGCGCTCCGATTGATCTCCAACTGCTTGGAATTAAAATTAAAATAAAGATTGAAAAACAAAAAAATAGCCGCATTTAAACTAAGTGCTTAGTTCATCTGCGGTTATTGGATTAGGGTGAGAGCATCCCCAATCCAGGTACAAAAGTGCCTACTGGACTATACGCAGACTTGCTGCACTCAATGTTGATCAACATCAAGCAAATCCAATGGCAATCTTCCCGATTTTACCTTGTTGTGTGGCGTCAGTCAGGGTTTTTTTTCTGTGGTGTGCGTCCTGGCGTGGTTGATTCTATCGTTGTATCGTCGTCCTGAAGAATTCTCCAGCTGGGTCCCTCTAGGTCATCGGTTTGCCCACTGCGGATAAACCACCAAAATATCAAACCAATTCCAAGTGCAATTAAGAGCGATAATGGAATTAATAAATAAAGACTTTCCATTGAATTATTTAGCTTTTTTCAATTGATCGGGAGCTAGCAGCCTGAGTGCATTCAATACAACCAGCAAAGAACTAAGCGCCATGCCAAGGCTTGCTAACCAAGGTGTAACAAGCCCTGCAACCGCGATGGGTAGCGCTGCTAAATTGTATGCAAGTGCCCAAATTAAGTTTTGGCGTATGATTTTGCGGCATTTTTTCGCAAGTAATAGTGCTTTGGGTAAGGTTTCAAGTTGGCTATTCAGCAAAATCATATCGCCTGCGGCTTGGGCAATATCAACACCTTCACCCATGGCGATCGATACATTGGCCATCGCAAGCACTGGTGCATCGTTTACCCCGTCACCTAACATCAAAACGCGATGTCCCTTGGCTTGCAGGGCTTTAATGTAGGCGACCTTGGTTTCGGGAGTGGCAGCTGCGCGAATGTTCTGGATCCCAAGCTGCTCGCCAACCAAATTGGCAATAGGGAGTTGATCCCCAGAAAGTAAGTGCAATTGGTAGTGCTGAGTCTTGAGGTAGTCTATGACGGCTTTAGCTTCGGGCCGGATTTGATCTGCTAGTACAAATGCGGCGAGCATTGAATTTTTGTCGGCCAAGTAAATGATGGTGCCTTCTGATTCGTGCGCTTTTGTTCGTTCAAATTCTTGATGACCTAGTGTCTTACTTATGAAGTTACTTGAACCCAGCCAGTAATCTTCACCATTAATTTTGCCGTAGATACCGCCGCCAGGGTAATTGCAAAAGTCCGTAACGATTAACTCATTGCTTTTTCCGTCCATTTGAAAGGCTTTCGCGATCGGATGTTCGGAACGGTTTTCTAGTGCGATTGCAATCGGTAGGGCCTCATCGGCAAACATTGCAAGTGCTATGGTTTGACTTAAGCGCGGCTCGCCAAATGTTAAGGTACCTGTTTTGTCAAAAACAATATCTGTGACGCGCGCAAGGTTTTCTAGGCTGTTGCCGCGAGTCAGTAAAAGACCAATTTGTGCCAAATGCCCTGTCGCTGCAGTCAGTGCCGCTGGGGTTGCTAATGAAAGCGCACATGGACATGAGATGACCAGCACGGCGACGGTGTGTGGCAATGCATGAATTGGATCGTGTCGATACCAGTATAAAAAACACGCTGATGCAATTAGTAGTAAGGCAAAAATAAACCAGCCAGCGACGCGATCGGCTAATTGGGCAAGATAGGGTTTTTCTTGTAATGATTGATCGAGAAGTCGCACCATACTGCCAAGGCGAGTATTGTTTCCCGTCGATTTAACTTCGATGGTTAGAGCTGAGATCAGATTCAAACTGCCTGCAACTACGCTTGAGCCGGATTCTTTGATGATTGGGCGGCTTTCTCCGCTTAACATGGCCTCATTGACTTCACTGCGACCATCGAGCACGACCCCATCAACGGGGATTGTTTCTCCCGCTTTACTGACAATGAGATCGCCCGCTTTTAAGCGATGAACAGGTGTTTCATGCAGGCTATGGTCGTGACTTAACCTGTGCGCAAAGGCAGGTACGAGTTTGACCAGCATTTCTGCCGCTGCGCCAGCGCGGCGGCGTGCTTGTAATTCTAAATATCGCCCGCCCAGTAGCAAGAACACAAACATGGATACGGAATCGAAATAGATTTCTCCGTGAGCGGTAATCAATGAATATAGGCTGGCTATAAAAGCCGCAACCACCCCAATGCTCACGGGTAAATCCATGCCCGCTCGGCCATGCCGAAGCTCGCGCCAGCTATTCACATAAAACGGCCAGCATGAATACAGCACAACTGGAAGTGTCAGTAAGGCGCTACCCCAGTGCATCATGGTGAGCCAGTTATCTTCAATTTCACCAGTGGGCGCCATGTAAATGGGGATGACAAACATCATCACCTGCATCATGGATAATCCAGCAACCCATAAGCGCAACAAGGCCGATTTACGCTGTTTTTCCCATTGAGCTTCATTGCGCTCATGATCATATGGGTGTGCGCGATAACCGATCGCGGCAATGTGCTGCAAAATGCTCGATAGTTTTACTTGCTGATCGTCCCACCGAACTCTAGCGCGGTGCGTGCTGTAATTGATGGAGACGGATAGAACGCCGGGTAATTTGCTAAGGTGTTGTTCATTCAGCCAAATACACGCTGCGCAGCTAATCCCTTCAAGGATGAGAGCTGCTTCTCGGATATTGTCTGATACTTGCTGCACGAAGCTAGATTGCAATTGAAAATCGTCATAAAGCTGCAATTGCTCACGAATTTCAGCAGGTAGCGGTTCGGTGCGGCTAGCGCTTTCTGTTCTTTGGTCGTAATAACTGGCGAGGCCGCTGGCCAAAATAGTGTCGGCCACTGCCTTGCATCCTGCGCAGCACGCAGGTTGATCATGCTCACGATAGCGTATCGTGAATTCGATGGGGTCTGGACAGTCGCTAGCGCAATGGAAACAGGGAGTAGGTGCGGTCATCCCGCTATTTTAACTAAAACTGCGTCGGTAAAGTTCTATTTTCTAGTGCTAGCACTAACTTGGGTAATTTAACTAAGCTACAAAAGAGTCGAAACTTCATCGACGATGTCTTCATACTCTTCTAGCTTGAGGGCCAGATGATTGAGTAAGAGCGGTTCAATCGCACGCCATTCTGGATGTTCATATTGTTGGATATTCATTTTGAGAATATGTTCGGCTAATCCAGTAAGGGCAATCAATGTGCACACATGATGCCATTCACTATCCATGTGCAAATCAAAGACAGCAAAATCATGATGGTTGAGTGTTGCAAGCTGCATATCTTCCGGTAAGTACCAAGCACGGCTCAGTAGATAACCGACAACATTATGATTGGTTTGGTAGCGATGATTTTCGTATTCGATGAATTCGGCCCGGCTAAATCGATCACCTTTTTCCAATGTGTCGATGTAATCAGGGAAGCGAGCCGCCATCACCGCTTTACCGCTGCTGCGAAATAGGCCAAAGGTATATGCTTCTTCGGGTGTAATGCCGTGTACGTGTTCTGCTAGACGCCCGGCAATCATCGCGATGCGGGTCGCCATTTCCCAAAATAACTCCATCCTATCGTTGTGTTCAATACACAGGGTTTGTCTGAGTACAATGCCTTCAACCAAATTACAGGTATTGCGCAGGCCAAGTAGCTGCAAGGCTTGATCGACCGAGCTAATTTTCTGGCTGAGCTGGTAGTAGGGCGAGTTCACTGTTTTAAGCATGGCCAGTGATAGCGTTAAGTCACTATTGATGAGTTCGGCAATTTCTTCAAAATTGGGATCATCGGCGGCTTGTGCGCGCTTGATGGCCTCTAAAATGACTGGGCGTGGCGGAATAATCAGATTTTTAATCAGTCGCTCTGACTCGGTGGCGGGAATATTACGTAGCATCATGTTGGACTGATTATCTTGGGTGGATAGTTATACTTTAGCACTTGCCTGTGAAATTGCTTTCAATCGGGGGGAGCGTTTTTGGATTTAAGTTTGATTTCGTATCGTGTTGACAATGGCTTTAAGCCCGTTTCCCCTGCTGGCACTCAAGAACCTTTGCATGCCTCGCTCAGTGAGCCAGTTTTCAAAATCAAATGCTGCAATTTCGGTGCTCGATTTTTGGTTAAAGGCACTCAAAACCAAGGCTAATAATCCTTTGACGATGCGTGAATCGCTGTCTGCGGCGATTTGCCAATGTGCGCCTATGGGCTCAAGGGCTAGCCAGACCTGGCTCTCGCAGCCGCTGACTTTATGCTTTGGGGTTTTGTCGCTGTCTGGCCACTCAGGTAATTGTTTGGCGAGTTGCACCAAGAGCCGATTTTTGGCTTCCCAACCGTATGCTTGATCGAGTAGTTTGGCTATTTCGTTTGAGTCATAGCGGGTGCCAAACGGGTGTTCAAAGCGTTGATCGATAGGCAAAGTGTTGTTCATCATAATAGATCCAGCGTTTCTGCTAGGGTTGATAATAATAACGCCACATCATGTTGGGTGTTATAGATTGCCAAAGACGCGCGTAATGTGCCCTGTATACCCATGGTAAGTATGAGTGGCTGTGCGCAGTGGTGACCTACTCGCACGGCAATACCCTTATTGTCTAGAAATTGTGCGACATCATACGGGTGCGCACCCGCAAAGGTCATTGAGCTTAAAGAAACCGTGTTTTTTGCATGGCCGTGGATTTTGATGCCTTCAATTGACTCCAGTCCTTGCTTTAACTGGTGGTGCAATTGCGTTTCATGTTGCAGTAGGGCAGAACGATCCAGTGTCGCTAGCCAATCTAAAGCTGCACCTAGGCCAACGGCTTGCGCAATAGCTGGCGTGCCAGCCTCTAGTCGCTGCGGTGCGGCGGCATAAGTGGTGCCTGCAAAAGACACCACATCAATCATTTCGCCGCCACCTTGCCATGGCGGCAGGTCACGCAAGAGTGATTGTTCGATATAGGCAACGCCAATACCGGTGGGGCCATAGGCTTTGTGACCGGAAAATACATAAAAATCACAGCCCAAAGCTTGTACGTCAACGGGTAAATGGGCAATGGCTTGTGCGCCATCGACCAGCACTTTGCATTGCTTTTGGTGTGACAAGTCACAAATTGATTGAATATCTTGAATGCTGCCGATGGCATTGGACGCGTGGCTGATGGCTAGCAAACGTGCGCGGCTTGACTGAAGCAATTCATGCAGGTGCTCCATGTCAATTTCGCCATCAGGCGTAATATTTAATTGGCGAACAATGACGCCCGTGCGCTGAGCCAGCATCTGCCAGGGGACAATATTGGCGTGATGCTCGAGGGTGGAAACGATAATTTCATCGCCAGCGAGAAGCGATTCGCCGAAAGTATTGGCGATGAGATTGATCGCTTCGGTCGTGCCGCGGGTGAAGATAATTTCATCGCTAGTCGCTGCATTGATAAAGCGGGCGACCGTTGCGCGTGCGCCTTCAAATGCATCTGTGGCGGCGACGGCCAGTCGATGAGCCCCCCGGTGAACATTGGCATTGTGGTGTTCGTAATAAAAGCGCTCCGCATCAAGTACCGCACGCGGCTTTTGCGTGGTTGCCGCATTATCCAAATACACCAAATCCGGATGGTGATCGAAAATCGGAAACTGTTGTTTTATCGCGGCGACATCAAACATATGCATGCAAGGCTAGAGGGATTGGTTGGCAATTGTATAATGGCTGCTCTTGATTCGTAGAAAAATTCCAAATGCCCTATAAACAGCCAGTTTCTATTCTTCTCATTATTCATACGCCAGAGTTAGACGTGCTGTTGCTGGAGCGCAATGATTTTACCGATGCCTGGCAATCGGTCACGGGCAGCCGCGAAGGCGATGAAAGCCTGATCAATACCGCGCAGCGCGAATTGGCAGAAGAAACAGGTTTGCGAGTGGATGTAAGCCAGATCCGTGACTGGGAAAGCTGCCATGATTTCGAAATTTTCGAGGTTTGGCGTCATCGCTATGCGCCGGGTGTGACGATGAACACCGAACATGTATTTAGCGTCGAAATCCCTGTGGCCTGCGAAGTTGATATTTCACCGAATGAGCATCGCCGCTTTAAGTGGGTTAATTGGCAGCAAGCGGCTGAAATGGTGTTTTCACCGTCCAACGCCGAGGCGCTACGCGAATTGCCTGCGCGGATGGGGCATTAAATGCAAGGCGATGTGAAGCTGATCGTGCCTGAGCGTCGCCTGATTGTGGCCTCATACAATATTCATAAAGGACTCTCGCCGCTAAATCGTCGCTTGGTGTTGCACGATGTACGCCAAGCGCTGAGTCAGTTGTCCCCCGATATGGTGTTTCTGCAGGAAGTGCAGGGCGCGCATCAACAGCATTCCAAACGATTTGCCACCTGGCAAGATGCCCAACACGAGTACTTGGCTGGGGATGTGTTGCACAGCGCCTATGGCAAGAATGCCCATTATCATTTGGGACATCACGGCAATGCTTTGCTGTCGCGCTATCCGATTGTTCATTGGGAAAACTACGATTTGACTTTGCATCGCTTTGAGCAACGCGGTGTTTTGCATTGCCAACTCGATATTGCCGGCTGGGATCAACCCTTGCATGCTTTATGCGTGCATCTCAATTTACGGGCTGGTGATCGGCGCAAGCAGATTCAGATTTTGGTTGATCATATTCAACGTCTAATCCCCGCAAATGCACCCTTGGTGTTGGCGGGGGATTTTAACGACTGGCGAGCTGAGCTGAGTCATATCTTGCATACTCAATTGGGGATGCGCGAGGCGTTTGAACAACTGCACGGTGCGCCAGCACGAAGTTTCCCGGTGCGCATGCCGCTACTGACCTTAGACCGAGTTTATGTGCGCGGATTTGAGATTGTCAGTGCTGAAGTGCTCACGGGCGCACCATGGCGGCATTTATCAGACCATGCTCCATTATTTACGGTTTTGCAGGGTTAAACGATGCCCAAGTCGCAGCTTAGAAAGCATAATCAAGTGCAATTACTGTGCAATGGTGCTGATTTTTTTCCGGCCCTTTTGGCGCAAATTCACGCTGCGCAAATCGAAATTCATCTTGAAACGTATATTTTTGAGCTCGACGAAGTGGGAGAGCAGATCGCGCAAGCCTTGATGGCGGCCGCAAGGCGCGGCGTGCGCGTCTCGGTCTTGATTGATGGCTTTGGCGCGCGTGATTTTCCTGTAGCGATAAAAAACGCAATGGCACAGGCCGGCGTGCGATTATTGTTTTTTCGCCCTGAGTTGAAGCGCTTCTCGTTTAATCGCGCCCGTTTGCGTCGCATGCACAGGAAACTATCCTGCTTTGATGGCAAAGTCGCCTTTGTGGGCGGCATTAATATATTGAGTGATTTTGATGGGCCCGACTTACCGCCTCGATATGACTATGCAGTGCAATTAAGTGGCCCAATTGTTGATGAAATTCGTGCGGTATTGAGTCGGGAGTGGCGCCATAGCGCGTGGTCGCAACTTAAAAAGTCGTGGACGCGACGATATTTCTTGAGCAATCGTGCTGAGTATACGGCTGGAGTGCCGGCACAACTTGTTGTACGTGATAATACCCGCAATCGTGCCGCAATCGAACATGCCTACTTGGCGCAAATTGAAGCTGCACAATCTGAAATTATCATTGCTAATGCTTATTTTTTACCGGGTAAACGACTGCGTCAGGCTTTGCTGAGGGCGGCTGCACGCGGCGTGGCGGTGGTGCTGTTATTGCAAGATGAGCGAGATCACGCCTTATTGCAATATGCCAGTTGGGCTTTCTATCGCCCCTTGCTGAAGGCGGGGGTCGAAATTTATCAGTACAACAGCGGCTTTATGCACGCCAAAGTGGCTATTTTTGATGGTGAATGGGCCACGGTCGGCTCGAGCAATATTGACCCATTTAGTCTGTTATTGGCGCGTGAGGCGAATGTCTTTATTCATGATCCGATCTTTGCGCAACAGTTGCGCCTAGATGTTAAAAAGCACCTCAATAACGACGCGCTGGCCATCTTGCCCGAGCATATACATCAGGCGGGTATCGGTTTGCGAGCCTTGGTTTGGATGAGTTATACGCTGGTACGTCTGATGATGGGGGTCTCGGGTTATGGCGGGAATAAATACCTCGAATAAGAAGTAGCAGCATCTCGGCTACGTAAAATTGAGACAATTTCACCCATGAGGCGCAACCCTAATAGCGAAGCCGCTTGATAATGCGCTATGGTAATTCAAACGATCGTTTGGAGAGTCGCAATGGCGCAGTACCCGCATCTGTTTTCCCCGCTGGATCTTGGATTTACGACCCTAAAAAATCGCAGCATCATGGGCTCGATGCATACGGGCTTAGAGGAGCAGCCCAATGGTATGGATCGATTGGCGGCCTTTTATGCGGAGCGGGCCGCAGCAGGGGTGGCCTTGATCGTCACGGGTGGCGTCGCGCCCAATGCGGATGGCGCAGGGTTTGAAGGTTCTGCCGTTTTAGATCGGGCAGAGCAAGTTGCCGAACATCAAAAGGTGACGAGCGCCGTGCATCAAGCTGGCGGAAAAATTGCGCTGCAAATTTTGCACACAGGGCGCTACGCCTATCACAATCATTCGGTGGCCCCATCGCCCATTAATGCGCCGATTTCACCGTTTACCCCACATGAATTGAGTGTTGCGCAAATCGAGCAGACGATTGCGGATTTCGCAAACACCGCCAAGCTGGCGCAAGCCGCAGGGTATGACGGTGTCGAAATTATGGGCAGCGAAGGCTATCTCATTAATCAGTTTCTAGTAAATCGCACCAATCAACGCAGCGATGACTGGGGTGGTACGATTGAAAATCGGCAACGCCTCGCAATTGCGATCACTCAGGCCGTACGAGCAGCGGTCGGCCAACACTTTATCGTGATTTTCCGCATTTCTCTGCTCGATTTGGTGCAGGATGGTGGCACGCTCAGCGAGGCCATTGCCTTGGCGCAAGCGCTCGAAGTGGCTGGCGTCACGCTGCTCAATACCGGAATCGGTTGGCACGAAGCTCGTATCCCTACCATCGCCACCATGGTGCCGCGTGGCGCATTTAGCTGGGTAACACGCGCACTCAAAGCGCATGTCAAAGTGCCTCTGATTGCAGTCAATCGTATTAATACCCCCGAAATTGCAGAGCACATCTTGGCCAATGGCGATGCAGACTTGGTCTCAATGGCGCGCCCTTTATTGGCAGATCCGCTCTTTATGGCCAAAGCCAAAGCGGGTCAAAGTGCGCAAATCAATACCTGTATCGCCTGTAATCAGGCCTGTCTGGATCACGTATTTGAAGGCAAAACCGCGTCCTGCTTGGTGAATCCTCGTGCTTGTCGTGAAACAGAGTTAAATATCCGTCCAGCTGCACAAGCTAAAACCATTGCCGTAGTCGGCGCTGGCCCTGCTGGTCTATCTTGTGCTTTAACTGCGGCTCAGGCTGGGCATCATGTCACTTTGTTTGAGGCGGGGTCTCATTTGGGCGGTCAATTTGGCCTCGCTCAGCAAATTCCTGCCAAGGCCGAGTTTCGCGAAACTTTGCGCTATTTCGAAGTGATGCTGGTGCAAAATAATGTCGACATTCGTCTTAATACCCGTGTGAGTGCCGCGCAACTGGCGGGACGCTATGATGAGGTCGTTGTCGCTACGGGCGTGCAGCCGCGCCAATTTGACTTAGCAGGTGCTGATCACCCCATGGTGGTGCCGTATCCCGATCTGATTGCTGGGCGCGTAGCGATGGGGCGCAAAATTGCCATTGTGGGGGCGGGGGGTATTGGGGTCGATGTCGCAGATTTATTGCTTAATTCGGCAGATACCATCGCGGCGTATCTGCAGGACTGGGGTATTGATCCGCAATTGCAGGCTCAGGGCGGGCTACTTGTACCGGATGGCCGTGTGCCTGAACGTGAGTTGTGGTTGTTGCAGCGAAAAAAAGGCAAGCCAGGCGCTGGGCCTGGGCGCACCACCGGCTGGATCCATCGTCAGCGTTTGGCGCGCAAACATGTTCATCTTTGGGGTGGCGTGCAATATCTGCACATCGATGATGCTGGCCTACATTTGATCCATGATGGCGTTGAAAAATGCATTCCTTGCGATCAAATTGTGATTTGTGCGGGTCAAGAGTCGGTGAATTCACTGTATGCCGATCTACAAGCTTTAGGGCAAGCTGTGCATTTGATTGGTGGGGCGCAGTTGGCTGCGGAGCTTGATGCTAAGCGGGCAATTGAACAAGGATTCCGACTTGGCATATCGTTCGACGAAGTACGTGAGTCTGCGCTATAGACGCAGTAATCTAAACGGCGATTAAAGGTCGTTTTTCCCGCTTAAACGTCGATCCGATAAGCGGCTTTGCCGGAAAAATGGCCTTTTCTGACTGTCAGAATTGGTAATTGGTCTCACTGGATTTGCTACTGGCACTTTAAAACTAAGTCGCCGAATGCATTGTTTTAGTTCGTGAGATCAATTGATATTTCTCTCGCGTACCGCTGTAAGTGGTGTTAGCCGTACTTACTTAGTTGTTTCCAATTTATTACTGCTGTGGAAATATTGTAACTGGCCAAATTATGCGTTTGTCCTAGCTTGAAAGCGTTCGCTTCTGATGCTGGAGAACTCATGATGAAAATGCTTTTACTCGCTATTTTGTTGCTGGCCAATCCAGCCTTTGCCAATTGCGAAGCTCAAATCAAAGCGCTGAAGACCGAAATGGTGGTGCAAAACACCAGTCTGGATGTCAGACGCAAGGTCAACTCCAAATTGCAGCCACTCATTGTGCCACGGCAAGATTTAAATCCTGTGAGTGATGCCGAGTGTCTGCGTGAAGTGAGTGCTGCCCGAGCACTGCTTAACCCTACGGGTGAGAAAATTGCGACCGGTAAATAGGGTGGTTGGGTATATGGCTGAAGATATTAATCTGCTTTGTCTTCTGCCATATACCCCGTGTTGCTTAACGCTCGGTTTCGCCGCCTAAGGCGTTGAGTAGCTCTGGAATAAAGCCGCGCAACTCGCCGATTAGCAAGGCAAATTGCGACTCGAATAGCGCATCTTGCGTTTCTGCATCCATGTCTTTGAGTTCATCTTTCAATACATCGAGCATGGCCAGTGATTTGATTTCCAAAGCGTCGGTGAGCGTAAACGTAAGACGTTCGCCAAATGCTAGGCTCAATCGAGTCACGATTTTACCTACGGCCAAATGCTGGCGCACTTCATCACAATCCATCACCTGACGTTTAAAGCGCGCAATAGAGCCTTCATCGCCGGGTACTTTCAGCTCGGCATCTTGCCCCAATGCAAATGCATCAGGCGTTTCATTGCTGAGCCATTCGGTCATCGCAGCGCTGGGGCTGATTTCCGTGTCGATGAGTCGCGTCGGCAAGCTGCCCAAGGTTTCGCGCAGTGTAGAGAGTAAATACTCCGCTTTGGCTGCACTGGCCGCATCGACCAGTACCAAGCCTGATTCCAGATCCAGTAAGGCGCGTTGCACACGCGAGCGAGTGAACGCCCGTGGAGTGAGCTCTTCAATGATGCGATCTTTCATCTCGCGCTGCTCTTTACGGCCCACTTTGCGACTTTCTGCCGCTTCGATTTGCTGAACGCGATAATCAAGCTCATCTTTGACGACTGCGGCGGGTAATACTTTTTCTTCGCTTTTCAGCGCGACCAGCACGGCATTTTGACGCTCAAGTGCCATCATGGCTGGCTCGTGACGAGCAGGAGCTACCCAACCACATGATTCCATATCCATGCTGCCGCAAGGAATAAATGGGCGTTTAGCCAACTCGGTGGCGATACTGTCAGGGCTGAGCGCGTGGTCAGCAGATAAACGATAAATTTGCAGATTGCGGAACCAAAGCATCGTGAGTATCTCTAAGAATGGCCGCTGATTGTAGCGCTGTATGGGCGAAAGGCAAAATGGGCGGCGGTCAGCGAAGTGAATTTCACCCACTTGAATCTCATTGAGAATGATTGTTGTTACATATATAATGAGAATAATTACTACTTAGGAATTTGCCATGAAACGTTTTACTTTGTCTGCGATTGCATTGGCGCTGCTAGCAGGTTTAGCTCAAGCCGAAACGGTAACCGTCTACTCTGCACGCAATGAGCAATTGATTAAGCCGCTCTTTGATGCCTACACCAAAGAAACCGGCGTTGAAGTCAAAATGCTGTCGGATAAAGAAGGCCCACTGATGGCGCGTTTGCAAGCTGAAGGTGGCAATACCCCAGCAGACATGCTGATTACCGTTGATGCAGGTAATTTGTGGCAGGCAGCAAATATGGGCTTGCTCAAAACGATCAATTCTAAGACTTTGAATGACAATGTGCCGGCGCATTTGCGTGATGCCAAAGGGCAGTGGTACGGCCTTTCAATTCGTGCCCGAACCATGGTTTACAACCCTAACCTGATCAAGGCCGATCAGCTTTCGACGTATGAAGATCTGGCTGATCCAAAATTCAAAGGCAAGTTGTGCTTGCGCACCAGCAAAAAGGTTTACAACCAGTCTTTGGTCGCCATGATGATTGCGCAGCAAGGTGAAGCCAAAACTGAACAAGTCATTCGTGGTTGGGTCGCTAATTTGGCGACTGATGTTTTTGCCGATGACACCAAATTGATTGAGGCTGTTGCCGCTGGCCAATGCGCGGTGGGGATTGTGAATACATATTACCTTGGCCGCATTTTGGATAAAATGACGCCCGCGCAACGTGATGCATATACTGCAAAATTATTCTGGGCCAATCAAAAAACCAATGGCGTTCATGTCAATGTATCGGGTGCTGGTGTAACGCGCTATGCCAAAAATGAGGCGGGTGCGGTTAAATTGATGGAATGGCTATCATCCGAAAAAGCGCAAAATCTGTATGCGGATAAAGATCTGGAATTTCCAGTCAATCCAAAAGTGAAGCCAGATGCTTTGGTGAGCGCTTGGGGCCCGTACAAACAAAACGTAATCAATATGAGCAAAGCGGGTGAATTGCAGTCGCAAGCAGTTAAACTAATGGATCGTGCAGGATATAAATAATCCATTGAATGATGGATAAATAGCCAATTGGCGATTTGAAACCAATAGGGCAGGCCAGATTGCTGGTGCTGCCCTTTGTCTTTGGCAGAAATGTATGCGATTAACCATGTTGCGCGGGCCCTTATTGGTCGCGCCGATTGCTTTATTAACCCTCATACCTTTGCTGGTTGTGTTGGGGTCGTTTTTGCATCCACAGCCCGAGGTATGGGCTCATCTCAGCGAATATGTGCTGCCTGAGGTCATCAATAATACTTTAATTTTGATGCTCGGAGTCGGTTGCGGCGTGCTGCTATTGGGCGTACCGCTCGCATGGTTTACCGCTGTGTGCGAATTTCCTGGGAGGCGCTTTTTTAGCTGGGCCTTGATGCTGCCACTGGCTATGCCAGCTTATGTGCTGGCGTTTGTGCAGGTAGGCTTGCTTGATTTTACCGGGCCAGTGCAAACGCTAATTCGAGATATTGGCGGAGATTCCAGTTGGTTTCCCCGGATACGCTCGATCGGTGGCGTCGTGCTGGTGTTGTCGCTGGCTTTTTACCCTTATGTCTATCTACTGGCGCGCAATGCATTTTTAACGCAAGGGAAAAGGGCTTTGGAAGCTGCACAAATGCTGGGTTTATCGCGTGCCCAAGGTTTTTGGCAGGTGGCCCTGCCGATGGCGCGACCTTGGTTGATTGGCGGCCTGACGCTGGCTTTGATGGAAACGCTGGCTGATTTTGGCACGGTGGCAATTTTCAATTTTGATACGTTTACGACCGCGATTTATAAGTCATGGTTTTCGCTATTTAATTTGCCTGCGGCTTCGCAGTTGGCGTCTTTGCTGGTGATCTTTGTGCTGGTGCTGGTGGGGATGGAGCATTGGGCGCGCGGTGCGCGACATTATCATTCGCGCATTGTTGCTGCTGAGCGGATCCAATTGAAACGCTGGCACCAGATCGCGGTGATTGCACTGTGTAGTGCAGTGTTATTGATTGCCTTTGTGATCCCTGTGATTCAATTGCTGGTGTGGGCGAAATCGATTTTGCAAGAGGATTTGGATAGTCGCTATCTCGGTTTTACTTTGCGCTCGATGATGATTTCGATTTTGGCGGCTAGTTTGGTCAGCTTGCTGGCGCTATTGTTGGTGTTTATTGCTCGTCGTTTTAATTCGCGCGCGACGCGCTGGATGGTGCGTTTGGCCACCTTGGGCTATGCCGTGCCAGGCTCGGTCTTGGCCGTGGGCGTATTCTTGCCGATTGCTTGGTTGGATAATTTGTTGATCCCTATCGCGCAAAGCATGGGTTTTGCGACGTTTCAAGTGCTCAAGGGCTCGGTGGCTGTCATGTTATTGGCTTTGGCGGCGCGTTTTATGGCGGTGGCCTTTCAGCCTATGGATAGCACAATGCAGCGCATTAGTCGCAATCAGGAAGACGCCGCACGCTCTTTGGGCTTGAATCAACGCCAGCTGTTATGGCGTTTACATTTGCCGATGCTGCGCGGGGGGATGTTGACCGCGCTGCTAATGTGCTTTGTTGATGTGATGAAAGAAATGCCGATTACCTTGATGACGCGCCCCTTTGGCTGGGATACCTTGGCCGTGCGGGTGTTTGAGATGACTTCAGAAGGAATGTGGGCCAATGCCGCATTGCCGAGTTTGATGATCGTGCTGACAGGATTAATCCCCGTCGTTCTCTTGGTCATTCAATCAGAAAATAAACAGGACTAAACCATGGCATTACTTCGTGTTGATCAAGTTCGGATTGCTTTTGGCGAACGCCATGTGGTGGCAGGCTTGTCGTTTGTGCTCAATGTGGGCGAAATCGCATGCCTATTGGGCGCGTCGGGTTGCGGTAAAACGACAATGCTGCGGGCCATTGCGGGCTTTGAATCTTTGCGTGATGGTGAGATTTATCTTGATGATCAGCTGGTGTCTAGCCCCGCGAGTTTAGTTGCGCCCCAAATGCGCGGTGTGGGCATGGTGTTTCAAGATTACGCCTTATTCCCGCATCTGACTGTTGCAGGCAATGTGGCATTCGGAATTCAGCACATGAGTAAGTCGGAGCAAGCCGCTCGCGTGGCTCAGATGCTCGAACTCGTGGGCTTGGCTGACTTGGGCGCGCGCTATATGCATGAGCTATCGGGTGGGCAGCAACAGCGCGTTGCACTAGCACGTGCTTTGGCGCCACAACCGCGCTTATTGTTGCTGGATGAGCCGTTTTCTAATCTGGATGTCGAGTTGCGGGAGCGACTAGGACAAGAAGTTCGCGCTATTTTAAAAGCGACGGGCACCACGGCCATTTTGGTGACGCATGATCAACGTGAAGCATTTGCCATGGCTGATCAGATCGGTGTAATGGCCGATGGAAAAATCTGCCAATGGGGCACGCCGTATGATTTGTACCATGAGCCAGCAGATCGATTCGTAGCCAATTTTATTGGTGAAGGTGTGTTATTGCCGGCCAAGCTGACGGCACCCCAGTGTATTGAATTTGAGCTAGGCCAGATTTGCCGCACAACGCCGGTTGAATGCTGCCTTGGCTGCGACATGGAGGTGCTGATTCGACCTGATGACATTCAGCACAATGACCGCAGCTCGCTGCAAGCTAAAGTGATGGCCAAGGCATTTCGCGGCGCGCAATTTCTCTATACCTTGGCGCTGCCATCTGGGCAGACTTTATTGTCATTGGTGCCCAGTCATCATAATCATGCGATAGGTGAAGATATTGGAATCGAGCTGGAGATGGATCACCTGATTGTTTTCAAGAAATAGGGCATGTTCAGATTATGTGTTGATATGAACAGAACTTGGTTTGACTACGAAAAACGATATTCGTAGGGTGGGTTACGCCCTAAGGGGCTACCCCACCCTACGACTCTTGTTATCAACACGTTATCTGAACATGCCCAAGAAATAAGGGGTATGTCTATATAAGCTTTGATTGGGTTGATTTTCAATAAAATACCTATATGGTGTAATCTTCTTGCTGCCGAGGTGAAAGAGCCGTAAATGCCGCGTGAGTAGAAATAAACGGCGCGCGATCTAGGTGCTCGAGTAAATCGCCATGCATCAGCGTTTCGAGTACCGGGCCTTTAACCTCTGCTAAATGCAGCGTAATGCCCGCATCGGCTAATGCTTTGTGCCACTCTTTGAGGTCATTGATCGCGCTGTAATCAATGCTATTGACGGCAGATAAGATCAATAGCAGATGTTTGATTTGCCCTGATGCAGCATGAATATTGAGCTGATGTTTAATCTGCTCGATCACATTGGCGGTGTTCGCAAAATATAGATTTTCATCGACTCGGATCGCCAATATGGTCGGCACCGTTTGGGTCTGAAAACGTTCTACATTGCGGTAGTGCTCGGTATGGGGTACTTGCCCAACGACGGCGATATGCGGCTTATGGCTGCGCCATACATAGAGCAAGATGGCAATCCCAACCCCGAGTGCAATACCCAACATCGGGCCGGTGAGTAACACCCCAGTGAAGGTGACTATCCAAGCGAGCCCATCGCGGCGATCAAATTGCCAGGCTTTGCGTAATTGTTCGAATGAGATCATGCGGCTCGTAGCCAGAATGATGGTTGCCGCCAGCAAGGCTTGCGGTAAGAAAGCCAGCGCAGGTAATAGCAACCACAGGGCCAGTAACATCCAGACGGCAGACATCATCCCAGCCAGTGGCGTTTGTGCCCCCGCGCTGGTATTGACGACGGTACGAGAAAATCCGCCGCTAACTGGCAATCCGCCCAAAAATGCGGACGCCACATTGCAATTACCCAGTGCTACTAATTCGCGATTGGCATCGATGGTTTGGTGGCGGCTGGCGGCGATGGTTTGCGCTACCGTGATGCTTTGTAGATAGCCAGCTAAACCGATCAAAAGGGCTGGTAATACCAAAGATTGCATCTGCACTAAATCAAGGTTGAAGTGCTCAATGGCAAAATGAGCATCAGGTAATTTGCCGAGGGTTTTAATCTGGTGGGCTGGGTCAAGCCAGATCAGCGCGATGGCCAACACCATCATCGTCAAGAGCGGTAGCACTTTTCCGGCCAGTTGGGCCGTGTTTTGCGCTAATCCTAATTTTTGCAGTAAACCCGCTGCCGGACTGGCACTAAGCCACATGGCCAGTAGTCCGAATAATCCAAATAACAATGGCGCTGCGCTGAGTTGCTGTACAGCTGCGGGTACATGTTGGGCTAAAGCAATCAAGGTGTCGCCACGCCATTGGGCGCCCAGTAATGCCCCAGTTTGGCCGAGTGCAATCAATAAAGCGGTGCCCGCGCTAAATCCTTGCACGACAGGGAGCGAAAGCAGTCGTGTCATTTGGCCCAGTTTGAGTTTGCCAAACAGCGTGAGCATTAGGCCAGATAGCAGGGTCAGTGTGGCTGCCAGGGCAAGGTATTCTCGACTGCCTGCGAGTGCCAAAGGGGCGAGGGCGCTGGCGGTCATGGCCGATGTAATGGCCATGGGGCCCACCGATTGCGTCATGCTACTGCCAAAAAAACCATAGACCAATAAGGGGCCAAGGCTGGCATACAAACCTGCCATCGGCGGTAAACCCGCCAATTGGGCATAAGCCAAGCCTTGGGGGATCAATAGCAGCGCAACAATCACGCTTGCGCTGAAGTCGCCCGCGAACAAGCCGCCATGATACTGGCGCATCCATTGCGGCAATAAGCTAGTAGGGCGAAATCGGCTGCGTATGGACATGATTAAGCTTTGGCGTTGCGACGTTCAATGATTTCGAAGAGATACATTCCCACCAACATTGCGACGGTGAACAATACCCCCCCTAGTGATCCCATGCCTACCGCTACTAATGCTGGCCCTGGGCATATACCCCCAATACCCCAGCCAATGCCAAATGCTGCGCTGCCTAACACTAAACGTTTGTCGATGAGGGTATTGCTGGGTACTTTGAGCGCTTCTTTGGTCAACAGGCTCAATGAGGTGCGTTTTGCCTTGGCGTAGAAAACCATTGAAACGCCAATGCCACCACCCATCACAAATGCCAGACTCGGATCCCACAGACCTGCAATGTCGAGAAAACCCTGAACTTTGACTGGGTTCGCCATGCCTGCGAGGATCAGTCCAAGGCCAAATAAAACGCCGCTAAACAGGCCAAATAGATTGAATTTCATGCTTGTGTCCTTGTTTATCCGAGTAGATGTTTAATGATAAATACGGTCACAAAGCCTGTGCCCATAAAACTCAATACTGCGATCAATGAGCGCAGGGAAAAACGAGATAAACCACAGACGCCATGACCACTGGTGCAGCCATTGGCATACCGCGTGCCAATCCCGACCAAGAGACCTGCAATAATCAAGCCCAATGGTGACGTGACCATTTGTAGCGCGGGTAAAGGCGCAAAGAGCGACCAAATCAGCGGTGAAATGACTAGGCCAGCGATAAAAAAGAGTCGCCAGCTTTTATCTGCCGCGCCGCCAATTAAGCCACCGATAATGCCGGCGATGCCAGCCACACGACCAGCGAGCAAGATCATTAAGCCGGCGGTGAGGCCAATCAGGGCGCCGCCCAATAGCGAGGCGAGCGGGGTAAAGTGAGCCAGATCAATTTGCATTTTCATTCCCTTGGGCAGCGTCAAATTTGTTTAAGTCTATGGGGCAATAAAGCTTATAAAGAAGTGACAGTATTTCGTGTACTTCCTGGCTGGCGAGCGAGTAATAAATGCGTTTGCCATCCCGACGCGTATTGACCAAACCGGCATTACGCAGCACGCCCAATTGTTGGGACAGGGTTGGTTGGCGAATATCGAGTAGGGCCTCGAAATCAGAAACGCATTTTTCACCGTCTACCATTTGGCAGAGCAGCATGAGTCGATCTTCGTTGGCGAGGTTTTTGAGTAGGCCAATGGCATTGCACGCGGCTGAGCGCATTGCTTGCATTTCTAAGTCAGTCATAAGTGACCTTCTAGTTAACTAACGTTGACATATTATATAAAAAAATATATTGTAAAGTAAAGCTGTAACGATAAAGAATCACAGGAGTTCAATATGACCGTAGCAAATACTCAGCAGCAACCCCAGGTTGAAGCATTTTACGATCCAGCGACTTTTACGATTTCCTACTTGGTGTATGACAAGCTAGGTGGGCATGCCGCAATTATTGATCCGGTGCTCGATTACGATGCTAAATCCGCCAGAACCAGTACCGGCAATGCGCAGAAAATCGTAGATCGCATTCGTGCCATGCAATTAACGCTCGATTGGATACTCGAGACGCATGCTCATGCGGATCATTTGTCTGCCGCCGCCTGGTTGCAGCAGCAATTGGGCGGGAAAATCGCCATTGGTAAAGGGATTGAGCAGGTGCAAAAAATCTTTAAGCCCATCTTTGGTATGGAGAATGAGTTTGCCACGGATGGTCGCCAATTTGATCATTTGGTGGTGGATAATGAAGAGTGGGGTATTGGACAAATGACCGCAAAGGCATTAATGGTGCCAGGACATACCCCTGCTGATGTGGCGTATTTGATTGGAGATGCGCTATTTTTGGGTGATACTTTGTTTATGCCAGATGTTGGGTCGGCACGCTGCGATTTTCCCGGTGGAGATGCTGGTCGTTTATATGATTCGGTACAACGGCTGTATCAACTTCCCGATGAGACCAGAGCATTTGCTTGTCATGATTATCAACCTGCCAACCGGGCTAATCCCGCGTGGGAGGCCAGTATTGCCGAACATAAAGCGCATAATATTCATTTGTCGGCCGCGACGAGCCGCGATGACTTTGTCAAAATGCGGGAAGCGCGCGATGCCACGTTGGCCATGCCCGTTTTAATCATGCCGTCGATACAGGTTAACGTGCGTGCTGGTCATTTGCCGCCTGCGGAAGCTGATGGACGCCAATATTTGAAATTGCCACTAAATACTTTGTGAGAAAGACATGAGTTTGTTAATCGATTGCCCCCACTGCCATGCTAAAAACCGTTTGGAAGCGACGCGCTTAAATGAAGCGCCAAACTGTGGGGCTTGCCATGCACCCTTATTGGCTGGGGCACCTATTGCGGCGACAAAAGAGTCGCTGCCGGAATTACTCAAACATTTAAAATTGCCGGTGGTGATTGATTTTTGGGCACCGTGGTGTGGACCTTGTCAGCAATTTGGACCTACGTTTGCCGCTGCGGCAAAGGATATGGCGGGAAAAATCTTGTTTGTAAAGGTGGATACCGAAGCCGAACCTGAGTTGGGTAATCAATTTCGCGTGCGCAGTATTCCAACTTTGTTGATGTTGGAGCAAAACATGGAACTGGAGCGTGTGTCAGGCGCCATGTCATCCGGCCAGTTTAAAGCCTGGTTAATGCAGTTTTTATAAGCGGCTCGGGCCGCGAGGAGGTGTGAGATGAACAATGTAGGTGGTTTGGATCGCGTTGCTCGTATCGCGGTGGGGGTGTTGTTGCTGGTGCTGACCTTGTTGGGTGTAATCGGTGTCTGGGGTTGGATTGGGGTGGTGCCATTGGCAACAGGCTTGCTTCGCTCTTGCCCACTCTATAAATTAGTGGGTATCAATACATGCCCGCTTAAATAATTGGCGTCTAGAGGTAGGTGCCGTAAAAAAAAGACCACTGATTTCAGTGGTCTTTTAATTTGTAGCCAGCCTTATCAAGCGAGGCTTAACCTGCTTTGAGGCCGCTTTGACGTGTTTCTTCAATCCAGCGGCGAACTCGCTGGGCATCACCAATTCGCGTGTATTTGCCATTTGAATCCATCAGCACCATGACCACAGGCATATTGTTGATCGTTGCCTGCATCACAATGCAGCGGCCAGCTTCATTGATAAAGCCGGTTTTTGAGACGCCAATTTGCCAATCTGCATCTTTGACTAGCGGATTGGTGTTGCGGAAAGACATCAGGTGGCCAGTAACATTCGAAACGAACTGATATTCACTAGAGGTCGAAAATTGGTGAATCTCAGGGTAACGCTGTGCAGCTTTAACCATCAAAGATAATTCACGTGGTGTCGACACATTGCTAGGTGTCAGTCCCGTTGGATCGAAGAAGCGGCTGTTTTGCATGCCCAGCTGTTGCGCTTTTTCATTCATTTTGCGAGTAAACGCTTCGCGACCGCCAGGGTAGGCGTGGCTCAGGGCCGATGCTGCGCGGTTTTCTGATGACATCAGTGCGAGCAGCAACATTTCACCGCGGGTGAGCGTTGTGCCTACGGTGAGGCGTGAGCTGGTGTTTTTCAGGCTATCAACGTCAGCTTGGGTAATGCTGATCAGTTCATTAAGTGGCAATTTGGCATCAAGCACGACCATGGCGGTCATGAGTTTGGTGATTGAAGCAATTGGCACGATATTGTCGGCGTTTCTTTCGTACATCACTTCGCCGTTTTGCTCGTTCAGTACCAAAACCCCACTAGATTGCACACCTGGACTGCTTAGATTAATTGGATTGGCATTAACACGATCAACACGAACACCGCTGCGGGCGCCAGCAATGGCTTGTTGTTCAATGCTTTTTTTGCGAGCGACTGTTTTTGATGAATTACTTTTGCTTGTTTTACTGGTCTGAACAGTTGGTTTTTTGGCGGACGTTTTCTTGCTTTTTTGAGTGCTGTTCTGTTGCTGATTAGCTGTTGTTTTATTTGTTGTTTTGCTAGTTGCAAGAGCCGGGGTGGCCGCCAAAACGGTGCTAGTAAATAGCACACATAGCGAGCGATACAGCTTGTTCATGAGAGACCCCTTTGAGAATACGGATTGATACTATCTTAGTTAATACTGATTTTACTGAAGAGGGGTGAAAATGTCATGTTTAATCAAGAAGTAGTGGTTTTTAGCTAATAAATAACATTAGAATCTAATTCGCTTTCTGTTGGTGTTAGGATGTGTTTGTGTTGCGTTGCAGCAATTGTCTTGTCACAATGTTAGGGATAACCCTAGTTATACGGAGCTGAACTGTGCTGAATCACCCCTCGATGCAGGTTTTTTTCGATCATTTAACTCAAGCAAATCGTCAATGGGCTGAACATTGGGGTAAAGCTTTTCCGGTTGGTACGCCCAATCAGCATGTAACCGTCTTGCATGAAATGTTGCATAAAATGCAACAGTCTCAGCCAAATTTACTCAGCGCCCACGCTGAGTTCTATCAGCAACAAATGGATTTATGGCTCGGACTGATTGGTGCTAAATCAGGTGTTAAAGTGGTTGAGCCCGAAAAATCAGATCGCCGATTTAATGCCCCAGAGTGGGACACCCCGATTTTTGATTACATTCGACAGAATTATTTGCTGACCTCTAAATGGCTGCTTGATCAGATTAATTCCCCTCAATACGACGATGTAACGCGCGAGAAAATGTCTTTTTTTACGCGTCAGTATATCGATGCCATGAGCCCAACCAATTTTGCTTTTACTAATCCCGAAGTAATGAAGCTCGCCCTAGAAACCAAAGGGGAAAGTTTGCAAGAAGGGATGAAGCAATTGCTGGCGGATATGCAAAAAGGCTCAATTACCATGACTGATGAAAGTCAGTTTGAGGTGGGTAAGAATCTTGCTGTAACGCCAGGTGAAGTGATTTTTGAAAATGAGCTTTTCCAGCTGATTCAATACACGCCAAGTACCCCACAGGTGTATAGCCGCCCACTGCTAGTCGTGCCGCCGTGTGTCAACAAATACTACATTATGGATTTGCAGCCAGCGAACTCCATGATGGGTTATATCGTAAGTCAAGGTTTCACCACTTACTTGGTCTCATGGAAATCCATTGAGCCGCACCAGGGGCATTTGCGCTGGGATGATTATATTGAGTCCGGCGTAATTAAAGCCGCTGAAGTTGTGCGTGAAATAAGTAAAGCCGAAAAAATTAATGTGCTCTCGTTCTGCATAGGTGGTGAGCTAGTTTCTACCGCAATTCCAGTCATGAAAGCCCGTGGACTAGATTGGTTTGAGTCGGTGACTTTGATGACGGTGATGCTCGATCACACCGATCCAGGCGAGATTAAGCATTTTATTGATTGGAATTTAATTCGTCAGCGTGAGTTAAAAGTAGAGGGAGTCATTGGTGGCAAAGAATTAGCACGCACTTTCTCTGCGCTCCGTTCTAACGATTTAATTTGGAATTATGTCGTCAATAACTATCTGAAAGGCAAAAATCCAGCCCCATTTGATTTGCTGTATTGGAATAGTGACTCGGCTAATTTGGCATTACCGATGCACACCTTCTTCCTGCGCAATATGTATTTGGAAAACAACCTCATCAAGCCCAATTCCTTTAGCTTATGCGGCACGCCCATCGATTTAACGACCATCAATGTGCCGACATATATCTTTGCGGCGAGAGAAGACCACATTGTGCCTTGGCACTCTGCATTTGCAACGACTAAGATATTTAAAGGACCGTTGCGTTTTGTGTTGGGGGCTTCTGGGCATATTGCGGGTGCCATCAATCCGGTGAGCACCAATAAACGTAACTATTGGGTCAATGACAACGTTGCACTGAACGCCGAGGATTGGTTTAACTCAGCCGAATCACGCCCAGGCAGCTGGTGGCAAGACTGGTCTGCTTGGCTGGTGCCACACTCAGGCTCGCAAGTCGCTGCGCCGAAAAAGGGCGGCAATACCAAGTACAAATCAATTGAAGCGGCCCCAGGTCGTTATGTTAAAGCCAAAGTGGTTTGATTTTTTGTAGTTGAATTGAGCAAGGCAGTCGCCTTGCTTTTTTTAGAGTCAAATGCTTACAACTACTTGTTGTTTGCTTTTGTATAAAAGGGAATATTTATGACTGAAGTGGTTATTGTTGCTGCTGGACGTACTGCATTGGGTAATTTTTCTGGTGGCTTAGCTAAAGTTGCAGCACCAGAACTTGGCGCGACAGTGATTCGTGCTTTGCTTGAAAAAACAGGGGTAAAACCTGAGCAAGTATCAGAAGTTATTTTGGGTAATGTTTTGACGGCTGGCTTGGGGCAAAATCCTGCTCGTCAGTCTGTGCGTCGCGCGGGCTTACCAGATACAGTACCAGGCATGACGATTAACCAAGTCTGTGGTTCAGGCTTAAAAGCAGTTGCTTTGGGCGCTCAAGCTATCTTGGCTGGTGATTCAGAGGTTGTCATCGCGGGTGGCCAGGAAAATATGTCAGCTAGCCCGCATATTTTGAATGGTAGCCGTGATGGTTTCCGTATGGGTAATGCCAGCCTCATCGATAGCATGGTTTACGACGGTTTAACTGATGTTTATAACAATTACCACATGGGTGTTACGGCTGAAAACATTGCGAAGAAATATGGCATTACGCGTGAAGAACAAGACGCTATAGCCTTGGCTTCGCAACAAAAAGCAGCCGCAGCGCAAGCAGCAGGGCGTTTTGCAGATGAAATTATCCCTGTCGTCATTCCACAAAAGAAAGGCGATCCCGTTGTATTTAATCAAGACGAATTTATTAAGCCCAACACCACGGCTGATTCCTTGGCTAAATTACGCGCAGCGTTTGACAAAGAAGGGACTGTAACTGCAGGTAATGCATCAGGTATCAATGATGGTGCTGCAGCGGTAATGTTGATGAGCCGTGAAAAAGCCAATGAACTTGGCTTGCCTGTATTGGCGACGATTCGCGCTTCAGCAAGTACGGGTTTGGACCCAACGATTATGGGTATGGGACCTGTGTCTGCTACCCAAAAAGCGTTGGCTAAAGCGGGTTGGAGTATTGAAGATCTTGATCTGATCGAAGCAAATGAAGCTTTTGCGGCGCAAGCATTGGGTGTGGCGCGTGAGTTGAAATGGGATATGAATAAGGTCAACGTCAATGGTGGCGCGATTGCTTTAGGCCATCCAATTGGTGCTTCAGGTTGTCGAGTTTTGGTAACGCTGATCCATGAAATGCTTCGCCGTGATGCGAAAAAAGGTCTGGCGACTTTGTGTATTGGTGGGGGTATGGGCGTAGCTTTGTGTGTAGAGCGCTAGTCTAGACATATACCCAATAAAAAATCCGCAGATATTTCTGCGGATTTTTTATTGGTCTGCGCTCAATTACTTTTTGAGTGAATCGCGAATTTCGCGCAACAATGCAATTTCTTCTGGAGTTTCTGCTACGACTGGGGCTGGCTCAGCTTCGCGTTTCAATTTGTTCATGGCTTTAACAACCATGAAAATGGCGAAAGCAACAATTGTAAAACTGATCAGGCTATTAAAAAATAGGCCGAAGTTCAAAGTGACCGCACCAGCATCTTGAGCCGCTTTCAGTGTTTCGTAGGGGCCCGCTACTTTGCTGCCTTGAACGAGGGTAATAAACATATTGGTGAAATCTACTTTACCAATAATAAAGCCCAAGGGGGGCATGATGATGTCTTTGACTAATGAATCAACAATCTTGCCAAAGGCCGCGCCAATAACGACACCGACCGCCAAATCAATCACATTGCCACGCATGGCAAATTCGCGAAACTCTTTAAACATGAAAACCCCGATATGTCATTGAGATAAAAGTAAGTGAATTGTTAGTTAATCTTTCACAACGGTCAAGTAAACCGTGATTTCTTCTCGGTCATGGTATAAATGCTTGGCTGTGATTTTGCATGACATTCCAGCTTTTTCCAGCTTTGCTTCAATCAATGCAAAGCATTTGCAAACTTCCAAGTAGCGTTTTTTCATCGGTAATTTCAAATTGAAAATCGCTCGGCGCGCATTGCCTGCAGCAAACCACTTGGCCATTAATTCAGCAACCCGAATCGGTTGCTCAACCATATCGCAGACCAGCCATTCCACTGGATTTTTAGGCTTGAATTTAAAGCCATCATCTCGGATGTGTTTGACTTGGTGATGGCCATCCATACTGCCCTTCATGGGCCCGTTATCAACCGCAAACACTTTCAAGCCTCGGCTGACTAATTGATAGGTCCAGCCACCAGGTGCTGCGCCCAGATCGACGGCACTCATTCCTTCCCTAAATTTACTTTCGGGTTTATCGACCAGAACCAAAATCCCTTCGAGCAGCTTTAAGGTCGAACGACTTGGCGCATCAACAGGCATGCGTAAGCGCGGAATGCCATTGATCCAGTCGGTGTCTTTTGCTGGGCGTGAGGCGATAAATACTTCATTTTGTTGTGGGAAGAATAAGTGCAAACGATTGCGAACACGTTGTGGCTGTAGCCAATTGTTTTCGGCTGCTGCTTTGGCGACATAATCACCAAATTTACGGCAAAAGCTTGAGAGCGACTTACCATCATTGGTGTCTGGATATTCTAGCCAGATATCACTAAAAGCCGAGTCAATTTGTTTGAGTGAATTCACGATCGGGGTCAGTCGATCTTTGCCGCCCAGTGTGATGCGATCGTGCACTAATAGTACCTGACGGGGGAACATCAGCTGCTTATTGACGAGGCTATTTAATGCGCGTGGATCTTTTTCTGAAGGGGTAAAGACGATCCAGCCATCGCCACGTTCAAAGCTGCCATCACAGCTTGCATTGTCGGCAATTTCTTCGGCGCAATCAGGCTCAAAACCGGGGCGGCAATAAACTAGCAAAGCCTTTGGGACGACGGTGTTGATCTCAGACATATTAGCGCTCAAAGTAAAAGCCGCAAGGATACCCAAGAAATTGCTTTGCGGCCATGAAACTAGGAATAAATTAGTGTGGGCGGCAGCTAGTTGTTGATATGACTTGGAAAGCGCATAACAAATCGTGTGCCTTCGCCTTCTTTGGAATGGACTTGGATACTGCCGCCTAAAGTTTGTGTTACCAGATTAAATACAATATTCAGCCCCAGCCCGCTGCCGCCATTGGCGCGTTTGGTGGTAAAGAAGGGATCAAAAATTTTATTGATGAAAGATTCGGAGATTCCTGCGCCATTATCACTAAATTCAAGCTCAACCCAATCGCCGTCTTTATGGGCCGATACGATGATTTGATTATCTTGTCCGCCTATCGCAGCACCATTGCTCGGCGCAAAGGCGTGCAGCAGTGCGTTGTTGAGTAAATTGGTCAAAATTTGTGACAGCGCCCCTGGGAAACTATCCATGCGAATTTCTTCATGGCAGTTGATTTCAATGCTCACCGCCGCGTGTTTTATCAGCGGACGCAAACTCATTAAAATTTCATTCAGATAGGCATTAAGCTCAAAGTCGCGTTTCACTTCCGAGGTCTGATCAACCGCAACCCGTTTAAAGCTTTGAATCAGGTCGGCGGCTCGGCTGGCATTGCTCATGATGAGCGCAGATGATTGTTCGGCCGTTTCACTGTAATTGATCACTTCCGATTTTTTGACCTGACCGCCCTCAATCATTTGTCTAAATTTCGCGGATTCGTCACGCAAGACTGATGCACTCGTCAAAATTACGCCAACTGGCGTGTTTATTTCATGCGCTACGCCCGCTACCAGGCTTCCTAATGAAGCCATTTTTTCTGATTGCACCAGATTTTGCTGTGTTTCCTTGAGTTGAAGTAGGGCGGTTTCGGCTTCTTCTTTCGCTTGGCGCATTGCAATTTCAGTACGCGATAAATTGGACACATCATCTTGTAGGCGATGGGCGATGCGATTGTAGCCTACTGATACCTCATCGATTTCTTGATAGGGATTGCGTGGTAAATCGATGTCATTGTAGGCAATGTCGCGTTCTGCGATGTAACTAAGTCGATCGCGGAGTAAAGATAATGGCTTGATGACGATTTGTTGCAAGGAACGGGAGAGTGCCAAAACGATCAAGAGATCGAGAATAATAATCTCAATGATTTTTTCGATCACTTGTTCGCTTAGTTGTTTTTCAATTAGTTTACGGCTGGCAATGTATTTCACGTGCCCAAGTACTTTCTGGCTTTCTGCTCCATTGTATTTGAGTGCGAATTCCACGCCTTTTTCGCTGCTCAACGCTTGCTTCAGTTTAACAACTTCCCCTTCGGCATTGCGCGAACGACCATCGAGAAATAAATCGCCGTTATACACTTCGATCGCGGTAATGCCGGGGTAGCTCATTTCGGCATCGAGGATGCGGGCAAGTTGAATATCATCAAAATTCCACAGCACGCCAGGAACGACCGTTTCCATGCGCAATTTCATGCGATTGAGGTAGTCTGAGAGTTCAGACTCAAGACGTTTTTCGGTGTGGTAATACGAAATAGCACCAGACACGGTCAACGCCGTTGTCAGAATCAAGACAAAAATAATATTAAGGTGAGTTCGTATGCGGCGCATGGCTAAATTTTGACTGAATAGGCTTTAAATTTAGCAGTTATTCTTTTTTTTGCAGGTATTTTGCGTCGTCAAAACTGGCAACCCATTGAGGCTGCCAGACGACGAGTAAGGTGAGATTGAGTCCCGTGCTAAATGCTTCAGGCCAACCCATTAAAAAATAATACGGCAGGATTTCGTCTTGTAAAAATCCCCAGCTATAACTGCCTGAGCTGGCTAAAACTACGCAGTGAAAGAGGCCATAAGCCCACATTGAAATGGCTGCGGCTGCAAAGCAATTGACAAACACATAGGTGAAGAAATTAAGCGGCAGCCGCTGTTGGCTAAGTTGGAGTAAATAGCTGCTGATATAACAAGGAATGGCCGCGAGCAAAAGCCAATATAGGCCGATATTTTGCCATTCAAGACGGGAAAATAGCGCTTCAATGAGCAATATTGCGGCAATACCGATCAGTGCCCGATTGCGACCTGCAATTAAAGTGAGCGCGGTACTGCCTAAGATGTGAAATGAAATGCCCGCTTGGATTTGTGCGTTAAGCTGCCAGATCAGCATGATGAATACACAGCATGCTAACCAGCTATTGAGATGACTATTGGAAATAGCCCGCCACCGCTCGGTGCGCAAAGCCTGCCATAGGCCGAGTACCATCAGCCCCGCACCCAAAATCAGCCAAGACTGAGCATAGAGTGCGGGCATCGCTTAAAAACGCCAGGCTTTGTCGACCATTTCACCCAGTTGCGTGAGTCGGCCGTGGAAGAAATGCCCGACGCCAGGCACGACAACGACGGGGTGTTGTTGTGGGCGTGCCCAATCCAGTACGGCTTGCAGGCTGATCACTTCATCTTCTTCGCCATGAATAATCAGCGTGCCTTTGGGGACATTCGGAAATTCATAGCGACTAACAGCGGGGCCAATCAAAATCATGCCCTCGACTTCATGTTCGCCCAAGCGCTCACGCAATCGGCTTTGCACCAAGGTACCAAAGGAAAAGCCCGCCAAGGTTAGGCGTGTCACCTCTGGGAACTGACTGCGGGCATAGGCCAATACTGCAGCCATATCGTCGGGCTCAAATTCACCGCGGCTGTGTACACCTTCCGACTTACCGACGCCACGCAGATTGGGGCAAAAAGCCACATAGCCTAAGCGCGATAGCGTTTTGGCCAAGGTATGCACAATCTTATTATTGAATGTGCCACCTTCGGTTGGGTTGGGGTGGGCGATCAGGGCAATGCCAACGGTACTCGACCATGCCGAGTCTAGGCGTAAACATTCCAGCTTGCCCGCTGGGCCTGCGATTTCAATGAGCTCGAAAGTAGCTGCTTTGCGGGGTATGTTGCTCTGGGTCATTTCTTGATTGGTCTTTATTGTTATACGTAGCTGGGTATTAGATCTTTAATCGCTCGACGACACGGCCATGTACGAGGTGCTCGTTGATGATTTCGTCGATGTCGTCTTTATCGATGTAGGTGTACCAGGTTTCTTCAGGGTAAATGACGATCACAGGGCCTTCTTCACAGCGCTCTAGGCAACCGGCCTTGTTGATGCGTACTTTGCCTGTGCCATTGAGCCCCAAGGCTTTCACTCGCTCTTTGGCGTACGCCCAAAGCTGATCTGCTCCACAGCTATTGCAGCTTTGACGCTCACCGGGTTCACGCTGGTTTAAGCAAAAAAAGACATGATGTTGGTAAAAACTCATCGCGACCTCGGTGGGCTATGGGTAATAAAAATTATTGAATCGTGGCGTCAATCGCCTGACCCAGATTGTGTGCTGTAATAAACAAAGGCAAGCCGTCGGTATCGAGGACTGGCTGCACATTGCCGATCATTTTGACTGAGTCAACACGGCATTCGCGCATTAATTCGGCGACGTATTGTTCGATATAGGCTACTTGATCATTCGCTGCTAAAGGCCAAACATAGCCTTCCCAACGTTCTGGGTCTTCAGTCGTGCTAAAGGTAATGCGGATTTCAGCATTTTCATGCGCCGCAACCGTCACCACTGGCGTGCGACCTTTAGTACGAATACTGCGCAGGGCATTGCTGGTCATCACTTGCAGGCGAGTTTCGAGCTGCGTAACGCGACCAGCGTCTTGCGCGGCCAGCCAGCTCATTGGTGGGCGTGGAATCGGGAATAAAGTCACGCCATTAGTTTTGAGCGTGTCGCTAATCAGTTGCGCCAAAGGCATACCCCAAGCGCCTACTTGGCCGCCAAGTTTGATCGCAGGGGCAGCGTTTTGCTGCTGAATCGCTACGCCGACTAAATAGCGTAAAGCCACGACTTCATCTTTGATTGCAATTGCGCTGCCTGCCGAATCAATTGGGAAGCGGCTCGCTTCGCTGATGGTTTCGCGCCATTCGGCAATTTGCGCTGGATTGATCGCCGCGACTAAATCGGGGGCTAGCAGTGCGCCAGACAAAAAGACATCCGCGTCGGCGGCGACGACGCCATGTTCGCGCAAGATGCTGAGCGCCGCAGCGCCATCAATTTCACTCGGTAAGCTGGTCTCGCCCTTAAAGCCGGCGACCAAGACCAAAGGAATCGCAAACGGAACCGCATATTTGGCCGAAGTAGATTGCTCCACTTCATCGCGAATGCATTGCCACAATTCAAACCAAGCCTCTTGTGATGGCACTTGGGTAATTGCGCCATTGAGGCCGTAATGATCGCGCGCGCCGAGTAATTCAGCGATCAATTGGCGCAGACCTTGGCGTTTTACCGCCACCTGCGCGGCATCGCGCTCGGTCATCAGCGACATCAATTGGCGAATCACTGGGTTTTGTGGGTTCACGCGAGGGTAGAGGCGAGGATCTGGCAGCGTCATGGCAGTGCTTTAATGAGAACAATTCGAAAGTGCGATTATACCTGCCGATGTTGTCGCTTGTCGCGACATGCGTTGTTCGTGGTTTAATGGCGGGAAATTCATATTGGAGCCCGTAATGACGACGTACAGTGTAATTAATCAAGACTTACTCAGTGGATTGCTGGCTGAAGCAGCAGATAACCCACGCTTGCGTAAAAATCGCAATTTTCATCCGAGCGACGATGCAGCGTGCCATCGTTTGGCCAATGCTTTGCAGCCGGGTACTTATGTACACCCGCATCGGCATATGGACCCCAACAAAGCCGAGACGATGATTATTTTGCAAGGCGAGTTGGGCGTGCTGATTTTTGCTGAAGATGGGCAAGTCATTGCGCGTCATCATCTCGTTGCAGGTGGTGAGAATGTCGGGATAAATATCGAAGCTGGGGCTTATCACAGCGTACTGGCTTTGACGCCTTGTGTGTTTTTTGAAGCCAAGGCTGGCCCGTATGTGCCAGTTGCCGCGAATGAATTAGCGCCGTGGGCGCCAGCGGCGAATGATGATAATGTCGCTGCGTATTTAGACTGGATGGTGAGTCAATTCTAATGATGTGGGGGTATGGTTATGAAATATAATTTCTAGTTGGATTTGCTGGCTATACCTGCCATTTTAGGCGATTTCCCGAAAGTCTTTATAGTTTTTGGCCTCGACCATACTTTCGCTCAAGCCCTCAACACGCGCGGTGCTTGGGCCGTGTTTTAACCATTCGGCCAAGTGGGCGAGTGAGAGTGCCTCACCTTCGGCCCAAACTTCAACCCGACCATCGCTGAGGTTGCGTACCCAGCCTGTCAGTTGTAAGTCGATCGCGCGATTGCAAGTTGCCCAGCGAAAACCAACGCCTTGCACGCGTCCCGAAATGAAAAAATGCTGCGCTTGTTTCATGATTGCATCCTCAACTCATCATTTGAGTTTAGCGCAAATAAAAAACGGCACTATTAAGTGCCGTTTTTTATTACCAATGTGTATCACCAAATGCTGAGCAGTTAAACTCAGGTCAATCTTCCGCTTAGAAAGCTGGAACAATCGCGCCTTTGTATTTCTCTTCAATGAATTTTTTCACTTCTGGCGTTTTCAGTGCTGCAGCCAGTTTTTTCACTGCTGCGGCGTCTTTGTTGTCGGTACGAGTCACCAAGATATTTACATACGGTGAGTCTTTACCTTCAATCGCCAAGGCATCTTTAGTTGGATTCAGTTTCGCCTCGAGTGCGTAGTTGGTGTTAATCAGCGCCAAATCAACTTGGTTCAAAATGCGTGGCAAAGTGGCGGCTTCCAGCTCTTTGAATTTCAACTTTTTCGGGTTTTCAGCGATGTCTTTGCTGGTCGCCAGAATGTTTTTGTTGTCTTTGAGCTTGATAACGCCCGCTTTATCGAGCAAGAGCAGAGCGCGGCCGCCGTTGGTGGCGTCATTTGGAATCGCAACGGTTGCGCCTTCTTTCAGGTCGGCCAATTTTTTGACTTTAGTCGAGTACGCGCCGAATGGCTCAACGTGAACACCCGCTACGCTCACCAAGGTGGTGCCTTTACCTTTGTTAAATTCGGTCAGGTAAGGTTGATGTTGGAAGAAGTTGGCGTGGAGTTTTTTCTCGGCCACTTGCACATTGGGCTGTACGTAGTCAGTAAATACTTTGATGTCCAACTCAACGCCTTGCTTGGCGAGAGTGGGTTTGATGAATTCGAGAATTTCAGCGTGCGGTACGGCTGTGGCGCCAACGCTCAGTTTGTCGGCTGCAACGCTATTGATGCTAGCGAAAGCGGCTGCGGCAGCAAGTAGGGTGACGATTTTTTTCATTTTATTTCCTTTTGGGATGGGTATCAGTTTGAACTCTTTTGGAGTAATGACTTGTACGCATATACCCGTTGGTGGGTCTATGCATACAGATTACCACTACGTAATAAAAATACTAAAGATTGCTTTGTTATAACTTTATACAAATCAGTTACCCCTTAGCGACGGCTAAAGTGCTGTACCAGCTTGTCGCCCACCATCTGCAAAATCTGCACCAAGATCAATAGCAAAATCACGGTAACGACCATGACGTCGGTCTGGAAGCGTTGATAGCCAAAGCGAATCGCCAAATCACCCAAGCCGCCGCCGCCAATGACGCCAGACATCGCGGCGTATGACACCAAGGTAATCGCCGTGACGGTGATCGCAGCCAGAATGCCGGGCATTGCCTCAGGCAATAGGGCTTTGGTCACGATTTGCGTCGTGGTTGCGCCCATCGCTTGCGTCGCTTCGATAATGCCGCGATCGACTTCCCGCAAGGCCGTTTCAACCAAACGCGCAAAGAAGGGCGTCGCACCCACGACTAGCGGTGGGATAGCGCCTGCGACACCCAGCGAGGTGCCCGTCAGTAGTACCGTGAATGGGATCATAATGATCAGCAAAATCACAAAAGGCACCGAGCGCAGCACATTCACTACGAAAGACAAAATACCGTACACGGCAGGCTGGGCGAGTAATTGTTTTTTGCCGGTGAGAAACAGCAAAATCCCGAGCGGTAAACCGAGGATAAGCGTAAATAGTAGCGAGCCGCCGAGCATACTCAGCGTATCCAGCGTGGCCGTACCAATGTCGGCCCAGTCAATATTGGCAAAAAGTTCGTTCATCATGCGCGCAACTCCTCAATCACAATGCCTTCATCTGCGAGTCGAGCCAGCATGGCCTTGGTGTTTAGCCCAGTGAGGCCCAAAGTGAGCTGGCCGCAAGGCGTGTCTTTGATGCGCTCGATGCGGCCTGCCAGAATCGAAAAGTCAATTTCATACTCGCGGGCGAGGGCGCTTAGATGCGATTGGTAAGTGGCTTCACCTTTGTAAGTCAGTCGCACAATTTTGCCCGGCACATGGGCAAAATCATCGGCCTCATCGCTTTCATCGATGTGTTCGCTTTCGTACACAAAGCGGCGTGTCGTCGGATGTTGCGGATGCAAAAAGACTTGTGTTACCGGGCCGGTTTCGACAATTTCGCCACCATCAATCACCGCAACACGATCGCAAATGCTACGAATCACATTCATTTCATGCGTAATCAGTACGATGGTCAGCTTGAGCTTCTGATTGATTTCCAGCAGCAATTGCAGTACCGATGCGGTGGTTTGTGGGTCGAGTGCACTAGTGGCTTCATCGCACAGCAGTAATTTCGGATTATTGGCGAGTGCGCGGGCAATGCCGACGCGCTGCTTTTGGCCGCCCGAGAGCTGAGCTGGATATTTATTCGCGTGATCGGTCAGACCGACCAAATCGAGCAATTCTGCAACTCGCGTTGCAATGGCCGCTTTATCGAGCTCACCGGCTACTTGCAATGGAAACGCGACGTTCTGCGCGACGGTTTTGCTCATCAGCAGGTTGAAATGCTGGAAAATCATGCCAATTTTTTGGCGCGATTTACGCAGCTGATCACTCGTCAGTTCGGTTAGATCAACGTCATCGATTAAGACGCGGCCACCCGTTGGGCGCTCTAACAAGTTAATCAAGCGGATTAAGGTTGATTTGCCTGCGCCAGAATGGCCGATGACGCCGAAGATTTCTCCTGCGGCAATATTCAAATCAATGCGCTTAAGCGCCGGTATTTCACGGCCATCAACGCGATAAAATTTACTGAGATTTTCTAATGAAATCACTCGTTTGCCTTTTTGGGCTGCTGTGATGAATTAATTATTCATCATGCATATATCAATGAACAAGGGAATTAATTGCGATTTATCCAGCAAATTGGCGCAATACTGCGCTAATTCGCACTAAATCTGTCGATTCAATTTGCCAATGGGTGACTAAGCGCATCCAACCGTTTTCGGGGGGATTCACTTTAATATGCGCTGCAGCAAAAGCACTCATCAACGCAGCCACATCAATCTCGTGCCTAAAGCGGAACCACACCATATTGATTTGTACGCTGGCCAAATCGATATCTATGCCATCCATTTGACTGAGTGCCAGGGCTAGTTGCTGCGCATGGGCGTGATCTTCGCCTAAGCGCATTGTCATGGTATTGAGTGCAATCAGCCCCGGTGCAGCCAAGACGCCGACTTGGCGCAAGCCGCCGCCGAGCATTTTGCGCAATTTGCGTGCACGGGCGATAAAATCGGCGGGGCCTGCGAGGATTGAGCCAACCGGCGCAGCCAAGCCTTTGCTGAGGCAGCACATCACCGTGTCGCAATATTGGGTAATCTCTTTTGCATTCACACCTAAGTGCGTTGCTGCGTTGAAAACGCGTGCGCCATCGAGGTGGACCGGAACTTGCTGCGCTTGAGCAATCGCCCAAATATCCTGCATATTCTGCAATGGAATGACACGGCCATTGGAGTGCGCATTTTCTAAGCAAATCAAACCCGTTTTGGGCTCATGAATATCAATGCCATGGCGGATTTTGGCTTTGATCGCCTGTGGGTTTAGTCGACCTTGATCGCTTTCCAGCGTGCGCAATTGCACGCCGCCAATCACCGCCGCGGCGCCTGCTTCATGCCAGACGATATGGCTATCATCGCCGACAATCACTTCATCGCCGCGCTGGCAATGCGTCAAAATAGCGAGCTGATTGCCAAATGTGCCGCTGGGAACAAAAAGTGCGGCTTCCTTGCCTAAGCGAGCTGCCGCTTGGGTTTCTAGCTCGATGACAGTGGGGTCATCACCATAGACATCGTCGCCCACAATGGCATTGGCCATCGCTTGACGCATCTCATTGGTCGGCTGGGTCACCGTATCGCTGCGTAAATCAAGGGTTTTCATGGCGGCTCGATAGCTTGGAATGGGTTTAATTGTGACTTTTAACGCGTAAACTGACTATAGCCGATATTCCTAATCCGAATTATTCACTCGGGTTTATGAGAAAATACCGATATGAAGAAAATACAAAGCAATCAAGATTTATTAGAACGTAGTCTCGCCGCTGTTTGGCACCCTTGCACACAAATGAAGCGCCATGAAACCTTGCCCTTGGTGCCAATTGCCAGCGCCAATGGCGTTTGGTTGACTGACTGCGAAGGGCATCGCTTTATTGATGGCGTGTCGAGCTGGTGGGTCAATCTTTTTGGGCATAATGAACCGCGCATTAAGGCCGCGATTAGCAAGCAAATGGATAGCGTCGAGCACGTGATGCTGGCTGGTTTTACCCACGAGCCTGTGGTGCAGTTGTCTGAACAACTGGGCGAGCTGACTGGCTTGGGGCATGCTTTTTATGGCTCGGATGGCGCTTCGGCCACCGAAATTGCTTTAAAAATGTCGGCGCACTACTGGCGAAATCTAGGTCAGCCAAAAAAAAATCGCTTTGTGTACCTTGCCGATAGCTATCACGGCGAGACGATGGGCGCGCTTTCGGTCACAGATGTGCCCATTTTCCGCACGGCATATGCGCCCTTGGTCCGTGAAAATTTCTCCGTTTTGAGTCCAGATCCGCGACTGTCACGTAAAGATGAAACCCCTGAGCAATATACTGCGCGCGCCTTGGCTGATCTGGAGCGGGTGCTCGCTGAGCATCATGCCGAAATCGCGGCTTTGATTGTCGAGCCCTTGGTGCAAGGCGCGGTGGGTATGGCGATGTATTTACCAGAATATCTGGCTCAGGCGCGTATACTCTGTGATCAGTATGGTGTTTTGTTAATCGCAGATGAAATCGCGGTAGGCTTTGGTCGTACAGGTACGATGTTTGCTTGTGAACAAGCCGCCATTAAGCCGGATCTCATCTGTTTATCCAAAGGGATTACCGCTGGTTATTTACCGCTGGCGGTGGTGCTGTGTCGCGATGAAATTTATCAAGCATTTTATGCTGATGAGAGCGCAAAGGCTTTTCTGCACTCGCATTCTTATACGGGCAATGCCTTGGCGTGCGCTGCTGCTTTGGCAACCTTACAGATTTTTCGTGACGATGATGTTATTGTGCAAAATCGCGCCAAAGCTATCGCGTTAAATGCGGTTTTTTCGCCGATTGCTGCGCTCCCGCAAGTGAAGAATTGGCGCCAGCGTGGCATGATTTGGGCATTTGATGTGATTGATGCGCCAGCGACTTTTGCGCAGCATTTCTTCCAAAATGCATTAAAAGCAGGGGTTTTATTAAGGCCCGTTGGAAATACGGTCTATTTTATGCCACCCTATAATATTACTGAACAAGAAGCGGTTCAGATTCGACAGGCTGTTTTGTATTCACTCGAACAGGCGTTCAAAAGCGCTTAAGTGTTTATGACCTTAAAATTCGTGTTACCCGAAGCTGATCCTAGCTTGGCTTTATCTGTCGAGACCGATCCTAAAAAAGTTAAGGATTGGCTCATTGCGCTTCCGACAGCGAATGTGTTGGAGGCAGGGCGTTTGATACAAGGCGCTTTGGCGGTGCTCAACCGCGTTAAAGTCGATGCCGATGTACGTACAACATTACTGACCGAATACCAAAATTCGCTGGAAATGCTCACCGGGGCGTTTGAGATCGCCTACGCATCCCCAGGCTTGCCGATGAAAGAATCGGCTCGTGCGGCTGCGCAGTTGGCACGGAATGTCTGGCTTGAGTTGGCCGTGGGTTGGAAACTGGCGATTGCAGATAAATTAGAAAAGCGGTTTGGCTTTTTTAATGCTCACCCCAAAGCGCCTCCCCAATTAATGCAGGCATTGTTGTACGCCTACTGGCGCGTGTATCAAGTCTCGGGTCGTCTGTACCAAACCTTGCCTGAAGGTATTTGGTCCGAGTGCCATCAGTTATTCCGCTATGCAGCGGAAAATAAAATGCTCGATGAGCCCAAAAACGAAAATGCCAAAGAAAAATCGGCGCGCCCCATTGCAACACTTTATAAGCAGATGGTTCTGCTGGCCTTGGCCGATCCGCACCGTTTTGCAGGGCTAGAGCTAGATAAGGTGCTGGAAATCATTGAAAGCTATGCGCCGCATGCTCACTTTCAACCCTTAAGTAAACTAGCCTCTAGTGCCGGATTTTTTTTGGTTGAGCTCAATACTGACAAAGCGCCGTGTTACGTAGGTAATCGTTCACTGGATAATTATGCGGGGCAGGCCGTATTGTTTGACACGATTGAGCTCGCTAAAAAACTGCACAAAGCTGAGCATACGGTAGAAGCAAAAGCGCCGATGGCCAAAGATAGGGTTAAGGTCCAGATGTGGCTGGAGATTCTACGGCGTGTCATTCGGCAATGGAGCATTGTTCCACATCGGCATTATCAACGTATTCCAACTGAGTCTACTGTGAGTGTTGCCTTTGGAATTCGTCGTGCCGTTTTTCGCTTAAATGCGGGTCAGCACTTGGTCAATGGCCATGACAAACCCATTATTGCTGAAAAAGACCTCCAGCTAACCCAGTGGCAAGTGATTAATGAAAGCCCGGGCGGCTACGGTATTTTGGCGCATGAATTGCCTAAAGAGCAGGCCAAGGCCGGTGAAATTGTTGCCTTGTCGGTTGCCGAGAACGCCAATTGGATGGTTGCTTCGATTCGCTGGCTGCATCAGCATCACAATGGTTCGATGGAAATGGGCTTGCAGGTGATGAGTGCGAAAGCAGTCCCCGTTTTGATGCGCCCAACCTTAGGCGCTGAGACGCCTGCTTATTTTCCTGCCCTGATGTTGCCCGCCATCCCCGCATTAAAACAAGCAGCTCGGATTGTGACCCAAAAGGGGCAGTACACCCCGCTGCGCGAATATTCGGTAATTATGGGGCAGCGTGAGCAATTTATCCGCACCGCTAAATTGGTTGAGCAGCAAAATGGCTACGATTTATTTGAGTTTACGGGCGAATTAACGCAGTAACTTTCTGGCTGTTACTCTTTACCTGCATCAGTCTCATCATGATTGCTTTTGGCTCGCGGATGCGCCTGATCGTAAACTTGGGCTAGATGCTGAAAATCTAGGTGAGTATAGACTTGCGTGGTGGCGATGCTGGCGTGACCTAGCAACTCTTGCACTGCACGCAAATCGCCTGATGATTGCAATAAATGGCTGGCGCAGCTATGGCGTAATTTATGCGGATAGAGTGGCTCGCTAATACCCAGTGTTTCTTGCCAATGGCGTAGGCGTAATTGCACTGCGCGAGTGGTTAATGGCGTGCCATTTTTGCTTAAAAAGACCGTGTGAGTGTTCGATCTGGCCCACAGTGCCCGCACAGAAAGCCAGTGGCGCAAGGCCTCTTGCGCGGGGTGACCAATTGGGACTAGTCGCGTTTTATTGCCTTTACCGGTGACGCTCGCCATGCCGTGCGGAAGATCAAGATCGATTAGCTTTAGGCTCACTAATTCACTAACCCGCAAGCCTGATGAATAGGCTAATTCAAAAATGGCCTTGTCCCGGGCGGCAATGGTTTCCTCATCGGGCATGTTTTCCAAAAAACCAACCGCATTATCGCTATTGAGTGTGCTGGGCAGTGCCTTAGCAGATTTAGGAGCTTTGACGCCTTCAACAGGGTTCAGCGGCCAGCTGAAATCGCGAATCATCACCCGATAAAAGACTCGCCAAGCCGATAATGTCCGCGCTATAGAGCGCCCGGAAGTACCTTTGCTGGCCAACTGGCGTACGAAACTACGAATGTCTTGCGCGATAAGCTCTCTTAAATCGCGCTGTTTAGACAAGAGCCCAAGCTGGTGCAGGTCGCGCACATAAGCAAGATGGGTGTGTGGGCTGGCGAGCTTTTCACCATGTAAATAGCGAAAAAAATGCGCAAACTGCTCCGCAGTCTGCGCAGATATTGCTTCGGATGAGGCAATCGCTTCAGCTTTAGGATTCAGCATGCGTTGTAGTAACACGGCGCACCGCGGCAGACACGAGCTCAGAGAGACGCTGTAAATATAGAGTGCCCATGTCGGGGTAGAAACGCTCGCTATCTGGGCTGGCCATGACCAGAATACCAAATGGAACTTCGCCCGTTTTTAGGGCAAATTGCGCAAATGATTTGAGTTCGCCGGCACCAATTTCAAACCAATCAAGAACTTCATCGGTCACATAGGGGCCGCAGTAGGGTGAAACTAAGTTTTCCGCCAAACGATGAATGGCTTCACCGACCGGCGAAAACTCCATGAGATTGCAATCGCCAGCAGGAAGCCAGAGGCGTAGGGCCATAAAAGGCACGGTAAAGCGCTCTTTTAAATGAAATTCCAACGTGCCAATAATCGACGCCAGATCATTTGCTTTCATTAAATCAACGGTGAGTTGATGTAATTTATCGGAAATTGAATCGTTTTCAACGCCAAATTGCAGTAATTCACTGAGGCGGCCTTCGAGCTGGCGATTGCGGTCGCGCAATGTCAGTAATTGACGCTCGGCCAAGGAAACCGCGTGCCCGCCATGATTGTGCGGCACGAAAATTTGCGCGATGTCATCGGCAAAGTCGTCGAAAAACTCGGGGTTTTGCTTTAACCACTGAACTACATCATCCGCTTGCATGTGTTATTTCCTGATTAAATATCGCTGCCGATTACTAAAGAAAACGCATCAGGCCGTATGGGCGGCCTGAAAAGATTAAATGTCGATTGAGCCTTCAAAAACCGTGACCGCAGGGCCAGTCATCATCACTGGCTGACCCACACCCGCCCACGAAATGGTCAAATCACCACCGCGAGTATGAACCCGCACTGTTTCATCGAGTAGGCCACGGCGAATACCTGCTACGACGGCAGCGCAAGCGCCTGTGCCGCAGGCAAGGGTTTCACCCGCTGCGCGCTCATAAACGCGTAGATGAATTTCATTGCGATTGACCACTTCCATAAAACCGGCATTCACTTTTTGCGGAAAGCGCGGATGGTTTTCAATCAATGGGCCGTGTAGGGCCACAGGCGCCGTCACGACCGAATGGACCACTTGTACCGCGTGTGGATTGCCCATTGAAACGACGGAAATATCATAAACCTGACCATCGACGATCAACGGGTCAATGATGGCTTCGTTGGGGGCCTGAAACGGAATCTCAGTGGGGTGAAAACGAGGTACACCCATATTGACGGTGACATTGCCATCGGCTTCGAGCTTGGGGTAAATCACGCCTTTGGCCGTTTCGACCGCGATTTCAGTTTTGTCGCTTAGGCCTTGGTCAAATACGAAGCGTGCAAAGCAACGTGAGCCATTGCCGCATTGCTCGACTTCTGAGCCATCGCAATTAAAAATGCGATAGCGAAAATCAATACCGGGGGTGCTGCTTTTTTCAACGAGCAATAATTGGTCAAAACCAATGCCAAAATGACGATGACCCAATTGACCAATTGCATCGGCAGAGAGTGAGACATTTTGGCGAACGCCATCAATCACCATGAAATCATTGCCCAGGCCGTGCATTTTGCTGAATTTCAGCTTCATTATTATTTTTCCAGAAAAGTCATTTTATGAGAGTAAAACAGACATAAACTGACCAGTAAAACTAATTATTTTTATGCCCCCGCAATTTTACTAATTGCCAATTGCGTGGGGCAATATAGGCTAACGCGGCCTTGAGGGTGGGGCAAGTTAATCCGCAAAAAGTCGTCCGTATTCGACCATTAAGCAACGATCCATGACGATGGGGATGCCCGCCGCTTGGGCTCGCGCAGCAGCCGCTTCGTCGATGATGTCTAATTGCAGCCAAATTGCTTTTGCACCACGGGCGATGGCGGCATCCACCACGGCGCCTGCTTCTTCGCTGCGGCGAAAAACATTCACCAAATCAATCTCGCCCGGTACGCTGGCCAGATCGGGGTAGACCTTTTCACCCAGGATGGTTTCTTGTGGTTTGGGGGTGACCGGAATGATTTTAAAACCCCATTGCTGCATCAGCTTGGCTACGCCATGGCTGGCGCGATTGGTTTTGTCTGATAAGCCCACCACGGCGATGGTTTTGCAAGATTGCAAAATGGCTTTAATTTGCGCATCACTTGGATTTTGAAAAGACATTTATGCATCCTTATGGGGTATAAGTATCTATTGTATTAAATTCAAGGCTTTCAGGGATATACCCATGGATTACAACAGGTTAATCTGAAATTGTGCCAATACCTGGGCGTAGACTAAAAATAGGGCCATCGTAGCTACTACACTGATGCCCAGTGCAGGCCAGAATCCAAAGCGGGTTAAAAGGCTAGGGAAAGCCAAAAACGTGGGCAATGTGGGTACGACATACCAAAAGGTGTACCACGCATGGTTGGCAATTTTATCGCTAGGCTGTTTTTCGATATAGAGCCAGATTAGCGTTAGGCAAGTCACGATGGGTAGCGCAGCTAGCAAGCCGCCGATGCGCTCGTAACGACTTGCAACTTCAGAAATACCGACCACGGCAGCGGCCGTGATCAAGTATTTGGTAATCAGGTAGGCGCTTGCCACAATTAGGCCAGTACCATCACCGCGTCGGCTTCAACAATCGCGCCTTTAGGTAGTGCGGCGGCTTGAATTGCGGCGCGAGCGGGGAATGGCGCGGTGAAATATTCACCCATGATTTCATTGAGCTTGGCAAAGTTGGCCAAGTCAACGACAAACACGCCTAATTTCACAATGTCAGACAAATCGCCGCCAGCGGCTTGGCAGACAGCGCGCAGGTTTTGGAAAACGCGATGCGTTTGCGCTTCAAAACCATCTGCCAGCTCACCGCTCACTGGATCAAGGCCAATTTGACCAGACAAGTAAACGGTATTGCCCACTTTTACGGCTTGCGAATACGTGCCAACGGCTTTTGGCGCATTATCTGAATGGATGATTTCTTTGCTCATAAGGTGAGTCCTCAGTATGGGGGTGAATAGACAGATCTTAAATCAAATGCTTGGCAAAACAAATGCTAACTGGATTGTCGCAATAGGGTGGGTAAGCTGGGGTCTGACTGTAACCGAGGCTAAGGTAAAGTGCGACCGCTTCGGCTTGTTGATCGCCCGTTTCCAGAATAATCTGCTGGTAGTCTTGAGCGCGGGCTAGATTTTCAATCATCAGGAGCAGTTGTTGCGCAATACCACGACGCCGTGCGGTGGGTGCGATATAGAGGCGCTTGAGTTCGCCAATCTGTGCGGCATATTTTTTGAGTACGACACAGCCTAGCTCATCTGTAGCTTCTTTCGCGATGAGTGCAATATCGGCTGCGGGATCGAAATCGCAGAGCTGCACCGTGCTGATGTCCAAGCTGGGGTAGCGCGCTTGCAAGTCTTGATCAAGTTCAGCAAATAGAGCCGCTAAATCATCAAGCGTACACGGGCTAATTTGAAATGGCATGGGCTGGGCGCTTAATTGCGGGGGTGTTTGCTGGCCGCAATGGCATAGGGCTCGGGGTGAACACGATTGTTGTGTAGCAAATCATCGGCGGCATAAATATGCACGATTTCAACCAAGATCAGATCGGCAACAACGGGGCTGCCGACTTCGATTTGTTGCAGAAAACGCCCCTCCAGTGCGACGGCGCAGTTTTCAATGCGTGGCGTTTTGACTTGACGCGACGGCGCAAATTGCAGGCCAAGGGCATCGATTTGCGCCTGTGTTGGTGGTGTGCCTGAACCCGTGGCATGGACTGCAGGGGCATGGTCATGGGATGGGATATGAATCACGCAATCGCCAGTGTGAGCCAGATTTAACGCCGTGTCTTTGCGCTCGCTACCCCCTTGGTCATCGAGGCGACGATTGACGCTGAGTGACACAATCATTGGCTCGCTGGAAACAATATTGAAATACGAAAATGGCGCAATATTGATTTTGCCCGCCGCATCGACGCTGCTGACCCATGCGATTGGGCGCGGCACGACGCAGTCGGTAATCAGATTATATTTTTCGCTCGGCGACAGCGTCGCTACTGGCCATTCCATAATGATTCCTGCTGATACTGTGGTGGGTATGTGTTGCTAATCTATTTTCAATAAGTTTTTGAAGGCTATACCCTGCTTAGGGAAGGAAGCGCTCCATCAATACATTCAAAAAGCGCTGGCCTTTGATGCTTGGCTTAACCCAGTGTAGATCACGCTCAAGTAAACCTTCGCTGCAGGCGCGTTCGATTTCATTGAATATTTTGCTCTGTGGCAATCCAGTTCGCTCGGTAAAGAGTGCGAGCGGGAAGCCTTCGGTAAGGCGCAGCAGATTGAGCATAAACTCAAACGGCAATTCGCTTTTTTCAACGACATTCTCACTTTGAATGGCATTGCCGCTCGCCATTTGGGTCAGATATTCAGTGGGCTGCTTGTAGCGTGCTTGGCGAATAATTTTGTCGTGAAAACTAATTTTGCCATGTGCGCCCGCGCCTATGCCCAAATAGTCACCAAATTGCCAGTAATTCAGATTGTGCTGGCTGCGTTTGCCTGCTTTGGCAAAAGCACTCGTTTCGTAATGCTCAAAACCTGCGCTGGCCAATTCAGCTTCAATCATTTCCTGCATGTCTGCCGCGAGATCGTCGTCGGGCAAGGCGGGCGGATAGCGGTGGAACAGCGTATTGGGCTCAAGTGTCAGATGATAGGCTGAAAGGTGTGTTGAATTGCATTCAATCGCGAGTCGAATATCCGCCTGAGCTTGCGCCAACGTTTGCTTGGGCAGTGCGTACATAATATCGAGATTGAAATTGTTAAAGTGCTGGTGCGCAATTTCAACCGCACGCAGCGCTTCGTCGCGATTATGAATGCGGCCCAAGGCGCTAAGGTGCTCGGGATTAAAACTTTGAATACCGATCGATAGGCGATTAATGCCCGCGGCGGCATAGCCAGCGAATTTTTCGATTTCAAACGTGCCAGGGTTGGCTTCAAGCGTGATTTCTGCGTCGGGGTTGAGCTTGACGCGCGCACGAATCGCCTCAAGGAGCTTATCCATGCTAGCGGCAGAGAAAAGACTCGGTGTGCCGCCCCCCATGAAAATGCTGCTGACAGAACGCCCCCACACTTGGGGTAGGTTGCTTTCTAAATCGCTAATCAGCGCCGCAATGTACTGTTCCTCGGGTAGCCCGCTCGGATAGTTGGCGTCTTTTACCGCATGCGAATTAAAGTCACAGTATGGGCACTTGCGAACGCACCATGGGAAATGAATGTACAGCGCCAATGGCGGCAGGGCTGTGAGGCCCGATGAAGAGAGCTGATTGAGCGAAATGGTTTGCATTAAGTTCGTAACTATTCCTGCGATGCGATTATTTCTTGGCGACGGGTACTTTTAGGCCTGAGTATTCAACCATTTCAACGATGGTTTTGTACTCTGGATAGCCTTCTTTGATGTTAAAGCCACCGGTAGCCAATTTATCGAAGTATTTCTTGCATGCTTCATCCGTTTTATATTTACCGGTCATGTCATTGATCGTAACGTCGGCTTGTTCATTGACCATTTTAACCATGTCGCTATTGGCTTTAATGGCGGCTTCTTCACCGTTGGTCTCTTTAATGGCGCCAAAGAAACCGGATAAATATGAGCGATGCATTTGCAGGAAGACCTGGTTTTGATCGGCAAAATTTTGCTGAGAAATCTTGATCTTCTCTTCTGTGACACCGCCTTTATTGACGCAGCCCTTCGACATTTTTTGCATGATGACGATGGTGGTACTGATTGCGCCCGCTGCTTTATTGCGTTGCGGTGTAAATGGATTGTCCTCTATTGCAGGTGCTGGGGCTGGCGTAGCTTTTTTTGTGCTTTCTGTTTTTGGTGTGGCCGCCATCGTACTGAGTGGAATCGCCATCGCAAGTACAAGTAAAGATTTTTTCATCGGTAGTCCTTCAATAAATCAAATAATTAGTTCTTCGGTAGGCGATCGGCCAAACCTAGCAACTCCACCATTTCTTTGAGGGTAGGGTAGTAGGGGTAATTGATATTAATGTCGTATTTGCCCTTGTTTAAGGCCTCGAAAAAGCTTGGGCAAGCTTGTTTCAGATTCTTTTTGTCGAGCAATACTTTGATATTGCCGTCTGCTGCTGCATTAATGTCGGCATTGAGCGCTTTACGCTGCGTTTGCGCAGCAGCTTCGCCGTATTCTTTGGCGTAGCCTTTGAAATAAGCATTCAAATAGCCACTCTGTGTGTACAAAAAAACATCATTGCGCATGCGCCAGCCATCAATCGCGTTTTTAGCCGTGCTCGCGGCAATGGTTTTAGCGTTGACGCATTGACTTTCCATTTTCTGCAAAGTCACGACACTGGTACTGACTGTGGCAACGGCTTCATTGCGTTCTTGGGTTGGATCACCCGCGCTGGCGATCATAGGCGCAAAAAGCGCCAAAAATAAGGCAATTTTTAACATGGCGATTAGGCTTTGGCTGGATAAGGGTTGTGTAGCGCATCAATTAATTGGTGCAATACAGCGCGCATTTGGTCTTCGGATACTTCCATGAGCAAACCATCTTCAAATAGGTCTTGTGCCATTTGCGATAGTTCATCCAGATTTTCATTCATCACTTTTACTTTTTCCGTGCACGATACCACGGAGCCGTCGTCTCGGCACCATTTGGCCCAGCGACTTTCGTCCTGCTTGTTCATAAACCTGTTTCCCGTAATTTACTGATCAGCTCGTTGAGTGCTTTAGCACGATGAGAGATTTGACTTTTTTCGCTGGCACTGATTTGAGCGACTGTTTTACCCAGATTGGGCAGCCAAAACAGCGGATCATAGCCAAATCCGCCTTCACCGATCAGCGCTTGCGCAATTTCACCAACACAAACGCCATCGGCAATCAAGGGTTGTGGATCATTCTCGCTACGAACCAGCACCAGCGCTGCGTAATACCAAGCGCGGCGATCCGGCTTACCCGCAAGTGCGGCCAACAGTTTTTCATTATTGCGCTGATCGGATTTTGGTTCGCCGCCATAACGGGCTGAATATACCCCTGGCGCACCCCCTAAAGCATGAACGCACAGTCCTGAATCATCGGCTAGCGCAGGCAAGCCGGTGATTTTAGCGGCATGGCGCGCTTTGGCGAGCGCGTTTTCCACAAATGTGCCAAAAGGCTCGGGGCATTCAGGGACATTGAGGTCGCCCTGCGGGATGACTTGTAGTGCCAATGGGGCGAGCAGATGGGAAAATTCTTTTAATTTTCCGGCATTATTACTGGCTAGAACAATACGTTGCATTGGAAGGCTCTTTTCTAGGTATATGCTTAAAGTCTTTTTTCTAATTGGTTTTTGGATGTATACCCAGGTATTAATATGCTTTTTTACTTAAAATCATCAGATCCTGATCGCGCTTCATTTGAAAACGATTCAGTACGCTGGTGCCGATCAGAATGGGGCTGTTATCGTTGGCATCACGCACCACTGCGGGCACATCGTAAACCATGATATTGCCAATTTTGACCTGTGGAATGCGGATTAACCATGCATTGATGACGCCATTGGCGGTTTGCGAGCGGCCGAGTTGACCTGATTGGTAGCTAATCCGCATCGCCTCCGCGACATTACGGGTCATGGATAAGTGAGTGGCACCGGTATCGACCAAACCGCGTCGGCTCACTTGGTTGATGAATAAATCGGCCATATAGTGGCCCTGCGCATCGGGGCTGAGCACCAAGCTGCCGCCGCTATTCTCGTTATTTTCTGAAGTTTGCGCGACATAGCCTTGCCCTAATTGCAATTGTCGCTGTTGACTGCCACTACTGACCGTTGCTGTTTCGCCTTGAATCGCAAGCACTTTGAATGCGCCGCTTTCCTGTCCAGCTTGCAAGGTTTTCTTTTGTCCATTGATTTGGAACACGCCTTTATTACCCATCGTGCCAATGAGCACAATGTCGTCGGCAAAACTCAGGCTGCAATAACACAAGGCGAGTAGGGCAAGGATGATGCGCATGTCAGAATTCCTTAGCTAGGATCATTCAAGTTCGATGCTTCGCGATGGCTCAGGCTGTTCTCAATCTGCGCCAGAGCAGATTCGATCAATTCCCAATTGGCATTTTTTAATAGTGTCGCATCAGACAACATTCTACGCCATTGTCGTGCACCATATTGGCCTTGATACAAGCCCAGAATGTGGCGCGCAATAAAGCGTAAGGGCGTGCCGCTCGCTAGTTCGGCCTCGATAAATACGCGCAAATTTTCCATGGTACCGCGGCGAGTTTGATCACGATGGGCTTGCCCGTAAATTGCTGAATCAATGTCGGTCAGTATCCAAGGGTTGTGATAAGCCTCGCGCCCAACCATAACCCCGTCAACATGCAATAGGTGCGATTGAGTTTGCTCAAGCGTCGTGATGCCGCCATTGATAATGATTTCAAGGTTTGGAAAGTCACGTTTGAGTTGATAGGCGTAATCGTATTTTAGCGGCGGAATATCGCGATTTTCTTTGGGGCTTAAACCTTTCAATATCGCATTACGCGCATGAACAATAAAAGTACTGCAGCCCGCATCAGCAATATGTCCGACAAAATCGCGGACAAAAGAATAATCTTCGATTTTATCGATCCCAATGCGATGTTTGACGGTGACATCAATCTGGCAAGCATCACGCATCGCTTTAACGCCATCGGCCACTAAATTGGGCTCCAGCATCAAGCAGGCACCAAACGAGCCCGACTGCACTCGCTCGCTCGGGCAACCGACGTTTAAATTGACTTCGTCATAGCCCCAGTCCTGCGCGATCTTCGCGCAGCGCGCCAGATCCGCCGGTTCGCTGCCGCCCAGTTGTAGAGCAATCGGGTGTTCCGCTGGGTCAAAACGCAAATGCCGCATTTTATCCCCATGCAAAATCGCACCCGTATTGACCATTTCAGTGTAAAGCCACGTCTGCTGTGAGAGCTCACGCGCAAAGCGACGATAAAAACGATCAGTCCAATCGAGCATCGGCGCGATGCAGAAGCGGCGAGAAGGTTTAAGGTCCAAGTTTGCTAAGGGTTGTTTTGCTTCTGATTGGGTTTCGACGTTGGGCATGCGACATTTTTATGTAGGTTTAAAATGGGATCGCCAACTATGAAGTACGGGGGAGTTGACCCCTGGCACAGCTGCGTCCAATGGCGAGCATTTTACGCGTTCAGAAGAAAGATGGCTTTTTCTTTTTGCCTCATGGAGATGTCGCCTCGTGAGATGGCGCCATGCCTCGGTCTGTAAATATGTAATTTGCCGCCGAGTCAGGTGCGCCGACTTAAGCCTTATGGCTCAAGCGGCGCCGTAATAAATTCATATCCCACAAAAAATTCATAACCATTAGTGCTAGCTCGTTTCAGTAAGCCAAATGGCTATGGAAAATATGAGCGCGTTAGCTGATTTTCCCGTTGAGAATATATTGCACGCTGCAAAATGGCTTAGCCCAAGCGAGTTTGCCTAGCCAGCGCCAGAATCGGCTGGCGGCCCATTGCTGGCCAAGGCCTGTGCATTGTTCGATTTGAAAGCCGGCTTGCTCTAGTAATTGCTGAGCCGATTCTTGCGTAAAAAAGCGCAAATGCGTTTGATCGAGGATGCCGGCAGCTTGGTATCGCCATTGGCCACGAAATAACAGCGGCAGCAAAATACTATGGTGACGAATATTAGGTACGCTCACGATGATGCGGCCTTGTGGCGTGAGTTGTTGTTTTAGCTTTCTAAGCATCTGCCATGGATCACGCAAATGCTCTAACACATCGAGGCACAAAATCAGATCGAATTGCCCTAATGCTTGTAGATCGATTTGTTCGGCATCACCTTCGATTACATGATCGAGATGTTGGCGTGCAATGCTGCTGGCATCGGGGCTGTATTCAATGCCGGTGGTTGAGTTACAGCGCCCATTGGCTTTTAACCAAGCCAGCGTCGCGCCGTTGCCGCAGCCCAATTCTAAAACCCGATCTGCGTGCGCAGGCAACATCGGGGCGATTTCGTGACGGACAAAGCCATAGTATTCCATGATGAGCTCCTAAGTTTTGTTGGCTACGTGACGTTGAAATTGTTTCCATTGCCTAGCCCAAGCGGCCAGTTGCTTCACGACTGGCCATTGGTCATACCACCAGCGTGCTTGAATATCACTGCGTGAAAAACGCTGCTCAACCAGATTGCGGTTGGCCAGCCATGTGCGGCAATCGGGGTTAAATTGCCTAAATAAACTCAATGCGCCGTCAAAATGTAAACGACCGCCCAAAGGATGCCCGGCCGGGCGAATCAGGCAGGCTTGTAAATAGGGCAAGAGTTCATCGATGAAGGCGCGGGATACCAGATAGGCATGGGCCCCGACGATTGGATTATTGCTCGGCTGGAAAGTCTTATCGCTGCAGCGTTGGTCTTGCTGCTCACAGCAACCCAGATAAATCAGATCGGCCTGATCACTGGCCATCAAATGTTTTAAGTCGGGCAGGGCGGCTGTTAGCTGAGGGAGTAAGACTGCATCGTCTTCCAGAATGAGCACCCAACCCTGCGATAATTGACACGCATCTCTGAGCGCGCCAAGGTGGCTAAGAAAACAGCCATGTGCGCCAAGAGTAGGGAAATCTGCAGCATCATGGGGGCGTATAGCTGGCCAGCATATGATTTTGTTGTCTTGCCAGTGCATACCATGCTTGTTGAGCTCGGCGCTAATTTGAGCTTTGCGATCATTTCGCTCAGGCAAATTGATAATATAGATGCGATCAATCAGGTCAGAGAGTGTCATGGCTTGATCTCCGGCTAAAGCGTAATGGGTGATAGAGCTCTTGCATTAAACTGCGGCAAGCCTTGCCAATGACTTGGGCCGTCAGCCAGAGCTCGGTTAATTTGCCCGCCTTGGCCGTTTTGCGGCCCTCTATAAATTCGGTCATCAAATCTCGCACATAGCCACCGCCATCCAAAGGTCGAACTTGATTAACGACGACGCCGATTGAGGCCGGGTCTATGCCCTGAAGCAGCCGCGCAGCACGCGTTACTTCGCCACGACTTTGCGCTTCGGCTTCCACAACAGCCAATATCGCAGGCGTGGCGCGCAGGGTGAGCTCGGCATCTCCGCTGACGAGTAGCGGGGGCACGTCCACCAAGACAAAACGGAAGGTTTCGGCCATTTTCTCCAGTGAAACACCCAGTTTGTCGATCGCTTGCAGATGACGCCCGTTGGCTTTGAGCCGTAAGCTATTCAGTTGAGCTAATTGGCTGGGTAAGTCTTCACCGATGGTGTATTCGGTGGACTGATCAAAAAAGCTATCCCGACTAAACGCGTTGGCATCGACCGCAAGCGCTGCAATACCCATGTTTTGGAAGGTGTTCATTAATTGTTGCGTCAAACTGCTAGCACCGCCGCCGGGTTGAAGCGATGAAATACCAAAAATGCGAATGCCAGTGCGATCTTGTTCGCGAATCAAGGCGCTGGCGAGGCGGCGCAATTGGTTGTCAAGAAACAGCGCACTATCATGATCTTTGCTTTGAATTAACCAGCCAACCGGCGCAAACCCAAAGCTGCTGATCACATCATTCGGTGCGTGTATGGTGCGATCGAGCAGATCGCGCAAAATAGGGATGAATATCCCTGCGCCCAATGCCGCTAAAATCGCCATCAGCAGTAGTTTTTTGTAGCCAGGTCCTTGGGGGATTTCGGGGGGCAGGGCGGCGCTCACCAAGCGGACAAAACCGAGCGAGCTGGTTTCGCCAGCAAAGAAATTGAGCCGATCTTGGATGGTTTCTACTTCTTTGCGCGTTTGTGTGATTTGACCAGATATTTCATTCGCTTCTTTAAACAAAGTTGCGTAATGACCGCGCGATTTCTCCTGCTCGGCCAGCTCAGATTGGAGCTGGGCTTCCAGTTGTTTGGCCTGTGTGCTCGCTGTGGCAAAGCGACTTTCTAAATTGCGGCGCACTGAGTTGGTCAGTTTGTCAGTTTGGCGATTGAGCTCGTTATCAATATCGCCCAATTCGATTTGGCTTTGTTCATAACCCGGATGTTTGGCGGTGAGCCCCGCCATGCCTGACACGAGCGTGGCCCGGCGATTGTTCAGGCTGGCTTTGAGGCTATTGAGCCCCGGATCGACCGAAACGCTTTCCATGATTGAACGCACCGAAGGGTCTGTGTCGCCATGCTGATGGAAGGCTTTCTCGTGCGCTTCTGCATCAAAGCGTTTGATTTTGGCCTCGGCCAGTGCTTCGCGGAGCCGTTCAATGGCTTTGTCGTAGGGATTGCCGGCTTCCGCTGAAAAGGTGGCAATGCCAAGCTCGCCCGCGATTTGATTGCGCCGCTCGGATTTTTCATCAATGAGTTTGAGTAATTCGGCTTGGCGGTTTTGTAATTTGCTGATGCGGTCATCACGGCCAAAGACTTGTTCGGTACGGGCGCGCTCTAGATACACATTCACGACACTATTGATCAATGGGGCCATCTGCGCTTTATTTTGACCGTACATGCTGATCCGTACCATATAGGTATCGGGAACAGCCGCGACCTGCAATAAATTGCGGAGTCGATCAACTGCGTATTGTTCAGATTCGGCGGCGAGCCGAAAGGGTACTTTGGCGCGTTTCATGCCGTCCGCCAAAATGTCGTAGCGCAGCAAGGTGCTCATTTGTTGCTGCACAAACTGGCGGTATTGTGAATTAGATTGAAAATCGAGCTCGTTGTCGTCTTTGAGCGTTTTCATATAGCGCGGCGCGACTTGTACGACCGCTTCGCTGCTGTAATTGGGTTTTCCTTTGATCCATACCAATGGCAGGCTAGCGATCAACACCAACAGGCAGCTAATAACCGCCAGCTTGGGGTGTTGGCGCAGGCTAACGAGCGGTTTGATGCCGATCCCAGCTGCCGATAGGTTGGTGGACATGGTCATTCGCCTTGGTTCGATTTACCACGGGCGCGAAAATGAGTGTTCGCGATTAAGCTGCTCGATTAATTCGGTGACGGGCGGGAAATCGTTGATTTGCTCCAGAAACAATTGCTCATGCTGATTGATGTTTTTGCGTGGGGTACGGCTATCGGCAAGAATCCACGAAATACCACTGCGTTGCGGATCGATGGTGAATCCATCAGGCAATGCGCACCATCGGCCACTGACCAACATATTACTTAGGCTCGCTTGGGCTCCCACTCGGGTGTAATCAAAGATTAAGCTGTGTTTGATCATTGCATTGCGTTCTATGATTGAGCCTCTGCCGATATACAGTGGCCCAATCAAGGTTGCGCCATCTTCGATTGTCACGCTGTCGGCAATGACCATGGGGCCTTCAATATGGCAGCGACGTGGATCAAAACGGGTGTTCGCGCCGACAAAAACACCCGGCAAGATTTCCTTCCCAGGGCGCGTTACGGTGGCCAATTCGCCCGCAATGGCGCGCATTTGTACGCTGTAATAATCAGAGACGCGACCAATATCGATCCAGTCAAAATCCATTTCCACCCCGTAGATAGCTTGACCATCTCGGGCGAGCGCCGGAAAGACTTCACTACCAAGATCATATGGGGTATGTTCTGGAATGTATTTGATAATATTGGGTTCAAACACATACACCCCAGTATTGATCAAATCGCTTAACGCTTCTTCAGGTTTGGGCTTTTCCTGAAATGACATAATCCGGCCTAAATCATCGAGCACGGCTACGCCATATTGCGAGACTTTATTTTTCGGTACACGCATCAGCGCCAAGGTGGCTAGTGCGCCGGTTTGGTGATGTGCGGCCACTAATGCACGTAAATCCAAATCCAATAATGCATCACCACACATCACGATAAATGTGTCGTCAAAAAAGGCTGAATGCTGTTGAATGCGCCGAATGGTGCCGGCTGAACCCAATGGCTCGTCATGCAATTGGCCATCCTCTTCATAGCCTTCGTAGCTAAATGCCAACTCCACGCCCCAGCGACGGCCACTGGAAAAATAATTTTCGATTTCTGGTGCGAGGTAACTGGTATTAATAATGATTTGATCGACGCCCTGGCTGGCGAGGTGTTCGATCAGACATTCGAGGACCGGCTTATCCAAAATAGGCAGCATGGGCTTGGGGCAATCCCGGCTCAATGGCATCAGTCGTGTGCCTTTGCCCGCCGCGAGGATGAGGGCTTTCATGATGTTGCCCCCACGATTTCATCAATGGAATCAAACAAATTAAAGACCCGATGCATCCGCATTAATTCAAAGAGCGCAGTGACAGGGCGCTGCAGGCCAAATAACACAAAACTACCGCCTTGTTCATTGCAAAAGCGCAAGCAAGACAGCAAAGCCCCGAGCCCCGAGCTATCGACAAATTGCAAAACTGACATATCCAGTGCAACTTTTTTTGATTTTTCGAGGGCCGGGCGAACCTGTTTGCGAAATGCATCGGCATTGCTGGCATCGAGGTTGCTCACATTGAACGAGATAATGGTGAGGTCATCTTGTTCGTGTTGATTAATCAAATTCATGATGCTCTCCTTAGCGAAAGAACCGATAGAGGTCTTAGTGCTATTAAAGGCGAGCAGGGGGTGGGGATTGTGACGGGAGTGTAAAACTTAATGTCGGGTTTGCAGTTGCAGTAGCAGCCTGCGTAGCTTGAATTGCTCTGCCGCAGCCATCTCATCAAAGACTAAGCCGACCCGACTGAGCCGCTCTTGATGTGGGGTCTGAATATTGCAGATGCTAAAGTGGGTGATGCCAATGCGCTGACCTGTAATCTCAATAATGAGTTTATTGCTGGCGTTAGCGCTTAATTGCGCTAATTGCAATGCATCTAGCTTGATCCCTATCCCGCCCTCACTTAGATCATGCAACTCGCCTTTGAGCTGGATATTGGCGTTGAGCAAGGTAGCCAGCGTTTTGTGTGCTGGATGAACGCGATAGAAATTGCGGCCGCTCAGTTGAATCACTTCACTGGGTATGTCAAAGGCGAAGTGGTGTTGATTGTATTGACTGACGATTGGGCTGGAAAAAGCCATTCGATATTCATGCCAATTGGCGATCACGGTGAGGTGTTTGCCAATGAGTTGCCCTCGTTGTGGGATGACTTCAAAATCACACTGATGGCGATCGACCTGAAGCTGCATATCCCATATTCCAATTGCGGAACGACTTCCTTCGAATAATGCGAGTGCATGGATGCGTTCGGATGGTGAGGACATATCCTGGAGTAGCCGAATAATTTGTTGTGGGTTACGGACAATATCTGGGCTCGGTAATTGATCGATGGGCTCGTGCTCGAGTTCCATGCTCGGGCTGGCGGTGTTAAAGCGAAATAACTTGAGCGGATTGAGCATGGTGCTACTCCTTGGCCTGAATGATTTTGGCCGGGATGCCAACGGCAATGGCGCCTGCGGGCACATCGCTTAACACCACCGCATTGGCGCCAATTTTGGCCCCCGCGCCGATATGGATCTGGCCAAGTATTTTGGCACCAGCACCCACCTCAACTCGATCACCTAGCCTAGGTGCGCCGCGCTCACCCTCATGTTTTAAGCCCAGAGTCACGCCATGCCGCAAAATGACATCGTCACCGATGATGGTATCGCCGCTGATAATCACGCCACCAAAATGATCGATGCGCAGTCGTCGCCCGACTGTCGTTTCGCAAGGCAGGTCAATGCCAGTCAAGATCTGGCTGAAAATTTTGAGCCATTTATAAATAATTGAGCAAAGTTTGCGCGCCAGTCGATTGCGTATGCCGTAACGCCAGCGTCCAAATCGATACACCAGCATGACCCAAAGCCCTTGCCGCCAAGGGTCGCGTTGGTAGGTTTGCCAATCTTCGCGGATCAAATCGAACATGATGTCGCTCCGCATTACCAAGGTGTGGGGGGGGAGCGTTGGCCACCTGCGGTGTCACCCCAGGCTTGTTGCAATAGCCGACGCAATGCAGTGGATTCCTGCGCTTTTTCTTTTGCCTGGGCGCGCTGTGAAAACCACGCATTACGGCATTGACGTGCGAAATGCCAAATTTGCTCGAGCAGATTATCGAGTTTGGCTATTAGCCAGCCATGGTGTTTGCGGTAGTAGAGTAAAGTGCTGCGCATTCGCCATAAGGAAAGCTGGCTGCCATGGCGATTAAAATGTTCCCCTGCCACGCGGCGCGAGGAGACGCCGCCAATGTGCACTGCTTGCCACTGAGGCTGATACCAAATTTGATAGCCTGCTCGCTTTAAGCGGCGACATAAGTCGACTTCTTCGTAATACAGGAAAAATCGCTCGTCAAAATGCCCGACTTGGCGCAGCGCTTGATGCCGAATTATGGCAAAGGCTCCGGGCACCCAATCGACTTGTGCCGCCTCCGCTGGGTTGGCCCAGGTTCGGTCAAATCGGCCAAAAAATCGATTGTTTGCAAATTTTGCCGCTAATCCACTGATAGCGAGAAAATCATTGAGTAGTGACGGAAAACAGCGGGCAGAAGGTTGATTGTGGCCTTCTTCATCTAATAATTGCCCGCCGGCCAAACCGATTTGGGCATGTTCATCCATCCACGCGACAGCCTCCGCCAGTGATTCGGCCGCTGGCCGAGCATCTGGATTAATCAGGGCGATATAGCGCCCTCTGACATGTGCAAAAGCTAAATTGTTTCCGGCGGCAAATCCAAGGTTGACGGGGCTTGCAATCAAGGTGATATCGGGGAAGTTTTGCGCTACAAGTTCTGCGCAGCCATCGTTGCTGGCGTTGTCGACGACATATGTTTCGTACCGTAGCGCACCGCAAGCGGCTTGAATGCTGCATAGACACGATGTGATCTCGGGTGCGTTGTTGTAGCTGACCACAATGACGCTTAAATCAAAGACTGGGGCGGGTTTCATAATGGGCGACTCCTTTCAGCTTGACGTTCCGAACGTAACCATGGGCTATTAAGGGTGCTGCTGCGCAAAATAGCAGGCAGTTGAATCAGTTTCCAAATTAGGTAGCGAGGTAGGCTCAACAGTGCCGTGCTACGTTCACCAGCGGGTAATTCGGACAGCGCAAAACCTGCGTGAGCGATTAAAATTAACAATCCGATTACGCCCATCAGACTGGTCCAGCTATTGCCTAAGCAGGCGATGAGTAATAACAAAGCGTGCAGGTTTAAAGGCAAAAGCATTAATTCTTGCAACGCTGACCAAGCCTGATGTTGGCCTTGTGTGATTTGCTTGAGTAAGGGAAGGCAATGTTGGCGCAGCATGGCAATTCGGCCGCCTTCCCAGCGGACGCGTTGAGTTTTTTCGCCGCTACCACTTGGCATCTCGCCGTGGACGGCGACTTCTTCCAGCCAGCTAATTTTTAAGCCCGCAGCTTGGAGCGCCAATTGATATTCAAAATCTTCTACGATTGAACCCGCGCGATAGGGCACTTGATTTAAGGTGCTTGCCGATAATGCAAAGCCATTGCCCAGTAGGCTCACGCTCTCGCCCAGCTTGGCCCGGCCGCGCTGGCGGTTAATATTAAATGCTTGTAATGCCCAATGCTTTAGCGTTGCGCGTGGGTCGTCAGCTGCGCAATCGGGGGTGTAACGAGCTTGGATGGCGGCGGGATCTTCACTGATTTTCTGGCGTAATTTAAATAAAAAATCGTCATCTAAGCTGCTGTCCGCATCCACGATTAAATACCAGGCGGTATCAGGGTAGGTCTGAAAGGCATAAGCCAAAGCATGGCCCTTGCCGCGAGCGGTTTCATTGTGGCGTTCCAGAACGATCGCCCCCAAATCACGAGCAATCTGCGCGGTGAGATCGGTGCAATTATCTGCTATGACCACGACGACACTGTTGCCATCTTGTTTGGATTGCGCCATTAAGGGGGGGAGTGTGCGCGGAATGGTCGCCGCTTCATTGTGTGCCGGCACTAAAATTAAAATTGCTTCGTTTGAAGAGGGGCCTTGTACAGATGGCATAGGGTGACGAGCAGCCCAAGTCCATCTTGCCAGCGCCCAACTGCCAGGCAGGGTGTAGATGGCCGCGGCCATACTGGCCAAGCCTAGGGTCGATTGGAGTGTTTCAATGAGCATGATGCGCTCCTTCGCCAAAGAAAGCCTGTAGGCGCGCGGCACGCAGCGCGCTACTTTCCGGTTCGAGTACATGCTGGCGTTTGGCGAATTCCTCCGCCCAGGGCATATCGGTATTGGCTTTTTGGGTGCGCGCTATCCATTCAGATAAAGTACACAGTACTTTGGCGGGAACGCCTCCAACCACAGTATTGGGCGGCACATCACGAGTGACCACCGAATTGGCGGCCACAATGGCGTTGGGGCCAATCGTGACGCCCGGCAGCACGATGGCTTGATGGCCTATAAAGACATTGTCACGAATATCAATCTTGCCCACGTGATCTAAATTGAGCCCAAAGGCTTGATTGACCATATTGACCGAGCCGTCATGACCAAACAGCGTGCAGCCACTGAGGTGAACGTTATTGCCCAGCTTGACGTAGGCCGGATCAGTGATCGTCACATTCATATTGATGGCGCAGTGCTCACCGATGGCTTGAAACCCGCCCCAGCGCTTGAGAAATTGTGCCCATTCCAGACCAAATGGGCGACATAGCCTACGGTATAGCCCGACAAGCCTTTTATGATCATGTGCTTGTTGATATACCACTTGACGTATAGCGTGCATGGCAAAGTTAAGCATGATGTGGCTCCCGATTAAATGCACTGAAGCACTGCGCTAGTTGATCTAGGTTGCGCTCCAAGTGATATGCGTGCTTGATTTTGGCCTGAGCGGCTAGGGCTAGGCTGCGTGCGAAATCGGGCTGAAAAAGCAGTGTCTTGATCGCTTGCGCCAGGGCGTGACTGTCACCGGCATGAATCAGCAAGCCTTCTTTTTCGTGCTCGATTAATTCAGCAATGCCCGTGATCCGACTGCTAATACACGGCACGCCACTGGCCATCGCTTCCATCAGCACCACTGGAATGCCTTCAGCAAAGCTAGGTAAAACAAATACCTTGGCTTGACGATAAAGTTGGCGGGTAGCTTCGCTGCTTAAGGGGCCGGTTAGGCATACCTGTTCAGCAACGCCTAATTGCGCAGCGAGTTGCTCTAGCTCGGCTTGATCTGCGCCGCCACCAGCTAAGGTCAATTGTGGGCGCAGCCCTTCGCGAGCCAACTCAGCCAGCGCCTGAAGCAAGACGCGTTGCCCTTTCGCGGGTACTAGCCTGCCAACACAAAGCAGGGTGTTTTCTGCTGGCAAAGTGACAGCACCAGCTTGGTATTCGGGATTAATGCCCAAGCGAACCACCTGCATTTTGGCCCAGTCTGCGACGCTCGAAATCAGCATCAACTGGCTGCGAGCAAATTGACTGATACAAATAATCAAATCGGCATGGCTAATTTTGGCCTGCAACTGCTGACCACGCACATCATAAAATTCATCTGGGCCGTGAATGGTGAAACTGAGTTGGCAATGACTCAGGGTTTTGCACAGTACGCCAACTAAGGCTGCTTCATTGCCAAAATGAACATGCAGATGGTCCAAATCGCGTGCTTTGAGCCAGCGAGCTAGCAATAAGGCCTCAATGAAATAGGCCATAGCTAGACCATGGCCTCGCCAGCCCGGTTTAGCTAAGCGCCAACTTTGAGCGAGGGCGCGCCATGTACGTGATTTGAATTGAAAGATGGCGAGTAGTAAATCCAAACCCAGCTGCAAACGAGGCCAGTTTTTGATGACCAGTGTGTTGTGTTGTTCGATTTGCTCGTTTGCGGGCAAACTCTCAAGTGCGCGAGTATCAGGGTTGACGCTGGCCGTGTGGATTTCAAAGCCGCGAGCGCGCAGGCCAAGAATTTCGCGCAAGATAAAGACATGCGATGCCGCTGGATATTGACTAACCAGATAAGCGATCCGGTGCTGGGTGGGCATGATGTACTCCTTGCGCAAGCTATGCGTTTATTTAAGCCCTGCGTGCGGATTAACTTGTGTCGAGATTGCAAAATCATTTTGAATTCGGCGCGATAAATACGATTTCATTCGATATAAAAAGGCGACCGCACAGGGTCGCCTTCATTTGAATACAGCAAATTATCTCCTCCAGCTTTCCACCTGTTTTGTTTATAAAGTTAAAGCAATTTGGCCAGTTTGATTAAGTTGAATAATTTGGGTGTTGGTATGCGTGCCGTCATTGATGATCGCGAGCACGCTGGTTTGTTGGCCGGGCAAGGATACTTGCCAAGTGGCGAGACCATTGGCATCCGTCATGACACTATCAATCAACGACACAGGCACGGGCTCGGTCGGTGTTGATGTCACATCAGTTGGTGCTGTGCTCGCATGGGGGTCGCTGGTGCTGTAAGTAAATAATTTAATCACCACCCCGGCAGCCACGCTGTTATCGGCGTACTTCACCGCCATGGGGATGCTTTTTGTGGCGCTTAATTGCCAATTCATATTTGCGGCCACTTTGACCTCGCTGAGCGAGTTGTAGCTTGTGGCCGTCGTTGGGCTGGGGCTGGCTGTGGGCGCCGCGGTCGGTGCGGGCGCAGGGCTGCCGCCACCGCCACCACCGCAGGCGGTCAGCAGCAACAAAGTACAGGTGCTCGCAATTGAAGCATGAGTTAGGTTCGACATGATCTGCTCCTTTTATTGGCCGAGGTACAGTAGGCTGCGGACTAAATTATTAAAGTACCAGTCGGTATTGCTGCTGCCGCCTGAGCTGGCCCATGCACTGATGCCCGGGTGACTGAGCACTATGTCGGTTTTCTCTTTGGGGTAGTCCCATTCGCTGGGAATATCGAGTGCCCATGGCAAGCGATTGGCATCCATATAGGTGTAAGTTGTACCCACGACGCTGCGATCGCTAACGGTGCCAAAAAACGCTGTGTTTGCTTTTGCCGTTGGTGCTTTACCGGGTAGATGGGTTTCTTGCCCGCGATTGTCGGTGCGGAAAATAAATGGGTTATAAGGTGAGGTAAATAAACTACTGGCCAGTGGCGTCGTGAAATTGACGCTCATATGAAAGGTTGTGCCGGGGAGGCGTGGGCAGCCGATTTCGGTATTAAAAAAGCCGCAGCCAGACTTAGTTTGCATTGCATACGGCAGAATGTCGTTATACAGCAGCAAAACCGCGTCGCTCTGGCCGCTTTCGGGGCTGACTGCTTGCGCCGTGGCCTGATTAATTTGAAGACTCGCACTGCTGATTTTATTGGCCGCAACCCCTGGTAAGTGAACGCCAAATCCAGTTGAAAGTACGCCGCCGTGAGCGTCTAAGCGATAATCCATTTCAAGCCCAACCACTTGCCGTGAGGCATTCATGATTTCCCGTGTGCGATAGCGCATCACCAAATCATTTAGGTCAAAATCGCCTTTAGCGGGCCAACTGTCTTCGTAGGCCAAGGTGCCCCAGCCATTCTGGCTTGGATACCAATGGCTAAAAGCTTTGCTGGCGTCGTTTGGAAATTCATCGAGTGAATCTTTAACGCCATCGCCATCGGTATCGGGGTCAGTGTTGGACACCAAAGTGCTGATCGTATCAATATTGCTGATTGATACTTTGGGGGTGACATGAATGGCCAGTACGACATCATTAAAATCATTGTCGCCACCGACTTCGCGATTGATGTCTTCAAAGCCGATTACGAGGCGCTGATAGCTCGGCCCGCTATTGCTCAGATCTTTCAGGATGAGGGTGTGCGTATTCAAATTGCGCGCGTCAGAGGCCTCTGGATTGAGCTGGCGTAGCGTGTAAAAAATCGCTTTCGGGTCGGCATAATCTTTAACCCCAGGTACGCGAACACCATTGACTGTGCGGCCCGTGCTTGACCAGCCATTGGCAACAATCATAAAGCCTAAAGACTGGCCTGGCTGAAATGTGCCCAGATAGACCGTGTTGCCCGTTGTTGTCGCCGCAGTTAAGGGCGAAGGCATCGAGGCATTCGGCAGGATCATTTTTTCTTGCACTTGAGCGCGGGTTTGGGGTGGATTAGCCGTGTCATAGCTGAAATAACCCACCGAATTCAAATATCCCGCACCTTCAGTCAAAAAAGTCACCCAGACTTCTGCGGTTTGACTGAAATGGATATTGGTTTTGTCATCCGAATCGGGCATGAGGCCCTGCGGATTAAGGCGAATGTCTTTGCCTTCGGGTAGGGTGTAATTGACTTTGCTCACCAAATCGCTGGGCAGGCTGGGTAATGTGTTGGGAATGGTGGTGGTAAATTCGGTGATGGTGGGCTTGCCGCTGCTATTGAAAAACTGACCAGAGATGGGGGTACCGTAGTAAGACCAAGGGATTACATTGTTTACGACGGTATACCCGGCAAGTAATTGTGTTCCCATCAATAAAATGAGTTTGTGATGTCGTTTCATCATGCACCTCCTTAGCGCGTTAAATCATTATTGCGAAAGCAGGCGAGTCAATTGTGGCGCAACTGTAAAACTATAATTTATTAGCTCATCACATGGCGAAATGACGTAGTTGTGCTTGGCTTCTGCGTAGTATTTTTCACCAGTACCGGAGCGTGTTGTCGTTGCAGATAGGCTTCGGCCCACCCGATGATGAAGAAAAAAGCCGGCATGGGTTGCTCACCCAAATACACCGTGCCAAGCGAGACAAAAACCATCGCAATAATGCCGGCAAAGGTAAAGGGTAAAGAAGCTGGGCCGGCTGGCTCATTTAAACCGCGTTTAATCAAACGCGTAGTCATCCAAGCCATGACAAACAATAAAATCGTGAGCGCCACGATGCCATGCATTAAGGCGAGCAGCAGGTAGTAGTTGTCAATGGACTCCATGCCGCCGACTTTGGGCCAAGTGTTGCGTCCCCAGCCAAATGTCGCGTGTTCCAGCGCAATCGCTTGGTATTTATCCATGAGCTCTTTGCGATAAAAGGCAGATTCCTGTGATTGCGTCATCACCGTGCCAGGCTTGATGTCGAGGTACGCATCCAGCGTTAGCTGGCCGATGACGCCGCCCACCACGAAAATCGCCAGCACCCATTTCAGGCGTTTGGAGCGGTCAGTCGCGTGCGACACCCAGAGTAAAATGCCGCCAACGACGCTGCCGAGCCAAGGTCCTCGCGCAATCGTCATGATCATGCCGAGCAATAACAGGCCATTCACCCACTGTGTTTTACTGCCGGGAAGACGAAAGTGACGGATTTTATCTTCCCAGCAAGCACCCCATTGTAGCCAGCGAGCAAGCCGCCAAGCCATGGCCAGCATAATGCCCGCCAAAATGGCATGCGAATATGGGCCTGCAATCCGAGCGACCCCATAGCGAAATGTCGTAACCCAGCCATCACCTTGGCCGGGAAAAAATGGACCCAGCAATAAATGCCATAAATTGATGCCAAAGCGAAATTGATACACCGATAGGGCCGAGACAATCACGCAGCAAATCACAAAGACGCGAGCACAAGCAATATCGTCATTGAGTGAGCGTAAACACCAACGTGCACATAAATACGGTGCAAGTACCGAGGCCAGCATCGCAAACATCAAGTTTTGCGCCTCGGCATAGCCGGTGTTGCTGTATTCCGAATAAGCCACGCAACTGGCAAAGCCGATGACCAATAAATCGGTCAAAGAAGGCTGCCAATTTTGTCTTTGCGTCCAGATCGCAGCCAAAAACACCGGCAGTATCGCCGCCTGATTAAAACTGGGGTCGGGCAAACCAGGAGTCATGGCGTGATAACAGTCGGGAAGAAGCAATAAGATTGGTAAATAGCCACGAATCAGTGCCTCACGCGTATCGCGCTGCATCAGCAGGTAGATGGTAAAAAGTGGCGCAAGGTAGATGATAAATTGCATGCTCATCACTCCTCTTTGGCGATCAGCAGGCTTTGAGGGGGGAGCACTATGCTGGCTTGATTTTGGGCGCAATTGACTTTGCCGCGGCGTATCAAACGCGTGCTTTCTAATTCATGGTTGGCGCTTTGGCTGCCATCCAATAAGGCCCAAGTGATGGCTTTGCTGGCGCATGGCAAATTCATCGTGTGGGCTGTCTCAGCCGCGTTAACTATGGCAAAACGCATGCGAGCGGCATCTTTAAACAAGATCGCAGAGATTTGACTGCAGGCGGCCAGCTCCCCATTGCAACGCAGACTATGGGCCTGGCCGCCCGCGATTTCATTGAGCATGGCCAAAGCCACCCCTGTAGGGCGGAAACGATTGGCTTGTGCCAGATCGCGTGTAATACCAAATAAGGCGATATCACCGAGATTTTTATCTAATTTGACGCTAAACCCTGCCAAGCTATACACCGCCTGTTCGCGTAAGCCTGCCAAGCTCGCGTCAATGAGTTGCCGTGCGAGGGCAACACCGGAAATGGCATTTTTTAAAATCGAATTGCGCAAGGCGGCAGGTGCATTGCCCAGGGTGCTATGAAAATTGATTTCATAAATGGCTAATTGTTTGTTTTTGGCTTTGCTCAATTGTTGTTGCTTGAGCAAAAGGGGCAACTGGCTGCTTAAAGCACGCTGGCGCAGGGTTTTCTCATTGTCATTGCCGCTGATTTCATACAGAAAATAAGGTGCGACGGCGACGCGATCGGCTTGAGTACTATTAACGATGGCGCCAGGGCTGTCGCCCCATAAAAAAGGTGCATTCACCACGGTAATAAGCTGACGGCCGCTGCCAAATCCGCGTTTGGCCGCCGCCAAAGCGCTATCTGCGACCTGCTGGTGCTGCTTCACATCGCTGAGGCCGGCTGGGCGAAATAGGGCATTCCAGTTTTCATTGCCAAACTCGAGTACCACTTCGCGCAACTGAGCTTTGTCTGCTTCAATTCGCAAACGTTGGCCAAAGCTAAACCACTCGCTACTCGATAAAGTGGGCGGGCCAATGACCCAAGGCTGGGCTTGTACTTGGGTGCACAGGGCAAATAGATCAGGAATGCTATACGCAAAGAAACTTTCATTATCGCCGGGGCGATAACGAATGGGGTGACGTTCAAATTCGCCTATAAATCGGTTGCTGACATTGTCGCCCAGTTGGCCTTGCCAGTCGCGCAAATAGCCGGGGCGAAGCGTTTTAACTGTATCCACCACTGCGCGGCGAAAACCGCCGGGCAAGGGGTCTTTCTCGCCCAAATACACCTCATCTAGCCAGATTTCACCATCACCCTCGGCTTGAAATGTCAGCGAGAGCGGGGCTGCAACAGTGGAAAGCCCCTCTAGCCCTTTCCAGGTCAAATTGACGCTCTGCCACTCGCTCTTGGGCTCGATATTTTCTTGCACAAAGGCGGGCATTTTATCGCGGGCAAAACGCACGCTCAGCTTGGCGCCACTGCGTTCGCTGCGTACCTTAAAACGCAGTTGCCATTCACCGTTGATTGGCAGTAAACGCCCAGCTTCGCCGCCTAAAGTGTCAAAGTAGCTCGCCAATTGCGCCGGGTAATTGGCGCTCGGTTGTAGTCGCGCGGCATAGGCAGAAGCCGCATAGGGCACAAGATTGACGCGGCCATTGCTCCACCATTGCGGGATGGCTTGGGTTGAGCTTATTTTTTCAACGCTAAGCGCATCGCCCATGATTAAGGCGGGCAGCGCTTTATCCAGCCAAAAATAACCGTTTTCTTGCCCTTTACGGCGATAGTCCCGTATCCGGCCCTGTTCGCCAGCCTGCTCGCCACTGAGTACTTGATAATTGCCACCGGTCCAAAACCCGTCGCTGCGGCCAACCCAACTGTCTTTGTCTTTAATCTGCCAACCTTCTTTTTGCTCTACGATGACGATGCTGCGATCAAGCAGCGGCATAAAGCCGGGATTACGGACAATATTGGCGCGCAGTTGCTCAGCACCCCAGTAAGAAGGCCCACCTAAATTGAGGCCGTAACGCGGCACGTTCTGCGCATCAATGAGACGCTCGGAGGTCAGGTTTAGATTGGCAGCGATGCAATAGCTGGGGGGTATGATGCTCAATGCCAATAAAATTAAGATTTTTAGCATGATTCCCCCGTAGCGTATTTAGCTTATTTTATGCGTGCAGGGTGCGGGCATTGTGGCAAGAAGGTAAAACTTCGTTCAGTTGCATCTGCTCGTACAGTTGCTCGGCCAGATCCATTTTGTATTCCCAATCAAAGCCCATCGGGTGCGGTTGATGCAGTAGTTTTGCTGCTGCAGCGCCACGTTGGGCCCAACGCTCGGGGTTTTGATGGCAGTCGAGTAAGCAGTGATAGAGCGCTTCGATTAACTCGCTTGGGCTATTTGCGTCGAGTAATACCCCGGTGTCGGGGGTGACTAACTCGGCTGGGCCGCCAAAACGGTAGGCAATCACTGGGCGGGCGCAGGCCATGGCTTCTAAAATCACCGCTCCGCCTGACTCGCGCACCGAAGGCAGGCAAAATACATGGCATTGCCGCATCAAGTCAGGGATCTGAGCGAGGGGTAAATTGCCTGTGAAATGACAAAATTGCGCGATCCCCAGCGCCACACTAAGCGCCTGCCAATCCAAGCGTTTTCCGCCTTCACCCACCAAGGTCAGCTCAATTGGATAACCTTGCTTTATCAGTCGTGCTGCGGCTTGTAGTAGGAAATTCACCCCTTTGACGGGAAGCATGCGACCCACAAAGAGAATATTCAATGGCTCGGTGGGCCGGCGATGAGGAACTAGGCTGGGCGTGAAGTTCAGATGGTCGATGCCATTTTCCAGCATCGGCATTTGTTGCTGTTGCTTGGGTATCGCTGAGCGGGTCGCCGCTGTGGCGGTGAGCGTGATTTGTCGCTGACTGGTTTTTTCAAGGCGTGCCGCAATCCATTGCCCTAGTTTGCGCCCCTGATTCAGCCATTGCGATTCTTGTTGTAATACATCACCAAACCCCGCTGGATTGCCAAGACCACAATTGAGTGGCCCTCGCACCAATGGTAGCCCCAAGTTATGCAGGCGGGTGCCAGCCGCTGAGCTAACTGGCGTTGGAACATGGACTACACCCCAATGCTGCCCCTGTGCTTGTCGTTGCCGAGCACGGCGTAAGGCTAGAAAATCAAATAAATAATAGTCGAGCGAGCTGAGTAGGAAAATGGCATGTTCTTTGCCGGGAAAAAGCCGCGAAGCGGTGCGATAAAGAGGGCCCGCCAGCCATTCGGTATCGATGTATTCAATGTGACTGTCAGGCAGCGGTGCGCCTGCTGTTTCCAGTGCCGCCCGATTGCGGCTATGTGTAATCAGCGTAATCGGGCGTCGCTTGGCCATCCGTTGATACCATTCCCAGCCAATTTGTGACACCGAGCCCATGTTTGGGCCGCATTGATAGGCAACCATCAGCAGCGAGCTTTTCATGATGGACTCCTTTCGGCGGTTTTGAGTGGTTTGGCGGGCACGCCTGCTACGGTGGCGCCCGCCGCTACATCGCGGGTGACGACGGCATTGGCTGCAATGGTGGCGCCATCGCCGATGCGTACGCCCGGCAAAATGATTGCGCCGCGACCGATCCAGACTTCTTTGCCGATAATGATCGGTGCTTTGCTAAAGCCTGCGTGACGTAAAGATAGCTTGGGGTCGCGCTGATGATTTGCGTCGCGCACACTGCTGTATTCGCCCAGCATCGAGCCAGCTCCGATTTCTATTTTGCAATGAGAAACCAAATGCACGCCGCGTGAAATAACGACTTGATCGCCGAGGGTGATGTGCCCCGTTTCCTGGGTTTCGAGATAGAGCCCCGGATAAATATATGCGCCTTCGCCAAAATGAATTTCCCGCGTGCCATGCAGCTCGACCTGCCCGAGAATGATATTGCTGCTCGATAAAGGAATACGGCTGGCGAGTGCCAACCACGCACAGCCCCGCTGACAGCGATCAAGTCCATCGAGTAATAGCCCTAGCCAAGGCGTACAGAAGAAAGAAAGTAACGCTTTCATTTTTTGGCTTCCTTATAGTTGCCAAAACTCGCCGGTTTTTGCGCCGATTGATCTCGGTAATATCGGTAGATACCGACGCTAATCGGTATTTGTGCGAACCAACTATGTAGCCCATACATCAGCAATGTAGGAAGGTGCGCACTACGCCAGCGTGCGCGCCAACTGCTGCGTAAGGCCAGTGCAGCCAGCAAGCTAACCGCGGCCAGCGCCAGCCAAGCGTGCATCAATACGCCGGCTGCGAGCAGAGTCAGTAAGGCGATTAAAATGGCGCTTTGCCTTAAGTTATGCCTCACCTCGTTGGCCCAAAAGCTTCTACTGCTGGCGCTGACGGCTGCATAGGCATAGCCTGCGCGGCTAGTGCGTTGCCAATATTGAGTAAATTGGGTGATCGCCAGATCATGCCGGGTCATCGGCGTATCAAGGTGCAATATTCGCCAGCCATTTTGACGCAAGCGATGACACATTTCAGGCTCTTCACCTGCTAGCAGCAGTGGATTAAAACCATTCACTTCGCTTAGCGCTGCACGACGAAATAAGGCATCACCACCGCAAAACTCGGTTTCTCCAGGCCGATAGCGCCAATCCAAATCGAGTACCTGCACATAGATCGATTGCTCAGGTGCTCGCTCAACGCGATGCCCCCACACGCAAGCCAAAGTGGACTGGTGTTTGAGTTGCTGCAAGGCAATCAATAAAAAGTCGGGGTCCAGCTCGGTGTCGCCGTCCAAAAACATCACCCAATGGCCTTGAGCGTGCATTAAGCCTGTATTGCGCGCCGCCGCCGCGCCACGGGTATGGGCTGAAAAAATCTGGTCTGCAATCGTTTGTGCCCGCGCGATGCTATCGTCGCTAGAAAATGAATCGACATAAATTAATTCAATTGGCTGATAGGTGCTGGCGCGGACGGACTGCAGACATCGACTAAGGCGCGCACCTTCGTTATGTCCGATCACCACGACGCTGATTAAGGAGTTGGTATTCATAGACCACCTCCGTTAATGCCGCAAAGTTGGGCGTAATCCGCAATCCGGGCGGAGGCAGAAAATCGTTGCTTCAATTGATCGTGAGCGGCGGCCACTATTTGATTGAGCTTGCTCGCGGGTAGCTGCGCAATTCGGGTGATTTGCCAGGCTAAATCGGCACTATCCCCGGCTCGGTAATGAAAGCCTGTTACCCCGTTTTGCACTAAAGCGGCTGCGCCACCTTGGTCGGGAACGAGGACGGGTACTCCTGCATCCATGGCCTCTAAAATAGCCAAGCCAAATGGCTCGTTATCGCAGGTATGTATGTATAAGTCACATCCCAAAAGGATTTGAGACGGATACTCTACAAAGCCTAGCCATTTTATTTGCGGCAAATGAGCGCTTTTTGCTTGGAGCTCTTCACTTTGCCAACCCGTGCCGCAAATAAGTAATTCAGGTAATGCGCTGTGCATTTCCCACGCTGTGATTGCCACGCCCACCTGCTTGATGGGGTCAATGCGAGTCATCATGCAAATACGGCCAATGCCTGAGTGCGTAAATGCCGCACGTTGGTCTTGGTGCGAAATTAGAAAATTCTCAATGGTGGTGATGTGCCGTGGCTTGCAGCCGTGGGCGAGCAGGCGCGATTTTACAAATGCAGAAACGGCCACCAGCTCAATACCTAAGCACTGCAGCCAGTGTTTACGCCCGTAGCTTAATGTTTCATCGGTGCCGCCATGCACGACATGGATTTGCGCTGGCCATTTGCCACGCAATAGTGAAAGTAGACTCACGATCAAAGCTTGGCTCACACCTGTCGTGCAAATACTGAGCTCATTTCGGCCTAAATAGCGCCACAGCTGACTGGCGAGTTGGCGTTTATTGTTAAAACTGAGACAGGTAGTTTGTTGCTCGGCGGCGAGTTGTTGCACTGGCCCCGTAGGGGCAAACAAGACTGTTTCAGCATAGGGGCTCAATTGGGCCAGCGTTGCCAGCGCCATTCTTTCTGTGCCATAGCGCTGGCCACTGTGCAGAATATACAAAAGGGTTTTCATTGGATTTTCCCCGTCGTTGTTATATTCATTACAGCTGATTGTTGGCGGCAATCATGTCCGGATTGCAAAATGATGTTTGTTTTGTTGCAACGATAGTGCGAGATGACGCAGCTTGCTCCAGCTTAAATATTGCGGCACGGCTGCACCGTATAAATCGGTCAGCCAATCTTGTTCGGCACGACTTAATCCTTGGGCTGGGAGCATTTCAGCTTGTAATTCAGATAAACGCAGCGCCCCAATACGCAGCGTTTTTCGATCAATGGTGTTATCCATTTTGCTCGGTAAGCTGGGT